>NZ_CP051486.1:2756754-4135131 GCF_016804005.1 Streptomyces pratensis | reverse complement strand
CGAGTCGGACCACAGTCCGGAGCGGCATTGTCAGCGGCCGGGGAGACACTGGCGCCATGAAGACTTCCTCGTTCACTTTGTCCAGGGCCGGGTATCGCGTGCGAGTCGTCAGGGCGCCGGGAACGACGGTACGTGGAGGAGGTCGTTGCTGTCGTCGGCTCATGCCTTCGGGCGACTCGTCCGATTGATGGGTGCGCTGCCGGTCCGACGCCACGGTCCCTCGTACCTGCCGCCGCACACCCGGCATCGAATGCGGAAAAGTGCCGCAGCAGGGCCCATCCGGTCGCTCGGCTCGGCGGGGTACTCGGCGTTCTGGATCCTTGCGACGAGCCGCGGGTCAGGACAGGTGCATATGAGGACATCGGACGTGCTCGGGCGGGAGGCGGTGGGATGGGAGGGCGGAGTGTCGACGAACTCGGTCCGGTAGCCGTCGATCGGCTTGTACCGGGTGAGATTCATGGCCTTCTCGAAGCGCCGTTGGCTGGTTCGGCTGGGAAAGATCAGGAGGAGTCCGGCCAAGAGGCGAAAGGCATGCCCGTGGACACGCCTTGGGTCCGGGTCGAAGACGGCGGCCGGGACGCCGCCCTCGTCGACGAGGGGTACGCCACCGGCGTACCGGGGATCGCCGGTGCTCCAGCCCACAGTCGCGGTGACATCGTGCTCGTCGGCCAGTTTCGCCAGTGCCGGACCGATGCCCGGACGGAAGCGGATGGCGACCTCCCGCAGCCTCCCGGCCCGCGTGGCGCGGGCTGTTCGCTCGGCCTCGGTGGCCACGCTCGAAGCCTTCGCGCGCGAGATGGCGCTCTTGGCCCGGATCGCGTCCCGCTTCTTCTGATGGGCCGCTCGCAAGGGGGCCATACGGGCCTCGTGCTCACGCCTTCTGCGTTCTTCCACGACGAGATGGGTGTCCTCGGCCTGGACGTAGTGCGTTGCCGTCCACACCGTGGTGAGAGTGCGCTGCGGGTACCACAGCGGGGACCGCGGGGTGTGCGGGAGGACACGGCGGTCGAGCACCCAGGTGAGGAACTGGGACAGGGAGGCCGGGACCGCTGCCCAGCCGCGATCGGAGAACTTCACAAGGCCCTCAGCGACGATGAGACGCTTCTCGCCGTCCGGCCGTTCCAAGCGTACAGAGGGGACGGTGCCCAGCCAGGGCGGGCGAGGCCGGTCACTGAACCAGATCGAGGAAACGCCGTCGGCGCGCATCTTCTCGGTGCGGGCGGTGATGTCCGCGTCGGTGATCGGTGCGAGCTGGGCTTCCAGCGCGATCCTCCAGGCCCCGCTGGGATCGGTTGCCAGGACGTCGGCCCGCCAAGCGCCGCCGGGGCCCGGGACTTCGAGCTCGGCGTGGGCGCCGGCGTCGCGCGCTGCGGTGGCGAGTTCGAGCTTGAGGAGGTGGTGGGCCACGGACTCCAGACCGAGCGCGCACGTGGGCGCCCCGGGTGCGTGGGCGAAGAAGCGCAAACCGGTGCCGGAGGTCTTCGCGTGCATCGGGTGACGGCACTCGTCGCAGGTGACCGGCGCGGGCGGCCTCGTCTTCCACACCGATTCCCAACTGTGTCCGCACCCGAGATCCGGCAGGTGCGCGAAGACCGTTCCCCACTGCGCATGCACGGCCCTGAATGCCACACTGACCCCTTCCTGGACGATGAGAAGGCCAGTGTGACCCCACGCTCCGACAATGCATCAGGTCGGATGGGGTTTCGAACTCGAAGCGCACGGTGACCTGTGAGCGCAGCCGAGCGGCCGGACAAGCTCTTACGTCCGCCTTCCCGTCCCGTGCCGTGTCGACCACCCGGCCCTTCTTGACGGTGGTGCCTGCCGGAGAAGTGGTTCCAGCCGAGACCGCCGTTGTCGGAACACGTGGGATCGTCCGCCCCTCGGGATCAGTCTGCGCGCACTTCACCTTCCTGTTGCAGTACCGTTCCCGCCGACGTTTCGGACGTCGGCGCGACAGCGAGGCAGGCGCCAACGGCACCCGCAGCCACCCATGCTGATCGTCGGCCTGGGGTGTGGTCTTCCTACCCGCCCGTCGGGTATCACCCATGGGTCGCCCGGCCGCCTGTCGGCGTTGCTCCCATCAGCCGGTGTCGGCTTCGTCGTGCGCCTCTCCGGTTGCCGTCGAGCCGGGCACGAGACCGAGGGTCACCTTCATCCATGGCGGGGCCATCTCGCGGAAGCTGTGGCCCACGGGGTCTGTGCCGCTCTGGTCGGTAAGGCTGAATGCGTTCACCATGATCATGTTCGAGTCGGCGGCAACGGAGATGAGGTGGGTCGCGCAACGGGGGCAGAAGCCGCGGCTGAGTGTGGGCCAGGTCGCGTACCAGGCGGGTTCACCACCGGTTCCGATCCACTTCAACGTCTCCCGGCGGAACCCCACCCACAGCGTGGCCGGGCCGCCGGACATGCGGGTGCAGTGCCGGCACGAACACAATTGCGGGTCGTCAGGGGCTCCGAGGATCTCGTAGACGATGTCGCCGCACTGACAGTGGCCCGTGCGGCGTTCAAGGGAGGGGTCCGCAGTGTGCAGGGCGGGCACACGACCGCCGAGTGGTGCGGTGCCGGTGGTGGGTGAGTCGAGCGAGTGGTTCATGGTTTCCTCGAGCTGGTGTGGTGGAGCGTGCGTGCGGTCGCGGGGCGAGGGAGCTGGTGAGATCGATGACGGGCTGGGGCTCGGGGGAAGGCCGAGCTGTCGGTGTGCATCGTCGGCGCAGGAGCCGAGCTGTTCGGTAGCCGACGGGCCCGGGCGAAGAGCTCGTCGGCTTGTTCGGGGTCGCCGTGCTTCCGTGTCCAGCTCTCCGCCCGCGGTGTCGACGAGAGTCGGATCGAGGGCGGCGCCGGCGCTGTGCGGGGCGATCTCCCGCGGTGACCATGTGGCGGCGGGCCGCGCTCCGCACTGCCTGCGATGTTCACTGCGGGTGCGCTCCACGAAGGCTCTGCGAGTGCCGCTCGAAGTGGTTCGTCCGCGCCGGTGGCCGGTAGCGCTCGACGACCGGCAGCCGTAGCCCTCCGGGTGGACGGCCCCGGACGTCCAGCAGTTGGTCGCCGACGCGTTGGCGGAGGTACGCGAAGACCTCGCCGAGATAGCTCACGCGCTCATCGGCCAGCAGGGCCACCAGGCCCGTGCGGCCATCGGGGAGCGGCTCGCCACAGTCCCGCCGCGCGAGACGCCGCCACCCTCTGATCGGCCATCAGGATGATGCTCAACTGTCCCCCCAGTTCCACGAGTCGAAGTATGCGGCGATCCCGGTCAGCCGCGCCGTCATCACCGCCTCCAGACGGGCGAAGTCCTGCCGTGGCATCAGCGGTTGCCACTCCTCCAGCGGAAGAACCCGCACCGCGTCATGCTCGTCCGGGTCCAGGGCGATGGATCGAATCTGCTCATCGGTGAGCCGGCCCCCGTCGAACACGCACCCCGACGTACTGAAGGGCCAGCCGCCCCCTGGCAGGCCGAAGACCGAAGCGAGCAGCCGCGGCGGCCCTTCCACGTTGATTCCGGTCTCTTCGCGGCACTCCCGCTGCGCCGTCTGCCAGGGCCGCTCGCCGTGATCCATCGTCCCGCCCGGGAACTGCCACGGATGAGTTCTGCAATACGTGGCCCGCAACTGCACCGGCCGGTTCTCTCCGTCGGTGAAGAACACGCAGGCGAATCCGGTCATTTTAGGTAGCGATGCGACGTACTCCTCCGGCGGAAGCAGCACCCGCGCGGGTGGCACCTCGCCTGCCGGATTCAGGCTCGGAAGCCCCGGACGGGTGTCCGGTGGTGCGGAGTGCCGATTCCCGCTGCTCCTCCGGCACCCCCGGGCCGCCTGGCCGGCAGGACGGTGAACACAGCTTCCTCCGTCAGGGCACCGTCGACCGCGTGCTCACGAAGCTGTCGAACGGTCTCCTCATCGAGGCCGGGGGAGCCCGGCCGGAGCGCGAGCACTACCTGCCCGGACCGGTGCCCGGGTTCAGCAGCACCGGCGCCACCCTGCCGGCCGGCAACCGCACCGCGACGTCCGGCAGGCCCGGCCGGCAGCGGGCACAGGACGCGGCAGCGAACGGCTCCTCCCGTTCCTGTGGGGAGCCCGGAACGGGCCGGCAGGTATGGGCCATGAGACGGCTCCTTCATCGAGCGGGCGCGGTAATGGGAAAGAGCAGGACAGACGGCCGCACTGCGATGAGGCCCGCCGGCCACCCTTCCGGTCGAATGCGAGGCGGTAGCGGTCGGGCGATCCTGCTGCTCGCCACCGAGCGGCGAGATCGCGGATCTCCGCCCGGATATCGTGTGCGCCGTGAGGGCAGGGTGCACGGTGTCCTCCGATGCCCGGTCGTCGGATGGGTTCGTCAGGTTCAACGAGGGCCCACGCTTTTCGAACACACGTGTTTCGGACTGAGTCGAATGCCGACCCCAGGCGGCGGCGCTCGGTTGCCGGATACATCGATCCCCAGCGCACAAGGGCACGTCCTCATCCGGAGTTTGGCCGAATCGCCGAGAGTCTCGATCCCTGGCCGAGTGCTCCCCGGGGCTTGCGGCCTCCGTGCCGCACCCTTGAAGGCGGGCGGTGATCAGGCGTCGACTCGGTGCTTGAGGAGGATCAACCCGCGCTCGAGAGCAGGGGGATATTCCGAGAGGTCGGTCCGCAGTGTTCGGCGTCCGGTACCTGCACCGTCTTTCAAGGCCCGTGACGCCCGCGCAGATAACCGGCTTGTGACTGCTTCGGTTCGGGTCGGGGCCGATGAACCGGCGCCGACCGCCGGGGGTCGCTTGCCGTGGGTGAGCGATGTGCCGGGCGCGGGCACCGGACTCAAGATCTTCGGTCAGGGCGTCGGTGCCTGCGAGCGGACTCGATATTCAGGAGTGCGGAACAGAGCAGCCGCCGCAGCTCGCTGTGGCCGGGTACCGCGTGACGAGCATCCACTTCGCTCGCGTACGGGCGGCACAGGCAGCCGTCCCTGGAGCAGGGGCAGCCATGCGCGACCCCACGCACGCGGTCGGAGCAGTCCTATGGGGCGGTCCGGTCGAATTCCTCCTGGCTTAGCGCGCGGTGGGGGAGGAGGGTCGGGGCCTGACGGCTCGTGCGGAGGCCGTCGAGGATCAGGATGAGGTAGCGCTGCCAGAGGTCGGGCGCGACGGAGCCGGTGAGCTGCGTCGCAGCTCCGAGCATGATCTGGACGAGGGGGAAGTCGGTCACCTCGATGTCGTTGCGGAGTGAGCCGTGCTGCTGGGCGCGCTCCATGACGGCACTGATCGCGGGAGAGAGCCGTTCGCGAGCGTCTGCGACCCGGCCCTTGCCGTGTGTGCCGACCATGAGGACTTCTCTCAGTCCGCGGTTGTCGGCGAAGTCCTGGCTGGACCTGGTGAAGAAGTGGACGAGACCGTCCCAGGGGTCCTCGTGGGTGAGGGCTTCCTCGGCGACGTCGATGACGCGTTGGATCTCCTCCTCGAAGATCGCTTCGATCAGTTCCTCGCGGTTGGCGAAGCGCCGGTAGATCGTGCCGACGCCGACGCCTGCGTGGTGGGCGATGTCATCGAGGGTGACGTCGAGTCCTCGGATCGCGAACACCTGTTGAGCTGCGGCGATGATGCGCCGGCGGTTGCGTTCGGCGTCGGCGCGGAGGGGGCGGGCCGGGGTGTCGCCAGAGGGCGGGGCGGGGGCGGTTCTACGGCTCATGCCTCCACTATAGGCAGCTATCCGGAGATGCCATCTCCGCTTACTGCTCCGTAAATGGAGATGACTTCTCCGCTTCCCTCTCGTCGTACTTGTGGAGACTGTTGTGACTGCCGTCATGAACGAAGCCGGCCCGCCGCCGGCCGATCGGCCGGCGGCGCGGCATTACGGCCGTCGTTGGCTGATACTCGCGGTCATCGCGATGGCCCAGCTGATGGTGGTGCTGGGAGAAGGGCGTCAAGATCGACGTTCCTGGCACGGTCACCGTCACAGCCGGTCTGTTCGCCCTCGTCCACGGCTTCGCGAACGCGGAGCACGACGGCTGGAGCTCGGTCGGCACGTGGGGCTTCCTGGCCGCCGGTGCCGTCCTGATCGCAGTGTTCGTCCGGCTCCAGACCCGGGTCGCGCATCCGCTGTTGCCGCTTCGCGTCCTGCTCGACCGCAACCGCGGCGCCGCCTCCATCGCGATGTTCATCTCCGCCGCCGGCATGTTCGGGGTCAACCTCTTCCTCACCTACTACCTGCAGCAGACGCTGAGCTACTCGCCGGTCGAGACCGGCCTGGCATTCCTGCCCATGGTCGGTGCCGTGATGATCAGCGCCACCCTGTCCTCCAGCGTCCTCACTCCGCGCTTCGGACCCAAGCCGATCGTCCCGCTCGGCATGGCACTGTCGGCCGCCGGCCTGGTCTGGCTCACCGAACTCGACGCCTCCTCCCCCTACGCCGCCCACGTCCTGCCGCCACTGCTGCTCTTCGGCCTGGGCATGGGGCTGATCATGGCTCCGGCCATGAGCGCCGCCACGTCCGGGATCGACCCGGCAGACGTCGGCGTCGGCTCCGCCGGCGTCAACACCATGCAGCAGATCGGTGGCTCCATCGGCACCGCCCTGCTCAGCTCCCTCGCTGCCGGTGCCGCCACCGACTTCCTTGCCGGCAAGCAGCACACACCCGACCTGATCGCCCGGTCGACGCTGGAGAGCTACTCCACCGCATACGCATGGTCCGCCGCCCTCTTCGCCGCAGGGATGATCATCTGCGGGCTGCTCTTCCGCCGCGGCGCCCCGGCCCACGATCCCGACGCCGCTCCCACCGTCCACATGTGACGGACTCACGGCACCGCCCGTGACGTCGCTCGCGAGGGCCAGGGCCGGGGGCGCCGTCACCGCCCTCAAGAGATACCGCCCTCAAGAGACACCGCCTCCAAGAAGACACCGCCCTCAAGAGACACAGCCCTCAACAGACATCACCCCCGACAAGACACCACCCCCACACGATGGAGAGACGCTCATGGACAAGCCCCGGGCCCTGATCGTGGGCATGGATATCGGAGGACTGGCCACGGCCATGCGGCTGCACGAGATCGGCTGGGAGCCCGTGCTCGTCGAGCGCGCTCCCGGACGCCGTGCTGCCGGATATTTCATCGGCTTGTTCGAGACCGGCCGTGCCACCGCGGAGCGGATGGGCGTCCTGGACGCCATCGGCAACCGGACCGACCCGACCAGCGTGACCTACGACATCGACCGCGAAGGGCACCGCCGACCGGGCATGGGTTACGGCGACCTGCCCGGAGAGCCCCGCCTCATCCTCCGCGGAGACATCGAAGCCGCCCTCTACGACCAGGTCGCGGCCAGGACGGAGATCCGGTACGGCACGACGCCGGTCGCCCTCGACGAGCACCCCGACGGCGTGGACGTCACCCTGCGCACCACCACAGGCGAGGACACCACCGAGACCACCGAGAGCTTCGGCCTCGTCGTGGGTGCCGACGGGCTGCGCTCCACCGTCCGCCGCCTCGTCTTCGGGCCGGACTCCGACTACCTGCAGCCGTTCCACCACATCATCGGCGCCACGGTTCTCAAGGAGCCCGTGCCAGGTTTCCGGCCCAACGACGGAATGATCCTGGCCGAGCCCGGCCGTTCAGTCTGGCTCTTCCCTTTCACCGACCACCAGCCAGGTGTGCTCTTCAACTACCGCACCGACGACGAGGACGCCCAGTTCCACCGCCCGCCCATCGAGTCGCTGCGCCGTGCCTTCGGACCCGAGCCCACCGGGCCGGTGCTGGAGAACCTGCTGACGCAGTTCGAGAAGGCCGACGACGTCCTCTTCGACTCCACCCACCAGGTGGTGATGCCGACCTGGCACACCGGCCGCGTCGTCCTTCTCGGCGACTCCGCCTGGTGTCTGACCCTCTACTCCGGCATGGGCGCTTCCAGTTCCCTGGCAGGCGCCGATTTTCTCGGCACCACCCTGCAGCGCAACCCGGACAACATCCCCCGGGCCCTGCGCGAATACGACCAGAGACTCCGGCTCTTCATCACCACCCAGCAGCACCTCGGCCGCAAGGAAGGTCTGCCGATGTTCGTCCCCCGGAGCCGGCGGGACATCACCATTCGCACCCTCATACAGAGGCTGACCAACAACCCCGTCGGCAAGCGCGTGATGAAGACCGTCATCGCCGGCCAGTTCAAGAGCAAGTCGGTCGACATCGCCGCGCCTTGACCACCGCCGCCGGTGCGCGCCCCGGCCGGGCACCGTGGCACGGGGCGTGCTCCCGCGGCCCAGGCGCGCTGGGCGGAGCATTCTGGCGTGGGGGACAATGGGACTGTGACACGCATGACCGACAGCCGTCTGTTCGGCCACTGGTACAGCGGTCCCTTCGACGTAGGGGGTACGGAGACCAGCGAACTGAACTTCCTCCCCGACGGGCGGGGGTGGAGCCGCCTCGACAGCATGACCTCGGTCCTCAGCATCGGCCGCTTCCGCTGGAGCTGCCCCGGACCGGGCCTTCTGGAGATCCTTTACGAGCTGCGGGTCGACGGCACCTGCGACACGGAGAACCCGGGCTTCGCCACCGTGGACAGCACGGACCTCGACGACGAGGTGATCCGCACCGGCTACCACATCGGCTCGGAAACCCCGCCGTACGAAGACGGGCCCATCACTTCGCTGGTATTCGAAGGCCACGCCGTTGAGTTCGCCTTCCACTTCGCCCGCGGTCGTCTGGACATCTCACCCGCCGACGATCACTCCGCGGCAGTCGTCCCGTACGACGGACGCGGTCCCATCCACTGAAGTAGGAAGTCCTCGGCCGGCGGGCAGCCCGCCCGGGCTCGGTGTGCCCGGGTGACGATCGGGGAAGTTCACGGGCGAAGCGGTCATACAGACGGCGCGGCACTCGGGTACCGGGTCCCCTCCGCCCTGGAGAGGGAGACCCGCCGGCGTGGCAGGTCGATGCCCGTGATGACTACGACGATCTCCTCGCCGGCCGCGAAGTCTTCTGGCCGCTCGGTCGCCGGCCGACCGGAGGCCCCTCCGAAAGGGACCAGCCCGACGACCCCGTCTCCAAGGCTGACGAAGGCACCGAACGGGAGCACCTTGTCCACCGTCCCATGGGTAACCTGGCCCACCCCAATGCGCTCGGCGAAGGCCGGGAGTGGGTCGGGCTGCAGAGCGCACAATGACAGCCTGGCCTCCGCGTTGCAGGTGTCGAACTGGAGGAACTCGCACGAGACACGCTGTCCGACCTGGACGACATCTTCGGGAGCGTCCATGTGCCGCCACGAGAGTTCGGGGATCGTGATGAACCCGGCTCCGGGGAACAGGGGATGCCGGGGACCGTCGTCCAAGGCCACGAAGACCCCGTACCGTTCGATCGCCGCGACGGTGCCGGACAGTTTTTCGCCGTGGTCCAGTGATTCCAGGAACGACCAGAGTTCCGGGCTCTCAGACTTCCAGTCCATATCGGCCACCCTGGCACAGGACGCCGCCCATCGGCCATGCCTTGATCGAGGTCCGCCATGGGGGCGAAGGCCGGCGGAACTTCGCGCCGGTGAGAGCCGAGTCCGAGGCCGTCAGAACCCGTGTGGTCCCTTCGGGGTCGCGTCTGCCGCGTGTCATGGTGACAAGTGCCGGAAGTCGTCAAGTGCCGTCGGTCCCCGCCGCGGGGCGCTCGCCGTTCCAACGCGGCGAGGAGATCTCCGCTCCGGAGGCGCAGCCGATCGGCGGGAGCGTCCGACCCGGCGCGGCGCGAGCGGGACACCCGGCACGTCCTGTGCCCGCCGGCTTCCCCGCCGACGACGCGTGCGGTGGTTCTGCCGCCGGGCCGGTTCGGAGCGATGGCCGAGGGCCGGCCCGGCGACAGGAAGAGTCAGCCGGCGATGGTGGTGAGATCGCCGGGCTCGTAGGCGCCACCCTGGTTGTTGAGGATCACGCCGAGCCGATTGGTCGCGTTGATCATGGCGATCAGGGAGACCAGAGCGATGGTCCGGTCGTCGTCGTAATGCTTGCGGACCTGGGCCCAGGTCTCGTCGGAGACGCCCTCGTTGCCGTCGATGATGCGGGTGCCCTCCTCGGCGAGGGCCAGCGCGGCACGCTCCGCGTCGGTGAACACGGTGGAGTGGCGCCAGGTGGACACCAGGTTCAGCCGCGCCGCGGTCTCGCCGGCTGCCGCGGCGTCCTTGCCGTGGATGTCGACGCAGAAGCCGCAGCCGTTGATCTGGCTGGCGCGCAGCTGCATAAGCTCCTGGATGGCCTTGGGCAGAGGTGAGTCGTGGATCACCTGGCTCACAGCGAACATCCGCTTGCCGATCTTGGCGCCGGTCTCGTTCGCGAACAGGTTCATACGGGGTTCCATCACACGTCCTCGCTTGTGGAATCGTGCCGCGCGGATCGTCCGCGCGGCGCCTTGAGCCCCATAAGTCGTCGGCCACCCCGACCCTGTGACGGCACGGCGGTGTGACGAAGGCCACCGGGTATCCGTGTCACGAACCAGTAAGGAGCGGCGACTCATGCGCGACATGGAGACGAGAAACCACAAGGACGAGCCCACGGCGGACGATCGAGCATGCGGCCGACGTGACTCAAGTCATTCCGGCTGCTGATCGCGGTGTCGGCCGTCGCCGACAGGAGCGCTTCTGCTCCGGCTGTTGCGGTCTATTGGCATCGACCGGCTGTCAGGACCCCCGAAGCCCCGACTTGATCCCTCGCACTGTTCACGCCTGCCGGGCCGGCGGTCGGCGGGGTACGTCGCGCCCCGCTCGGTGAGGCGGGCAACAGAGCCGGCACACGGCAGGAACTTGCCGGTGGCGCTGATCGTCGTCGGCGGGGGTGAGCCGGCTCTCTCCCGTTCTCTTACGTGGAGGATTACGTGTTCTCCCGGATGGGTCCAGGGCTGCATTTCTGCGACGGTGGTGATGCCGTTGGCCTTGGACGGGCCGACACCGAGGGGAGAGAACGTGAAGGTGTCCCATACAGGCAAACGCATTCGTGCAGCGAGTTGGAGCGCGGGTGTGGTGCTCGTCCTCGGCGCACTGGCCGGGTGCGGCAGCGGGGACGGGAAGGCGTCCGCCGATGCGGAAGACACGCCGACGGCGACTGCCGTCCCGACGAACGGGCCGGGCGACTACCGTCCGCCGACGGACCTCTGCCCGAAGGTCGACTTCGGCCCGCTGACTGCCGCCGTGGCGCCGACGGACGGTCCGCCGAAGGGGCAGCGGACCGGCGCCGACAAGGCAACGGGCAGTGGCGCCGCCTGTCTGCAGGGCTTCAGGGCGTCCACGACGAAGGCGGACGGCCGTTCCGTCGTCTACTGCACCGTATGGAGGGACGTGGCCCTCGGAACCAAGCAGTACGAGTACCTGCTGTCCTCGGCGTCGAAGGAGGCACGTGGCCCGGTGGTGCAGGTACCCGGGCTCGGCGGCGGGGCCTTCCGCTACGAGAGCGTCAAGGAGGCCGCAGTGTTCCGCAGCGACCTCCGGCTGGTGGTCCGGGACAGCAGTCTGGGATGCGAGGTCCAGGTGCAGAGCTTGACCCCCTTGACGGATCAACAGATCACTGCGGCCTGGCCGGCCATGGCGGAGACCGTCAGGGCGCTGATGCCCAAGCTGCGTTCCTGACCGGCAGAGGGAGCGGACGGCCTGGCCGTCTGACCGGCTGCGGTCGGGCCGTGGGCCGGTCCCTGCACGACGAGGCCCGTCGGAAACGGTTGTGGTCATCGTCTGCCGGGCGCTGGTGCGGCTTCACGAACAGTACCCGCGCGGCGGCCTGCGTGACCGGGACGGCACCGTGTACATGCGTGGTCTCCGGAACCGTCGTACGAGGAGAATTCACCTCGAGGGTGACATGACTACCAGGCCGACGCTGCCTGATCACCTACATTGGCATCCGGCCCCCGCAGCCGCAGCCGCACCCTGCCGTCGTACCGGCGCTTGTTCACCACGCAGGACCCACCTGTGGCTGGAAGGGACTGGCCACCGAGGAGGGCTCCATCCAGGAGCACTCCGGACACGACGGCGGGAGTCGGTGAGACGGCTCATGAGTTCGCTGGATACCTATCGGCTCCCCTCAACGAGTACCGACCGTAGCGGCCGGCACTCCAGCTGCCGCCAGCACCGCGGCGCCGACAAGACCGGCGTCGGGCCCCAGTTCAGCCGGCACTGCGCGCAGCTCCCGCAGGAATGGCATGGCCGCATAGCGTCGCAGGTGGCGAGCGAGCGGTTCGAAGAGCACCTCGCCGGACTGGGCTACACCGCCGCCGACCACAGCGATGTCCATCTCGATCATCGCAGCCGTGGCTGCAATGCCGGCCGCCAGCGCGCGGGCCGCCCGGTCGAACGCGGCGAGAGCAGCCGGTTGCCCGTCGCGAGCCGCCGCCGCCACCGCCGTTGCGTCCGCGTCCGCTGTCAGAGGCGGTCGCCAGCCAAGGGCAAGGGCGTGCCGACTGATGGCGGTACCGCTGGCGATGGCTTCCAGACAACCCCTCGCGCCGCACGGACAGGGGTCACCGTCGAAGTCGATGCTGATGTGCCTGAGATGGCCGGCATTACCTGTGATCCCGTGGTGCACGCTGCCGTTGATAACCAGGCCCGCGCCCACGCCGGTGGATACCACGAGGCACAGCGCGTTCTTGTGTGCGCGTGCCGCGCCGTGGCGGTGCTCAGCCGCGCTCATCGCCACGGCGTCGCCCGCCAGCATCACGTGCCGATGTGAGACGGCTGGATGTCTTCCGACGGACTCGACGAGGGGAAAGTCCCTCCAGGCAGGGATGTTGACGGGACTCACACTTCCGCCTTTCAGGTCGATAGGGCCCGCGCTGCCGATGCCCACCGCGCGTACGCGTTCCCAGAGGGGGCTGGCAGCCAGGGTGTTCACGACCTCGTACACCGCGTCGAGGAGCGCGCCCGCGGATCCCTGCGCCGGGGTGGAGCGGCGCGCGCGATGGACCAGCGTGCCGTTCCGGTTGACCAGGGCACCCGCGATCTTGGTTCCGCCGATGTCGAGCGCGGCGATCAAGTCACTGTCCGGCGATCGGACTTCCGATCGATGATTACTCATGGTGATGATCCTCTGGATCGGCGTGACATGTGCGGTCCGGTTGAGGACACCACATCCGACCATCGCCTGACAACGTTGTCCAGCCCTCGCCGAATCTCTCTCGACGGGCATGTTCAAGTTGCGATTGATTTAGTCAACGTTTAGTAAAGTCGCTGTTCAGGGCCTTGCATAGGCGCCAAATTCAGGTGGAGCGGTCTATGGACATTGCCACCGCGTTACGTCTACGTTGAGCGCTCATCAGGCCGGGACAGCGGGAGTCGATGCGACGCTCCCCAGGGCGTGACACCGAAAGACGTGCAGTGAGGAGTGGATGAAATGCGCAGAAAATGCGTGGTTCTGATGGCTGCGACTTTGGTTGCAGTGACAGCGTGTAGTGGTCAGAGGGATGCAACGACCGGCGAGATCGCGGCTCCACCGAGCGATCCCGCCAAGGTGTCCGGCGGTATCACGGTCCTGACCAACAGGACGGACCAGATTGCCGACGGCTCGTTGAAGAAGTACGCGGCCGAGTTCAACAAGATCTACCCGGGTGTGAAGGTCAAGTTCGAGGGACTGACCGATTACGAGGGCGAGACCAAGATCCGGATGAACACCGAGAACTACGGTGACGTCCTCTTGATCCCCAACTCCCTTTCCGTCGAGCAGTACCCCGACTTCTTCGCTCCGCTCGGCAACTCCATCGCACTGTCGGAGAAGTTCGACTACACCGACCACGCCACCGTGGACGGCAAGGTCTACGGCCTGGCCAACATCGGGGTGGCCAACGGGTTCGTCTACAACAAGGCGGTCTGGGAGAAGGCGGGCATCAAGGCCTGGCCCACCACGCCCGAGGAGTTCATTGCGGACCTGGAGGCCGTCAAGGCCAAGACGGACGCCGTCCCCTACTACACGAACTACAAGGACGGCTGGCCGCTCACCAACTGGACGAACGCCATCGGCTCGCCCTCCTGCGACTCCGGGTCCTACGACTCCCTGGCGAAGACCAAGGACCCCTGGAGCAGCGGATCCGACCTGTACGCGATCGACAAGCTCCTCTACACGATCGTCGAGAAGAAGCTGGCGGAGCCTGACCCGACCACGACCAACTGGGAGGACTCCAAGGCGCAGATCGGATCCGGGAAGGTCGCATCCATGTGGCTGGGGTCCTGGGCGATCTCCCAGATGCGGGCCGGCGCGGAGGCCGCAGGCAAGAACCCTGACGACATCGCGTTCATGCCGTTCCCGGCGCAGAACGACGGAACGTACTGTTCGGTGCTTCGTCCTGACTACCAGTACGCAGTCAACGCACACTCCGGCAACAAGGAGGCGGCCCGGGCGTGGCTCGACTGGTACATCACGAAGTCCGGTCAGGCCGCCGGTGAGGGGTCCATCTCCTCGGTCAAGGGCGCTCCGCTTCCGGACGCGCTCAAGGCATTCTCTGACAACGATGTCACGATGATTCCGCAGGACCAGGAGAACGTTGTCGAGGTGAACAGGATCGACAAGGCGTCCGAGATCGGCATCACCGCCCAGGACTACCGGCAGAAGCTGGTCGATGTCGCCCGAGGCGCGGCCGACGGGGACATGGACAGCTACTTCGGCGAGCTGAACGGCAAGTGGGCCGAGGCTCAGCAGACACTCGGCGGGTGACCGTGCCGCGGCGCGGCGGGACCACGGCCGGGACGGGTGCGCCGCGCTCGCCCGCCCGGGCAGGGCCACGTGTGGACCATTCGCCGTGCCGCCACCCCGACGCGCGCCTGACAGGGAACCCACCACGAGGAACCATGAGATGACCGTTGCCCACAAGATTCGTGCCGGCGGGCCGGCCGCCGGCCGGCGAAGCACCCCGTCGCCGGAGCCGGCCCCCGGCGGGCCACGCGCCGGAGGACGGCTCCGTAACGCAGCCCTGACCCCCTGGCTCTTCCTGGCCGCGCCGCTGGCGCTGCTGCTGATGTTCACGTTCCTGCCGGTGGCCGACATGATCGGATACAGCTTCACCGACTGGGACGGCATCAGCCCCGAACGCTCCAATGTGGGCGGGGAGAACTACACCGACCTGGTGACACAGCCCGCTCGGTTCGAGGTGTTCCTCGTCAGCGGGTTCTACCTGGCGGCGTCGTTCCTCCAGATCGCGCTCGCCCTGTACTTCGCCACAGTCCTCAGCTTCAACACCCGGTTCCGCAACCTGTTCAAGGGCCTGCTGTTCTTTCCCTACCTGATCAACGGGGTGGCTGTCGGATTCGTGTTCCTGTACTTCTTCCAGCCCGACGGCACCCTCGACACACTGCTGCGCCTGGCCGGGGCGGAGGGCGGGCACCTGTGGCTGGGCGACCCGGACCTGGCCAATCCCTCTCTCGCGGGGGTGTCGGTGTGGCGCTTCATGGGTCTGAACATGGTGCTGTTCCTCGGCGCGATCCAGTCCATTCCGCCGCATCTGTACGAGGCGGCGGAGCTGGACGGGGCGAACCGCTGGCAGCAGTTCCTGCACATCATCGCGCCCAGCATCAAGCCGATCATCAGCCTGAGTTTCATCCTCGCTGTTTCCGGTTCCCTGGCCGTCTTCGAGATTCCCTACATCATGACCGGCGGTGCCAACGGTACGGAGACGTTCGTCATCCAGACGGTCAAGCTCGCCTTCCAATTCGACAAGGTCGGCCTGGCTTCGGCGTCAGCCGTCGTGCTGCTGATCCTGATCCTGCTGATCACCTGGGTGCAGCGCCGGTTGTTTCCCGAGGAGAGGGTGGAGCTCTCGTGACCACCGACATGTCCGCCCCGTCCCGACGTACGGTCCGTGCCGGCCGCACCGTGCCGACCAGGATTCCCGTCGTCCTCAAGTACCTGTCACTGCTCATGGCCTCGGCAGTGGTCCTCGTTCCCCTCGTCGTCGTAATGCTGACCTCGCTCAAGACCGAGTCGGAGGTGGCGAACAGCGGACCGCTGTCGATGCCCGGTGACTGGCTCAACTTCGCCAACTACGTGACCGCCATCGAGCAGGGCGCGATGCTGCGGGCGTTCGGCAACACGACGCTGATCCTCGTGATCTCCACCGCCGGGACGGTGCTGATCGGCTCGATGACCGCCTATGCCATCGACCGCTTCCAGTTCCGCCTCAAGAAACTGGTGATGGGTCTCTTCCTGCTGGCGACGCTGGTCCCCGGCGTCACCACACAGGTCGCGACGTTCCAGGTGATCGACGATCTCGGCGCCTTCAACAGCCGGTGGGCACCGATCCTCCTGTACACCGGCACCGACATCGTCTCCGTCTACATCTTCCTGCAGTTCATCCGGTCCATCCCCGCGTCCCTGGACGAGGCCGCACGCATCGACGGCGCCAACTCCTGGACGATCTACCGGAAGATCATTCTTCCGATGCTGCGACCGGCCATCGCCACCGTCGTCATCGTCAAGGGCATCGCGATCTACAACGACTTCTACGTGCCCTTCCTCTACATGCCGGACCCCGAACTCGGCACCATCTCCACCGCTCTGTTCCGGTTCAAAGGCCCCTTCGGCGCCCACTGGGAGACCATCTCCGCCGGCACGATCGTCGTGATCGTGCCCACTCTGATCGTCTTCCTGGCGCTGCAGCGCTTCATCTACAGCGGATTCGCGGCCGGTTCCACCAAATGACCTGCCCGCCCACCGCGCCCCGCACTACATCTCAAGGAGTACGCATGAAGGTCCGCACGCCGCTGTCCCGGGGCTGGACGCTGCGCCTGAACACCGACCGCGGCACCCCCGAGGGCGCGCCTCCGGGGCTGGCCGGAACCACCGTGCCGGCGCAGGTGCCCGGCTGCGTCCACACCGATCTGATGGCGGCGGGCCTGCTGGCCGACCCGTATCTGGACCGCAACGAGTCGGAGGCCGCCTGGGTGGGACGTGCCGACTGGGCGTACGCGACCGACCTGCCCCGGCGCGACAACACCTTCGAGCGGGCCGAACTGGTCTTCGACGGACTGGACACGGTCGCTGCCGTCCACGCCGCCGGCAGTCTGCTGGGGCGTACCCGGAACATGCACCGCTCCTACCGGTTCGACGTCACCGATCTGCTGGAGGCCGGTCCGGCACCGCTCGAGGTGGTCTTCACCTCTGCCTACACCGAGGCCGAGACGGTCCGTGCGGCCCTGGGTACGCGGCCCAATTCATACCCTGAGCCGTTCAACTACATCCGCAAGATGGCCTGCTCGTTCGGTTGGGACTGGGGCCCCACGCTGGTGACGGCCGGCGTGTGGCGCGAGGCGCGAATCGAGCAGTGGTCCACAGCCCGGCTGGCTGAGGTCCGTCCGCGGGTCACTGTCGATGGCGACGGGAGCGGCTTCGTCGAGATCACCGTCGACCTGGACCGGACGACAACCGGCCGGGACCGGCCCCTGCGCCTGGCGGCGGCTGTCGGCGACGTCTCATCGGAGGTTGCCGTCGCCCCCGGGGAAGACACCGTGACCCTGGCCGTACGAGTCCCGGATGCGGCGCTGTGGTGGCCGCGTGGTTACGGTGACCAGCCGCTTTACGGGTGCACGGTCGTGCTGACCGGGGAGGACGACGGCCGGGTCCTCGACGCCTGGGAGCGACGCATCGGCTTCCGCACGATCGAAGTCGACACGTCCGCAGACGCACACGGAAGCGCCTTCACCCTGGTCGTCAACGGCACTCCGATCTTCGCCCGAGGGGTGAACTGGATCCCTGACGACGTCTTCCCCACCCGGGTCACGGACGACCGCTACCGCACCCGCCTCACCCAGGCAGCAGAGGCGGGCGTCGACCTGGTACGCGTGTGGGGCGGCGGAATCTACGAGGACCGGGCCTTCTACGACGTCTGCGACGAATTGGGCCTGATGGTCTGGCAGGACTTCCTGTTCGCCTGCGCCGCCTACCCGGAGGAGCAGCCGCTGCGTTCGGAGATCGAGGCCGAAGCCCGGGAGAACGTCGCCCGGCTGATGCCCCACCCGTCGCTGATCCTGTGGAACGGAAACAACGAGAACTTGTGGGGCTTCGCCGACTGGGATTGGGAGCAGGCGCTCGCCGGCGACTCCTGGGGCGAGGGCTACTACCTGGGTCTGCTGCCCCGCGTCGTTGCGCAGACGGACCCGACCCGTCCGTACTGGGCAGGCAGCCCTTGGTCGGGGTCATGGGACCACGAGCCGAACGACCCCGACCATGGCACCGCGCACTCATGGGAGGTGTGGAACCGCCGAGACCACAGCGACTACCTCACCACCGTGCCCCGCTTCGTCGCGGAGTTCGGCTGGCAGGCGCCACCGACGCTCGCCACCCTGGAACGAGCCCTGTCCGAACGTCCCCTGAACGCCGATTCCCCCGGCATGCTGCACCACCAGAAGGCGGAAGACGGCAACGGCAAGCTGAACCGAGGGCTGGACCCGCACTTCGCGACACCCGCCGACTTCGACACCTGGCACTATCTGACGCAACTGAATCAGGCGCGTGCCGTCGCCGCCGGGGTCGAGCACTGGCGCTCCCACTGGCCCCGCTGCGCCGGCACGGTGCTGTGGCAGCTCAACGACTGCTGGCCGGTCACCTCCTGGGCGGCGATCGACGGCGACGCCCGGCTCAAGCCCCTCTACTTCGAGATGCGCCGCCTGTATGCCGACCGGCTGCTGACGATCCAGGAACGTGACGGTGACTTGGTGATCGCGGGCTGCAATCAGGGCCCCGCTCCCTGGAGTACCTCCGTCACGGTTCGCCGGGTGGACGCGGACGGTACCGTGCTGGCAAGCGCCGAGGTGGCCCTCAAGGCCATGGAGCGCAGCGTTGCACTGGAGAGGCTGCCGGACTCGGTCACTCAGTTCGGCGACACGCGCCGGGAATTCCTGGTCGCAGACGCAGACGCAGACGCAGACGCAGACGCAGACGCAGACGCAGACGCAGGCCCCGACGCAGGCCCGGAGGCAGGCCCAGGCACAGGCGGCTTGCGTGCTGTCCACTTCGCCTGCGCAGACCGCGAGTTCGCCTATGCGGACGCCTCCTACGATGTCCGCATCGCGGAGGAGGGCGAGAACGGCGCAGTGGTCACGGTCACCGCCACCGGACTGGTGCGGGACCTCCTGCTCCAGGCCGACCGGCTCGACGCCGGTGCCCGTACCGATCGCGGACGTGTGACACTGCTGCCCGGCGAAAGCACCAGTTGGCAGGTCACCGGCTGGTCGCAGCCCGACGCGGACGCCGCTCGCGCGGCGCTGTTCTGTGTCAACAGCGGAGCCGGCCGTGAGTGAGTCCCGTACAAGCCGGTCGGGGCGCGTCACGATCAACGACGTGGCAGCCCTTGCCGGGGTGTCCCGAGGAGCCGTGTCCCTGGCTTTCAACAACCGCCCCGGCGTCTCAGAAGCCACCCGGACACGCATTATGGCGGCGGTCGCCGAGCTGGGCTGGGTACCCAGCCAGACAGCGATCAAGCTGTCCGGATCGGCGACCGGCGCCGCGGACACCATCGGCCTGGTCATCGCCCGCCCCGCGCGACAGCTCGGACTCGAGCCGTTCTACATGGAATTCATCTCCGGGGTCGAGTCCGTCCTGGAGGAGCACGGGTGCTCCCTGCTGCTCCAACTGGTACGAGACACCGACCAGGAGATCGCAGTCCATCGCGAATGGTGGCAAGCCCGCCGCATCGCCGGTTCCATCCTGGTCGACATCCAGCAGAACGACCCCCGCGTCACCGCGCTGTCGACGATCGGGCTACCGGCCGTCGCCGTCGGTCATCCGTCCCTGACCGGCGGTTTTACCTCGGTATGGACCGATGACGAGGCCGCCGTACACGAGGCGGTGCGCTATCTCGCCACCCTCGGACACAGACGGATCGCACGGGTGGGCGGCCATGCGGCGCTCGGACACACCCTGATCCGAACTGCCGCACTCAACGCGATCGTGACGGAACTCGGGCTGGAGCCGGCCCGCAGCGTCACCACCGACTACTCCGGGGAGCAGGGCGCCCGGGCCACTCGCTCGCTGCTCGCCTCCCCACAACGACCCACGGCGATCGTCTACGACAACGACATCATGGCGGTCGCAGGTTTGTCGGTGGCCGCCGAGATGGGTCTGAGCGTCCCGAGGGACATCAGCCTGATCGCCTGGGACGACTCGCAGCTGTGCCAACTCACACACCCGACCCTGTCCGCCATGAGCCATGACGTGTTCGGCTTCGGCGCCGAAGTGACCCGTCGGCTGTTCGACGTCGTTCAGCGCCGCAACCCGTCGTCCGGTCCTGCGGCGCCTCCCGTGCTGCTGCCTCGTGGCAGCAGCGCTCCGCCGCAGGAAACCACCGGCTGACGACGATCGCCGGGGCTGTGGCCCGGTCCGGAAACGCACTCCCCGGACCGGGCCGGCCTTCGGCCGCTTCCCTCCCACTCCTCCTTCGAGTCGAACGCCAGGTCCGCCATGCCCCGACACTGCCGAAGAGCTCCGGCCGAGCTCCTGACGGTGGGCGCTCTCATCACCACCACCGTCGCTTCCTCGCCTGTCACTGCCGGTCCTTCCATCAGCACTGCGGACGTCGTTGTCAGGCGAGAGGGAACCGTGCTGACGCTGCGGGACGAGCGCTTCCGCTTCGTCGGCACCCGCATGTACCGGCTCGGCTCGAACGAGAACGTCGGCGGCGCCGGCCACCCCACGTACTCCCGCATCGACGACGCGCCGAAGACTGCACGTGTCATGAACGCCACCTTCGTCCGGGCCCACAAGCTCGGCACGTCCCTGGGCTGCGAACCGTGCACCCCGCCGGAACCGGGCGAGTTCGACGAAGGCTCATTCGCACCCGTCGACCACGCCGTCGCCCGCTCTCGCCCCTGCGGCCTGAGGCCGGCCGTCCCGTTCGCCGACCGGTGGGACCGCCACCACGGCGGGTACCGCACCATGGCGAAATGGCTCGGCCTGCATGACCTGAAGGACTTCCGCACCGATCCGCGGCTCTGCGGCCTCGCCGAGAAGCACGTCGACACAGTGCTGCCGGCCGGCATCGGTGACCGCGCCCCGATGCGACCGTCCGTCATGCGGCTCACCCCCACCCTGCTCGCGGGCCAGGGGCAGTACCGCTCTCCCATGGCGGAGTTCGCCCTGTCACGCGTGGAGACGGGCACCGAAGCCATGTGCGCGACCGGCACCGGACCACAGGTTCTGCTGTGCCTGGCCGGCGAAGCGCGTCCGACATCCGGCCCGGTCCTCTCCCCGGTCGCCCCCGTGTTCGTGCCTGCCGGGAGCTCTTGTGAGCTGACCGGCACGCGGGCGGTGCTCCACCACGCTCGGGCCCCCTTCGGCGGGGCCTCGTGAGGCTCACCACCCGGGTCTGGGGGAACGGCACCCGTACGGCAGTGCTGGTGCACGGCATCATGACGAACTCACGCACCTGGAATCGCGTCGCTCCAGCCATCGCCGACCATGGCTACCGGGTCGTCGCCGTCGACCTGCGCGGCCATGGCGCCAGCGGCCGTGCCGACAACTACACCCCAGCCGCCCTGGCCGCCGATCTGCTCGAAACCCTGTCTTCGTCTCCGGACCTCGCAATCGGCCACTCACTTGGCTCAGCCGCACTGCTGCTCGCCGCACCCCAGCTGCGCTGCGCCCGCACGATCCACTGTGACCCCGCATGGCTGAGCAGGCCCCGGGACCTGAGAGCCCTGCGCGCCGTCAAGCACGCCACCTGGCGGGAGCTGCGTGCCGAGCACCCGCGCTGGCACGACGACGACATCACCGCCGAGCATCAAGCTCTCTCCACCTGGGACCCGGCTTCCGTCTCCGCCCTCCAGCATTTGCCTGGCCTTCCCGACGCACCGGCCGTACCTTCGCTGGTTCTACTGGCTGACCACAGCGAGCGGATACCACCGACCGAGGCCGCCTTACTGCGCAGCAGGGGCTGGCACACGCGGACGGTGGACGGTGCGGGGCACACCGTCCACCGTGACGATCCTGGTGGCTTTCTCCACGGGTTGCGCGGATGGCTGTGACCGCCCGCGCCCGAGGTGGGTCAGGACGGGAGCGACGACCGCCAGGGCCCCGCCGGCACGGTCCCGGATCGGGAGCCGGGAGTCAGCGACGGCGGCAGCCGCGCTCAGGAGAGACTGACCTCGCCCTGGTTCAGGACGCGGGGGTGGAAGTACGCCGCTTGCGTCTCGGCGTTGGTGTTGTTCCCGCGCAGATGCTCGGACCACATCATGAACCACGCCCATTGAGGCTGGCTCTGCAGCATCGCGGCGGTCGGCATCTTGCCTATTTCGCCGATCGCCATGGGCTTTGTGCCGGCGATGTTCCTCATCTGCTGGTAATCGGCGGAACTCGGGTGACTCTTGTACCAGACGTCCAGTGAGACGACATCGGCGTACTGATTTCCGGGATAGTAATTGCTCCACCCGCCGGCCGGGTTGTCCTGCACGTTCCACACCCAGATCAGATTGTCCAGACCCTTGCTTCCCGCGAGGTAGTCACGCGTGATCTGGAAGAGGCGTGCGCTGCCGTTGGCGCCCGGCCGGTTCCCCCACCAATTCCAGGATTCGTTCATCTCGTGGAACGGCCGGAAGAGGACCGGGACTCCTGCGTTCTTCAGTTGTTGCAGGTAAGGGACAACCTCGTCGAGACGCCGCTTCCAAGCGTTGTTCAGCGAGCTGCCGGCGGTGAGGATCTGCGAGAACTGGGCGTTCGAGAGATTCGACTTCACGCCGCCCTCGAACGCACAGGTGCTTCCGCCGGTCGGCGGACAGACATGCCAGGTCAGAGAGACGAGCGACCCGTTGGCCCACTCGGTCTTCGCCTGGTCCACCACGCGCTGGCGATCGGCCACGTCCACGGCGTTGAACATCAGGTCACCGCCCCACAGGCCGGGGTACTGTCCGGTGACGTCCTTGACCTGTTGCGTGTACTGACCGGGAGCGGAAGCAGGCTCCTTGTTGTGTTGCCCGGAAACGATGCTGTTTCCGGAGATGGAGCGCAGGTAGTTCACCACAGTCTGCTTGGGGGTAGCGGGAAAAGCCTGTGCAGATTCTGTCGCGGGCCAGGCGAATGATGCCGCGAAGACGGCTGCAGCAGTCAGTGTCGAGGCGGCGAAGCGTCGGGTTCTCCTCATGGGCATTCCGGCTTTCATGGAGGACGGAAAATGCTTGACGTCATGAAGGTGACTGCTTTCCGAGTGCCCGTCAATGGCCTCTGCCGCCCTCCGTTACTTACCGACAACATTATTTACTTAACGTTTCCTAAACGCTGTACGGCTTTCGTCACTTGTCCCCAATGTGTGCTTCTTGCCGTGGCTCCGACGGCCTGCCGCTCGCCGGCCCGTGCGGCGGGATCGGACTCCGGTCTGACGGAGCGGCAGGACGGACGTGCCGCCGCTCCGTCGCAGGGTGTGGCTCTCCAGGCCGAGCCGACGGGTCGCTTCTCGTGCAGGTGGAGGGCGGCACGCGGATCGGCGTTTCCCGCCGCAGTTGTCGGGGTTGTCCCCGGCGCGCTCGCCCTGCGCCGCTGGACGGGGGCACATGAAGGGGATGGCGCGGGTCGCGGTGTCCGTCATGGGATCCGCTCGCCTGGGGGTCTCCGGTATCAGCGGGGGTCGCAGGTGCTGAACCGATCGCTGACTATTCGGTTTTGCTAAGTACCGGTAGTCAGCGTTACGGTGTACCAGTACTCAACGCCGCTTACTAGCGAAGGGGGGAGGTGCTTCATGGCCAAGCTCGAGACGGAGATGCTCAAGGGCACCCTGGAGGGCATCATCCTGGCGTCCCTGGCCGGCCGGCCCGCCTACGGCTACGAGATCACGGCACGGCTGCGGGAGCAGGGTTTCTCCGACATCGCCGAAGGGACCGTCTACGCGCTTCTCCTCAGGATGGAGAAGCGCGGTCTGGTCGACGTGGAGAAGGTCCCCTCCGAGAAGGGGCCGCCGCGCAAGGTGCACTCCCTGAACGCTCAGGGACACGAGTACCTCGAAGAGTTCTGGAGGACCTGGAGCTTCCTCACGGAACGACTGGAACAGCTCCGCGAAGGGGGCAAGTAACCATGTCCGATGCCGAGAAGACCGGCCTCATGGCGAAGATGATCGGGCCCAAGAAGCGCTGGAGGGCGTACAAGGGGCGCGTGAAGGAGCTTCCTGAGAGCTACCGCACCGCTGCCGAGGCGATCGAGCGGTATCTGATGCACTTCGTGCCGACCGACGGCGACAGCAACGCGGCCATGTTCGAGGACCTCGCCGACCTCTTCGAGCAGGCCGCGGCGGACGGAACGCCGATCCGCGATGTCGTCGGGGAAGACCCGGTGGAGTTCGTCGACGCGTTCGCCAGGAACTACTCGGAGGGTGGCTACGTCCCCGCCCGCGCCCGGAAGCAGCTGACCGACGACATCGGGCGCGCAGCCGGCAACGAGGCCGGACCGGAAGACACGACGGTCTGATCTTGCTGGACCGAGCACCACGATCATCGCCCGTCCGTACCACGCGGCAGCGGGGCCACTCCGGCCGGCCGCCTCTCGCCGCATGCCCGCGGCACCGTCGAGAACGACCAATGCGTGCAAGGAGACCCATCATGGGAAACGGCGACAACGGCTTGTCCGAAGCAGGGCTGCGCAGACTGCGCGAGGTGCTGGAAACGCATGTGGAGTCCAAGAGGATCCCCGGACTCGTCGCCCTGGTCGGCAGGGGCGAGGAGACCCATGTCGAAGCGATCGGGACGATGCGCCACGACGGCGGAGCGCCGATGCGCCGGGACACCATCTTCCGGATGGCTTCGACGACCAAGCCGGTCGCGGTCGCCGCGACCATGGTCCTGCTGGACGAGTGCCGGGTGCGGCTTGACGACCCGATAGATCAGTGGCTGCCGGAACTGGCCGGCCGGCAGGTGCTCAAGCGGCCCGACGGCCCGCTGGACGACACCGTCCCGGCGCGGCGCCCGATCACCGTACGGGACCTGCTCACCTCCACCTGTGGGCTCGGACTGAACACGACGGCGATGAACTCCCCGATAATGGGTGCGTACTTCGAGCAGAAGGTCTATGGCGAGAACGGATGGCTGCTGCCGCAGGTGGAGCCGGACGAGTGGATGCGGCGCCTGGGCACGCTTCCGCTGATGTACCAGCCCGGCGAGCGGTGGCTGTACAACGTCAGCGACGACCTGCTCGGGGTGCTGGTGGCCAGGGCCACCGGCCGGCCCTTCGAGGCGTTCCTGCGGGAGCGCATCTTCGAACCGCTGGGCATGAAGGACACCGGCTTCCACGTGCCCGCCGACAAGATCCACCGGCTGCCGCCCCTGTACGCCCCCGATCCGCAGACCGGTGAATTCAGCGTGGAGGACCAGGCGGAAGGGGGACACCACAGCAAGCCTCCGGCCTTCCCCTCCAGCGGCGGCGGACTCGACTCCACCGCCGACGACTACCACGCCTACTTCCGGATGCTGCTCAACCACGGGAAGCACGGCACCCAGCGCATCCTGTCCCGGCCGGCAGTCGAGCTGATGACCACCAACCGCCTCACCCCCGAACAGCAGGCCGCACGGGAAGCCTGGGCCCGCAACATCGTCCACCTGTCACACGGCCAGGGACAGCACGGCGGCTGGGGCTTCGGAATGGCCGTACGCACCTACCGGGGTGATTACGCGCCCATCGGCCAGTTCGGCTGGGACGGCGGAGCCGGCACCACCGCCTACGCCGACCCGGAGAACGGGCTCGTCGGCATCCTGCTCACCCAGACCGGAATGTCCACACCGGACTCGGCACGGGCCATCCACGACTTCTGGACCACCCTCTACCAGGCGATCGACGACTGATCTGCCTGTCCCGAGTGCGAGTGGTCGAGGCACGGGAAATGCCGGTGAGGTCGATCTCGGCCGGCCGGATGAGAGCCCCGCCGGGGCTCAAGGAGAAGAGGCCTGACATCCCGGGCGTATCCAGGATGTCAGACCGTTCGTTCGCTGCGTGTCACCGGGCCGGGGGGCCAGGGGTGGGCGGGGTACGCGGCCGCAGGCGCTCCCCCTGGGGCCCGAACATGATCAGGTATTCGACCGGCCCGTCGGATCCGGCGTTCGTGACCCCGTGTGGCGTGCGGGTGTCGAACTCGGCCACGTCCCCGGCGGCCAGGGCGAGGTCCTGGTCACCGAGGGCGAGCCACAGTCGCCCGTACAGGACGCACAGCCATTCGTAGCCGTCGTGGGAGACCTGGCGCGGCCGTGCGGACGGCTCTTCGGCGGCGGGCAGGACGTGCTTGTGCGCGTGCAGGCCACCGACGTACCGGGTCAGCGGCAGCACCACCTTGTCGTCGCCGAAACGACGGAGCACGGAGGTGCGGGGCCCGGCCGCAGGAGCAGGTGCGGTGCCCGCCAGCTCGTCCAGGGATACGCCGTACTCCTTCGCCAGCTGCAACACCACCTCCAGGGTGGGCTTGCGGCGGCCGGTCTCGATCCGTGACAGCGTGCTCGACGAGATGCCGGTCGCACAGCTGACGCCGGTGAGCGTTGCGCCGCGGTGTTCGCGTGCGGCCCGCAGCCGGGGGCCCATCGCCGCAAGCGTTTCGGTCACGTCCTCGCCCGTCAACCTCTCCGCCCCTTCCGAACTTGTGCCGCTCCGTCGCCCTGTCCTGCAAGTTTGCCAGAATGGCAAGGCTGATCGCGTCGAACGGGCGTCGCGCCGCATGATCGATGGGTATCCGCGTCCGCCCGCGAACCGAGGAGAAGCCCCATGCAGTCCGAGCCGTCCGCCGAACTCCAGCACCGCACTGTCGAGGCCCCCGCCGGCCGCCTGCACCTGGTCGAGCAGGGCGCCGGCCCGCTGGTACTGCTCGTGCACGGCTTCCCCGAGTCCTGGTACTCCTGGCGCCGCCAGCTCCCGGCCCTCGCCGCGGCGGGCTACCGGGCGGTGGCGATCGACGTACGCGGCTACGGCCGTTCCTCCGAGCCCGCGGCGACCGATGCCTACCGGATGCTCGATCTGGTGGAGGACAACGTCGCCGTCGTGCGTGCCCTCGGAGAGGAGGAAGCGGTGGTCGTCGGCCACGACTGGGGCTCCGGCATCGCCGCCGCCTCCGCTCTGCTGCACCCCGAGGTCTTCAGCGCCGTCGCCATGCTGAGCGTCCCGTACGCGCCGCCCGGCGGGCCCCGCCCCACCGACGTCTTCGGCCGGATCGGCGGCCCCGATGAGGAGTTCTACGTCTCCTACTTCCAGGAACCCGGCCGTGCCGAGGCGGAGATCGAGCCCGACGTCCGGGGCTGGCTCGCCGGCTTCTACGCCGCCTTGTCCGCCGACACCATGCCTGCCCAGGGTGAACCCGATCCGCATTTCATCGCCCGCGGCGGCCGGCTGCGCGAACGCTTTCCCGCCGGCACCCTCCCGGCCTGGCTGACCGAGGACGACCTGGACGTCTACGCAGCGGAGTTCGAGCGCACCGGCATGACCGGTGCACTCAACCGCTACCGCAACATGGACCGTGACTGGGAGGACCTCGCCCCGCACCGAGGCGCCCCGATCAAGCAGCCGGCCCTGTTCATCGGCGGCGCGCTGGACGCCTCCACCACCTGGATGTCCGACGCCATCGACGCCTTCCCCGTCACCCTGCCCGCCTTGACCGCCTCCCACCTCCTGGACGGCTGCGGCCACTGGATCCAGCAGGAACGCCCCGAGGAGATCAACCGCCTGCTGACCGGCTGGCTCGCCACCCTCACGGGCTGAACCGCCGGGCGCGGGCCGGGGCTCCGGTTTCCGGCCCGCCTGCCCGGGCACAGCGGCCACGGTGGGTCACTGCGTGACTCTCGTTCCCCACGCGTGCTGTTGCGTCTCCTCTCCGCGGCTGCCGGGTAGGCTGCGGGAGCCTCAGCGAGTCGTGGTCCGGTGGCGAGGGTGCACGGCCCATGGATGTGCCGAGCGCATCAGTGAGGCCGTTCGAGGGGCATCAGATGACGAAGCAGGGGACCATCGCGACAGAGCGGATGGACGGACCGGCCGCAGCGCAGGCCGAGGACGCGTTCAGGCTTATCTGTGCCGAGGCGTTCGCAGAGCCTTCCTGCAACGAGACCGAGGACGACGTCGCCGCCGCCTTCTGCCGTTTTCCTTTCCAGTTCCGCAAGCGCAGCTTCCGTGCCGCCTCGGCCCGTTGCGACGACGGCGAACCGGTCGGCATGGCGTACGGCTGGTCGCTCGCCCCCGACAAGGCCTGGTGGGACGAACTGACCGAGCCGGTGCCCGATGACATGCGACGGGAGGACGGACACCGCACCTTCGGGCTGATGGAACTCGCGGTGCGCGGACCGTGGCGCGGGCAGGGCATCGCGCGGCGTCTGCACGAGACGCTGCTCGACGGCATCGAGGCCGAGCGGGTGCTGCTGAACGTCCACCCGGATGTCAGGGCGGCCTCGGCTGCCTACCGTGCTTGGGGATACAGCAAGATCGGCGAGGCGCGGCCGTGGGGGACCGGCGCCGACCGCCATGACGTGACGCTGCTCGACCTGGGCTGAGAGCAGCCGGTGAACGGAGCGCGCCGCGAAGACACCGTGTCCGCAGCGAGAGGGGAGTGCGCCGGGGCGGATGCCCGCTGACACCTGCACCACGACCGAGAGAGCTCTCTGAACGTGGACGTCTCCGCTGGTAGGTTCTGGCCAGGCCACGATCCGGCGAAGGTGCTGCCCCCCGCATCAGGGGCGAACCGGTCGCTGCCCGCGGAGACAGTTGCCGGGGGCAGGCGCCGACCTCGCAGCGCAGGAAGCAGGTCCGAGGAGGCCGACGTCGTGCCGAGAGATGCAGATCGCTGTACTTGGGTCACGTCGGAACTCCGACGCCTCGGGGACCAGATGGCCGAGCCGGGAACAGCCGGCCGGGCCGGCGCGGTTGCATCGACCGGGGGACCGGTGCCGCACGGTGGAGACCACAGGGCCGGCCGCCCCACCAGGGTCCGGCTCCAAGATCGCGGCGCGCCCGCCGCGCGCCCGGACCAAGACGTACGTATGCAGGAGGACCGTTTCATGACCGACCGGCCGTTGACGCTCATGGCTGTGCACGCCCACCCCGACGACGAGGCCACCGGAACCGGAGGGGTCCTCGCGCGATACGCGGCGGAAGGCATCCGTACGGTTCTCGTGACGTGTACCGACGGCGGTTGCGGTGACGGAACGGGGGGCGTCAAGCCGGGCGATCCCGGGCATGATCCGGCGGCCGTCGCCTCGATACGCCACAAAGAACTCAAGGCGAGCTGTGACGTCCTGAAGATCAGCGATCTGGAGATGCTGGACTACGCCGACTCCGGGATGACGGGCTGGCCGAGCAACGACGCCCCGGGATCCTTCTGGCAGACCCCCGTCGAGGAGGGTGCCGTCCGACTTGCGGAACTCATGCGGCACTACCGGCCCGATGTGGTCGTCACCTACGACGAGAACGGCTTCTACGGCCACCCCGACCACATTCAGGCCAACCGCATCACGATGGCGGCGCTGGAGATGACCGGGCTCACACCGAAGGTGTACTGGACGACGATGCCCCGATCGGCGATGGAGAAGTTCGGGGAGACCATGCGCGAGTTCAATGAGGACATGCCGGAGCCGGATCCCGTCGAGGCCGCCGCGATGGCCGAGATCGGCCTCCCCGACGACGAGATCACCACGTGGGTGGACACCACCGCGTTCAGCGGCCAGAAGTTCGACGCGCTGGCTGCGCACGCCAGTCAGGGCGAGAACATCTTCTTCCTCAAGATGGGCAAGGAGAGGTTCGGCGAGCTGATGGGCATGGAGACCTTCGTACGCGTCAAGGACGCCACCGGCGCGGCCGTACCTGAGAACGATCTCTTCGCCGGACTGCGCTGATCCCCTCACCCGACCGCGGCGGGGAGCTCATCAGCCGCACGGCGGGAGAGAGCGGGCCACGTGCCCGGCGGCCGGCCTCGCCGTTTCGGCCGGGCCGAGGCGGCTGCGTTGATCACCGGCCGGTCACGACGGGGGACCGCACGGGGTGCTGCATCGTTGGCCGCCACCGCGACCTGCCAGTTCTGCTGCTGGACATCAGCGGTACTGCCCTGGCAGGTGCCGGTCCCCGGTGCGGGCGAGGCATCGGAGCGCCGGTCCTCACCGGCCTCCGGTGTGCCGGATTCCGGAGCCCAAGGAGGCTGTGGGGGAGACGGGATCAGCCGTTGGACCGAACGGTCAGGCGTCGCTCCGTACCGTGCACTGTGAAGACCGTCTGCCGGTGCGGGCAGGCGGCTCAGGTGCTTGTGGCGCGGTGGAGGTCGGGTGTGAGCAGGTAGGCGATCGCCATGTTGCCGAGTTCGTCCGCGTACTGGCGCACTGCCGTTTCTCCGGTGACGGGGTCGGGACGTACGGAGTTGTGGAAGCAGGCTCCGAGGATGGTGCGGGCTGCCGTGTCCAGAGCCCTCTGCGGGTCGGTGCGCCGGATCTGGTCGGCGTAGGGGGCCGCTGCTTCGAGCAGGAGGCGGTGAAGTTCGGTGATGGTGCGAGCCCCGCGGTCCAGAGGCGTGGTTCCCCGTGAGCGCAACAACTCGGGGAAGAGGCTGCTGCTGTCGGCGAAGGACCGCAGCAAGGAGTGCGCATAGGCGTCCATGACGCCGGAGAGGGACGGCTCAGCCGCACGCAGTTGCTCGGAGACGTACTCCTCGCGCCGTTCCAGCATTCTCTCCGTCAGGGCGGCGACCAGCTGCCCCTTGTCCACGAAGCGGCGGTAGATCGTGCCGACCGAGACTCCGGCACGCTCTGCGACGCCGGACATCGTCATCTCCTCCAGGCCCGCCGAGGCAGCGATCTCCTCGGCCGCCCGCAGTACGCGAGCCAGGGTCGCGGCGCTGCGCGCCTGCCGGGGCTCCCTGTACCGCAGTGGGTGATCCGGCTCGTCAGTCATGCCCTGCATCGTAATGGAGGCGGTCTCACCAGCGACTTTTGACGAGTGCGGCACTTCTCTGGGTACGCTGCAAACGTGAATGCGAATTGGCATTCACATATTAGGGGAGGTTCCCCATGACCGACAGCCAGGCTCTCCCGCCCGTGGACGTGACGCTCGACTCGGGTCCCACGGGCGCCGGCAGCATCGACGACTTCGAGCTCTTCTACGCCCGCCGTGCCCTGGACCGCTTCCGGACGCGGTTGGGCCGCGAGGGCCTGCTCGAACTTCTGGCCGTGGACATCGAGAAGGGCAACGCCTTCCTGTGCCGGAGTGCGCTCGCCTCCGACGGCGGCTTCAGGGCCGGCACGACAGTCCTCACGACGCGCGGGCTCAGCTCGGGCGAGTTCCTGGCCTGGATGGAGAAGGCCTTCGCGGGTGACGAGGATGCGCTCCTGGCGGCTCACCCCGAGCACTATGTGATGGCCCCCGGGGCCGACGGAGCCTTCAACGTGGTGGAGAACATCGGCCCCCACGTCTGCGCCTTCTTCATGGGCGGCTGGGGGACGGACGCGATGGCCTGGGCCACGGACGCGGACGAACTCCTGCCGGAGTCCGAGTTTCCGCACAAGATGTCCTCGAACCTCTTCCTGGCCGACGGCACCGTTGTGGGGCGGGCTCTGACCCAGTTCGGTGACAACTCCGACGGCTTCACCGCGAGCCTGACGGTCTACGTGCCCACCGCCGGCCCGCAGGATGTCCTGGAGCACCACCTCCGGCACTACGCCGTCGAGTGCAGGAACTGGATCACCGCTGCCGCGCGGTCCCGCGTCTGAGATGTCGGGTCGGCCGTCGGGCAGCTTCGGCCAGGGTGGGCCACGCCCCCACGCCCCCTGACGGCCGGCCCGCGTCGCCAGGACCGGTGCCGGGACCGGGTCGGGGCAGCCTCGGACGGCGACGGACCAGGACCTGCGGTCCGCAGTGCGGTCGCTGCGATCGTTTCCGGCCGAGGTGCGGTCCGGGTGGTTCGGCGTGGCCGGCTGATCGCTTCAGGACGGGATTCGCGGGCGGCGCGGGCACATGAGCTGCGGGTCGCTTCGGGCAGGCCCTGGTGGAGAACCGCGCGTCGCTCGTAGCGGTTGCGGAGCGGTTCGAACCGGTACGGCCGGACGGAGGCGCGCTCGACCACCGGCGCACCACCTCAGGTGCTCACCGTCCCGGCTCAGCAGGCGTTTTCGCGTCTCCACGCAGAAACCGGCCCCCCGTCGAGCGAAACGACGAGGCCAGGTCAGAGGCGCCGACGACTTCAGCGCTGTCTGAAAACTCTATTGCCCCGCACTCGCCCCTGTCACCAGACTCGCACTGCTGTACGGCAGCACCGCAGTTCCTGACGGACCAGGGAACGAGGAGTAGGCGTTGAGCACTGGCGACACATGGGCGTACGACGGCAGGCGCTACCGGATGTACCGATTCCCTTCCGATGTCCAGCAGGAGCTCAACGAACTGAACCGGGCCGACAACTGGCACGTCTTCGTGGCCTGGGCCGAGGACGTGTTCTGGATGGCACTATGTGTCCTGTCCTGCGTCTACGGCTCCTACTGGCTGTACCCGCTCGCCGTCCTCGTCGTGGGGGCCCGGCAGCGAGGGCTGTCCACACTGCTGCACGACTGCGCGCACGGTGTGGGCGTCGCCGACAAGCGGCTCCAGATGTTCGCCGGAACACTGCTGACCGCGTATCCGATCTTCCAGCAGCACTACGCCTACAAGGTCTCCCACGTATTCACCCACCACCCCAAGCTCGGCAGCCCGGACGGCGACCCCGATCTGCGGTTCTTCATCGAGCAGGGCGCGTACCGGCAGTCGGCGACGGCCCACTACGTGCGGCGGGTCGTCATCTTCCCACTGCTGGGCACCCAGACCTGGGCCTATCTGCGCTACCTCGTGCGCAACCGCTACCGCGTCCTCGCAGGAGTCGAGAAGCGAACCGAGGCCTCCTCGCCCGTGCAGCGGCGCAAGCGGGCGATGGACCGGGCCGGGTTCTGGCTGTTCTGGGCTCTCGTCGTCGGGCTCGCCTGGTACGGCGGGTGGCTGCTGGGGCTTCTGCTGTTCTGGGTGGTTCCCTACCTCACGAGCTTCCAGATCCTCGGCTGGTACATCGAACTCTCCGAGCACACACCCCTGGTGCGCGACTCGAACATCGACCTGTACATGACGCGTAACCGCAAGAGCCGCAGCTGGGAGAAGTTCCTGACCGGCATTCACAACGACAACTACCACCTGGAGCACCACCTCGACCCCAGGACCCCGTTCTGGAACCTGCACAAGACGCGCAAGATCCGGCTCAGGGACCCGAACTACGCCGCCGTCGACAAGGCGCTCGGCGGTCTGTTCCACCGCGGGCCCGAGGGACAGCCCAGCACCATGTCGGCGATCGTCCGCTCCATGACGCCCGACCGAGGAGCCACGCCCGAGGACCGGATCCAGGAGGGGCGCGATGTCGCAGCCTGACCACGAGGCTCTCGCAGCCAAGGAGTTCACCAGGCCCGAGTCGGCAGCCGTACACGGAGGCTCGCAGGCACGGCTTGGCATCACCCCGCCCATGGTGACCCCCATCTTCCAGACAGCCGCGTACGAGCTGCCCAGCACCGCCGTCGCCGCGGGCATCTTCGACCTGATCCAGGACGGGCACGCGTACACCCGGCTGAACAACCCGACCTGCGACGTGCTCGAAGAGCGCATGGCCGCGGTCGACGGCGCGGCCGCCGCACTCGCCGTCGCCTCCGGACAGGCCGCCGTCAGCCTCGCCCTGCTCAACATCTGCCAGGCCGGCGACAACATCGTCAGCTCCAACGAGCTCTACGGCGGCACCTGGAACCTGCTGGCGAACACCTTCGCCCGCTTCGGCATCGAGACACGGTTCGTCAGCCCCGAGGACCCCGCGAACTTCGCCGCCGCCACCGACGAGCGCACCCGCTGCTACTTCGGCGAGACCCTGCCCAACCCCCGCCTGCGGCTCTTCCCCATCGAGGAGGTCGCCCGCGCCGCCGAGACGCACGGCCTCCCGCTGGTACTCGACAACACGATGCTGCCTTACGTCCTGCGCCCCATCGAGCTGGGCGCGCACATCCTCGTGTACTCCGCGACCAAGTACATCGGCGGACACGGCTCCAGCCTCGGCGGGCTGATCGTCGACGGCGGGACCTTCGACTGGGAGCGGCACGCCGACCGGCACCCGCTGATGACCGCGCCCGACCCGGCGCACGGCGACGTCGTGTGGACGCGCACCGGCAAGGAGCTCAGCGGTGCGCTCGGCCGCAGCAGCTACCTGCTGAAGGCCCGCGAGACGCTGCTGCGCGACCTCGGGCCCTGCCTGAGTCCCTTCAACGCCTTCCTGCTGCTCCAGGGGCTGGAGACGCTTCCGCTGCGTATGCGGGTGCACGGAGAGAACTCCGCCGAGGTGGCAGCCTTCCTGCACGGCCATCCACTCGTCGACCGGGTCGTTCACCCCGCCCTCGCCGAAGGCCAGGAGGGCGAGCGTGTGCGCCGGTACCTCCGCGGCAACACGGGCCCGCTGGTGCAGTTCGAGGTCCAGGGCGGCCGGGAGGCCGGCAGCCGGTTCATCGAGGCGCTCCGGCTGATCTCGCACGTCACCAACATCGGAGACGTACGTTCCATGGCCACCCACCCCGCCTCCACCACCCACGCCCAGCTCCCCGAGGCGGAGCAGATCGCGGCCGGCGTCACGCAGGGTTCGATCCGGCTCGCGGTCGGCGTCGAGCACATCGACGACCTGCTCGCCGACCTCGACCAGGCGCTGAAGGCGATATGAGCGCAACGGACACGAGCGTGCCCTTGGTCGCGCTCGCCTGTGTCACCGAGGATGTCGGCGGCGTCCCGCACGCGGCGGTCCGCCAGGTCTACGTGTCGGCGCTGGAGGAGGTATCAGGCTGCGCGGTCGTCCTGGTGCAGGGGCCCGCCCCCTGGCTGCCGTCGGTGCTCGACCGCTTCGACGGGATCGTCCTCGGCGGGCACGAGTCCAACGTGGCGCCGGAGCGTTACGGCAGCCCGCCCGGGCCGGGACCGCGCGCACCGGAGCGGGACGAGCTGGCCCTGTCGCTGCTTCCCCTGGCGATCGGAGCCGGCCTGCCCGTCCTCGGCGTCTGCCGGGGGCTGCAGGAGCTGAACGTGGCGTACGGAGGGACTCTGCGGGACATCGGCCCGCTGCCGATCGGCGCGGGGCACCGCGAGGATCTGAGCCTGCCCCGCGACGAGCAGTACCTTGCCGCGCACGACATCGCGGTGACCCCGGGTGGTCTGCTGCGCGAGATCCTCGGGCAGGACACCGTACGGGTCAACTCATTGCACCAGCAGGCGATCGACCGTCTCGCCCCGGGGCTCAGGCTGGAGGCGGCGACCGCCGACGGCGTCGTCGAGGCGGTCTCGGTGGCTGACGCCCCCGCCCTCGCCCTCGCGGTGCAGTGGCATCCCGAGTGGTACGCCTCCTCCGACCCCGTCTCCAAGTCGCTGTTCACCGCGTTCGGCGCGGCCGCCGCCCGACGCGCCCGGGGGCGCAGGTGACGAAGGCTTCACGCCGGGCGGAGCGCCTGGTGCTGTTCGGTGCGGACAGGCCGCTGCGCCTGGAGTCCGGCCGGACCCTCACCGATGTTCCCGTGGTCTTCGAACGGTACGGCCCGCCCGACCCCACGGGCGCGGACACGGTCTTCGTCTGCCATGCCCTCACGGGCGACGCGCACGTGACCCGTCACCGGCCGGACGACGCTCCGGGCTGGTGGGAATCGATGGTGGGGCCGGGCCGGCCCATCGACACGGACCGGTTCCAGGTGATCTGCGCCAACGTGCTCGGCGGCTGCTCGGGCACCCTGGGACCGGCTCCGCTCGCCGACCGCACGACCTGGGTGCCGTTCCCGCAGATCACCGTCGCCGACATGGTCGCCGTCCACCGCGAGCTTCTGCGCCGGCTCGGCGTAGGACGGCTGCACGCGGTCGTCGGCGGCTCCCTGGGCGGCATGCAGGCGCTGGAGTGGCTGCTGCGCCATCCGCAGGACGCGCGGCGGTACGGACTGATCGCCACCTCCGCCCAGCTGTCCACCGACAACCTCGCGTTCAACGCCATCGGACGCGCCGCGATCCGCAGCGACCCACGGTTCCGTGGGGGTGCCTACCGGGCAGGCGAGGGGCCGGACGCGGGCCTGGGCATCGCCCGCATGGTAGGCCATCTCACCTACATGTCAGGTGAATCATTGCAGGCGAAGTTCGACCGCGACCTCGCTCCGGTGCCGCGCGGAGCCGGCACGGAGGCGGATGCCGCACGGGGGCCGTTCTCCGTGGAACGCTATCTGGAGCATCAGGCGGACAAGCTCGTCGCACGCTTCGACGCGAACAGCTACCTCTGCCTGACCAATGCCATGGACCTGTTCGACGCCTTCGCGACGCCGTACGAGAAGGTCGCCGGAGCTGAGCCGGACGTGCACCTCTTCAGCTTCGAGTCGGACCGGCTGTACGGCGTCGAGCACAGCCGCCACATCATGGAGCAGCTGGACAAGGTGGGCGTCAGCTGCGCGCACTTCCACGAGGAGATCGCGCGGGGAGGCCACGACGCCTTCCTGATGGACGTGGACGAGTATCTGGCCGCGGTGGCACGATGGCTGGCCGCACCCTCGCACCCCAATGTCCCCGCGCCCGGCTCACTCAGTGTTCAGCCCAGGAGCTCCCATGACGTCGATGCGTGACAGCGCTGCGGTAAGCGGCACGTCGGACCGGAAATCACGCGGAATCACAGCGATCATCCAGCGACCGCTGATTCCCGACCGGCACGGCCGCCGGCTGTCGCAGCTGGTCTTCGGGCTCGTCCTCTACGGCGTCAGCGACGCCATGGTGATCCAGTCCGGGCTCGGCGTCGAGCCCTGGGACGCGCTGAGCCAGGGCCTGTCCCGGACCGTCGGTCTGGGCATCGGCATGTGGACCAACATCATCGGCGCACTGGTGCTGCTGCTGTGGATCCCGCTGCGCAACAAACCCGGGCTGGGCACCGTACTCAATGTGCTGCTGGTCGGCACGGTCATGGACCTCTTCATGGCCTGGACGCCCGTGCCCGAGGCGATGTGGCTGCGCTGGACCGTGCTGATCGCCGGCGTCGTTCTCAACGGCGTCGCCACCGGAGCGTACATCGGCGCCGGCCTCGGGCCGGGGCCCCGCGACGGGCTGATGACCGGGTGGGCGGCCCGCGGCCACTCCATCCGGGCCGTCCGGTGGATCATCGAACTGACCGTGCTGGTCATCGGGTTCCTGCTCGGCGCGACGCTCGGTATCGGCACGCTCATCTACGCTGTCGCGATCGGGCCGCTGGCGCAGGTCTTCATCCCGATGTTCGACGTGAAGAGCCGGGCGCCGGACGAGGACGCGGCAACGTAGTCGCAACGGACGACTCGGTTCCCCGTACTCCGGGCAGGTGCCTCTGCCACTTCCAGGAGCCGGCCGTGTCTCAGCCCGCATCCACGGGTGGATGCGGGCTGCCGTCCGGCCCGTCTTCGTGCTCGCCCTGGCCTCCACGTCCTTGGGCCCTCGTCCGTCTCCGACGGTGACACCGGCCGCGCCACCCGTCATCGCAGCGGCCGGTGTCACCGCGTCACAGTCTCAGCTCAGGCGTAACGGTTCAGGTCGTGGAAGAAACCGGGGACGGGGGTCACCAGGCCACGGCGGGTCGCCTCGCTGTAGACGTGCGCACCCACGGCCAGGTCGAGCACGCCGAGTCCGAACGGCGAGAACACCACGGGGCGATCGCCGCGGATCTCGGTCTTGCCCTCCAGCACGTCGTAGAGCGTGCCGTCGATGAACGACCGGTCACCCGTGGCTTGTTCGGCGAGGTGGGGTGAGGTCTGCGCCTTCAGGCAGTGCTCGATGTCGTCCACGATGTTGGTGGCGGACAGGATGATCTCCGGCGAGAGGTCCCGCAGAGAGATGTGGAGCACTGTCGGATTGTGCGCGAACCAGTCCACGTCCTTGATGTGCGGCTCCGCCGCCGTGGTGGCGAAGACGACCAGTTCTGAGGCGCGGACTGCCGTCTCGGCGTCGTCAAGGACGTTCACGGTGCCACCGTGTCCCGTGCCCGAGACGTAGTCGGCGAAACCGCGGGCGTACTCCGGAGCGTGGTCGTAGACGGTGACTGTGTCGAAGTCCCAGCCGGTGCGGGACAGATACTGGTGGATGTAGCGGGCAATCAGGCCGGTGCCGACGAAGGTGACGCGGCGTGGGCGCTCCCGGCCGTCGTGCAGCCGGTCCGCGGCCAGCGCGGCGGACGCCGCGGTGCGCGTGGCGCTGATGATGGAACTCTCCAGGCACGCGAACGGGTAGCCGGTTTCGTGGTCGTTGAGGATCAGGACAGCCGAGGCTCGGGGCAGCCCGGAAGCGATGTTGGCCGGGAAGCTGGAGATCCACTTGATGCCGTCCACAGCGAACTCGGCTCCCAGGGAGGCGGGCAGCGCGATGATGCGGGAGTCCGGCCGGTCCGGGAAGCGAAGGAAGTAGCTGGGCGGATTGACCGTCTGCTGCCGGCCGTGGGCCGTGTAGGCCCGGGCGACGAGGTCGACGATGTCCTGCTCATGGCCGGCGAGGACGTCGTGCACGGTGGCTCCGCTGACGACGGAGAAGGGAGGGACGGTGGACAAGGTGGTAGCTCCTCGAAGAGAACGGAAACGAACGGGACGGTCGGGCCCGGTGCTCAGCCTTTGGCGGTCGGCTCCTGCTCGGGACTCCCGGGCGTGCAGTCGTCCGCCCGCGCACGGCCCTCCCACAGCGCCAGGGTCACGGTTGCCGCCAGCGTGGCGCAGAACAGGCCGCTCTGGTAGGGCAGCCGATGCAGGGCCAGGGCCAGTGCGCCGCCCACCAGGCCGGCTGCCACGGCGCGCTTGCTGGTGAAACAGGAGACGACCAGGCCGATGTACGTGGCGTAGATCGCGAAGTCGAGTCCCAGGCCGTCGATGCGTGTGACGTCCTTGCCGAACAGGAAGCCGACCAGTGTGCTGGAGAGCCAGCCGGCGTACATCAGGAGCGACGCGGCCAGGACGTACCAGTGCTGCTGGCCGCGCCGGCCGTCTGCGGCCTCGTACCGCTTGGCGGCCAGCACGTAGATCGCGTCGATCAGGCCGTAGGCCAGTACGACCCGCCACAGCGTCGGAAGGTGCCTGACCTTCGCGGACAGGGCTGCCGAGTAGAACACGTGCCGCATGTTCACGACCAGGCAGGTCGCGACGACGACGAACCAGACCGTGCCGGAGGCCATGAGACCCGTGGCGATCATCTGGGCGGAGCCGCCGTTGACGAGAGCGCTCAACAGCATGGTGTCGAGCAGGCTGAGGTCCGCCTGCTGTGCGACAGCGCCGAACAGCAGCCCGAAGGGAAGGGCACCGAGTGCGAGGGGGGTCGCGTCGCGGAGTCCGGTGCGGACCTCCCGCCCGCGGCTCACCGGCCGGGCGGGTGTGGAGGATGTGCTCATCACTGGCTCCGTCACAGCAGGAATTTGGTCAGGGCGAACGCCGCGACCGCGGAGGCGAAGACCAGGAAGAAGTTGTCCTTCTTGAACACGCCGACTCCGAATCCGGCCAGCGCGCCGACCAGATAGGGCGAGAGCCAGCCGGGACCGTCGTCCGGGGCCGGTGCGAGGACGACGGACGGCACGATGATCGCCATCAGGACGGCGGGCATCACATAGGGCAGGGCCCGCTCGATGCCGCCCGGCAGCCGCTCCGGCTTGAGCGGACCGAAGAAGCAGAACCGCAGGGCGAATGTCACGGCGCCCATGAGCACGATGGTCACGGTGGTCACGAGGTCACATCCCCAGACCCGCGCGGAGGGCGGCTGCGATCCGCTCGGGGCGGGTCGTGTTCAGGTAGTGGCCGCCGTCGGCCCCGACCTCGACGCGTACGGCGTCGCTGAACAGCTCCCAGTTGCGTGCCGTCTCCTCGTGGCCCCGCGCCAGTGGGTCGTCCTCGGCCAGCAGGACGGTGAGCGGGCAGTCGAGACGGCTCGCGGGCAGCAGGGACAGAGCCTGGTGAAAGGCGCGCGTGGCCTGGGCCGTGTCGTACCTGAAGGCGCGGGCCAGGTCCGTTCGCTCCTTGGCCCCGAGGCCGGCGATGTCCTGGAGGCCGGTGTTGTCCACCAGCCAGGCCAGGATCTCCTCCTCCGACATGTCGACCACCTTGTTCGAGGCGTGCGCCGCGGGGTCCACGGACTTGAGCAGCTTGGCGATCACGAGCAGCCCTCGCACGTCCACCCGGCGCTCGCGAAGCAGTGGCACGGTGGCAAGACCGAGCGCGGATCCGGCGCAGTGGCCCAGCAGCATGACGGGGGTGCCGGCCGAGCGCTCTATCTCCTCGGCGAGTTGCTCCGCGAGCTGTTCCACCGGGACGGGAGCGAGACTGTCGTCCCGGTCACGTCCGGGCAGTTCCACCCCGAGCACACGGACCGGCGCCCCCGCCCCGGCGAGTTCCCTTGCGAGGGCGACGTAACTGACCGCGCTGCCTCCCGCGAAGGGCACACACACCACGGTGGCCCGGGGCCGGCCGTTCGCCGCGCCGCCCGCCGCCGCGGTGAGATCGACCAGGAGGTCCCGCCGGGTGCCGGCCTGCCGCACGAGCCCCCGCGCCAGATGCCGTGCCGTGGGACGGGCCAGCAGGTCCCGCAGCGAGATTCGCCCTTCGGTGGCCGCCGCGACCTTCATCGCGGCCAGTGAGTGGCCGCCGATCTCGAAGAAGTTGTCGGTGACACCGACGGTCTCCGGGGCGCGGCCCAGCACCTCTGCGAACAGGTCCCGCACCAGCCGCTCCTCCTCGTCCGCCGGAGGCACCACGTCCGTGCGGCCGGCGGCTGCCAGGTCGTGGCGTGCGAGAACCTTGCGGTCGACCTTGCCGTTCCCGGTGAGCGGGAACTCCGTCATGCGCACCAGGATCTCGGGGTGCATGTAGGCGGGCAGCGAAGCCGACAGAACGGCGTGGATCGTGGGCAGATCGGGTTCCGCCGCACCGCAGTAGAACGCCACGAGCCGCTTCTCACCCCGAAGGTCGCGGGCCAGGGTGACGGCGCCGTCCACTCCGGGCAGCCGTTCGAGGGCGCTGTCGATCTCGGACAGCTCGATGCGGTGGCCGCGCACCTTGACCTGGTGGTCGACCCGGCCGGCGCAGTCCAGGTTGCCGTCGGGCAGCCAGCGCCCCACGTCGCCGGTGCGGTACATGATCTGCGACCGGTCGTCGAGGGTGTTGGCGACGAAGACCGCTGCGGTGCGCTCCTCGTCGTTGACGTAGCCGAGTCCCACACCCGCGCCGGTCACGCAGACCTCGCCGTAACCACCGACGGGACGCGGCGCGTCATCGGGGCCCACGACATGGATGCCGGTGTTGACGACCGGCCGCCCGACAGGGGTTCGGGTGTCATGCACCGGGTGCTCGATGACGTGATGCGTGACGTCGTCGGACGCCTCCGTGGGACCGTACGCGTTGACGAGCGGGACGTCGTAGTGCGCGAACCAGCGGCGTGTCAGGCCGGGCGGCAGGGGTTCTCCGGTCACCATGTTGAACCGCAGGCCGGGCAGGCGTGCCGGCCGCTGTTCGACCTCCGTGAGCAGCGCGTCCAGGTAGGAGGGGACCACTTCGAGGATGGTGATGCCGTCCTCGCGCAGAGCCGCGAGGAACGCACCCGCCTCGACGATCTCGTCCTGACCGTAGATCACGGTGCTGCCGCCCGACATCCAGGCGACGAGCAACTGCCACACCGAGATGTCGAAGCACTGGGTGGCGATCTGCGCCACCCGGTCGGACTTGGAGAGCTTGAGGTCGATTTCCTTGGCCAGCAGGTGGTTCAGCATGCCCGAGTGGCGGATCGTCGCGCCCTTGGGCTCCCCGGTGGAACCGGAGGTGAAGATGATGTACGCGGCCTCGTCCGGCCCCGGCCGGGCGGCGGGCGCGGCCGGAGTGACCGAAGCGGCGTGTTCATAGGAGAGGACCTCGACGCCGTCGAGCCGTTCGCCCAGCACGCCCCGCAGACGGGCGGCATCCTCGTCGGCTGCGACGACATGGCGGCAGCCACTCCGGCGGAGCACCGAGGCGACGCGGTCGGCGGGGTAGGCGCGATCCTGCGGCAGATAGACGGCACCGCTCTTCAGCAGGGCGAGGACGGTCACTGCCCAGGCCGTGCCACGCGGCAGCATGGTCGTCACCACGTCGCCTGCCCGTACACCCCGCGTGGCGAGGAAGGCGCAGAGTCGGTCCGACTCCTCGTCCAGCCGGGCGTACGTCAGGACCTGCTCACCATTCCGCAGGGCGATGGCGTCGGGACGGCGCCGGACCGACGCGGCGAACGTGTCGACGAAGGTGCCATCGGGCAGCACTGTCCGGGGTCCGCCACTGAACTCCCGCAGCAGCGCCTGTTCCTCGGCGCTCATCAGCGAGGTGGCGCCGAGCGGCTGGTCGGGCTCGCTCGCCAGCAGGTTGAGGGCCTGGGTGTAGTAGCTCCCCATGCGTGCGGTCTGAGCCGCGTCGAGGACGCCCGGGTGGTAGTGGATGCTGAGCAGCACCTCGTCGGAGACCGCGTCCTGGGAGAACTCGGCACGGAAGGGGAACTCCGTCTGCGCATTGACGACGGAGCGGACCAGAGCGAACCCGTCCCGCTCACCAAGGCTCTTCAGCACGTGGAAGTGAGTGAAGTTGAAGACCGTCTCGAAGAGCATGTCCCGACTGCCGACCGCGCGCTTGATCTCCGCCATGGGGAAGCGGCGGTGCGGCAGCATGTCGCTCTCCGCCTCGTACGCCGAACGCGCCAGGTCGGCCCAGGTGCCGCCGTCCGGCAGGCGAACCCGAAACGGCACGGTGTTCAGGAACAGACCGGTGACGGTCTCGGCTCCCTCCGTCTCCGGACGTCCGGAGTGCTCGTAGCCGGTCAGGACGTCGTTCGTCCCGGCGACGAAACCGAGCACAGCGGTGTGCGCGGCGAGCAGCAGCGACTTGACCGGAAGGCGCAGCCGGTGCGCACGCTCGATCAGCCGCTCGGACAGCCCCTCGGGCAGGCCGACGTCATGGATGACGACCTCGGGAGGACCCTCACCCGGCTGTGGCTGGGCCCGGTGGCGCGGCAGCTGGGTGCTCTCCGCGTCCGTCATGAGGTCCAGCCAGAACGCGCGGTGTTCGCCGGAGTCCAGTGCCTGTCGCTCCAGGGAGATGAAGTCGCGGTAGGACACGGCGTACGCGGGAGTCTCGGGCTCTCGGCCGTCGAGCAGGGTGAAGTAGGCGGTGAAGAGGTCGCGGTGGATGGTGTTGACGCTCCAGCCGTCGAGGGCGGCGTCGTGGTAGCTGAGTGAGTACTGGAACTCCTCGGGTCCCAGCAGATGCAGGTGGACGCGGATCAGGTCGGCGGCGCCGTCGCCGAAGCCGTCGCGCAACTCCTGCCGGGAGAAAGCTTTCAGAGCTGCCTCGCGCTCGCCGGGGGACAGCGCGCGCAGGTCGTGCACAGTGAGCGGGGACGGGGCCTCGGCGTGCACGACCTGGATCGGCTCGCTGTAGCCGTGAAGGTGGAACGAGGTGCGGAAGACCGCATGACGGCCCGCGACATGTGCGACGGCCCGCTCGAACAGGCCGATGTCGACGCTCTCGGCGATGGGGTAGCTGAGGATGTCGTGGTACAGGCCCTCGACATCGCTGCGGGCTGCCTCGTAGATAAGGCCGACCTGCAGCTGGGACATCGGGTAGGCGTCGACCGAGCCCGGTGGCAGGGCTGCGCGGTCCGCCCGGGAGAGCAGTGCGAGCGGCTCGACCGGGTCCGGGGCCACGCTTCCGGCCCGGGCGGCTTCGCCGGTCTCGGCGACACCGGCCAGTTCGTTCACTGTCGGGTGGGCGAACAGCTCCTGGAAGGAGAACCGCAGGCCGGCGGCGCGGGCGCGCGCCAGGACGCCGATGAACTTGATCGAGTCACCGCCGAGGGCGAAGAAGTTGTCGTGGACGCCGACCGTCTCCACGCCGAGGACGTCGCTCCAGATGTCGGCGAGGGCCTGCTCGGTGGAGGTGCGCGGCGCCACGGTGGGAGCCTCGGTGTCCGGGCCGGTGCTGCCCGCGGGCACCGGCCGCGGCAGCGCCCGGAGATCGCGCTTGCCGTTGTGGTTGGTAGGGATGGCGTCGACCTCGACGATGTGCCGCGGAACCATGTAGGACGGCAGTTCCGCGGCGAGATGCCGGCGCAGCGCGTCGGAGCCGAAGCCTGCTGAGGCGACCACGTAGACGGCCAGGGACTTCTCCCCCGAGGTGTCCTCCACGGCGGTCGCGGCGCAGGAGGCGACGCCGGGACAGGCGCCCGCGACGTGCTCGATCTCGCCCAGTTCGATGCGGTATCCGCGAATCTTGACCTGGGTGTCGATGCGTCCGAGATATTCGATCGTCCCGTCGGGCAGGCGGCGCGCCAGGTCACCCGTGCGGTAGATGCGGCCGGCCGGCTGGAAGGGATGGGGTGGGAAGCGCTCCTCGGTCAGCTCGGGTGCGTTGAGGTAACCGCGTGCCAGACCCACGCCGGCGATGCACAGTTCGCCAGGGGTGCCCAGCGGCGCGTGGGCCCCGTCGCGGGTGAGGACGTAGAGGCGGATGTTGTCGATGGGGCGCCCGATGGGGATCGACCGCGTGCTGTCCACCGTGTCGCACGGCTGGTGGGTGACATCGACGGCTGCCTCGGTGGGGCCGTACAGGTTCACCAGCCGGGCAGAAGCGCCGATGACCTCATGGAACAGTTCGGCGTGCGCGACGGCGAGTGCCTCACCGCTGGCGAAGACCCGGCGCACGGTGCTCAGCCGGCCCTCGGCGCCGGTCGCCGAGACGTAGCGGAGGAACGCGTCGAGCATGGGGGGCACGAAGTGCAGTGTGGTCACACCGGCCGTGGCGATGCGCTCCACGATCCGCTCCGGGTTCTTCTCGTCGCCGCCCGGCAGGGTGGCCACGGAGGCGCCCGCGAGGGACCACCAGAAGATCTCCCACACGGATACGTCGAACGTGAAGGGCGTCTTGTGCAGGACGACGTCGTCGCTGCCCATCGGGTAGGCCCGCTGCATCCACCAGAGCCGGTTCACGATGGCGCGGTGCTCGACCATGACGCCCTTCGGCCTGCCCGTGGAGCCGGACGTGTAGATGACGTAGGCCAAGTCGTCCGGTCCGCTGAGGGGTTCGAGATCGCTCGCGTCGACGGTGTCGTCGTAGGCGGCCGTCACCTCGACCGTCCCACGGCCCGCGACGACCTCGCGGGTCGCGTCCTCGGTCACCACAAGGGCGGTTCCGCTGTGATCGAGGATGTAGTCGACGCGGTTGCGCGGCAGGGTGGGATCGACCGGCAGATAGGCGCCGCCCGCCTTGAGGATCGCGTAGATCGCGACCAGCATGCTCCTGGAACGTGGTACGCACACGCCCACGACGGTGCCGGCCTCCACACCGCGAGAGCGCAGCGCACGGGCGAGGCGGTTGGCAGCCGCATTCAGCTCGCCGTAGGTCGTGCCGTCGTCGGCGACGGCGATCGCCGACGGGTCGCCGGACGAGCGTTCCTCCAGGAAGCTGTGCAGTGTGCGGGTGTCCGGGAACGGCGCGTCGGTGTCGTTGAACTCGCCGGTGATCGCGGCGAGCTCGGACCCGTCGGCCGCGAGGTGTGACGCGAGAGGGGCCGCGGGGTCGGCGAGCAGCGCGGCGTACAGCGCGGCGTAGGTGTCGGCGAGCCGCTGGGCGGTGCCCGAGGTGAACAGGCTGGGGTCGCCGTGGACGGCGACCGTGTCGGCCCGCACATCGAACAGGACCGGACAGCCCGCTTGTTCGGCATGGTCCGGTGCGAGCTGGGAGTCCAGCGTGAGCATCATGTCGCTCGGCTGCTGCTGCTCGTGCCGCAGGAGAGCCTGGACGGGGATGTCCAGGTGCTCGGCCGCCTCCAGATAGTGCGCCCGCAGCGCGGTGAGCAGGCCGCGGCCGGTCTGACCCGCCGTGATGCGAACCGAGAGCGGAACGGCTGTGCTGTCGACGGGAACGAAGACGGTTACGTCCTGCCGGTCGGTGGCGCGGGCGGCCAGCAGCGCGAGCACCGTGCCTGCGAGCACCCGCTGCAGCATCGGGTCGCCGCCGGTGAGCTTGCCTGCGGCGGCGACCGCCGAGGGGGCGAGCGCCGCCTGCGCCTGCGCGCCGGCCTCGGGATCCCGGCGCAGATGGTCCCGGACCAGCACGGTCGGCTCGGACCAGGCATGCTGTTGTGCCCGCCAGTACGCGGCCTGCTCGGGGTGGGCGCGCAGCGCCTGCTGGAGTGCGATGACGTTACTCATGTAGCGGTCCCTAGAAAGCGAAGTCGGTGGCAGGTGCGGTGCGCGCGGTTGTCGGCGGCGCGGCGGACCTGGTTGCCGGCGGGAATACGGGGAGGCCGGGACGGTGCAGTACCTCGTCGAGGGTGGCCACGATCTGTTCCAGCAGCGACTCCGCCGACTGCCGGGTGAACAGAGCGGTCGAGTATTCGAGTTCGAGGCACAGACCCTGCGGGCGCTGGTGCGCCTGCAGGTTGAGGTCGAAGCGGTTGGTGCCGGGATGCGGCAGCGAGACCGTCACGCGGCGCCCGTGCTTACGGAAGACGTGGAAGTCGATGTTCTGGAGCGCGAAGAAGGCGTCGAAGAGCGCGTTGCGGCTCGGATTCCGCCGGGGCGCGACCTGTTCCACCAGCCGGTCGAAGGGATAGGCCTGGTGAGTCAGTCCGACGCGGTGCTCGCGACCTGCCTGGGCCAGCAGGTCACCCAGTGTCGCGCTGTCGTCGATCTGCAGGCGCAGCGCGACAGTGTTGACGAACATCCCGATCACACGGTCCAGATCGGGATGGACCCGCCCGCTCACCGGACAGCCGACGACAAGATCGCGTTGCCCGCTGAGCCGGGCCAGTACGGCGGCGTAAGCGATCAGCAGGACGGAGAAGTCGGTGACCGAGTGAGCGGCGGCGCAGCGACGCACCGCGTCCTGGCACGCCGTCCCCAGCTCGCTTCGCACCACGGCGCCCCGGGTGCTGCGGATGGCGGGGCGCGGGTGGTCCGTCGGCAGGTCCAGGGGCGGCGGGGCGTCCCGGAACCGCTCCAGCCAGTACGCGCGGTCCCGCGCGAACCGGCCGGTCTCGAGTTCGACGTCCAGCCACCGGCCGGCCGCGGCGTAGGTCGTGGCCGGCTCCTCCGGCCGGACACCCACGTAGAGGTCGAGGAGTTCGTCGACCAGGAGCGCGAGCGACACCCCGTCGAAGACGATGTGGTGAACGTCCAGGTACAGGCGGTCGTCACGCTCCCGGTCCTGCACGAGCAGAGCGCGTAGCAGGGGACCGTTCGCCAGGTCGAAGGGGCGGACGAACCGGGCGACGACGTCCTCGTCCGTCAACGCTCCCGAACCGGACAGGACCTCGAGCGGCACGTTCACGGAGCCCTGGACGAGCTGCCGCACCTGAGGCCTGCCCTGAGCGTCCATCTCGGTGACGAAGCGCGTGCGCAGAGCATCATGACGCTGCGTCAGCTGACGCAGCGCGGTCCGCAGCCGATCGGGGTCCAGGCGCCCGCTCACGTCCAGACGCGCCGGAACGTTGTACGCGAGCGACTCCTCGTCGACCTGCCACAGCACGTACATGCCACGCTGCTGAGGGTGCAGGGGCAGGTCACCGTCGACCAGTAGTTCCGGGATGGCTGCGAAGGCCTGAGGCTCGGCCTCCGCCACGCTGCGCGTCATGCCGCGCAGCGTGCGCGCGGAGAACAGCTCCTTGAAGCTCAACGCCATGCCCAGCACGCGCCCGATCCTGCTGATGAGTGCTCCGGCGGTGAGGGATGTCCCGCCCAGCTCGAAGAAGTCGCTGTCCGGGCCGATCACCTCTGGTTCGCAGTGCAGCACCTCCGCCCAGAGAACGGCCAGCTTCTCCTCTTCGCTGCTCAGCAGCCCGGCGAGCGGGTGCACGGAGGCGGCCGGAGCGGGCAGTTGGGCGGTGTCCACCTTGCCGTTGGCATTGAGCGGCAACCGGGGGACCCGCACGATCCGCTGCGGGCACATGTACGAGGGCATACGGCGCCTCAGCTCGCTGAGCACGACCTCCTCGTCGACCTCGCGGTCCGTGACCACGTAGCCGATCAGCCTCCTTCCTGCCGCGGAGTCCTGGACGCCGGTGTGCGCGTCGCGCACACCGGGGAGGCCCAGGAGGGCACTGTTGACCTCCTGAACCTCGACCCGGTGGCCGCGGATCTTGACCTGGCCGTCGCTGCGGCCGTGGAACGACAGGACGCCCGTGGAGTCCGCGCTGACCAGGTCGCCGGTGCGGTAGTAGCGCTCGCCGTCGAGCACGAGGAAACTCTTCGCCGTCGCCGAAGGGTTGTGCAGGTAGCCGCGTGCCAGCCCCAGCCCACCGGTGAACAGCTCGCCGATCTGTCCGGTCGGCACCGGACGCAGGTCGCTGTCGAGAACACGGGCGGTGGTCCCGGCGATCGGGCGGCCGATGGGAACGGCGGACTCGTAGGAACGCTCCACAGGGAAGACGGTCGTGAAGGTGGTGTTCTCGGTGGGGCCGTAGCCGTTGAGCAGCCGCAGGCCCGGGCAGGCTTCGAGCACCCGGTTCACGTGAGGGCAGGAAAGCGCGTCGCCCCCCACCAGGAGCGTGCCTAGGCCCTCGAACAGCAGGACGTCCTCGTCGACGAGCTGGTTGAAGAGCGGTGCGGTCAGCCAGAGGACCGTCGTCCGCGCCTGCTCCAGAGCACGCTTCAGACGCTGCGGGACGACGAGGGTCTCCTGGTCGACGATGTGCAGGACGGCCCCGTTCAGGAGTGCGCCCCAGATCTCGAAGGTCGAGGCGTCGAACTCCAGGGCTCCGGTCAGCAGGAAGCGCTCGTCCGGTGAGAACTCGAAGTAATCGGTGTCCTTGACCAGGCGCACCACCCCCCGGTGTTCCACCATGACGCCTTTGGGGCGTCCCGTGCTGCCCGAGGTGTACATCACGTACGCAAGGGCGTCCGCAGGGACGGCCTCCGGCAGTTCGCCGTCGGCCGGAGCGGCGTCATCGGCGAACAGGTCCGGGAACGTGCGTAAGGCGGTTCCCTCCGGGAGTGCCTGGCGCATGGTCTCAGCGGCCTCGGGGGCGCACACCACCAAGGGCGTACACGCGTCACCGAGCACACGACCGAGCCGCTCTGCGGGGAAGGCCGGGTTCACGGGGAGGTAGGCGCCACCTGCCAGGACGATCCCGAGCATGCAGACCACAGCGTCCGCGGAGCGCGGAAACGCCATGCCGACAAGGGTCTCGGGGCCGACCCCGAGCCCTCGCAGCCGACCGGCCACACGACGTGCCTCTTCACGCAGTTCCCGGTAGGTCAGCCGGTCGTCGCCGAAGACGACCGCTGTGCTGTCCGGTGACTGCTGTACCTGCTTCTCGAACAGTCCGATGATGCTGTGCTGCTCGGCCATCAGATGCCCCCCTGGCCGTCTGTCACCGGCACCGCCACACGGCGGGTGATCTGTGCGGCGCCACCGCCCAGATCGAACCGGTCCTTGACCCATTCGTCGTCGTAGATGGAATCCAGATAGCGTTCACCGAAATCCGGGGAGATGGCGACGGCCAGCATGTCGGCCCGTTCCGTGGATATCCGGTGCATCATTCCAGCGAGTACGGTTCCCGTGGACCCGCCGAAGAGATATCCGCGCCCCGCCATGGTCCGGCACATGCGGATGGTTTCCGCTTCCGGAACCATGATGATCTCGTCGATGACGCTCTCATCGACGATCTCCGGGCGTCGCCCCGTTCCGAGCCCGGGAATGTGTCTGGGGCCGGGGGGTCCGCCGAACGTCACGGAACCGATGCTGTCGACGGCGATGATCTTGGCCGGGTGCCCGACCTGCTTGAGATAGCGTGCGCACCCGGTGAGCGTGCCGGTCGTGCCCGCTCCGATGAACACCATCTCCGCGTCGGGGCAGGCACTCGCGATCGACGGGCCCGTGGTCTTGTAGTGAGCGAGCCAGTTGCTGTCGTTGGCGTATTGATTGAGCCACAGCACATCCGGGTCGCGGGCGCAGAGGTCGGCGACGAACCGCAGGCGGGCCCCGAGCAGACCCTCGACCGGATCTGGCTCCTCGATCACGACGACATCGGCCCCGTACGCCCGCATGAGACGGAGGTTGCGTTCGTTGCAGCGGTTGTCGGTGACGCAGGTGAAGTCGTAGCCGCGATGGGCGGCGATCATGGCGAGTGCCACGCCGAGGCTGCCCGAGGACGACTCGACGATGCGGCCACCCGGCTGCAGCAGCGCGGACCGTTCCGCGGCATCAACCATCTCGGCCGCAGCCTTGACCTTCACGGAACCCGTGAGGTTGAGGCCCTCGCATTTGAGATGCACGCGCCGGCCGAGGGATTGTGAAAGGTCGAGGTAAATACCGTCCGGAATGTATTCGGACGGGGAGGCTATTAAGTGAATGCCAGTTGAAGTTTGAACAAGTGGATCGCTTGACGCCCCATGGATTATCCCTGTCATCACTTTTCCGATTCAACCGCACTACGGACGCCAAACCGCCCCGCTGATGAGGTCACGGCCACACACGGAACGGGGAGCGATCGTGCGGCAGGGACGCGGAAACTGTAGCCGGACGATCCGACGAGGCGTGTGGCCGGATGGCGTGAAATATTCGGACGAACCTACGATTGGCTTGCCTTGTGGGTGTCGCTTCAGGGGTTTTGGCTTCCGGAAGTAAAAGCGATATGCCCCTATTATTCCATGGCCGTGTGTAATCGGGTGGACACGAAGGGTTCCGTGTGGCCTTTGGGGTGGGGATATGTGCGAGAGCGGGCAACACCCTGCCCCGTGCGTCGCGGGTTGCGTCCTCGCTGAGGCCTCGTGCGTCGGGGACGCTGCGCCGACGCGCTTTTCTGACCGGTTTTCTGAGGGTAGTGACTTTGCAACGACGAGTAACGACCGCACCCGACGGGTGGGCGGACGGCGAGGTGCTGAGACTGCTGAGGCAGGGCGAAGGTCTGCAGTGCCTGCGCTCGCCCGGCGTGCGGATCTGGGCCGGTGGCGCGCTGGGAGGTGTGTGCGGCGTGCAGTGGGGCCTGTGCCGCGCGTGTCACGTCGCTGACCAGCTCGAAGACATCGGGTCCGCATGATCGGGAGTTGACCACTTTCCCGTCAACGCCCACGGCCCCAGGCTGTCATCGGCTCCGCCCACCCGGAGGAGCGTGCCGAGACGTCCGTAAGCGCGTGAGCGGCTTGGGGTGACGGTGCAAACGATCTCCCTCGCCGACGGGCGGCCCGCCGCCGACTCCTGCCGGTTCGCCTGCCCCGCCCCTGCACGGCCACTTTCCGGCGGCCCGCCCCGGAATCGGCCGCGGGCCGCGGACAATCCCAGAAGCTGCCCTGGCAGCAGGCGGCCTGCTCCCAGCGCCCACGGCCCCCTTCAGCTCGCGTTGCCCCGGACTCGTGTCCGGTGGCGACGTCGAGCTCGTTCCGGGCAGCACCGTTGGGTTGGGCTGCTCGGTGCCCGTCGGAGTGCTGATCGTGGTCGTGGTGTTCACCGGAACCGTCCAGGACCGGCCGTGAGTTCCGGATGAGGTCCACGTCGGCCGGGACAAGTGGGTGCTGCCCGTACCGCGGAGGTGGCCTGCCCGCACCGGGCGGCTACGCCCCATCGGCCTGATCAGGCGGGGCGGGGAGCTTGTCCGGGGCGGCCGTGCCTTCTCCCGTCGGTTCCCAGGCGGCTGTGCACAGGGACTCGGATACGGCTGATGTGTAACGGGCGGCGGACAGCCAGTGGATGGCGAAGCCGTCGGTGTCGGCAGGGAGAAGGCGGCCGAAGTGGTCGCGTTCGCGTCGGGCCGCCGAGGCGCACAGGGCGCTGAGAAGGCCGGCGGCTGTGGGAAGGCCCGCCCGGCGGAGGCGGCCGGTCTCGGCCGAGACGTCGCCGAGCATGCCGAGGGCGGCGCGGCCCGCCGGGACCGTCTGTTCGACGCGTCGCTCCAGAAGGTGCAGGGGCGAGTGCGCGCCGGAGTCGCCGGGCTCCGGCGGGGCGGGGTGCACCTGAGCGTCCGGGACGGGAAGGTCCGCGCGGCGAAGACGGTCGAAGCCGAGGTCGATCGTGCCCTCACCGGTGGGGTGTGAGCAGGCGAGGAGAGCGAGCCTGGGGTGGAGCGCGGGTATCAGGCGGCCGATGATCCGCAGCCGCGTCCCTGGTGCCGTGGCCAGAAGCATCAGGTTGTCCCGGTGCGCCAGCGCGGGGTCGTCGTCGGCGACCGTGAGCCGGACGGCGATGCCGCCGTCGCACGACGCGAGCAGGCAGGTGCCGCCCTGCTCCCGTACGGGGCCGCGGAGTTCGACGTCCAGGAAGAGCAGGTCGCTGCCGCCGGCGTCCGGGTCCGCGTAGCGGGATGTGGACCGAAGAGCCTGTGTGGCCTGTTGAAACGGTGGCATCTCCCACAGGGCGGCGAGCGGTGGCTCCGTCCACCCCGCGCCCCGGGCGGTGACAGCCCTGACAGCCTTTCCGGCGCCCAGTCTGCCGTCCGGCGATACCGTCGCCCCCGAGACCGCCAGCCCCGCCCGGCCCAGTTCCCGGTGGGTGAGCGCGCTCTCGCCGAGGCGCACAGCCCGGTCGGCCACGCCCAGGGCGCGCCCGACACCGCCGGGTGCCACGTCGCCGACGGTGAAGAGCCGGCCGTCGGGTCCGGCCACCCAGGTGCGGACGCCGCCGTGTCCCGAGTCGGTGACCACGGGTTCGGTGAACAGGCCGTACAGGCGAAGCGAGCCGTCAGGGCTGTACGGCCTGCGTGACCGACCCCTGACGGCGGCCAGCTCCGCACCGGAGGCGATTCCCACCCGGTGCGCGGTTCCCAGGAGTTCGGCCAACGCCGTGACGAGGCCTGCGGTGCGGTAGGACGGATCCCCTGCCCGGGCCGCGCGCAGCAGCGTGACGACGGACAGAGCGGCACCCGCGACCCGTGGCAGGTGCTGGAGCCGGGCGGTGTGCGCGGCGCGCAGGAGCGCCGCTTGGGCGACCGCACCGGCCCCGTCGACACCCGCCTCCAGCACGGCCGCAGCTGCCGACCACACGGCGCCGGCCGCGGCACGCTGGGCCGGGCTCGCCACGTCGGGCGCGGGCACGGTGTCGTCGGTGGGCGATGCGGATTCGACCACAGGCGGATCCGGTTGCCCTGCGGGCTCCGGGGCCGGGTCCGCCGTGGGTGCGGCACAGGCGGCAGCCGCGCGGTGGACGCAGGCCGGGGCGAGGAGACAGTCACACGTGATGGAGTCCGCCGTCGCCACCACGCCGCCCGGGGCGTGCAGGCGCAGATCTGTCTCCTCGTCCACCGCGATCGTCACCGTGTCCCCTTCGCGGTGCGCCGGGCGAGCGCCGAGCTTGGTGACCGCTGCGTCCAGCCGCTTGCGCAGCCGGGGCGAGAGGTCTTCCACCAGGGTGGCCGTGACCTCCGGCGCGACGGGGGGCAACTGGGCGGTGCTCATGCGGTCTTCTCCCCTATCCAGCGGGCCAGTTCGAGTGGGCTGAGCGCGGCCACGGGCATACCTGCGGCCACGAGCTGGCCGGCGACACCCGTCGAGTAGCGGGGACGGCCCGCGTCGTCGAGGCTCGCGCACCCGAGGACGTGGGCCCCGGTGGCTACCAGGGCCCGCACCTCGGCCAGCAGTCCGCCGACCGGGGCGCCCTCCTCGAAGTCGCTGATGACGACGACGAGGGTCCGGGTGGGCACCGTGATCAGGCTGCGCGCGTGCCGCATCCCGGCGGCGATGTGCGTTCCGCCGCCCACGCTCACCTCCAGCAGGAGGGAGAGGGGATCGTGCACGTGGCCGGTCAGGTCGACGACCTCGGTGGAGAACGCGAGGAAGTGGGTGCTCAGGGCCGGCACACCGGCCAGCACCGAGGCGGTCAGCGCGGACCAGATCGTGGACGCCTCCATGGATCCGGAGACGTCGGTGACCAGGATCAGGCGCCAGTCGGCGGACCGGCGGGCCCGGCTGCGGAACACGGGCTTCTCGGGAATCACCTGAACCGATCCGTCGGCCGTCCGGCGGGCGGTGGCCAGATTGGCGCGCAGCGTCCGCGCCAGGTCCAGCCGGCCGCCCGGGCGGCGGGTCGGCCTGGCCAGCATGGTGCCGGTGAGGGCGGGCCGCAGCCGGGTGGCGAGCTGCCTGGTCAGTTCGTCGACCAGACGGCGGACCAGGGGCCGGAGCGCCGCCAGACGCGCCTCGGGGAGGCCGCCTGCGTAGCGCAGGACCGTACGGAGCAGTTCCACGGAGGGTGTGGCAGCCGCCGGGTCCATCTCGGCGAGGACGTCCTGTCGGCCGGTCGCGGCAGCGGCGGCGAGGACTTCCTCGCGGACGCCTGGGCCGAACAGCGCGGCCAGCTCCTCGGACCACTCGCGGACACCGGGAAACGGCGCCTCCCGGCCTCCACGTCGGCCACTGCCCTGGCCGGGCATGCCGCCACGTGACCCCTCGCCGCGTCCTTCGCCGTACAGCTCGTCCAAGGCGGTCGCCAGACGGGCGGCGGCGGACGGCAGTTGATCGGGGCGTCGACCGAGCACGAGCCGCCACCGGTCGGCGGGCGCGAGGGTCCGCGCGGGGGTGGCCCCTGTGGAGCCGACATGCGCGGGTACGGGGGCGGAGGAGGTGTCCGCCCCGGCGGAGGGTGCGCTGGTGAGGGATGCCGGGGTGTCGGGTGGGGGCGTGGCGAGGTGTTCCGACTGCGGCGGGAACCGGTCGTCGTGCGCGGGGGGCGGTACGGGCAGGCCTAGGCCCATGAGGAGTTCGCGGGCCGAGAGGTCTGCGGCCGTTCGGGCCGCCAGGGCGGCGGGGTCGTCGGCGTCGAGGCTGTCCACCCGTTCGCCGAGCCTCTCCTCGACGGTGTCCAGCAGCCGGTCACGCGCGGCCGGGCTGAGGGTGTCGAAGCCGCCGCGCAGGGCGGGCAGCCGTGCCAGGAAAGCGGCGTCGTCAAGCTCGACGACACGGTGCAGCAGTGGATCCAGGGTGCCGGATCCGACGGTCAGGAGCGGGCCCGCAGCCGTCAGGACGCCGATGAGGCGTGCGGTGAGCGTGGCCCGTGAGGCGCTGTCGACTGCGCCGTCCACCCAGGAGGCGACGCGCACTCCGAAGGCCTCGGCCTCCTCGTGGCCCGTGAGTACCCGGACGGCCCCGGCGGCCGCGGCGATCAGCGGGGTGCCGTCGGCGGCCAGCCGGACGAGGGCGTCGGTGAGCCGGATTCCCCCCAACCGGTCTGCGCGCTGGGCCAGTTCGAGCAGGGCACGAGCGTCCTCGGGCTCCTCCGAGCCGGTGAGGCCGTCGACCTGACGTACCGCCGCCGAGGTCAGCAGTTCCGCCGCGTGCGCGATGCGGGCAGCACGGGCGGAGACGGTGGGGGACGCGGAGGCGGCGGGACCGGCCGGGTCCTCGGTGGAGCCGGAGGCCGACGGAGCGTCGGGGGCGGCCTGACCCGGCAGGCTGCCGGCTGTGAGGCGGTCCAGGAGGTCGAGCCCGGTGAGGATTTCGGGAAGGGTGCCGCTGGAGGGAAGCACGGCCGCCAGTTCCGTGAGCCGTTCGCCGGCCAAGTCGGGGAGCCCGCACTCCGCGGCCTCCGTGAGGCCCCTCACGACCTGGGCGGCCGTAGGGCCCCCTTCGGCGCGCTCGGCCGCGTGCCGCTGCCGCAACACCCCCTCGGCCGCCTGGGCCGCGGTGACGCCGCGGGCCCCGGCCGCGGTCAGCATCGCTGCCGTCGCCGGGGTCCACCTCACGTGCCATCGAGTCGTCAGCCCTTCCGAGCCCGCAGCTCCGGTCACCGCCTGTTCCTGGGCGTAGGGGATGCCGCACACCGTCAGCCTGCGCAGGAGAAGCTCGCGGCGCCCGTCGAGGGCGGATCGGGCCGGGTCCAGACGGAGATCACGTGGCGTCCTCTCATGGGCGTCCTCCGGGCCGGGGAGCGAGAGCGCCGCGGTCTCGGCCTCCACGGCCGGACCCAGGCCGCTGCGCGGAGCGGCGGGTGCGGGCCGTCCGGTGCGGGCTCCGACGAGTACGCGTTCGAGGGCCTGGGCGACGGCTCTGCCGGTGCCGTAGGTCTCGCCGCGCCCGAGCACCGTCTGCACGGCCTCCAGGAACTCGCCGCGACCCGGGGCGGGCAGTTCGCGCAGGCGCGCCAGGTCTCCGGCGACCCGGACGACCTCCCGGGCGTCCGCCGGGCCGTAGGGGTGACCCTGTTCGCGCAGGGAGGTGCAGACACGGACCGCGGTGCGGATCAGTGTCTCGTGCAGCGCCGCCGGGGAACCGGCGGCCTCCAGGACGGTCTGCTGCCACTCCGGGTCCCTGATGCCTGCCGGGTATCCGGACCGTGAGTCGAGGAGTGGGTACGCGTACGGGATCAGGGAGACCGTGCACCCCGACCCGGCGCCGGCCGCCTGGCTGTCCGCATCCGGCTCGCGCCGGTCGCCGGACGTTGCCCGCTCACGTGAGGCGGGTGCCCCGGCGGCCGCGGGGGCGGACGACAGCAGTGCCGGGGTGTGGAAGGCACCCACCACCACGGCGGGCCGCCGCCCGCTCGCCAGGGCCTCGGCGACATGTCCGCGCATACAGTCCTCGCGCACGAGGTCCCGGCCGTCCACGCCGCCCGTCGCCTCGGCCTCGTACCGCAGCGCCCAGCCGGTGAGGAGGGCGGCGCGGCGGAGCGCCTCCGGTGTCGAACCGGGTGCCGGTGCCTCCACCAGCCGGTCCCACAGGTCGTCGCCGTCGCGGCCGGTGAGCCGGGACCGGAGGGCGGCGGACAGCCCGTGGCCCTCCCCCCGCACGGGTGCGGAACCGGGGCCGGGGGTGTCCGGCCCGCCCCGTGCCCAGGTCCGGTCGGCCAGCGGCAGATCGCAGGCCACGGCCGGGACGCCGTTCCGTGCCGCCCAGCGCAGGGCGACCAGTTCGGGCGAGAAGTCCGCGAACGGGTAGAAGGCGGGGCCTCGTTCGCCGGCCGCCGGGGTTCCGTCGCCCGGCACGGCGGCCAGCGCCACCGGAGCCTCGGTCTCCTCGTGGGCGAGCCACCCCAGCCAGGGCTGGAACTCGGCAGGCAGCTCGACGAGGAGGAGGTCGGGGGCCGCCGCGTCCAGGAGCGCCGGCAGGGCGGCCGCGAGCGAAGGCGCGTGGTGGCGTACCCCGATCAGGAACGGCAGCCCGGGTCCGGTCGCCGCGAGGGCCGCGACCGCCGCCTCCGGAGAGGTGGGCCCGGCCGCCGGGCCCTGGGGTGCACCGGTGGGCGGCACCTCGGTGCCTGGTGACGTGTCAGCGGTGGGCGACGGGCCGGCGGCGGCCCACATGGCGCGGGTGATCGGCTGGCTCATCCGTCAGCTCTCCAGTACCGCGCGAAGCTCCCACAGGGCACGCCAGGTGGCCGACCCCTGCTCCGCGCGCCTGCGTACCGGCCCGTCCCAGTACCCCAGCAGCCGTGCCGCGTCGGCGGGGTCGTCCTTGCGTACGACGCCGAGCAGATGGCCGGGCAGGAGGGAGAGCACGTCACGGTCGCCGGGGAAGTAGGCGGTGGCCAGGCCCAGGGCTCCCGCCACGGACACCGCCTCCGCCGTGCTCATCACAGTGGAGGGGCGCTCGACCTCCCAGCCTTCCGCCGAGCGGCCGTCGCGCAGGTCCCGGAAGGCGGTGACGAGCGCTTCGAGAACCGCGTCGTCCACCTGGTAGGCGGCACCCGCCCGTTCGACGGCCGCCCGCGACTGGCGCCGGACGAGTGCCGTCTCGGCGTCCACGTCCCCGATCGGGCCCACCGTCTCGAAGTTGAAGCGCCGTTTCAGTGCGGCTGACATCTCCGAGACGCCCTTGTCCCGAAGGTTGGCGGTGGCGATCAGGGTGAATCCGGGGGCCGCGTGCACCTGGGCGCCCTCGCTTCCCGCGAGTTCGGGCACCGCGATCCGCCGCTCGGACAGCAGTGACACCAGCGCGTCCTGGACCTCGGGGAGGCAACGGGTGACCTCCTCGACACGGGCGACGGCGCCCCGGGTCATGGCGGTGAGCACCGGGGAGGGCACCAGGGCCTGTTCGGTGGGGCCCTGGGCGAGCAGCAGCGCGTAGTTCCAGCCGTACTTGAGCTGGTCCTCGGTGGTGCCCGCGGTGCCCTGCACGGTGAGCCCGCTGGTCCCGCAGACGGCCGCCGACAGCAGTTCGGAGAGCATGGACTTGGCGGTGCCGGGTTCCCCGACCAGCAGCAGTCCGCGCTCACCGGCCAGGGTGACCACGCAGCGTTCGATCAAGGCTCGTTCGCCTACGAACTTCTGCTCGATCACCAAGCGGCGCGGTACTCCGGCGTCCGGCCGCGCGGACTTCGGCAGGCCGAGCGCCTCGCCCGCGCTGCCCATCACGAAGGTGACGACCGCGCGAGGAGTGAGCAGCCAGCCTGGCGGGCGAGGCCCCGAGTCATGGGCGGCGAGGAATGCCAGCTCGGTGGCGTACCGGTCCTCCGGCGGGGTGACCTGGCGGTTCTCCCGGCCCGAGGCCCCGACAGGGGGTGTCGCCCGGTCCGGGACCCCCGTGCGGGTGCTCTCGGTGGTTGTCGTGGTGTCGCTCGTCATCGGCGGCGGCCCTTCCGGGGTGCGCGGGTTTCCAGTTCTTCGAAGGCGGGGGCGTCGCCGCCCCTGGCCCGTGCCCAAGCCATGGCGAACAGCTCGGGCAGGGGGACGTCAGGCAGGGTCCGGGCGTGCCCTGCCACGGGGTACAGCCGTTCCTTCCAGGTCTCCAGCGGCAGACCGGGCGCACCGCGTTCGAGCCAGCCGCAGGGGAGGAACAGGGTGCGGCCGGCGCGGGAGCGCTTGGCCTCCACCACGAGGTCGGTGAGCGCGAGCTCCGCCCGGGCCTTCTTGATCCGTGCGGGCTTCCACTCCGTCCAGCGGGCGCAGTTGCGGTCCGTCGGGTCGGGCAGGGCGAGCAGCATCAGGTAGAGGGCGGCGCCGTCGGCGCTCAGCCCGAGGGCTGCGGCGGCCTCGGCCACCAGATCCGGCACCGCGCGCGTCGGGTCCTGGGCAGGGTGCTGCGGGGTGCCGACGGGGGAGCCGGCCGAGACCAGGGCGTCGACGTCCTTGCCCAGCAGGGTCCGCAGGGCACGGAGTTCACCCACCCGGTACTGCGCGACGGTGCCCTCGACCAGGCCGAACGCCGGGTCCTCAGGACCTTCCAGGAGGGCCGGCCGGATCAGGAGCTTCTCGTGGCTGCCGTGGCCGGCTGCGAGGAGCAGCGCCGCACCGGCCCGGACCAGGCCGTCGGGCCCCGCGCCGCCGGACTCGGGAAGCTGGTGGGCGGCCCGGACCACGGAGCCGATCGAGTCGCCCGCCTCGGTCCAGTCCAGCCCGAGGTCCAGCAGCAGATCCGGGTCGGCGAGGGTGCGGCGCAAGGCCGCGAGCCCGACGGGCAGGTGCGCCCGCAGCGGGTGTCCGTACGGCAGCGTGTAGGCGAGGGTCCGCAGAGCAGTCAGGGCGGAGGAGAGCGAGCCGTGGGCGCTCACCCGGCGCAGGCCGGGCCGGCCGGAGCCGTCCTCGACAGGGGAGCCGTGGCCCAGCCATATCCGGGAGCCCGGGTTCAGGACCAGGTCGACGGCGCCGGGAGTGGTGCCCGACAGGTCGAGGTCCAGCTCCTCGGGGACGCGGACGAGGGAGGCCAGACGGGCCTGCCAGACCTCGGCGGCGGCCCGGACGTCCGGGCCCGTGGTCCATAGCTCGGCAGGGTCGCCGGGCAGCAACGCCTGGACCAGGGCGTGGCGGTCGGCGCGGGGCAGTGCGTTCAGCCTGGCCTGGGCCGCCTCGAAGGCACGGGTCTTCGCCCCGAGCAGCCCGAGCGTCTCGGCGCTCGGCTCGTCGACGGCTGCCGACACCAGGGCCGCGGACTGGAGGGGACCTATCCCGGTGGCCGTGTGGAAGGCCTCGGCGGCCTCCGGACGCCAGGGCGCCGCGCCCCGCTCCCGTACCAGGGTGGTGAGCCGGGTGAGCCTGGCGCGATCGATGCCCTGCCGGTGGATGCGCTCGTGGTCCAGGGTGAAGCCGGGAACGGGACCGAACGCACCGGTGGGGTCGTGGTCCAGGGCCAGCCAGCGTGCCGCGTCGTTCCGGGAGTTACGGCCTCGCTCGGCGAGTACGACGACGGTGCGGGCGCCCTTGCGCAGCACCTGGCCGAGCCGGTGCACGGCCTCGGGGCGTCCCTGTCCGGGCGTTCCGCCGTACGGCTCGACGAGTTCCACCTGTCGGACCGTGCCGGCCGGGTCCGCCAGCGGGCCCTCGGCGAGTGAGTCGAGCAGGACCACGAGACCTGCTCGGTGCTCGGGCGAGGTGGTCGCCGAGGCTGCCCGGTATGCCAGTTCGGGCAGTTTGCCGAGCAGGGACGTCCAGTCCTGGGACTGACCGGGGACGGTGTGCTCGTCCCGCTGCCAGCCGTCCACGGGGGTGAACGGGACCTTGGACGGCACGGGCGGGCCGAAGGCCGGTTCCCCGCTCAGCACGTGGTTGACGGCGAGGATCTGCCGGATGGTGGTCCACCGGCCTGCCGTTCCCCACCAGCCGCCGGACACGCGCTCGGAACCCCAGCCGGTGGCGTGCAGAAGTGTCGCGTCGTCGCCGTGCTCGGGCGAGCGGTCGGAGAACATGTCCTGGATTCGCGTGGTGTTCCGGGGCACGGCGGGCTGAGGCGGTTCCAGATAACGGGCGGCCGAGACGGCCTTGTCCACCGCGTCACGGACGAGCGCGGTGACGCCCGCGAGGAGCCGCGCGTCGGACACCTCGGGCAGCACGCCGGCGACGGCTTCCAGGCTCACCTCACGCGACGAGGGCCCCGTGTAGTCCTGCACGGCACGGGAAGCTTCGAGCTGCCGGACGACCGCGGTGGCGACCTCCTTGAACAGTTCTTCCGCCCGGGAGTCCGTCAGGTTCCGCAGGGCGGCGGAGCCCTGCTCGTCCCTGGGGCGCATGGCATGCCAGTAGGCGACGGGAGGGACGTAAGGGGTGCCCGCGGCGACGTTGCTCCCTGTGGAGCCGGCGACGACGGACCAGAGGCTTCCGCCCGTGCCCTCGGAATCGACCGGGTGGGCCTCGACCGATCGCCCGGCAAGGGCCATGACGGGGCGCGATCCGCCGGGGAGGGTGAGGGCGCCGAGCGGCACGGGGGAGCCGTCGGGCAGAGGGGCCGACAGGGTGACCGTGTGGCCGTCGGGGGTACCCGCGACGATCCGGTGCCCGTCCGCGGGGGCAGACATACCCGGTTCGGTCACCGTGCGGCGGACCCAGCGGCCGAGGACCGTGCCGTCCGTGCCGAACGGGGTGTTCTCCAGACCTGGCTGGAGCGGCAGCACCTGGCAGTGTTCGGTGAGCAGCCGGGTGCCGTCCTGCACTCCGGAGTGGAGGAAGGCGGGCAGCGAGGCACGGCCGTGCGTGCCGCTGACGGGGTCGTACTCCAGCCAGACCCGCCGCGTGCCCTGGTGGCCGTCCCGCCAGTGACCGGTGCCGTCGGAGAGGACGGCGCGCTGCGGCGGGACGGAGGTGTCGCCCGCGTGCAGGGCCTTGCCGCCCGTGGCCCGCCCGCCGCCGGGCAGTGGCAGGCAGACGTCGTCGGAGGGACCGGAGGAACCCCAGCGGGGGATCTGCTCGCCGGCGACGGTGAACACCTCGGCGGGGCGGTGCGACCAGTAGCCGCGCTGCTTGCCGTCCTCCCACCAGATGACGAGCAACTCGCCGTCGGCGTGACGGAAGGCGGGATGCCGCCAGTGGTCGGCGGTGGACGGCAGCCGCAGGGTGTGCCGCAGCAGAACACCTTCCGGACCTACGACGACGGCGCGTTCCCGGGTGTTCAGGATCAGCGCGGGCCAGGCCCCGGTGACACCGACCCCCTCCGTCCGGTGACCCCGCTGACGCGTGGCCGCCACCTCCGTGGCCAGTTCGGCGTACGTCTCGTCGAGCGCGGGCCAGCCCAGTTCGTCGAGCACGCCGGTGCGCAGGGTCGAGGCGAGCAGCGGCACGACATCGTGGGCGTCGAGGAGCCGCACCGCCTCCGGGGCGACCTCCGCGGCCACGGAGCGGAACGCCGAGAGCTTGTTGAGGGCGGTCCTCAGTCCAGGAAGCCCGCGCGCGGCCGTGTACTCCTCGGCGCATGCGGTCAACCACTCCCGCAGGATCACCGACAGCACCGGATGCGCCGCCAGTTTCGCCATGCCGGCGTCGTCCAGCCGCTGGCCTCGTTCGCCGAGGCCTCCGACGGTCCGGCTCAGCAGGGCACGGAAGACCGGCCGTTCCGCGACGGCGGTGAGATCCCGCGCTCCGGGCTCGGTGTCGGTGAGCCAGGAGCCGAGCGGGACGCCGGGGCCCCGCGCAGTGCCCGTGTCATGGTCGTCCGGCTCGGCGACCGGGATGCCGGAGGCCAGGCAGAGGTCGAGGAGGTCCAGGTCGGCGGTGCGTCGCCAGCGGCCCTGGAACAGCTCGACGGGGCGCCCGTCGGCGCGCAGCCGGTCCGCCATCCGGGCGGCCAGGTCGAGGGTCTGCGGGCTGCGGCCGGAGGTGGCCCGGTTGCGTCGGCGGTGCGCCTCCCAGCGACCGAGCCAGTCCGCCGGGGAGACCGACGGGTCACTGAGGGCCGCGGAATCGGAGGTGTCCGCGAGCGCGGTCAGCAGATCTTCGGCGCCGGAATCGGCCAGCAGCACGAGCCAGTCGTTCTCGGCGTCGGTGTGCCGGCCGCTCTCGCTGAAAGTCTCCGGGAAGAAGCCGAGGAGCCGGGCGCGGACGGCCGCCTCCCCTCGGGCGAGGGTGACGAGCGGGGAACGGTAGGCCGTCCAGAACGAGGCGGGGGCGCGGACGATTCCCGGGGAGCCGATCAGATCGGCCACCAACTCGCGTTCGGCGGCCTCGCGGTCCAGCCCGGCTGCCTTGACCAGCGCGCGCACGTCCTGCGGCAGCGCCGCGTACGGTGGCATGCCGGCGGCGCAGCGCTCGACCAGCAGACGCCGGAACTGTGCCCAGGCGTCCGCCGGCGCGAGCCGGGCCACCAGGTCGCGCACGTACTGCCGCAGTGCCTTGACGGTCAGCGCGCCGGCGAAGGCGAACTCGAGGAAGACAGCCCGCTGCCGGTCCTCGTCCACGACCAGCCCGTGCACCCGTTCGGCCTCGCGGGCCTTGCCGAAGAAGGAGGCGGCGTAGCTGGTGTTCTCCGCCTGGAGGAAGAGCCGCGCCACCTGCTCGTAATACGTGGGGAGGAAGTGGGGCACGGCCCGGCCGAGCCGGGTGCCGAGTGCGTCGAAGCCCTCCTTGGCTGCTCCGGCGCGGCTCCGGGCCTGCCGCCCCAGGCGCTCGATGTCCTTCACCAGGGCCAGGGCGTGGTGCCCGTTGGCAGGGTCGTTGACCAGGGCCCAGGCCGGGAAGCCCAGCGTTTCGCGGCGCACCTGGCCCACGACGGGCGTCTCTTCGGTCCGGGCCAGCCCGAGGAACTCCAGGGCCAGGTCCTCGGCCTCGCCGAGCGTGGCGGGCACGAGCCGGACCACCGGGCGGTCGCCGAGGGCGGTGTGCGTGTAGGTGCGGGCGGTCAGCGCGTCGGCGTCGTCCCGGCGGGTGGAACCGGCCGGGAGGACCGCACCCGCGTCCATCAGGGCCGCTGTCCGGGCCTCGGCGGCAGGGGCGGAGGTGCCTTCGTCACGGGCCTGGCAGGGGAGGGCCACCGTGTTCGCTTCGGTCGTGTTCACGTCGGTGTCCGTCGTCGTCGGATTGATCGTCGTTGTCTTCGTCGTCGTGGTGTTCATGCCGCCTGCTCCTCGTCCTCCACGTCACGGCCGGCATAGAGCGCCGCCGCCATGCGCATGCCTTCGGACCAGGTGACAGGTCCTGTCTCGGCGGCCGTCAACGCGCGCCCCGTGGGGTCGGTCCAGCCCAGGGGGCCCGTCTCCGTGTCGTACTCGCCGTATCCGTCGTGCTCGCCGATCCAGATGCGCGCCTCGGAGGTGACGCCGTCCTCGACGACCGGGCAGACCGCGTACCCGCCGCGCGACCGGTACCCGAGCTGGGTGACGCGGCCGTGCAGGAACCGCAGTTCCTTGAACACTCCGCCGGCGTAGGTGTCGACGGAGGTGGTGTCCGGGGCGAGGCCCTGCGGGCGGTGCCATACCTCGCGGAACAGCTGCTCGACGTTCTGGCGCACCTCCAGTTCGACCGCGAATTCCCGCAGGTCGTCGAGGTCGTCGAGGAGGACGGGGTGAGGCACTCTGACGACCTCCGGGGTGATGCGGACCGTGTCGCCGTCCAGGTCGACGAGCCCGAGACCGCGCGTGGGGTCGACATCGCGCAGGAACCCGGCGACCCCGCCGTCCGTGCCGGTCACCACCACGTCCCGCAGTGCCGCCTGCCACGCCGGGTCGGGCCAGACCCGGGCGAGAACAGCGGTGGGAACGGGCAGCGAACGCACCATCCACTGTTCGACGTCGGTCAGGCACCGGCGCTCGTGCCGCTCGAGCCACTCGGTCAACTGCTGGAGCCCGACGACCGCCGGATCTTCCTTCAGTTTGGCCGGGACGGACTTCAGCCGCCGGCCCTTCCCGTTGCGGCACACCACCTTGCCCGCCTCCAGGGCGACTTCGTAGTCGCCCGCCGGTACCCACCCCATGCGCTGTTCTCCCCGTCGTTCCGGACGCCGCCGGTCTGGCGGCACGTTGATTGGACCCGTCGACGGCGACGCACCGTGACGAGTGGAAGAGACTCTAGGCGTACCCAGTGACAATGAGTTCGGGGTCCGTCCGCCTGGTCGTACGGGGAGGTGGCGGAAGCGGCCGGGAAACGGTGCGCAGTACGGGTGGCGAATGCCTCGCACCGGGTCCAGCGCCCGAGCCGGAGCCCGCGTCCTCCGTGCGAGCGCCGGCCGTACAGGCGAAGCGGCGTCCGAAGCCACCTTGCATCGTCGCCGAAGCCGCGTGGGCGAAGAAACCGCCGGCGGATACCGGCGAGGGCATTGTTCTGGTCGGCCACCTGGAGTTCCGTGCCCCCACCTGTGGCTCCCGCCGCGCCTGCGCAGCCGACTGTGTGCCCACCAAGCTGCGCCGGGCCTGACCGTCCGGCTTTCCATGCCTCCGTCCCTGCACCTGGCCGGGCCCGACCAGGTCTCCGGTTCCTCCTGGGCCGTCCCTCGAAGGGTGGGCCCGAAGGGTGCTGGGACCCAGGCTTAGCATGGTCGGCCATGACAGGAATGCAGGCCAGGTCGGCTGGTCCCGTGCTGCGTGGCCTCCTCGACCTGCCGTCCGGGACACCCGAGGGTGAAGGGGGCGCCGCGTCGTCCCCTGCCGAAGGGAGCGCTGCTCTCCGGGCGGTACAGCAGACGCGTCCGGCGCGCACCCTCGCGGCCAGGGTCGCCGCCACAGGAGGAAGCGACCCTGAAACCGCTGCCCTGCTTAGCGAGTTGGCCGGGCGTCACCTCGGCGGCGACGTGGAACGGTGGCGTGGCCTGCACGACGCACTCATCGGCCACCCGGGCACCCTGCCCGCGCTGCTGGCCGAGGCACCGGTGCCCGCGAAGCCCCTCGCAGACGGCGCGATCGTGCCGCCCGCGCCCCGGAGTGTCCACGCCACGCTCGGCCTGCTGTTGGAACACGTCGAGCCGCGCCACGCCGCCCTCGCTCTGGCCGGCCTTCACGAACGTGTGGCGACAGAGCTGCTCGGCGGTGGGGAGCTTCCCGCCCCGGCCCTCGTCACCGCCGTGCTCGATCACGGCGACAGCCGCGCCCGCGCCGCACTGGCCCGCCACCCACGGCTCGACACCCGTGTGCTGGCCCAACTGCTCGCCGACGGAGACTCCGAGACCGCGGCCGCCGTCTACCGCAACCCCCGCACCACCCAGTCCCTGCGTCGCACGGTTGCCCACCGGCTCTCCACCGTGCCGATGGATGACATGCTGCGCATGGAGCTGACCTCACCGCGCGGTGACGTACCGCGTACCTGGCTCGCCCCGCTGCTCGGTTCCGGCGATCCGCAGCTCGTGGCATCTGCCCTGCGGTCCGGGGTTCGGCAGATCGTCCAGCAGTACGCTCTGTTGAGGGTCTGGGAGTGCACCGGGCCGCGCGCGGTACGAGCCCTGCTCGACGACCCCTCCGTGGCCCGTCACCTGAGCCGGGCCGTCGAGACCTCGGTCGGCGCGGCCTTGTCCGAGGCCGACTGCCCCGACGAGGACGGGGGGCGCGGCCCGGAGAGCCGCCAGGCAGACGCCGTACGGCGTCTGCGCGAACAGTGCGAGCCTTACGAGGACCCCGCGCGCCTACCTGGTCTGCTGGCAACCACTCGGGGCACCAGCACCCTGCGTGATCTGCTGTCCGAGCCGTACGCCCATGACCTCGACGCCTTGACCCTGGCCCACACGAAGACCCCGTTCATGCCCAAAGCGTGTGAGGAACTGGCCCGGCACGAAGCGGCGAGTGACGCGCAGCGCCTGACGTTTCGCCTCAGTGTCCTCAACGAGCCGTGGCGGGCCGGGGGCCGCCGAGCAGGGAACAGCACCTTGCCCGTGCAGCGTCTTGCCGAGGAGATGCTCGATGACAGCGCCGCCCGCTGGGCGGGAGGCATGGCCGACGCGGGACTGCTCGATCCGATCGAGCTGATACACGGGGCGCGACCCGCCGTCCACGCCCTGCGCGCCCTCACCCTGCTCGCCGAGCGGACCTTGCTGACCCAGGAGTCAGTAGTCGCCCTGCGCGCACTGGCCGACACCCACCTGGGCGAGAATGCCGCGGCCTGGTCCGTACTCGACACCTTGCTGCCCGAACACAGCGGATCCCTGGCGGAGCTGATCGCGGTCGCGGGCAGGACCGTCCCGGCCACTACCGGCGACTCCGCTGCGGGCGCGTCCGGCGCCCGTGTTCCGGAAGAGCGCACCATGGCGCCCCGCCCGGAAGGGCCCGTCACAGCACCGGCCCCGTCGCGGCCGGGCCGCCGCGACCGGTCCCTCGCGCTGTCGGCCCTGGACCTGCTGTACTCCCTCGCTCCCATCGGCGCACCACTGCCCGACGACCCCGAAGTGCTGCGCTCGCTGGCCGTGTGCGAATGGAGCGACGCCCCCGGGCTCACCACCCCGGAATGGTTCGCAGAAGCCTGCGCGGCCCACGGCGTCGTCCCGTCCGGGAGAGGGTCTGCATACACCGCTCCCAGTCGCGCGGAGATACACGCGCGGCCTCCGCAGACCCAGGGGTCCCGGGCACTCCTGACCGAGTACGCCTACACCCAGGGCGTTCTGCCCGCCGAGGAACTGCTCGACCTGCTGCCGGCCCGCCACCTGCTGCTGCTCCCGCACGACTGGCGGCGGCTCGCATTCGCCCACGCGTGGAGGGCCGCGCTCGCCCGGCGGCTGCGGGCCGACCTCGGCGCCGACCCGGACGCCTGGCTCCACCTGGCCGCCACGGTGTCGGCGGCCGCCCCGTCCGAATCCGCCGACGCTTCAGAAGGCCCCACCTGGGCCGAACTGCTGAGCCTGGCACGCTCCGGTGACGGGCCTGCCACGCGCGCCGCAGCACGCTCGTCGTCAGGTGTCCCCGGACCGCGGCAGACGTCCCGCCCGCGCACCCCCGACGAGGCGATCAAGCTGCTGGAGCGAGGCAACCATCTCTGGGCGTGGCCGGAAGGCACTCTGCTGTGCCTGGCCGACGCCGAAGTGGTGGAGGCTGTGCTACCCCGGCTGGGCACCGACGGGCCTTGGCTCCTCGCCACGTACCTGCTGCGCTACGACCGCACTCCGCACCACGTCCTTGACCGGCTGCTCGCCGGGCGTGACCCTGACGCACTCCGCGTACTCGCCGAGCAGTGCCGCTGGCTCAAGGACGGTTCGGCTGCTCGGCTGGCCGATCTCGGCGACCCGGACATCGACCTCGTACTCCTGCGGCACCTGACTCACCGGCCCACCCTCCGCCGGATCGTGGACCGCTCCCGTCCTCACCAGGGTGCCGGGCGGCCGTCCTTGGGAGCCCGTGTGCTGGCCGATTGGCGCGCCGGTGGCGCTGACCGCCCGGCCGGTGGGCTGACCTGGCTGTGCTCGGCGGAACCCGATCTGGTCGAGGGCCTCCTCGTCCGGGAAGGCTCCCGACTCGGCTTCGGGCACCAACTGCTCGGGTGCTTGCGGCTGCTCGAACATGGCGGCTCCGACCGGCTGGCCGATGTCGCGGGCAGGCATGTGCTGGGGCGGGCCGCCACGTCGCTTTGTGCGAAGGCTCTGGCCTCCGCCGACCCCGCCGCAATGCTCCGTGCGCGACTCGACCGTGAACTGGCCCCGGCCAAGCTCCTCGTGAAGCTGCGACGAGCCCCTCACGCCGCGCAGGCACGCGGCATCGTCGAGGCGCTCCCGCCCGGCGAAGCCGTCGACTGGAGGGCCCTCGAAGCCGCCCACCGACAGGACCCCCTGCCGTACTGGCGTGACGTGATCAACCTGCCCGACGTACCCGAGGACGTACGGATGCGGCATGCTGCCCTGGTGCCGGAACCAGGGCCTGACAGGCCGGACGCGAGCGCCCGGCTCAGCCGGGAGCGGGCCGGACACGGTCTGGGCAACGATTACCACTGTTCGCCGCTCACACAGCTGGACTGGTTGCTCACCGCGGGCCGGCTGACCGGTACGGATCTGCTGGACCTGGCGACCCCGGCCGTACGGATGCTCGCCTATCTGAACGGCGCCGGCCGTCGCACGGACGCTCCGCCCGAAGCTGCGCAGGCGCGGGCCGCACTCGCCGATCTCGTCCGAACCCGGCTCGGCACGGACAGAACGGCCTGGGCGCGGGTGGCGAAGAGGCTGACCGGGGGCACTGCGGAGTGGGAGTCCCTGTCGACGGTGAGCGCGCTGCTGCACTGACAGTGCGGCACCGCAGCTGAGCCCTGGTTCACTCCGGCCGGTCCGAGGGTTTCTCGCGGCGGTGCCGCGCGCCGAGAGGGGTGACCTCGTGAGCCCGCTGGATCGGTGGCCGGCCATGTGCGCGCCTCGATGCACTTCGAGGTGTGTCCCGACGCGGCGGAGCCGGACGTGGGGGAGCCGGACGCGGGGGAGAAGCAGATCAGCGACGGCGAAGCCCCCAGGTGTCGGCGCACGCGCCCCTCACGGGCCCGCACAGGTGCGCGGGCCCGTGGGATCCGGCCGGGTGGATCAGCAGTTCGGAACGCCGGGCAGCCAGCTGTCGGACACGTCGATGAAGATGTTGGAGATGTATCCGCCGTAGTCCGGCAGGTAGGACCACGCGTCGTTGCTGTGTCCGTCGGCCTCGACGAGCTGGCCGTGTACCTGGCACTGCACACGCACGGTCGTGGGGCCTGGGAGCTGGGCGACGCGGGTGGACGCGGCGGTGGGCTGCTGACGGATGTTGACGGCGGTGCCCCAGGTCGGGAAGGACTTGGTCGGAGCGCCCGTTCCGGTCCACAGATAGGTGACGGTGACCCAGCCGTTGTCGTTCAGGCCGACGTTGTAGAACGTTCCGTCGGCCAGGTCGATGCCGGCCGGGTTGAGCACCCGGCGCCCCGACCCGTCCAACCCGCCGTTGTATCCGTTCTGGTAGGCGGCCTGTGCCTCGGGCCTGCCCTGCGGCAGGTCCTTGAAGGTCTCGCGGACGGACGACGGATTCCAGTAGTCGTCACGGGTGTTCCACGGGCCGACGTCCCACACCGGCGCGGTCTCGCAGCGCACCGGTCCGCAGACGCGCACCGAGTACTGCCCGCTGCCCTTCGGGGAGAGACCGCGTCGGGAGGGCAGTGCCACGAAGTGGTCGTTCGGGACGATCACGTGCCCGTTCGCGGTTGTGCCGCCGACCAGCCCTTCCCGGGTTGCGTAGACGCTTGTCGTGAAGGCCTCCGCGGCCTCGGCCTTCTTGGGCGTGTCGCCGAGTTCGGCACTCAGGCGCAGGGCGCTGACCGTCGGAGCGGTGCCGTTCGGCGCGGAGGTCAGGACGATCCGGGTCTGCACACGGGTGACGGCCCGGGGCAGCAGGGCCGGGGCGTCATCGCGCGCCTCGCGCCATTCCGTCCACCGGCCCAGCCCGTCGCGCCCGCGCACGTCCACGGCGACACCGGCTCCTGCGGGGACGGTGGCATCGAGGTGGGGGGTGACGAGGTCGACGGCGCGGTCCAGTACGCGTACGGGCAGCACGACCGTCCCCTGGCCACGGGCGGAGCGCGAGGAAGCGGGGCCCAGACCGGGATCGCGCAGGCGCAGACCGCTGTCCGTGCGGCTGACGTTGCTCGCGTCCGCCGTCGGCGTGGACAGGTCCGCCCGCCAGCTGATGCCCCCGAGCGGGGCTTCGCCGTTCCCGGCGTCGCGGGCGGCGGCGGGGCCGGCGGTGAGTGTCAGACCCACGACGGCCAGCAGGGAGACGGCCACAGCCGTCCCTCGGCGGAGTCGGACGGTGGGGGCGTTCGGTCTCTGATCGCGGCGCATGGCGCGCCTCCTTCTGTGGGGGTGGGAAAGGCGGTTACGAGCAACGAGGCACGCCCGGAAGTGTGTTGCCGGAAGAGGCGATGTAGATGTTGGTGATCCAGCCGCCGTACTGGGGCAGATATGCCCACCAGTCGTTGACGTATGGCGGGACCGAGACCTGGCCGCCCTGCCGCTGGCACCCGACGATGACGTCCACCCCGGCGGGCAGAGTCGTGAGGGCGGCGGAGGAGGTGGTGGCGGAGGCGCGCACACGGACACCACTGCCCCAGGTGGTGAAACGGGTGCCGGAGGGGCGGACGGCTCCGGGGACGTCCAGGGAGCCGGTGAGCGTGGTGACCTTGCTGTACGCGGTGCCGTACGGGGTGCCGTCGGGGTGCAGGGTGAGGACGGCTACCACCGTGCGGTCTTCAGGGCCCACGGTGCCGGTGGTGTGCAGAGCGTCGGACGTCAGGTCCACCACGGCGGTGGAGGCACCCCCGAGGGGGGACGCATCGCTGGTGGACCTCCTACGGGATCCCGGTCCCTCGACGCCGTCTGCCGACACGGACGTGCGGGGACCCTCGCCCGCGACGCGGCCGGGCGTGGCAGCCGGAGACCCGGAGGAGACGCAGCCCCCGGAGACGAAGCCGGACCATCCCTGCTTGACCGACCCCGGTCCGTCGAACGCGGAAGGCAGCCCGAACCCCTGGTCGAAGCCGTCGGCGGCGCACCTCTCGGACCGGTGCAGAGCCCCCATGACGAGATCCCGGACCGGCGTCGGTGCCGTGTCGAGGAGGTAGCGGTAGACGCGGACGGTGTCCGCGGCGGTGGTCGCCGTGTAGCCCCAGTAGCCCGGATAGCCGGCCGGTGGCGGGGCCGTACCGGTGAGTCCCAGACGAGGCACCATGCGGGAGACCACGGAGCTGCCGCCACCCGCGGACCAGTAGTGGTTCGCGGCGGCGTCGTCACTCCTGCTCAGCATTGCCCCGAGCCGGTCCCGGTCCGCCGGTGGCAGCTCGTAGCCGGGCCCCCGGTTCCACAGGAAGTCCAGTGCGAGCAACAACTTGACCACGGATGCCGAACGGAAGGCGCGGTCCGCCTCGACGGACTCGGTGAAGCGGCCGGTGAGCCGGTCGAACACCGCGACGCCCGCCGTGACGTCCGCGGGGATGTCCACGACGGTGCGGCCCTCCGTTCCCCGTGCCTCCACCTCGGCTCCGGAACCGGCCGTCGCGGGACCAGCGGGCGGGAGGGTGACGGATGCGGCGGCGGGGGACAGAGCGGCGGCGTCGTCGGCGGACTCGGCGGCTACGGCGAGGGCTGAACCGGTCAGCGCGAGCAGTAGCCCGGCAGTGGTGAGAGCGGCGCCGAGAAAAGACGGACGGCGGGCGGTACGGAGCGAAGGCATGGGAGTCGGGGCTCCTTCGGGCACGGACGCACCGGGGCCGGCGGCCTGGTGACGCTGTGGCACGTGGAGGGCCACGGTGGCGGGGCTGCGCGGGAGGCGCAAGCAATTCGTCCCTGGTCGAAGGAGCCCGGCGCACGCTTGTCAGCAGTACGGCGCATCGCTACGTTCCCGACGTCTCACCGCGCCTCGACCCGGCTCCGCCCGGGCGGCTTCCCCCACCTAGGAGTATTCGTGAGGTTTCTCAGACGCCTTCCGGTTCTGTTCGTCGCCGCCTTGATGGCCCTGGCCGGACTGTCGGCCGCCCCGGCACAAGCCGGGGAGGCCGGTACGACGGCCGCACCAGCCTTCAAGGCGCCCTACCCCTGCGGCCAGCGCTGGACGTACAGCCACCACTCGGCCGAAGTGCGCCGGGCGCTGGACTTCGTGCGCGCCGACGGCGGTGCGACGGCAGGCACCCCGGTGCTCGCATCGGCTGCCGGCACGGCGACCCGTTACTCGCAGCCGAGCGGTGCCGGCAACTACGTGGCCATCGACCACGGCGGCGGCTGGAAGACGTACTACTTCCACCTCTCCGCCTACTCCGTCCCCAGCGGTGCGTCCGTCGCCCAGGGGCAGCAGATCGGCGTCACCGGCAGCACCGGCAACTCCTCCGGGGCACACATCCACTACGAGCAACTGCTCAACGGGGTGGGCCAGAACATCGTCATCAACGGCGCCGGCCTCTCCTACCCCGGCAGCTACAACCAGGCGTACCTGACCAGTGACAACGGGTGCGGCGGCAGCGGCATCCCGTTCAACACGTGGGGGAGCGGGGTGAACGTCCGTTCCGACGCCCGCGTCAGCGCGCCGGTCGTCACCACCCTCGCCGGTCCGACGGCTGTGCGCGTGCTGTGCCAGAAGCAGGGCGACACCGTCAACGCCGAGGGATACAGCAACAACTGGTGGAGCAAGCTGCGTGACCAGAACGGCTTCATCAGCAACATCTACATCGATCACCCGGACGCGAAGCTGCCAGGCGTCCCGCTCTGCTGAGCCGCAGCAGTGGTTCGCAGGTGGTCCGGCCGACGCGCAGTTCCGGTCGGACCACCTCACATTCCGGCCGAACCGGAGCCGGGCCACCACAGAAGTCTGGCATGCATGCGTCATTTCTGTGATGCGCGTAGAGTTTCGCCGGACGGGCGTCACCGGCGCCCGTGACCACCGGGGGTGCGCGTGCTACGGGTGGACTTCACGAGCCAGGAACTGGCCCGCTTGCGCGTCGCGTCCGGCGTGGACCCGCTCTGGGAGACCGCGCTGAGTCTGCACCTCCTGCAGAACCGCCAAGCGCCGCTCGCATTCGGGGCCTGGCGCCGGGAGGTGGGCGCAGCCCTTCGGCGGTCCGGCCTCGTCCCCGTGACACGCGCACTGACCCGACTCTGCCCGGACGGCTCCTACTTCCCGGACTTCCTCACGCCCGGCCGCGGGGACACGGATCTGGAGACCGGACTCGACCGGCTGCTCTCCACACCTCGACACCGCCTGCGCGCCGAGATCGTCCGGCTCCACGCCCACACCACGGGCCCTGTCCCGGCGGGCCTGCGCACACTGGCCGACGGGTGCCCCAAAGCGCTTCACCGCCTGGGAACGGCCCTGCGCGCCTACCACCAGGTCGCTGTCGAGCCCTACCTCACCGCGATACGCGCACAGGCGGCGGACGACAGGACCGTACGTGCCCAAGCCGTCCTCAGCCACGGCGCGGAGGGCCTGCTCACCGGGTACGACCAACTGCCCGGGTGGCGCTACCGGGAGGGCAGGCTGCGCGCCCCGTATCCCGTCGAGCGTGAACTGAGCCTGCGGGGGCGGACGCTGACGCTCGTGCCGGCCTTCTTCTGCGTACGCGCCCCGCTCGCCCTCGTCGACGAGGAACTGCCGCCGGTCCTCGTCCACCCGCTCTCACCCGCGCCCGGCTGGCTCGAACGCAGCCGCTCCGGCGGGTACGCCCCGGTGGCGCAGCTCATCGGTGCCTCCCGTGCGGAACTCCTCCGGATGCTGGACCGCCCGATGACCACGATGGACATCGCCGCGGCGCTGCGCCTCGCGCCGTCGACGGCCAGCCGGCACGCCACCGTGCTCCGCGAGGCGGGACTGCTGCTCTCCCGGCGTCAGGGCGTGCGGGTGCTCCACCATCGGACGGGGCTCGGCCGGGCGGTGCTCGAGGGCGTTCTGAAGTGAGCCGCCGTGCAGGCCGTCCAGGATCCGGATGCCGGAAGCTGGATGCCGGAAGCGCGAGGCGACGGCGCGCGGCACGGCCGCCCGACCAGAGAGGCCGTGCCGGATACGTACTCCGGGCCTCAGGCAGGCCCCTTCGGTCGAGGCGGGCGGACCCGGGTCGAGCACCCTCCACACCGGGGTCCTTCAGTAGGTGTGTCCCATATGGGCCAGAGCCTGCTTCAGAAGCACTCCGTGGCCGCCCGGCATCTCGCTCTGCACAGCGTGTGAGGCCGCCTCCTCCGGGCTGAACCAGACCAGGTCCAGGGCGTCCTGGCGTGGACGGCAATCCCCGGTCACCGGCACGACGTAGGCGAGGGAGACCGCGTGCTGGCGCGGGTCGTGGAACGGGGTGACGCCCGTGGTGGGGAAGTATTCGGCAACGGTGAAGGGCTGCAGAGAGGTCGGGACGCGCGGCAGGGCCACCGGGCCGAGATCCTTCTCCAGATGACGCAGCAGCGCGTCACGGACTCGCTCGTGGTGCAGGACGCGGCCGGACACCAGGGCACGGTTGATGGTTCCGTCGGTGCCGATCCGGAGGAGCAGTCCGATGCTGGTTACGTCGCCGCTCTCGTCCACCCGCACAGGGACGGCCTCGACGTACAGGACGGGCATCCGGGCCCTGGCCATGTCCAGTTCATCCGTGGTGAGCCAGCCGGGAGTGGTTTCCGTCATGTCAGACATCGCTTGATCATACTTGCCGGCCGGGATTCTGGCCGCATGTCTGCAACAGCCCTCTCATCTCCTGCCGATGATGCGCGCGGGGCTGTGGAGACGGCCTCGGTGGGCACGTCGGCCCTGAACGGTCCCGGCCACCAGGGGCATGCCGCCGAGGCGGAGATCCCGGACGGCAGGGCCGACGTCGCCTGCCGAGGCTGTCGCTCGTGGCGCCGGACAAGCCGGTGGCCCGTCTGCGGCGAGCGAGGCCTGCGCCGCACCGGGAGGTGCCTCCCTGCTGGTGAGACGACCGGAGTCACGGGCCGCGCCTGTCGTTCCTCGGGTGACCAGGTGCCTGATATTCGCCGTATACGCGTTCGGTTAGGCTGGCCTTGCCTGGAGTGGGTCCCGGGCGTACGGGTTCGGATTCCGGTGCCACAGGTGGGAACCTGGCGGACGGAACAAGCAGAGGCAGGGCACAGGTGAGAATCGGTGACCGGGCACGTGAGCGTCGTGCACCCGGCGAGGCGGGACCGCGTATGCGGGTGACCAGGGGCGTGGTTTTCGGTCCATCGCCCGGGACGAGGCGTCGTGGATGAGCTCGCGCTCACAGCCGGAGTCCTGTACGTGATCGTCCTGCTCCGCGCCGGAGGGACGTTCGCCGTCGGGTGGCTCGCCGGCGCCGGTGCCCGGCGCAGCAGGTTCGCCGGGAAGATCTCTTCGGCGAAGTTCCGGCGTGCCGAGCGGGCGATCCAGCGGTGGGGCGCGCCGGTGGTGGCCGGCTCCTTCCTGACTGTCGGTTTCCAGACCGCCGCCAACTTTCTCGCGGGCAGCATGCGCATGCCGCTGCCGCGCTACCTCCCTGCCCTGCTCCTGGGCGGAGCGGCCTGGGCGCTGATCTACGCGACTGCGGGGCTCGGAGTGCTCGAAGTGCTGGGAAGGCTCTTTGCCGAGCGGACGGTCCTCGGGGTGTCCGCCGTGGCCGTCCTGCTCCTCGCGGTGTGCGGGGTGGTGGTGTACCGCAGAAGGAAGGCGGTCCTCTCCTCCGATGACACCGTGGCCGAAGAATCGTGAACCCGTTCGGCGAGGCGGATTCCGCGGCGGGCGAGAGCCACGCGTGACCTCGGCCCCCTCGGACGGCCTCCGTCGGGCGAAGTCGTGCGCGAGGTACGCAGAGCCGGTCTGGACAGGATTCCGAACAGGCGGCCGAGCAGGCCGAGCCAGCACAGCGTGGTGGCACCGTCGGCAGGCCGTGGACGGCCTCCGTTGCCCGGGCACGCCCTCGAGCGGGCCGGAGATTTCGGACGTGCTCTCTCCGGCCGGCTCGGGGGCGTGGCACTCGTGAGAGAGCGGCTTCGCCCTCCACCAGGCGTTACGCAGGGTCGATGCGGGAGATGCTGCCGGCTATTCCCAGGACGTACAGCTCGCCGTCGCAGCCCTGCACGAACGAGACCGTCTCGCCGCCGTTGACACCGAGGTCGCTCACGCCGGTCACCTTGCCGTCCTCCATCTGCAGGGTGCGGACAGTGCCGTCGCAGTAGTCACTGAACACGTACTGACCCTGGAGGTCCGGGATCGCCTTCCCTCGGTAGACGTATCCGCCGATCACCGAGCAGCCCAACCCGGTACGGTCGTACTCGTGGATCGGCGGCACGTGGTTCGCGGGTTCCGTGCCACCCCGGAACGGATGGGTGCCCTCCATCTGGGACCAGCCGTAGTTCTCACCGCCCTCACTGGCGGCCGGGGCCCAGTCGATCTCCTCCCAGTCGCTCTGGCCGACGTCACCGATCAACAGGTCACCTGTGCCGGAGTCGAAGGAGAACCGCCACGGGTTGCGCAGCCCGTACGCCCAGATCTCGTCCCTGGCGTCCGGGTTTCCGACGAACGGGTTGTCCGGCGGGATCGCGTACGGTTCACCACCGCTCGGGTCGATCCGCAGCAACTTGCCGAGCAGTGTGTCCAGATTCTGCCCGTTGCCGTGCGGATCGCCCCCCGCGCCGCCGTCGCCGAGTGCGATGTAGAGGTAGCCATCGGGGCCGAACTTGATGTCACCGCCGTTGTGGTTCGAGTAGGGCTGCGTCTGAGTGAGGACGGTGCGGCGGGAATCCGGCTGGATCCTGCCGTCCCGCACGGCGAACTCGTCCACGGTGCTGGTGCCTTCGAGGTTCGTGAACGAGATGTAGAAGTGCGCGAACCTCTTGTCGAATGCAACGCCCAGCAGTCCGCGTTCGCCGTCGGTGGTGGTCTCGCCGGATATGTCCAGGACGGGTTCGCCGAGCCCGTCGGCACCCAGGACCCTAACGGTGCCGGCGCGTTCGGCTATCCAGACCGTGCCACCGGGACCGGCGGTGCCGGCCGATGGATTCTGGGCCGTGGCCACCTTCTTGAGTACGACCTTCGCTGCCTGGCGTGGGGCGGCAAGTTCGTCGGCGGACGCCGTGGTCAGTGCGAGGGAAGCGGCGAGGCAGATGGCGCCGATGATCGCCGAGCCTCTGGTGCGAACTTTCACCGTGACCTCCTGGAGGCGGCGAAGGGGGACGTCACCCGGCTGTGTGGGGCAGAGTCAGGTGGGTGTCGCCCGCGCCGGCGCGCAACCTGAGTGGGGGGATGGTGCTACTGGCCACGGATGAGGATACTGGGACAGCGGCCTTTGGTATAGACCAAGTCGCCTTCCGCCCTCATGGTCATGACGGAGTCCGCGGCTCGTCGTGTATCAGGTACGAGACCGGCGTGCCGCTTGAGCAAGGGCCTGACAGGCACGAATTCGTGGGCGTCGGCAGGTCGGAGCGTGAGCATGCGATCAGAACCCGATCCAGGCGGCCGCGTGGCCGGGGCAATCCGGCGTGCGGTGCGGTTCCGCTCCCTCGCCGAGCCGAACCTGGAGAACCGCGCGCTCGTGGACGGCGTTCTGCGCTCGCCGCAGGCTTGCCAGGAGTACGAGCTCTGCTTGTAGCGACTGCAGGACGAGGCTGTCGAGATCGAGCGGCAGGCGACGGGCGAGCCGTACATCGAAGAGGGCTGGTGAGCCGAAGCGCGATGGCCGTCATCAAGGCGATCTCGTCGGCGCCGAGATCGAAGGCTGCGGACCGTTCACGGCCTGCGTGTGTGCAGGGCAAATGCGCCGACCAGCGCGAGCGCGCCCGATCCGACGAGCGCGAGCGTGCGTGGGGAGGTGAACACGCGGTGCCGGCCGATGGCCAGTACGGAGCGCCGTGCCTGGATGGACAGCGCACTTCCCGTGCTCTGAACGGACCCCAGGGACACCAGGGACATGGCGGAGCCGATCGAGCCGACGGACATCGAGGAGCCGATGGATCCGATGGACAGCGCGCTGCCGACCGATCCGATGGACAGCACGGACCCCACGGATCCGATGGACAGGAATGAGTCCTTCGACCACAAGGAGAGCGAGGAACCCCTGACTGGCTGGGAGGAAAGTTTCACCATGGGGTCATTGTGCCGTCAGAGGGGCCGAGGCCGGGCGTAGCCGGTGACAACGGCCTCGTCGTTTTCTCGCTGGTGAGTAACGACGTGGTGCACGACTGAGGTTGAAATGTGCTGCCCTGGCGGTTCGGCTGTTGTGTGATCACCGCATGGCTGTGCGGTCAGAGACCAGGCCGGCGATCGCCAGATGGGTGTCGTCGTAGTACTCGCGACGTCCGATGTACCGCTGAAGGGCCCGCCACTGCTTGTGCTCGGCGTTGGCGTGCTCGACGCAGATCCGCTCTGAAGACTGCTGCTTGCGGGCCTGTTCCCATGCCGTGACGTCCGTGGTCGGGGCGTCCTTGCCCGGCTTCTTCGGCGGTGCCTGGACCTGATCGGGAAACCGTTTGGCCAGGCCCCGGTATCCGGAGTCGACTTTCGCCTTGACTGTGGGATACCGCTCGAACAAGTCGCCGATCCCCTCGGTGTTCACCGCCGTCTGATCGTGCATACGGCCCGGCCGAATCGCCCCCGTCCACAAAGTGCGACCCTTCTCGTCAGTGATGACGGTGGCCTTCTTGGTGTTCTGCCGCATCTTGCCGGAGACGAAGGCCCGGCGGCCGGGCTTGCCGGCCCTCGGGCGCCGTACTCGCACCTCGGTGCCGTCGAGCCGCAGCTCAACGCCCCGCGCGTCGGCATAGGCGAAGACATCGGCCAACGTACGCAGGCGCAATCCGGACTCGCCGGGGACCGCGAAGCCGCGCACGGCCAAGAGCGGGCGGATCTCATGGACAGCGCGGGTGATGGTGGAGCGGTCGACGCCGTAGAGGACACCCAGAGCCGAGTGTGGGAGCTGGAACCGCAGGACCACAAGGGTGGCAATCACCCGATCGGTGAATACCAGTTGATGGCCAGGCCCGCCTCCATCGGCCCGCAGGCGGTCGTGGCCTCGGCGTTCACGCAGCCGGGAGTCCTGCCGCGCCATCCACGGGACAGCCAACTCAGCGATGAGCGAACCGAGCTGCTTCCTCGGGATGCCAGTGCAGAGGCGATGCGAAAGAGCCGTACGGGCCAAGACGGACGTCACAATCTCTTCAACCTATACGGCTCCCTTCATGCCATGGCCCAGCACGGCGTTTCGTGGAAAGGTTGGTCGATCTTCGCCCGGCCTCATCGGAGTTGAGGCAAGAAGAGGTCGGGCTGCAGCCCCTCACCACCGGAATTCCCCGTCGTAGAGGCGTCGGTGCCACCATTCGCCATGCCACCGCAGGCGCCGGTGGGCGTGTGGGTCGGGCAAGGTCCGGCGGCGGAACTCTGCGTCCAGACACGTCACCACTCGCCCGAGTTCGGCGCGGGACGGCTGTGGAAGCGAACGCAACGCTTCTTGCAGAATATCCCGGGCGTTCGCCACGTCGACGAGCGTGGACTCCGGATGGGGAGAGGCTGGGAAGCACAGGTCCAGGTAGCGGCCGGGCTGTCGCAGGAACGCCCGGTAGTGCCTGAGCGCGGCTTCCACCGCCCCGTCCCACAAGCCGTCCCGCAGCCCGGCCCAGGAGTCATCGTGCTCACGCTCCGTGCGCTGGATCTCGGCGCAGGTGCGCTCGGACAACCCGGGAATTCGACAGGTCCAAGGGCTCCAGACGGGCGGGACCGGATTTTCGGCGCGAAGCGCGCCGGGCCGTCTACGCGGCATGGGCCTTTCGGTTGGTCATCATGCTCGCGATCATGCCGGACGGCCTGACAGCCCACAAGGCCCTGCGGCCCTCACCGCCTCCCGGCAAACTCGCACCATCCGATCTTCCCGGCTTGCGCTCGCCAGCACCCCACTTGTCGAACGGAGCCTCGATGAACAGCAGCCCACACCCCGCTCTGTCGCGGACCCCCGACATCGGCGATGCAGCGCGGAGGGCCACCGCCGCTGTCGTGCACGCCGCAGTAAGCGGTATCGAGGGTCGGAGATGGAGCCAAAATCGAACAGAATCTCTGATGCGGTATCTGTCTTCGGTGCAGCGACGGCAGTCGGATGACGGGATGACTGTGCGAGTACATCCCATGCCTCACAGCGCACTTTTCCCGCCCTTCGGGGCGTCCGTGAAGCGGATGCGGTCTCCACAGCTGATCATGGTTGTGGGCCCGTTGACGGGCTGCGCATGCACCTGGAGAGAAGAGGAGGCTTCGATGATCGACGCACCGGTGCTGGTACTGGCGGCAACAGGCGGTCAGGGCAGAGCTGTGACGGACGCGTTGCTGGGCCACGGGGCCCGGATCCGGGTGATGGTCCGTGATCCGGAGCGGAGGGCGGCACGTGAACTGGCCGAACGCGGTGCCGAAGTGGTCGAGGGTTCGCTGAGCGACCGAGGCTCCCTCACCGCAGCCATGCGTGGAGTGGCAAGCGTCTTCGCCTTCACTACCCCTTTCGAGGCGGGGTTGGAGGCGGAGGTGGAGCAGGGGCGCGCGATCCTGTCCTCTGCGTCGGAGGCGCGCATCGCGCACCTCGTGTTCAGCTCCGTAGCAGGAGCCGATCAGGACAGTGGCGTACCGCATTTCGAGAGCAAAGCGCGCATCGAGGCCGACCTGGCCTCCGGCGACGTGCCGTACACGATTCTGGGGCCGACCTACTTCTTCGACAACGCGCTGGGAGGCCAGGAGCGCATCCTTCACGGATCTCTCGACCTGCCGTTGCCTCCCGACCGGCCGTTGCAGCAGCTCGCCCGCACCGACCTCGGTGCGTTCGCGGCGGAAGTGATGCTCAACCCCGCTCCCTACGTCGGGCAGCGCATCGAACTGGCCGGGGATGATCCCACTCCGGAACGTATGGCGGCATCGCTGAGCAAGGCGCTGGGACGGGATGTCCGCCACCTGCAGACACCACTGGCGGCGGTCGGCAATGCTGATATGCATGCGATGTGGGCGTTCCTCAACGGCCCCGGATACAGGGTCGACATCCCCGCCCTTCACGATGCTCACCCAGAGATCCGCTGGACCCGCTTCGCGGACTGGGCCGACCACACCTGGGCCGACGGCACTCCCTGATGCTTCCAGGCGGGCTCCCTCGTGCTTCTGGCCCCCGTACTTGGCAGGGTGGCACCGGGCGGGGGGCCAGGAGGGGCTGTGGGTCCTGGCGAAATGAACGCACTCGCCAAGTCCCATCCGTCGCCGGTGGAGTGGACGCTCAAGGAGGCGACACCGGGTCAGCCGAAGCCGGCTGGCCCGGGAAGGCCGGCCGACCCGCTGCTCGTGCGCACCGGGGCTGCCCTGGGACGCCACGGACCGCGGGTCACCGTCACGGTCGAGGAGCGGATCGCCGAGCGGATCCCAGGGCCACATGGTCATGAACCGGTCCCACCACCCTGCGCCGTCGGAGTCGCCGCGCTCAGCTCGATCGCGCGAGCCTGAACCCGAGGTCGTCGATGGCGAGTGTCGGGTGGCTCTTGCGGCGGCACGACGCCCGGCACCCCCGGGGCTGGTCGAAGAAGCCGCCGCCGCGGAAGACGCGGTACGGGCCGTAGACCTGGGGGTCGTAGACGTCCCAGCACCATTCCCAGACGTTGCCGATCATGTCGTGGAGTCCCCACGCGTTCGGCTCCCGCGTCGCGACCTCGTGCAATCCGCCCCCGGAGTTCCCGCGGTGCCAGGCGATCTCGTCCAGCTCTCCGTAGCGGACACCCGTACTCCCGGCCCGGCAGGCGAACTCCCATTCCGCCTCGGACGGAAGGCGGTAGCCGTCGACTGTCCAGTCGCAGACCACGTCCTCCGCGTCGCGGCTGTCGCCCATCGAGTAGCAGGGCTCGAGCCCTGCCGCCTGCGAGAACAGGTTGCAGAACCGGATGGCATCGTTCCACGAGACCTCGGTCATCGGCGTTCGCGGCCCCATGGAGCTCTCCTGTGCCCTGCCGAGCACCGAGGCGTACAGGTCGCGGGTGACCGGAGTCGGCGCCAGCCGGAAGGCGGCGACCTCGACCGTCCAGTCCCTCATCGTGCCCTCGTCCCGCAGCACGATCTCGCCGGCGGGCAGGTCGATCATGGGATCGGCGGCCAACCGGCGCAGCGTTGATTCCTGGCTCATTGCAGCCTTGCTCCCATACATTCGGTTCGTGTCCGTAACGTGCGAAGACTGCCGAGGAACCCGCAGGCGTCATCGCGGACTCTCGTCCTGTTCAGCCGGAAGGCGGGTGCGGCCGAGCCGGCACATTCTGCGGTGTTCATCCTGACCGGCCGCAAACCGCGCCTGGCTGTCATCGTTCTCGCAGTCTGCCGCACGGGGTACACCCGGGTGGCGCCAACGGATCATTTCCAGCCGAGCAGGGCCAATGCGCTGCAATGCGGGCGCGGGTGTGTCAGTGCCCCGTCCTGCGTTCACAGCGGTTCGGTCGGCATCAATCACCTCGGCCACTTCGCCTTCGACGCCCAGGTCCGGCCCGCCGTGCGCCGCTCGTCCGCACCGCGCGTGGTCACGTCGGCGCCACCGCGGCGCGGTGGCCGGCCGGCCTGATGAGTGAAAGAGCTACCGCGCCATGGGCGCCCTGACCTCGATCGCCGCACGCCTTCTCATGGGCTCGGCCGAGGGTGCAGCCTGACCAGATGGTCGATCATGGTGGCGTGGTGCGGCGTCATGAACTCAACGATGAGGAGTGGTTGTTGCTCGATCCGCTCATTCCACGGGCCGCGACGGGTCGGTCGCGGATGGAGGACCGCCGGGTGATCAACGGCGGGCCGACAAGACGCGGACCGGGATCTCCTGGCGTTATCTGCCGGCACGCTACGGGCCCTGGCACACGGTCCGCACCGCTTCCGCTGCCATGCGCTCGACGGGGTCTTCACCCAGGCCCTGCAGAAGCAAGGGCTTCCGGGGAATCGCCGCCAGGTGCGACAAGACCGCCACCTCCTGAGAAGCGGCGGTCTCTCTCGCCTCGTTCCTGCGCAGGGCAAGATCTCTGTCCGAAGGCGGACCCTGGATGGCCGCACGTCAGACATACGCCTTCGCAACGACCTTGGTGTCCTTACAGCCGCCGGTGACCTTGCTGGTCGGGCAGTCGGGCAGTCGGGCAGGTCCTTCCGGGCTCCCGACGCAGGAAGCCCGGAAAGGGGGAGTCAGCCCTGTTCGGCGCCGAGCGACACCGGCAGGGACCTCAACCCTCGCAGCGCCGTCCCCGGCTGCCAGTCGAGGTCGGCCGGATCCGCCGCCAGCCGGATGTGCGGGAACCGGTCGATGAGCCGGTCGAAGGCTATCTGTGCCTCCAGTCGGGCCAGCTGCGCTCCGACGCAGTAGTGGATGCCGTGTCCGAAGGACAGGTTGGCGCCCGCCGGACGATGTATGTCCAGGTTGCTGCCGTTCGGGAACTGGGACTCGTCCCGGTTGGCCGACGTGAGAGCGACCACCACCAGTTCGCCCTCAGGTATGACGACTCCGGCCACCTCGATCGGCTCGGTCGTGAACCGCAGCGACGAGGTGTTGACCGGGCTCTCGTAGCGGAGGAACTCCTCGACCGCACCGGGCAGGAGGGAGCGGTCCGCGCGGAGTGCGGCGAGCTGCTCGGGGTGGCGGAGCAGCGCGAAAGCACCGTTGCCGATGAGGTTGACAGTCGTCTCGTTGCCTGCGACCAGCAGCAGGAACGCCATCGACACCAGTTCCTGGGTGTTCAACTTGCCGTCGTCACTGGAGCGCACCAGACCGGTGAGCAGGTCGTCCGCCGGTTCGGACCGCTTGCTCTCGACCAGCTCGTGCAGGTACCCGAGCAGTGCCGTCGTGGCCTCCGCCATGTTTTTCGGATCGCCGCCGGAGAGCTGGGTGGGGACCCAGCCCTTGAAGCGCTCCTGGTCGGTTGCCGGGACACCCAGCAGCTCGCAGATCACCGCCATGGGCAGCGGGTAGGCGAAGGCGCGCATCAGGTCCACCTGATCCTGGCCCTCCATGGCGTCGAGCAGATCAGTGGTGATCTGCTCGATCCGGGGCCCCAGCTTCTCCACCGCTCGCTGTGTGAACACCTTGTTGACCTGCTTGCGCAGCCGGGTGTGGTCCGGCGGGTCGGCGTTCATCATGTGCGCTGCCAGCTCGCTGGCGAACACCATGCCGGTCTCACCGTCGGTGTTCCGCTGGATGACCTGCTGGCCGACCTCGATGTTCTTGGACAGACGGTTGTCGTTCAGAACGGACTTCGCGTCGTCGTAGCGCGTGACGAGCCAGACCTTGGTCCCGCCCGGCGCGATGATCTCTCGGACCGGTGCCTCGGAGCGAAGGACGTCGTACAACGCATGCGGATCACGCTCGAACTCCTTCTCGTCGATCTGGAGCGGAGCCGCGCCGCCATGGCCGCTGGACATGTTTCCTCCCGTATGTCAACCAAACTTTTAGCAATGACTTCGGTGCGCAATTATCGGGCCGTACGGGGATCCGGTGCAGGCAGTGGATCACCAAATGCTGTGTCGCGCAAGACTTCCCAGGCGGGTGGAACCGGACTCGGAATCCTTTCGCGCGAGATGACGTCCGGCGTGAGGCCGGGAAAGCGTAGTAAGACTCCGGTCCGCATCGGCAGGTGCTTGCTGAGAGTACTGCGCGGGGGGCGGGAAAGGTGCCTTTCGGGAATGAAAGAAGGCCGGCGGCTGCCGCCCCTCATGACGCTCGCGAGCCGCGGGTTACTTGGCTGGGAGCAGGTGGCCGCGCTGCTGTGTCCCGGGGGCGACAGCTTCGAAAGCCCTGCTGACCGGATTTCGACCATCCGCACTGTGGAGGCTCAACTTCCCTAGTTTTAAAGGAAGTTCAGATGCGCGCCCTCGCACCCGCTCTGCCTGCTGTGCCGAGTCCTCGGCCTGCCCGGCAGTCGTCCGACCAGCCGAAATGCCCTGCGGCGGCCGGCGCCTCACGGGTTCTGCGGCTGTTAAACCTGCACTCGGAAAGAATGGCTCAATAATCTAGGGTGCAGATGCGCCATTGACCCGTGAACAGGCGTGTGTTAATTTCCTCCGGCGATATGTGCTGATGATTACTTCGCCTTGGGGGACCGATAATTGACGGATTCACTGCAGGAGCGGCACGGGGTGCAAGTATTGGTATGCGATCCGGCAGGGCCCACGGTGGTCACTGAGCGGGATGCACTGGACTTGATAGGTGCTGCGTTACTCGACGCCGAGATCGTCGCCATACCTGTGAGTCGCCTGGACGAGAAGTTTTTCTCGCTCAGTACTCGTTTCGCAGGGGAAATCACGCAGAAGTTCGTCAGCTATCGACTGCGGCTGGCCGTCGTCGGGGACATCTCCCGCCATCTGGAGACCAGTGCCGCACTGCGCGCTCTGGTTCACGAGTCCAATGCGGCCAGTCATATCTGGTTCCTGCCTGACCTCGACGCCCTCGACGCGCGCCTGGAGGTCGCAGGGGCGAAGGCCCGGGCATCGCACGCTTGACCTGGAGGGCGGGGCGGTCGACAGTTACCCACGTGAGCGTCTTGGTGGTCTGATCGGCCGACGTGGCCGAGCAGAAGGTGCGCCGGCCGTGACATCCGGCCGACCTGCCGAACGCCCCGATGCGCACGTCGAGCGGTGAAGTCATGCTGGTGACGGGAGTCTGGCGACGCGTTCGACCCGTCGCGAGTGAACGTCACCCGCAGTGAGTGTCAACAAGCCTTCGAGTCACCACAGTCGCTGACATCGGGGCGTATGGGACAACGTGGTCCCGAGCTTGCTTCCTGGTCCTTCTGGTCGCGAATCGGGCTGCCCGTGCCGCGGTCGGTGAAAGCAGACCCTCTCAGGGAATGCGGCAGTCACCGTGGGCGCGGAGCTCGCGAATCCTGACGGCGGCACACCTGCTGTGGACACCACCGGTCTGCCGTGGTGCGCCCCAGACGGCAACAGCCGTTCGGAAACAGTTCAAGAAGAAGGTCCTGCCGGCTCGGCATGCCCAGGTTCGTCAGTGGGCGGCCGTTGCGCTGCGCCAAAACGTCGCGAACGATAAGGGGGTCTCCACTGATGCCGCAGCATGTCCCCATTGCCGTCATTGGAATCGCGTGCCGGTTTCCAGGGGCGGACGACCACCGTCAGTTCTGGGACCTCATCAGGAACGAACGGTCGCAGGTCGGCGAAGTCCCCCAGGCCCGTTGGGACATGGGGAGTGGCGAGACGGCGGACTTCGCCGGCGGAGGCGCGGGGGAGCCGAGCATCCGCCGGTGGGCAGGCCTGATCGACGGTGTGGACGCCTTCGACGCGCAGTTCTTCCGTCTCTCCCCGCTGGAGGCGGAGAGCGCCGACCCGCAGCAGCGGATCATGCTGGAACTCGCCTGGTCCTGCATCGAGGATGCGGCCATCGCGCCCGGTGCGCTGTCCGGCCGTGACGTCGGAGTGTTCTTGGGATCGTTCAACCTGGACTACAAGGAGCTGCAGGAGAGGCAGCTGCGCGAGGTCGCGGCCCACCACTCCACGGGAACGGTCGGGGCGGTCATCGCCAACCGCGTCTCCCACTTCTTCGACTTCCATGGCCCCAGTGTGGTCGTCGACACGGCGTCGTCCGCCTCCCTGCACGCCATCCACCTGGCGGTCCAGTCCCTTCAGAACGGCGAGTGCGGTCTCGCGCTCGCCGGCGGCATCAACCTCGTACTGACCCCGGCCCGGCACACCTCGTTCGCCAAGACCGGCATGCTGTCACCCACCGGCTCATGCCATCCCTTCGACGAGCGGGCCGACGGCTATGTGCGGGGGGAGGGCGGTGGGACCGTCCTGCTCAAGCCCCTTGCGGACGCCGTGCGCGACGGTGACAACATCTACGGCGTCATCAGGGGCAGCGCCGTGAACCACAGCGGCAGGACACGCACCCTGACCTACCCCAGCGACGAAGCGCAGGCGCAGGTGGTCGCGGACGCCATCGTCCGGGCAGGCGTGTCGCCGGACACCATCGGGTACGTGGAGGCGCACGGCACAGGGACCCCGACCGGCGACCCGGTCGAGATCGAGGGGCTGGTGGAGGGCTTCCGCAGAGCGCGTGGCGAGACGGCGGACCAGAGGGAGCACAACTTCTGCGGGTTGGGCTCGGTCAAGCCCAACATCGGTCACCTCGAGGCCGCCGCCGGGGTGGCCGGCTTGATCAAGGTGCTCCTCGCGATGGAACACGGGCAGTTACCCGCTCTGAGGGACTTCCAGCGGCTGAACCCGCGAATCGTCCTGGACGGCACGCCCTTCTACGTCGTCGACCGTCTGCGTGAGTGGAAGCCGCCGCGCTCGCAGGCCGGCGAACCGCTGCCACGTCGCGCGGGTGTCAGCTCGTTCGGAATCGGCGGCACGAACGCCCACGTAGTGCTCGAAGAGGCGCCCGTCGCGGTATCGGCCGCTCCGCAGGACCGCCACGCCTACCTCGTATGTCTGTCCGCCAGGACGGGCACGGCGCTCCGGCGGCGGATCCAGGATGTGCTCGAATGGCTCGACGGCGACGGATCCCACGCCGACCTGGCCGACCTCAGCGCCACGCTGCTCCTGGGCCGTGCACACCTGGACCGGCGGACCGCGTTGGTCGTGCGTGACCGTGACGAACTCCGGGCGAAGCTGACTCTGCTCCTGGAAGCCGGTCGAGCCGACGACTGCTTCCACGAACCCACGGGCACACACTCGGGCGGTGAGCCGGCCGGGGCACCGCGGACCGCTGACGAGGTCGCGTTCGACATCGGCAGCGATCTCCCGGCCGCAGAGTACCGGGCGCGGCTGCTCGGGCTGGCGGAGTCCTTCGCCGGGGGACACGGCTACCGGTGGGCGGACCTGTTCACATCGGTGCCGGTACGGCGGCTTCGTCTGCCGGCCTACGCGTTCGACCGGCGCCGTTTCTGGGTCACACCGGACGCCGCCGACGAGACCACCCCCACCGGGGCGCCGGCGCCCGTCCGGAGCGCAGAGCTGGATTCCGTAACCGAGCAGGAAGAACTCGTGTCGGACATGACCGTGCAGAGACGCAGCAGGGAATGGGCGGGCACCGACGTGCAGGAAAGTGTCGAGGCGGATCTCCGGAGCCTCGTCGGCGGCGTGCTGAAGCTCGCTGCCGACGAGATCCATCCGCAGGACCGGCTGTCCGACATCGGGTGCGACTCGGTCGGCAACTCGCAGCTGGCCCTCCGGCTGAGCGAGCACTACGGCATCGATGTCGCGCCTTCGCTCTTCTACACGTATTTCACCCTCGAGATGCTCAGGGACCATCTGCTGGAGGAGCAGTACGCCGACGCCGTGGCGGGCAAGTACACCCCTGCCGACGAGGGCACCGTCGACGAGACGGCCCCCGCCGAGGGGGAGGCGGCCACCGCGGTGCGGCACGAACCCGGCACCGGGCCCCGGCCCGCGGAGACTGCGGAAGCCGCCGCCACCGAGTCCCCGGCCGAGGAGACTGCGGAGTTCACCGCCACCGCGCCCCGGCCCGCATCGACTCCCGGAACCCATTCCGAAGACGGTCGCGACCACCGGATCGCCGTCATCGGTATGAGCGGCCGTTTTCCGCAGGCCCGTACGGTCGAGGAGTTCTGGCAGCTGCTCGCCGATGGCCGCGAGGCGGTCACGCCGATCCCCGCGCACCGGCTGGGGAACTGGGCCGGTGTCGCGGGCGCGTCGGAGATCAGGGGCGGATGGCTTCCCGGCGAAGCCGAGTTCGACCCGCTCTTCTTCGAGATCTCCCCCAAGGAAGCCGAGCAGATGGACCCGCGGCAGCGGCTGCTGCTGCAGGAGGCATGGCGGGCGCTGGAGGACGCCGGATACGGTGCGAAGCAGCTCGCCGACAACACCATGGGCATGTTCGTCGGCGCCGAACAGAGCGACTACCAGGGTCTCGTCCGGGACGAGCAGACGTTGACCTCAGGTCACGACGGGATCATGGCCGCCCGTCTCAGCTACTTCTTGAACTTCTCCGGGCCGGTGCTGACCGTCAACACGGCATGCTCGGCCGGCCTGGCAGCCGTGCACCAGGCGTGCCTCAGTCTTCGCAGCGGGGAGTGCGACACCGCGGTTGCCGCCGGTGTAAGCCTGATGGCCGGGCCCCAGTTCCACGAGCACGCCACCCAGGCCGGGATGCTGTCCCCCGACGGGGTCTGCTACGCCTTCGACAAGCGCGCCAACGGCATGGTGATGGGCGAGGCGATCGCCACCGTCGTACTGAAGCCGCTGGCCAAGGCTCTCGCGGACGGTGACAGGGTGCACGCCGTCATCACGGCGAGCGGACTCAACCACGACGGCCGGACCAACGGCATCACCGCACCCAGCCAGCCCGCGCAGGTTGCGCTGCTCGACTCCGTGTACCAGCGGTTCGGTGTCGAACCGGCCGGCATCGAGCACGTGATCGCCCACGGCACGGGAACCCGGCTGGGCGACCCCATCGAGGTGAACGCGCTGACCGAGGCGTTCGGCCGGCACACCGACAAGACCCAGTACTGCGCCCTGACCTCGGTCAAGACGAACGTGGGGCACACCCTGGCCGCGTCGGGTGTGGTCAGCCTGATCGCCCTGGTGCAGGCCCTGCGGCATCGGACGGTGCCCGCGAGCCTGCACGCCGAGCAGGAAAGCGAGTACATCGACTGGGCTCGCAGCCCGTTCCACGTCAACAAGGAGGCCCGGCCCTGGCCGGCCCGGCCGGGGCGAGAGCGTCGGGGCGCCGTCAGCTCCTTCGGTATCAGCGGGACGAACGTCCACGTCGTGGTGGAGAGCCACGGCGACGGTTCGCCCACGCCGCCGACCGCCTCCCGGCCCTCCTACGTGCTCGCGCTGTCGGCCAAGACCGACGAGGCGCTACGGGCGAGGGTGGCGGACCTGCTCGCCTTTCTCCGGGCGGGTGGAGCCGATGACGCGGGGCTCGGGCGGATCAGCAGCACGCTGCTCGCAGGGCGGCACCACTTCGCGCACCGCTGTGCGCTGGTCGCCGCCACCCCCGAGGACGCCGAGCTGCTGTTGCAGCAGGTTCTCGACGGCAAGAAGGACTCCCAGGTGTTCCGCGGGCTGGTCGGAAGGGACTTCCGCGCGCAGAACGCCCTCACCGAATACGGCAACGAGCTGATAGGACGCGCCCGCACGGGAGACGAGGTCGCACGGTACCGGGACGCGGTCCGAGCCCTGGCCGAACTCTACTGTCAGGGTTACGAGCTGGCATGGGAGAACCTGTTCGACGACAGGCCGCTCCCGTGCGTGTCGCTGCCCGGCTACCCCTTCGCGCGCGAGACCTACTGGGCCGACACGACGACGTCCCGCCGCGCGGAGCCGCACGCCCTGCCCGCGTCCGCCGCACTGCACCCGCTGCTGGACAGCAACGACTCCACACTCCGGTCGCAGAGTTTCAGCAAGCACCTGTCGGCGAGCGAGTTCTTCCTGCGTGACCACGTGGTGGACGGGAAGATCCTGCTGCCCGGTGTTGCCCACATGGAGATGGCGTACAACGCCTCCCTCCTGGCCACCGGCTCCGACAGCGTCACCCTGCGCGGCATCATCTGGGGCCGCCCGATCGTCATGGACGGTGCCTCCAGGACCGTGCACATCGAGCTGACCCCGCTCGAACAGGATGGGCTGGAGTTCGTCATCCATGACGGGAACGAAGGCGGACGCACCGTCTTCTCCCAGGGCCGGGCCGACTATGCCGCCGACCGGCCCGCGCGGGCGCGGAGCACGATCGACATACCCGCGATCAAGGCACGGTGCACCGGCCGCCGCGAGAACGCCGAGATCTTCGCGAGCCTCCGTGAACTGGGCTTCGGGTACGGCGAGACCTTCCAGGCCATGCAAACGCTGTACTGCGGCGAGACGGAGGCACTGGCCCGGATCGTGCTGGCCGACGGCCTGGACGAGGAATTCCCCCGTTTCACCCTGCATCCCTCACTGTTCGACGCCGCGCTCAACGCTCTGCGAGGCATCGGCGAGCAGGACGGCGTGCTGCGCATTCCCTTCAGCCTCGAAGAGCTGGTGGTGTTCGCACCGATTCCGCGCCGGTCGTACTGCCACGCCACCATCCACCGGATCGCCCGTGACGGCGCGATGAGCGTCGACCTCGCGATCTGCGACGACAGCGGTACCGAGTGCGTGCGGCTCACCGGCCTGGTGTTCAAGGAGTTCACGGCCGACAAGAGCGAGAAGTTGCACTACTACGTGCCGCGTTGGACCGAAGCCGAAGCCGAAGCCGAAGCCGAAGCCGGCTCCGCCAGGGACGCGGATTCCCCCGGCACCGGGCGTACCCTGCTCCTCCTCGACGACGAGGACACGCGCCGGCCCCGACTGGAATCGATGTACGCGGGCCGCGTCGTGCGGGTGCGGGGCGCGAGCTCGTTCCAGGAATCGGGACCGGATCTGTTCAGCGTGGACCGCCGCAGCGCCGACGACTTCGACCGGCTCCTGCGGACTCTGGACGAACGGGACCTGTTGCCACAGGCGATCGTCAACTTCTGGCCGCTGAACCAGGACCCGTCCGACCTCGGCATCGAGCTGGAGGGTCTGCTGCACCTGTTCCGGGCCGTGCACAGGGCCGGCACCGGGCGGGAGGTCCAGTACCTGTCCGTGCTGCCGGACCGGCCCGGGCCGCAGCGGGCGGCAGTGGAGGCACTCTCGGGCTTCGGCCGTGCGATGACGTCGGTCGACCACCTGTTCCGGATGAAGAGCCTTCAGGTCGCCGATGCGCGGGACGCGGACGCCACCGTCGACAGCGTGCTGCGTGAGCTCGGTGGGGCGGAGGGCTCCGTCCCGCGCGGCTGGCAGGAGATCCGGCATGCCGACGGCATCCGCTCGGAGCGGGTGCTGCGGCCTTGGACCGCTGGCACGCGCCGCGACGTCTCCGAGCTGCCTTTGAAGGAGGGCGGCGTCTACCTCATCAGCGGTGGCGCGGGAGCCCTGGGGCTGCACCTCGGCAGGTACCTCGCCCAGCAGTGCCGGGCGCGGCTCGTCCTGCTCGGCCGCCGGGAGCCGGACGCGCCGCTTCGGGAGAAGTTCGCCGCGCTGGAGACCGCCGGGGCCGAGGTTCTCTACCTCGCCTGCGACGTGGCCGACCGCGAAGGTGTGGGCTCGGCGCTGGCTGCGGCGCGGAAACGATTCGGCACGCTGGACGGCGTCTTCCACGGTGCGGGTGTCATCGGCGGCACCGGCGTCATGGACGTGGACTGGGCCGGTTTCGAGGCGGTGCTGGCGCCGAAGACGCACGGGACCGTCCACCTGGACGAACTGACCGCGGCCGATCCCCTCGACTTCTTCTTCATGTTCTCGTCCATCGCCGCCTACGTCGGAGACTTCGGCCAGGGAAGCTACGCCGCAGCCAACCGGTTCCTCGACGGATACGCCCTCCATCGGGAGGAGCTGCGGGCACAGGGCCTGCGGCACGGCCGGAGCGTGTCGGTCAACTGGCCCTACTGGGACGAGGGCGGCATGCTCGGCGAGCTCGCCGAGGACGGACCCGCGAAGACCCTTTACCACGATCACTCCGGTCTGCGAGGACTGCGGACCGAGGAGGGCATCGGAGCGCTCCTCCAGATCCTGATGTCCGACGAGACCCAGGTCGTCGTGACGAAGGGCGAGCGTCAGAAGATCGAGAAGGTGCTGCGCGTCGAGGGGGCAGGGCGAGCCGGCACCGAGCCGACTGCGGCCGAGTCGCGGCCGGTGGCCCCGAACCAGCCGGTGGCCGTGAACCAGCCCCCGGACGTCACGAGTGCAGTGGAAACAGTGCCCGCGCAAGGCCCGGGTGAGCTGTTCACACGGACGGTCGAGTACCTGAGGGACCGGTTGTCGCAGGTCTTCCGCATTCCGAAGGGGCGGATCGACGTCGCCGCGGAGCTGGGGGAGTACGGCATCGAGTCGATCCAGATCATGGAGCTGATGCGGCTCCTGACGAAGGACTTCGACTCCATTCCGGGGACGCTGTTCTTCGAGTACCGCACCATCCAGGAGCTGGCGGAGTACTTCACCGAGCACCAGGCGGCGCGTCTGACAGTGCTGCTGGGGCTGGAGCCGTCCACGGCGGCGGCTCCGGAGGCGGTGGCCGAGAGCGTGCCGACGGCCGCCGTACCCGTTCCGCCGGTCGCGCCTCAGGGCCGGTTCGCGGAGATCCGGCCCGGCGCTCGGGGCCCGGACCGGGTGCCGTCGGCGAAGGCGGCGAGCGGCCGGACCGCGGGCCGCCCGCGCGACGTCGCTGTCATCGGCATCAGCGGCCGGTACCCCAAGGCCGGGAACCTCGACGAGTTCTGGCGGGTGCTGGAGAGCGGCCAGGACTGCATCGAGGAGATCCCGCCGCACCGGTGGGACAAGGACGTGTACTACGCGGCAGAGAAGACGCCCGGCAAGAGCAGCAGCAAGTGGGGCGGCTTCATCGACGGTGCGGAGAACTTCGACGCGCTGTTCTTCAACATGTCGGCGAACCAGGCCGCTCTGACCGACCCCCAGAGCCGGCTGTTCCTCCAGGCCGCCTGGGAAGCCATGGAGGACGCGGGGTACACGCGGCAGTCCCTGAGCCCCGACAAGGCCCGCAAGGTCGGTGTCTACCTGGGCATGATGTGGAACGAGTACCAGCTGTACAGCGGACAGGACGTCGTCCTGTCCGACCGTGCCGCCGCCTCCAACGCCGTCTCCTACTTCTTCAACCTGCACGGGCCGAGCCTGACCGTCGACACCGCGTGCTCCTCGTCGCTGTACGCGATCGCCATGGCGGTCGAGAGCATCCGGAACGGCTCCTCGTCGCTGGCGTTCGCCGGCGGTGCGAATCTGTCGCTGCACCCCAACAAGTACGTCTCGCTCAGCCAGATGAACTTCTTCGCCGAGGACGGACGCTGCCGCTCTTTCGGTGAGGGCGGCACCGGCTACGTGCCGGGCGAGGGCGTCGGCTGCGTACTGCTCAAGCCGTTCGACCAGGCGCTCGAGGACGGGGACCACATCCACGGTGTGATCCGCGGCGTCGCCACGGTGCACGGCGGCAAGACGAACGGCATGACCGTGCCCAACCCACTGGCGCAAGCGGACATGGTCGCCGCCGCACTCGAGGACGCCGGGCTCTCCGCCGAGGACATCAGCTACGTGGAGGGCCACGGCACGGGCACCTCCCTCGGTGACCCGATCGAGATCAGCGGTCTCACCCGGGCGTTCCGCAAGCACACCGACAGGAAGCAGTACTGCCCGATCGGTTCGGTGAAGTCGAACATCGGCCACCTGGAGGGGGCGGCCGGTGTCGTCGCGGTCACCAAGGTCCTGCTGCAGATGCGGCACGGGATGCTCGTGCCCTCACTCCACTCCGAGCAGCTGAACTCGTACATCGACTTCCCGAACTCACCCTTCTACGTGCAGCACCGGCTGGAGCCGTGGGAGCGGCCCACCCGGACGGTCGACGGGGTGCTGCGGACCCTGCCCCGGATCGCCGGCGTCTCGTCGTTCGGCGCGCACGGCGCCATCGCTCACGTGATCATCGAGGAGTACCCGCCCGGGCGGGAGCGCCCGGTACACCAGGCGCCGGCCCCTCGTCCGGAGCTGCTGGTGCTGTCGGCGAAGGACGACGAAAGGCTGCGGGAGAAGGCCCGGGCGCTGCACACATGGCTTGCCGGGCCCGGCAGCGACGCCGGACTGGCGGACCTCGCCTACACCCTCCAGGTCGGCCGTGAGGCCATGGAGGAACGCCTCGCCCTGGTCGTCGACGGTCAGGACGCGCTGCGCGAGCGACTGCGCGCGTTCCTGGACGGCGAGCAGGAGTCCGCGAACGTATTCCGCGGCGGCACGCGGCAGAACAAGGACGCCGTCGCCCTCCTCGAAGCCGACGAGGAGATGCGGGATCTGGTGCGGCAGTGGCTCGTACAGGGCCGGCACGACAAGCTGGCCAACGTCTGGGTGAAGGGCCTGGTCCTCGACTGGGCGTCCCTCGCCCGCGGCGCCGAGCCGCGTCGTGTCCCCCTGCCGACGTACCCGTTCGTCCAGGAACGCCACTGGCTCGACGCGCCCCCCGCACTCGCGCTCCAGCCGCAGCCGACGGCGGCTCCGGCCGAGCCGGCGGCAGTGGCCGGCACCGGGGCGCCCGCATCCCGGTCCACCGCCGAGGAGCGGAGCCGGCCGCTCACCTTCGTCGAGGACTGGGAGCCCGAGCCACTGGACACGGGCGCGACGCGCGCACTGCGCGGCATCGTGTTCCTGTGCACCGGAGCGGAGCGCCAGGCGGCGGTCGCGCAGGCCGCCCGGGCACTCGAACCCGGCCTCCACACGGTGTTCATCGGACACGGAGACACCTTCCGGAAGCAGGATCCCCAGCGCTACCAGGTCCGCCGCGGCGCGGCCCAGGACTACCTGGACGCCTTCCGGGACATCGCCGCAGGACCGGTCCCCGTCGACGCGGTCGTGAGCATGGAGGCGCTCGAACCCGGCGCCGCGACCGGCGACTTCAGCGACGTCGTCCTGACGGTCCAGGCAGTCGCGGGCGCCGGGCTCGACGCACGCCGCTTCGTGGTGGCCGGGCAGTACCGCGACGGCCTCGAGCGCGCGCTGCTCGAGGCGCATCTGGGCTTCGAGCGCTCGCTGGGCATGGTGATGCCGAAGCTGTCCGTGACGGCCGTGCTCCAGGACACCACCGATCCACTGAGGCCGGCGGACACGGCCGCCTGGCTGGCGAGACTGCTCGCCGAACTGCGTCAGGAACAGGCGGTCAGCGCGCTGTACGGACCGGGCGGCCGCTTCGTGAGCCGCGTACGGGAGACCGCGCTCGCCGACGACCGGTCCGGCGCCCTCCGGCACGGCGGCACGTATCTGATCACCGGCGGCTGCGGTGGGCTGGGGCTGATCGTGGCCCGCCACCTCGCGGAACATTTCGCGGCCAATCTCGTCCTGACCGGCCGTTCCCCGCTGGACGAGCCACGCCAGGAAGCGCTGCGCGGCCTCGCCGCCGGAAACCGGATCCTGTACGTCCAGGCGGACAGCCGCGATGCGGACGCGATGAAGCAGGCCGTGACACAGGCACACGAGCGCTTCGGGGCACTGCACGGCGTCATCCACGCGGCCGGCATCCAGGGGCAGGGCAGCATCCTGCAGAAGGATCTGCGTTCCTTCGAGGACGTCCTGGGCCCCAAGATCCGGGGAACGATGGCACTGGACGAGGTGCTGGCCGGCGAACAGCTGGACTTCGTCTGCTACTTCTCCTCCACCGCCGCCGTCATCGGCGACTTCGGCACCTGCGACTACGCGGTCGGCAACCGCTTCCAGATGTCCTACGCCCGGCACCGTGACGCCGAGGTGCGGGCCGGCCGCCTGTCCGGCCGGACCGTGGTCGTCAACTGGCCGCTGTGGCGCGAAGGCGGTATGGGCTTCGACCACGACACCACCACGATGCTGCTGAAGTCGAGCGGCCAGGACTTCCTGGAGACAGCGGACGGGACAGCCCTGTTCGAGCGGCTGCTGTCCCAGGAGGCCACCCAGCACATGATCCTGGTCGGCAGGCCGAGCCGGGTGTCGCGCTTCCTCGGCCTGACGTCTTCCGCAGGCACTCCGGCGCAGCCCGGGGCGACCGCAGCGGCAGCCGCAGCGGTGACCGCCGCCGTTACCGCGACCGTGGCCCGCCCGTCCGCCCCGCCGGTCGTGGGCGGCCCGGGCGCGGCGCCGTCCCCCGGTGCCGGGGAACGCCTGGCACACGACCTGCGGCAGATCGTCAGCGGCGCGGTCAGCCTGTCCCCGGACCGGCTCTACGAGGACGACAACCTCGCGGACTACGGCTTCGACTCGGTGAGCCTGGCCGGACTGGCCACGGGCCTCGGCAAGCACTTCGGCGTGGAGGTCACGCCCGCCCTCTTCTACAGCCGCTCCACGCTGCGAAAACTGAGGGAATACTTCGCCACCGAGCACAAGGACCTCCTGGCAGCGTTCTACGGTGACCACGGCGACCACGGCGCAGTTCCCTCACCGCCCCGGGACGAGCCGAGCCCGGCAGACCGGCCGCTGCCCGGCGCGGAGCCGGGCCGTGAGGCCGGCGGAACCCCGGACACGGGCGCGGACCGCGGCGTCCGCGAGCCGCGCGCGGAGGACGACGACGCCATCGCCGTCATCGGCATGAGCGGGCGGTTCCCCGGCGCCGACAACCCCTCCGAGCTGTGGTCCGTCCTCGCGGAGGGCCGCGACGTCGTCAGCCCCGTCGCAGGTGAGCGCCTCGACCTGTGGGGTGAGCCGCGCGACAGCGCCTTCGCGGCGTTCCGCGTCGGCCAGGTGTCCGGTCCGGACGAGTTCGACCCGCTGTTCTTCGAGATATCGCCCAACGAGGCACGGAGCCTGGACCCGCGCCAGCGGCTGCTGCTCCAGGAATCGTGGCGTGCCCTGGAGGACGCGGGCTGGACGCCCGCGGCGACCCGCAGGATCGGCATGTTCGTCGGGGTCGAGCAGGGCGACTACGACACCCCGGACCCCGAGGCGGGCAGCGTCACCGCCAACCACGACGGCATCCTCGCCGCTCGCCTCTCCTACCTGCTCGACCTCAGCGGTCCCGTGATGGCCATCAACACGGCGTGCTCGTCGGGGCTGGTGGCCGCCCACCAGGCATGCGCGAGCATCCGCAACGGTGAGTCCGACGTCGCCCTGGCAGCGGGCGTCAGCCTGATCACGACCTCGCAGCTGCTGACCCGTACCCGGCAGGCCGGCATGCTGTCCGAGGACGGCGTCACCTATGCCTTCGACAAGCGCGCGAACGGCATGGTGCTCAGCGAGGCCGTGGCCGTCGTGGTCCTGAAGCGGCTCTCGAAGGCCCTGGCGGACGGCGACCGCATCCATGGCGTCATCCGCGCCAGCGGTATCAACTACGACGGCAGGTCCAACGGCATCACCGCCCCGAACGGCGATGCCCAGACCGCGTTGCTCCGCGACACCTACCGGCGGCACGGCATCGACCCGGCCGACATCGACTACGTGGTCGCCCACGGCACCGGCACGCGGCTCGGCGACCCCGTCGAGGTCAACGCACTCAACGACGTCTTCCGGAGCTTCACCGACAAGCGGGGGTACTGCGCTCTGACGTCCGTGAAGCCGAACGTCGGGCACACGCTCGCGGCTTCCGGACTCGTCAGCCTCATCGGGGTCATGCAGGCCATGCGCCACGAGACGATCCCGGGGTCCCTGAACTGCGTGCAGGAGAACGAGTACATCGACTGGAAGGACAGCCCCTTCTTCGTCAACAAGTCGAACCGGGCGTGGCCCGAGGCCGCCGGTCGCAGAAGGACCGCCGCGATCAGTTCGTTCGGCATGAGTGGCACCAACGCGCACATGGTGGTGGAGAGCTGCCCGACGGGCAGAGAGGACGAGGTCACGGAGATGCCCGCCCACATGCTGGCCCTGTCGGCCAAGTCCGAGGAGTCACTGCGGCAACGTGTCGCCGATCTGATCGACTTCCTGGAGGACCCCCGGCGCACGCACAGCCTGCGTGAAGTCGGCGCGACACTGCTGGACGGGCGGCCCCACTTCCGGCACCGTTGCGCCGTTGTGGCCCGCGACGGCGCCGAGGCGGTGCGCCTGCTGCGCCTGCTGGCAGCGGACGGCCAGGACCCCGATGTCTTCACCGGGGAAGTACCCAAGGACTTCGCACCGAGCGACGAGGCCCGGCAGGCAGGTGACCGACTGCTGGAGGAGGCGGCCGGACCGCACCACGACGGCACCGGTCTCCGGGACGCGCTGCGCGCAGCGGCGAGGGCCTACTGCCAGGGGTACGACCTGGCGTGGCGCAGGCTGTTCGGCGGCCGGCGCACCGCGCCGGTCGCGCTGCCCGGCTATCCCTTCGCCAGGAAGCGCCTGTGGCGGCAGTGTACGGCGCGGCCGGCATCGGACGGGATGTTCGTGGCATCCGGCCGTGCCGACGCCACGGGACGCCGGTTCGACACGGTGCTCACCGGGTCGGAGTCCTTCCTGCGCGACCACCTCGTGGCCGGGGAGAAGATCCTGCCGGGCGTCGCTCACCTGGAGCTGGCCCGCGCCGCCCATGCCGCGCTCCCCGCACACCGGAACGCACCGACGGCGGGCGTCACGCTCCGCGACGTCGTCTGGCTTCGGCCGGTGAGGGTCGGGGACACCTCGCTCGGCCTCCGAGTCGAGCTGGAACCGGACGGCGTCGCGGGGACCCGCTACCGCATCCTTGCCCCCGGCGGCGACGCCCCCGTGGTGCACAGCCAGGGACGCATCGAGGCGGGTGCCGGCGCGGCGGCGCTGCCACGGCTCGACCTCGCGGCACTGCGGGCCGAGTGCGGCCGCTACGAGATGGCCGCGACGGAGGCGTACCTCGTCTACCGTCGTCAGGGCATCGTGTACGGGCCCTCCTTCCAGGGGCTGAGGCGACTTCTCGTGGGGGACGCCCAGGTCCTCGCCGAACTCGCGCTGCCCGAGGCGCCCGAGTACGGCCCTGGGACCCAGGTGCTGCCCCCGGGGCTGCTGGACGCCGCACTCCAGGCCTCCATCGGCCTGACGCTCGGCGGCGACGGCCTCCACCTCCCGTACGCCGTCGCAGCGGTGGAGATCCTGGGCCCCTGCGAGCCGGTCATGTGGGCGTGGCTCAGGCGCACCACGGAGAGCGGCGACAAGTTCGACGTCGACCTGTGCGACGCGCGGGGCGAGGTACGAGTGCGGTTCAGGGCCTTCAGCACCCGGCCCCTGCGCACCGTGGCCGAGCTGCCGCCGGCGTCGGAGGAGCCCGCCGCCGGCGGGCACCCGGTGCTGCTCGAGCCCCGCTGGGAGCCGGTACGGCCCGGACCTTCGGCGGACGGCGGCGGTCCGCTGGGACGGACGCTACTGGTCGGCGCGGACCCGGAGGAAATGGCCTCCGTCCTCACCGGGCAGGGGGAGGACGTGGACGTTCTGCTGCTGCGGGCCGACGACACCCTCGACGGTCTGCGGGAGCGCCTCGCTCGCGGTGGGCACTACGCCGGCGTCGTCTGGGTCGCGAGCGGCGGTGCGCCCGTGCTGCCGGAGAGCGAGGACCTGATCACCCGCCAGGAGGAGGGCGTATACGCCGGCTTCCGGCTGGCCAAGGCGCTGCTGGCACTCGGCTACGACAAGCGGGACCTGGAGTGGACCGCCCTCACGGTCCGCAGCCAAGGTGTCGTCGACACCGACCGCGTCGACCCGAGTCACGCCGGCGTGCACGGCCTGCTGGGCTCGTTGTCCAAGGAGAACCCGCGATGGCGGGTGCGCCTGGCCGACGTGGAGGCGGTACGGGACGACGTGCTGAGAGAGGCGCTGCGCCTGCCTGCGGAGCCGTCCGGCGGCAGCTGGGCCCACCGCGGCGGGAACTGGTTCCGGCAGACCCTGACACCGGTGTCCTTCGATGCTCTCCCCGCCGAGGCGGTGCCGTACCGGAGCGGCCGGGTCTACGTGGTCATCGGCGGCGCGGGCGGCCTCGGCGCGGTCTGGACCGAGCACGTCGTACGCGCCTACGGGGCGCAGGTGGTCTGGATCGGCCGCCGCGCCGAGGACGAGGCCATCCGGGCCAGGATCGGCGAACTGTCCCGACTGGGCCCGGCGCCCTGGTACCTGCAGGCCGACGCCACGGACAGGGACGCGCTGGCGGACGCCGTCGCGCGGATCAAGGCCCGCTTCCCCGAGATCAACGGCGTCGTCCACTCGGCGCTCGCGCTGCTCGACCAGAGCGTGGCCAGGATGCCGGAGGAACGTTTCAGGGCAGCAGTGCGCGCGAAGGTGGACATCAGCGTCCGCGTCGCGCAGGTCTTCGCGGACGAGCCGCTGGACTTCATGCTGTTCTTCTCCTCGATCAACTCGTTCCAGCGATCCGCGGGACAGAGCAACTACGTGTGCGGCTGTGTCTTCAAGGACGCGTTCGCCCGGCTGTGGCAGCAGACCCGTCCCACCACCGTGAAGGTGATGAACTGGGGCTACTGGGGCAGCGTCGGAGTGGTCGCCTCGTCCGCGTACCAACAGCGGATGGAGCAGAGCGGCATCGGCTCCATCGAACCCGCCGAGGGCATGGCGGCGCTGGACCACCTGCTCTCCGGGCCCTACCACCAGCTCGCCCTGGAGAAGACCACCGTCCCGCGACAGGCCGGCGACGGCACCCGCCCCGCCGGTCCCGGTCCCGGCGGCGTGGACGACCCGAGGCTGCGGCGCGTGCTCGCGGACTCCGGCAGCGCCCGGGGCTTCGACGACGACCTGTTGTGCGAACTGCTGTTGCTGCAGCTGCAGACACTGGGGATGAAGAGTGCCGGCGGGTCTGTCGCCGAGCTGAGGGCCGCCCTGAATCCTGGCGGCGGCTACGACCGCTGGCTCGACGAGAGCCTGCGCATCCTGGCGGAGCACGGCTACCTGGAGCACGGCCCCGAGCGGTACACCCCGACCGGCAGGGCGCGTGTCGACGCCGCCGACGTGTGGAGGCGCTGGGAGGTGGTGTGCCGGGAGAGCGAAGGCACCAACCCCTACGTCAACTTGCTGGATCCGGTGATCCGCGTGCTGCCCGAGGTTCTCGCGGGCAGACGGCCCGCGACCGACGTGATCTTCCCGGGGTCGTCGATGAGCCTGGTACGAGGTGTGTACCGGGACTGCGACAGTGCCACGGCGCTGAACGAGCTCGTTGCCGAGCTGGTGGCGGACCGCGTCGAGGCCCTGCTCGACCGCGACCCCGCCCACCGTGTCCGCATCTTCGAGATCGGTTCCGGCACCGGCGGCACCAGCGAGAAGGTGCTGCGACGGCTGACTCCGTACCGCGACAGCATGGCGGAGTACTGCTACACGGACGTCTCCCAGTACTTCCTGCGCAACGGCCGGCAGGAGTTCGGCACCGACCACCCGTACCTGCGGTTCGAGGTGTTCGACGCGGAGCGCGACCCCGCCGAGCAGGCGCTGGGAACGGGCGGCTACGACATCGTCCTCGCCACCAACGTCCTGCACGCGACCCGCGACATCCGGGCGGCAGCGCGCCACGCCCGGGCGCTGCTGGGCGCGGACGGCGTACTCGTCCTCAACGAGCTGGCGACGCGGACGCCGTTCCTGCACCTGACCTTCGGGCTGCTCGACGGCTGGTGGCGCTACCAGGACGCCGAACTGCGCATACCCGGCTGCCCGGGGCTGGCCCCCGAAACCTGGCAGAAGGTGCTGCAGGAGGACGGCTTCGCCTCGGTGTCCTTCCCCGCGGCCCCCGTGCACGACGCCGGCCACCAGATCGTGGTGGCCGCCACCGGCGAGCTGACCGGAGCGCACGACCCCGCACCGCGGGGTACGGAAGACGCGCAGGAGCGGGTGCGTTCCGTGATCGTCGCGAGGCTCGAGTCCTCGCTGGGTCTGGACCGCCGGGAGATATCCGAGGAGGACTCCTTCGCCGACTACGGCGTGGACTCCATCCTCGGCGTCGAGCTCACACAGCAACTCGGCACCGACCTGGGCATCTCGCTCTCCGTCACGGACCTCTTCGACCACAGCTCGGTGCGCGCGCTGGCGGCCTACGTGGTGGAGCACCACCTCGACTCGGCGCCACCGATCCCTACCGCGGCCCGCGTTCCGGCCGCCCCGGCAGCCGAGTTCCGGCCGCCCACCCCCACAGCCGTGGCCGCCCCCGCCACGACCGGTACGCCGCCACAGGCCGTGACCAGCATGCCGCCGCCGTTGCCGGTGCCCGCCGTGGCCGGTACACCGCCGCAGGCCGTGTCCGAGACCGCCCCCGGCCCCGCAGGTGAGCCGGTCGCCATCATCGGCATGAGCGGGAAGTTCGGCACGGCCAAGGACACCGACCAGTTGTGGCAGCACCTCGTCGACGGCAGCAGCCTGGTCGGCGAGATCTCCCGCTGGGACATGTCGGCCTTCGTGGCGCCGGGTGCGCCCCACCCCCGGTACGCCTCGCTCATGGACGACATCGACCGGTTCGATCCGATGTTCTTCCAGATCTCCGGCCTCGAAGCCACCTACATGGATCCCCAGCAGCGCATGGTGCTGGAAGAGGCATGGAAGGCACTGGAGGACGCCGGGTACGCCGGCGACGCCATCCGCGGCCGGTCCTGCGGCGTCTACATCGGGACCCAGGTCAGTGACTACCTGCCCGGCTCCAGCGAGGACGCCCCCGCCCAGGCCATGTGGGGCAACGCCGAGGCCATCATCCCGGCCCGCCTCTCCTACCTCCTCGACCTGCAGGGCCCCGCCATCGCCGTCGAGACGGCATGCTCCGGCTCCCTGGTGGCCCTCCACCTCGCCTGCCAGGCACTGCGCGCGGGCGAGATCGAGACGGCCCTGGTCGGGGGAGTGTCCGTGCAGTGCGCCCCCGACTACTACCTGAACGCCCACAAGGCCGGGATGCTGTCGGAGACCGGCCAGTGCCACACCTTCGCGGAGGGCGCGGACGGCTTCGTCCCCGGCGAGGGCGTCGGTGTCGTGATGCTCAAACGGCTGCGGGACGCCCTCGCCGACGGTGACCACATCCACGGCGTGGTCCGCGGCTCGGGCATCAACCAGGACGGGACCTCCAACGGCATCACGGCGCCGAGCGCCAAGTCGCAGGAACGGCTGGAGCGCCAGGTGTACGACACCTTCGGCGTCGACCCCACCGGCATCCAGCTGGTCGAGGCGCACGGCACGGGTACCCAGCTCGGCGACCCCATCGAGTTCCAGGCGCTGAGCCGCGCGTTTCGTCACTACACCGACAGACGTGAATACTGCGCCATCGGCTCGATCAAGACGAACATCGGGCACGCCGCGCCGGCCTCGGGGATGGCGGGGCTCATCAAGATCCTGCTCGCCCTGCGCCACCGCGAGCTGCCTCGCAGCCTCCACTTCGAACAGGGCAACGCCCACATCGAGTTCGCGGGCAGCCCGTTCTACGTGAACACGGTGCACCGGACCTGGACGGCCGAGCCGGGCCGGCCACGGCGCGCCGCGCTCAGCTCCTTCGGGTTCAGCGGCACCAACGCCCATGTGGTGGTCGAGGAGGCTCCCGATCTGCCGCTCCGTGACACCGCGCCCGTCCTGGACCACCTCGTCGTGCTGTCCGCCCTGTCCCAGGAGCAACTGCGGACCCAGGCGGAAAGGCTGGTGGAGCACCTGCACAGCCATCCGGACACCGACCTGGGCGACATCAGCTCGACCCTGGTGCGGGGCCGTCGGCACTGCCCCGTCCGGCTGGCGTGTGTCGCCCGCGACACCACCCATCTGGTGACGCTCCTGGGCCGGTGGCTCACGGACGGACAGCCTCGGGAGGTACGCGTCGCCGACCTCACGGAGAACCCGGTGAGCCCGCAGCCGGCTCTGGAGGGTTTCGGCGACAGCAGTCTGCGGGCGTGCGCGGAGGGCGCGACCGGGACGGCCCGTCGGGAGCACCTGGAAGCCGTCTGCGCTCTGTACCTGCAGGGGTACCAGCTGCGGTACGAGCGGCTCTTCGAGAGCGGCACGTTCCGCCGCGTCCCCCTGCCGACGTATCCGTTCCAACGGCAGCGCCACTGGCTGCCCTCGCAGCAGGCGCCCAGCCACACGGCGCCCGTCCGCCCCGCAGGCACCGCGCCCGCGCCGGCTGCCGTCCAGACGCCCGCGCCGGCTGCCGTCCAGACGCCCGCGGCGGGCCCGTGGACCGGCGCCGGTCATCTGGCGCTGGCGCCCCTCTGGGTCGAGGAACGGGCCCCGGAGCAGAGCCCCGGCCCGGACCTCCGGAGCGGCATCGTCGTCGTGGGCGGCAGCCCGGCGGAGCGCGCCGCCCTGGCCGCCGAGTGCCCCGACGCGCACTTCGTCAACGACGGCTCGGTGAGCGCCGAATCGCTCACCGAGCAGCTGCGGCGCGTGGGCAGGGTCCGCGACCTCGTGTGGATTTCCCCGGCGGACACGGGCGACGGGCCCGGCGCGCTGCTACGGCGCACCGACGTCGGAGTGATCGCGTTCTTCCGGCTGGTCAAGGCACTGTTCGAGCTGGGCCACGGCGGCGAGGAGCTGACGTGGACCGTGGTGACGCGGCAGACGCAGCCCGTGCGGCGGGGCGAGCAGGTGCTGCCCGCCGACGCGGCCGTGCTCGGCCTTGCCGAGGTCATGGCCAAGGAACTGCCCAACTGGAGCGTGCGCTCCTTCGACCTGGGCGTGTCCGACGAGCTCACCGCCCGCAGCCTGCCGGCAGCCCCGGCCGGGACCGTGCGTGCGCTGCGCGACGGCCGGTGGTTCCGTAGGGGTCTGTACCAGGTGGAGCTGCCGGAACCGGTCCGCTCGCCGTACAAGGAGGGTGGGGTCTACGTCGTCCTGGGCGGGGCCGGCGGCATCGGCCGGCTCTGGAGCGAAGACCTGATCCGGCGCTTCCGGGCGCAGCTCGTCTGGATCGGCCGCCGGGAGAAGGACGCCGGCATCCAGTCGGAGATCGACCGGCTGGCCGCGCTCGGACCGGCCCCGTGGTACGTCCGGGCCGACGCCGCCGACCTGGACTCCCTGCGGGGCGCGTACGCCCGGATCCAGGAGCGGTTCGGCACGGTCCACGGCGTGGTGCAGTCCGCCTTCGGCCTGGTGGACCAGAGCCTCCCCAACACGACCGAGCAGCAGTTCAGGCAGGGGCTCAGGGCGAAGATCGACGCCAGCGTGTGCATGGCGGAGGTCTTCGACGCCGACGGAATCGACTTCATGCTTTTCTTCTCCTCGATCGCGTCGGTCAACCCGGCCATGGGTTACTGCAGTTACGTGGCCGGTAACGCCTTCGAGGACGCCCTGGCCCGCAGGCTCTCCGAGCGCCCGTACGCCGTGAAGGTGATCAACTGGGGCTTCTGGGGCGCTGTCGGGAGCGGACTCGATGTGCCGGAGCACGTCCGTGAGCGCATCTACCGGCGTGAGGGCCTCGGCGACATCGACCCGGCACTGGCGATGGACGCCGTCGAGCGGCTGCTGGCCTCTCCGCTCGGTCAGGTGGCCTACCTCAACACCAGCGAGCCCGAGCGGTTCGAGGGCTGGAGCGATCGCGAAGCGATCCGCGTACTGGAACCACCCGCGGAGCGCCGGAGCGAGCCGCTGGCCCCGCTGCTGCCGGCCCGGGGTGAGCAGTTGCGGACCGTGGAGACACAGGCCAAGTCCAAGCTGCGGAAGCTGGACGAGCTGCTCCTGCGCCTCCTGTGGTGCTCGCTGAACGCCCGCGGCTGGATCGGCACGGGCACAGTCGACGCGGACTCCTTCCGGCAGGCCGGAGGCATTCTCGGCAAGTACGACCGCTGGGCGGCCGAGACCCTGAGGCTGTTCGAGCGGCAGGGATGGATCGCGGCGAGCGGGCCGGCGGGCTGCTACCGGGCAGCCATGTCCGACCCGGTAGATCCGGACGCCACCGCCGCCGAGTGGGAACGCAGCAGGCGTGAGTGGCTCGCGGACCCCGAACTGCACGCTTCCGTCGACCTGGCCGACAGGACACTGCGCGCTCTGCCGGACGTCCTCACCGGCGACGTCCCCGCGGTCGACGTGATCTTCCCGGGCTCCTCGCTGGATCTCGTCGAGGGGATCTACAAGCGGAACATGATCGCCGACTACTTCAACGATGTCGTCGGGGACTGTGTCGTCGCGCTGGTCGAGAGCAGGCTCGCGCAGGACCCCGAAGCCCGGATACGCATCCTGGAGATAGGTGCCGGAACGGGCGGTACCACCGCCACGGTCATGCGCCGGCTTCAGCCGTACCAGGGGCACATCGGCGAATACTGCTACACCGACCTCTCCAAGGCGTTCCTCATCCACGGCCGGCGGGAATTCGGCGCGCGGAATCCGTTCCTGCACTGCGAGATCTTCGACGCCGGCCGGCCCGTCGCCGAACAGGGATTCGACGAGGGCGGGTACGACCTGGTCATCGCGACCAACGTGCTGCACGCCACCAAGGAGATCCGTTCGTCACTGCGCAACAGCAAGGCGCTCTTGAGGTCCGGTGGCGGTGTCGTGATCAACGAGATCGACGGCCACACCGTCTTCGGAATGCTGACGTTCGCGCTGCTCGACGGCTGGTGGCCGCACGACGCCGACCTGCGCGAAACCGGGGGACCCGGCCTGCGGCCCGAGACGTGGCAGTCGGTGCTGGAGTGGGAGGGCTTCGAAGGCGTCGAGTTCCCCGCGAGGGACGCGCACCCGCTCGGCCAGCAGGTGGTGGTCGGCTTCAGCGACGGGGTGATCCACCAGCCCCGCGGCGAACAGCCGCCGACGGCGGACGCGCCGCTCTCCGAGCCGCGCTCCGTACCGTCGTCAGCCGGCTCTCAGCCGGTGACGCCGGCCGATACGGCCCGGCTCGACGGGGCGGTGCTAGGCGACGCCGTGCGTACCTATCTGAAGGAGCTGGTCGCGCGGACCCTCCTGATCCCCGCCGAATCCATCGACGCCCGCGAACAACTGTCCGCCTACGGCATCGACTCCATCCTCATCCTGCAGCTGCTGACCAGCCTCAAGAAGGATCTGGGAGAGACGAGCAGCACCCTGTTCTTCGAGTACCGCACGATCGAGGCGCTGACCGAGTACTTCGTCACCGAGCGCGGCGAGGCCGTGGCCCGCGCCCTCGGAGTGGGCCACGAGACCCCGGCCGAACCGGAGACCACGGTCGCCGTGCAGGCCGTCGTCCCGGACAAGCAGGCGCCGGCCGAGTCCGCCGCGCGGCCCGGGCCCGGCCGTACGGCGGCTCGTCCCGCACCGCTGTCCGGGCACACCGGTGGCGTCGCGATCGTGGGAATGAGCGCGCGCTTTCCCCAGGCCGAGACACTCGACGCCTTCTGGTCGGTGCTGCGCGAGGGCCGGAACACCGTCACGGAGATCCCCGCCGACCGGTGGGCGCTCGACGGGTTCTACGAGCCCGACAAGGAGGACGCCGCCGCGAAGGGCAGGAGCTACAGCAAGTGGGGTGCCTTCCTCGACGGGTTCGCCGACTTCGACCCGTTGTTCTTCGAGATGACGCCGAACGACGCCACCGAGATCGACCCCCAGGAGCGACTGTTCCTCCAGGAGGCGTGGCGGGCGTTCGAGAACGCCGGCTACACGCGGACCCGCCTCGAGAGGGAACACCGCTCCGGCGTCGGCGTGTTCGTGGGGATCACCCGAGCCGGACACAGCCTCTACGGCCCCGAACGATGGCGCCGCGGCGACACCGTCCAGCCCTACACCTCCTTCGGTTCGGCGGCCAACCGGGTCTCGTTCAAGATGAACCTCAACGGTCCGAGCATGCCGGTCGACACGATGTGCTCCTCCTCGCTGACAGCGCTCCACGAGGCGTGCGAGCACCTGCTGCACGGCGCCTGCGAACTGGCGGTGGCCGGCGGGGTGAACCTCTACCTGCATCCGTCGAGCTACATCAATCTGTGCGGTCTGCAGATGCTTGCCGACGAGGACAAGTGCCGCAGTTTCGGTGCCGGCGGCAACGGCTTCGTCCCCGGTGAGGGCGTCGGCGCCCTCGTCCTCAAGCGGCTGGAGGACGCCGAGCGGGACGGCGACCATATCCACGCGGTCATCCGTGGCACCAGCATCAACCACGGCGGCACGACGAACGGTTACACCGTGCCGAATCCGGTCGCACAGGGCCGGGTCGTGCGGGACGCGCTCGACCGGGCGGGCATCGACGCCCGCACGATCAGCTATGTCGAGGCGCACGGCACCGGCACCGCGCTGGGCGACCCGGTCGAGATCAACGGTCTGACCCGCGCGTTCTCCCACGACACCGATGACGTGCGGTACTGCGCCATCGGCTCGGTCAAGAGCAACATCGGCCACGCCGAGGCCGCCGCCGGAATCGCGGGCGTGTTCAAGACCGTTCTGCAGATGCAGCACGGTGAACTCGCCCCCAGCCTGCATGTCGACGAACTCAACCCGCACATCGACTTCGACGCCACGCCGTTCGTCGTCCAGCGCAAGGGCGCGGAATGGAAGCGGCCGGTCGTCACCGTCGACGGCGTCAGCTCCGAGGTGCCGCGCCGGGCCGGTGTCTCGTCCTTCGGCGCAGGAGGTTCCAACGCCCACGTGGTGATCGAGGAGTACGTCCGCGACCGGCCGGCTCCCGGGTCCGTCCGCGCCGCCGGGCCGGCCGTCGTGGTCCTGTCCGCCAAGGACGAGGAACGGCTCCGGGAGCAGGCGAGCGCTCTGCTTGACTCGCTCCTGGAGACGGAGCGGACCGGAGCGGCACTGGCCGATGTCGCCTACACCCTGCAGGTCGGCCGCGAAGCCATGAGCGAGCGGCTGGGGACGGTCGTGAGCTCGTTCGCCGAGCTACGGGACCGGCTGCGGGCCTTCCTGGACCACCCCGGGGGCGGGGCAGGGCTGCACCGGGGCCGCGCCGCACGCACCGACCGGGCGCTGACCGCCCTGACCGCCGACCCGGACATGAGCGCGGTCGTCGGGACATGGCTGGCCAAGGGCATGTACGCCAAGGCGCTCGACCTGTGGGTGAACGGCTTCGAGCTGGACTGGGACAGCCTCCACCCGGCGGGAGCGGCGCGCATCGTGCCCCTGCCCACGTACCCCTTCGCCCGGGAGCGTTACTGGATCGCGGAGCGGCCGGTCGACGGCCGTCTCCCTGAGAACCACCCGGTCGCCGCGGACGGCGGGCCGCAGGACGGCCCGCCGGATTCGCTGATCGACGACGTCCTCGACGAGTTGGTGAGCGGCTCTCTCGACGTCGAAGCCGCCGCCGAGCACATCCGACGGTCCGTCCTCGACGGCACCGGTCGGACCACCGACAACGAGGGGCGCTGATCATGGACAGTGAGCTGGAACGGCTTCTGCTGGATCTCAAGGCCGATCGCGTCTCCAAGGAGCACGTCAAACGGTTCCTGAAGGAGCGTCAGGACCGCACGGGAGCGCCGATGGGCCTCCCCGGCGCGGTGCCGTCGCCCGAGTTGGTGCGGTGCCACCCGGTCTGGCAGGCGGCCGACGGCCCCGCGACCGGGCGGAAGCCGGGACAAGTGCTGCTCCTCACCGGGTCCCCCGCACTGGAGCAGGCACTGCGTGAGCAGGATGCGGCGGTCGACGTGCGCCTCCTGCGGACCGGGGCCACCGGGCTCGCGGACCGCTACGCCGACCTCGCGGGCCAGGTGCTCGCCGCGCTGCGCCCGCTGGCCGGCAACCCGGAACTGCCTTCCACACTGGTTCAGCTCGTCTGCTCCCTGGAAGGGGAGGACACTCTCCTGTCAGGCCTGATCGGCCTGGTCAGGAGTGCGGGCCTGGAAAACCCCGGGATCGTGCCCCAGCTGCTCCTCGTCGACCCGGCCGCCGGGGTGTCGCCGACCGCCGCCCGCATCCTGGCGAGTCGCGAGCGTGGTGGCGACCGCGTCGTACGGTTCCGCGACGGCGTCCGTGAGGTCCTGACCTGGCACGAGGCGTCGAGCACCGGACACACGACCCTGCCCTGGCGGGAAGGCGGTACGTACGTCGTCACCGGCGGCCTCGGCGGGCTCGGACTGATCTTCGCCCGGGACCTGCTGAGATCCGTACAGAACGCGTCCGTCCTGCTCAGCGGCCGCTCCGCCCTCGACAGCAGCCGACGAGAGCTCCTCGAGGGCCTGCACCGTCCGCATGCGCGGGTGGAGTACACGCGGCTCGACGTGGCCGACCGGGACGGTGTCGAGGCGTACCTGGCAGGTGCGCGGCGTGAGCACGGTGCCATCCACGGCATCATCCACAGCGCCGGGATACTCCGGGACGGATTCGTGGCGCACAAGAGCGCCGAGGAACTGCGTGAGGTCCTCGCCCCCAAAACAGCCGGCACCCTCAACCTGGACGCAGCCAGCAAGGACGACGCGCTGGACTTCTTCGCCCTGTTCTCCTCCACCGCGGCGGTCACGGGCAACGTAGGCCAGTCCGACTACGCCGCCGCCAACGCGTTCCTGGACGCGTTCGCGCACCACCGGGGCGGTCTGGTCGCGCAGGGCCTGCGCTCGGGGCGAAGCCTCTCGCTCAACTGGCCGCTGTGGGCCGAGGGCGGGATGCCGGTCGACGAGGAGACGGAGCAGGCCCTGCGGGAGCAGACGGGCATGCACGCCTTGCGCACCGAGTCGGGCCTCAGGGTCTTCCACGACGCCCTCGGGTCGGACCACTGCCAGGTGATGGCGGTCGAGGGCGACGGGCCGCGCATCCGCCGGACGCTCCTCCGGCAGCCGACGACCACCGCCGGGTCCGCCCCGGCCCCCGTACCCGCGCTTCCCGAGGGCGTCGACGACGAGGCGCTGCGCGACAGGATCGTCCGCAGGCTCGGGCAGATGCTCAGCGGTGTCATCGGCCTGCCGGTCGCCAGGATCGACGCTCATGTGCCGTTGGCGAACTACGGCATCGACTCCATCGTCGTCACCCGGCTCAACCGGAAACTCGCCGACGTCTTCCCGGACCTGCCCAAGACGCTGCTGTACGAGTTCAACTCGCTGGATGCCCTCGCGCGTTACTTTCTCCGGGCGCACCGGCAGGGATGCCTGGACTGGACGGGGTCGGTCGCGCCCCGGCAGGCCGCTCCCGCGCCGGGGCAGGCCGCTCCCACGCCGAGGCCGGTGGAAGCCTCCGCAGCCGGACGGCAGGCGCAGGCGCCGTCCTCGCCCGCCACCGGGCGCACCGAGGACGCGGTCGCCGTCATCGGCATGAGCGGACGGTTCCCGCAGGCCCGGAACCTGCGGGAGTTCTGGGAGAACCTGGCCGACGGGCGAGACTGCGTCACAGAGATCCCCGAGGGCCGCTGGCCGTTGGAGGGCTTCTACCACCCCGACCGCGACCAAGCGGTGGCGGCGGGCCTGAGCTACAGCAAGTGGGGCGGATTCCTCGACGGGTTCGCCGAGTTCGACCCGCTCTTCTTCGCGATCTCGCCGCAAGAGGCCATGAGCATGGACCCGCAGGAGCGCCTGTTCCTGCAGGAGTCCTGGAACGCGCTGGAGGACGCCGGCTACACCAGGCAGCGCCTGGCCGACGCCCATCGCCGTAGGGTCGGTGTCTTCGCCGGCGTCTCGAAGACCGGTTTCGACCTGTACGGCCCCGAACTGCGGAAACGCAACGAGAAGCTGCACCCCTTGACCTCGTTCGCGTCGGTGGCGAACCGGGTGTCGTATCTTCTCGACCTCACGGGGCCGAGTCTGCCGGTCGACACACTCTGCTCGTCGTCCCTGAGCGCCGTCCACGAGGCGATCCAGCACCTTCGCCGCGGTGAGTGCGACCTGGCCGTCGCAGGTGGGGTCAATCTCTACCTGCACCCTTCGAACTACACCCTGATGTCCGGCAAGCGGATGCTGTCGGACGACGGCAGGTGCCGCAGCTTCGGAGCCGGAGGCAGCGGATTCGTGCCGGGGGAGGGCGTGGCCGTCGTCCTGCTCAAGCGGCTGGAGGACGCCGAACGGGACAACGACAACATCCGGGCAGTGCTGCGTGGCAGCAGCATCAACCACGGCGGCCGGACCAACGGCTACACCGTCCCCAGCCCCGTCGCGCAGGCCGAGGTCGTGCGCGAGGCGCTCGCCCGTGCGGGCGTCTCCGCCGGCGAGGTGAGCTTCGTGGAAGCACACGGCACCGGCACCGAGCTGGGCGATCCGATCGAGGTCGACGGGCTGGCCCAGGCGTTCGCCCCGGACACCGGCTCCCGGCAGCAGTGCGCCATCGGCTCCCTGAAGAGCAACATCGGTCACCTGGAGGCCGCCGCGGGCATCGCGGGGCTGCTCAAGGTCGTCCTCCAGATGCAACACGGGCACATCGCGGCCGGCCTGCACGCGCAGGAACCCAATCCCAACATCGACTTCACCCGGACGCCCTTCCGTCTCCAGCGGGAGACGACCGAGTGGACGCGACCCGCAGTAGTCGGTGACGACGGGGAGTTGACGGAAGGCGACCGGATCGCCGGGGTCTCCTCGTTCGGTGCCGGCGGATCCAACGCTCATGTCGTCGTTGCGGAATACCGCCGAGCCGCTCCCGCACCCGCTCCCGAACAGGAGGGCGTTCCGCACCTGATCGTCCTCTCGGCGAAGGACACCGACCGCCTCCGGGAACGGGCCCGGGACCTGCTCGACTGGCTCGAATCCCGGGACGCCGCCGCCCTCGACCTCGGCGCCGTCGCCCACACGCTCCAGCTCGGCCGTGAGGCGATGGACGTGCGGCTCGCACTGGCCGTCGCGTCCCACGCCGAGCTCGTCCGGGGACTCACCGCGTTCGCCGCCGGCGAGCAGGACGTCGAGGACCTGCACCTCGGCAACGTGAAGGAGCACCGGGAGGCGCTCACCGCCCTCGGCGACGACGGCGACATGGCCACCACCGTCGACGTGTGGATCGAGAAGGGCAAGTTCGACCGGCTGCTCGGCCTCTGGGTCAAGGGCCTGAGCGTCGACTGGGGCAAGCTGTACGGTTCGCAGCGCCCCCGGATGCTCCCGCTGCCCGGTTACCCCTTCGCCCGGGAGCGCTACTGGGTGGGCGACCTGCTCGCGGGACCCGGCCCCGCCGATCCCGGTGCCGGACGGCTCCACCCGCTCGTCCACACCAACACCTCCACCCTCGACGCCCAGCGGTTCGGTTCGGTCTTCTCAGGGGAGGAGTCCTTCCTCACCGACCACGTCGTCGACGGCCGCAAGGTGCTTCCGGCCGCCGCGTACCTGGAGATGGCACGTGCGGCGCTGGACGCCTCGCTCGACGGGCGCACGCGTCGGACCGTGCTCCGCAACGTGGTGTGGGCCCAGCCCCTGACGGTCGCCGAGGAACCCGCCCACGTCTCGACGACGCTGTACGCCGCGCAGGCCGGTTCCGCGCCCGGGGAAGCCGCCGCCGGGGAGGTGACCTTCGAGATCTCCGGCGTTCCGGGAGGTGCACCCGACGCGGACGCCGTCGTCCACAGCCAGGGCACTGTCCGGGCCCTCGCCGGTGACGGCGCGCCGGAAGCCGTGGACGTGGACGCGCTGCGTGTGGCGTGCGGTGCCGCACAGATGGACGCCGAACAGTGCTATCGCGTCTACCGGTCCATGGGTCTCGACTACGGCCCCGCGCACCGCGGCGTCGAGAGTGTGGCCATCGGCGACGGGCAGGCGCTGGCAAGGCTGCGACTGCCGTCCGGGACGCCGGCCGACGCCGACGGGTACGTGCTGCACCCAGGTCTTCTGGACGCCGCCCTGCAGTCCGCCGTCGGATTGTTCGGCCGTGACGAGGACCGGGCGGACCCCACCCCCGGCATGCTCCACCTCCCCTTCGCACTGGACGAGTTGGACGTGCTGGGACCTTGCACTCCGCAGATGTGGGCGTGGGTCCGGTACAGCGACGACGACCAGCCCGATCTCGGTATCCGCAAGCTGGACATCGACCTCCTCGACGACACCGGCACACCGCGCTGCCGGCTCCGGGGCTTCACCTCCAGGGCGTACGCGGCGGATGCCTCCGCCGAGCGGGCCCGCGGCACACTGCCGCAGGGTGAGGCGGCGTCCCCCGCGGTCCCCGCCGCGGAGGACGGCGACGGCCCGGACCGCACCCTGGAGGAGCGGACCTGCCAGTACCTGGTCGACTTCCTCGCCGCCGAGCTGCGGGTGCCCGCCGAGCGGATCGACGCGGACGACGCCCTCGAGCACTACGGCATCGACTCGATCATGGCGATGAACCTGACCAACAGGCTGGAGACGGTCTTCGGATCACTGCCCAAGACGCTGTTCTACGAGTACCAGAGCATCAGCGCCCTGTCCGGATACCTCCTCGGTGCGCACCGGCCGAGACTGGTCGAGTTGCTTGCCACGGAAGCCCAGGAGCCGTCCGGTACCTCCGCGGACGCCCCCCGGGGCGCGACACGGTCCGGGCGCACCCGCCCGGCGGTCGTGCGGCGCAGCCGCCTGGAGCCGGTGGGACGGGACACGGAGATAGCCGTCGTCGGACTGGCGGGCCGCTACCCCCAGGCGCGGAACATCCGGGAGTTCTGGCGGAATCTGGCCGAGGGCCGGGACAGCGTCACCGAGATTCCCGCCGACCGCTGGGACCACGCCCCCTACTTCGACCCGGACATGAACGCGCCCGGCAAGACCTATGCCAAGTGGGGCGGCTTCCTGGACGGTGTGGACCGCTTCGATTCGCTCTTCTTCAACATCGCTCCGCGCGAGGCGGCGTTCATGGACCCGCAGGAGCGGCTGTTCCTGGAATGCGTGCACGAGACGCTCGAGGACGCGGGGTACACACGCGAGGCGCTGAGCCGGTGCGCGGACCGCGGCCTGCCGGGCAACGTCGGAGTCTTCGTCGGGGTGATGTACGAGGAGTACCAGCTCTACGGCGCCCAGGAGCAGGCGCGCGGACGTAACGTCACGCTGTCCGGCAGCGCGTCGACCATCGCCAACCGGGTGTCGTACGTCTTCGACCTGCACGGTCCGAGCATGGCCGTCGACACCATGTGCTCGTCGTCGCTCACCGCGCTGCACCTGGCCTGCCAGAGCCTGCGGACGGGCGGCTGCGAACTGGCCGTCGCGGGCGGTGTGAACCTCTCCTTGCACCCCAACAAGTTCCTGATGCTCGGCAGCGGCAAATACGCGTCGAGCAAGGGCCGGTGCGAGAGTTTCGGACAGGGCGGTGACGGATACGTCCCGGGTGAGGGTGTCGGCGCGGTCCTGCTCAAGCCGCTCGCACGCGCACGAGAGGACAACGACACCGTCTACGGCGTCATCCGGGCCACTTCGGTCAACCACGGCGGCAAGACCAACGGATACTCCGTCCCCAACCCCCGCGCGCAGTACGACGTCATCGGCCACGCGCTCCGTGAGGCCGGAGTCGACGCGGAATCCGTGAGCTACGTAGAAGCTCACGGAACCGGCACCTCACTCGGTGATCCCATCGAGATCGCCGGACTGACCAGAGCCTTCCGTGAGCACACCGACCGGACGCAGTTCTGTGCGATCGGCTCGGTGAAGAGCAACATCGGGCACGCCGAGAGCGCGGCCGGTATCGCCGCGCTGACGAAGGTGCTGCTGCAGATGAAGCACGGCCGGATCGTGCCCTCCCTGCACTCCGAGGTGCTCAATCCCCACATCGACTTCGACGGCAGCCCCTTCTACGTGGCGCGGGAACCGGAGCGATGGAGCCGTCCCACGGGCCACGACGGCACCACGGCACCGAGAGTCGCCGGCATCTCGTCCTTCGGGGCGGGAGGCTCCAACGCACACGTCATCGTCGAGGAGTACCTCCCGGCCCCCCGGCCGGACGGAGTCCCTCCGGCGGGCGGTCCCGCCGTCGTCGTCCTCTCCGCGCGGACGGACGACGCCCTGCGGGCACAGGCCGGTCAGCTGCTGCGCTGGACGACCGAGGGCGAGGGCGCCGAAGCCGGGCTCGCGGACATCGCCCACACCCTCCAGACAGGCCGGGAGGCATATGAGGAACGTCTCGGACTCATCGCCGCCACGACCGCCGAACTCGTCGCGGGAATCACGGCGTTCCTGGACGGAGAGGCCGGAATCCCCGGCCTGTACCGGGGCCGGGTGGAACGCCGGCAGGGCAGCTTGGCAGTCTTCACCGCCGATGTGGACCAGACACGGACGCTGGACGCGGCGCTCGCGCGGCGCGAGTACGGCGAGCTCGTACAACTGTGGACGACCGGTCTCGTCGTGGACTGGTCGAAGCTCCGCGACGCATCCGAATACGCACCGCGCCGGATATCGATGCCGACCTATCCCTTCCAGGGCGAGCGCCACTGGCCGGCCGGCGTTACCGCGACCGGACAGAGCCGGGCGGACCGCCCGGCGCAGCTCCATCCGCTCCTGCACGTCAACACCTCGACGCTCCACGGGCAGCGCTTCACATCGGTCTTCACCGGTGAGGAGTTCTTCCTGAGGGACCACCAGGTCAGGGGCAGGCCCGTACTGTCCGGTGCCGCCTGCCTGGAGCTGGCGCGCGCCGCCGTCGCCGCCTCCCTCGACGAGCCGTACCGCGTCTCCAGCATCCGGAACGTCGTCTGGACACGGCCGGTCACCCTGCACGAGCCGGGGCTGACCGTCCAGGTCCGCCTGCGGCCCGAGAAGGACGGCGAGGTCGGATTCGAGATCCTCGGTCCGGGCGACACGGCTGCCGGAACCGCCGGCACGGTCCACAGCGAGGGCGTGGTGCACGTGACCACACGCCCCGCGGCCGCGGACGCCGGCGGCCACGTCGACCTGCCGCGGCTGCGTGACGTATGCCGGACCCCCGGACCAGAGGCGGACGAGCTGTACGCGACCGCCGAGGCGCTCGGTATGGGTTACGGCCCAGGTCACCGTGGCATCCAGCGATTGTGGACGGGCGAGGGACAGGTCCTGGCCCGGATCGCGCTGCCCGCGGCCGTGCGGGACACCCGGGACGCCTACGGGCTCCACCCCTCGACGGTGGACGCCGCCCTGCAGGCATGCGCGGGCCTGCTGTCCGGAGCGGACGGTGAGGACGCGCTGCCGCTGCCCTTCGCGCTGGACGAGGCCGAGATCCTCGGCCCCTGCCCATCGGAGGTGTGGGCCTGGGTGCGGGACGGCGCGGGCGAGGAGGGCGACGGTCCGCGTCGCATCGACATCGACGTCTGTGACGACGACGGGCGGGTGAGTGTCCGGCTCAGGGGCGTCGCCCTGCGCGCCCGTACGACGGCGACGGCCACCCGTGAGCTGTTCGCCGCCCCCCACTGGGTGGTCTCGGACCCGGTTCCGGCCACGGTTCCGGCCCCCGAGGGCCTGGTGCTGGTCGTGGAGCTCCCCGAAGTCGCCGCGGCGCTCGAGGCATCGGACACCACGCGGGTTGTCCGGGTGACGTCGGACGCGACAGACGCCGGGCGCCGCTACACCGACTACGCACTCCACGTCTTCGACGAGGTCAAACGACTGCTCGGGGAGCCTGCCCACCACCCGGTACGGGTCCAGCTGGTCGCTCCGACCGTCGAGTCGCCGCTGTGGACAGGCCTGGCCGCCATCCTGAAATCGGCGGCACTGGAGAATCCGCGGCTGCTCGGCCAGATGGTTCTGGTGGACCGGCAGGACGCCCCGGAACGCTCCGCGTCCCGCGTGACGGCGGACCGCGCGGTGCTCACGGACCTGGCCGTGCGGTACCTCGGAGGCCTCCGCGAGGTCCTGAGGTGGCGCGAGGAGGACGTCGACAACCGTCCGGCGGTCACGCCCTGGAAGGACGGGGGCGTCTACCTGATCACCGGGGGCGCCGGCGGTCTGGGTCAGGTCTTCGCGCACGACATCGCGAAGAGGGTCCCCGGGGCCCGGATCGTGATCGCCGGCCGTTCGCCCCGCGACACGCACAAGGACGCCCTGCTGGATCAACTGCGGCTGCACGGCGCGGAGGCGGTCTACACGCAGGCGGACATGGCGGTCAGGGACGACGTGACCGCCCTCGTCCAGGACACCCTGGAGCGGTACGGCCGGATCGACGGGGTCCTGCATGCCGCCGGGTTCACCAGCGACGCGTTCGTCATACGGAAGGACGCGGACGAGTTCTCCCGGGTACTGGCGCCGAAGGTCGCGGGACTTGTCCACCTGGACGAGGCCACGCAGGACGCCGACCTCGACTTCCTGGTCGCCTTCTCCTCGGTCGCCGGGGCCCTGGGCAACGTCGGACAGGCCGACTACGCGGCCGCGAACGCGTTCATGGACGCTTACGCGGCCCACCGCAACACGCTGGTGGGAAGGGGCGAGCGCCGGGGGAGGACCCTGTCGGTCGCCTGGCCCCTGTGGGCCGACGGCGGTATGCACGTCGACGCGCCGACGGAACGCTCGCTGCGCGAACGCTTCGGGCTCGTGCCGTTGCGGGACGAGGAGGGGCTGCGAGCCCTGTACCTGGCCATGGCATCTCCGTCCGACCAGGTGATGGTGCTCTCGGGCGACCGCCCGAAGATCACGCGGACGCTCCTCGCCGGACTCCTCGTGGACGGCCCCGCGCCCCGGCCCCTGTCCTCGCCGGATGCCACGGCGACGGCGACGGTGGTGCCCGACGCGAACGGGGTGGCGGTGCCTGTGGACGGACCGGACGAGAACACCGTGCAGCAGGCCGTGGCCTACTTCAAGCGGCTCCTGGCATCGGTCATCGACCTGCCCGCCGAAAGGATCGACGCCGAGGCGTCGCTGGAGGAGTACGGCGTCGACTCCGTCATGACCATGGAGATGACCCGCACCCTGGAGGGGGTCTTCGGTTCGCTTCCGAAGACCCTGTTCTTCGAGCACCGGACCATCGCCGCCCTCACGCACCACTTCCTCGACACGCGTCCTCGGCAGGTCGAGGAGCTCCTGCCCTCAGCAGCCGGGCGCCGGCAGACACCCGCAGTCACGCCGCACGTCCCCGAGCGGCCCGCCCTGGGAGCGGGACGCACATGGCCCGTACCCTCCGCCACTCCGTCGGGGGCGACAGCCGGCCCGGCGCCGGGAACCGGTGACACGGCGATCATCGGACTCGCGGGCCGCTACCCCCAGGCCCGCGACGTGCGGGAGTTCTGGCAGAACCTCGCCGCCGGCAAGGACTGCGTCACCGAGATCCCGGGCGACCGCTGGGACCACAGGCGCTTCTTCGACCCCGCCAAGGGGGCACCGGGGAAGTCCTACAGCAAGTGGGGCGGGTTCCTCGAAGGTGCCTACGACTTCGACCCGCAGTTCTTCAGCATCTCCCCGCGCGAGGCCGAGGTCATGGACCCGCAGGAGCGGCTGTTCCTCCAGTGCGTGCACGAGACGCTGGAGGACGCCGGGTACGTCCGGGACACCGGCAAGGACCGCACGGGGAACCTGCTCGACGGCCGGGTCGGCGTCTTCGTGGGCGTGATGTACCAGGAGTACCAGCTGTACAGCGCCCTGTCGGGGGACGCCGGCGCCGCGCCGGTCGTGTCAGGCAGCTCCGCGTCCGTCGCGAACCGGGTGTCACACGTGTTCAACTTCCGCGGGCCTAGCATGAGCGTCGACACGATGTGCTCGTCGTCGCTCATGGCCGTGCACCTGGCCTGCCGGAGCCTGGAGGCGGGCGACTGCGACACGGCGGTGGCGGGTGGCGTGAACCTCTCGCTGCACCCGAACAAGTACCTGCTGCTGAGCCAGGGCCGGCTCGCGTCCAGCAACGGTCACTGCGCCAGCTTCGGCGCCGGAGGCGACGGCTACGCGCCGGGGGAGGGTGTGGGCGCGGTCCTGCTCAAACCACTGGCACGAGCGATCGCGGACGGCGACCGGATCTACGGAGTGGTCAAGGGCACCGCAGCCAACCACCGCGGCAGGACCAGCGGTTACTCCGTACCGGAACCGTCGGGCCAGGCCGACGTCGTCGGTGAGGCCCTGAGGCGAGCGGGTGTGAACGCCCGGGACGTCAGCTACATCGACGCGAACAGCGTCGGCACCTCCCTCGGCGACCCGATCGAGATCGCCGGGCTGAGCAAGGCGTTCGGCCCCTACACCGACGACCGGGGGTTCTGCGCGATCGGCTCGGTGAAGAGCAACATCGGACACGCCGAGAGCGCGGCCGGCATCGCCGGCATCACCAAGGTCCTGCTCCAGCTCCAGCACGGCCGTCTGGCACCGTCACTGCACGCCTCGACGCTCAACCCGCACATCGACTTCGAGCAGACCCCGTTCGTGGTGCAGCAGGAGCTGGCCGAGTGGCCGGCGCCCGTGCCGGACGACGGCACGCGCGGTGCACTGCCGCGCGTCGCGGGCGTGTCGGCGTTCGGGGCCGCAGGCTCCAACGCGCACGTCGTGATAGCGGAGTACGTCCCCGACAGCCCCACGCCACGCCCGTCGGCCGACGCCGACCCACGTGCCGTGATACCGCTGTCCGCGCGCACGGCCGAGCAGTTGAGGACGCGGGCCGAGCAACTGGTGGAGTGGCTGGGCCGCCCCGAGAACGCGGAGCTCGCGCTCGCGGACGTCGCCTACACACTGCAGGTCGGCCGCGAAGCACGGGAGGAGCGCCTCGGTGTCGTCGCAGCCTCCGTGCCCGACCTCGTCGAGAGGCTCGGCCGTTTCCTGGCGGGCGGGTTCGCGGGCGGAGAGATCGTCCGTGGCTCGGTCGCCGGCGGAGCCCAGATGCTGACGCTGTTCGCGTCGGACTCCGACCTCGACGTGATGATCGCGGCATGGGCCGAGAAGGGGAAGTACGAGAAACTGCTCGAACTGTGGGTCAGCGGTGTGCCCGTGAACTGGCGGACCCTCCACCGGACCGGGACTCCGCGGCGCGTCGCGTTGCCGTCCTACCCCTTCGCGGCCGAGCGGTACTCCGCCTTCGACGACCTGCCCGCGACCGAACCGAATGCGTACGGCGGAACGGCGCCGCTCCATCCGCTGGCCCAGGTGAACACGTCCGACTTCACCGAGCAGCGCTTCACGTCCGTCGTGACCGGGCAGGAACGCTTCCTGGGGGATCACGCCGCTCGGATCGTGCCCGGCGCTGCCTTCCTGGAGATGGCGCTGGCCGCGTGCTGCCTCAGCAGCCGGTCGGCCGTCGAGCCCTCGGCGCCGGTGGTGCTGCGCGACGTCGTGTTCGCGCAGCCGCTCCGTCCGGCCGACGGTCTCCGCGAGGTGCACGTCGGCCTGCGCCCGGAGGACGACGGCGACATCCGGTTCCGGATCAGGAGTACATCTTTGGGCGGGGACGGCGACTCCCGAGCCGCCGCCCACAGCGAGGGTGTCCTCTACTTCGCGGACGGAGCCGACGAGGCAGTGCTCGACGTCCCCGCCCTGCGGCGGGCATACGGGAGTTCCGGCCTGACGGCCGAGCAGTACTACGGGCGTCACCACGACGACGGACTCGCGAACGAGCCCGCCCGCCGGGCCGTCCAGCACATCTGGACCGGGTCAGGGCACGCGCTGATCCAGTTGACGCTGCCTGATCCGGAGCGTGACACCGAGGACGGGCTCGTACTGCATCCGGGCCTGCTGGGCGCGGCGGTGCAGGCGTGCTCCGACGTCCTCGGCCGGCCGGCCGGGTGGGAAGGGGCGAATGACGGCGATGGACCAGCGGTGGTCCGTGCCATCGAGGAAGTCCTCGTTCTCGATGCCTGCACGGCCTCGATGTGGGCTTGGGTCCGGCCCGGCGCACAACAGGCCGGCCACGGACAGGATCCCGGGTTCGACCTCGACCTGGCCGACGAGCAGGGCCGGGTCCGCGTACGGATCGGCGGCCTCACGTTCGACCGGGAGGCGCCCGACCGAGACGACCCCGCATCGACCACGGCCGGTCCGGCAGCGGAACGCCACGACACGGCCCCTGCCGGAGGGACGGAGGCCCGCGGCGGGCGGCCGGTACTGCTGCGCCCGCAGTGGCGGGCTCGCCCCGTACCGGCCCCGCAGTCCGGCTCCGCCGGCGCGCGAACGACCGTGCTGCTCGCCGGACTGCCCGAGCTGGTGCCCTTCCTGCGGGGCGACGACGCCGATGTGTTCCTCCTGACCTCCGAGGACGAGGCCCCGGACAGGCGGTACACCGCATACGGCCTGCAGCTACTGAGGCACCTGCGCTCCATCATGCGTGGAGCCACCGGCCGCAACCACGTCCAGCTGGTGGTCCCCGGCACCCCGGACGCGATCCTGCTCCCAGGCCTCTCGGCCATGCTCAGGACGGCCTGCCTCGAGAACCCGGCTTTCACCGGACAGGTCGTCGTGCTGGACCGGACGGACACCCCTGAGAGCGCCGTGGTGCGGATCCGGGAGAACCGAGGCTGCCCCGAGGAGACCCTCGTGCGGTACGCCGACGGCCTCCGGGAGGTGCGGGCCTGGGCAGAGTGCGAGTCCCGTTCCGCCCCTCGCACGCTGCCGTGGAAGGAGAACGGTGTCTACCTCCTCGCCGGCGGAGGAGACGTGCTCGGACGTGCCGTCGCTCGGGAGATCGCCACTCAGACGGGGAACGCGACCGTCATCGTCGTCGGCAGGCCCCCTCTGGACCCCGAATCCGACGAGGCGTCGTGGAAGCCGGCGGCCGGCAGCGTGGTGTGCTACGAACAGGCCGACATGTCCAACCCCTCCGAGGCGGACGCACTGGTCGCGCGGATCCTGGAGCGGCACCGGGGGATAGACGGAGTCATCCACATCGCCGGGATCACCCGCGACGCGCTCATCGTCGACAAGGCGGGCCGGGACTTCCTGGACGTCCTGGCCCCGAAGGCGGCGGCTGTCGTGAACCTGGACGCGGCGACCCGGTCACTCCCGCTGGACTTCTTCGTGACCTTCTCGTCGCACTCCGGAGTGAACGGTGGTGTCGGTCAGGTCGACGGCGCCGCGGCGAACGCGTTCCTGGACGCCTACGCGCTGTACCGGCAGGAACTCGTCGCCCTCGGCGAGCGCTTCGGGCACAGCCAGTCCGTCGACTGGCCGCTCCGGGCGGACGGCCTGCCGGAGCCGGCGTACACGGAGCCGGGGCCACGTCTGCCCGGCGACGCGGAACCGCCGCCGGAGGCGGCCGGTATCGGGGACCTCCACCGGATCCTGCACTCCGAGCACAGCCAGGTGATGGTCCCGGTGCCTCCGGCCGGCCGCACCCTGGGGGACACCTCGGTCCTGACGCAGCGGAAGCTCCCTACTTTCACCACCGATGGGACGGATTCGTGAAGCACTTTGACAGCGACCTGCTCGAGGAGAAGGCGAGCGAGTACCTCGAGCACCTCCTCTCCGAGATCACCAAGCTCCCCCTCGCCCGGGTCGACGCTCAGGCCGCATTCGAGAGCTTCGGTATCGACTCGGTGATGGCCCTGACCATGACAGCGCGGATGGAAGCAGTCTTCGGGCCGCTGCCCACCACCTTGTTCTTCGAGTTCGGTACGCCCCGCGAGCTGGCCCGGCACCTGGCCGCCACCCGTCGGTCCCACGTGTCGAGCCTCCTCGGCGAGGCCGCTAACGGCACGGCTGCGACGGGGACGGCAATGACGAGCGCCGCCGCGACGGGCACGGCAGTGACGGATACGGCCGCACCGGCCGCCGGCACCCCTGCGGCCGGTGTCCAGGCGTTCCGCACAGGTGGTCGAGCCACGGGACCGCTACGGCGCAAACCCCTGTCGTCGACGAGGTGGTCGGCACAGACGGGCGGGAAGCCGTCGCACCAGCCGTCCCGACCCGTGCCCGCTCTCCCCGAGCGGCAGGCAACGGACATCGCGATCATCGGACTCGCCGGGCGCTACCCCAAGGCCCGCACCGTCGACGAGTTCTGGGCGAACCTCGCCGCCGGACGCGACTGCGTCACCGAGATACCGGCCGACCGGTGGGATCACGCGGCGTACTTCGATCCGGACCCGGACGCCCCCGGCAAGACGTACAGCAGGTGGGGCGGATTCGTGGACGGCGTCGACGAGTTCGATCCGCTGTTCTTCAACATCTCACCGGTCGAAGCGGAGCGGATGGACCCCCAGGAGCGTCTGTTCCTCCAGTGCGTCCACGAGACCGTGGAGGACGCCGGCTACACCCGGGACCGGCTCAACGCGCCGACGGCCTCCGGCCGCACCCCCGCCGTCGGCGTCTACGTCGGCGTCATGTACTCCGAGTACCAGCTGTACGGAGCTCAGGAGCAGGTCCTCAAGAACCCGGTGGCCGTGTCCGGGAACATCTCGGCCGTCGCCAACCGGGTCTCGTACTTCTTCGACTTCAACGGCCCGAGCATGAGCGTCGACACCATGTGCTCCTCGTCGCTGACGGCCATCGACCTGGCGTGTCAGAGCATCCGGTCCGGTGTCTGTGACATGGCGATCGCCGGCGGGGTGAACGTGTCGGTCCATCCCAACAAGTACCTGAACCTCGGGCAGAGCCGGTTCGTCTCGAGCACGGGCCGGTGCGAGAGCTTCGGTGAGGGAGGCGACGGCTACGTCCCGGGCGAGGGCGTGGGCGCCGTCCTGCTGAAGCCCCTCGATCGAGCCGTGCAGGACGGGGACCACATCCACGGGGTGATTCGGGGCATCGCCGTCAACCACGGCGGTAAGACCAACGGATACTCGGTCCCCAGCCCGGTCACCCAGGCCCGTGCGATCACCGACGCATGGCGACAGGCCGGGATCCACCCGGACTCGGTCAGCTACATCGAGGCGCACGGCACGGGCACGGCGCTCGGGGACCCCATCGAGGTCGCCGGGCTCACCCGGGCCTTCCGCGAGCACACGCGCGACGGCCGGTTCTGCGCGATCGGATCGGTCAAGAGCAACATCGGCCACGCCGAGAGCGCCGCAGGCATCTCCGGGCTCACCAAGGTGCTGCTCCAGATGAGGCACGGCAAGCTCGCGCCCTCCATCCACTCCACCGAGCTGAATCCGAACATCGACTTCGGCAGCACGCCCTTCACTGTCCAGCGGACGCTCGCCGACTGGCCGCGGCCGGTCGTCACCGTCGACGGCACGGAGCGCGAGTTCCCCCGGATCGCAGGCATCTCGTCCTTCGGAGCGGGCGGTACCAACGCACATCTCGTCGTCGAGGAGTACCGGCCGAACCCGGAGGACGCGCAGGACCCTGCCGCCGGTGGCCCCGTCCCCGTCGTGCTGTCGGCCCGCACCACCGAGCTGCTGAGGCAGAAGGCAGCGCAGCTCGCGGACTGGATCGAGCAGAAGAACCTGTCGACCGGTGACCTGCCCGCACTCGCCCACACCCTCCAGGTGGGGCGAGAGGCCATGCGCGAGCGGCTCGGTCTCGTCGTGGCCGCCATGCCGGACCTCCTCGCCCGTCTCCGGGACTTCGGTGACGGACGCCAGGACGTCGAAGGGGTGGTCCGCGGCCGGGCGAGCTCACAGGCCGCCGGCACGGGCGTGTCCGAAGCGCTCGCCCGGCGTGACCTGACGGGACTGCTGACGCTGTGGGCCGAGGGCCGCACCGTCGACTGGCATTCCCTGCACGGGAGCCGGTGCCCGGCCCGCATCTCCCTGCCCTCCTACCCGTTCGCCAGGAACCGGTACTGGATCGACACCACGCGCTCCGCCGCAGCCCTCGCCCCGCACGGCGTGACAGCTCCGTCCGGCGCCGTCGTGACAGGCGACGACCAGAATCCGGCAGCCCTCCTCTTCGCGGAGTCCTGGGAGCCGGAGGCGCTGCCCGCCCTTCGCCGGGTCGACGCGCCGCACACCCTCGTCTGTCTCTGTGCCGACCCTGCGGACCAGGTCGAGCTGGCGCGTACCGCACGCGAGCTGGACCCCGCCGCCACCCTGCTGTTCGTCACTCAGGGGCGGGGCTTCGTCCGGACGTCAGATCACTCCTACGAGACCGATCACCAGAACCCGGAAGACTGCGTCCGCGTGTTCGAGGACATTCGGTCGCGGTACGGCACGGTCGACGGCGTCCTGAACATGTGGTTCCTGGACGGCACAGCGGCGCCCGGCTCGTACACCGCCACCGTGCATCTCCTGCAGGCGATCGCCGCCTCAGGGCTGCCGGTGGGACGTGTCCTGCAGGCCGGGGAGTTCCGCGACGGAATCGGACAGGCGTACGCGGAATCGTGGCTCGGCTTCGAGCGGTCCCTCGGCAGGGCGCTTCCCGACGTGCAGTTCACCGCGGTCCTGGAGGAGTTCCAGGACCCGGCCGACAGGACGGCCTGCGGCCCCTGGTTCGACCGCCTGTGGCACGAGTGGTCCGCCGGTGCGTCCAGCAGCACGCTCCACCGCGCCGGTGTCCGGCATGCCAGCCGTGTCCGGCCGAGTCTGCCCGGCGCCGGCAAGCACCTCCTCAAACCGAACGGCACCTACCTCATCACGGGTGGTACCGGCGGCCTGGGCCTCCTGCTCGCCGAGCACCTGGCCAGGATCTGGTCGGCGCGCCTGGTGCTGACCGGGCGCTCGGCCCTCGACGCCGACAAGCGTCGCAGCATCGCGAGGATCGAGTCGCTGGGCGGCGAGGTCCTGTACGCGCAGGCCGATGCCGCCGATCCGCAGGCCATGCGGGAGGTGGTGGCCGCGGTGCACGAGCGGTTCGGCCCGATCCACGGGGTCGTGCACGCCGCCGGTGTCGCCGAACGCAGCTCGCTGCTCGCCGATGACGCCCGGTCCTTCCAGGACCTGTTGTCCGCCAAGGTGGACGGCACCCGCGTGCTCGACGACGTGCTCGCCGCAGAACCCCTCGACTTCGTCTGCTACTTCTCGTCGACCTCGGCGATCATCGGCGACTTCGGCGGCTGCGCCTACTCGGTGGCCAACCGCTTCCAGACGTCCTACGCCCGCCACCGCGACCAGCGGGTGCGCCAGGGTGCGCTGTCCGGGGCGACGGTCGCCATCAACTGGCCCCTGTGGAGCGGCGGCGGCATGGGATTCGACGACGCGGAGGGCATCGAGCTGTATCTCGCCACCAGTGGGCTGCGCCTGCTGGGCGAAGCCGAGGGTCTCACGCTGTTCGAACACCTCCTGGGGCAGGGAGAGACACAGCAGATCGTCATGGCCGGTGATCCGGCACGAGTGCGGCGCATGTTCGACCCGGATCCGGCCCCGGCGGGGTCACGGCGTGAAGCCCTCCCCGCCGCACCCGTCACCCGTGCGGGCACCACCCGCTCCGCGGACGCCTCCGGCACTGAGGACGCGGACGTCGAAGCGCTGGTGCTCTCGGCTCTGGAGACGGTCATCGTCGACGTACTGCGGGTACCCCGCGAGCAGATCCATGCCGACGAGAACTTCTCCGAGCTCGGGTTCGACTCGGTCAGCCTGGTCAAACTGGCCAGGGCCCTCGGCGAGAGCCTCACGATCGAGGTGCTGCCTTCGGTCTTCTTCTCCCACTCCACCCCGCAGAAGCTGGTCGCCCACCTGATCGCGGAGCACCGGGAGACGCTGGGCCGGCGCCACGCGGTGCCGGCCGTGGCCTCGGACAGTGCCCAGGCCCCCTCCACTGCCCCGGATGCGGAGGTCTCCGGCGCCCGGACCGACGACCGGCCCGTGCCCGCTCCGGCACCGCGGCCCCGGGCACACCATGAACCGGAACCGATCGCGGTCATCGGTATGAGCGGCCGTTTCCCCGGTGCCCGGTCCGTCGACGAGTTCTGGGGCAACCTCCAGCAGGGCAAGAACGCGCTGTCACCCGTTCCCGGCGACCGCCACGCCGACTGGAGCGGGCTGGAAGCCGAGCTGCACGAGGGTGTCCGCTGCGGATTCGTCCCGGGAATCGCGGAGTTCGACGCCGCGTTCTTCGAGATCTCGCCGCGCGAGGCGCGGAACATGGACCCGCGCCAGCGGCTGCTGCTCCAGGAAGCCTGGCGTGCCCTGGAGGACGCGGGCTACGGCGAACGCAAGCTGCGCGCCGGGACGATCGGCATGTTCGTCGGCGCCGAGCAGGGCGACTACCCCGAACTGACCCGAGGGGAGGGCGGCATCACCGCCCAGCACGAGGCGATCATGGCCTCACGACTGGCCTACCTCCTCGACTTCACCGGCCCGGTGCTGGCCGTCAACACCGCCTGTTCCTCCGGACTGACAGCCGCCCACCAGGCGTGCGCGAGCCTCAGAGGCGGCGAGTGCGACACCGCGGTGGTCGCCGGCGTCAACCTGGCGACCACCGCGCGCGGCTACACCGAGATGGGCAAGTCCGGGATGCTCTCCGGCAGCGGCGTCTGCCACGCTTTCGACAAGCGGGCCGACGGCATGGTCCTCGGTGAGGCCGTACCCGCCCTCGTCCTCAAGCGTCTGTCCCAGGCGGAGGCCGACGGCGATCGTGTCCTGGCGGTGATCCGCGGCAGCGGCATGAACTACGACGGCCGGACGAACGGCATCACCGCTCCGAGCGGGGCGGCTCAGGCGCGGCTCTACCGACAGACCTACGAGCGGCACGGGATCGATGCCGAGCGCATCGAGCACATCGTGGCCCACGGCACGGGAACACAGCTCGGCGACCCCGTCGAGGTGAACGCCCTGAACGAGGCGTACCGGGAACGCACTGACAGGACCGGCTTCTGCGCACTGACCTCCACCAAGACGAATGTCGGTCACACCCTGGCGGCGTCCGGGCTCGTCGGCTTGATCGCCCTCGTCCAGTCGGTACGGCACGGTGTCGTCCCGGCGAGTCTCAACTGCGACCAGGACAGCGATTACATCGCGTGGAAGGACAGCCCCTTCTACGTCAACAAGGTGACCAGGCCCTGGCCGGCCGGACCCACCGGGACGAGGCTCGGCGCGGTGAGCTCCTTCGGTATGAGCGGGACCAACGTCCACATGGTGGTGGAGAGCTACTCCGAGCCCGCCCGTCCCACCCCGGTCGACGAGGCCCCGGCCCTGCTGATGCTTCTCTCCGCCAAGACCCCGGAGGGACTGCAGCGGCGTGTCCAGGAGCTCCGTTCGGCCCTTGCGCAGGGAGAACTCGACCACCTGCGGCTGAGGGACACGGCCTACACCCTGCTGGAGGGCAGGCAACACTTCGCCCACCGCTGCTCAGTCGTCGTCAGTGGTGCCGGGGACGTCCTCTCCGTGCTGTCGGCGGCGGAGAGCGGCCAGGAACACCCCATGGTGGGACGTGGCGAAGCGCCACGTGACCAGGATCGTTCGTTGCTCGAGGTCCAGGCGCGAGCACTCCTGGACGTGCTCAGGACACCCGGAGTCCCGGCGGAGCGGTACCGGGAGGTGTGCAGTGCCCTGGGCGAACTCTACTGCCGGGGCGCCGTCCCGGACTGGCCCGCGCTGTTCACGGGAGACAGGCCGAGGACCGTCACTCTGCCCGGCTACTCCTTCGCGCGCTCGACGCACTGGGCCACCGACGGACGCCGTGCTCCGGAGAGGACGACCGCAGGGGAGTTCCCACCCGCCAAGGCCCCGACGAGGCCGGCCGAGCCCACGGTGTTGCATGCTTCCGCCCGGTCGGCTCCCGCACCCGGTGCCGCCCCCGGGAAGAAGCATCGGATCCTGCTCCAGGATCCGGGCGCGGCGGTGGTCCTGCCGACAGCTTCTGTCACCAAGCCCCGGAATGTCGGCCTGACAGACATGGGCGATGCGATGCGGCGGCCGGCCCTCCCGGCACCCCCGGTGGTTGTTCCGGCCGCTCCTGTCGCTCCGGCGGTCGTTCCTGCTCCTCCTGTCTCCCCGGCTCCTCCGGTTGTTCCGTCGGTTGCGGTGGGTCGGGGCGGTGGGTCGGGTCGTTCTTCGAGTGTGCTGCGGGAGGAGTTGCGGGCTGGGCTCGCGGCGGTGTTGTTCTTGTCGGAGAGTGAGGTTGATCTGCGGCGTAATTTCGTGGAATTGGGTTTGGACTCCATCATCGGGGTGGAGTGGGTGAAGTCGATCAATAAGGCGTATGGCACGTCGTTGACTGCGACGCGGTTGTATGACTATCCGTCGGTGGTGGAGTTGGCTGCTTATGTGGAGCAGTTGATACCGGCCGTAGAGGTCGCTCCGCCGGCCTCGGTGCCGGACCCGGCGCCGTTGCTCGAGGCGGGCTTCGTGCCTCCGTCCGATGTCCATCCCGAGACGGCTGTCTCCCCGGCTCCTCCGGTTGTTCCGTCGGTTGCGGTGGGTCGGGGCGGTGGGTCGGGTCGTTCTTCGAGTGTGCTGCGGGAGGAGTTGCGGGCTGGGCTCGCGGCGGTGTTGTTCTTGTCGGAGAGTGAGGTTGATCTGCGGCGTAATTTCGTGGAACTGGGTTTGGACTCCATCATCGGGGTGGAGTGGGTGAAGTCGATCAACAAGGCGTATGGCACGTCGTTGACTGCGACGCGGTTGTATGACTATCCGTCGGTGGTGGAGTTGGCTGCTTATGTGGAGCAGTTGATACCGGCCGTCGAGGTCGCTCCGCCGGCCTCGGTGCCGGACCCGGCACCGAGTTTCGTGCCGACGCCGACGCCGACGCCGGTGCGCGTTCCGAAGCCGGAGCCCGTGCGCGTTACGGAGCCGGTGCGGGCGCCTGTTCCGGAGCACGCGCCGCGATCCGTGCCTCGGCTGGATGCTCCTTCCGAGGCGCGCGAGCATCAGGGCGAGGACGTGACCGGGGCCGCACGGCTCCCGGGGGGCGCTCCGCACAGTGCCCAGCACGGTGACCGTGCGGCCGTCGTCGGAATGTCCGGGCGCTACCCGGACGCTGAGAACCTCCGCGAGTACTGGGCCAACCTCCGCGACGGCCGCGACTCCGTGCGGGAAGTACCCGCCGACCGGTGGGACGTGTCCCGCTACTACGACCCCCGCCCCGGCCGGAAGGGCAAGACGTACTGCAAGTCGATGGGCTACCTGGCGGACGCGGACTGCTTTGACCCGCTGTTCTTCAACATCTCGCCGGCCGAAGCGGAAGGTATCGACCCGCAGCACCGCCTGTTCCTCCAGGAGGCGTATCGGGCCTTCGAGGACGCGGGCTACGACCCCGGATCGCTGAGCAGGATGAAGTGCGGTGTCTACCTGGGCATCAGCGGCAACGAGTACAGCTTCCTGGTGTCCGGCAACGACAGCGAGGAGGACACCGTCGCTACGAGCAGCAGCAATGCGATCGCCGCTGCGCGCATCGCCTACTTCCTCAACCTCAAGGGCCCCGCGATCGCGCTCGACACCGCCTGCTCGTCCTCCCTCGTCGCGTTGCACCTCGCCCAGCAGGCACTGGCCAGTGGTGAGATCGACGTAGCTCTGGTCGGAGGTGTCTCGCTGTACCTGCTCGCGGGCACCTACGTCAGGATGTCCGGGGCGCAGATGCTGTCTCCACAGGGGCAGTGCCGGTCGTTCGACCAGGGAGCCGACGGCTTCGTGCCGGGCGAGGGAGTCGGAGCCCTGGTGCTGAAGCGGCTGAGCGACGCCGAAGCCGATCACGATCACATATACGGCGTGGTCCGGGCCTCGGGTACGAACCAGGACGGCAAGACCAACGGCATCACAGCCCCCAGCGCCAACAGCCAGATGGAATTGATGCGTACGGTCTACGACCGGCACGGCATCGACGCGACGTCCATCGGTTACGTCGAGACGCACGGTACGGGTACGAAACTCGGGGACGCGATCGAGCTCGACGCCCTGACCACGGTCTACCGCGAGCGGGGGGTCTCCGCGAGGTCGTGCGCCATCGGCTCCGTGAAGAGCAACATCGGACACACCTCCGCCGCCGCAGGCATCGCCGGCGTGCACAAGGTGCTGCTCGGCCTGCGTCACGGCCTGCTCGTACCGTCTCTCCACTTCGAGACACCCAACGAGGCTCTCGAGTCCGACGACTGCCCATTGTTCGTCAGCAAGGACCTCCAGTTCTGGGGAGCACGGGACGGCCATGAGCTGAGGCGGGCCGCCGTGAGCTCTTTCGGATTCAGCGGGACGAACGCCCACGTGGTGCTGGAGGAGTATCGCTATGCGTGACACATGTGAACACGCCGAGTCGTCGGCTGTCGTGATCATCCTGTCGGCGGTGACGGAAGAGCAGTTGGACACCCGGGTGCGTGATCTCCTCGTCTTCGTCGAGGAGCAGTCGCGGCTCGATCTGACCGACCTGGCCTTCTCGCTCCAGGAGGGGCGGGCGGCGCTGGACTGCCGGCTGGCCTTCACCGCTGATTCACTCGACGCGGTGGCCCGGGGGCTGATGACCCATCTGGGACAGGACGGTACGGTCGAACTCTTCCGTGGCCGGGCACCGGAGTCGCCGAGCTGGGAGGAGCAGAGTGAGGACGACCGCAACCTGGTCAACTCGCTCATCTCCGCCCGGGAATGGAACCGCGTCGCGGAGGTCTGGGCCGGTGGCCGTGCCGTCGACTGGCCTCGCCTCTACGCTCCGCGCAGGCCCTTCCGCATCCCGCTTCCCACGTACCCGTTCGCCAAGGAGCGGTACTGGGTGGCGGCGAATCCACCTGCGCGGGCCGGGTCCGTACCGCCTGCGGCGGCTGCCGTGCTCCATCCGCTGCTGCACCGCGAAACCTCCGAGCCCGGAGGCGGGCGCTACGGTTCGACCTTCGTCGGCGACGAGCCTGTCCTGAGGGATCACCTGGTGCACGGCTCGCGGACCCTGCCCGGTGCCGCGTACCTGGAGATGGCACTCGCCGCGGCAGCCGACCGACGGGGAAGGGCGGCGGCGGACAGCGCGGGTCTCGCTGTCACGGACGTGGTCTGGATCCGGCCGCTCCGCATCGACGACCACCCTCGCGACCTGCGTGTGGTGCTCCGTCCCGATCACGCGGACACGGTCCGCTTCGAGATGTCCGTCGCCGACGAGGGAGCCGACGCCGCTGTGCTGTGCACCGGCTCGGTGGTGCCGTGCGACGTGTCACCGGCTTCCGTGGACCTGGCGCGGCTGCGGGCCGCGTGTGGCGAACGGCGGTTGGACGCGGCGGAGATCTACCCCGCGTTCCGGTCCGCCGGGATCGAGTACGGCGATTCGTTCCGAGGTATCGATCATCTGCTCCTCGGCGAATCCCAGGTGCTTGCCCGCCTGGTGCTGCCCGAAGCGGCGCGCGCCGACGCGGACGGCTGCTGTCTGCCCCCGAGCCTGATGGACGCGGCGCTCCAGACGTGCGCAGGACTGATGGCCGGGGAGCCGGGCCACCGGCGTGAGGCATTCGTGCCGTTCGGTGTGGACCGGGTCGAGGTGCTCGCCGCCCCGGCCGAGACCCTCTGGGTCCGGGGCCGGCGTAGTGACCGGGACACGAGGGGCGGGACCACCCGTTCCTTCGATCTCGACCTGTGCGACGACTCCGGACGGGTCCAGGTGCGGGTACGAGGCTTCTCCGTACGGGCGCTGCGCCCGGAGGCGGTGGCCGAGGCACCCGTCGCGCACGCGGCCGGCGAGGTGTTCGCCACCCCCCGCTGGCAGCGGCGTCCGCTGCCCGGCGCGGCCGTCCCCGCTTTCAGCGGGCGGGCCGTGGTGTTCGCCGAGGACGGCGCACTCGTGGGCGGTGCCGTGCCGGATCCGGGCTGCGAGGTGGTGACCCTCGGCTCCCCGGCCGCCACCGTCGACGGCCGCTACACGGACTACGCGTTACAGATACTGGAGAGGACGCAGGGGCTGCTGCGGGACGGCACGCAGACGAAGTACGTCCTCCAGCTCCTGTTGAACGACCGACCGGAGTCAGGGGCGCTGACCGGTCTGGGTGCGCTGCTGCGGACTGCGGCTCTGGAGAACCCGCGGATCACCGGACAGGTCGTCGTCGTGGCCGCCGGGACACCCGTGGAGGTACGGCTCGGCCTCCTCGCGAAGGAGCGGCTCAACCCCGTCGACGCCGTCGTGAGGCTTCGAGGAGACAGCCGCGAGGTGCTCACCTGGGCCGAGGAGTCCCCGGCGGATCCTCCCGGATCGCCGTGGCGGGCCGGAGGCGTCTACCTCATCACCGGCGGTATGGGCGGTCTCGGTCGCATCTTCGCGGAGGAGATCGCCGGCCAGGTGAAGGACGCCAGGCTCGTACTCGTCGGCCGCTCCCCGGAGACGGAGCACTCGCGCCGGACCGTCGAGCAGCTCCGTGCATCGGGCGCGGAGGTGTCCTACGAACCACTCGACGTCGCCGACCGAATCGCCGTCAAGGCGCTGGTCGACGGGATCCGGCGTACCGCGGGGACGATCCACGGAGTCATCCACGGTGCCGGCTTGATCGAGGACGACTTCATCCTCAGGAAGTCCGGACGCGTGTTCCGCGATGTCCTGGCCCCGAAGGTGAGCGGTCTGGCGAGTCTCGACGAAGCGACCCAGGATCTCGATCTGGACTTCTTCGTGACGTTCTCCTCCGGTGCCGCCGTCACGGGGAACGTCGGGCAGGCCGACTACGCGGCGGCGAACGCGTTCATGGACGCGTTCGCGGAGTACCGCCAGGGTCTCGTGGCCGACGGACGCCGGGCCGGCCGCACCCTCTCGATCAACTGGCCGCTGTGGGCCGATGGCGGTATGGGTGTCGACTCCGACACCCGGACAGTGCTGCACGACCGCTTCGGGATTTCCCCACTGGGGCGCGGCGCCGGGGTCGGAGCCTTCGCCCGGTGTCTCCAGATGAACCATCACCAGGTACTCGTCGCCGCTGGGCACACGGGCCGGATCAGGGAGGCGCTGACGATGCAGCAAGCCGGAGAGCACACGGCATCTTTGAACACCGGAACTCCCGGCCGTCCTTCGGCGGACCGGGACGACGGGCTGACGGGGTGGACCGTCACCTACATCACCTCGCTGCTGTCGGAGGTGCTGAAGGTGCCTGCGCAGCGCATCGAGCCGGGCGGCCGGCTGGAGCGCTACGGCATCGACTCCATCCAGGCCATCAATCTCACCGCCCGGCTCGAGGACTCCTTCGGGAACCTGCCGAAGACCCTGTTCTTCGAGTACCGGAGCATCAAGGAGCTGAGCCAGTACTTCGTCGAGGCGCACGAGGACCGACTGCGGGAGCTGAGGGGGACGGGCCCGGCCGACACGGCGCCCGCTCCGAAGCCCTCCGCGGAGCCTTCCGCCGTGTCCGCGGCAACCGGACGGGCGCCGGCGGCGCTCCGGACCCGGCCGGCGAGCGGCGAGGAGTGGACCGGATCCGCGCCGCACGGCACGGAGATCGCCGTCATCGGCATGGGCGGGCGATACCCGCAGGCACCCGACCTGCGGACGTTCTGGCGCAATCTCAGCGAGGGCCGGGACTGCGTCACCGAGGTCCCGCAGGACCGCTGGGACCACAGTGCCTACTACGACGCGGACCGCTCCAAGCCCGGTACGACGAACTCCAAGTGGGGCGGCTTCCTCGACGACGTCGACCGGTTCGACCCGCTGTTCTTCAACATGTCGCCGCGTGAGGCCGAGTTCACGGACCCGCAGGAGCGCCTGTTCCTGGAGTGCGTCTACGAAACACTCCAGGACGCCGGATACACGCGCCAGGACCTGACGGAGCCCTCCCCGAAGGGGGCCGGGGGCAACGTCGGCGTGTTCGTGGGCGCGATGTACGACGAGTACCAGCTCTACGGCGCTACCGATCAGGCGATGGCCGACGGGAAGCCGGTGCCGGGCAACGCTGCGAACATCGCCAACCGCGTGTCGTACTTCTGCGACTGGCAGGGACCGAGCCTCACCGTCAAGACGATGTGCTCCTCGTCCCTGACAGCTCTTCACCTTGCCTGCCAGAGCCTGCAGCTCGGCGACTGCGAGGTCGCCGTCGCCGGTGGTGTCAACCTGTCCCTGCACCCCGCCAAGTACCTTCTGCTGGGCCAGGCCGGTTTCGCGTCGAGCACGGGCCGCTGCGAGAGCTTCGGCCAGGGTGGCGACGGCTATGTGCCCGCCGAGGGGGTGGGCGCGGTAATGCTCAAGCGGCTGGACCGGGCCGTCGCCGACAACGACCGCATCCTCGGCGTCATCAAGGCGACAGCGGTTAACCACGGTGGCCGGACGAACGGCTACACCGTCCCCAACCCGAACGCCCAGGCCGACGTCGTCGCCCGCGCCCTGGACAGGGCGGGGGTCGACGCGCGCACCGTCAGCTATGTCGAGGCGCACGGCACGGGCACCTCGCTCGGCGACCCGATCGAGATAGCCGGCCTCGCCAAGGCGTTCTCCCGGCACACCGACGACCGGCAGTTCTGCGCGATCGGCTCGGTCAAGAGCAACATCGGGCACGCGGAGAGCGCCGCGGGCATCTCGGCCTTCACGAAGGTGCTGCTGCAGCTCGCGCACGGCCGCTTGGCACCCTCACTCCACTCGGAGACGTTGAACCCGCACATCGACTTCAGCGAGACACCCTTCCGCGTGCAGCGGGAGCCGGCGGAGTGGCGGCGGCCGGTGATCGACACGCCGGACGGACCCCGGGAGTATCCGCGTGTCGCCGGCATCTCGTCGTTCGGGGCCGGAGGATCGAACGCTCACGTCATCGTGGGGGAGTACGTACCGGCCGGGCCCCCGCAGGCCGACGATCAGGCGCAGTGGCCACTGGAGTCGGTCATCGTGCTCTCGGCGAGAACCGAGGAGCAACTGCGCGAGCAGGCCCGGCGCCTGCTGGACTGGGCGCGCGAGGAAGGTATCGAGGACGCCGACGTGCCCGCTGTCGCGGCAACACTCCAGGTGGCCCGTGAGCACATGACGGAGCGGCTGGCGTTCCTGGCAGGCTCGGCGGCAGAGCTGACGGCCAGGCTGAGCGACTACGCCGATGGCAAGGACGACGCCGGGCTGTACCGGGGCCGCGGCAGGCGCTCCAACGACGTCGTCTCGGTCCTCGTCGAGGACGAGGACATGGAACGCACGATCGCGGCCTGGGTGGACAAGAGGAAGTTCGCCAAACTGCTCGAACTGTGGACCAACGGGCTGGATCTCCCATGGCGCAGCTACTACCCGGACTCACTGCCACGCCGGGTCTCGTTGCCGACCTACCCGTTCGCCCGCAAGCGGTTCTGGATCGCCGACGGTGCTCAGCCCGGCACCGGGACGGCCGGCCGTGGAGCGGTCACGGCGGCCACGTCCGCCGAGCCGACGCTGCGCCCCGCCGTGCCGGTCGAGGCCGCGCCGGCCCAGGCCTTGCCGGTGCAGGCCGTGCCGACCACCGCTCCGGCAGCCGGCGCCAGGACGATCGCGAAGCCGAGGGGTATCGGCCTGACGCCTCTGGGCGCCGGGTTCGGGCACAGCGGCGGGCCGACGCCGGCGCGCCCCGCTTCGACGGGCGTCGTCCCGGTGCCGGAAAAGCCTGCCGAGCAGACCGCCGCGACCGTGGTGACCGTGGTGACCGGTACGACCGCGGTGACCGGTCCGCAGGACGCCCCGCGCCCGGCTCCGGCAGACCCGCTCGGCCCGACGCCCGGAGCGGTCCTTCCTCCGGCGCCCGCCGTTCCGGACCAGGAGAGGCTCGTCCGGGAGCTGTCGGCGAGCCTCGCCGACGCCCTGTACATGGCTGAGGAAGAGATCGATCCGGACACGAAGTTCACCGATATAGGCCTGGACTCCATCGTCGGCGTCGAATGGATGAACGCGATCAACAAGCAGTACGGACTGGATCTGACGGTGACCCGGCTCTACGACCACCCCACCGTTGTCGAACTGTCGGCGTACATCGTTCGGCAGCCGGCCAAAGGAGGCGCCCCCCAAGGGCGACCCTTTCGTGCGGTGACCGAGCCTGTTGCCGAGCCGGAGCCGGAGCCGGAGCCGGAGCCGGAGCCGGAGCCGGTCGAGGTCGTCGAGATCGAGCCGGTCAAGGCTGCCGAGCCGAAGCCGGAGCCGGTCGGGATCGGGCCGGTCAAGGTCGACGACCCAGAGCCGACCAGGACGGCCGAGCCGGACCCCGAGCCGGTCGGGGGCGTCGAGCTGGTTCCCGCGACAGGGCGGACGACGACGCGGACCGAGGCCGTCGCCGTGTCGCCGAGAGCGGACACCCCCCACGCCGACGCGATCGCAGTGGTGGGAATGTCCGGCAGGTACCCGGGTTCCGGAACCCTGCACGAGTACTGGGACAACCTGGCGCAGGGCCGTGACTGCGTGGGGGAGGTCCCCGAGTCCCGCTGGCCCGTCGCCGACCACTACGACGCGCGTCCGCATCAGCACGGCAAGGTCAACTGCAAGTGGATGGGGCACCTCGACGACATCGAGATCTTCGACCCGTTGTTCTTCAACATCCCGCCCGCGGAGGCGGAAGCGATGGATCCGCAGCAGCGGCTCTTCCTCCAGGAGGCGTACCACGCGTTCGAGGACGCGGGGTACGACCCCAGCGCGCTGAGCGGTCACAAGTGCGGTGTCTACCTGGGGATCATGAGCAGCGAGTACGGCATGCTCATGCAGCGGCAGGGCGGTGGGTCGAGCGCGGCGGCCACGAGCGGCAGCAATGCCATCACAGCTGCGCGCATCGCCTACTTCCTCAATCTCAAGGGCCCCGCCATCGCTCTGGACACGGCCTGCTCGTCCTCCCTGGTGGCCACACATCTGGCCACGCAGGCCCTGCGCAGCGGTGAGATCGACATGGCCCTCGTCGGTGGTGTCACCCTCTATCTGAGCCTGGACTCGTACCTCAGCATGTCCAGCGCGGGAATGCTGTCCCCGGACGGTCGCTGCAAGGCGTTCGACGACGGGGCGAACGGGTTCGTGCCGGGCGAGGGGGTCGGTGCGCTCGTACTCAAACGCCTCGACGACGCCGTTCGAGACCGTGACCACATCCACGGCGTGGTCATCGGCTCGGGCATCAACCAGGACGGCAGGACCAACGGCATCACGGCCCCCAGCGTCGTGAGCCAGATGGACTTGGAGCGCGACGTCTACGAGCGCCACGGCATCGACCCCTCCGGGATCGGCTACGCCGAGATGCACGGCACGGGCACCAAGCTGGGCGACCCGATCGAGCTGGAGGCCCTCGCGACCGTCTACCGTGAGTGGACCGACAGGACCGGGTACTGCGCCATCGGCTCGGTGAAGAGCAACCTCGGCCACACCTCCGCCGCCGCGGGCATCGCCTCGATCCAGAAGGTGCTGCTGTGCATGCGGCACGAGCAGCTGGTGCCGACCCTGCACTTCGACCGCCCGAACGAGCACTTCGACTTCGAAGGCTCTCCGTTCCGCGTGAACACCGAGCTCGCACCGTGGAAGACGGAACCGGGCGCACCGCGGCGCGCAGCGGTCAGCGGCTTCGGCTTCAGCGGTACCAACGCCCACCTGGTCGTGGAGGAGTACCGGCAGGAGGCCTCGGACGGCGCCGAGCGGCCTGCCGGGGAGCCGCAGGTCTTCGTGCTGTCAGCCAGGAGCGAGGAGCAGCTGACGTTGTCGGCCGCCCGCCTCGCGGCGCACCTGCGCGCACACCCTTCGCTGGTCCTGGCGGACGTCGCCCGCACGTTGCAACAGGGCAGACAAGCCATGACACGGCGGCTGGCCGTCGTGGCCGCCACGCCGGGAGAGCTGCTGGAGAGGCTGACGCGGTACGCCGAGGACGGCCGGGCGGAGGGAGTGTTCACCGGCCTGGCCGTCAAGAACCGGGCAGGGCGGTCCGAGTCGGTGCCACACGCCGATCCGGCCGGCAGGGTGTCGGTGACGGAGGCCGAGCGGCTGGCCGCGGCATGGACCGACGGAACGCCCGTCGACTGGGCGCGGCTGTTCGCAGGGACCCCGACTCGTCGGGTCCCGCTGCCCACGTACCCCTTCGCCCGCGAACGCTACTGGTTCGACGACGTCCCGGCGCCCCGGCAGAATGCGGTGTCCCTCCCGTCACCCCACCCCGCCGTCACCGAGGAACAGCACGCACCGACCGTGCCCGGCGCCGAGGTCCCGGACGGCACGAACATCCTGTTGGCGCCGGTCTGGGACGCGGTCCCCAAGCGGGTGCGGCAGGGCGTCACCCTCCCGTCCGGCCGGGTCGTCGTGATCGGCGGCACCGAGGAGCACCTGGAGCGGATCCGCGCCGTACATCCACGTGCCGAGCGCCTGCCGCTTGACCCCGCCGACACGACGGAGACCATCGCCGCGAAGATCGACGCCACCGGTGAAGCCCTCGGCCACCTCGTCTGGCTGGCTCCTCTGGAGACGGCTGCCGACGCCTCGGACGACGCGCTGGTGGACGCACAGGAGACCGGTCTGTACGCCTGCTTCCGCACCCTGAAGGCACTGCTGAGCCTTGGGTACGGCCGCCGGCCCCTCGACATCACGGTCGTCACCGAGCGGACCCTGCGGGTCCGGCGTACGGATGCCGTGGACCCGGCCCACGCCGGACTGCACGGACTGCTCGGCTCGGTGGCGAAGGAGTACCCGGGCTGGACGGTGCGCCTGACCGACCTCGACCCGGACCACGACTGGCCGGTTGCGCAGCTGTTCGAGCTGCCCCGCGAGGACAGTGGCAGCGTGTGGGCGTACCGCCGTTCCCGCTGGTACCGCCAGACCCTGGTGCCCGTGCGGGACACCGTCACGGAGAGCACTCGCCGGGCGGTGTACCGGCAGGGCGGCCTCTACGTCGTCATCGGCGGCGCGGGAGGCATAGGCGAGGCATGGACCGAGCACATGATCCGCACCTACGGGGCGCACGTCGTCTGGATCGGGCGGAGGGAGGAGGACGAGTCGATCAGGGCGAAGCTGAGGCGCCTCGGTGAACTGGGCCCCGAACCACGCTATGTGCGGGCCGATGCCACCGACCGGGCGTCGCTGGAGCGGGCGTACCAGGAGATCAGGAAGACCCACCCGGTCGTCCACGGTGTGATCCACTCGGCGATCGTGCTGCTCGACCGGAGTCTGGAGCGGATGGACGAGCAGCGCTTCCGCGCCGCGGTCACCGCCAAGGTGGACGTGAGCGTCCGCGTCGCCCAGGTCTTCCGGGACGAACCGCTGGACTTCCTCCTCTTCTTCTCCTCGATGAATTCGTTCCTGATGGCTTCGGGGCAGTGCAACTACGTGGCGGGATCCGTGTTCGAGGACGCCTACGCCCACCACCTCGCGAGCGAGCTGGAGATTCCCGTCAAGACCATGAACTGGGGTTACTGGGGCACCGTCGGGATCGTCGCCGCCCCCGAGTACAGGGAGCGCATGCACAGGGCCGGTGCCGGCTCGATCGAGCCCGCGGACGGCATGGCGGCTCTCGACGTCCTCCTTTCGAGCACGTTCGATCAACTTGGGCTGATCAAGGCCCACGGGGGTAATTCCTGACATGCTGAACGACATTCGGCGCGAAGCCATCACGATGGTGCCCGAAGGCACGCGGGTTCCCCTGCGCCTGCTGTGCCGGGAGCCTGCCGGCGCGACGGACCAGGCAACGGTCATGTCCGCCGGTGCCGCCACGGGCCTGGACGAGGACCTGCTGAGCCGCCTGCTGCTCCTCCAGCTCGAGAGCGCCGGACAGCTGTCCGGCGAGGCTCCGGCCCTGCCCCCCGGAGGCGGACTGCGCCGCTGGCTGGACGAATCCGTGCGGCGGCTGCGCGTTCACGGACTCCTGCACGGCGCCCCCTCGCGGCCGGCCCCGGCGTCGGCCGTGGACAGCTCCGCCGCGTGGGCGGAATGGGAGACCCACGGCGCAGGACAGCAGGGGGACGGCGCCCCGCGGGCCCAGTTCACACTGCTCGACGCCACACTGCGTGCGCTGCCGGGCATCCTGCGCGGCGAGGTGCTCGCCACCGACGTGATGTTCCCCAACTCGTCGATGGAGCTGGTCGAGGGCATCTACCGGGACAACTCCGTCTCCGACCGCTTCAACGGGATCCTGGCGGACGCCGCGGCCGCCGTGGTGCGGGAGATCGTGCGCGCCGACCCGGCCGCCCGCGTCCGCATCCTGGAGATCGGCGCGGGCACCGGCGGCGGGAGCGTCACCGTCTTCGAGCGGCTGGAGCCCTTCGCCGCGCACGTCGAGACGTACTCCTACACAGATCTGTCGAAGTCGTTCCTGATGCACGCGGAGCAGGAGTACGGGCCGCGTTACCCCTATCTGGACTACCGGTTGTTCAACGTCGAGGAACCGCTGGCGGCGCAGGACATGGCCCCCGGTTCCTACGACCTCGTCCTGGCCACCAACGTGCTGCACGCCACGAAGGACATCCGCCGGACGCTGCGCAACGCCAAGGGCGCGCTGAAGAAGCACGGCGTCCTGCTCGCCAACGAGCTGTCCACCCACTCGCTCTTCACACACCTGACGTTCGGCCTCCTCGACGGCTGGTGGCTGTACGAGGACGAGGAGCTGCGCATGCCGGGCGGACCCGGCCTCTCCCCGGAGTCCTGGGAGGAGGCGCTCGACGACGAGGGATTCGGATCCGTGTCCTTCCCGGCGCGGCGGCTGCACGGGCTGGGATACCAGGTGATCGCCGCGGACAGCGACGGCCTCGTGCGGCAGGAGGCCCAGGAGGCCGCGGTCCCGGCGGCGGAAGCCGTCGGCGACGGCCCCGTCCGGCGGGAGGCGGAGGAGAGGGCGGCCGGCAAGGTGCCGGAGCAGGGCCCGGCCGTCGGCGAAGCGCTGGAACAGCACGTCAGGGACACGATCTTCGAGCAGCTGAAGCTGTCGTTGAAGATCGACCGGACGCAGATCGCCGCGGATGACGCCTTCATGGACTACGGCGTCGATTCCATCATCGGTGTGCGGCTGATCCAGGAGATCAACCGTGCGCTCGGCACCGACCTCTCGACGACCGACCTCTTCGACCACGGTTCCGTCAACCGGCTGACGCGGCACATCACCGGCCACGCGCACCCGGCCGGGCCGGCGGCCCCGCCGCAGGCCGAGCGGCGGTCCACGCCCGAGGAGCTCGCATCACCTCCGGTCGTTTCCGGCCGGGCAGCCCGGCCGGACGGGGAGCGGACCTCTGCGGGCCTCCAGGCCAGAGAGCCCATCGCCGTCGTCGGAATGAGCGGAAGATTCGGCGGATCGGCCGACGTCGGGCAGCTCTGGGAGCACCTCGCGCGGGGCCACGACCTCACCGAGCCCGTCTCACGCTGGGACCTGTCGCGCCACCACCCGGCCGGCACCCAGAGCTGTGATCGCGGCAGCTTCATCGATGGGATCGACCGCTTCGACCCGGCCTTCTTCAACATCTCGGGCGTCGAGGCCACCTACATGGACCCGCAGCAGCGGCTCTTCCTCGAGGAGTCGTGGAAAGCGCTGGAGGACGCCGGCTACGCGGGCTCGGACACCCAGGGACGGCGTGTCGGCGTGTACGTCGGCTGCCAGGAGAGCGGGTACGCACAGCTGTTCGGTGCCGAGGCGCCCCCGCAGTCGATGTGGGGCAACGCGCTGTCGGCGATGCCGGCGCGCATCTCGTACCATCTCGACCTCCAGGGCCCGGCGATCGCGGTCGACACCGCCTGCTCCAGTTCGCTCGTCGCCATCCACCTCGCCTGCCAGGGGTTGTGGGGCGGTGAGACCGAGATGGCCCTGGCGGGCGGCGTCTCCGTGCAGTGCACGCCGCAGTTCTACCTGCTGGCAGGCCGCGCCGGGATGCTCTCCGCGAGCGGCCGCTGCCACACCTTCGACGACCGGGCCGACGGCTTCGTGCCCGGCGAGGGTGTAGGAGTCCTCGTCCTCAAGCGCCTCGGCGACGCGATCGCCGACGGTGACCACATCCGCGGCGTCATCAGCGGCTCCGGGATCAACCAGGACGGCGCGTCCAACGGGATCACCGCACCGAGCGCCGCCTCCCAGGAGCGGCTGGAGACCTCGGTCTACGACACCTTCGGGATCCGCCCCGACGACATCCAGATGATGGAGGCGCACGGTACGGGCACCAAGCTCGGCGACCCGATCGAGTACCAGGCCCTGAAGCGGGCCTTCCGGCGGTACACGGACCGGCGCGACTACTGCGCACTGGGCTCGGTCAAGTCCAACCTCGGTCACACCGTCACCGCCGCCGGCGTCGCCGGTGCCATGAAGGTCCTGCTCTCGCTCGAGCACCGGAGCATCCCGCCCTCGATCAACTTCGAGCAGGCGAACGCGCACATCGACATGTCCGACAGCCCCTTCTACGTCAACACGGTGAACCGCCCCTGGGCTGCCGGGAACGACGGCACACGACGTGCGGCGGTCAGCTCCTTCGGGGTCAGCGGGACCAACGCCCACATCGTGTTCGAGGAGGCTCCTGACCCGGTGCCCCGCTCCACCGGACCCACCGGACACCTCGTCACCCTGTCCGCGGCCACCGCCGGGCAACTCGTCGAGCAGGCCGAGCGCCTGATCGCCCACTGTGAGCAGCGGCCGGGGCTGGCCCCGGGAGACATCGCCTTCACCCTCCTCCTCGGCCGCAAGCACCTCGCGCACCGGTTGGCCGTCGTCGTAGGCGACCGTGGGGAACTGGTCCAGAGCCTGCGCACCTGGCTCGACCAGGGGCACAGCCCCCTCGTGCGCGCCGGCGAGGTCCCCGCTCAAGGGATTGAGGAGCGTGCCGCGCTGCGGAACCTCGGTAACGACTGCGTCCGGCAGGCCGCCACCGACCCGGCGGCCCGCACCGAACTGCTGTCGACCGTCGCGGACCTCTACGTCCAGGGCTACGGCCTGGACTACGCCGCCCTCTTCGCCGGAGACCGCTGCACCCGCGTCCCACTGCCGACATACCCGTTCGCCCGTGACCGGTACTGGGTGCCCGAGCAGCGGGCGCTCACGGCTCGTCCCGGCACGGCCGAGCCGCATGCGCTGCTGCACGAGGACGTCTCGGACTTCGACGCCCGGCGCTACCGCACGCGGTTCACCGGCGAGGAGCACTTCCTCACCGACCACGTGGTCAAGGGGCGAAAGGTGCTGCCCGGCGTCGCCTGCCTGGAGATGGCGCGGGCCGCCGCCGCCCTCACCCTGGGGACGCCCGGGCGAGGCGGCGACGCCGACGGCATCGCCCTGCGCAACGTGGTGTGGGCGCGGCCCGTGGCGGTGGACGCCGAGCCCGTCATCCTCCTCACGTCCCTCGTACCCGTGGGGCCCGACGAGGCCCACTTCGAGATCACCGGTACGCCGGGCCCGACGCCCGGTGCCACCCCGGTGGTGCACAGCCAGGGGCAGGTGGTGCGGAGGACAGCAGCGCCGGCGCTGCTCGACGTGCCGGCCCTCCGGGCCGCATGCGACCGGCGGGAGCTGACCGCGGCCCAGCTGTACCGCATGTACGAGGCCATCGGCTTCCGCTACGGCCCCTCACACCGTGGACTGGAGCAGTTGCACGTCGGCCGCGGCCAGGTCCTGGCCCACCTCGTACTTCCCGGCTCGGTGCGTGCCGCTCGCGACGCTTTCGTCCTGCACCCGAGCCTGCTCGACGCGACCCTTCAGGCGTCACTCGGCATCGGCCTCGCCGGCGGGACGGCCGAAACACTCGACGTGACCGGCATGAAGCCCTCCCTGCCGTTCGCGCTGGACGAGCTCGAAGTGCTCGGCAGCTGCGCGGAGTCGATGTGGGCCTGGATCCGTTCCAGCGCGGGCTCCCGGGCGGACGGCACGGTCCTCAAGCTCGACATCGACCTGTGCGACGACCAGGGCCGGGTATGCGTCCGGATCCGTGGCATGTCCTACCGCGTCCTGGGGGGCGAGGCCGACGGAACCGAGCCGGACGCGGTGTCCTGCGTGAGCTTTCTGCCGGTCTGGAGGGAGGCCACCCCGGGCGACCCGGCCCCCGAGCCGCGAGAACACGTCGTACTGCTGCCCGACCTGCCCGCACTCGGCGACCTCCTCGCCCAGCGTGAACCCGCGGCGCGGCTGCTGCACCTGACCTCCGCCGGACCCGGGATCGCGGAACGGTTCACCGAGTACACCGTCCAGGCGCTCGACCACCTGCGCAGCCTCCTTGCCGAGGGTGTGCGGCGCGCGGCCCACATACAGCTCGTCGTCCCCGACGAGAGCGGACTCGCCACCACCCGCGGCCTGTCGGGACTCCTGAAATCGGTACAGGCGGAGCAGCCCGGGCTGCTGCCGCAGGTCGTGCTCGTCGACCCGGCCGGAAGCGCCGAGCAGATGATGTCCCTGCTCGGCGCCGGCCGCCGGCATCCCCACGAATCCTGCGTGCGCCTCCGGGCCGGCCGCGTCGAGGCCCTGGCCTGGCGCGAGGGCGACGCGCCCGCGGAAACCCGGGTGCCATGGCGCAGCGGCGGGGTCTACCTCGTCACGGGCGGACTGGGCGGCATCGGCAAGCTCGTCGCGCAGGACATGGCGGGCGTACGCGACGTCAAGCTCGTCCTGGCGGGCCGCTCGCCGCTCGGACCCGAACAGGAATCCGCCCTCGACGCGCTGCGCGGCCAAGGCGCCGACGTCCGCTACGCGCAGGCCGATGTCGCCCGGGCCGCAGCCGTGCGCACCCTGGTGGACGGCATCGTGCAGGAGCACGGCACCCTGCACGGCATCGTCCACGCGGCCGGGGTGCTGCGCGACGGCCTCGTAGGGGGCAAGACCGCCGAGGAGTGCCGCGCGGTCCTCGCACCGAAGGTCGCCGGTCTGGTGAATCTGGACGAGGCCAGCAAGGACGTACCGCTGGACTTCCTGATGTCGTTCTCCGGCGCGGCAGGGGTGTTCGGCAACGCAGGGCAGAGCGACTACGCGGCCGCCAACGCGTTCCTGGACGCCTACACCCACCACCGGCGGCAGCTGGCCGACCGGGGAGAGCGCTCGGGAGCCTCCGTGTCGGTCGACTGGCCGCTGTGGGCCGAGGGCGGGATGCGGATGGACCCCGGTACCGAAGCGGTCATGAACGAGCGGCTGGGCATGGCGCCCCTGCCGACCGCCGAGGGCATGGACGCGCTGTACGCAGCGCTGGAGGCGCCGCACAGCCAGGTCCTGGTCGTCGCGGGCGACGCCGACCGGATCAGGCGCACCGTGCTGGACCGGCCCGCCGTTCCGGAAGCGGCCCCGCCCGCACCGCCGAGGCCGGCCGGCCCGGTGGAGGGCCCGGCTGCGGCCCGGCCACTGCCTGCGACGGGTGCCGAGGCCGACACGGTGCGCGCCGCCCTGGTCGCCCATCTCCGGAAGGCGTTGAGCGAGGTGATCCAGGTGCCCGGGCACCGGATCGACCCGGCGGCGCCCTTCGAGCGGTTCGGCATCGACTCGGTGCTCGCGCTCTCGGTCACCAACAGGCTGGAGGCCGACTTCGGCTCGCTGTCGAAGACGCTCTTCTTCGAGTACCGGAACATCCAGGAGCTGAGTGCCTACTTCCTCCGCGCCCACGCGGACACGGTGAGGGCGGTCGTCGGCATCCACGGTGAGCCCGCCCGGCCGCCCGTGCCCGAGGCCGGAGACCTCATCCACGGTGAGCCCGGCCGCCCGCCCGTGCCCGGAGACCTCATCCACGGTGAGCCCGCCCGGCCGGCCGGGCCCGAGGCCGGAGCCCCGGTCGCAGTCCCACGGCCTCCGGGCCCGACCGAGGTGCCGTCACCGGCCGAGCCCTCGCGGCCCGCGGCCCGCGAGGACGCGATCGCGGTGATCGGACTCGCCGGCCGATATCCCGGCGCGAAGGACCTGGAGGGGCTCTGGGAGAACCTGGTCGCGGGACGGGACTGCGTGACGGAGGTGCCCCAGGACCGCTGGGAGCACGACCTCTACTACGACCCCGACCGGAACCGGCCCGGCAGGACCCCCACCAGGTGGGGCGGATTCCTGGACGGTGTAGCCGATTTCGACGCACTGTTCTTCAACGTCTCGCCACGCGAGGCCGCCATCATGGATCCGCAGACGCGCCTGTTCCTGGAATGCGTCTGGACCCTGCTGGAGAGCTCCGGCTACACCAGGGACCGGCTGCGCGATGTGCACGGGAGCCGGGTCGGAGTCCACGTCGGCGCGATGTACCAGCAGTACCAGCTGCTGGCGTCCGACATCGTGCACGAATCCATGACGTCGGTGATGAGTTACAGCGCCATCGCCAACCGTGTGTCGCACTTCTTCGACCTGCAAGGGCCGAGCCTCGCGATCGACACCACCTGCTCCTCGTCGCTGGTCGCGATCCACATGGCGTGCGAGGAACTGCGCAGGGGCGGCTGCGACATGATGATCGCCGGTGGCGTCAACCTCTCCCTGCACCCCAAGAAGTACCTGGGACTGAGCCTGGCCGGCCTCACGGGCAGCGACCTCGACAGCCGGGCTCTCCTGGACGGGGACGGTTTCATACCCGCGGAGGGCGTCGGCGCGGTGCTGCTGAAGCCGCTGGCCATGGCCGTCCGTGACGGGGACGAGATCCTCGCCGTCATCCGGTCTAGCGCGACCAACCACAAGGGCCGCACCAGCGGCCCCGTGGTGCCCAGCCCGGACCGGCAACAGCGGCTGATCGAGGAGAACCTGGAGCGGGCGGGCATCCACCCGCGAACCGTCAGCTACGTCGAGGCGTCTGCCAACGGTTCCCAGATGGGCGACGCAGTCGAATTCGCCGCGCTGCGCGGCGCCTTCGGTGAACACACCCAGGACGAGCGGTTCTGCGCCGTCGGGACGGTCAAGTCCACGCTGGGCAACCTTGAGGCGGCCTCGGGCATAGCCCAGCTGAGCAAGGTCGTCCTCCAGCTCGGGCACCGCCGGCTCGTCCCGTTCGTCGGGAGCGGCCGGCTCAACCCGGGCGTGGAGCCGGCGGGCACCGCCTTCTACCTGCCGCAGGAGGCGGAGCCCTGGAACCGGCCCGTCGTGGACATCGACGGCCATGAGCGGGAGTACCCGCTGCGGGCGGCAGTCAACTCCTTCGGAGCGGGTGGCTCCAACGCCCATCTCGTCGTCGAGGAGTACGTGGCGGAGCCCGGGACGGAGGACACCGCCGCACAGGCTTCCGATGACGGCGACCTGATGCCGCAGATCGTGGTCCTCTCCGCCCGCACCGAGGACCGGCTCAGGGCTGTCGCGAGCCTGCTGTCGGAGTTCCTGCCGGCGCAGGCGGACCTGTCCCTCGCCGACCTCGCCCACACACTGCAGTCCGGGCGCGAGGCCATGGAATCCCGGCTGGCGCTGGTTGCGGGGAACACCAAGGAGCTCGCCGCAGGCCTCGCCCACTACCTCGACGGCTCCGAGGAGGCAGCCCCCGTGCCGCTGTTCACCGGCGACGCCGGGCGTGACGACTCGGACCTCGACCTGCTGCTGAGCGGACGGGCCGGCGACGCGCTGGTCCGCGAGCTGCTGGCCGAGAGCGACCTCGAGAAGCTGGCCCTGCTGTGGGCGCGGGGCGGGAACGTGCCCTGGGGGTCCGTGCCGCGCGGCGACCGGACCCCGCGGATGCTGCGGTCGCTGCCGGCCTACCCCTTCGACCGGAAGCGGTACTGGGTGCCCCAGCCCTCGGGACGGGACGCCACGACCGCGATAGCTGCCCCGGCTGCGGTCACCACTGCTCCGGCTGCTGTTCCGGCCGCCGGAGCAGCGGACCGGATCACGGTCGTCGTCGCCGAGCTGCTGGGGATGCGGACGGACGAACTCGACCTCGCGACGCCGCTGGAGGACCTCGGCTTCAGCTCGATCCACGCCACACAGCTCCTCCAGGCCCTCCAGGCCGAGATCGACCCCATGGCCGATCTCGGCGCGCTGGGCGAGTGCCGGTCGACCGGGGACCTGTTGCGGCGCTTCGGGCCCGGGGCTGTCGCATCCGCCGGTGCCGGGCCGGCGCCCGCCGCTCCGGTGCGCATCCCGGAGGTCGTCCAACTCAACGCCGGACGCGAGGGCCGACCGGTCTTCTGGTTCCACGGCGGGCTCGGCGGGGTGGAGGTCTACGCGTCGATCACCGACAGCATCGAGCGGCCCTTCTACGGGATCCAGGCCCGTGGCTGGATGACGAACAGCGATCCGCTGCACGGGATCCCGGCACTGGCCGATCACTACGCGCAGATCATCCGCACGGTCCAGCCCGAGGGCCCCTACGACCTCGGTGGCTATTCGTTCGGCGGCCTGCTGGCCTACGAGGTGACGCGCCGCCTCCAGGAGCACGGCGCGACAGTGGACAGCATCGTCATGGTGGACACCTACGACGACAGCGTGGGGGACGTGACCATGTCGCGCACCGACATGCTGTTGCAGCAGGTCAACGCCCTGTTGTTCGCCGCCTCCAAGCCGGCTCCGGAGGACTTCGCCACCACGCTGGTGCCCGGCCGCGAGGTCGACTGGAACCAGGAGGAGGACGGCCTTCTCGACCAGATGCTCACCCTGGCCCGGGAGCGGGGCCTGAAGGGGGACGCGCAGGCGCTGCGCGACCGGGTGCTGCGCAACCTGCGCGTCCAGGAGGCCTACGGACTGCTGGACTACGACATCGCGTCGCTACCCCGGCCGGAGTCGGTCACCTGCTTCTACTTCCGCAACCGCAGCGGTCTGTTCTACGGAGAGATGGAGCCGCTGTTCTCCACCCAGGAGGACGGCGCGGTCCTGGACCACGGCGTCTACTGGGCGGAGTGGCAGCGGCAGCTGCCGAACTTCCACCAGGTCGACGTGGACTCGGCGAACCACTTCGTGATGCTCGGCGACCCGGCGGCACTCACCACCGTGCGGTCCTTCTGCAAGCTGTTCTACACCGGCAAGCGGGACAAGCGGCTCCCTGTGGCGAAGGCATGGGTCACCCGCCACCAGAAGGCGCAGGACAAGAGGTGAAGGCGGCGGGAGAACCCGGGGAGGACATGGCGGCGCGGCTCGGCTGTGCCTCCTTCCGCAGGGACTTCGGTGTCGGCTACGCCTATCTGGCAGGGTCGATGTACCGAGGTATCGCCTCGAAGGAGCTCGTGGTCGCCATGGGGCGAGCCGGCTTCATGGGATTCCTGGGCGCCGCCGGCCTGAGCCCCGAGCGGGTGACGGACGACATCGCCCACATCCGTCGGCATCTGGCCCCCCACCAGCCCTTCGGTGTCAATCTGCTCTGCGACCTCAGGCACCCGGCACGGGAGACGGCCGCCGTCGAGCTGCTGCTCGCCCATGGTGTGCGCGTCATCGAGGCATCGGCCTTCATCAAGGTCACCCCGGCCCTGGTCCTGTTCCATCTGTCGGGGCTGCGGGCCCGGCCGGGAGGCGGTGTCGCCCGTGACACGCGGATCGTCGCCAAGGTCTCCCGGCCCGAGGTGGCCCGCGAGTTCATGCGGCCCGCGCCGCAGGAGATCGTCGCGCAGCTGGTCGCGGAGGGCCGGGTCACTCGCGAGCAGGCCGCGCTGGCCCGGGGGGTTCCGGTGGCGCAGGACCTCACCGTGGAGGCGGATTCAGGGGGCCACACCGACCGCGGGGTGTCCACCGTGCTGCTGCCGTCGATGCAGAGCCTGCGGCTGCGCATGACGCGGGAGTTCGGTTACGGCGAGAGGATCCGTCTCGGTCTCGCCGGGGGGATAGGGACGCCGCACGCGGTCGCCGCCGCCTTCGCCATGGGTGCCGACTTCGTCATGACCGGTTCCATCAACCAGTGCACGGTCGAGGCCGGCGTCAGCGATGCGGTGAAGGACCGGTTGCAGACCATCGATGTCCAGGACACCGATTACTGTCCGGCGGGCGACATGTTCGAGATCGGCGCCCTGGTACAGGTTCTGAAGAAGGGCGTTCTCTTTCCCGCCCGGGCGAACCGGTTGCACGCGCTGTACAAGAGCTACGACTCATGGGAGGAGATCCCGCAGGGGGTTCGCCGGCAGATCCAGGACACTTTCTTCAAGAAGAGCGTCGACGAGGTCTGGAGGGAAACCTGTGAGCACCTCCTGAAGACAGGCCGAGAGTCGGAGATCGAGCGGGCCGAGCGCAGTCCGAAGCGGCGCATGGCTCTCCTCTTCCGCTGGTACTACGGCTACAGCAGCCGACTCTCCTTCATGGAAACCGATTTCGATCCTGTCAATGTGCAGATCCACACCGGGCCTGCGCTGGGGGCTTTCAACCAATGGGCGCGGGGCGCTCCATGGGAAAGCTGGAGAAATCGGCACCCGGACCGGATCGCGATGGAGCTCATGCGCGAAGCTTCCTCGATTCTCGCCGAGTACGGGTAGGCGTAGGAACAGGTTTTCTGGCAAGGTACAGGCGACACGTCATCGCGGTCCTCGCGACCAGGTTTGGAAGATTTCGAGAAAGGATTTCCCATGCGGACCTACGTCTTCCCCGGGCAGGGGGCGCAGCAGAAGGGAATGGGTTCTTCCCTCTTCGATGAATTCAGCGACCTCACGCGGTCGGCCGACTCGATCCTGGGCTACTCCATCAAGGACCTCTGCCTGGAGGATCCGGACAGGCTGCTCGACCAGACGCAGTACACCCAGCCCGCGATGTATGTGGTCAACGCCCTGTCCTACTACCGGAAGCTCCGCGAGACCGGGCTGGTTCCGGACTTCGTCGCAGGCCACAGCCTCGGCGAGTACAACGCTCTGCTCGCGGCCGAGGTCTTCGACTTCGAGACCGGCCTGCGGATGGTGCGCAAGCGCGGAGAGCTGATGGGCAGGGCCTCGGGCGGCGGTATGGCAGCCGTCCTGAACGCCTCGGAGGCGGAGATCCGCACCATTCTCGCGGAGAACGGACTCGACTCCGTCGATCTGGCGAACTTCAACACGCCGTCCCAGATCGTGATTTCCGGCCGCGCCGAGGACATCGAGACGGCGAGGCCGCTCTTCCAGACCGGAAACCACCTGTTCGTTCCGCTGAGGACGAGCGGAGCATTCCACTCCCGGTACATGGAGTCGGCCCGCGTGGAGTTCGACGGATTCCTTTCAGGGATTTCCTTCTCGAAGCCGCGCATACCGGTTGTCTCCAATGTGACGGCGAGGGTGTACGAGGATCATCTCGTCAAGGAGAGCCTGACGAAGCAGATGGTCAATGCCGTGCGATGGTCCGACACGGTGGAGCACCTGCTCGGATACTCGGGGATGGAGTTCGAAGAAGTCGGTCACGGTACTGTGCTGACTAAAGTGCTGAAAAAGATTCTCCGCGAACTCGCAAATGAGAGAAAAGCTCCGCTGCGCACCGCCCGGAAGTCGACCGAGAATGCTGTGGAAACGGTCCGGAGGTGGAACGAGAGGTATACGGTCGGAACACGGTTCCGGTCCACCTCCGGGAATTATGGAAACCTTGAGACCGCTACGGCGGCAACCGTTCTCTTCGGGCACCGGGCGGCCGTCTACATGCAGGGTTACCGAGGATATTTTGATCTCCAGGAACTGGAGCCGGTCGCAGCAGCGCAGTGACTCGTACCGAACCGACCAGCAAGCCCCAGTGGGAGAACTGATGACGACCGTTGGCATCGAAGCAATGAACATCTTCGCCGGCACCTGCTATCTCGACGTGGAGAAGCTGGCGATCCACCGCGGGCTCGACACCGCGAGGTTCGACAACCTCCTCATGAAGCAGAAGACCGTGGCGCTGCCCTACGAGGATCCGGTGACGTTCGGCGTCAACGCGGCCAAGCCCCTCATCGACGCCCTGTCGCCCGAGGAACGGGATTCCATCGAACTGGTCATCACCGCGACCGAGTCGGCGTTCGACTTCGGCAAGTCCATGAGCACGTACTTCCACGACCTGCTCGGGCTGAACCGTAACTGCCGCCTCTTCGAGATCAAGAACGCCTGCTACTCGGGCGTCGCAGCGCTGCAGACAGCGGCGAACTTCATCCTGTCGGGAACCTCACCGGGCGCGAAGGCGCTGGTGATCGCCACCGACATCACGCGGTTCATGGTCGCGGAGAGCGGCGACGCACTCTCCGAGGACTGGTCCTTCGCCGAGCCGAGCGGCGGCGCCGGCGCCGTGGCGATGATCGTCAGCGACACCCCGCACGTCTTCCAGATCGATGTCGGCGCGAGCGGCTACTACGGCTACGAGGTGATGGACACCTGCCGTCCCCTCCCCGACAGCGAGGCGGGTAACGCGGACCTGTCCCTGCTGTCCTACCTGGACTGCTGCGAGAACTCCTTCCGCGAGTACCAACGGCGTGTAGGCGACGTCGACTTCGTGTCGACCTTCGGGTACCTCGCCTTCCACACACCCTTCGGCGGAATGATCAAGGGCGCGCACCGCAACCTGATGCGCAAGGTCGCCAAGGCGCGTCCGGCGGACATCGAGGAGGACTTCCAACGGCGCATGCACCCCGGCCTGACCTACTGCCAGCGCGTCGGAAACGTCATGGGTGCGACCACCATGCTCTCGCTGGCCAGCACCATCGACAACGCGGACCTCTCCAGTCCCCAGCGCATAGGCGTCTTCTCGTACGGCTCCGGCTGCTGCTCCGAATTCTTCAGCGGCGTCTCCCGCCAGGAGAGCCAGGACCGCACACGCGGCCTCGGCATGGAGAAGCACCTCAGTACCCGGTACGAGTTGACGATGCCGGAGTACGACTCATTGCTGCAGGCCAACCACGCCGTGAAGTTCGGCACCCGGAACGCCCTCCTCAACACCGACATCGTTCCGCAGGCCCGGACCGCGCTCGGCCAGGAACTCCTGTTCCTGAAGCAGATCGACGAGTTCCACCGGGAGTACCAGTGGGTGTCCTGAACCCCGCGGGATACGACACCGTCAAGGTTCGCTTCGAGAACGAGATCTGTTTCCTCCAGCTGCACCGGCCGGAGGCGGGCAACACCATCAACACCCGCCTGGTCGAGGAGTGCGCCGACGTGGTGCGCTTCGCCGAGGAGCACGCCAAGGTCCTTGTCCTGGAAGGCCTGCCCGAGGTGTTCTGCTGGGGCGCCGACTTCGGGGAGATCGCCGCAGGGGAGGGGGACGGGGGCACCGCGGACGAGGGATCGCCCGCGACGGCCCTGTACGACCTGTGGCTCTCTCTGGCGTTCGGATCGTTCGTCTCCGTGGCGCACGTGCGCGGCAAGGTCAACGCCGGGGGACTCGGGTTCGTCGCCGCATGCGACATCGTGGTGTGCGCCGACACCGTGACGTTCAGCCTGTCGGAGCTGCTCTTCGGACTCATGCCGGCCTGTGTCCTCCCCTTCCTGATCAGGAAGGTCGGCCTGGCCAAGTCCAACTTCATCACGCTCATGACCCAGCCGTTCACCGCCCAACAGGCCGTGGAGTGGCAACTCGTCGACTCCAGCGCCGAGAACAGCGACAACCTGCTGCGCCGGCACCTCCTGCGACTGCGCTACCTGCCCAAGACGGGAGTGACCCGCTACAAGAAGTACCTGCGCAACCTCGACGACATTCTGCTCGCCTCCCGGGACAAGGCCGTCGCGGCCAACAAGGAGGTGTTCTCCGACGAGGAGAACCTGCGCAAGATCGAGCGCTACGTGAAAACAGGGCAGTTCCCCTGGGAAGGAGAGTAGGAATGCAGAGCCCACCCGTGGAGTACCGGGAGATCACCTCTTCCGTCGTCCAGATCACCATGCAGGACCAGGTGCACAAGAACACCTTCTCCGACGAGCTCATCACCGGCCTGCAGGATGCCTTCGCGAGGGTCGGGGCGAACGAGCGGTGCAAGGCAGTGGTTCTCACCGGCTACGGCAACTACTTCGCCAGTGGTGGCACCAAGGAGAGCCTCCTGCTGATCCAGGAGCGGCGCATCAGCTTCACCGATGCCGACATCTACGGCCTGGCCCTGGACTGCCCCGTGCCCGTCATCGCCGCCATGCAGGGCCACGGCATCGGCGGTGGCTTCGCCATGGGAATGTTCGCCGACTTCGTGATCCTCAGCCAGGAGAGCATCTACACGACGAACTTCATGAAGTACGGATTCACTCCCGGCATGGGCGCGACCCTGGTCCTGCCCAGGAAGCTCGGTTCCAGCCTCGCCGGGGAGATGCTGCTCTCGGCGAAGACCTACTACGGCCACGAGCTGAAGGAACGTGGAGTCCCCTTCCCGGTCCTGCCGCGCGCCGACGTGCTGCCCCACGCCCTCGAGCTGGCCGAGACCCTCGCCGAGAAGCCCAGGATCTCCCTGGTCACCCTCAAGAGTCACCTCGTGTCAGAACTCCGCGCCGAACTCCCGCACTACATCGAGCGCGAGGTGGCCATGCACGCGAAGACCTTCCACCAGCCCGAGGTCCGGGCCCTCATCACATCCCACTACACAGGAGGCTGAACACATGCCGGACAACCGCGTCTTCGACCTGATAGCGCAGCACACCCGCGAGGTGATACCCGAACTCGACGGCCACCACTTCGAGCCCTCCGATTCGCTGCGCGACCTGGGAGCCAACTCCATCGACCGGGCAGAGATCATCATCATGACCCTGGAGTCGCTGTCGGTGAGCATCCCCCTGGTCGAACTGGCGGACGCGAAGAACATCGGCGAACTGGCGGATCTCATCCATGGCAAGTCCGCAGTCTGACGCCCGCGATGTCGTCGTCACGGGCCTGGGCGTCACCACCGCGGTGGGGCAGGGCAAGGACGACTTCGTCGCGGCACTCCTCGACGGCCGCCACGCCTTCGGGTTCCTGCAGCGTCCGGGGCGACGGACTCCGGGTTCCTCCGGCGACGGAACCGAACCCTTCCTGGGTGCCGAGATGGGGGAGCCGGCCCTGCCCGGGAGCATCGCCGCGCGCACCGTGCGCACGGCGTCGCTCTCGGCCAGGGCGGCGCTGACCACTCTGCACGAGGCATGGCACGATGCCGGGCTGGACGATGCGGATCCGTCCCGCATCGGCCTGGTGGTCGGCGGGTCCAACGTCCAGCAGCGAGAACTGACACTGCTGCACGCACGCTACGCGGACCGCCCCGAGTTCCTGCGCCCGACGTACGGCATGGGCTTCATGGATTCGGACCTGTGCGGTTTCTGCACCGAGCAGTTCCCGATCCGCGGATTCGCCCATACGCTCGGCGGCGCTTCGGCCAGCGGACTGCTCGCGGTGCTCCAAGCCGTGCGGGCGGTACAGTCCGGCCAGGCGGACGTCTGCATCGCCCTGGGCGCGCTCATGGACCTGTCGTACTGGGAATGCCAGGCGTTCCGGGCCATGGGCGCCATGGGCTCCCACCGCTGGGCCGACGACCCGGCCGCGGCCTGTCGCCCCTTCGACCGGAACCACGACGGCTTCATCTTCGGCGAGGCATGCGCCGCGGTGGTCGTCGAGCGGGCGGACGGGCGCGGGCATCCGGCGCCGTACGCGCGTTTCCGCGGCGGCGGTACGGCGATGGACGGCACCCGCAATCCCCACCCCTCGCTGGAGGGAGAGGTGGCAGTCATCGAGGCGGCGCTGCGCGAAGCCGGCATGCCAGCGTCCGCCGTCGACTACGTCAACCCGCACGGCACCGGATCGCCCACCGGTGACGCGGTCGAGTTGCAGGCGCTCGCCCGCTCCGGTCTGACCCACGCCCGTATCAACGCGACCAAGTCGATCACGGGGCACGGGCTCACCGCGGCGGGGGCGGTGGAGATCGTGGCCACGCTCCTGCAGATGCGGGAGCAGAAGCTGCACCCCACCCGAAACCTCGTGGATCCGCTGGACGAGACGTTCCCCTGGGTGCGCGAGAAGGCTGAGGACTTCTCGTTCCGGACGGCCGTCAGTCTGAGCATGGGCTTCGGAGGGATCAGCTCGGCGATCTGCCTCGAGAAATGCTGAAGGAGACGACCGCGTTCCGGACCCACGACGGAGACCCTCGAAAGCAGCGGCGATGACCAGACCTACCGTGTTCATGTACTCGGGGCAGGGCTCCCAGTACTTCCACATGACCCGCGAACTCTATGAGCGGCACCCGCGCTACCGGCTGTGGCTGGACCACTGCGACGACATCGCGTTCCCCGTTCTCGGCAAGTCGGTCGTGGATACGATCTTCGACCCGGACCGTTCGAAGAGCGATCCGTTCGACTCGCTGGCGGACTCCAACGCGGCATTGCTGTGTGTGGAGTACAGCCTCACACGGGTGATTCAGGAAATGGGTCACCGGCCCGACGCCCTGGTGGGCTACAGCCTGGGAGAAATCACCGCAGCCGTGGTCGCGGAGGTGATTCCTCTGGAGTTCGGGATCTCCTTCGCCGTCGAGTTCGCGCGGATACTGGCGGAGCGGACACCGTTGTCCGGGATGCTGGCAGTCCTCTGTTCCGCAGAAGTCCTGCGCAGTCATGCCGGGTTGTTCGCCGACTGCTGGGTGACGGGCCGCAACTTCGACGGCAACTTCGTGGTCAGCGGTCGGGTCGACGCGGTCGCGCGTCTGGAACACGCCTTGGGTCAGGAGGCCGTCGTGTGCCAGCGGCTGCCGGTCAACTACGGCGTGCACACCGAACTCATCGACCCTGTCGAGGAGGAGGTGCGCGGCATCCTCGGCACCGCGAACTTCGCCCCGCCGCGCATCCCGATCGTCTCGTCCGCTTCGACGGACCAGGTCGTGGAAGTGACGGCCGACGTCGTCTGGGCCGCCATGCGCCGTCCGGTGGATTTCGCGCAGACCATCGAGAAGGTGACTGCCGCAGGTGACGCGACCTTCATGGACCTGGGGCCCAGCGCGACACTCGCGACGTTCGTGAAGTACATCCTGCCGCCGGGCAGCGGCTCCGCGCAGGTGCACACCATCAACCGCTTCGGACAGGACCTGAAAGCGCTCAGCGAGTTTCAGGTGAAGACAGCATCTTCATGTGGCTGAGGACGAGCCGGAATCCAGGAGGACATCCGTTCATGTCAACACCTAGTGCCATCAGAATCTATCGGGACGCCACCGCCGTCATCACGGGCGCCGCGTCGGGGATCGGCCGTGCGCTGGCCGAGGAACTCGTCGCCCGCGGCTGTGAGGTCGTACTGGCCGACCTCCAGATCGACCAGGCCGAGGAACTGGCCGCCACTCTCCGGGGGGCCGGGGGAAAGGCGACCGCCGTCCGGCTGGACGTCACCGACCACGCGACGTTCGAACAGCTCGTCAAGGACACCGTCGCGCGCACCGGACGTCTGGACTACCTGTTCAACAACGCCGGCATCAGCCACGGGATGGGGGCGGGCGCCCGGCACTACCGCATCGAGGACTGGCGCCGCATGATCGACGTCAACCTCGTCGGTGTCGTCAACGGCGTCCAGTCGGCGTACAACCTCATGATCGACCAGGGTTTCGGCCACATAGTGAACACCGCCTCCCTGGCGGGCCTGGTCCCGAGCGCGGGCACGACCTCGTACGTCACAACCAAACACGCCGTGGTCGGGCTCTCGCACAATCTGCGCATCGAAGGCGCTCAGCTCGGAGTACGCGTGAGCGTGCTCTGCCCGGGCGTCATCCGGACCCCGCTCATCGAGGGAGGTGTGTACGGCCGCAGCGTCGAGGGTGTGACCAGTGAGATGGCGCGGGAGATGTGGGAGGAACAGAAACCGATATCAGCCGAGGAGTTCGCCAAAAAATCGCTCGACGCGGTCGCCCGGAACAAGGGAATCATCGTGGTTCCCGCCTTCTGGAAGCTGTTCTGGTGGCTTTTCAGGTTGTCGCCGTCCCTCAGTCTGAAAATCGCCACGAAGAAGTTCCGGGATCTCGGTGGACGCGTGACTGCCGGCAGCTGACCTCGAGTATTTCCGTGGATCGAACCCATAGACCTCTGCCGACATTGTGTGAACAGGGAGTGCCGATATGATCAGTGGGGCGCCTTACTCTGCGGTCGCCGACTGTTTCTACTCGACGGTATGGGTGGAGGCAGAGGGGGCCTCAGGGGTTTCGTTGCCGGGTTCACATCTGCTGCTGTCGTCTTCGGACGTCGACGTCGACGCCGACCTGCCGGACGGGTGGGTCAGCCGCGTTGTCCGTGGCCCGGATTCGCTGAGCGACGTACTCGCCGAGCAGGCCTGGGGCTGCGTCGCGGTTCTGAGTGAAGGGCGAGAGGCCGATGTGTCGTCGGGGCTTCGAGTTCTGCAAGCCTGCTCGGGGGGAGCGCGCTCGTCCCCGGCCAGGGTCGTCTTCCTGCCGGCGCCGGGTGCGGTCGACGACGCGGGGTTGTGGGGGCTTTGCCGGACTGTCAGGCTGGAGCGGCCCGACCTTTCGGTCCACTGCATCGAGGCATCGAGGGAGCAGCTCCCACGAGCGTTGACTCTCAGTCGGAGCGACCGTCTGGAGGGCGACCACCGGTTCACCCCGAGCGGTGTCCTCCAGGTGCCGAGACTGCGACGGCACACTCCTGGCGACGAAGGGTTCGCCGCTCGCCCGGATGTGACGTACGTGGTGAGTGGTGGTTCGGGTGCCCTGGGTCTGGTGGCGGCAGGGTTCCTGGTGGACCGAGGGGCGCGGCATGTGGCGCTGCTGTCCCGGTCGGCGCGTGCGGGAGCTCCTGTGCCGCCCGAGGTCGCGGAGTTGCGGCGGTCCGCTCGGGTCGAGCCTGTGACGTGTGACGTCAGCGACCTGCGGAGTGTGCGTCGCGCGCAGGACGCCATGACGCAAGCCGGTATGCCGCCGGTGGCCGGGGTGGTCCACACCGCGGGTGTCCTGGCCGACGGTGTTGTGGCGAATCAGTCGGAGCCGAAGCTGAAGCAGACGTACGGGGCCAAGGTCGACGGCGCGAAGAATCTGCGGAACGTCTTTGCCCCGACGGACTTTCTGGTGATGTTCTCCTCGGCTGCGTCGGTCTTCGGGGCTGTTGGTCAGGCCAGTTATGCCGCGGCGAACGCGACGATCGACGCGTTGGCCGAGTCCTGGTCGCTGCGGGGTGAGCCCGCCCTCTCGATCCAATGGGGCACGTGGTCCGATTCCGGCATCGCGGTGCGTCACAACGCGGTCGAGCGTGCTAGGGGCTCGGGTTACGGCGCGATCGACAACGGTCTCGGGGTCGCGGCGTTGGACCGGTTGCTCGCCGGGCCCGAACGGGGAGCGGTCTGCGTTTCCCCTGTGGACTGGGACACGCTGTCGCTCGCGAACAGCTTCCTGTCACGCTTCACGGCCCGGCGGAAAACCGATTCACCGGTACCGGAGCTGGGAGATGTGCGGCAGGTCGTCCGCATGGCGGCCCGGGAAGCTGTCGGAAGGCAGATCGAAGACAACTCGATACTGTCGGAATCCGGTTTGGACTCGCTGGGCAGCGTACTGCTGCGAAACAGGATCGCGTCCGACCTCGGAGTCGTCCTGCCGACGCCGTTCCCCGAGGAGGCGGCAGACATCCGCTCCCTGGTGGAGTATGTCTTCGAGCAGACGCGGATGCTGGCTCGATCTGGCGAGGCTCGGCCTGCTCGACAGGATCCCGTGTCACGGAAGCAGGTACCGCAAGGTCCCGCGTCACGTGAGCCGGTGCCGCAGGAGCTCATGTCACGTAGGCCGGTGCCGCGGAAGCCGGCATCGCGGACATCTGATGTGTCGCGGGCGCCCGCCTCTCCGACTCTGCCGATTCTGGTCATAGGGGCGGGCCTGGGTGGTCTCGGCTTCGCCCGGCGGCTCGAAAGAATGGGCATCGCAGCAATCGTCATGGAGAAGCGGGATCGTGTCGGCGGTGTGTGGAGCTCCCTTGCCAACACGGATTCCAAGGTTCAGATCGACTCCCCGGCATACAGTTTCGACAGTGCGTCGCCATCGGTACACGGCGACCACCGATGGGGGGCTGTTTTTCCGGGCAGGGACGAGGTTCTCCAACAGGCGAACTCCGTCTCGTCCGAACTGAAGGAGCCGATTCGCTTCAACTGTGAAGTGCTTTCCGTCAGGAAGGTGCGAGAACAGGAATACGAGGTTGCATATCTTCAGGGAGGCGTCGCCGGGTCCGTCAGGGTCTCAGGTGTGGCGGCACTCACCGGCGGGCTCCATCGGCCGGTGCTGCATCGATTCCGCGAAGAGCACCTCTTTGCAGGGCATGTCGGACTGGGGGTTGCCGACGACACGCCCCCGGAAAAGTTCAACGACGCAGCGGTAGTGATTGTCGGGCACGGTGCATTCGCCTTGGAGAACATGCGAACTGCCCTGGAGAACGGTGCGCGACATGTGACGATCATTTGTCGGCGACGCAACCTGGTCGTGTCCACTCTCTGCAACTGGGTGATCAATTCGAGTGAAGGGGCGACACCGCTCAACGATGTCGTCGACATCATGCGTCCCTTCTATGACCTCTGCGGCATCGACATCGAGTCCCTTCCCTCACTCTCTCAGGAGGAGGACGGGGATTTCGTGCTGGACCAGTCGACTGTTCCTGCGGCCTCCGATGTCTACTTCCTGGCGCAGGCGCTCGGAAAGGTCACCGTCCTGGAGAGCGAGATCGCTTCTGTCTCGGGTCGCTCGGTCTTCACCGAGAGCGGAGAGGAGGTGGAGGCCGATGTGTTGGTCAAATGCCTCGGATCGCGTACGGACCGGAACGTCCTGGCGAAGATCTTCGGCGAAGACAGCAAGGTCGAGGGGTTCTGGGTCGACGGAGACCCCAACCTGTTCACCTACAACGACGGTGCGCAGATCCCTCGAAAGGCGAAATCCCTGCTCTGCTCGAGTTACGTCTTCTTCCTTCAGGCGTTCGCCGAAGCCTACCTGCATTTTCGGGACAACCCCGGCGAACTGAAGGCACTGTTCGACAGGATCGCGGTCGGAGCCCCGGAGAGGTCGTCCTCCGAGCGGTTGCTCGTGGAGTTGTGGGACTTCATAGAGCGCGCGAAGAAGAACGTTGCTTCGCGGACCGTCGAGCTCTGCCCGTTCGACCGCTTCCAGAAGGAGAGAGAGGCGGAGTGGCGAGCCTACTCAGCGTTGATGGGCGATTCCGGGGACGGGCAGGAGGGGCTTTGGGGTGTGATGTCTCCGACGATGTCGCTGCTTCACCGACGGGACCCCGCGTTCCCCGTGGAACGACGTTTCGAGCACGACGACTTCGGCTCGGTGAGCATTTTCGTGCCGCGCCGGCACAGGGTGCTTTTCCTTCCGGGGCGGGGGACCGACGGGCGTCTTTCGCGAGCCATGCTGAAAAGGGCCGGCTGGACAAGGCGCGAAGATCTTGAGTTCGTGATTCCCGATGCTCCTTATGCTATGCCGGCGTTCTCCGGTGCGGAGGAACTGAAAATTCGGGGCCTGGACTCTCTGGTCGAGGCGGGTCTCTATGATGTCGCGGGAACCTATCGGGAGTGGAAAGCTGGTTCTTCGGAGCTGTGGGACCGGTACCACGGGATTCCCGTCGCTTCCGAAAGTGCTGATCCTGAGAGGGCTTTGAGCTCGGTCCTCCAGTACCTCAGAACGGTTGCGGAGGAGCATGGTCCTTTCTCCGGCGTCGCCGGATTCGGTGAAGGTGCCGCTGTTGCCTCTGCCGCTCTGCACTGTCAGGCCCTGGGACGTGATGTGGGACTGGGTGATGCACGGTTCTTCATCGCCATGTCCGCCTGGCGCTCACCCGCCCATGAGCGCGCCGGAATATTCGAGAAGGCCCGGCCTGTCGATGTTCCCGTACTTCAGACGCTCGGGGAGAGGGAAGCGGATGTGTTCCATGCTGCTGCTCCGGTGTTCGGCCGGGACTTTCGAACGGTTTTCGAACACAGGCACTTGGGCGGACACACCTATCCTTCGCTCACACGCAGTCTCGATCAGAAGCTCAACCGTCTGCTTCATGCCGCATTCTCCAGGCACGTCGATCCGGAGCATCTTGATTCCAGCCTCGTCGACGGTGCGTGAGCGAGGTGATCGAGCTCGGCCGGATTCCGGACGGCGGAGGCCGCAAGGCCCTGGGGGATCAGGCCGGCCGGGCCACCCGCAGCCAGACGGGTCTCGACTGCCCGCGACGCAACGTTCGGCGGCAGGTGAGCGTCTCATCGGGTGTGATGGATCTTCCTGAGACCACGAACCCCGTCGACACCCAGGACGAGCACGAGGACGAGCGGGTGCGGTCCGGCCCGCTCCGGCGCCATGTGCTGTGGGCGGTGCTCGTCACCGCCGCCGGAGTGACGTTGGGGTGGTTGGGAGCCCTCTTCCGCATCGGCCCGGAGGAGTACGGCCTGCCGCCCGCCGCGCCGGGAGCGCTCTGGCCCTATCTGCTCGCCTGGGCCGTGATCGGCCTGGGGTTGGGCGTCATCCTGCGGCTCGTGGCGGCCAAGGTGCCGGTCTACTCCCCGTCGGAGGTCCTCCTCGGCTCCGTCATGATCGGCACCCGGCTGTCCCTGGGCTGGCGGCCGGAGCCCCTCGAAGCCGCGGGCCTGGCCGCGGCCGCGCTGCTCCTGGTCATCGTCTGGTGCGCGGTCGCACTGCGCGGAGCGGCCGTCGTGCGACGGTCCCAGGACGCTGCCGGGGCCGCCTAGATGTTGCGGGTCAGGAGGTTGTTGACGGCGGAGCTGCCGCAAAGTGGTCGTGGGTCAGGGCCGATCGCAGCGAGATTCTCGTGACCTTCTGATTGGCTGTGCTGATCTCGATCGTGGCGAGGGGATGTCCTCCCGGGGCGATGAGGTACACCGGCTTGTTGTTGACAGTGAGTCTGCAGGCCGACCCAATGCGATCACGGAAGTGCACGGCCTCGGTGGCAATGTCGACAGCACCGGTGACGGCGGTGCGGGCTCCGCGAGGCAGGAGCGCAGCGTCGGCGTCGCGGACGCTGTCGGGCGCGAGCAGCTGGATCATTCTGCGCGTATCCCCCGTTTGGGCTGCTGCCAGGAACGCTTCGACGATCTGCTGGTCCGGTTGACTGCTCCGCTCCGAGGCGTGCTGGGCGCTGTCGAGGCGTTGTCGGGCTCTGCTGGCGTGTTTCTTGGCACTGGGCACTGTCCCGCCCAGTACGTGCGCAATCTGGTCGAACGGCATGGAGAACAGGTCATGCAGGACGTACGCGACCCGTTGGGGTGGGGTCAACCGGCTCAACAACACCATGAGCGCCCGGGAGACGTCCTCCGTGCGGAGGATCGCTTCGTCCGCGGCCAGTTCTGCGGCCGGGATGGCGTCCGCGAGCAGCGGCGCTTCGTTGCGACGGCGTCGGGCCCGCAGCTCGTCCAGGCATACCCTGGCGGTGACAGTCGTGAGCCAGGCTGACGGGTTCTCAATCGATGGTGCGAGTCGGGCAGTCATGACCCGCACCCATGCCGTTTGGACGGCATCTTGGGCGTCATGAGCCGAGCCGAGCATGCGGTGGGCAGCCGACAGTAGATGCGGTCGTGCGGTCTCGAATTCTTCGACCGTGATCGGCATGGGTGTCACCTTTCCGGGCTTGCGGACGTCAGGACGGTCGGTTCAACCCATTCCTGTTCGCATCCCGAGGAGATGACACCGTCATGAGCCTATCGCTGGTGCGGTTCCGCACCTACAGCGGCACAGCTGCCGAGGTCCGGTCGCAACGTGCGAGGGTGTTCGCCGCCCTCCACGCGGTATCGCCCCAGGGCGTGGTCTGCACGCCGTACTCCCATGAGTCTGGGCAGGACTTCATCCTGGCCCTCGAGAGGGAGGAAGCAGCAGAGAATCCTTTGGTGGGACTGCCGCAAGCCGCGCGGCTGCAAGACCTGACCAGCCGCGCCGGGGGTGCGCCGGTCCTACCAGAACCGTCCCCCACCGTGGGGTCGTGCAACTCGTGAGCTGCGTACTGATCATCGCCACTGTCGGGTGCGTCGTCGCGAACGCGTTCATCGCGATCGCGGACTTCGCGCGGGCACCGTTCGTGCTGGCGAACTCCGCAGAGGTCCAGCTCCCGCCAGCTGCCGTGCCGTACCTGGCGACCCTCAAACTCGCGGGCGCTGCCGGCCTTCTCATGGGGCTCGTCGGGGTCCACTGGCTGGGCCTGGCGGCAGGAATCGGCTTGACTGCGTTCTTCATCGGCGCAGTCCTGGCTCACGTCCGCGCACGAGTTCTTCATAACATCGCCTTCCCGGGCGGCTACCTGCTACTTGCAGTCGCCGGCACCAGCTTCTTCGTGGGCAAACTATGACCCACGCCAACGCGCCCCTCTCCGTGCGAGCGCGACCAGCGCCGACATCGTGCAGCGAATCGAGGCAATACGACGGGAGTGCGGGTGGCGGGCGTCACGGATCACCCTCGAAGTCGAGGAAATGGGCATCATCGTCAGCCGCCGCACCGTCACCAGGCTGCTCGCACACCTCGGGCTGAACCGACGCAAGCATCGCCCCCGACGGCGATATGAACCGCGCGCCGAAAACGATCGTGGCAAACATCCCGGCCACATGGTCCACGTCGACGTGAAGAAGGCCGGACGCATCCCGAACGGCGGTGGGTGCCGCGCCCACGGCCGTGACTCCGAGAAGGCACGAGCGGCAGCCAGGTCCAGGACCGGACGGGCCGGCTCGCGGCGGCAGACGCCGGTTCGTCGCCGAGCCGGCGGGTCAGGGCTCGGGGTGCAGTGGGCAGGGGCGCAGGCGGGGTGCTGGGATGGTGGCTGTCAGGGCGAGGGCTGTGACGGGTGGCAAGCTCCACGCTCGGCGTACGTCGCTGACAAGCGGGCGTGCGCTGTAGGACGAGACGGTCAGCTCAAGTCGTGCTTCGGCCAGGCATTGGGGGTCTCCGGCCGGCCCGTTGACCTCGGCCTGGCTGCTGCGTTGGTCGAAGGCGGGGGCACTGAAGATCTGGAGAAGCGTCAATGCGTAGTACGCGTAGACGGACGCCTCGTGGCAGAGGTGGGTGATGTCCTCGGGCAGCGGTGCCGAGGGGGTGGCACCGGGCGCGGGCTGGGCGGAGAACCTCTCCAGGGTCCGGGTCACGGTGTCGGTGTGGCAGACGCATGCGACGCGTAGTTGGGCTGTGAGCTCGCGGTAGTTGTTGAGCATGCCGGCGTTCTCGGCTGTCCACTGCTGTTTGGCCAGGAGGGTGCGGTATCCGGCGAGGGTGTCGGACAGTTCCTCGAGGATGAGACGGCGGGAGATGTCCGTGAGTTCGAGTGAGCTGGTGCGTTCACGCATTTCCATGATGCGGCGCCCGTAGCGGATGAGATCGCGCGGGATGCCGCCGGAGAGGGCATGGGCGAGCAAGACGTAGGGCGGTGTCAGGCCAGGGGCACGCCGGTCCATGAGGGCACGTGATTCGTCGAGGTCGCATGGCTGGACGTGCACGATGTCGTCGAGGGAGCTGTCGGTGGCGTCGCGGTGGGGCAGGCCACGGCGGACGAAGGCGGCGCCCACGTCTTCGGCGACCGAGATCAGGTAGTACACGTGGGGGACGCCCAGGATGGCCTTGATCTCGCTGAGAAACGCGCGTGCCTGAACGTCGGAGCCGAGTCGGTCGAGTTCGTCGAGAGCGATCATGGTGCGGTGGCCCTCTTCGAGGACCTGTTCGGCGATGTGGGCCAGCAGCTCGCGGAACTCGCCGACCAGCTCGGGAAATTTCGAAGGGATCGTGGAGAGTGCGGACGTGTGGGTGCCGGCCAGGGCGGCGATCTGTGAGGCACCCGGAGTGACGGCGGCGGACGTGGTCTGGACCGTCTTGAGGTGGTAGAGCTGGTCGCGGCACCGCGTGACAAGTGCCGGCTCGCGGCCTTTGGCACGCCGGGCGATACTCAGGGGCAGCATCCCGACGGTGAAGCAGAGCAAGCGGGTCGGATTGTCCTGGTCGAGGAACATGGCGACGGCTTCGTCGTTACGGCGGAAGAGTTCGACGAAGCCGGCGAGACAGCACAGGGCCGCGGGGGAGAAGAGACGCCGCGCGGGGAAAGTCCGCTTGCCGAGCCGGACGTTCTTCTTCACGTAGCCCGTGAGAAGGAGAGCCAGGAACGCTATCAGCAGCAGCAGTTCGGCCAGCAGGAACGGGCTGCCCTGCTCGAGCAACGTTTCTGTGTGGCGCCGTAGTTCGGCATCCATCGGGATGGAGATGAAGGCCGCGGCGATCAGACACAAGGCCAGGGTCCGCAGGAACGTGCGAGGCAGCGCGCGCAGGTGGCGGCGCCATCGGGCCGAGCGCCGGACCTGCCAGATGAACGGGCCGGCGAGGGTGATCAGGAGGCCGGCGCCCAGATTGTTGCCCTGCCAGATGTCAAGAACATGGTGGGTGGTCCATCGGGTCACTGCGTTGACGCCGGAGTGGATCGTGTCGTCATACGTGAGCCAGAGGGACCGTGCGGTGGCGAATGAGCCGAGGACGATCAGGGCGGCGGCGGGCAGAGCGAAGAAGATCCGGCGCCTGAAGGTACGCAGGGCTCGGCGGACTTTGCGCATGCCTCTCACGAGGCCGGAGAGCCTGGTGAACGCGGGTGGTTCGAATCCTGCCCGCTTGATGTATTCCTCACACACATCGCTGAAGAGGGAGAGCAGGAAGTCGTGCGGGGTGTACGTGGCGGGGACGTGGGCGGAGACCTTGAAGTCGCCTTCGGCGACTGCGTGCGCGAGCAGTGTTGTCTTGCCGGATCCGCGCGGCCCGCACACCGCGATGGTGCCGCCTTCGAGGATCGACAGTTTTCGTTCCAGCTCCCGTGTGGCGCTGCTGGTTACCACGTATCCGCTGCCCTGCGCCGCCCGCAGCCCCTCGTAGTTGTCGGGCTGCAGGACGGAGTGCGGGTCGTCGCCGAGCAGCGCCTCGATGACAAGAAGGACGACGGGGTGGGTACCGTTCTGCCGGAGGTCGTTCTTCCAGCGCTTCAGTTCGATTCTGGCGCTCAGCTCTCGTGGTTTGAGAGCGAGAAGATTCTCCAGCAGTTCGAACTGGTTCTCGAGGTTTTCCTCGGAGCGCTCAGAGCTCAAGGTCCAGGCGAGAAGCAGTCCGAGGATCACGCCGAGGACCCCGAGAGCGATGGCAGCCGGCCAGAACGACGGCGACGAGTAGCGAGGGCCGACGATGGCGACGGCGCCCATGAGGACGGCTAAGCCCCAGACGAGAACCGACCGTACGTCGAATTCCACATCCGCCCTGGCCTGGGCCAGGGCGGATCTGGCCGCTTCCAGTTTGTCTGCGGCGGCGCGGTACTTGGCGCGAGTGTCCAGGCAGGGGAGGAGAGCGCGGGTGATGTTCGCGTCGGTTGTCATTGCCGCACGCACGCCGTCAGCGGTGACACCCGGGCGGGATTCCAGTCTTCGTGCGATGCGGGGATCGATCAGGCATGCCTCGACGGTCCGGTGATAGACGGCCTCCTCGGCCGGGTCCGTCCAGACGAAGGTCGGCTCGGTTGCCGGTGCGTGCGTGGTGTCTGTCATCTCTGCCCCCTCCGTGGTGCGCGGGCGGCATGAGTGTAGTGCGATCTGTCCGCCATTCAGGCAGGAATGAGGCTGAAGGTGAGGGTTCGCCCTCTACGGATCGGTGTCGGACCCCAGCCGGTGTACGACTGCTTCGAGATGGCACCAGCCGGCACGTCGTGATGGCCTCGGGCCTGGACGCCGCCGGCGTGGTACGCCGGAGGAGCCAAGGGGTGGGCCTCCGGGAACCGGAACCCGCTCCCCTGCTCGGGGTATGAGATGGAGGGCGGCGGTCCGGCCGTCCAGGAACGTGCCCGCCGGGCCGGCTCCCGCCCACACGAGGTGAACCACTGGGGTCGCCGGCCTGGTGGGCGGTTCTCCCCGGCTTGCCAGGAGCGCAACCGGCGCGGCCGATGGGAGGACCGGCCGACGCCCGGCCTCACCCCTGCGGCCGACAAATCGTCGAAGCTCACCGAGGGCGCGGGCCGAGCATGGGAGGAAGGCGGAGGGGCAACCGGGCGCGGGTCTTCCGGAGTGGCCCACGTCCTCGACGCGGTCTCCGGCACCCCGGTCATCGATCTGGAGCCGACGACGCAGGAGCACCGGGCAGCCTCGCTCGTGGCGGCCCGGGGCGCAGGTGGCCCGGAGGTCAGACGGGCAGCCGCGGAACGCTCTCGATAAGCCGACGGGTATAGGAGTGTGCCGGTTCACCGAGCACCTGGGAGGTGGTTCCCTGCTCGACGACCCGCCCGCGCTCCAGCACGGCGGTGCGCTCGCACAAGGAGGCCACGACCGACAGGTCATGGGAGACCATCACCATCGTCAGCCCCCGCTCCTCCTTCAGTTCGGCCAGCAGGTCGACGACCTTCACCCGGGTGGTGACGTCCAGCGCACTGACCGGTTCGTCGGCCAGCAGGACGCGTGGGTCGCAGACCGTGGCCCGGGCGATGGCGATGCGCTGGCGCTGGCCGCCGGAGAACTCGTGCGGGTAGCGGTCGACGGCGTCCGCCTGGAGGCCGACGCGCTCCAGCGCCGCGGCCACTTCGGGCGCCGCCGTGGCCCGGGTGGCGAGCCCGAGGGAGCGCAACGGTTCCGCGACGATCGCGCCGACCTTCCGGCTGGGATCGAGGGAGGAGTACGGGTCCTGGAAGACGCACTGCACGCTGCGCCGGAAGCGGCGCATCTGCTCGCGGTCGCGCGGGTTCAGGTCCGCCCCGTCGAAACGGACCGTGCCGGCCGTGGGGCGGGCCAGGCCCAGCAGCAGGCGCAGCAGCGTGGTCTTGCCCGCGCCGGACTCGCCGACCAGCGCGAGGCTCTCGCCCGCCTCGACGGCGAGGGACACGTCCCGCACCACGTCGGCGGCGGCCCCCCGGTAGCGCACCGCGGCGTCCTTCAGCTCCAGCACGGGTGTCATCGCGGGCTCCTCAGGTCCAAGGCGGACTCCAGCTTCCGGGCACTGGCGACCAGAGCCCTGGTGTACTCCTCGCGTGGTGTGCGCACGATGTCGTGGACCGCGCCCTGCTCGACGGCCCGGCCGTCCTTCATGACCAGCACCCGGTCGGTGACCCTGGCCACGACGGCGAGGTCGTGGCTGACGAACAGCACGGCCATCTCCCGTTCCCGCACCAGGCTGTCGATCAGCTCCAGCATCTCCGCCTGCACGGACACGTCCAGGGCGGTGGTGGGCTCGTCGGCGATGAGCAGCTTCGGATCGCAGGCCAGCGCCATCGCGAGGGCGACGCGCTGGCGCTGGCCGCCGGAGATCTCGTGCGCGAAGGCGCGGGCGATGCGGTCGGGATCAGGCAGTCGTACCTGTTCGAGGGCTCCGTGCACGGCCCCGCGGAGCTGCTTGCCCTTGAGGCCCGTACGGCGGGCCAGCGGCTCGGCGATCTGGCGGCCCAGCCGCATCAGCGGGTCCAGTGCGGTCAGCGGCTCCTGGAAGACCACGGCCGCGTCCCGTCCGCGTACGGCGGTGAGTTGTTTCTCGGCGGCGCCCACTGTCTGCGTCCCGGCGAGCTCCACGCTGCCGGCCGAAGTCATGCCGTCGGGCAGCAGTCCGAGCACGGCGAGCGTGGTCAGCGACTTACCGGAGCCGGATTCGCCGATGAGGCCGAGCCGTTCACCGCCGGACACCGCGAAGGACAGGTCGTCGACCAGGGTCCGCCCGTCGGGGGCGTGGACGGTCAGTCCGCGTACGTCGAGGAGAGTCACGTGCGCCTCCGCCGGGTGGCCGGGTCGAGGGTGTCACGCAAGCCGTCGGCGACGAGGTTCACACCGATGACGAGCAGTACGAGCAGGATGCCGGGTGCGAGGGCGCCGGCCGGCGCCGTGGTGAAGGTGGCCTGGGCCTCCTGGAGCATGCGGCCCCAGGACGCGTTGGGCGGCGGCGCTCCGAGTCCCAGGTAGGAGAGCCCGGCCTCGGCGAGCACGGCGAGGCCGAACTGCAGGGCGAGGTTGACCACCAGTGTGGGCCAGATGTTGGGCAGGACGTGGGAGAGGACCGTACGCGGCCAGGAGGTGCCCGAGGTACGGGCGGCGGTGATGTAGTCCTGGGCCAGGACCCGTTTGACCAAAATGCGTACCAGCCGCGCCACGACCGCGCTCTGCGCCAGGCCGATCGCCAGGACGGCCGAACCGAGCGTCGCCGACCGTGCGGCGACGATGAGCATCGCCAGCAGCAGCGTCGGGAAGGCGATGAGGATGTCGAGGAACGCCGAGAGCGTGTCGTCGATCCAGCCCTGTGCGAACGCCGCGAGCACACCCAGGGTGACCCCGATGACGGCGGCGATGGTCACCGAGCCCAGCCCTGCCTCGACGGCGATGCGGGAACCGGTCATCACCTGGGTGAACAGGTCGCGCCCGAGCTTGTCGGTTCCGAGCGGGTGACCGCCGCCGGGCCCGGCGAGCCGCCCGCCGGAGGTGTCCTCGGCGTCGTAGGGCAGCCAGAAGAACGAGACCACCGCCAGCAGGGCGATCACACCGGCCAGTACGCACCCGACGGCGAGGGTGGCGGAGCGCCGCGAGCGCCGCTTCGCGGAGGGCTTCATGGGCGGCTTCGTGGGGGTGAGCAGGTCCGTGCCGCTCATCGGGCACCTCCCGAGAGTCGGCCGCGCAGCCGCGGATCGATGATCCGCTGGACCAGGTCGGCCACGAAGCCGATCAGGAGCACCGCGAGGGTGGATACGAACAGCACGCCCTGGATCACCGGGTAGTCGTGCTGTGCGATGCCGGTGGCGAGCAGCGAGCCGAGGCCCGGCAGCGCGTACACGGACTCCACGACGACGGCGCCGAGCAGCGTCGAGGCGAGTTCGATGCCGAGGACGGAGATCACCGGCACGGCGCCGTTGCGCAGGCCGTGCCGCCACATGGCGCGGCCGAAGGACGAGCCGAGGGCGCGTGCGGTCCGCAGGTAGTCGCTGCCGATCACGTCGAGGGTGGCGGAGCGGACGTAGCGGATCAGGGACGCGCTCATCACGAGGGCGATGGTCACGACCGGCAGGACGAGGGCGCGGAACGCCTCGGCCGGGTCGGACCAGCCGTCCTGCGGGAAACCGCCTGAGGGCAGCCAGCCCGCGTTCAGCGCGAACACCGCGATGAGGATCATGCCGAGCCAGAACACGGGTATCGCGATGCCCAGTTGGGACACCCCGCTGAGCAGCGCGCCGTACCAGGTGCGCCGCTTGTACGCGGCGACGAACCCGGCGGGTACGGCGACCAGCACGGCGAGGACGAACGCGGCCAGGGTGAGCGGCACGGTGACGTCCAGCCGGGCGGTGACCTCGGGTCCCACGGGAAGCGAGCTGACGAACGAGGTGCCGAGGTCGCCGCTCGCCAGCTGCCCGAGCCAGTGGGTGAACTGTTCGGGCAGCGGGCGGTCGGAACCGATGGAGTGACGTGCCGCTGCTATCTGCTCGGGGCTGGCGCCCACCGCGGTGAGCGCGTTGGCCGGGTCCCCGGGCAGCATGCGCAGCAGCACGAACAGCACCACGCTCGCCAGGGCCAGCGATACGGCGAGGAAGGCGAGCCGGCGCAGCAGATAGCGAGCCATCAGCCCGTCTTCTTGATGTCGTAGGCGAAGAACTGGGAGTTCAGGCCGTTGAGCGGGTAGCCGGAGATCTTGTTGTTCGCGACCACGATCTGCGGGTAGAGGTACAGCCAGTCGCTGGCGGCGTCCTCGGCGGTCTGCCGGTTGACCTTCTTGAGCAGCTCGGTCTGCTCGGCGGTGCTGGAGGCTTCCTCGGCCTGCTCCACCCACTTGGTGACCTGCGGGTTGTCGTATTGCCAGTAGAAGTCGGGGTTGCCGTACCAGACCAGGTCGCGGTCGTTGACGTGTTCCTGGAGCGTGGCCGTGAAGTCGTGGTTCTTGTAGACCTTCGTGTACCACTCGTCCGGAGTGATCGTGTTGATCTTGACGGTGATGCCGACCTTGGCGAGCTGGGACTTGATGAAGGTCGCCGCCGTCGGGTGCGGGTCGTAGTTGGGGGTGTCGAGGGTGAAGCTGAAGCCCTTGGCGTAACCGGCCTCGGCGAGCAGCTTCTCGGCCTTCTTCACGTCGTGGGCGTCGACGTCGGTGAGGTCCTCGTACCAGGGGTCGGTGGGCGGCACCATCGAGCCGATCTGTTTGCCGTAGCCGCCCCAGACGGACTCCAGGAGCTTCTTGTCGTCGATGGCGGCGGAGACGGCCTGACGTACCTTGACGTCGGTGAAGGGCTTGGCCTTGTCATTGAACGCCAGCAGCAGCTTGGTGGTGGAGTCGCCGTCGTTCACCTTGTAGTTGCCGTTGCTCTTGAACTGCTCCAGGGCGTCGGGCGACTGCTCGCTCGTGACCACGTCGATGGCGTTCGTGAGCAGCGCGTTGTTCAGCGCCGTGGCGTCCTTGTAGTAGTGGAAGACGACCTGCTTGTTGGCGGCGGCGTCGCCCCAGTATCCGGCGAAGCGGTTCAGGCTCAGCGCGGAACCACGGGTCCACTTGTTCAGGGTGTACGGGCCGGTGCCGTCCTCGGTCGTCTTCAGTTCCTTCGCCTGGGAGTTGATGATCCAGACGTAGGAGAGGTTGTAGACGAAGGAGATCGACTTCTTGGACAGCGTGATCTTCACGGTCCGCTTGTCGGGGGTGGCGATGTCCTTGACGACTTCGAGGTTGCTCTTACGGGCGGACTGGGAGTCGTCCGCGAGGACCTTCTCCAGGCTGTACTTGACATCCTCGCTGGTGAGTTCCTTGCCGCTGTGGAACTTCACACCGTCCTGGAGGGTGAAGGTGTAGGTGAGGCCGTCGGCACTGGTCTCGTAGTCCTGGGCGAGGAGCTTCTCGACCTTGCCGTCGTCGGTCAGTCTGAACAGGCCCTCGTAGACGTTGCCGTTGAGGGCCTCGGTGACACCCTGGCCGCCGCCCGCGGTGTTGTCGAGGTTCTGCGGCTCGTAGAGGGAGCCGATGTTGACGACCGCGTCCTTGTCCCAGGTGCCGCCCGAGGCGCTGGACCCGCCGGAGCCGCCGCAGGCGGTCAGGGTCAGGGCGAGAGCGGCTGCGGAGGCGGTGCCGTACAGGACGTTCTTCTTGGTGCTCATGGGGTGATGGCTCATTTCGTGCGGGGAGCTGCGGGGTGATCAGTGCTGGGCGTCGAAGCCGTCGCGGAAGACAGGGAGCTTCTCGCCGGCCTCGACGGGCAGGTGGAAGCGGTTCTGCCGCGGCGGCATCGGACAGTTGTACTGATCGGAGAATCCGCAGGGCGGCACGAAGGCCTGGTTGAAGTCGAGGACGACCCGGCTCCCGTCGTCCGTACGCCGCACGAAGAGGAAGCGGCCGGCCCCGTAGGTGATGTCGCCGTTGGTCGGGTCGCCGAAGACGAGCAGCAGGGTGCCGTCGTCGTCGAAGGCGCTGAGCGTGTACGCGCGGCCGTCGACGGTGAGCGTGATGTCTCCGGGGACGACCAGGTCACGGCTGCCGCCGTTGTCCCGGATGTGCTCGAAGGCGATGCGCCGGGCATCGGCGACGGGCGTGTACGAGGCTTCCAGGACCCAGGTGGGGTCGTAGGGGAAGGCGTCGACCCGGTCGAAGTGGCGGATGGCCGGCGCGTCGGCGTCCCAGAACCGCAGACCGTGCTCGTCCTCGCCGGTGACCCGGTCGGTGCGCTGGAGTGTGGTGACGGTCACGGTGTCCGGCAGACCCGCGCGCGCGTCCGCCACGTCCGGGACCTCGCCCGCAGGAGCCCAGCGGGTTTCCACCAGGGCGAGATTGCCGGTCGGGGACGTGAGCGCGCGATGGCGCTCGGCACGCCAGGCGTCCCATACCTCCGCGGGGTCGGTGGATGCGCGGTCGGGGGCGGGCTGGGACACGGCAGTACTCATTCGTCTAGGCGGGCAGCCCTCACAGTCCCTGTGCAACAGGGTGTGAATAAGTGGCCAAAGCGTCACCTTTATTGACCATAAGCTCATCTAATGTCAAACGCCCTCTCCACATTGTGAGACAGATCTCTGGGATACGGGCGGCGGGCGCCCGTCGAGGAGTGGGCAAGATCACCGGGAATGCGCTTCTCCATCCCCACCTGCGGCGATGGATTCGACGCCACCGCCTCAACCGCCTGTGGCCGTCGTCGGCCAAGGATCCCGATGACCACCCGCACGGGGAGGTTCGTGCCGGGCGGCCGGAGGGCGGCACGCCGGTGGTCGAGGCAGGCTTCCACCGCCGTGACCCGGCTGCGGTAGACCGGACGACCGCTCGCAGGGCCTTCCGGCCGGGCGGGGGCCTGATCGGAGATTCCAGGAGGCGGGCGGCGTACCCGTGTCGGCGGCCGCCTGGGTCGCGACGAAAGGCGAGTTCGGCGACGACTTCGACGTCCGGGGCGCCGATCGGCGTCTCCACCACGTCGGGCGGCAGCCCTGGGAAGCCGCCGGGTTCACAGGCGGGCGCCATCCCGGTCCGCGGCGAACGGCCGCGCCCCCTCCGGTGGCCCCGCCTCTGCGTCGGAAAGGGCCGGCGCCGCTATCCGGGGTGCGATGTCATCGATCTCCTTCGAGGACAGCCGCCCCTCGCCTGCCGGCGGGGCGGCCGTCCCGGGGCGGGCGAACCAGGGCGGTCAACTGCGGCGCGTCGAGGCCGGAGCGCTCCGCCGGCTCCCAGGCGGCCCCGGCGTCCGCCACTTCGAGCAGTCGGCCGACGAGCTCGGCAGGCAGGGACGGGTTGGCGGTGAGGCGTTCACGCCCTCACCCTGCCGCAGTCCCGATCACTGCGGCAGGCGCGTTCGGCGGGGACGGGGGAGCGGTCCCCGCCGGGCCCGCGGATTCCGGTCACCTCTCCCCGAGAAGCACAGACATCTGCCGTGAGTGAGGGCGTGGGCTCCGGCCACGCGGCCGGGTCCCACCGTCGAGCAGTCGGCTGTGGCGCAGCCGCAGCGCACGCACTTCGGCGCCGGTCTGGGCGAGTAGAGCGGTTGAAGACCCGACCCGGCAACTACGCCTTCTGACGTGCGGTTGTCAGTCGGCAGTGGTGTGTTCTCGGCTTCGCTGGTTGGCTCGGTCGACCTCGGCCATGTGCTCCTCGGCCCACGCGCGTACCGCAGCCAGCGGCCCTTCCAGCGACAGGCCGAGTGGAGTGAGCCGGTAGTGCACACGGGGCGGCACGGAAGGTTCCACCCGGCGGATGACCAGGCCATCGCGGGCCATCCCCTGGAGGGTGACCGACAGCATCTTCTGCGAGACGCCAGTCATCCTGCGCTGCAGTTCCGCGAAGCGCACCTCCTCGGGAGACGCCTCCGCCAGCACTTTGACGGCCATCGACATCCACTTCGTGCCGATCCGGTCGAGCAGACGCCGGGTCGGGCACTGCGGATCCAGCAGATCTCCACGGTTCCCGCGAGGGGACCGCCGAGTCGAGGAGGTCACCTCGGGCTCACCACCTGTGGCAGAAGTGCGTTCTTGTCCCTGTCACGGTAGTCACCTAGCGTTCTGTTGTCACCTTTGGTAACCACCACTTGTCCGGAGAGCCCCGTGTCTGTCGCACCTAACCGCACGTCCACCCCTCACCGAGCCGGCGTCGAACTCCGACGAGTGCGGGCCAACGGCGTCGACCTCAACGTGGCCCTGACCGGCGAGGGCCCGGCCGTCCTGCTCCTCCACGGCTTTCCGCACACTTGGCAGCTGTGGACCGATGTCCTGGACCGACTCGCCGGGCAGTACCGCGTGATCGCACCGGACCTGCGAGGATTCGGTGCGAGCGCGCCGGCAGAAGGCGGCTACGACGCCGGCACGCTCGCAACCGACGCCGAATCCCTCCTCGACGCTCTCGGCGAGAACTCCGCAGCCGTGGTCGGCATCGACGCGGGCACCCCGCCGGCCTTTCTGCTTGCCGTGCGCCGCCCTGACCTCGTCCGACAACTCGTGGTGATGGAGTCACTCCTGGGCACCTTGCCGGGCGGTGAGGAATTCTTCGCCGGGGGAGCCCCGTGGTGGTTCGGCTTCCACGCGGAACCCGGCCTCGCGGAATCCGTGCTCCCCGGGCACGAGGAGCAGTACATCGACTGGTTCCTCAACGCCGGCACCCTCGGAGGGGGCGTGAACCCCGCTGTCCGTGATGCCTTCGTCCACGCGTACACCGGAACCGAGGCCTTGCGCTGCGCTTTCTCGTACTACCGTGCGATGCCCTCCAGTGCCATGCAGATCGAGGAAGCCGTCCGTACGAGCCGGCTGACCGTACCCACCATGGCCATCGGGGCCCACCCCGTGGGCAGGGCACTCGAGCAGCAGCTACGGCCGGTGGCCGACCATCTCGTCGGTCACACCATCGAGGACTGCGGTCACATCATCCCCCTGCACCGCCCCGACGCACTGCTCGGCCTTCTGGAACCATTCCTCGCCCTGGCGGGTCCGACTGCCGATCCTCGCCCGTGCCAGGTGTAGATGCTCGCAGCGCAGGGACCTGCGGCACGGGGTCGCCCGTGGCCTCTCGCCCTCAACGGGCACGGGCCAGGCGTACCCGCTCACTCCGGCAGAACGGCTCGAGCGACTTCGGTCGTACCCGCTGTGGACAGGCAGCGAAGGACCTGCCCCCCTCCGGTTCGGGGTCCAGGTGTGGTTGTCCGTACCCGAAGCTTGACGGCAAACCGGAAGTGATCGTGAACTTGCACCCGCAGTCGGACGGTGACCCATTGCGGCCGGCTCGTCGGCGGCAGCCCGCGAAGCGTCCTCACCCGGCAGGCTCGGCACGTACCGGACTCCAGGCGGTAGGTTCGGCGGTCATCAGCTGCACTGCCACGTGAACATCGCCCGCTCGAAGCGCCTCTCGGCCAGGTCCTCCGGACGGATCAGCCAGTACAGTGCTCCGGCATCGCCCCACATCATGCCCGCGGCGTCCTCGCTGTCGAACTGGGCCAGGAGCACCCAGTTGCCCGCCTCCGCGGACAGCCTGGGGTCGTCCCAGGAGGCCTGGCCGCCCAGGACCGCCTCCGCGATCTCGATCTCGACCGGGTTCTGCACCGAGTGAGCATGGCCGCCGATCTGGTGCCCCACCTCGTCCCCGAACTCCCACAAGGCGTCGAGGAACTCCTGCGAACACACGGGATGGTCGTACCGGTTCCCGAGCGGGGCACCTGGAGCGAAGGCGTCCCGGAGGCTCGGATGCCAGGGTTCGGTCGCCGTCATCTCCACCTGGGCGGTCAGCGGCACCACAGGGTACGGCTTGAGCCCGGCGGGTGTTCCACGCTCCGCGGCCTTCTCGTCGGCGGCCACATGGAGCACCCGGGCGCCCGCCCAGCTCTCCGGGTCCTCGGCCAGAACGAGTGCGTCACCGTCGTCCAACTGCCCGTCGAAGTAGAAGAACAGCAACGTTCCCGCCGCGGGCAGATCGATGTCCAGCGCAGCCCACGGCAAACGCGCGCACTCGATCGACGCGACGAAGCAGAGTGGGCCGTGCCCATCCCACACCGGCCACGCCGAGGCGGGAGGCAGCGCCGGGAGTCCGCCGAGCTGCCCGACCACGTCATCAGAATTGGCCGCCGCCTGGAGACGCATGCCGGGCCGAAGCAGATCAGCCCACGCCTCGGCAACCTCGGGCGGCAGATGCTGCAGGGCGAGGGAACGAAGGGCATCTCGGGAACCGTGTGTCATGCGCCCGATCATCCACGGCACCACCGACAACCATCGATGCGGCCCACGAATCGGCGTCAAGCCGGCCTTGCCCGAGGCGCACGGGCCCGACAGAGGCGGGGCCTCACATCAGCAGCCCACCGCGCTCACCACGTTTCACCCCGGACCACCCCGTGGCCACACCGGGGACGGCACTGCTGCCACCAGCAGTGTGTCCGGAGCGACAGTGCCCTGATCCCTGACGAGGCCGGAGGGCTCCTCTGCTGGTGGTTCCTGCTGCCAGCAGTCGCGCAGGGCGCGACTCTCGATCCAGGTCCGCTGTGCGGGTCGCCGGACCTCGACGTCTGATCGTCAGCTGCTGAGCGCCAGCCTGATTCCGAAGATGCCGATGACGGTGCCGGTGACGCGGTCGAGGAGCCGCCGGGCCTGGGGCTTGCGGAGCCACCCCTGGAGGACGCGCGCGAAGCCGATGAGGACGGCAGACCAGAGCAGACCGATCAAGATGTGCACGGTGGTGAGCATGAGGCCCATGGTGAAGTGGCCGTTGCCCGGGGGGATGAATTGAGGGAGGACGGCGACGTAGAAGGCGCCCATCTTCGGGTTGAGCAGGTTGGTGAGCGTCCCCTGCCGCCAGCCGCCGCTGACCGAGTCGGCGCCGGCGGCCAGAAGCGAATCGTCCGCATCCGCCTTGGGCAGCCCCCGGAAGGTGTCCCGGAGCATGCGGGCCCCCATCCAGATCAGGTAAGCGGCGCCGATCCAGCGCAATGCGGTGTAGGCGAGGTGGGAGGCCGTGAGAAGCGCGGTCACTCCGAGAGAGGTGAACACACCCCACACAAGGGTGCCCGTCTGGATTCCGAGGACGACACCCCAGGCGCTTCTGCGCCGGCCGAGGGCTGACGTGCGCAGGACCAGCGCCGTGTCGAGTCCGGGAGTCAGAGTGAGAAGCCCTACAACTAGGGCGAAGGACCATAGGGCGGAGCTTGTTGCCATGGAATGCCAGCTTACCGCGCCGAATCACCTGCCTTTCCGGCGGCTCTGAGGGTCGGTGATCTCTGCCCGGTAGTGATTCGGCAGACTTTCCACATCGGGAACCGGTTGTGGCGTGCGAGGTGCGGGTGGTCACGGTGTGACGATGGCGAAGTCGGGGTCGGGTGCGTCGAGCAGGCCGGTCAGCGTTGCGAAGACCTGCGGATCTCCCTGGACGTGCACGTCGTCAAGTCCTCCGCCGGTCAGGACGCCGAGGAGTTCCGACTTGGTCAGGGTGAGGGTCAGGTCGGCGGCCTGGCCCCGCCCGTTCGTCCCGGAAGAGGTGTCGGTGCTTCGGTAGGTGAGGGCGCCGTTGGACAGCAGCAGGTGCCAGGTGTGCTGCTCGTCGGTGACGTTCCAGGTCATGGTGAGCTTCTCGTCCCACGCCCGGGGGCCGTCGACGCGGATGGCGAGGGAGTCGATGAGCATGTCGACGGTGAGTGCCATCGCCATTTCGGGGTTGGTCGTCTCCAGTGCGGTGTGTGCGACCGTGCCGCGTAGTTCCTGGGCGCCCATCAGGTAGAAGTTGCGCCAGGTGGCGTTCTCCGCGCCATGCCCGAGCTTCTCGTACACCGAGGCCAGGGCCTGCTTGGCGGCCGTGTCGTCGGGGGCGGCGAACACCGCGTGCCCCAGCAGCGTCGACCTGGGGCTTCAACGGGGATTACCTAGGGCCGACGCTGCGTGCCAAGCGCGGCGAGAAGGTCCAGGTGAAGATCAAGAACGCGCTGGGGGAGGAATCCACCGTGCACTGGCACGGGATGCACCTGCCCGCGAAGATGGACGGTGGTCCGCACCAGATGATCGACCCCGGCGCGGCCTGGACCCCGCGCTGGACCGTGGATCAGCCTGCCGCGACCCTCTGGTACCACCCGCATCCGCACGGCGGGACGGAGAAGCATGTGCAGCGGGGGCTGGCCGGGATGTTCCTCCTTCACGACGAGAAGTCCGACCGTCTCGCGCTGCCCGAGAAGTACGGAGTCGACGATCTGCCGGTCATCGTCCAGGACGTGAAGTTCGACGGGGCGAAGTTCGACCATGGACACAAAATGCTGTCGGACACCGGGTTCCTCGGGAACCGGACGATGGTCAACGGCACCCTGGGCCCGTACAAGGAGGTCGGCGACGAGCTCGTACGACTGCGGTTGCTCAATGCCTCGACCGCGCGCATATACGACTTCGGACTCTCCGACGACCGGGAGTTCGCGCTCATCGGAACGGACGGCGGGCTGCTGGAGAGGACGACCCGGATGGACCGGATCCGGATGTCGCCGGGTGAGCGGGCCGAGATCGTGGTGCGGATGAAGCCGGGCGAGAGGACCACTCTGCGCAGCTTTCCGAACGACTCCTACGGGGACTTCTGGTCGAAGCGATTCGCGGGCGGCGACGACCCATTCGACGTACTGGAGCTGCGGGCGAGGAAGAAACTGCGGACCTCTCCCGAACTGCCCGCCGAGCTGGGCGAGCTGGAGGTTCCGGACGGGTCGGAATCGGTACGCGGAAGGTTCTTCGGGCTGCGCACCTCCGGCATCAACGGCAAGAAGATGCAGATGAGCCGGATCGACGAGACGATCACCCGCGGCACCGTGGAGACCTGGACGGTGCGCAACGAACACAGCACACCGCACAACTTCCACATCCACGATGTGCAGTTCCGGGTGCTGGAGGTGGACGGCCGGGTGCCGCCGGTTGAGCTGCGTGGAGCGAAGGACACGGTCTTCGTCCCGGGGAACACGTCGGTGAAGCTGGCGATGCGCTTCGACGGGCCGGCGGACCCGGATACCCCGTACATGTACCACTGCCATCTGCTGTACCACGAGGACCTGGGGATGATGGGGCAGTTCGGTGGTCGTCGAGATGGGCGAGAAGGCGAACAAGGTTCGTACACCGCACGCACACGGGGGCCACTGGTGACCTGAGTCGGAGATTCACCGGCAGTTGGTAACTACTTCGTCGAGGAGCTCATCGGCGGTCTTGGTCCACATGAAGGGCCTTGGGTGGTCGTTCCAGTCCGCTGCCCAGGTCCCGATGTCGCGTTCGAGGGCTTGGACGGAACGGTGGACGCCGCGCTGAGCTTCTTCTGTGTGTGAGCTCGGCGAGCCACCGTTCCGTCAAGTCCGGCCAGGACGAGCTGGTGGGTGTGAAGTGCACGTGGAATCGAGGGTGGGCCAACAGCCACTTCTCGATCGCGTGCGACCTTCGTGCAGCTGGCCGCCGCCATCCGCGTAGGCGACCCCACAGCATGCCCTCCGTGGACAAACGGGATCGCGGCCTGCCGGCCCCGGGGCAGGTCCGCTGCCACGCCACCTTGCCTGAGAAGTCGACCCTCATGATCACCGTCACCAGGGGATTCGCGCCGTAGCCGGTCACGGTCAGCGGCCCGGAGGGGCCACCGCGACCACGGCTCGGACCTGTCCCGGCAGGGTGAAACGCGCGGCACGCCCTGTCAGACGCGAACGGGCCGCCCCTACTCGTAGGCCTCTCCGCGGCCAACACCCACGACAGCCTCGCGCTGAAGCCCGTGACCACAGGTCACCGAACGACACACGACCCCCGGCCGCGGAAGCTACTACAAGCACCAGAGCCTCCACGCGGACAAGGCATACGAAAACCCTCAGGGTCAACCTGGCGCCGAAGACGACAGCGTCAAGCCCGCAGCAGCCACTACAGAGAACGCGGACATATCCGACCAGTGGCCAACCATCCGTCACAACAGAACACCGTTGCAGCACTGGGCCGTGTTCTAGGTAGCGGGTGAGTCTTGGGCGGACAGTTCCTCCGCCAGTTCCATGCAGCGCAGGCGGGCTGGGGAGAAGTCGTAGGGCATCTTGCCGGTGGCTTCGAACACGCTCATGGAGTCAGCCTCCCGCCTGCCGGAGCCGAGGTCGGCCTCGCCCTCGCCGTCATCGGCGGTAGGGGGGTGCAAAGTGTCCCAGGCGTCGAAGAGGGCATCGTCGTCCTTGCCCAGGCCGGACTCCTCGATGACGGCTTGCAGGGCGCGTTCGAAGGCGTCCCGCTCGACGGCCACTTGAGCCACCCGCGGATCATCGACGGAAACACTGTCATCGAGTGCCTCCTCGGCTTCATCGATGCGGTCGGAATCCTCCCGCAGAGTTGGATGCGTGGCCAGGGCGACGAAGCGGGTGGCCTGGACGGCCGCGCCGAGCGGGCCGAAGATCCGCTCAGTGACCAGCAGACTGTCCAGGTCTGCCTGACGCAGGGAGCCCTCGGGCAGGGTCTTGAGGCGTTCGGCGACGAAGCCGGAGAGCAGGCCCGTCCGGCTGCCTTCGGTGCGCATCCGCTGCACGGCGGTCCGCTGCCGCCGCAATTCCGCCTCCTGCTCGGCGAGGGTTTCCTCCAACCGCTCCAGGATGCCCGCGATACCTTCTCCGTCGTCCGCACCGGCGGAAGCAGTGCCGGTGGTAAAGGCGTCACGGATGTCGTCCAGGGCGATCCCGGCTTCGGCCATCTTGCGGATCCACAGCAGGCGGATCATGTCCACGTACCCGTAGCGGCGGCGGTCATCGCCGCCCCGCTCAGGCTCGGGGAGCAGGCCGATCTCGTGGTAATGGCGAATCGCCCGTGGCGTGCTGCCGACGAAGGCCGCCGCATCTCCGATCTTGACCTGACGGGGTGGCATGAAAGACGAATGCATGAGCAGGGGCCCTTTCCTCAAGGCATCGGGGCGTAGGACCACCGGACCACATGCCGCTACGGAAGGTGCAACCTCATGCACACCACTCCGCGCCAATGTCAGAAAATGCGCCCTTCCTCCGAAATGACCGCAGGGCCGTCCATTCCTGCTGTGGCATCCGCATGACGGCAGGCTGAGGGTTCACAGCCACTGATGAATCGCCGCGACCTGAACCGTCGCCTCGAACCGAGCCGCAATATTGTCGAACAGGGGCGCCACGGGCCCGGTGTTGCTCGAGACGGCTATCCCGCACTCGACCGCGTGCCGGGCCTTGTAGTCCTCGCGGTCGAGGAAGGGCGGACGGCCACCGCCACGTGGTCCGCAGCGCCTGCGGTTGCGGACCTGATCGGCCGGCTCAGGAATCGTGCACCCGATGCCACGTCTGCGCAGGTGGGCGCCATTCGCGCGTGAAGAGTACACTCCATCGCCGCGCAACATCCGCTGCCCGGCCCGGACGGGGGCGTGCCGTAAGGAGAGGACTACCCGTCCTTCGCGAACGAGTAGGTCGCCGATGCTCTTCATCGTCAATGGCCGCTGCCGTTCGTCCAGGTGCATCCGCACGGCTGTCAGAAGGACCAAATCGCACCGTTGGCCGCGACTGAGAGGCCCTCTCGCCTCGGGCAACGGGTCGTCGATCCATTCGATGCCCCGTTCGTCATGGATCTGCTGACCCAGAGCACGTGGTTCCGCGGTGGGTTCAGCGGCGACGACCGCGTGCCGCTTGCCGGCGAGCGCGGCCACTGCCCTCTCCGATGTCCAGGGTGGCGCTGGGCGGAGAGGGCAACAGGTGCAATACGTCGCGGCACCCTCCACGGAACTACCACACCTCGCGACATCAACTCATGCTTCAAATGTGTGAGTTGAGGGCAAGGCAGTCGTGCTGGGCAGCAGGACCGTCAAGGTCCGCTGCGCGTCCGAAGGGGGAAGCATGACCTATCTCGTGGATTTGTCGGTCAGAGAGGCGGGCCGACAGACGGAGACGGCGAAGGTCCCGGCCGAGGCGGACCGGGACGGTTCGGTCCCGGTCGCCCGGCCGGGCGAAGTGGTCGCGCGGGCCATGCGCTCGCCCGGGCAGACGGCGGCCGCGGTCGGGCCGGTCGCCCAGTACTTAGTCGACGGCTTCCGAGGCGTGTCAGGCAAGCCTGGCGGGGTCGCCATCGGGTTCGGCCCGGCACAGTCGGCCGAGGCCGGCACGGTGCTCGCCGGCACCTGTGCGCAGGCCGCCGATCCCAAGGTCTCGCCCGTCCGGCACGGCCTCGTTACCGCTCCCGCCGGCGCCCGGACCGTGGAGGGCGCCCCGTGACGACGGCCGAACCCGGCGGGACGGCGCCCGAGCCCTCCACCGGCACCCATGCCCTGGAAGCCGCCGTGCTCCAGATCCGGGACGACCGAGGGATGCCGGTGGGGCTGGGATTCCTGGTGACCGACGAGCTGGCCCTGACCTGCGCGCACGTCGTCAACGCGGCGCTCGGTACGGACCCGGACGTCGAACCGGGCGCCCAGGCACGGATCGACGTCACGCTCCCCCTGCTGCGGACGCCCGGCGGAGACCCGCCGCACGGCACGGCGATCGTCCAACTGTGGCTGCCACCCCGGCCGTCGGGTGACGGCGACGTGGCAGTGCTGCGCCTGAGTGCCGCGGTGCAGGGAGGCCGGCCGATCCGTCTGGTGAACGAACCGGACCTGTGGAGGCACCCTGCCCGGGTGTTCGGCTTCCCCGACGGGCGCCCCGGAGGCGTGTGGCATTCCGCACTGCTCCGGGCGCGGCAGGGGAACGGCTGGGTGCAGGCCGACCTGGCGGAGCGCGGCTACCGGGTGTCCCGGGGTTTCAGCGGCAGCCCGGTCTGGGACGAGGAACTCAAGGGCGTCGTCGGCATGATGGCGCTGGCCGAAGCGGGCGAGCCCCCGGCCAGCTACCTGATCCCGACGGCCGGCCTGCTGGACGCCTGGCCCGTACTGAGGCCCATGGTGCTGCCCCCGTCGCCGTTTCGACGGCTCCTGGCGTTCGGGGAGGAGGACGCAGCCGTCTTCCACGGTCGTACGGCCGAGTCCGAGGCGGTCGCCGGCATGGTCGGCGCCGCACGCTGGACCGCCGTCGTGGGACCGTCCGGGTCGGGCAAGTCATCGCTGGCCCGGGCCGGTGTCGTACCGAGGCTTCGGCTGGAGGCGACCTCGGTGATCGTGCTGCGGCCGTCGGCGGGGAGCTCCTCGACGGCGGGCCTGGTCCTGGAACTGCTGTCCCTGCTGGAGCCCGGCCTGTCCGAGACCGACCGGCTCGACCGTGCCCCCACGCTCACCCGGGTACTGGTCAGAGAGGGCGGCCTGGCCGACATCGTCCCGCGGCTGCTGAAGCGGCAAGGGAGCCGTCGGCTGCTGATCCTGATCGACCAGTTCGAGGAACTCCTCGCACGTGGCACGGCGGACGTCGACGAACTGGCCGGCGTGCTCTTCGACGAGGCACTGCCGGACACGGTCTGCGTACTGACCACCCTGCGGGCCGACTTCCTCGGCGCGGTGCTCGCCCACCCCGGCCTGGGACACGCCTTCGAGGGACAGCGGGCCTACGCCCTCGGCCCGATACAGACCGAGCAGCTCCGCGAGATCGTCACGCTGCCGGTGGCCGCCGTGCCCGGCGTGCGCTACGAGCCCCACCTGGTCGACCGCATCCTCGACGACACCGGCGCGGAGCCGGGAGCGCTGCCCCTCCTCGGGTTCGCACTCGACCAGCTCTGGCGGGAACAGCAGCACACGTACGGATGGCTCACACACGAGGCGTACGAGCGGATCGGCGGCGTCGCCGGTGCGCTGCACGACCACCTCGTCAAGGTCTGGGCCACCCACGTCCCCCCGCCGGACGAGGCGGCGGCGCGGCGGTTGTTCACCAAGCTGATCCGAGTACCTCTGGAGTCTGCGGGCGTCACCCGGCGCGTCGTCCCGCGCACCGAACTGAACGACGGCGAATGGCACGTCGCGCAGCGGCTCGTCCCGTCCCGTCTCCTGGTCACCGGCCGGGACGCCGAAGGGACCGAGACCGTCGAGCTGGCTCACGAGGCCCTCATCTCCAGCTGGGACAAGCTGGCGGAATGGGCCGCGCAAGACCGTTCGTTCCTGGTCTGGCGGGAGTCCCTGCGGCACGACAGGCGTCGCTGGGACGACGGCGGACGACCGTCCGAACTGCTCCCTGCCGCCGCCGCCCTGGCAAGCGCGGAGCCGTGGCTTGACGAGCGCGGCGCCGAGATCACCGGAGTCGAGCGCGAGTTCCTCGACCTGGGCCGCACACATCACCGCACACGCACCCACCGGCGCCGGGCGCTCAGGTCGGGCTTCGGCATCCTCGTCGTGCTCGCGGTGCTGTTCGGCGGGCTGTTCACGTATACGAGCCGGCAGAGCGAGGAACGCCAGGCGCTGGCAGCGTCCCGGTCCCTGACCCAGTACTCCCAGGACCAGGCCGAGTTCGACCCGGTGCTGTCGGTCAAGCTGGCGCTGGCGGCGTACGAGACCGCGCCGACACAGGAGGCACGCAGCCAGCTGCTCCGGCAGTATCTGAGCTACTCGGGTTCCACCCGGATGTTCTCCGGGCTGCTGGGGACGGTCGAGCAGTTCCAGACCAGCCGGGCCGGCGACGTCGTCTTCGCCAGGTCGAAGCTCGGGCGCGCGATGGTGTTCACGAACTCCTTCACCGGCGGCGTGCGCAGTGAACAGTTCGCCCGCAAGCAGGTGAACAGGGTCATGGTGTCGGCCGATGGCAGCCGAGCCGCGTTCATCTGCGACGACGGGTCGGCCGGCTGGTTCGAGGTGCGTCCGGACGCCGACCGGCTCATCGGCGAGGTGCACGAACTCCCGGGGGCCGATGACCTGGTCCTCTACCCGTACGAAAGCAGGAACGGCTTCTCGATGTCCCCGGACGGACGGATCGTCGCCGCCCAGGCGGAGGGCTCTCTGGTCTGGTGGGACCTGGACAGGGGCACCGTCGGTGGCCGGGTTCCCGCACCGGCGGGTGCGGACGGCCGACTGTGGGCCGGCTCCGACGGCAGGAGCCTGCTGGTGCAGACCTCCGAGGACGACGACGACTACAGGACCAGGTACGGTCTGACCTCGGTCGACATGGCCACCGGGAAGAGCCGGACCGTCGTGAGTGACGCGCACGAGCTTCTGGTCTCGGGCGACCGTTCGGCCGTCGTCGTCTGCCAGGACCAGAAGGTGACGGCGTTCACCCTGCGGCGGATTTCGGACGGCGCCCAGCTCGGGCGTGGTTACAAGGGCGGATACTTCAGCGGCTGCCGGTTCCAGGCAGTCGACACGGCCGGCCGGTACGTCGCCGTAACCGCCGGCGACGATGCCGTGGCACTGGTGGATGTCTCCCAGGGCAAGGAGATCAGCGAGGCAGGCCAGCTCGGCGGCGTCACTTCGACTGCCCTGGACCTGGTGTCGCGCGGCGGCAAACTGTATGTCGCGGGACACACCGCCTCATTGATCAACTACGTCGAACTGCCCACCGAATCCAACGTTCTCGATGTGAGTGAACAGAAGCTGAGCGCGGACGGTCGCAGAATCATCAGCCTGGTGGACGACGGAGCGGGCATCAAGGTCCACTCCGTGACCGCTGCGGGGGTGGAACCGCCGCTCGCCGAGGTGACCCGCCCGCGACCGCACTGGTATCCCGAGAACGGGTACCAGCTCGTGCTCAACTCGGACCGGACGCTCCTGGCCGACCGCGTCTCGGAGAACACCATCGTCGTCCGGCGGGTGTCCACACTGCGGCAGGCGGCCCGGATCACGTTCCCCCCGCCCCCGGCCCCCGACGACTTCCAGTGCTTCTTCGACCGCGACGGACGCCTAGTCACCGTCTCTGGTACGCGCATCCAGCAGTGGGACGCCGGTACGGGCAGACAACTCGCCCACTACGACCTCAAGCCCCTGCTCTCCCTCGGCCACAGGACGGACAAGGCACTGAACGTGCATGTCGCCAAGTATCCGGGAGACGACCAGGTGGCCGTGCTCCTGTGGGGCGACCCCAGAGTCCATGTCGTCGACCTCGGCACGGGGCGCACCGAGACGACCGTCAAGGTGCCCACCGACGCGGTCGCCACCCAGTTCGACCCGAGCGGACGCTACTTCGCCGTGATGCGCAGCGGCGGCATCGTGGAACTGTGGCGGCGTGATCCGCTGCGCAAGGAAATCGGCCCGCTGCGCAGTGTTGCCGAGGACACCATGAAGCCGTACGTGGCGGGATTCATCGATCGGAAGGGCAGCTTCGCCGTGGCTGCCAACAGCTCGGTACGGGTCTATGCGGTCGGCGACGGCAGCTACCGCGAGTCGTACGACTTCGGCCGCGCGCCCTCCAGCAGCAAGCTGGGGGACAGCTCGTACGTCTTCCGTGACATGACGCCGGACGGCAAGAACGTGATCTACCAGAACTCGAACAACACCGGGGGACCTCTGCGTCTCGATCCCGGGCAGTGGCGACGGAAGCTCTGCGAGGTGATCGGCAACCAGCCGCTGACGGCCGAGGAAAGGGCCGGCCTTCTGGTCGACGGATCGACACGACCGGTGTGCCCCTGAACCCTGCGGTCCCGGTAAGCGTCCCGACCTCACCGGCAACCAGGACCCGCTGCTGCGCACCTCCGAGCTGTCCTGCACGACGAGTTCGGTGGGGTGCTCGTCCTCCGCAGCGAGAACCAGGGGTGCCTATCCGGCCGGTCTCTTGCGTTGTCGGACGGCACCAGATTGTCGGTGGGGGCGACACACGAGGTGTCAGTGGTCGGCTCCGTCGTACCTGACTTGCCGTAGGCCGTAGATGGCGGCGCCCAGGATGAGAACGGCGGTGCCGGAGATGACGGTGTTCAGGGGCAGGGCGAAGGCGAGGGCCGCGCAGCCGGCCAGGCCGACGGCCGGGACGAGGCGACCTGGCCGGCCCTCTTCCTCGGCGAGGCTCCAGGCGCAGGCGTTGGCGATGGCGTAGTAGGCCAGGACGCCGAAGGAGGAGAAGCCGATCGCTCCGCGCACATCGGTGGTCGCGGCGAGCAGGGCGACGACGGTGCCGACGGCCAGCTCGGCGCGGTGGGGTACGCCGAAACGCGGGTGGATGGCGGACAGGGCGTGCGGCAGGTGCCGGTCGCGGGCCATGGCCAGGGTGGTGCGGGAGACCCCGAGGATCAGTGCGAGCAGTGAGCCGAGCGCGGCGACCGCGCCGCCCACGCGGACGACGGGCACCAGCCAGTCGGCTCCGGCGGCCCGGGCGGCGTCCGACAGCGGGGCGCCGGCGCCGGCCAGTCCGCCCGTGCCCAGCACGGTCAGGACTGCGACGGCGACAGCCGCGTAGACGGCGAGGGTGATGCCGAGCGCGATCGGGATGGCGCGTGGGATGGTGCGGGCGGGGTCGTGGACTTCCTCGCCCAGGGTGGCGATGCGGGCATAGCCGGCGAACGCGAAGAACAGCAGACCCGCCGCTTGCAGTACCCCGCCGGCGGTGGCGTCCGAGCCGATGTCCAGTCGGGCGGCGTCCGCGCCGGCAGAGGTCAGGGCGGTGACGACCACGGCGGCGAGCACGGCCAGGACGACCGCGACGACGACGCGGGTCAGGAGGGCGGACTTTTGCACCCCGGCGTAGTTCACGGCGGTCAGCGCCACCACGGCGGCCACGGCCACCGCGTGGGTCTGCCCGGGCCAGAGGTAGGCACCGACAGTGAGCGCCATGGCAGCGCAGGAGGCGGTCTTGCCGACCACGAATGCCCAGCCCGCCAGGTAGCCCCAGAAGTCGCCCAGGCGTTCGCGGCCGTAGACGTAGGTGCCGCCGGACTGCGGGTGGAGGGCGGCCAGCCGTGCCGAGGACGTCGCGTTGCAGTAGGCCACGACCGCGGCCAGGGCCAGGGCGAGCAGCAGCCCCGAACCGGCGGCGCCGGCCGCTGGGCCGAGCGCCGCGAAGATCCCGGCTCCGATCATGGAGCCGAGGCCGATCACCACGGCGTCGGACACACCCAGCCGACGCTTCATCCCACCCGTGCCAGGCAGGGCCTCCCCTGTGTTCATCACTCGCTCCTTCGCACACAGGCCTTCGAACTCGGCGCACCGTAGCCGACGAAGGTGTCGGGCTGGGGCTGTCTTGGAGCGTCGGCGCTGGTCGGTGCGTCGGGTCTGCGCGGTGGAGGCGGCTTCGTCGTGAGCGGCGAGGGCGCGGCAGAGGGTGGAGCGGCCCATGCCGGGGCGGACGGCGACGGCTGTGACGGACTCCTTCGCTTCTTCTCGACGGCGCAGCGCGATGGCGCGTCGCGACGGCGGGCATGTCGCCTTCGACGTGGCGGAGCCGGTCGCCTTCCTTAGGGAGTGGATGAGGCCGCGGTAGTAGCGTTCAGGCCCTCGCCCTGAACCGGCAGACTGGAATGATCAAGAGATGACCGGAACGAGTGGTGAGGACGGCCGTGCCCTCCGGAGCGAGGCCGAGAGGTCGTCAATGAGACAGCCCAGGGATTCCGCACGTTGGACGATGGGACAGCCTGGTTCTCCGGCCTCTCTCCGGCGGGCCGGCAGGCGGTACTGCGGGAGGTCGGCGGCTACGTGATGCAGGCACACATCACGGCCGCGGACGGCTGTGCCGGCGTGGCGCGGTCCGGGGTGAAGCCCACAGCAAACCCTTCGGTGATGATCTGCATGGACCCGCCCCGCTACGGGTTCGCCGACCTCCCCGCCGACGAGCACGTGAAGGCGTTCCGTGTCCTCGTCTCCGTGTTCGCCGTCGCGGACACCCGGCGCAGGGAGACGGACTGCAAGGGCACTTGCGGACACGCGTGGCACCACCTGCCGACTGCCGTCGAGGGGGCGTAGCAGCAGCGCTGAGACTCAGCAGCGACTGTTCCTCCTACGGAATGGCCCAGTCGGACACTGCCGGAGTCACCGATCTGTCTGTGGCCTTCGAGAGCACCCCGAATCGCGCCACCGAGGCCGCCCCGTCGCTGTGCGGGGCAGCAACGGCCGTACGAAGTCCCAATCGGCGTAGGAAAGTTCATGGTGACGTATCACTCGACCATGATCCATCAATCAAGATCGTACGGGCGGCAGGCCCTATGCGGCAGGGCGGGTGACCACGTTGATGTTGAACGTGTGGACCCCCAGACCGCCCGCGATCCCCATGAAGAGCAGGGCGAAGTGCTCCTGTCCACGTGCCGTGGTGATGCCGCCGATGTCGAGCTGGGACGACGGAGGCCAGCCGAGGTCGGTGAGCAGTCGGCCGGTGGTCCGTTTGGCTTCGGCATCGTCGCCGGAGAGGAAGACGGTACTCGGGCCGTCGAGACCGCCCGGGGCGGTCATCACGGTGGAGTCCATGGTGCAGAGCGTCTTGACGACGGGGGTCAGGGGGAAGGCCTCCTGGATCTGTTCACTCAGGCTGCTGTTGGGATGTGAGAGCTCGGCGAAGTCGTCGGAGAGGCCGACCCCGACATCGATGAGCAGGGTGCCGGCCAGCGCCGGCGCCCCGATGGAGCGCAGCAGTTCCACAGAGACGGCCCCCGGGGTGGCGTTGACCAACGCCTCTGCGTGGGCGGCTGTCTCGCTCAGGCCCGCCACGGGGAGACCGAGGTCTGTTCGATCTTCAGGCCGGCGTGAACCGAGGAGCACGTCGTGTCCTGCGGCTCTCCAGCTGTGGGCCAGTGCTCGGGCGACGTTGCCGGTGCCAAGTAGTCCTATACGCATGGTGTGACGCTAGCCCTTGCCTGGGCTCGGCGAATCGGACCGCAGGCCCGGATGGACCGGTACCAAAGACGTAGTTCTGTGGCCGCCCCGCCACTCGCTACGACCGGCCGAGTCCTGCCCCGGGAGGCCGAACACCCGGAAGAGGAGGACTTCGAGGAGCTCGAAAACTTCGATGACGCCGTCGAGGCATGGGAAGAGCGCTGGGAACCCGTGATGTGGTCGGCGGACCGCACTGTCGGCGCGGTCGTGATCTCAACGCTGGGTTGTGCCGCCCGAGAGTGGCTGATCATCAGCGGCCCGGAGCGTGGGCGCATCTGGTCCGACAACAGGGTGGACGACGAGGATCTGAAGCCGCTCCTCGACGGCAACGGTGCGCCGGTGATCTTCACACGCTGGTATCTGGCGTGGTTTGAGAAGGCTGAACGTCATCTGGCATCGGTCCCGGCGACGGACCGAGTCGGGGCCGGTGGAGTTCGCCCCGGGCTCCTCGGACCGGCTGTCGGTGTTGGGGCCGGCTGAACCAACACGGCTTGTCCAAGACGACGAGCCGCCTGCGCACACGCCGGGACGACGACCACCTCCTCCTTGTCGTCGACCAGTTGGAGGAGCTTCCCCAGCAGCCCGCGGATCCCGTGCGAGAAGTGGCCGAGGCACTGTTCTCGGCCGACGCCCTGCCGCTGACCGTCCACGTACTCGCCACCTTGCGCGCCGCGGCGCGTTCCTGGGCGACGGACTCGTCCCGAGCCGGGAGAAGCGTCTCGGACCGACTACTCGGGGGCCTCGAACACCAGTCGCCGCACTTCTGCCGCAAGAGAGGGCACCGGCTTCCCTGGCGGCAGGACCGGGGCAAGCGCCCGGAAGACGGCGCGTACGCGCGCGTCGGTGTAGCTGTGGATGTCTTCCGTCGCCTTCAGCCACACCCCTCCTCCGGGGAGGGGCGTGACCTCGGCGAACGTGTCGTCGGCCGCCGCCAGGGCCTGCGGTCCGCCCAGGGCAGCCGTGACCCCCGGGGAACAGACCGTCAACCACGAATAGCCGCGAAGCGTGGATTCCAGCTCCGGAAGGGTGTCCTCCAGCAGCAGGCCGAGACCGTCTTCGAGCGCGGTCCGGCCCGAGATGTACTCCGCGTCGTCGCAGATGGCCGCGTAGAGGGGGATGATGTGCGACGTCTCCGCCTCGGCGAGCTGCTCGCGCAGGAGTTCCTCCCAGCGGGTCTGGGCGGGGCGCGCCGTGGTGTGGTTCTCGAACTCCTCCGCCGTGCGAACGGCGACAAGCGAGACGACATCCGGTGTCTCGTTCTCCCGGATGACGAAGACCTCCAGCCAGGGCTCCCCGGGCTGGCCCTCCCCGTCCAGGAGAGCCAGCTGGATGCCCGCCTGGACGGGCATGTTGCCCAGCTCCCGCTGAAAGGTGTGGTGGTTCTCGGGGGACCAGTGCGTCTCGACCTCCTTCCAGCGGCCTCTGATCTCTGTGTCGTACCGGAGGGAGGCCCACAGGGTTCCGGGGGCTCCGCACGGCCCTGTTCCGCCGTGCGCGAGTGCCTGCTCCGTGAGGTCCAGGTCCTCGTGGAAGGTGTCGCCGAGCGGTCCGGCGAGAGCACGGACCGCCCGGGTGAACCAACTCGAGACGAGGTCGCGGTAGGCCTCGCCTGTGGCGGGGCAGGGCAGGTTGATCTCGGCTCGTACGGTCGAGTTCAACCGGATGCCCTGCTCCGCCGTCATGCTGTACTCCTTCATCGGTTGCCGCGCGCGAGTCGCTCGCGCGCGATGGGGAAAGGTTACTCCGGGCCGCTTCCTACACCGGGCTCAGGAACAGCGCCACGAGCAGGGCCAGGCCCGCTCCCGCCGACCCCATCGTCGTGGCGTCGGGGGACGAGGCGCTGCCCCAGTCGAAGTCCCATTCCACGTCGCTGCCGCTGTGCGGATTGGGGAGGGCCGGCGAGGTGCCCGGTGCCGAGGTCGCACCCGGAAGGGGCTGGTAGGGATCGGCCGGCTGGGGTACCCGCTCGGGGACCGGCTCCGCCACCGGCTCAGGATTGGGCTCCGGGTTCGGCTCCTTCTTCCTCATCTTCTCCACGGTGTAGAGCTCGATGCCGGCCGCGCTCTTCCTGGTCGAGGAACGCACGGTGATGAGCTCGTTGTTCAGCAGGCTGAGCCCCCTCTGTGAGTACTCGAACGCGAAGCCCGCCCGGACGGGCCTCTTGTCGCCCTCGGCGCGCAACTGCTTCCTCAGGTACCTGAGGTAGTTGCCGAGCTGTCGCGGACCCTGGGCCTCGGCCGATCGGCTCTTGGACTTGCGGTTCGCACTCTCCTTCTGCTTGATCTCCCAGACGTACACGGCGTCGTCGGTCCAGTAGATGAGGTCGGCGTAACCGGTGTTCTTGTCCTTGTCGTCCTTCTTGTTGATGGTCTTGTAGGAGCCGTACTTGATGGCGTTGTTCTTGCGGCCCGTGGTGACGCGGCCCTTTCCGCCGTTGTTGGCGACGTCGTAATGGACCACGGCCCACGCGCGCATCATGACGGCGGCGTTGTGCCGGGCGTTGAGGATGGTGCGCCAGAAGTTCTTGAGCCCGGAGAGCCCGAAGAAGAGCCCGGAGGGGTCGCTGTAGGCGATGGGGTTGTTGACGCTGTAGCTGTAGCCGTTGAGGCTCTGCGGCAGGTACGGGGCGGCCAGGGCGTCCGGTGAGAGGAACCGGCCCAGTGCGGGGTCGTAGAGCCGCGCCCCCATGATGACCAGGCCGGTGGAGTCGTCCTCGGTCTTGCCCGTGAAGCCCCGGTCCGTCCCGGTGGGCAACGAGGTGGCGCCGCGCTGTTCACCGAAGGGCAGGTAGCGGCGCCGGACGACCACTCCGTTGGCCTGGGCGACGACGAGCTGGGTGGAGTTCTGGGTCTCCGACATCAGCCACATGAGCTGGCCGGTCGCGGTGCCGTCGGCGACGCGCATGGCGATCGCGGTGCCCTCCACGGCGTAGTACCGGGTGGCCTTGGGGCCGCCGGCGCCGGCGTGGATCTCCTGGCCGTCCAGGTAGAGGACCTTCTCGTCCTTGCCGGTACGCAGAAGGATCTTTCCTTCGACGTCGTAGACGTAGGTCGAGACCTCGTCGCCGGTGGTCTTCTTCTGTGTGACCTTGGTCAACCTGTGCTCGGCGTCCCAGACCAGGTCCGAGGAGACGCCGCCCACGGTACGGCTGGTGAGGTCACCGGTTTCGTTGTAGCCGTAGGTGTCCTTGCCGGTCGGCGTGCTGACCTCGGTGACGGCGTGCGGCCGGATCTGGTCGGGGGTGTACGTCTTCTCGTCGGCGCTGTAGCCGGGGTACCGGTAGTCCCGGGTGGTCGACCCGGTGGCGGTGGTCGCGGTCAGAGACTGGAGATTGCCCAGCTGGTCGTAGGCGTAATGCTGCTGGTAAGGGTCGGGTCCGGCGAAGTCGGACGTGGGTGTGGTGCCGCAGGCGGTCGCGGTCGTCGTCCAGGCCGCCGAGAGGCGGGAGAGGTCGTCGTAGCCGAAGCACTCCTGCTGGCCGGTGGTGTTGTCGCGCAGCGAGGTGGTGACACCGGCGTTGTCGCGGGCGTAGACGTCCTCCTGGACACGCTTGGTGACTGTGCCCGTGCGCGTGTCGGTGGTGACGCTCTTGAGCCAGCCGGTGGCGTTGGCGTCGTCGTAGGCGAAGACGCGGGTCGCGCTGGCGCCTGTGCCGACAGTGCCGTACGACCGGGAGGTGAGACGTCCCAGGTCGTCGTAGCCCGCCCCGGAAAGGTAGGTCGCCAGCGGGCTGGACAGGGTGTCGGCGTCGCCCGCCGCGGTGAACGACGTGCTCACCGTCTCGGCCGGGAGACCGGCGACGGCGGGGTAGTCGACCGACGTCGTCTGGTCGTTGGCGTCGTAGTGGTAGGTGAACGTGTAACTGCCCTGGAGTCCGCTGCCGTCGGCGGGAACCACGGTCGTCTTCGCCGAGGCCCGGCTGCGGGCGTCGTATCCGTCGATGCGGGAGGTGTAGGCCTGCCCGTTCGCGTACGACGTGGCGGAGGCGAGCAGTCCCTTTCCGCCGGGGGCGGTGTCGTAGGCCCAGGAACTGAGCGTGCCGGTGGCTGACTTGAGTGACGTCTGACGGCCGAGGTTGTCGTAGCCGTGGGAGACGACGTTCTGGGCGGCGTCCGTGACCGTCTCGATGTTGCCGTTGAGGTCGAAGGTGGTGGTGGTCCGGCCGCCGTCCTTGTCGTCGCTGACGGTGCGCTCGCCGACCCAGTTGTACGTGTAGTGGCTGAGCGTGTTGCCCCGCGCGTCGTGCACGTACTTCAGGTCGCCCTTGCGGGTGTACTCGTACGTCGTCGTGGGCGATGTGGCGCCGTTGTGCTCGACGACCTTGACGATGTTCCCGTCGAGGTCCTTGTAGGTGTCCTTGGGCGCCCCGGTCGGCGGGAAGACGGTTGTCAGGTCGGCGCCACCGTAGCGGGTGACCGTCCTGTTCTGGGCCTGGGGCACGTTCTTTGCCATGAGCTGGGACAGTGTGGTGCGTCCGGCCCAGTCGACCTGGAGGTCGTTGTAGGCGGGCAGGGACGCGACCGTCGGGTTGACCATGCCCGAGTCGACGGACTTGTCGTTGTAGAAGGCGCCCGAGGTGCCGGCGACGTTCCCGGACGAGTCGTAGCGGGTGACCTGGACGACGCGGCCGGTGCCCGAGGGCGCCGGGTGCTGGGTCTCGCGGGTGCGCCCGAGGCCGTCGACGTAGGCGACGGTCTTCAGGTACGTGGTGCCGGACTGCAGGGTCTCGCTGGTCACCCTGGCGGGCGCTCCGGTGGCGACGCCCGGCACGCCGGTGGCCGACGCGGCGACGGGGACGTCGTAGGAGAAGCGCATGGACGGGGTGCCGTCCGGATAGTTCGCGGCCTCGGTCGGCTTGAAGACCTTGATCGTACGGCCCAGTGCGTCGAGGGTGACGCGGGTGGTGTTGCCGTTGGCGTCGACCGTCTTCCACGGTGCGCCGAAGTACCGCGAGAGGTACGTCGTCGCGGACTGGGCCGTGAGCGGGCCGATGCCGTCCGGGTCAGGTCCGGTGACCTTGATGCCGTCCACCGGCCAGGAGGTGGCGGGGGCGTATCCGGTCGTGGTGGCATTCCCCTTGCCGTCCCACGAGGTGGTGACGCGGCCCGCCTGGTCGTAGACGGCGGTGGAGGAGCGGTAGTGCGTCGCGTCGGTGTAGCTGCGCGCCTCGGTGGCGTTGCCGTCGGTCAGCTCGGTGTCGTTCTCGGCGAGCGACGTGGCGTTGTCGTAGAAGGTGGTCTTGGCGGAGTCCTGGTGCAGCGCCGGGTTACCGGCGGCCTGGTCCTCGGCCTGGGTGGTGCAGGACACGCTGTAGTGGCGTTCCTCGTCCGGGTACACCATCCAGCGGCGGGTGCCGGTTCCGTCGAGCTGCTCGGTGTTGTAGGCGCGGCCGAACTCGGTGCAGGTGTTGTCGGAGACGTTCGTCTCGCCCCAGTCGTCCACGCGCATGGGGAGGCCGAAGGTGGTGCTGGCGGCCTCCTTGTCGTCGTACTCGTTCTCGACGATGTGCTCGCGCCAGGTGGCCAGGGCGTCGGTCGAGGAGTGCACGCGCTCCAGGGTGCGCGTCTTCGACTCCCGCACCAGGCGGGCGTCGGGCAGCCCGGTGTACTGGGCGGTGTTGTGGGTCCAGTACTCGTGCCACTCGCGCCTCTGCGAGGAGCCCTCATTGTCACGCAGGGACGTCTCCAGCGTCTTCCCGGCCAGCCAGGCGTGGTCGGTGGACTGGGTGTCCTCGGAGTCGGTGACCTTCACAGCCCGGGTCTTGGCCGGGTCGGACTTGTCCGTGCGGTCGCCGTCGAGCCCCCGGTAGAGCCAGTGGTACGTGGAGTGCTTGTTGGCGTTGGCGCCGGTGGTGACCAGGACCTTGCCGTAGCCGCGCCACTCGGACCAGGTCTCGTCCTCGTCAGCGGTGAGCGGGTCGGCGGTGAAGCGCCAACCGGGCGCGCCGTCGTACTCGTAGGTGCTGGTCATCGCCGGTGCGCCTTCGCTCCCGTCACCGGGATCCACGACGACCTTGGTGACGACGAACTTCTTGAACCAGCCCGTCTTGGCTTCTTCGGCGCCCTCGGGGGTCCACTTCTGCCAGAAGCACTCGTACGTGTTGTCGGACTGGGTCGGCAGGCGCGCGGCGTCGCACTGCCGGTCGATCGTCCCGTCCTCGTCGGTCGCGTGGCCGTAGGTGACCGCGACGGTGGAGCCGAGATCGGTGTAGACCTTGTTGATACGGCGGAAATTGAGCAGCGAGGAGCCGACCTGGTTGTCCAGGTACTCGCCGTTGAAGTTGATGGTGGGCAGTGTGATGTCGTCGCCCGAGTAGCCGCGCCGCTGGATGTAGTCCAGCCACAGCGTGCCGTCGATGACCCCTTCGGGGTTCGTCAGGGCGTACTTCATCTGGTACTGCGTCACCACGTCCCACGCCGCGCTGTCGTTGTCGCGGACGTAGGTGTTGATGTCCCACAGCATGCCGCGCTGGAAGAACGTGGGGTAGTACGTCTTGCCGGCACACGACTCCCCGTCGTCGGGGCCGTCGCAGATGAGGTCGACGGGTACGTCGGGGTAGGACGCCGGCTTCGCGTCGACGGTCGGGCATTCAGGGGTGGCCTTGTTCAGCGGGTCTTTCTCCGCCATCCGCTCCACGCAGCGGTTGACGTGCTGGAACTTCACCATGGCGGGCAGCTGCGCGCCGGGGATCTGCGAGGACCAGCCGTACTCGACGCGCTCAAGGTACGACGCGCTGTCGTAGCCGCGGGCCTTGTCGGCGGCCGCGACGGAGCGGTAGTAGTTGCGCTCCTTGGCGTAGAAGTAGGAGTTCTCCACCTCGTTGGGCGTCACCTCGCGGTCCAGGTTCCAGCGCCAGGCCTGCTGGCACGGGGAGGGGTAGGAGGCGTGGCAGGGCTCGCCCTCGTCGTCACCGACGACGGGCACGGTCAGGACCGAGTTGGTCCTGGGGTTGACGCCGTCGGAGTTCTTGCGCTCGGCCCGGCCCCAGCCGAAGTAGTTACGCGTGCCGTCCTGATGGGTGACGACCCAGAACTCGTCGGTGTTGTCGGAGCCGTAGCCGCCGTTGAGCTTCTGGACGCGCCAGCCCGGGTCGTCCTGGAGGTGGAAGCTGCCGGTGCCGGTGTCGTCCTGGATCAGTTCGGAGGTCACACCGCCGATGTTGATGACGTAGACGGCCCCGTTGGGGTCCTTGGTGGAGTTGGGCGAGTCCCAGCAGAGGTCACCGAAGGTGGGGTGACCGTCCTGGGTGCAGTTCCTGTAGCGCCGTTCGATGTAACCGACGTTGAGGTCCCAGCCCATGCCGACCCACGACGACTGGTTGTTGGACGTGGACGTACGGCCGTCCACCGACTGGGAGTTGTAGTTGAGGGACAGGCTGGGTGCCTCGCCTACGGGCGGGTCGGGCACCTCGATGGGAACCGAGTAGGTGAACGCGCCGGAGCCCAGGGAGACGTCCCATTTGCCGGTGGGCGAAAGGGTGCTGGCCCGGTAGTCGCCCTTGTCCGAGGACGAACCGGAGGTCAGCGCGTACACGGAGGGCTGGGAGACGGCTGCCATGCCGGAGATCTGCGCCACGTCCGGCGACGCCTCGACGGTGGCACGCAGCGTCCCGGCCGCGGTGTCGTTCGTCGCCTCGACGTACTCGGCCGTGCGGCAGCGGGCGGCCCGCGGGGTCGTCGCGGCGCAGGCGGGCAGCTTCACCAGGCGCAGGCGGGAGGCGAAGTTGCCGCCGTAGGCGTGGGCGAAGCCGGAGTAGTCGATGGTGACGTCGACCGCTCCCGCAACGGCCGCCTCGTCCCGTCGGGACACCTGGAGGGCGAGGCCGAGGCCGCCGACGGCCTCGGTGCGGTGGCGGTCGAGGACCCGGACGTCGACCTTGGACGTGGGTGCGGCCTCGTCGGCGCCCGGGGCGATGGGCGCCGTCCTGGCTGCCCTGCCGCGGTGGGCGGTCACGGAGACGACGGAGACCTTGGCCGGCGTGCTCGCGGTCAGGTCCACGGTGGCCGTCTTCGCGGTGGGCCACGTGACCTCGGGGGCCTTCGTCATGGAGGGCTCGGCGGCCTGGGGAACCGGCAAGTTCAGCGGACGGGCCGCCACAGGCGGTTCGGACCCGTCGGGCAGGGCTGCCGCGTCGGGGCTGAGCATCAGCACCGAAAGCAGCCCTGCCACCAGGCACTTGGCTGTCACCGCGGCCACGCCGCGGGATCGTATGAGTCTCAAGGAGGTTCCGTCCTCGGGAACGTAGGAAGCACCTGCCGAGTGAGGTCACCGGCAGGAGGTGAAGGGGTGGGTGTGTGCGTGGAGGGCGTGTCCGGGGGGCGGGTGCCGAGCGGAGCTCGCCGGGAGAACAGGCTGGTACCGATACGAGCAGGGCCCGGCGGGTACCGGCTGCCCCGCGAAACACGTGGGCGAGGGCATGCGACAGCCGTGGACCGGCTTTTGGAACCGGGCTCCTGGCCTGGTAGCCGGGACACAGGCCGACGCACCGCGTCGACGTAACGGGAACCGGTGGGTGTCGGTGCCGGGTCAGTCGTCCGAGGTCGTCTTCACGCCCTTGCACGCGTCGGTGTCGTCGGCGGTGCCTGGGAATGCCGCCGCCTTCGCCGCGTTGAAGTTCGCGACGTAGGCGTCGTGGTAGGTGGAATCGTCGATCTTGAGCAGCGCCTCGTCGTTCTCGCGCAGAGCCGGGCCCGAGTAGTTGTGACTGCCGGTCCAGACGAGTTTGTTGACCACGCCGTCGTACTTGCCGTCGATGAGCAGGTACTTGGAGTGGATCACTGAGTTGGTGGTCGAGGGGACGCCGTCCTCGTCGTGGTTGTAGCAGCGCAGCGCCGGCCCGCCCGAGGCGTGCAGGGCCTCCCAGGTGCCGGGCGTCCCCGAGCCGGCGGCACTGTCGGTCTCGGCGTAGAGCACGTCGACCGAGCAGCCGGCCTTCTGCAGTGCGGTCAGCTTCTCGGCGACACCCTGGCGGGTGAGCCGCAGCACCGCGACCCGGATCTTCGTCTGCTTGGTCGTGCTGCCCTCGGTCCACTTGCAGGTGACGTTGTCGAGCGTGTTCCACACGGTGTCCAGCGAGTTGCCCGACCCTGGGTAGGGGAAGAAGTAGGCCTTGAAGGGTGCGTGGGTGACCGAGGTGTACTTCCACGCCTTCCAGTCCATGGCGACGAGCTTGTCGAAGTAGCTCGCGAACGTCCCGTACATCGCGGGGTTGAACGGCAGGACGAAGGCGTTGTTCCACATGCGGGTGTAGCCCGAGGGCGACATGTTCGACGAGCTCTGCACGACGAGATCCGAAGCCCCGTCGACCTGGGAGAAGAGCCAGAACTTGTTGTGGTTGATGCCGTTGCTCGACAGAGCGTCGGGGTCGCCGAAACAGGACCGCTTGGCGGGGCAGAGTCCGACGAAGGACGACTGGGTACGGTCCGTGCCCAGCGCGTTCGCGAGGATCTCGTACGAGCCGTCGGTGGGGATCACACTGGTCGAGTCGAGCATGATCCGCACGTTCACCTGGCGGAGCGTGTGGGCGTCCGCGAGGGCCTGGGCCACCTCCTCGTCGTACAGGTGGTACAGGGCCACCTTGATGTCCGACTGCGGGGCCGCGGTGGTGATGTAGGAGAGCAGTTGCGTACGGATGGCACGCTGCTCCTCGTACGTGCCCGTGGGCTTGTTGAAGACTGGCCCTTCGGCCACGGCCGCGGCCGCTTCCCCGGCGCTCCCCAGGTGGATCCCGGCAGTCAGCGCGAGTGTGCTCACGGCCGCGCCCAGCGTCCGGAATCTCCGTCGAGTGGTGGCGTGCATCAGTTCCCCTCCCAGGTCAAGACCGGGCCGGAGCACCGGGCCTGACGCATTTCTTATGAACGGCACATGACATTTGCCGTGTGGGAACGGATCTTGTCAGACAGAACTGACCACCGCAGCACCGGGCGGGAGGTCGGGACCGAGACCGTACGGGGACCGGCACCACTCCGAGGCCGACCGGTACTTCCTTGTCGAGCTTGAGCCGGCCCGGGAGTGGAAAGCCGCTGCTGGACCGGCGACTTGGGGGCGTCGGCGGTGACGGCGGCGTGCAGGGCGACCCCCTGCTGGAACGTGATGCCGGGCCAGGACGTGTTCCAGAAGGCGGGCGACGTAGTGGGCCGGGCCGAGGGTGCGGGCGTCGGGGATGGGCGGTGGTGCCTCCTGAGTGCTCTGGTGCGATTTGCGGTCCTGTCTGCGGGGCGCGGTTGCAGAACCCGTACGCGCCGATCAACACGCGTCGGCCGAAGCGCCGGAAGCCGTTCGGGTGATGGTGATGGCCGGGGCGTGTCTGGGTCTGTGTGGGCGGCGCATGGCACGCTGTGGATCTTTGTTCCACCGGGTGAGGTAACGGGGTTGATGCATCGTGGGTTACACGATTCCTGACGGTGTCGACGCGATGCTCGATGTCGTTGGTGTGGGGTGGCCGAACGTCGACGAAGACGCATATCGGGACATGGCCGATGCGCTGCGGGAGTTCGCGGACGACGCGGACGAGGACGCGGGCGCGGCGCACGCGCACATCCAGGCGTTGCTGTCGTCAGGGGGCAGTGAGTCGCTGTCCGCGCTGGATCAGCACTGGAGGAAGGTCCAGGGGAAGCACAAGGACTTGGGGAAGGCTGCCCGGACGATCGCAGGCGCACTGGATCGCGTTGCGGACATCATCGTGGCCCGGAAGATCGCGGCCGTGGGTGAACTGGCTGATCTCTGTGCCACGGTGGATATCACCCTTGCGTTCGCGCCCGTGACAGCCGGTCTCTCCACGCTGCTCGCCGCGGGAAAGATTGCGGCAACGCGTATCGCGTTCAAGAGGATTCTGAAGGAGATGGCGGAGGCCGCCGTCGCTGAGATCGTCGCCACGCTCACCCAGCCGGCGGTCGCCGCGCTGGAGAGCATCGTCACGGACCTGGCTATCCAGACGGCGCTGAACGTCACCGGCGTGCAGAACGGATACGACGCCGGCCAGACGGCGCAGGCCGGCAAGGACAGCCTGCAGCTCGCCTCCGCCGGTGGTGGCGCAGGTGGGGGCAGTGCGGGCGGGCCGAAGATTGATCATGATGCGCACGCGCGCACCGGTATGCACCTGAACACCGTGCAGATCGCCATGCGCGACAAGACCAGTGGCAAGCTCGGCAAGGCCAAGGGGCATCATGGGCGGGCGAGGGGCAAGGACTCTCTGACGGCCGTCATGGACAGCACCATCGACGGAGTCATGGAGAAGCTCACCAAGGCCCTGAGCGACATGGGCGAGCACATCGGCAAAAAACTCCCTGCGGCCATCAGCAGCAGTTCAAAAACCCATAAGAACACTGATCTCGACATTCGGGACAGTATTGGCAAGACCAAGGTCGAGGACGGGAAGAGCGGCAAGGACGGCTCGGGAGCCCGCAGCACTCGGGAAACCGGGCGCACCCGGCCCTCACGGTTGGGCAACGCCCGGGAGCGGGCTCGTGACATAGCCATGTCGCTGTTGAGCCGGCGGTGCAAGACCGACCCTGTCGACATCGCGTCCGGGGAGATGGTGCTTGCCCAGACCGATCTCGCACTCCCTGGTGCTCTCCCGCTGGTGCTCAACCGTACGCACATCTCCAGCTACGGCTACGGCCACAGCTTCGGCCCCAGCTGGGCGAGCACGCTCGATGAGCGGCTGGAACCGGGCGTAACCGGGCTGGCCTGGGCCCGGGACGATGGATCTGTCCTGGTGTATCCATCGATGCCTGTCCAGGACGGCACGGAGGTCTTGCCGCTTGAAGGCGACAGGATCCCGCTGCGCATCGAGGCACGCAGCGCCCTTGGCGACGTGACGTATGCCGTACGCGATCCGCACGGGGGCCTGATACGGCGTTTCACCGGCAGCCCTTACCGGGCCGGGGGTCAGTACTGGCTGGCGGAGATCGAGGACAGCAATGGCAACGCGTTCCGGATAGCCCGTGATCACGACGGCGTGCCGACGATGGTGGTACACGAGAGCGGCTACCGCGTGGCGGTGACGACTGACCCGGTCGCGGGCCGTGTGACAGCGCTCGAGGTTCTCACGCCGGACGGCCCTTCCAAGGTTGCCGTCCTCGGATACGACGGCGAGGGCAACCTGGAGGCCGTCAGCAACTTCGACGGGCCTGCGCTGCGGTTCTCGTACGACGGTGAGCATCGGATCACCTCGTGGACGGACCGTAACGGGTACACCTACCAGTATTTGTACGACGCTGCGGGCCGCGTGGTGCGGACACTGGGACCGGACGGAGCCTTGTCGTCGTCATTCTCCTAGACGCGGAGAGCCGGATCACCTACTTCACCGACTCGACCGGAGCGGTCACCGTCACGCGGCTGAACGAGCTCGGGCAGGTGATCGCGGAAACCGATCCTCTCGGCAACACGGTGATGCGCCAGTGGGACCGCTACGACAACTTGCTGTCCCGGACGGACGCGCTCGGCAACACCGCTGAGTTCACGTGGGACGAGGGTGGCAATCTTGTCGCGGTCCGGCAGCCGGACGGCGCGACGTCGACCATGGAATACAACGAGCTGAACCTGCCCGTCCGGTCGACCGGCCCGGACGGCACGGTGTGGCAGCGGAGGTACGACGAACGCGGAAACCGCGTTTCCCTCACTGCGCCCGACGACAGTTCCTCGAGCTACCGCATCGGAGTTCATGGTGAGGTCACCGAGCGGGTGGACCCTACAGGCGCGAGTGAACACCTCACCTACGACCGGGCGGGGGTCGTTCTCACCCTCACCGATCCCCTCGGCCACCAGTACGAGACCCGGCGCGACTCATTTGGTCGGCCGGTGCGCATGTCTGACCCGGCCGGTGCGGTCACACTCATGGAGTGGAGCCCACACGGCTGGCTCTCGCGCTGTGTGCGCCCTGACGGAACCGAGGAATCCTGGAGCTGGGACGACGAAGGCAACTGCCTGGCCCACACGGACCCGCGGGGAGACACGACGCGTTTCGAGTACACCCACTTCTCCCTGCTCGCGGCGCGTATCGGGGCGGACGGAGCACGGTACGAGTTCGACTACGACAACGAGCTGCGGCTCACCAAGGTCCGCAATCCGCACGGTCTGACCTGGTCCTACAGCTACGACGCCGCAGGCAACCTGGTCTCCGAGACCGACTTCGACAGCAGGACCCACGCCTATGCCTACGATGCGGCCGGCCGCCTGACGGACCGCATCACACCTCTTGGCGAACACATCGTTCTCACCTACGACGCCGGTGGCCGGGTGATCTCCAAGGACGCAGCGGGGCAGATCACCCGCTACACCTACGACGCGGCCGGTGAACTGCGCGCAGCGACGTCTCCCACTTCTACGGTGACATGGGAGCGCGACACCAACGGGCGCGTGATCGCCGAGACGGTAGACGGGCGAACCATACGTTTCTCCCACGACCAGGCGGGGCGAACGACTCGCCGCATCACCCCGACCGGAGTCATCTCCGAGCTCACCTACGACTCCGCCGGCAACCGCACCACGCTCCACACCGGCGGCCGCACACTGGCCTTCACCCGTGATCCCCGAGGCCGCGAACGCACCCGCACCGTAGGCACTGGTCCTGCGCCGCTGACGCTCACGTCAGGCTGAGACCAGGCCGGTCGTCTGGCTACACGCACGGTGGCGTCCGGTGAGCAGGAACTGCGTTCCTGGTGCTACGAATACCGGGAGGACGGCTTCCTGAGGAAGATCACCGACACGGTGGCCGCGACAGCCAAGCGCTTCGAGCTGGACCCGGTCGGCCGTCCTGTGCGCGTCACGGCGGAGAACTGGTCCGAAACGTATGCCTACGACCGCGTCGGCAACCAGACCGAGGGCAGCTGGCCCGACCAGGCGCGCCGCCCCGACGAGCGAGGCGCGCGTATCTACGAGGGCACCAGGCTCCGGAGTGCCGGATCCGTCCGATGTGCCTACGACGCAGCAGGGCGAACCATCGCCCGGCACAAGGCCCGGCTGTCACGTAAGCCGGACGTCTGGAAGTACACGTGGGACGCTGAAGACCGGCTGATCTCCTGCCGTACTCCCGACGGGGCTCTATGGCAGTACAGCTACGACCCTCTAGGGAGGCGGACTGCCAAATACCAGGTGGACGAGGACGGCATCGTCGTGCACTCAGTGCACTTCACCTGGGACGGCACCACCCTTGTCGAGCAGACGGACACAACCCAGCGCACCACGCTCACGTGGGACTACGACGGGCGGACACCACTCAGCCAGCTGGAACGCCGTACCGGCCTCGCGTCGTCTTCAGCAGCGGGCTCCGGGACCGACTCGAGGTTCTTCGCCATCATCTCCGACCTGATCGGCACTCCCACCGAGCTGGTCGACGAGCACGGCAAGGTCGCCTGGCAGAGCCGGATGACCGTGTGGGGCACAACGTCGTGGAATCGAACGGCCATCGCCTACACGCCACTGCGTTTCCCGGGCCAGTACGACGACGCCGAGACCGGCCTCTACTACAACTGCTTCCGCTACTACGACCCCACAGTCGGCCGGTACATCAGCCCCGACCCCTTGGGGCTCGACGCTGCCCCGAACCCGGTGGCCTACGTCCTCAACCCCCATATGTGGATGGACCCCGAAGGGCTGATCGCCAGGGGCTGTACGGAGAACGGCGGCTGGTGGAACGGCATGAAGCCCGCCAACCTCAAGAATCCCGACGGTTCGCGCCGTACCGACGTCAACATGGAAATCAATCACATCCCCGCCAAGAACTCCTACGCCCACCTCGATGAGCCCGGGTTCAGGACGAACAGCGAAGGTGGCGGCGCGGGGATGGGGCCTTCGATCCGTATGGAATACGACCATCACCGCATGATGACCAGCACGGGATCTGGTGCTGACTCAATCCAGTGGCGGGCGGATCAGCGTGCACTCATCGATGCGGGACGCTGGGATCAGGCGATGATGATGGACATCAATGAAGTCCGGGCAAATTTCGGAATTCAGTATGAACTGCATATCAGAGACATGATCGACAGCCTTGCGCACAACAGGAAGTTCCAGCAGATGCTGGAGAAGCGCGGCTGGACGATCGACTACGACATCCTGAAGTAATACACCTACGCAGAGGAGAATCACCCCGTGGATCTCATCCTGAACCCGCCTCACCATGCCGGGCCCGTCCACCTGGGCATGACACCCGACGAGGCCCTTGCCGCCGTCGCCTCTTGGGGCACCCCCAGAGTGCTGCCCGCAGACGGCCGCCCCCCGAAGAAGATCTTCACCGCATACCAGGAGATCAAGGTCAACATCCTGCTCGAAGGTTCCGGCAAGGCCGTCACAGCGGTCGAGCTGTGGTGGCCCGGCGAGGACCGCAGCACGGACGTCCGGGTAGTCCTCGACGGCGACGACGTCTTCACGACACCGGCAGAGGACCTTTTCCGCCGAGCAGAAGAGCGCGGCTGGACGGTCGACCTTTCCGATCCCGAATACCCCTTCATCCCCGGCGTTTCCCTGGGTTTCACCCGTCAGACCTCTCAGGAAGTCCCGCGCACATCGGGGGGTCTTCCCCTGTACGTCACGTCGGTTTTGGTCGGGGGCGAGCACTACTACGACGAGAGGCTCAAGAGCACGTGAGCCCGCCGCAGGGTCTCCATGACGACGCGGCTGACTGGTGAGCGACGCGCGGGCGGTGGGGCTGCGTGGCCACCCTGGCTACGCCGATCAAGGCGGTCCACAGTGCGCAAGACCGGGGGGAGACCGTGAACCGACCACTTCTGTCCTCGACGTGGACGGGCCGCTCAACCCCTGTGCAGCCAAGCCGGGAGAGGCGTCCCGACGGCTGCACCACACTTAGAGTTCCCCGGAAGGACGCCCAGCAGGACGGCACGGGCCTGTCGTCGTCCCGACGACGCCCCCTGCGAGTCTGGCTCAACCCAGAGCATGGTCGAATTCTGCTCCAGCTCGGCTTCGAGCTGTGCTGGGCCACCACATGGATGGACCGTAGCTGCCGCTGGCCGGCATGACGCCGTCCGGGCTGAACGCCACGGCGAGCACCATGCCTTCGTGGTGCCTCACCGGACGGCCGACCGGCCCGACGCAACCGGGGTCCGTAACATCCCACACGCGGATCGTGGTGTCCTGGCCGCCGGTGGCCAGGGTGTTCATCGCCCGCTTCCGACGCACGCCGCAGTCGTTTCTGGGCCTCCTCGCGTGTGGACCTGGTGACGGCTCACTGAAGCATTCGGTGCGCGCACAGCTCGGTATGGCGCGAATGCCGGGATCCAGGTCCAACGGAAACTCCTGCAGCCCCGCTCAGCCGTCCGAACCGGTCTCTGTCGCTTCGCGTGCCGCGGTGAGGGCTCGCTGCCTGACTTCGCCGGACAACTGGATCGTGGTGGCGGCCAGGACGTCGTCCCTGCTGATGGTCCGCCCGTCTCCCGTGCGGGTGGACAGGGCCGGGACCGGCGCCGGCACGGACGTGCGCATATCAGCCGGTTCGCCCGGCGTCATCAGGGTTACCGTGCCGAACCGGTTGATCCCGCCCTCCCGGACGACCATGGCCGCGTCCCGGGCGAGGTCCGTCAGGAAAACGCTCGCAAGCCCGTCCAAATCGCGAACCATCGCCGGGACGGCTGCCGTACCCCGGTTGCGCAGCAGCCTCCTGACCCCGGCCTCGAACCTGTGGGCGCCCACCACGGCACTCGGCTTGCGTGACCTGCTGCGCTTGGGAGCGTGTACGACGGCACCCTCGGCGTCGAGCAGGACGCCGGTCAGCCCCTTGAACGTAGGACTGTGGTGGTACCAACTGTCTCCTACCTCCAGCTCGACGTTCCGGCCGATGGCTGTCACAAGGTCGGTGGGAAGCAGCTTCTTCCGGGGCTCCTCCTCCGCCGCTCGCAGCGCGCCGTCAATGATGTCCGTCAGCACTGTCCGCGTCACCGAAGCGGCGGCCCGGGCGGCCGACCGCGAGACGTGCAGCGGGGTGACGTCCCTGAACACCGCCTTGACGAGAGAAAGCTTGAACGATGGAACGTCCATTCCCGCGGCGGACGCGGAACGGGTGCGCTCGGGACGTATGGGCTTTGCGGGCATCGGAAAGGACGCTCCCTGCTGTCGGTAGGCACCATGGGCCCGCTTCACCGCGCGGACCCGCTGGCTTGCATCATCCTCCGTCGATGTCGCACCTCCATCAAAGGCCTCACGGGCGCCGCTCCGCTGGTCGGCCGGCAGCTGATGTGACGGAGACCGACCGTCAGCAAGCCTGGCCGGGCGTGAAGCACGGGACCAGGAGGACGACCAGGCCGTGCCCGAGCAGAAGGCCACCGACTGGTTCTCACGTCTGCGCGGCTGACGCGGGCAAGACGCCGGCGGCGTGGGTGAGCCCAAGGACACCCTGGGCACGCCGCGCCGATAGTGGCAGCGCGGCGATGGGCACAAGTACCGGGCCCGAGCCCACCTGTAAGACCTTGTCCGCGCGGGTCGGCCTCCCGCCGAACTCTCCGGATGCCGCAGAAGGCTTCTACCGCTTGGTCGATGCCGTCTACGAACGACACGGTCTGGCCGTCAACGGCAGCCTTCACCCGGCCAAGGGCCAGCCACCGCCTCAACGAGGCCACCACCGAACTTGGTGTCGTTCCCCTGAACTGACGTCACTCACTGGGGAAAAACGCTGTCCGTCAGAGGACCGCAGATGTCCACCAGCGGGAAGGGGGGGGAAAGGGGGAGCTGTCCTTTGACGCATTTGCCATGCCCCGAAGAAAAGCCGGTTGTGGGGTGATCACCCGACGCCTAACGTTGCCGGCATCGGCGTGTAGCTCAGCAGTAGAGCACCGGGCTCTGGACCCGGAGGGCGCAGGGGCGGAACCTGCCACGTCGGCTTATGAACGACAACGCTGAGCAGCAGCCTCTTATCGCGGGCCGGTTCTATCCGGAGGGCCAGTTGGCCAAAGCCTTCGTAACCGCGTTGACCCATGAGAATGCCGGTACCCGGCGTCGTGCCGAGGTGCGTGGCCAGCGATGGCAGGAGGTTCTGGCGGCCATCGCCTCAGGCCGGCTGGCGGTCGGTTCGCGTACGCCCGTAGCCGGGCTCCCGTCGTGGGTGACTCCTGAGGTGATGCGGGGCGGCTTCGCCACTGGGACCGCGAGTGCGGGCGGCCCACTCCAAGCCCACGAGACGGCAGCCGCACGAAGTTTCGGGGTTTCCCGCTGAGCGGCGTGCGCTCTTCGCCTTCTGCCTCACCGAGCCGGGGCTGGCCTGGTTGTGGACCCGGTTGGACAGCGGCCGCTACGGGATCGGTGTGCCCGAGGAGGCCGCGCTGCTCACCATGGCCTGGCTGGTGAGCCATGGCCGGACCAGCACGGCGCTCGACCTCGTGGCCGAGCTGGAACCGTTCGCCGACCGGCTGAGGTTCCTGCCCCGCCCGGCTGACGGGCCCTCACCAGAAGCCACCGCGGCCGTCCACCGGCACACCGCCTCCGATGCTGTCGACACCCTGATGCGGCGACGGCCCAACGCGGCCGTCGACACCCAGGGCGAGGCACTCACCGTGTGGCAGCCGTTCGGCGACGAGCTGCTCGCCCACTGGCTGCGGACCGAGCGGGACGGCCAGGTCCTCGGGCTCGTCCCGGACGCCGACTGGCGAGCGCAGGGCGAGGTTCTGCTCGGCCGATACCGACTGCTCGCCGCGGAACACACCCTGTGCACCAAACACAGCGACCCCAAGGAGAACCTGGGCATTCTGCGAGGGGCGTTGGAGGAGGCCGTCGCCGGGCGGCCGCTGGAGGCGCGCCGGCTCGGTCTGCTGCGGCACGCGGTGCAGTCCATGGTGCGGCGGCGCGGTGTGCCCGGCTCGACCGCGCACATGGCGCTGCGCCGGTGCCAGGCCGAGCAGGCGGAGCTCCCTTCCCATCACGCCCTGGCCCAGCTGATGCTGCGCCGGCTCGCCGTACTCCCGCTGGAGACGGGCATCACCGACGTCGCCCCGCTCCTGGGCCCGGTGGCCGAGGACGAGGGCCGGGAGACCGGCCTGCCAGTCGGAGCCGTCATACCGGTCACGATTGGCCAGGTGGTCGAGTTTGCGCTGAGTGCCCCGCTCGGCACGCTCATGGAGCGGGGTGTCGTCCCGTCCGCCGAGGTCATGGCCGAGCTGGTGCCGCAGTTGGTCGCCGCCACCACCGCACACGCGTACGGCGACTCAACCCTTCGGGCTGTGATGGCCGCGAACTACCGGGCATTCCGCAACCGCCGCTCACTGCTCCTGCTCAATCTGGAACGGCAGGTGCGCGTCGAGGAGCTGCCCTGGGTCAGAGCGGTGTCGGAGCAGCGATCTGCGGCATCGGGCACGTCGGACGATGAAGGTGCGCTGTCTGTGCTTCGGGAGCTTGGGGAGCTTGCTGTGCAGGCCTTCCCGGGTACGCTCCTGCCCAACCCGCTGGTTCGCGAGTTCGGGGTTCTTGACCGTCAGTGCGACCTTGGGGCCCCGTTCGTGGAGGAGCTGGCTGCAGACATCTTCATGGGCACGTTCAGCCCGAAGTTCCTCAAGGCGGCGCGGGACGCGGGTGAACTGCTCGGCGGCACGCTGTACGAGCGTTACTACGGCATCGACTACGCGGCGATCCGTAATCTGGCGATCGTCGAGACCGGCGAGGCCCTGACCCGTTCGACCAGTGTCCGAACCTCCCCTGGATTCGCGCGGCTGTGCGCCGAGCGAGCTGGGTCGCCCTCGCGGCCCTGGTCGGTCCCGGCGAACGGGACGGTGATCGAACAAGCGCAGATCCTCACCACGCACAACCTGGCCACGCTGGTGAACCGGGTGGGCATCGCCCCCCGTCCCGGCTGGGCCGACCTGGCACAGCGCTGCTTCGTGACCGTGTGCCGGCTGACCGCCCGTGTGCATCACAATCCGCGTCCGTCGGGCACGATCAAGGACGCTGCATACGCGTGGCGCCAGATGGTGTTCCATCTGTCCCTGTGCCCACCGCAGGAGCAGCGCCGGGTTGTCGCAGGTCTGAAGGAGGAGACGGCCCGCCATCCGGCCCACGTCGCCACCCGGCTTGCCCCCGTCCTGGCGGGCCTGGTCCTGGTCGCTGGGGGTGGCACCTTCGACAACGACGGAACGGCAGACGCCGGACGCTCCCGCCGCTTTGTGGGATGGAGCACCGACGGGCACTGGATGCGGTGAGGGTAAGGACCCCGGGCGGGGCCGGTGTAGTCAGCGGCTCATCCATCGGAAGTTGGACAGGACTGTCGCGCTGCTCGTCGATCTGGGTGGCGAAAAAGCGGATAGGGATGATGACGCGCTGGTCCTGTATGGCCGCCTGCCGATGGGCCCGCGTCCGGACCGAGTGCAGTTCCGGACGGACCGGCTCAGGCTGTCCCGGCTGTTCTTGCTGGAGCAGAGGTGACGGATCTCGGCAACGGGCTGAGTACGGTCCGCTGGTACTGATGAACTGGCAGGTTCGCGGAGCTATAGGACGAGAGCTGTGCGGGGCCGGGCGAAGGCCGATACCGACTCGGCGACAGTGACCCCGAACCTCGACCTCGGCACCACCGGAAAGCTCGGGGGCCAGACCTTGGGAGAAGGCGGCGCGCTGAGCGGACCAGTCCGTCGCTGAGCATGGCCGACCGCCGGCCTTGAGCAACACAGCGCGGCGAAGTGGTCCGGCGGTGGGGCCTGGCACGCACGCGGATGACGGTGGTATGTCCGCGCCGGCTCCAGGTACGGGCAAGAGGCGGCGTCATCGAGAAGCCCGGCCTCGTCCTCGAAAACGGTCCGGGTCGTCTCCGAAGCCGCGCTTCCCTGCCCTGGAACTTCGGCGTCGTCGAAGGACACGACAACCGGATCAAGATGCTCAAGCGCCAGATGCTCGGCCGTGCCGGCTTCGCCCACCTGCGGAAGAGTGGTCAGCTGGCCAACTGACCACCGCCACCCCTAGGGTGACGGGGACGAGAGAAGACGCACAATGGATCCCCGCATTCCCCGTCTGCGTCGGAAGCTGGCCGCGATCCCATTCCAACCACTGCGCAGTCACTCCTTCGGGGAAGAGCAACACAAGTTCTGCCTCGGTCCGAAGCTGGCGCAAGCACGCGCCGCTGCGTTCGAGACCGAGCACGACATCGTCCTTCCCGACGCCTACCGGCAGTTCCTCACACACATAGGCGGCTCAGGAGCGGCGCCGTTCTACGGCCTCAAGCCGCTGGAGCGGTGTTCCCTGCTGGTCATGAATCCGCGCGAGGAACCGGGGACACCCCGCGGCTTCGACGGCGCAGAACCCGGGGCCCACGGACGCGACCTCTTCCTCCATGTCATCGAAATGGGCTGCACCGACGTATGCGTCATCGCGGTGACCGGTCCCCTCACCGGCCGCGCCCTCATCGGCAACAGCGATGGGTTCTGGGGTCCCAACGTCTCCTCCGCCACCGACTTCCTCGACTGGTACGAACGCTGGCTCAACCACATGAGCGCCGGACGCGACAACCGGGCCCTGGAACTCACCTCACCTCGACTTCGCGCCCACCCCGGCCGCCATCGCATGGCTCCGCAACTCTGACTCTCCGTAACAGCTGGACGGACAATGTCAGTGAGGCGCCCTAAGGTCACTGCGACGGGTTGAGGACGGAAGGAAAGTGCGCCGTGGGCGACGGGATTCAGTGGATGGTCGGCTCGACGACAAGTTCCGGGTGGATGTTGGATGTGCACTTCGCCCGTGGCATCGACTCAGCGGAACTGGCGCTTCGCATGGGTGCCCCGCTCGGGTCCGGGACGCAGCCGATGACCGATGCCGAGATGGTGAGCCTTGATGTCGACGCTTACCCCGACCGTGGACCGAGCAGCGCAGTAGTGCGCGCCGGCGAACACTCCGGCTGGGCGTTCGCCATCACGTACGGCCCCTACCTCAACCGACTGGACGAAGTCTCACGCGACGGTGTGGAAGCTGTCCACTACCACTACAACTCGGAGCACCCGCCCACCACGGTCCTGTACGCGCGTGATGGGCGTACCGTCTGCGGATTCGGGCTGAGCGAGGAACACCACCGCTATGGCCACGATCCTGATCTGCTCCTCCCCGACCTTGTGGCCGCCGGCATTCTGCGCTCCGACGGAAAGACCTACTGCGATCCCGACATCGACGACTACAACGATCGCGACCGCCGCGGTCTGGCCATCTTCGAGGAACGATTCGGTCTCTCCCTGCCCCGCACCGTACTCACCGAAGACCCCCTTCCTGTGTACGCGATCATGGGTTCACCGGCTCCCGACTTCGAGGCAATCTATGGGTGGGCAGCATCCAACGGCCGGCCTCTCCCCAACGAACGGCTGCGTCTGATCCCAGCCGGACTGCGCAATGACTACGAGCGGACCCGGGGGTGGAACCCACGAGGGCGCCTCCTCACCGGAGACGTCGGCCCGGGCGCCGCCATCGGCCCGTTCCACACCAGCGGGACTCTGCGGGACCCGGCCAAAAATACGGAGCGGTAGGGCCACCACAGCCGAAACGCCGGCTACCCGAGGCCCGTGGCTGAGTGAAATCGAACACTCTCTGATTGGGAGTGCTCCCGAAGTGGGGTTCTCGCTCAACTTCCGTGGCCGTTAGCGCTGGGTTGCTGAGGTCGGCGCGAGGCCCACCGAGGCGCTTGAGGGGCGTCCCGAGACGAAGCGGTCGGGCAGGTTCGCGGACGTGATCATTCGCCACCGGGACGAGTCCTTTGCGAAGCCGTTCTCCGAGCGGTCGGTCGCCCGGGGGGCGCGGGGAATGATCGGCAGGAGTCGAGCGTTCATCGACGTGTGGGTACGGAGGGGACAGTGTCCCCGGGCCTCACCTGTAGCCCATGGGGAAGATCGTTCGGCTGAAACCCTATGGAGCCCTCCGCCGAGAGGCGACCGCCCTCCGCACCCACAGCCCCCATCGGCCCCCGGGTCCGCCGAAGCCCCTCAGCACACCTCCTGGCTCAGCTCGTCCGCCAGCCGGGCATCCTCACCCACGAAGCCCTCGAGGCTCTCCCACAAAACGCCCCCACGTCATACATCCGCGGGCTACTGGTGACGGCAGGGATCCTCACCAGGCGAGACGAGATCTTGGCCCGCCTCGAACGGTGGGTCACACGAACCCTGACCACACCGTCTCCCCACCACGCGAACATGACACGCCCCTTCGCGCAATGGCGCACCGTCCGAGACGCGTGACGACGCCCGGCCCGCGGCCGCTACACCGTCAGCGCCGGTAAAGGCGGCGCCAACAACATCCGCTGCGCCCAACAATTCCTGACCTGGCTCGACACCCACAAGCTCCAGCACAGCACCCTCAGGCAGCCAGACCTCGACCTGTTGACGGCAGCTCACCCAGAACTCTGCCCGTGCGCCCGCCCGCAGATGGTCAGCGCGACCCCCTGCGGGAGGCGGCACGTTCCCGTCTGTGATGATCGCTCCTTGACGAGGAGGACGTGATGGGTGACTGGGAAGAAGGGGCGACGGGCCGGCATCGCCTGAACGGGGTTGGTGTTCGGTTCCGGGCCGGCGATGTGCTGTCGCTGGAATGCCCACTCACCGAGACCACAGTTGCTTCGGTCTCTCGCTTCTACGTGTCCGTACGGTGGCCGTGGAACGATGTCGATCCGGAGGCGCACAGTTTCTGCTGGAACGGCGAGACCGTGCTGCCCACGCCGGAGGCTTTCGACCGGGACCGTACGTACTTCTGTACCGTGCCGGCGGAAACAGAGCTCAACGCCGGCGACACCTGCCTGGTGGGGATCGCGCCGACCGTGGTGCACATCGCGTCCGTCCACCACTTCGATCCGCCCCTGATGACTGGCATGCTGCCCCGCCCCGCCTGCTACCTCGAAATACTGCGGCAGGGCGAGGCCCACGATCCGGAGCTCGAGGACCAGGGATATGCCCTCGACCCGGTCGGCGCTGAACCCATCCGCATCGAGTTGCTGTTCCGTCCCTACGCCTTCCTGGAGGCAGGCGACGAAGTCGTTGACCATGACGGGCGTGCCTGGCTGTTCGACGGCCCCTGGGACTGGCATCCCTTCGACGGCCAGCAGACCACCACTCCGGCTTGGCCACTGGAGCTCCTCTCCCGCAATGGCGATCCGGCCGCCGAGGACACTGCGGCGGTCACCCAGCAGACGCGCACAGGAAGCCACGAAGAGGAGTTTCAGCGTTGGACCCGTCTCGCTCTTGCTGAACCGTCCACCGACCAGCCGTAGGCGAACTAGGACCGGGGCGTTGTGGCATGTGCACGTGCCGATGTCGCGGAATTGCGCACGCTGCAAATACCGACCCTTCACCAGTGCCGGCGCAACACCGCCGGGCGCTGACCGGCGGGATCACCGGATCCCCGGCCCGCCCGGAGCTGCTGGTCCTGGGTCGCTACGACACCGAGGGTGGCTGCGCTCGGTCGGCCGGACCACCCGCTGAAGCTGAATGCAGCGCATGGACCGCGACCGCGTAGCGCCAGCAGCTGGAATTGATGGACCCCGCTGCGCAAGGGCTGAGTCGCCGATGTGGACTTCGCTCCCCGTATCAAGCGCTTCCCCACGCACGCTACGTACGTGAAGGACATCAAGGCCGCCATCAGTTCAGCGCCCCGGGGCTGTCCGGTGCGAACGCTCTCCGTCGAGCGGATGGTGACCGGCATCGCCTCACCCGTCGACAGTTCTGTGTGGCGCACAAGGCGGGGAGTACTGCACGGGGCCGCGACCGGTCCCCTGTTCCGGTCGCGGCCCCGTGGGCATCGAGGTAGGTCACGGGCAGCAGCCACCGGCCTCGGCCGGCACAGGCGGGCCCGCTTCGGTGACAGCCGGGCCTGCGCAACAGGTGCCGCTCTTCTGCTCGACCATCGAGTCGGCGTCCGCCTTGACGACGTAGACCTCCCACGGTTCCTGGCCCGGGCCATGGACCCAGACCTTGTCCTGGAGGGCGTAGCAGCAAGTGGTGTCGGTCTCGACGTCGGTCGCCAACCCTTCGTCCTGGAGGCGGGAGGTGGCGGAGTGGACTTCGTCTGTGGTGTCGACTTCGACGCCGAGGTGGTCCATCCGCGTGTCCGTGTCCGGTGTGCCCTGGACGAGGACCAGCTTGAGCGGTGGGTCGGTGATGGCGAAGTTGGCGTACCCCTCGCGCAGTTTGGCCGGTTCGGTCGCGAAGAGCTTGCTGTAGAAGGCGATCGAGGCTTGGAGGTCGGGGACGCGCAGAGCGAGCTGTATGCGTGACATGACGTTCCTCCTGTCACAGAACGGAAGCGCCCGGCCATGGGTGGCCGGGGCGCGGTGGTTCAGGACCCGCAGCACCCACCGGATGCCGGGATCTCAGCGGCTGCGGCCGGCACGGGGGTGCCGACGCTGATCTGTACGAGAGCGGGTGCCGGAGCGCAGCAGCCGCCTTCGTCGCCCTGCCCGGCTGTCGGGTCGTCGAAGAGTCCGGCGCCGCCGCACACCCCGGTCTCCGGAAGGGTGAGTTCGACACGGTCGGCGGACACGGTGTCGCCGGCGATGGCGGCGGAGACGGAGCGGACCTGCTCGTGACCGGTCATCGCGAGGAAGGTGGGGGCGCGGCCGTAGGACTTCATGCCGACCAGGTAGACGCCCTGTTCGGGGTGGGACAGTTCGCGGTGGCCGTGGGGGTAGACGGTGCCGCAGGAGTGCTGGTTGGGGTCGATCAGCGGTGCCAGTCCTGTCGGTGCCTGTAGGCGCTCGTCGAGTCCCAGGCGCAGCTCGTTCAGGAAGGACAGGTCGGGGCGGAAGCCGGTCAGGGCAATCACCTCGTCGACCGCGTCCAGACGGCGCCCGTCCTCGCCGACCAGGATCAGGCGGCCGTCGGCGTCGCGTTCGATCTTCTCGGTGCGGAAGCCGGTGACGGCGTTCGCGTGGCCCTGGTCGACGGCGGCCTTCGCCGCGAGTCCGAGAGCGCCGCGGGCGGGGAGCTGGTCGGCTTCTCCGCCGCCGAAGGTGGAGCCGGAGATGCCGCGGCGCAGGATCCACACACCCTTCGTTCCCGCGCCGTCGCCGGACCTGGCGAGGTCGGCGAGGTAGGCGAGGGCGGTGAAGGCGGAGGCGCCGGAGCCGATTACGGCGGTGCGCTTGCCGGCGTAGCGGGCGCGGGCGGCCGGGTCCTTCAGGTCCGGGACACGGTAGGTGATCCGGTCGGCGGCGGCCTGCTCGCCGAGGGCGGCAAGGCCGCTTCCGCCGGCCGGGCTGGGCGTGGCCCAGGTGCCGGAGGCGTCGATGACGGAGCGGGCGAAGACGCGCTCCTCCCGGCCGTCGGCGTGGGTGAAGTGAACGACGAACGGCTGCTGCTCGCGGTCGGCGTCAACGATGCGGTCGCGGCCGGTGCGCGAGACGCCGGTGACCGTCGCATCGAGACGGACGCGGTCGCCGAGGACGTCGGCGAGCGGCTGCAGGTACTGCTCGGCCCAGTCGCCACCGGAGGGGTAGGTGGCCGGGTCGGGCCGGGTCCAGCCGGCTGACGCCAGCAGCTTCTCGGCGGCCGGGTCGACGACCTCACCCCAGGTGGAGAACAGGCGTACGTGAGCCCACTCGCGCACCGCGGCGCCTGCCCTGTGGCCGGCTTCCAGGATCAGGGGCTCGATGCCCTGGTCGAGAAGGTGTGCGGCGGCGGCCAGACCGGCGGGTCCGGCACCGATCACGACGACGGGCAGCTCGGTTGTGGCGGGCGCGTTCACGACGACTCCTTGCGTGTTTCGATATCTGTCGATGGCTTGCGTGACCCAGCATGGCACCTGTATTGATGAACGTCAACATAGACGTTTATCGAAACTGGGTGCTGATGGAGTACGTCGACGTCGCTGTGATCGGCGGTGGCCAGTCCGGACTCGCCGCCGCCCACGCGCTCCTGCGCCATGGGCTGCGGCCGGTGGTGCTGGAGGCATCCGACCGCACAGCCGGGTCGTGGCCGCGCTACTACGACAGCCTCACGCTGTTCTCGCCCGCCCGGTACAGCTCCCTGCCGGGGATACCGTTCCCCGGCGCCGACCGCGACCGCCACCCGCCCCGCGACGAGGTCGTCGCCTACCTCGCCGCCTACGCCGGCCGCCTGGACGCCGATATCCGTACCGGCCGGCGCGTCAACTCCGTACGCCGGACCGGATCCGCGTACGAGGTGCTCCTCGAAGGCGGCGGCCGGCGCTGCCGGGCCTGGGGGAGTCGCCGGCCAGGTGCTTCACGCCGCCGAATACCGCAGCCCAGCTCCGTTTGCCGGCCGCCGGGTGGCAGTGGTCGGGGTCGGTAACTCCGCGGTGCAGATCGCCACCGAGCTCGCCGGCTCCGCACGCGTCACGCTCAGTACCCGCCTGCCGGTGAAATTCGCCGCCCAGCGCATCCTCGGCCGTGATCCGCACTTCTGGTTGAGCGCACCGGCCTGGACACTGCCCCCTCGGCCGGCTCCTCGGCAGCCCGCCGACGCAGCCGGTTCTCGACGACGGCCGCCACCGGGCCGCCCTGGCCGCAGGACGACCCGTGCGGCGACCGATGTTCGCCGGCGCCGACGGAGTCAAGCTCATCTGGCCGGACGGGGAGCGGGAGGAGATGGACGCGATCGTGCTCGCCACCGGCTACGGCCCCGACCTGCCCTACCTCACCGGCCTCGACGGTGCCCTGGACGGCGATGGGAGCCCTCGGCGCCATGAGGGCCTCGCCATCGGTGTGCTGGGGCTGGCGTTCGCCGGGCTGGAGTGGCGGCGCAGCCTGTCGTCGAACTCGCCGCGCGGGGTCGGCCGGGACGCGGAGCGCGTCGCCCGGCGCCTGGCTTCCCATGTCGCGCGCCAGTGACGGCCCTCCCTGTCCTGGTTCGACGTATGTCAACATAGACGTATGTCGAATGCCAAGGTGCTGCCGCTGCTCGAGCCCGCTGACGGTCAGGGTGTGACGCCGTGCTGCCCGCCGCTGACCGAGCGCCCGATGACGGCCGCAGAGGCCGACACTGCCGCGCGAATGTTCAAGGCGCTCGGTGATCCGGTGCGGCTGCGGCTGTTCTCCGCCGTGGCCTCGCACGAGGGCGGGGAGGCGTGCGTGTGCGACATCTCCGACGTCGGCGTCTCCCAGCCCACCGTGTCCCACCACCTGAAGAAGCTGAAGGAGGCCGGGCTGCTCACCTCCGAGCGGCGAGGCACCTGGGTGTACTACCGGGTCGAGCCGTCGGTGCTCGCCGCGATGGGCCAGCTGTTGGCCCTGCCGAACGTGGCCTGACGACCGGGCGGGCAGAGGGGAAAGCGGTGGGCGGGGTGCTGGTTGCGGGGCACGCCGAGCAACTGCTGGCGATCTGGCAGGCAGGCTTGACGAGGGCGACACCACCTTCGAGACCGGTCCACCGTCGTGGGACGTGTTCGACGCCGCGAAATTGCCCGAGCACCGCTTCGCCGCGCCAGGAAGGGCCGCGACCAGGTGCCGGTGGCACTGATGACCGCCTTCGCCCGCCAGGTGCCGGAGTCGGTCTCGGCCAGGAGCCGGTCGCCGTCGCGGTGTACGGCGTCCACGCGGGTGCCGTGCTGGACGGGCAGGTCGTAGCGCTTCTCGTAGTCGGAGAGGTGGTCCACCACGTGTCCGGCATCCGGGTAGGTCGCGCCGGCTTGGGAGGGCATGAGCCGTCCGGGCAGCGAAGAGTGCTCCGCGGGGGAGAACAGGTGCAGTGAGTTCCACATGTTCTGCCAGGACCCGCCCGGCGCCGTGCCGGCGTCCAGGATGACGTTTTCGAGGCCCCGGCGGCGCAGGTGGTAGCCGGCGGCGAGTCCAGCTCGGCCGCCGCCGACCACCACCACACCCACATGCTGCGTCACGGGGCCGTGGTCACCGCGTCGGGGGCGAACTTCTTGCGCCAGGCGAGCGCGACGTACACCAGGCCGATCAGTACGGGGACTTCGATGAGCGGTCCGACGACGCCGGACAGGGCCTGTCCGGAGGTGACGCCGAAGGTGGCGATGGCGACGGCGATGGCCAGCTCGAAGTTGTTGCCCGCAGCCGTGAACGCCAGGGTCGTGGTCCGGTCATAGGCCAGGCCGAGGCGCTTGCCGAGAAGGAACGTGCCGAAGAACATGATCGCGAAGTAGACCAGCAGCGGCAGGGCGATCCGTACGACGTCCAGCGGCTGCGAGGTGATGGTCTTGCCCTGCAGAGCGAAGAGAATGACGATCGTGAACAGCAGCCCGTACAGGGCCCAGGGTCCGATCTTCGGCAGGAACTTCGCCTCGTAGCCGCTGCGGCCCATCTTCCGTTCGCCGATGCGGCGGGTGAGGAATCCGGCGAGCAGCGGGATGCCGAGGAAGATGACGACGTTCAGGGCGATGTGCCAGACGGACACGTCCAGGCCCTGGCCGTCGCCGAGGTTCATCCAGCGTGGCAGCAGGTCGAGGTAGAACCAGCCGAGCAGACCGAAGGCGATGACCTGGAAGACCGAGTTGAGGGCGACGAGGACGGCGGCTGCTTCGCGGTCGCCGCAGGCGAGGTCGTTCCAGATGATGACCATGGCGATGCAGCGGGCCAGGCCGACGATGATCAGGCCGGTGCGGTACTCGGGCAGATCCGGCAGGAAGATCCACGCCAGGGCGAACATCACCGCCGGTCCGACGATCCAGTTGATGACCAGCGAGGAGATCAGCAGCTTGCGGTCACTGGTGACGCGGTCGAGCCGGTCGTAGCGGACCTTTGCGAGGACCGGGTACATCATGACCAGCAGGCCGAGCGCGATCGGCAGGGAGATCCCGCCGATCTCGATTCTTGCCAGCGCGTCGTTCATTCCCGGGACGAGGCGGCCGAGGCCGAGGCCGACGGCCATGGCGAGCAGGATCCACACCGCGAGGTAGCGGTCGAGGGTGGAGAGCTTCTTGACGATCGAGTCGTCCCCATCGCCGACCGGAGCGGGGGAGGTGATGGGCTCGGTGGAGCTCACGGGCAGGCCCTCTTGTTCTCGGCAGCGGTCCGGGCGGAGTCGGCCAGTGCCGCGAACTGCTCGGAGAGCCCGGCCAGGACCTCGGGCTTGAGCTTGTAGTAGGTGAAGCGCCCGCAGGGCTCGGTCTCCACCACGCCCGCCTCGCGCAGGACCTTCATGTGGTTGGACAGGTTGGTCTGCTTCGCTCCGGTCTCCTCGACCAGGTGAGTCGTGCAGAGCGTCTCGCGCGCCAGCAGGGTCACGATCCTGAGGCGGAGCGGATCGCCCAGCACCCGGATCACATCAGGATCGACTGAAGTCAGCATGCGCTGATACTCTCACATCATCGCTCGCTGTTACCAGCGGGGGTTGAAGTCATCGGCGGCTGGGTTCCGCCATGCGACGAGAGAGAACGATCACCATGGCCGACAAGCCGTCCGTCCTGTTCGTCTGTGTCCACAACGCCGGCCGCTCACAGATGGCCGCCGCGTGGCTGAGCCACCTGGCCGGCGACCGAGTCGAGGTGCGTTCCGCAGGATCCGACCCCGGCGACCAGGTCAACCCGGCCGCCGTCGAGGCCATGGCCGAAGTCGGCATCGACATCTCCGCCGAAACCCCGAAGGTCCTCACCGTCGACGCGGTCCGCGAGTCGGACGTCTGCATCACGATGGGCTGCGGCGACACCTGCCCCGTCTTCCCCGGTAAGCGCTACCTCGACTGGACTCTCGAGGACCCGGCCGGTCAGGGCGTCGAGGCGGTCCGCCCGATCCGCGACGAGATCAAGACCCTGATCGAGGGCCTGATCGCTGAACTCGCCCCGGAGCAGACGGCGTGAGCGCGATACGCGACGTCGTCACCATCGGATCCGGCCCCGCCGGATACACCCGCTGCCCTCTACGCCGCCCGCGCCCAGCTCAGGCCTCTGATCCTCGGTAGCAGCATCTTCGTCGGTGGCTCGCTGGCCACCACGACCGAGGTCGAGAAACCGGTGCCCGCGCCTCCGTCCAAGGGCCCTGCTGACGTACGACTACCGCAGCCTTGGCGCCTTTTGCTCCGGCGATCAATGGTTCACGAATCTGTGGATTCAGCCCGGAGCTGTCGGTGCTCCTTCCGTACGCGGAGTCCGCAACGACCCCCGTGCCAGTGGCGCGGGGATCGCGGCGACTGTGCCTATGGGCGCCACTCGGACTGATAGTCCGGGTGGTCGGCATGCGCCTGCGCGAGGTGCCGCACTGCCATGTCGACGGCCATGCGTTGCATGCTGGCCGCGTAGCGGTTGAACGCGTCCGGAGGCCCTTCACTCCTCTCGGGCGCCGTGTAGTGCTTCAGCAGGCCCCGTGTCGCCTCAACATGACGTAACACCCGTGCCGGGTCGTGCAGGGCGATGTGCTTGGCGCGGGCGGCGTCCTCGTCGGACCCGCCGACTTCCGGGCCAGCAGTGATTGGAGGTGGGGCGTCGTCATCCAGAGAGGCAGCGGAGTAGACGCCCGTCCCCAATGCCTGCCAGGCCTCACTCGTGCCGCCGGCGGCAACAGCGGCTGTCTCCTGCTCGTCGAGACGGGCTTGGAGGAAGGCCACCAAGGCAGCGGTCATGTGTGGCTCCCGGGCTGGTCGGCGGGTTCCTTGTCGTGCGGGTAGTCCCGGTGCTCGACGTAGGGCGCGGCAAGCAGCCGAAGCTGAAATTCGGCGTTCAGGCCGCCCGGCCCCGCGGTTCCCAGGTACGGCACCACGGTGTCGTCAAGCAGCGCGAGGCGCGCTTCGGCGGCGGCGACGGAGAAGCGGGCGTGCCTGGCGGCGTCCTCGGGCTCAACGCCGAAGCGTTCGGGCTGCGCGACCACCACGTCGCCGGCGAAGCGGGCCTTCTCCAGCTCCTCGTTGAAACGAGCCTGGACAAAGGCCACCAGGGCGGCGGTCATACGGAGCTCCCTGAAGCGTTGAGCCCGGCCCTCACCTGGCTGACCCGCTCCATGCAGACGGTGACCTCGATGTCGGGGTCGGCGTGGATCCGCCGGCAGGAGCCGTCCTCAAGCGGCGGGATCTGGATTTCGTCCCATGAGGGCGGCCCAATGAGCGGGGTGAGCGCCTTGATGCGTTCGTCGGTGTGGTCGTACTCAATGGACCACTGGTTCCTGATAGCGCTCCGGGCCTCGTGCGGGTCGCCCCGCAGGTGGCCCAGCTCTTCAGGGGCGACCTGCTTGAGGTGGTCGGTCTCGATCATGCAGGACTCCTGGTCGGTCGTTCGTTCTCTTCGACTGTCACGGCTCGTTGCCTTTGGCAGCAAGGGTGGCCCTTGTACTGCGTGGCGAGCAACTTCAGTGTGTGACGCGCCCGACCCGCTCGGAGAGAAGGACTGGGTCCACCGGCTCCCCGGGCCGCCCGAGTTCGGCTAGGAACACCTCGGCCTGGCGGACGAACAGGTGGGCCTCGTGGCTGGCCGAGAGTGCCCGGGCCTTCTCCGCCGCGGCCCGGACGACGCCGACCGGTTCGTCACGGGCGCGCAGCAGCCGTGCCCGCAGCAGGAGGAGCAGGCCCTCCGCGTACCTTTGGCCACTGGCGTCTAGGAAGTGGTCGGCCCGGTCGAGTGCATCGACTGCCTCGTCCAGTGCTCCGGCCGCCAGCCACATCTCACCGAGCTTGTCGTGTCGCCGAAGCCCGCCGTATTGAGATTCGGGAACAGCCGCCCGAAACCCACGAGGATCACCGACTCGCTGGTGGATCTGTTCATCCACCCTCGTGCTGAAGATCAACACGAGGGTGGATCGCAAGGTTGACAAGGAGCTGAGCGCCGAGCTCAAGAAGACCCGGCCCAAGGAGGGCATGCTCCTGCGGGTCGCGGAGGCGGCGCCGTCCGAGCCGTCCGGCACGGTACGCGGGTGATCTACCCGGTGGTCGGCGGGGAGAAGACGCTGACCGGCAGCACACCGACACCGACGGCGCGTCCATCGTCGGCTTGGCCGACATGCTCGACTTCAAGCTGATCCCGCGGCTGAAGAACATCGGCTCCGCGAAGCTGTACCGGCCGACGGCCGGGCAGGACGAGAAGTGGCCGCACCTCGCGCCGGTGCTGTCCACCAAGACGATCAACTGGGATCTGATCGCCCAGCAGTACGACCAGATCGAGAAGTACACCACCGCCCTGCGGCTGTGCACTGCCGATGCCGAACAGGTCCTGCGCCGGCTCACCCGGGGCGGCCCCGAACACCCCAGCTACCAGGCCGTGATCACACCAGCCACTGCATGATCATTGCACTTCGGGTCCACTTTGCTCGAACGCGATGCGGCAGCGTTCCACCTGGTCAGACGCCTGCTCCATGAACCATTGCATGATCTCGTAGGGGATGACGTGCTCGTCAGGGCTGTAGATGCGGACGGTCGGCTCCGGACCAGGGTCCTCGTCAGGGACGAGCGCCACCAGGAAGGCCGGCCCGGGCAGATGGGTTGCCGCGTTGGGCGTCTCAGCCCGAGCTGCTGGCGCAGGCACTGCCTCGCTCAGTTCCACAGCCCAGGAGTCGTCGGGCAAGGCGTAGTGGAACTGGATGGCGTAGTGACGACCTGCGTGTTCTCTCAGCTCTGCCGGCATGACGGCAGACTGCCACAGCACTCGGTCACAGGCCCGGGGACGTCGACTGAGGCCCAGTCGCTGGTAGGAAGCCCCGGCTTGCGGGACAGCCCTTGGACAGCTCCACCACACCGGAGGTCTTCGCCAGAAACGTGCCTGCGGTACAGAACGGTCCACACCGCTCATACGGATCGCTCCGGTTCGCGGACAATGGCCCCGGACCTGGGACGATGCCGATGACCAAGGCAGCAGCGGGAACCTGGGGCATTTCCCGGGTTCCCGCGCCCGCACCTTGCGTCACCCACATGACGTTGGTGACCCGTGCATGACGGTGGTGACGCCTACTTGGCGGCGGTGACCACTTCGAGGCCGTCCGCCACGATCCGGCCGTCGTGCAGGACCGTGCGGTCGGTGCCGCGGTCCATGACGGCGCTGGTCGGCGTCTCGCCGTCGACGAGGAGCAGATCGGCGCGGTCGCCGACCGCGAGGCCCGGCCGGTCGGTCACCCCGGCGAGGCGCGGGACGTCGTGGCTCATGATGGAGGCGCCGCCCATGCTCGCCACCGCGAGGCACATCTCGATGTGGTCGTCGCGGCGGAAGTTGTTGGTGAAGGCGAGCTGCCAGGTGCGGTCGAGCAGGTCGCAGTTGCCGTAAGGGCTCCAGTAGTCGCGCTGGCCGTCCTCGCCGAGGCCGACGCGGACGCCGGCCTCGGTGAGCTGGACGAGCGAGAGTTGGCCGCGGCCCGCGGGAGCGACGGTCGCCATGGCGATGTCGAGCTCCGCGAACTCCTCGATGAGGCGACGGCTGGTGGATTCGTTCACGGAGCCGAGCTCGTAGGCGTGCGACATGGTGACCTTGCCCTGCATACCGAGCGCGCGCACCCGCTCCAGGATCAGATCCGTCGAGAAGACGCCCAGCTCGCCGGGCTCGTGCAGGTGGATGTCGACCTCGACGCCGTACTTCTCGGCAAGGCCGAAGACAACGTCGAGGTGGCCCTTGGGGTCACGGTCCAGAGTGCAGGGGTCGATGCCGCCCATCACGTCGGCGCCCGCCTTGAGCGAGGCCTCCAGGTAGTCGGCGGTGCCGGGCTCGCGCAGGATGCCGGCCTGCGGGAACGTCATGATCTGGACGTCGGCGAGGTGCCCGAACTTCTCCTTGGCGGCGACGACTGCCTCGAACTTCTCCAGCTTGCAGTCCACGTCGACCTGCGCGTACGTGCGCACCCGCGTCGTACCGCGGGCGATCATGCGCTCCAGGGTGCCGGCCACCCGCTCGGGCAGGGCGACCTCGGCGTCGCGCCAGTTCTCGCGGTCGTTCATCATCATCGTCCACACGCCGGGGCCGCCGGTGTGCGGGCGGAACGGCAGGCCGACGCGGGTGGAGTCCAGGTGGACATGGACGTCGCTGAAGGCCGGCAGGAGCAGGCGGCCGCGGCCCTCGACGACCTCTGTGGCGGGCGTGGCCGCCGGGTCGTGCGGGCGGATCGTGGCGATGCGGGTGCCGTCGAGCTGGACGTCACTGCGCTCGCCGCCCCAGGGGCGGACGTCACGGATGAGCATGTGGTGCAACTTCCTTACGTTGTCGGTCAGTCGGCCGGTGTTCGGTCAGTGGCGGGCGGCAACGGCCCGATCGGCGAAGTGGCAGGCGGGTCCTTCGTCGCTCGCCACTGACGGCACCTCCCCCGCACAGCGAGCCTGTTCGGCCTCGCCGAGGGTGGGTCGCAGCGGGCAGCGCGTGCGGAACACGCAGCCGGAGGGCGGGTCCGCCGGGGTGGGCAGGTCTCCGCTGAGCCTCATCCTGCGGCCCCGGTCGGCGTCCGGGTCGGGCTGGGGCACGGCGGAGAGCAGGGCCCGGGTGTAGGGGTGGCGGGGGTGGTCGAAGACGTCCCGGGTCACTCCGCTCTCCATGACCTTGCCGAGGTACATGACCGCGACGCGGTCGGCGAAGTGCCGTACGACGGACAGGTCGTGGGCGATGAAGAGGTACGAGACGCCGGTGTCGGCCTGGATGTCCTGGAGGAGGTTGACGACCTGCGCCTGGACCGAGACGTCGAGGGCGGAGACCGGCTCGTCGCAGATGATCAGGCGCGGTTCGAGCGCGAGGGCGCGGGCGATGCCGACGCGCTGTTTCTGCCCGCCGGAGAACTCGTGCGGGAACCGGTTGTAGTGGTCGGGGCGCAGGCCCACCCGGTCCATCAGTTCCCGTACGCGCGTTTTGATCCCGTCGGCCGGGTCGATGCCCTGGGCATGCAGCGGGGCGGCGATGGCGGCGCCGACCGTCTGCCGGGGGTTGAGGGACGAGGTGGGGTTCTGGAACACCATCTGGACCTGGCGCCGGTACTCCTGTGCCTCGGCCCGCTTCATCGCGCCGATGTCGCGGCCGTCGAGGCGGACGGTGCCCGAGGTGGGTTCCAGGAGCCGCATCAGCAGCCGCCCGGTGGTGGACTTCCCGCACCCTGACTCGCCGACGATGCCGAGGGTCTGTCCCGCGCCGACGGAGAAGCTGACACCGTCGACGGCCTTGATCGGGGCGCCGCCGCGGCCCATCAGGCCGCCCCTGCCCGGGAAGTGCTTCGTCAGGCCGTCGGCCTCAAGCAGCGGGGTCTGCTCGGTGGTGGTCATCGCGCGGCCTCCTCGGTGGTGTCGCCGACGGTGCTCCCGGTGGTGTTCCCGGCGACGGCGAGATGCTCCTGGTGGCACCGGGACGGATGGTCGGCCGCCTCTGCCGTGATGAAGGCCGGCCGCTCGCTGTGGCACAGCCCGTCGGGCACGAGGTGGGTCTGCGGGCAGCGGTCGGCGAAGAGACACCCGGTGGGCAGCGAGGTGAGCGACGGCGGGAAGCCGGGGATGGGCCGCAGCCGTCCGCCGTTGTCGCCGAGCGTCGGCATGGAGGCGAGCAGGCCCTGGGTGTAGGGGTGGCGCGGGTCCCGGAACAGCTGGCGCACGCTGCCCCGCTCCACGCACTGTCCGCCGTACATGACGGCGACGTGGTGGCAGACCTCGGCGACGACGCCGAGGTCGTGGGTGACGAGGACGACGGCGGTGCCGGTCTCCTGCTGGAGTTCGCCGAGCAGGTCGAGGATCTGCGCCTGCACGGTGACATCGAGAGCGGTCGTCGGCTCGTCGGCGATGAGCAGTTCGGGTTCGCAGACGAGCGCCATGGCGATCATCGCGCGCTGGCGCATGCCGCCGGAGAACTCGTGCGGGAAGGCGCCGGCCCGCCGCTTCGGGTCGGGGATGCCGACCCGGCCGAGCATGTCGACGGCGACGGCGAGTGCGGCCTTGCGCGACACCTTGTTGTGGACGCGGTACGCCTCGGCTATCTGCGCGCCGACGGTGTGGAAGGGGTGCATCGCGGAGAGCGGGTCCTGGAAGATCATGGCGATCTTCTTGCCACGCCAGGTCCGTATCCGATCCTCGGACAGGGAGTTGAGGTCGGTGCCGTCGAGCAGTATCTCGCCGGTGACCTGTGCCCGGCTCTCCTTGAGGAGGCCCATCAGCGCCTGGCTGGTGACGGTCTTGCCGGAGCCGGACTCGCCGACGAGGCCGAGGGTCTCGCCCCGGTTCAGGGTGAGGTCCATGCCGTTGACGGCGTGCACGAGTCCGTCGTCGGTGGGGAAGGCGACACGCAAGTCGCTTATACGAAGCAGAGGTTGCTCGGTGGAGGTGGACATCAGGCGGCCCTCACTCGCGGGTCGATGACGGCGTAGACGGCGTCGACGACGACATTGGCGACGATGATGAAGAAGGCGGCGAGCAGGGTGATCGCCATGGTCACGGGCAGATCGCCGGCCTGCGCGGCCCGTACGGCGGTGAAGCCGACTCCGGGGACGGAGAAGATCTGCTCGGTGAGGACCGCGCCGCCGAGCAGCAGGCCGATGTCGAGGCCGAGCATGGTGACGACGGGGGTGAGCCCGGCGCGGGCGCCGTGCCGGACGACCATCACGGTTTTCGACAGGCCCTTGGAGCGGGCGGTGCGCATGAAGTCCTCGCCGAGCGTCTCCAGCATGGAGCTGCGGGTGACGCGGATGTACTGGGCGCTGAACAGGACGGCGAGCGCGACCCAGGGCAGCAGATAGTTCTGGAACCAGCCGCCGAAGCCGGCGGGGCCGAACGGTGAGGTGATGGCGTTCGTCGTGAACGGCAACAGGCCGAACGTCGAGACGAAGACGAGGAGCAGGAGCAGACCGGTGACCGGGATCGGCAGGGACACACCGATGGAGGCGGCGCCGACGATCACCTTGTCGGTGAGCTTGTTCTTGCGCAGCGCGGCCAGAGTACCGAGGGTGACGCCCGCGACCGTCCACAGGACGATCGCTCCGACAGCGACGGAGACCGTGTACGGCAGGGCGCGTTCCAGTACTGCGGTGACGTCCTCGTTCGTCTGGAAGGACTTGCCGAAGCAGGGCCACTCGCACAGCGACTGCGCGCCGGCCGCGCCGATCGTCCGCCCTTGGAACAGGCCGGACATGTAGGTCAGGTACTGGGTGAGGAACGGCTTGTCCATGCCGAGGGCGACGCGCGCCTCGGCGACGCGTTCGGGCGTGCACTCCTGGCCGCAGGCCGCGGCGGCCGGGTCGGCGGGCCCGAACTGGAACAGGCTGAAGGTGACGAAGCTGATGACGATCAGCAGGACGACGGTGGCGCCGAGACGCCGTAGCAGAAAGGCGGGCATGGTCACCCCTTCTTGGACACGACAGAGACGGTCGACAGGTCGATGGAGCCGAAGAAGTAACCGACTTGCGCGTTGCGGATGTGGGATCCGACGACGCTGCGGGTGACGTTCCTGATCAGCGGGACGAGCGGGTAGTCCTGCATGCCCCGGTCGAAGAGCGTCGCCCACTTGCGGCCGAGGTCCTCGCTCGTTCCGTTCTCGCCCCGCAGTGCGTACATGGCGCGGGCGATCTCCGGGTCGTGGTAGCGGGGGATGTTGGAGAAGCCGAAGGACTTGCCGTCGACGCTCGGGCCCAGATTCGGGTCGACGGTCGTGCGCACCGACCCGCTGTCGGCGCCGCCGCACCAGCCGCTGCGGGCGATGTCCGGCATGTTCTCGCCGGCGAGCGTCGTGTAGTAGTTCGCGGCGGGGATGGCGCGCAGTTCGAGGTCGATGCCGATCTGCTTCAGGTTCTGCTGGAGCGAGGTGCCCATGTTCTTGTAGCGGGGCGTTGCGTCGGCGTACCCGTAGACGAGCTTCTTCGGGTAGTCGCGGCCCTTGAGGAGCTTCTTGGCCGCGGCCACCCGCGGCTGCCCCGACGGGGCGAGGGCCGTGTGCTGGGTGACGTATCCGCGCTGGTCGGGGTTGATGTACGACTGGGTGAGCTTGCCGAAGCGGGCGCCGCCGTACTGGAGGTGGATGGCCTTGCGGTCGATGGCGATGGCGATCGCCTCGCGCACGACCGGGTCCTTGATGGACTCGGTGTTGAAGTCCAGGACGTCGGTGCAGCCGATCAGCCCGGAGGCGGTTCGCCGCGCGACGTTCGCCGTGTCGAGCTTCGCCGCGTCGGACGCCTGGAGCCCGCCCGCGCTGTCGAGGGTGAGGGCCGTCGCGTCGGAGTCGGCGAGCAGTTGCTGGCTGATGGTCGACTGGGCGGTGGAGAGACTGAAGGTGAAGGTGTCCGGCAGCGCGGTGCGGTTCGGGTCGGTCGCCGGGTCCCATTCGGGGTTGCGCACGAGCTGCATGGAGCGGCCGCGGTCGTAGTGCTTGATCTTGTACGGGCCGGTGGACACCGGGTGGTTGGTGTAGTCGAGCTTGGTGTCCTTCGCCCGGGGCACGGGGGCGGTGTTGGAGCGCGAGACGAGCGCGGGGAACTCGGCGAAGGGCTGCTTCAGCCTGAAGACGACCGTACGGCTGTCGGGCGTCTCGATGCCCTTGAAGTCACCGGCGGAGCCTTTGGCGTAGGGGCCCTTGTAGCCGTCGTCGGACAGGGCCGCGTTCAGTTCCTGCGGCGCCTGTGTGTAGACGTCGCGGGCGTAGGTCCGCTCGACGCCGTACTTGACGTCCTTGGCGGTGATCGGTGAGCCGTCCTCGAACCTGAGCCCCTTCTTCAGGGTGTACGTCCAGGTCAGTCCGTCCTTGGACCGCTTGCCGAGATCGGTGGCGAGGTCGGGGACGATCTTCGGGGGCTTGCCCGCCTCCTCCTTCGCCATGGTGAGGGTGCGGTAGTAGAGCTGGCCGACGTTGGCCGTCTGGACGTAGTTGCTGTTGCCCGGGTCGAGGGTCTGGAAGTCGGTGGACATCAGGACGTTGACGTTGCCGCCCCGGGTCGTGTCGCCCTCGCCGACCTTGACGGCCTCGAAGGCGTCTGCGGGGGCGCGGGAGCCCGAGCCGGGCGCGGGCTTGGGGCCACCGCAGGCGGTGAGGGTCAGTCCGGTGGCCGCCGCCAGGGCGAGCGCCGCTGTGGTGCGTCGATTCACTGCTGCTCCTGGTTTTCCTGATGGTGCCGCCCGGGGTCAGCCACGGGAGGACTTGGGGTCGAGGGCGTCGCGGACCGCGTCGCCGAGCAGGTTGAAGGCGAGGACCGTGATCACCAGGGCGCCGGCGGGGACGGCGAGGAACCAGGGGTCGGTCAGGTACCAGTTGCCGGCCTGGGCGGCGTTGAGCATCTGGCCCCACGACGGGGTGGGGTCCTTCACGCCGACGCCGAGGAAGGAGAGCGCGGCCTCGGCGGTGATGTTCGTGGGGATCATCATCGTGGCGTAGACGAGGACGACGCCCATGACGTTGGGGACGATCTGGCGCAGGATGATCGAGCGGTGCGAGGCCCCGTAGGCGCGTGCCGCCTCGACGAACTCCTGCTCGCGGATGGACAGCACCTGGCCGCGGACGACGCGTGCGAGATAGGCCCAGCCGAAGAAGCCGAGGATGATCACGAGCGAGGCGATCGGCAGCAGGCTGCCGTCCCCGAGCGCCGTGTCGCCGAGCCGGGACTGCAGGATCGGCGTGAGCGAGAGTACGAGCAGCAGGTGCGGGAAGGCCAGGAACAGGTCCATGATCCGGCTGATCACCATGTCGACCTTGCCGCCGAAGTAGCCGGCGGCCGCGCCGAGCACGGTGCCTAGGACGACGGAGACGGCGGTCGCGAGCAGTGCGATGATCAGGGACACCTGAGCGCCGTGCGCCATGCGGGCGAAGAGGTCGCGGCCGAGGCCCGGTTCGACGCCGAGCCAGTGGTCGGCGGACGGGAAGCGGTAGTAGGACAGCGGGAGTCCTGGCGTGCCGTAGTCGTCGAGGACGTCCGGACTGGTGCGAGTGGTGTAGGGGTCCTGGCCTTCGATCGCGGTGAGCAGCGGGGCGAGCGCCGCGAAAAGGATCATGAGGACCACCACGGCGAGCGCGGCGAGCGCGATCTTGCTGCGCCGGATGCGCAGCCATGCCGTGCCGAGCAGGGAGCGGGCGGCGATGGCGGGCGGGGCCGAAGTCGCCGCGGGCGGCGCCGAGTCGGGCACGCCTCCGGCATCGGCGTCGGAGGGCTGCCGCGCGGGCAGCACAGGGGAATCCGTCACGTCGGGAGATCCGTTCGGCGCTCGGGGGAAGGTTGGCCGGACGGTATACCAAGAAGTCGCTGGCGCGAAAGAGGTGACCGGTTTTTGGTATACCGAAGTGGGAGACCAGTGTCGATATTGGGGCAATTAATCGCAGTCAGACTTCCGGGCGTCATGATGACCCGCCCGCTCTTCCGCTTCGGTATACCAACTCGTACGATCAGGAAGCCGACGGACGGTGAGCCGCACGCGTCCGCGGACACGGCCCCCAGGAGGCAACATGCGCACCCGCTGGCGCGCCCGGCACATCCTCGCCCACCAGGGCGGCGGCCACGCGCTGCTGCGGGACGGCGAGGTGGTGTGGGAGGACGACACCGTCGTCTACGTCGGGCCGCGCTACGAGGGCGCTGTCGACCAGGAGCGCGACCTGGGCGAATCCCTGGTCATGCCGGGGCTCATCGACCTCGACGCGCTCACCGACGTAGACCATCTCGTGATCGACTCCTGGGCCGGCCCCGAGCGGGGCAAGGGCCTGCAGTGGTCGCTCGACTACTTCACCCACCGCCGCCACGACGTGTTCACCCCGCGGGAGCGGGCGACGATCCGCGCGTACGCCCTCGCCCAGCTCGCGCTGCACGGCATCACCACGTTCATGCCGATCGCCTCCGAGGTGCACAGCCGTTGGGCGGAGCCGTACGAGGAACTGGTCGACATGGCGCGGACGGCGCGCGGGATCGGACTGCGCGGATACCTCGGTCCCGCCTACCGTTCGGGCGTCAACGTCGTCCTGCCTGACGGCACCCGCGACGTCGCCTTCGACGAGGAGGAGGGCCGTGCGGGCCTGCGCGACGCGGTCCGCTTCCTCGACCATCTCGCGAAGCTCGACGACCCGCTGCTGACCGGCGTCCTGCTGCCCTGCCGCATCGAGACGCTCACCGAGGAACTGCTCGGCGAGACGGCACGGATCGGGCGGGAACGCGGCGTCCTGATCCGGCTGCACGCACTCCAGGGCCTGGTCGAGCGCGACATCATCCGGCGCCGGCACGGCCTGTCGTCCCTCGAACTTCTCCAGAAGCACGACCTGTTGAACCCGAACCTGCTGATCCCGCACACCGTCACCATCGACCGGCACCCCTCGGTGCACGGTGAGGACCGCGGCGATCTGGCGCTGCTCGCCGGCAGTGGCGTCTCGGTGATCCACTGCCCGCAGACGTCCCTGCGCTACGGTGAGATGCTGCACTCGTTCCGCGCCTACCGCGAGGCCGGGGTGAACCTGTGTTTGGGCACGGACTCCTTCCCGCCGGACCTGATCCGAGGCATGGACGTCGGTGTGCACCTGGCCAAGATCGCCGAGGGCCGCTCGGACGCCGCACCCGCCGAACAGTACGTTGAGGCTGCCACCCTGGGCGGAGCCCGCGCCCTGGGCCGCGACGACCTGGGCCGGATCGCGCCAGGCGCCCAGGCCGACCTGGTCGCCTTCTCGCTCGACGACATCCGCGACGGCGTGCTGGACGACCCGGTACGGACGTTCCTGCTCAACGGCACGGCACGGCAGGCGACGAACTCGGTCGTCGCGGGCCGCCCGGTCCTGGTGGACGGCGGTCTGCCCGGGATCGACCTGGAGGCCCTGCGGCGCGACTCCCAGGCTCTCTTCGAGCGGATGCGGGCGGCCTACAGCGAGCGCGACGTGGAGCGCCGCGAGACGGCCGAGCTCTTCCCGGCCACCTTCCCGGCGTTCCACGCTCCCGAGCAGGAGGCCTGTGCGTGACGCGCTTCGAGGCAGCTGAACTTCCCGACTCCCACGTGGCACGCACCGAGGAGCTGATCAGGACCGGCATCCACTCCGGGGCGTACATGCCCGGCGCGCGGCTGCGTGAGCGCGAACTCGCGGAGGCGCTCGGCGTCTCGCGCGTCCCGGTGCGCGAGGCCTTGATGCGGCTCGCCACCGAGGGGCTCGTCGTCCTGGAACCGCGGCGCGGCGCGCGCGTGCGCCGGCTCACCCTCCGCGACGTCGACGAACTCTTCGACCTGCGGCTGAGTCTGGAGGTGTTCGCCGCGCGGCGGGCGGCCGAGATCGTCGCGCGCGGCGGTTGCCACGACGTGTTGCGCAAGGTGCTGGACGAGGCCGGGGCGGCGACCGCGCGCCGGGACGCGGCGGGCATCGCGGCCGCGAACACCGCCTTCCACGCGGAGCTCATCACCATGACCGGGAACCGGCTGCTCCAGTCCTCCTTCCAGCCCTCCCTGGGCCTGATGCACTGGCTGTTCCGGCTTACGGGCACCGAGCGCGGCGCCGAGGAGCACTGTGCCGAGCACCGGCAGATCTGCGACGCGATCGGCGCCGGCCGTCCGCGCCTCGCCGAGGCGCTGACGTTCTCCCACATCGACATCCGGCGCGAGCCCGTGATGCGGTCCCTGTCCCGGACGCTGCCCGCGGACTGATCCCGGATATGGACGGCGGCCTGCTGAAGGTTGCACTCGGTAACGGCTTCTTCCAGTACCCGCGCACGCGCGTGCCGATCCTCCAACCGGAGGGTGACGGCAACGGTTCCGCTCCCTTTGCCTGCTGTCGCGGATCCAGGCGGCCGAGGACGCGGCGGGCCAGATCGACTGGGAAGTCTCAGTGGACTCGACAGCTGTCCGGGCCCACCGGCGCGCCACCAGCACGCCGCCGGCGCGCGGAAGGCGTTGGCGGTCGCGGTTCCCTCAAACGGGGATCGCGAGGCCGACCAGGCCGACCTGTTGCGGCACGAGAAGGAGATCGCCGCACACCAGTCCTTCAACTACGCGCTGTTCGACGCGGCGGAGACAGCTCTGCTCGGCTGTGTCTACATCGACCCACCGGAGAGGGCCAGCGCGGATGGTGAGATCTCCTGACTACCGCCGGCTCCTGGAACGTCAGGCGAATCTGCTCGACGACCTCGCGGTCAACGACTGCTCCGTGTGCGCCGGCCTGGCTGCCCGGCACAAGATCGACCCGCCCCGTCACGATCAGCACAGCCCGGACGCCTTCTGGCGGGCCGCCGTGAGGCTGGAGGAGTGCGTTGTCATGCGTCCGCTGCCTGCTCGTGATGAGCGGTACGGCGTCGGCGTGGCCGTCGCGTACCTGGGGATGCACGGAGAGCAGGTCAACACGAAGTTCGAGGCCTGGCGAGAGCTGATGGCCGACATTCGCGGCCTGCAGCTGGACTCGTACGACATTGCCGAGCGGCTGCGTTCGTTTCGGGCTGAGTGAACAGCCGGGACCGCATCCCGTATTTCTGCTGGCAGCGCCACGTGCCGCGCCTCGTGCAAGACGGGAGCGCGGGTCTGATTCTGGCCGGAGCGGCAATCGTCGCCCTCGTGTTCGGCGTCGTAGGGGTGCGTAGGTGCTTGGCCTCGGTCCGCGCGTCGGGGTTCCTCAGGACGGTCGGGATCTTCGGGGAGTTCAGGGCGAGGCGTAGCACTTGGCCGAAGTCGGTGCTGTCCTTCGTCTCAAGGTGGTCAGCCGCGTGCATGAGAGAGCTCCCTGTTCGGCTCTGCCGGCGTTACTGCGGGCTTGGCGCTCGCCTAGGACTGTGCGCAGTCGGCGGCCTTGCCGAGGAGGCCGGCCAGGGGCTGACGCCTGCGTGAAGCGGCGCCCCGGCCAGCGGCCGGGGCGCCGATAGGCGGCCGTAAAACGCCCGGCCGACAGAGGTGCCGGCGTCAGACACCGACGCCGTAGTCAGCGGCGATTCCGGACAGTCCAGAGGCGTAACCCTGGCCGACCGCGCGGAACTTCCACTCCTCACCGTGCCGGTAGAGCTCTCCGAAGACCATGGCGGTTTCGGTTGCGGCGTCTTCGGAGAGGTCGTAGCGGGCCAGCTCGGCGCCACCGGACTGATTGACGACACGGATGAAGGCGTTGCGTACCTGGCCGAAGCTGTGGCCGCGGTTCTCGGCGTCATGGATGGACACAGGGAAGACGATCTTCGCCACGTCTGCGGGAACCGTGGTGAGGTTGACCTTGAGGGACTCGTCGTCGCCCTCGCCTTCGCCGGTGAGGTTGTCTCCGGTGTGTTCGACCGAACCGTCGGGGCTCTTGAGGTTGTTGTAGAAGATGAAGTGCTGATCGGACAGGACCTTGCCGTTGCTGTCCACGAGCAGCGCGCTGGCGTCGAGGTCGTAGTCGGTGCCGGTGGTGCTGCGCGCGTCCCAGCCGAGACCGACGATGACGGCGGTCAGGCCGGGGGCCTCCTTGCTGAGCGATACGTTGCCGCCCTTGGCCAGACTGACACCCATGTTGTTGTTCCCTTCGCCAGTTTTCGCACCGGCCCACGGCTGAGGGCTGGGCATGTTCCCAACCCCTTGAATCTACAGCACTGTAGAAGTTGAGTGGGTTCCCGGGCGGGGTGTACGGGGAGAGTCAGGGCAATCCTGGCAGGGGCGGGAGTCCTACTGCGGTTGCGCCGACGCACCGAGGCCCGGAGCCGGAACGGCGAGAAACTGACCGTGTTCATCGTGATCGCTCTCGGCGTCGTCATCGCCCCGACCCTGCTGGGTGAGGGCATCGACGACTTCGTGGGCCAGCTCGCCTCCGGCGTTACCGACTCCTCCCGCTGAAACCGGAGCGCGCCCGATGGCCAACCGCCCCCCGCTGCCGGCCTGAGGCCCGTTACCCCGCACGCCGCAGCGCGCCGCCGCTCGCGCCGGCAGCAGCGCTGCGACACCCAGCTGCTCCTGCTCGGATTCGGTGCCCTCGCCGGCCTCGCCCTTCCGTCTTGCTCGTCTTCTCCCGCCTCGGGCGGCGGCTCCGGTGCGGTCCGTTCGGGGCGGCCGGGACCGTATGTCTTGCACACGGCCCCGGCCGGGGCTCAGATGGTGAGGTGCTGCTTGGTGCCGGGCTCGCGGCGGTGACGGCCAGCAGGAGGTCGAGGGTGTCGGTGGCGATATGCCGTTTGCGTCCGATGATTTTCTTGGCCGGGTCGATGCCTTGGCTGGTCAGGGGGACGGTGGCGGAGGTTTTGATGCTCTGGCTGACGATCAGGCAGGCGCTGGGTTCGATGGTGCGGCCCTTACGGCGTGGCGGCCCTTGTTGCGCAGTAGGCCGGTGAGCTGGTCGAAGGTGCCGTCGGCTTCCCAGTGGGCGAGGTATCCGTGGACGGTCTGGTGGGGTGGGAAGTCGTGGGGCAGGTAGCGCCGGCCTCGGTGACGACCGGTATGCGGCTTCGGGTGTTCTCGTCGAGCGCTGTGTTGCGAGGACCGTACAGGGTCTCGTCTCCGACGCCCACGCCGAGCGCCACCGCACGGCGTGGACGTCCTGCTCCCATCCGGCCGCCTGCTCACTGCCAGACGCGGATCCAGTCGACGTACATCGACGAGCGGTAGTCGAGCGGCGCCGCCGTGACGTCACCCTCGGCCCAGTCCAGAACCTCGTGGGAGAGGATCGGATACTCCTTCACCTGACTGATCAGTTCGGGGTCGGTGACGGTACGCAAGACCGTGCCGTCGTACGTGAACTCCATGCGTGAGGCTGTCCAGTTGAGGCCTATGGTGTGGTAATGCGTGCTGTGCAGGGCGGTTGCCGGAACGACCACGGCGGACTGCTGGTGGTCTTCTCCGTAGCCGTCGTAGTGAATGGTCGCGGCGTACTTGTCGGCCTTGTACGCGCTCTCGATCAGGTCGATCTCCGCTCCGTCCTCGGCGCTGCCCTTGATGGTGCCCCAGCTGTGGGTCTGGAGCCAGACGGCGCCCAGGTGTCCCTCGGTGGGCGGGACGTGGACCCGCGCTTCGAGGGTGCCGTGGGTGTAGTCGAATATGCCGTCGGTGTCGACGCGGCCGCCCGTGTACTGGTTCGTGGCCGGACTGCGCAGGTCGATGGCGAGGTTGCCGCCGTTGTCGGGGATGACCCGGACGTTGGCCGGCTTGTACCACCAGCGGATGCCGTCGGTTCGGTCGGTCTCGGTGCGTTCCTGGTCGCGCACCTTCCACTTCGCGGTGTCGAGCGTCGAGCCGGTGAACTCGTCGCTGAACACCAGGGTGCCGGCGGGCCCGGCGGCCGGCTGGGCCGACGCCGGGGTCGCGGTGTCCACCAGTGCGGGTGTGGCGGTCGGATCGGCGTGTGCGGTGGAGCCGAGCAGCGCGACGGCCAGCGCGGCAGCCGCCAGCGGGCGCAGGGTTGCGGTCATCATCACTCCCTTGTCAGACGGCATTGGACGGGGCGGCCGTCGACCGTACGGAAGGACACGACGGTGCGGCTGCCCTGGACGCGGGTGGTGCAGGGCTGGCTCCCTGCCGGGCGCCAGCGCCCGTCGAGCGTGACGCGCAGCGTGTGCGGGGCGCTCGGGGAAGTCAGCCAGGGGCGGGAGAACGGGCTGTAGCGGCCGGTGTATTCGCCCTTCTCGTACTGGGCGTGGTCGCGGCCCTCGTAGAGGCGCAGGTCCGGGTCGCACACCGACAGGACGAGCGGCGTGTCGCCGGCGGCGCCGGACGGTGTGCGGACCAGCAGCATGCAGGGGGTGTCGACGGCCCGGACCGGCCCGTCGTCGGTGAGTGTGCGGGTCGCCTCGAAGACCGCGTACCCGGTGATGCCGGTGGACCGGTCGGTGACGACGTGCGTGGTGTCGTCGGCTCGCAGGACCGTGTACGGCGCTCGCGCCTTGTCGGCCATCGCCTCGGTGAAGTCCGCCATCGACTCGGTGGTCGCGCCGACGAGCATGGCGTACGCGTACGACGCACCGCGCGGCGCGGACCCGTGGCGCAGCCAGGCGGTGGCGAAGTCACCGTGCGTCCGGGCGTCCGTGCCGTGGTGGCGCGACAGCTGGCTGGAGCGGGTGAGCGAGAGGTGCTGGCCGGGCGGGAGGTAGTAACCCAGGCCCTTGTCGTCCAGCAGCCACTGCGCGGAGGTGAGTTCGCCGTCGTGCTCGTAGGGGAACGCGGTGACCTGCTCCGTGCCCACGTGGGTGGGCGCGGTGGTGGTGGCGAGGCGGGTCTGGAAGAGGGTGGTCTCCGTCTCGTGGGCTCTGTCGCTGTTCTCGATGCCGGTGCCCAGCGCGATGACGCGGTTGTCGAAGAGGAAGACGGATGTACGGGCGCGGTGGCTGCCGTCATATTTGGGGTGCTCGCGCAGCCGCATCGCGAACATGCCGTTGCGGTCGTCGATGGTGTGCGCGCCCGCGAACCGCTCCTCGGTGAGCAGGACTTCCTCGATGGTGCCGGTGAGGTCGCCCTTCAACTGCGCCCACGGCTTGTGCAGGGTGGTGGTGCCCGGGCGGCGGTTCCAGTCGTATCCGTCGTGGCCGTAGCCGCTGTCCAGGTTGGTGACGGGGCTGCCGTGGTGCAGGACCTGGATCTGGCCGTAGGTGTTGTAGCGGCCGTACCAATTGGAACCTTCGTAGATCTCGGTGGACCACAGGTAGCGGTTGTGTCCGCGCACGGTCACCTGCCAGGTGTCGCGGCGCTGCACGGCGAGCGCCGCGTAGTTGTAGGCCCAGGCACCTGACGGTGCGCTCTCCGCGGTGACACCCGCGGCGGCGAGCCGGGCCGCGATCTTCTTCTGAGCGGTGGTGGGGGAGGCTGGCAGCAGCCGCAGGAAGGCGGCGCCGAGCTCCGGGTCGAGTTCCCTGGAGCCGTCGGGGGTGCCGGCGATGGTGAGCCATTGGAAGGGCGAGACGACGAGGCCGGTGGTGCCGATGGGATTGCGGCCGCTGAGCGAGATCGGCCAGTGGCTGGTGTTGGCGACGACGCGCATGGTGAGAACGGCCTGATTGAGGGAGGAGTGGGCCTCGGCCGAGATCCGGAAGGGGCCGCCGCACATCACGTACACGATCGGCGCGAGGCCCACGAATCCGTCGCGCGCGTAGTCGGGGAAGAACCCGACGTGGTGGAAGGTGGTGCCGTCGGTCTTGAGGCCGTCCTGGATGCCGTCGGTGGGCAGCAGGTAGGCGCTGAGCCAGTCGCGCAGCGCCTTCAGATACGCGACCTGGCGCGCGTCGCCGTCCTGGAGGAGGGCGACGGCGAGCATGCCTCGTACGGTGGTGTTGATGATGTCGGATGTGGAGCCGTGGGCGTTGCGGTGGTTGAGGCCGCGGAAGATCCGGCCGAAGCCGGTGAGCCAGGTCAGATCGGCACGTACGGCCTCGAACAGTCCCGCCTCGCGCAGCACGTCGCGCATCAGGTACACGGAGTCGTAGTAGCCGCGGATGTCGTAGCCGAGGTGGTGGATCGTGCCGAGACAGCTCCCGTACGTCCAGCCCTGCTCGCGCAGCCGCTCCACGAGCCGAACATAGAGCTCGCCGAGGGCAGGCCTGTGGGCTGCGCCCGCCGCGTCGTGCCCCTGGGCGATCTTCTGCATGAGATCGGTGACGGCGCGCAGGGTGATGGCGCCGACGAAGGGCTTGAGGTCGGCGCTGATCTCGGGCGGGTAGATCTGCGACTGGTACGAGAACACGGGGCGGCCGTTGAGGAGGGCGTCGGCCTGGCCGTTGAGGGTGGCGACGTAGGCGTCGTCGACCTTGGGGCCGGCGGCGAGGTAGTCGGCGTGGTAGCGGGTCTCCAGGGCGCGCAGCGCGTCGATTTCGGTCTCGGGCGGGCCGGGGGTGGGGATCGAGGTGCGGGTGAGGATGCGGTCGAAGAGGTAGAGCGCCTGCCAGTGCTGCTGGTCCCAGTCGTCGCCCTCGACGCAGATCTCGGGGACCTGTGCGTCGCGGGTCGGGGCGTCGGGGCGCAGCGCCACGTTCAGCAGCAGCTGGTCGATCCAGAGCGTGCCGGGCCTGCGGGGCGCGATGATGCGGACGGTGTCCATGGCGGGGTGCGGGCGCCCGTGCATGTCGTACGCGTAGCGCACCCAGGCGGTGCGCCAGCCTGTGAAGTCCAGCCGGAACTCGAACCAGCAGTCGGTGCGGGTGCCCCGCCCGAACTCGAAGCGCACGGCGTCCTCGGCGGGCTTCTCGTTGTAGATCCACACCGAGAAGGTGTCGACGGTGCCCTGCCAGGCCTGGTCGGCGAGCGGCTTCGGGTCGTACGGGTCGGCGGCCCAGGCGAGGTCGGCGTCCACGGTGATCACGGAGCGCGGGCCGTGGTCCCAGCGCAGGGAGTGCGTGCCGCAGACGGAACGCACGTCGCTGATGCCGAGCCCGGCATCCGGGCTCGCGGTGATCTGCTGCGGTACGGCGGATTCGAGGAGGAAGGCGGGCGGACGCAGCGCCAGGGCCCGCTCCTCCAGTTCGGTGAAGACGGGCACCTCGGCGGCGGCCGCGGCGCCGGCGTCCGGGGCCGCGACGAAGGGCAGAGCCACGGCGCCGGTGGCGGCCGCACCGTAGGCCAGCAGTCTGCGGCGGGAGACGGGTGAAACGGGGAGGGCGTCCATGAGCATCCTTCGGAGAGCTGAACTGGGTCCTCGGCCAAGACACGGGCTGGTGCTGTACCTGATGCTGATTTGCCTGCGGACGTTAGGGAGGCCCGAGGATAGGATTCAAGAAGCATTCCGCCGCTGATCGGGAATTGCTCCTTCAATGCACGTCCAGGGGGAACCGTGTCGGGCCGAGAACTCAAGTTCCGCAAACTCACCGCCGATCTGCGGCGAGGCATCCACGACGGCACCTGGCCGCCGGGCAGCAAGCTGCCCACCGAGCGGGCCCTCGCCACGGAGACCGGCCTGTCCGTCACCACCGTCCGCCGCGCCTACGAGGACCTGGTCGCCCAGGGCCTGGTGGAGAGACGGCAGGGAGCCGGCACCTTCGCTCTCGGCCTCCCACCGCGCGTACCCGACCGGCGCAGGATCATCGGCGTGCTCGTGCCGGACACCGCGCTCTACTACCCCCGCGTCATCCAGGGCATCCAGGAGGCGCTGGCCGAGGCAGGTGCCCAGTTCGTCCTGGCCTGCTCGCACTACGATCCGAAGGCGGAGGACGCGGCGATCGCCGAACTTCTCGCGGCGGGTGTGCACGGGCTCCTGCTGGTGCCGGGTCTGCACGCCTCCGACGACCCGGCGCGGCGCACGGGCGAGCTGCTCCATCTGCCCGTCCCCGCAGTGCTGGTGGAGCGTCGGCTGACGGCGGCGGGCCCCGGCGACTCCACGGAGCATGTCTGCACGGACCACGAGGGCGGCGCGTACGATGCCGTGCGGCATCTGCGCGCCCTCGGCCACGAACGCCTCGGTCTGGTCGTCCGGGTCGACGCGCCGACCGCCGCGCCCATCCTGACCGGATTCGCCCGCGCCGTCGCCGACTTCGCGCTGCCGGACGCGGTGTACGACAGCGCGGTGATGGATGCCTGGAATCCGGGCCGCGCCGACGCCACCGTGGCGAAGTTCGTGGCAGCGGGGGTCACCGGCACCCTGTGTTTCGGCGACCGCGAGGCCGCGCTGGTGCAGTCGGCGGCCCGCCGGGCGGGGCTGCGCGTCCCTCAGGACCTCGCCATGATCAGCTACGACAACGAGTTCGCGGACGTGGCCGAGATTCCGCTGACCGCCATCTCGCCGCCCAAGTTCCAGGTGGGCCGACTGGCCGCGCAGATTCTGCTGCGCCGTCTCGCCGACGGCGACGCGTCGCCGCTGCACCAGGTCCAGCTGCGCCCGAACCTCGTGGTCCGCGCGTCGTGCGGCCGGCGCACCGGCTGACCGGCGGGGCGCAGCCCCGGACCCCGGTACCCGGTCGTCGGACGGGCTGGATGTCCCGTCCGGCGACCGAGGGCATACCCGGGGGTGCCGGGGCTCTCAGGCGATGCGGGGCAGGTCCTCGGCCCGTACCTCTCCCAGCAGTCGCTCGCCCGCCGCGAATCGCTCGGTCTCGGCGACCGCGAACGCGCCGAGCAGCCGTACCTCCGTGCCCATGGCTCCCGCGATGTGCGGGGTGACCAGTACATGGGGCAGGGTGAGCAGCAGATGGCCCGGCGGCAGGGGTTCCGGTTCGGTCACGTCGAGGACCGCCTCGATGCGACCTGCCGCGCAGTGCTCTGCCAGTGCCTCGGTGTCGACGAGCCCGCCGCGTGCGGTGTTGATGAGTACCGCGCCGTCCCTTAGCAGGCCGAGCGCCCGCGCGTCGATCAGATTCCTCGTCTCGGGCAGCAGCGGGGCATGCAGCGAGACGATGTCCGAGCCTGTCAACAGCTCGTCCAGGCTGACGAGCCGGGCTCCGAGCGCGTCCGCGTCCGCGGCCTCCAGATACGGGTCGTGGACCAGCAGCGTTACGCCCGCACCGGCCAGCCGCTCCAGCACCAGCCGTCCGATCTTGGAGGCCCCGACGATGCCGACCGTGCGGTCGAGCAGGCCGGTGGCGGGGGAGACCGTCAGGTCCTGGGGCCGGCCAGCCCGGTATTCCCCCGCTGTGCGGAACGCCCGCTTGGCCGACAGATGGATCGCGGCGAGTGTGTAGTCGGCGACGGGCGCCGCGTTTGCCGGGGCGGCCGACGAGACGGTGATTCCTCGCTCCCAGACTGCCGGAGTGAGGACGTGTTTGACGGAGCCCGCCGCGTGCAGGACGGCCCGCAGCCGCGGTGCGTCCGCGAGGACTCTCTCGTCGACTGCCGGGCAGCCCCACCCCGAGATCAGCACATCGGTGCGGGCCAGCGCCTTGCGCGCCTCGGGCCGCCCGAAGTCGTCGACCACCAGGTCCGGTACGTCGCATACCGCATCCAGCCGCGCCCGTACGTCGTCGGGGAGTGCCAGGGCCGCCACATCCTGGCGCATGGCGATGAGAGCTGTGAGTCGGGGTGACACAGTGCGTTCTGCCCTTCCATGACCGGCAACCTGATACGTGTAGGAACTACTTGCCGGAGCCGAGGGTCATGCCCTCGATGATGCGGCGGCCGAGCCAGATGTAGAGGCCCACCAGCGGTAGGACGACCACCGCGATCCCTGCGAACAGCCCGCCCCAGTCCGCGCCGTTGTACTGCATCTGCTGCATGAAGCCGAGCAGTGCCAGCGGCAGCGTCTGAAGTTGCTGATCCTGGATGAAGACCAGCGCGAAGAACGTCTCCCCCCAGTGGTTGATGACATTGAGCAGCAGCAGGGTGATCAGCCCGGAACGTGCCAGCGGCAGCATGATCCGCCAGAAGGTGTACGAGGGGGAGGCGCCGTCCAGGGCCGCCGCCTCCTCCAGCTCGGCGGGCAGCGAGCGGAAGAACCCCGTCAGGAAGAAGACCGCGAACGGCATCGAGGTCGCCGTGTAGAGCAGCCACAGCCCCCAGAGGCTGTCGACGAGCCCCAGGGGCGCCATCACCTGGTACAGCGGCAGGAACACGGCGTGCGCCGGGATGCCGAGTCCGATGGCGAACAGGGAGGTGGCCGCACCCGCGCTCCGTGCTCCCAGCCTGCTCAGCGCGTACGAAGCGGGGGCGGCGAGAAGCACCGTCGCGAGGGCCGTACCTCCGACCAGAATCGCGGAGTTGAGGACGGCGGGGCCGAAGTTGCCGGCGCTCCAGGCTCGTTCGAAATTCTCCCAGTGGATGGCGTCCGGCACCGACCAGGGAGAGGCGATGATGTCCCTGGTCGCCTTCACCGAGGAGGCCAGGATCCATACCAGTACAAGAACGTTGAAGACGACGAATGCCCAGACCAGCGGGAAGCCAAGCAGGCGTTGTACACGGCCGGCGCGCAGAGTCGATGCAGAGCTCACAGTGTTCCCCGTTTCAGAATTCGAGCGCTTCGCGCCGCATCAGGCGGCGGATCAGTACCACCAGGACACCGACGAGAGCGAGCGTGACGACGGCCGAGGCCGCGGCGACGCCGTACTGCGGTACACCCGTCGGTGCGAAGACCGAGGTGTACGCGTACAGCGACGCGGTCCAGGTGGACGTGGAGGGCATGGAACTGGCCGAGCCGGACATGGCGAGGATGAACTCGAAGGTCTTCATCGCGTTGATGGTCCACAGCACCGCGCAGATCCCGATGACGTCCCAGGACAGCGGCAGCGTGACGTGGCGGAAGCGCTGCCAGGCGTTGGCGCCGGCCAGGGCGCAGTCCTCGTACAGGTACGGCGGAATCCGGTCCACCGCGGCCATGATGATCGTGGTGTAGTAGCCGGTGCTCATCCAGATGATGCCCAGCATGATGATCTTGAACTGGTTCTCTTCGGCGAGCCAGGCGGGTGGATGTGCGAAACCCATGGAGCGCAGCGCCGTGTTGACCAGCCCGTCGGCCTGGAAGAGGAAGCCCCAGAGGATCGAGATCACCAGCGCGGGAACGATGTTGGGGAAGAAGATCACCGAGCGGGCGGTGGACCGCCCGGCCAGGTCGCGTAGCAGCATCGTCAGGGCGAAGCTGAGGAGGAAGCTGACACTGCCGCCGCCGAAGAGCAGCAGCAGGGTGTTGCCGAAGGACGTACGGAAGGCCGGGTCCTGGAACATCCGGGTGTAGTTGTCCGCGCCCACCCACTGCATGGGGCCGGCGCCGGCCCACTTGTGCAGGCTGATCCAGGCGGTGGCTACGACGGGGGCCAGCAGGAACACGGCGTACAGCAGGAAGGCGGGCAGGACGAACGGCAGGTACAGGCGCTTGCGGTGAGCGGCGAACGGGCCCACGGCGCCCCGGCCCGCCACCGTGCGGCGGGCCGGGGCGGTGGAACGCGCGCCGTCGGCGACGACAGTGGTCATCAGCCCGCCCGCTTCCAGAAGTCGGCGCTCTGCGCGGCGAGCTGGTCGCTGAATTCCTGCGCGGAGATCTTGCCGGTCACCAGCTTGGTGTGCAGCGGGTGGAAGGTCTTCGTCCACCACTCGGCGAAGTCCATGTCGACGCCGTCGAAGGTGTTGTACGGGGTGCCCTCCTTGAGGGCCTCGGCGGTGTCGGCCATGGCCGGGGCGACCTCGACGTCCTCGCGGGCGACGATGCCCTGCGACTCGTCGGCGTACGCCTGCATCTGCTTCTTGCCGTACAGGAAGGCGACGAACTTACGCGCCGCCTCGCCCTGCTTGGCCTTGCTCGGGACGACCCAGCCGTAGGTGGTCGCCTCGATGGGGGCGCCGGAGCCCGGTGCACCGTCGGTGGGGAACGGGAGCATCTTGAAGTCGAAGCCGTCCTTGGCGTACGGCTTGGTCTCCCCGGCGATCCATGAGCCCATCAGCAGGAAACCGGCCTTGCCCGTCGCCCACTTCTGCTGGATCGCGGGGAACTTGCTGGCGTCGTAACCGTCCGCGAAGTACCCGCCCTTGGCGAGACTCGACACACGCTCCGCCGCCTTGACGTAGGCCGGCTCTTTCCAGAGCTTGCCCGTCTTGTCGGCCGCGGCCTGGTGGAAGGAGCCAGGACCCTTCGCCGCCACCACGAAGTTGCTGTACCAGTAGGCGCCGTAGTCGGGGATGTCCGCGTCGAGGGCGAGCGGGGCGCGGCCCGCCTTCTTCTCCGCAGCGAGCGTCGCCTGGAAGGCGTCCCAGTCCTTGGGGGTCTTCTGGTCGAGCCCGGGGAAGGAATTCCCGTCGTACCAGAAGCCGTTGGCGACGACCGCGTAGGGCAGGACTACCTGCTTCCCCTCGGCCTTGCCCAGTTCGAGATACTTCGCCGGCACCACGTCGCCGACCGTCCCGGACTCGCCGGGGATCGGTTCGTCCAGTACGCCGGACAGGTCGGCGGCCGTGTCGGTGGACACCATCATCGACTTGACCTGGGGGAGGTTCCGGTCGATGAGATCGGCGGCCGGCACGCCGTGGAGGGTCGGCTGCAGCTTCTTCAGTACGTCGCGGCCCTGCCACTGCACGTTGACCTTGATGCCTGTCTCGGCGGTGAAGTCGTCGATGGCGGCGGACAGTGCCTTCTGCTGCGGCTCGCCCTTCTTCCACATCGACCAGTACGTGAGCTCCTTACCGCTGCCCGCGGAGGCGCTGCCCGTCGGGCCGCCGCATGCGGAAAGCCCGAGGGCTAGCGCGCCGGCCACACACATGGCCGCGGTCCGTCGGATCAATCGTCTGTTCATCGTTCTGCTCCTCAACGCCGTCGTCGGCCTGTTGAGCGGCAGGTCTACTCACTCTTCGAGGACGCAATCAATAAGCATTCACTGAAATGATGTCGAACCGTGGCGAGATTACTTACCTATTGCTCGTTCCAATGGCGTGCAGACGAGGCCAAAACATGACTCGCGGCCGACCCGGTGGAGTGCGAGCGGGGAGAACCCCATGAGCGACTGCCGCACATGCCACCGCGGGGGCGGAAGCAGGCCGGAGCGCTGGACGGGGGAGGCGGAGCCGGCCGTCCACCGGCCCGTGCCCGATCTCCGAGGGCGGCGCTCCGGCGCCCGCACGACCGATCACGGCCTGCGGGGTCTCGGTGGCCGACGGCCGTTCCCGATCGGTCGACCACCGGAGGAGCGACGGCCTCGTGCATTCGCCGCGGCAGTTCTCCGATGGAATCGTTGCGGCGCAATGCCGCGCCGCTGGTCTCCTCCTCCGAGGCCGACAGGTGGCCCACGATCCGAGTGCTGGTGAGCCGGATGCCGCAGCCGCACCCGCGACCTGGGAACCCGTCGACGAACGATCCGCCGGCCCGAGCCGGGCGGGCGGATCTCCGGTACCCGGGACCGTATCGGGAAGGGTGACCGGTGTGGGCGCGGCCGGTCAGGGCAGCAGCCCGAGCCCACACCGGTGTCAGTTGTGCGCGAGCAGACGCAGGAGTCGTGCCACCTCGTCCGCGACGCCGGCGCGCGCGGGACCGAGGTACTTGCGGGGGTCGGCGGTGTCAGGGTGGGCGTCGAGGCAGCGGCGTACGGTCCGGGTGCAGGTCTTGTTGAGATGGGTGGACACGTTCACCTTGGTCATCCCCGAGGTGACCGCCTTGGCCAGATCGGCGTCGTCGACCCCGGAGGAGCCGTGCAGGACGAGGGGAACGCCGACAGCGGTCCGCAGACGTGTGATGAGCTCGAAGTCGAGGACGGCGTCCCGGGTGAGCAAGGCGTGCGAGTTGCCCACGGCGACAGCCAGGGCGTCCACGGCGGTCGCCTCGACGAACGCCACCGCCTCGTCCGGATCGGTGCGGACCCCGGGGGCGTGCGCGCCGTCCTTGCCGCCGACCTCGCCCAGTTCCGCCTCGACCCACACGTTCGCACGGTGGCAGTAGTCCGTGATCTCCCGGGTCGTTGCCACGTTCTCGTCGTAGGGGAGCTTGGAGGCGTCGAACATCACGGAATGGAAGCCGAGCTCCACGGCCTCACGGACCAGGTCGGCCGATACGGCGTGGTCGAGGTGGACCGCCACGGGTACGTTCGCGCCGCGGGCCAGGGCGAGGGACGCGAGGCCGATCGGAGCGAGCGATCCGTGATAGCGCGCGGTGTTCTCGCTGATCTGAAGGATGACCGGCAGACCGGCGGTCTCCGCGCCGGCGACGATGGCCTCGGCGTGCTCGATCTGTACGGTGTTGAACGCTCCGACGCCTGAGGTTCCCGAGTACGCGGCATCTACGATCTCGTCAGTGGCTGACAGGGGCATGGGTTCTCTCCACGGGGACGGACGTACGGAACTGTTCGTAAAGGCCGGCGTCGATGTCACCGGCCAGAGGGCAGACGACTGCGGCGGCCGAGAGAGCCACGGCCTCGCGCAGAACGGCCGGCCACGGCTCACCGGCGAGGAGCCCGGCGGCGATGGCCGCAACGCACGCATCGCCGGCCCCTGTCGGATTTCCTGCCAGCCGCCAGGGAGGAGTGGCGCGCCAGGTTCCCCCGGGTGTGACGGCATGGAGTCCGTCCGGTCCCAGTGACGCCACGACGCACTGGGCGCCCCGCGCGCGCAGTGCGTCGGCGGCAGCCGCTGTGTCGTCGTGGCCGGTGACCTCGGTGATTTCCGCCGCATTGGGTTTGACCACGGTCGGACGCGCGTCCAGCGCTGCGAGCAGGGCGGGTCCGCTGGTGTCCAGGATCGTCGTGGCTCCCGCCTCGGCGGACAGGCGGGTGAGTCGTCCGTACGCGTCCGAGGGAACCCCGGGAGGAAGGCTGCCGGAAAGGACGACCACCTGGGCGTCGCGTACCAGCTGCGCGAACCGTGCGGCGAAGTCCGCCCAGGACTCCTTGTCGACATGGGGCCCGGACTGGTTGAAGACGGTGGCATCGCCGGCCTCGCCGCACACCACCGTCACCGTGCGACGCGAGTCGCCCGCCATGGACACCAGCTCGTCGGGCAGCTGCGCCGCGCGTAGGTCATCGCGTATCGCCCGGCCGGTCGGACCGCCCACGAGGCCGGTCACGACGGCAGGGATTCCCAGCGCGGACAGGACTCGTGCGACGTTGACGCCCTTGCCTCCCGCTCGCGAGAACGACTCGCTGACGCGGTGCGAGCCGCCCGGAACGAGGGCGTCGACGGGGTAGGTGACGTCCAGAGCGGCGTTGAGAGTGACGGTGAGGATCATGAGGTCGCCGCCCACGGCGTCTCCGGAAGTCGCTGAGGCGATCCCGCGCCGTCCGCGGCATGCCATGCGGCGAGGCCGGCGCCCAGGCATCCCGCCATGTCCCCGAGCGCGGCGAGGACCAGCTCGGGCCGCCGCTGGAACGTCAGCCGCCGGGCGAGGGAGGCGCGCAGCGGGTCCAACAGAGGACCACCGGCCTCGGCGAGCCCGCCGCCGAGCACGACGACCTCGGGGGCGAACAGTGTCGTGGCCGTCGCCAGTGCTGTGGCCAGGGCCTCGACTGCCCGGTCCCACACCGCACGGGCGTCGGGATCGCCCTGCGCGAGCCTCGCCGCAACCGCGGCGGCGCCCTCGACCCGGCGCCCGGAGCGTGCGCTGTACGCCGAGCTGATGGCCGCGGCCGAAGCAGCGGTCTCCAGGCAGCCCCGGGCACCGCACGCACACGGTTCCCCACCGGGCTCGACGACGACATGGCCGAGCTCGCCCGCGTAGCCGTGGGCACGGACCGGGCGCCCGTCACAGAAGACGGCCGCAGAGATACCGGTACCGATGGGAACGAACCAGACATCTTGTGCTCCCCGGGCTGCCCCGAGGCGGCATTCGGCGACTCCGCCTGCCCGCACGTCGTGCCCCAATGCGACGGGGAGGCCCGAGGTACCTTCGAGGAGGGCCGCGAGCGGCAGGTCACGCCAGCCGAGGTTGGCCGAGTAGACGGCTGTCCCGGTCTCCTCGTCGACGATGCCCGGGACCACCACCCCCGCACCCTGGACTCGCAGCCCGCGCGTGGCGGCATCCCTGTCGAGGTCACGCAGAACGGCGCAGATCTCGGCGATCACCGCGTCAGGACCCGCCCGGCGGGGTGTCGCCCCGCGCACGGTCCGCAGGGCCTTCAGGTCGCGGCCGAGCAGCGCACCTTTCATGCTGGTCCCGCCCACATCCAGCGCGATGACGCAGTCGTTCCCGTCGGCCTTGTCACGCATGGTGGCCCTCGAGGATCACCGAACGGGTCAGGTTGCGCGGGCGGTCGGGGTCGTAACCCCGCGCCTCGGCGAGCCGGACGGCCAGCCGCTGGGCCAGGATGAGGTCCGCCAGCGGGTCGAGACCGGCGGACCCTGCACCGGAGCCGGCGACGAGTGTGCCGCCGACCCGGGTGACGTCGTCGGCCAGCCCCGACGGGATCGGACCGAAGACCCACGCCACGCGGCCGGGACCGGTGATGCTGATCGGCCCGTGCCGGTACTCCATGGCCGGGTACGCCTCGGTCCACGCGCCGGCGGCCTCGCGCATCTTCAGGCCCGCCTCGAGTGCCAAACCGTAGGCCCAACCGGTGCCGAGGAAGGTGAACTGCTCGGCGGCGCACACCGCGTCGTCCAGGTCCAGCGCGATCGCCTGCCGTGCATCCACTACCGCCTGCTCAAGCGGACGCACATCGGCCGGCAGTGCGCTTTCCGCCTCCAGGTGCGCGCGCAGCAACGCCAGTGTGGTGGTGGCGAACCGTGTCTGCACCACCGACTCCTCGTCGGCGAAGCCGAGCACGGCGATACCGTCGGCCACCCGCATCACAGGAGTCTGCGCATCGGCGGTTATCGCCCCGGTCGGTGTGGTGCCCTTCACTCGGGCCAGGAGGTCCAGGACCTCGGTCGTGGTGCCGGAGCGGCTGATCGCGATCACGCGGTCGTACCGGCGCCCGTGCGGGAACTCCGAAGCCGCGAAGGCGTCCGTTTCGCCGTGACCGCCATGTTCGCGCAATTCGGCGTAGGCCAGGGCCATGTACCAAGAGGTTCCACAACCGACGACGGCGACACGTTCGCCACGGCGGGGCAGGACATCGGAGAAGAGGCCGAGCGAGTCCCTGGCCCGCAGCCAGGTGTCCGGCTGTGAGGCGATCTCGACGGCGGTGAGGGACGACGCTGTGGTGGACATACGGGACCGCTCCTTGGGGGGACTGGACCGGGCACATGATGGCGCCCGTACTCGATGCGTGAAGTTGCAAAATTAAGACCTGCTTCAAGCATTTTCAAGCATCATTGATGCGTGGAGTATGGCGGAAGGGCAGCTCGTGGTCCAGGGGTGTCGTGCAGGAGCCGTCGACAGACGCGGGAGGCCGCGGGAGCTGCCGGCTCCTCCGATCGCGCGTTACGCGCCCCATGCGTCAGCGGGACGGTCCGGCGCAGAGCCCATGGGCCACCTCTCGCAGCTCGCGCGCGTGGATCGAGGTCTGAAGCAGGGGACACGCTGACCGTGCTCGACGGGACCGAGCTTTCAGGCGTGCCCTGGTTTCCTCCGGTCGAGACCGCGGCGAGGACGAGCAGGCGGATCAGTGGTCCACCGAACCCGGCACCGGCGGCCACGACAGCGCCCCGGGCAGGACTCGGGCATGACTGCGCGGTCTCGGCCCTCCCGGATCAGTCCGTCTGCCCGCGCAGGGAGCACAGCGCTGAGTGCCGAGGCGCCGTCGAGGAGGGCTCTGGACCGCGTGGTGACGCTGGTGCCCCTGGCAGCCGGCGCCGGATCGACGTCCCACGACCGGCGGGTGTGCCGCAGCTGCGGCACGACGGCCTGAAGGGGCGTGATGCGGTACCCGGCCCTGCGCAGCTGGTGAACGATCCGCGCATCGCGCACCTGAGCCGGTGTGTAGCGTCGCGTTCCGCGCACGGGGTCGCGGTCGACCGACATCACACCGGTGGCGTACAAGCTCCGGTTCGGGCCGGAGGCGAACTGACGGCGGACATCCCATGCCGGCGAACCACGTGTGCTTCGTCGTCTGCTATCGCCTGGGGCGAGCAGCCTCGTCAGCTCTGAGAAGGTGCGCCCCTTCGAGCTCGACAAGGCGCCATGTCCCAGGCCCGCCTCGCACGTGAGGTCTGGGACTACGAGCGCTACGCCGGGCACCGCGTCCGGGGAGGGCGCTCGCAGGACGATCGGCGGGACGTACCCGTTCTGGCAACGCCACTGTTACACCCGCTCGAAGACCTTCCCGCAGTTGCATGTCGTCCTGGCGGGCAAGAGAGGAGCACCTGCTCGACAACCGCCTCCAGGCGCTCGCCGCCGACATGGGGCGAATCGCCGTTGCGGTCTGGGTGAACACCCTGCCTCGGCTCCAGCGCGGCGATCCCTGGCACGTCGGCCGGGGGCGTCACGGTCACCGCCACGGCGAGGTCACCAGGGTGCGGTGGGCGATGAGGTGACGGCACCACCGTCACCTGCCGCGGCCCCAGCACTTCCCCTACGCCACGTCCCAGGAGGTCACCTCGTCCCCGGGACTGCGGGCACGTATACGAGCGGCCCTTCTACGAGGTCAATGTTCGATCATCCTCCACACCCGTAGGATTCGTACGCTCCTTGCACCGGCGAGGAGGGTGCTATTGGGGGAACGTTTGACGTTCGACTCACTGACGATGCGTCATACGATGCGCCCGGACGGTGTCAACTCGGAGGCGGTCGCCCGCAAGATCGCCTTCTTCGCCAAGCCGGGTCCGTCCCGGACGGTGGGTCACGTGGAGCGGGAACTGCCGCCGGGCGGCGTACCCGCCTATCTCGCGTCCCGGGGCAGCGGCGTACGCTCCTTCGTGCTGTGGGCGGACGAGAACCGCGGGGCACGGGTCGCCACCGTGGTCACCGCCTCCTCCGTGAAGGGCGTCTCGGTTTACCATGTGCTCGGCGCGCAGGGCGAACTCCTGTGCACCGTCGTACGCGAGAAGGCGTTCACGAAGGGGCTGCGTACCCGATGGACGGTGAGCCGGCCCGGCGCGCCGGACGTGGTCGGGTACAAGGGCCGGATCGTCTGGTGGTGCGTGTGGTGGCTGTTCTCGCCCCTGCTGCCGTTGTTCTACGTGGCGTCCGCGCTCAACGGTGACGGCGAGCCCCTTCGCGGGCCTGGCCGCATCATCTGGCGCGAGGGCGGCCGGGTGCCCCTGCAGTACAAGGCACACGGGAAGATTCTGTATCTCCACGAACCATTGCTGGACTCGCGGGCCGGGGCCGGGCTGCTGGCGCTGGTTCGCTCCTTCGACGGCCGGCTGGTGGCGTGGGACAGAGGGAAGAACTGAGACCGCCCCTCACCTGACGTGGTCTCAGGCGTCGGCCAGCACCACGCACGATTCCGCGGCAGGTCCGGCACACCGTCGGGCGTCGGGCGTCGGCCGGCTTCCGGGCGGCCAGTGCCTGCCCCCGCGCGCCTGTACGCGGTGCAGTTGAGGGAGGCCCGTCGGCTGCGAGTCCATGGAGGTCGACGGGGGTGACACCTTCGAGCTGTACAATCCTGGCTTCTCTACGTCCGCAGCACCTGCAGCCGATACAGATCCACTTCGTTGTGCGGACTCTGGTCAGGCCCCCGGCAGCCGGCAGCGCCGGCCAGGCGTTCCGGGCCGTCTGCGCGCCGGTCCTCTCGTATGGCGGTGGGGTGGGCGAGCGTGGTGTCGGCAGGCTGCTGCACGGCGGTGGCCGAGCCGCACTCCTCCTGACCAGTCGGCGCCTCTCCCGACGCCGCGTCCGGGGCTGCCTGCAGACTCTGAACGGCCGCACTTCGTACCTCGACGGCCAAGGAGTCCGAAAAACCGCCCGCAGCCCCGAGAATGAGGGCCGTCAGCAGCAACGCCAGCCAGCGCCTGGCGCTCATACGCGGCATCCGCGCGGCACCGGGCACTGCCGCTGCTCCTCATGAGCGGCATCCTATGCGTATTACCGCAGCGTGTTCGCTCGGCTGATCGTGGGCTGGCCTCCGAGGGCGGTATGGCAGCGGTGGTGGTTGCAGGGTCAGAAAGCCCGGCCACCGAAGTCGAAGGTGCAGAAGGAGCTGCAGCTGGAGACGTCCTGGGGTAGGGGCGGGCACACGGGCCCGGTGTACGCGCGCGGTACTCGGGTGTGGGGCGGTGCAAGGGCCTGTCCCCGAAGGCCCGCGTCACGCTTAAGTGACCGGTGTGTTTGAGTGGCACCAAAATTCGAACATGCGATCTAATTGGTGGATGGAGAGCTTCCCCTTCCCCGACGACCTCGTACGAGCCCAGCGGGAGTGGCACGACACCTACCGTGCACTCGCCGCCCCACGCCCGCGCCGTACCACCGAGCTGCGCCGCCGCCTGCTCGCCCTGTCCGTCCTGATCCACTGGCACCCGTTCTGGTCCACCTCGCCCGGCCGCACGCCTGCGGCCCGGGTGGAGCTCCGGCGGCGGACCGGCCGTGACCAGGGTGCGCAGGACGCCGCGTAAGCCGCGAGTGGACCGTCCTTGCGGTCGGCCCTGCGCAACGGTGACCGAGCAGCCCAGTTGGCACCGATCGCCACATGTGTTGCGCAGTCGGCGGTCGCTGCCAACTTCTCAGACCGAGGGGCGGGGTCGCTGTTGCTCTCGGAGCTGCTTCCTGTGCCGCAGCTGCCCCTCCCATGCGGACACTCAGCGCCGAGGCGCAGGACCCGCCGCTTTGGGTACGGGCGGGGGAGGCGGGCCGGTGCAGGAGATGGGGCCTGAGGCGTGTGACACTCCCGAGTGGGCGTTGGTGCCCGTTTCGGCTGGTCGGTGTTGACAGTCGCTTTGATGGAGACATGCCTAAGAAAGTTGGATAGGTACCGGTGGACAGACCCAGCGCGGTCGAGCGCTCTCTGCGCGAGGCCGCGCCCCATGAGATCTTCGACGTGATGTGCTCCGTGATCGAGCGTCGCCATCATGCCCGGTCGGTGGATCTGTTGTTGGTCGACTACGCCATGACGAGGCTGCAGCCCGTAGGGGTGCTGCCGCACACTCGCTCGGCGGTGTCGGTGTACGACAGTGCTCCGGGTCGTGCGTTCGGCGCGCAGGAACCTCACTGTGTGTACGACCGCTCTGCGTCGGCGGTGGCGGTGTACCTGCCGGTCAGCGTCCGGGGTGACCGGCTCGGCATCCTCGGCGTCACCCTCCAGGTGGGCGCGGACGAGGAACTGGAAGCGGCCGTGCTGGCGGATCTGCAGCAGTGTGCGGCCGCTCTGGCGCACGAGGTGGTCGTCGCGGAGCGGGACACCGACCTGTTTCTGCAGGCGCGGCGGGCGGAGCGGCTGACCTTGGCGGCCGAGATGCAGTGGCAGTTGCTGCCGGGGCGTTCTTGCGCGCGGCCGGAGTACAGCCTGGGGGCCCAGCTCGAGCCCGCTTACGCGATCTTCGGTGACAGCTTCGACTGGTCGGCCTCTGCCGATGACCTGTATGTGACCGTAAGCAACGGCATGGGTGAGGGGATAGACGCCGCATTGCTGACGAACCTTGCGGTCAACGCGCTGCGCAATGCCCGTCGCGCCGGCCTGAGCCTGAGCGATCAGGCGTGTCTGGCTGATCAGGCGGTGTACGGGCAGCACGGGGGACACCAGTATCTGTCGACCCTGCTGTTCCGCTTCCATCTGCCGACCGGGAATGTGGAGATCATCGACGCCGGTTCACCACGGGTGTGGCGGGTGCGCAGGGGGGTCGTCGAACCGATCGAACTGGAGGCGCAGATGCCGCTGGGCATGTTCGAGGACACCGCCTACGTCCCGCAGCACTTCCAGGTCGAACCCGGAGACCGCCTGCTCTTCATCAGCGACGGCGTGTACGACGCCCTGTCGCCGGGCGGCGAGAAGTACAGCCTCCGCGCGTTGGCGGCGTCGATCAGCAGCACCCGACTGCTGCCCGCCCCGCAGGTGCCCAGAGTGATGCTGCAGGAGCTGCTGGGCCATCGCGGCTCCGGCCCGGCAGCCGACGACTCGCTGGTGATGTGCCTGGACTGGCGCGGCCGTACGGACGTCGACCGCTGACCTTGAAGGCTCCGGATGTGTGGTCCTTGTGTGAAGGAGCTGCAACCGTCTGCGCGAGAAGCCCGCACGTGGCAGGGAGGCAGTTGCCAGGAAGCGACCCCGTGAGGAATTATTGCCTTCAGGCAATCTTCTTCCAGTTGATGAGGTGAGGGATCCGCTCAGCGGCTCCTCAACATTTGGTACCCACTCAAGCGCAGACCGTCGCAGACACGGGGCCTGACCTCTCCTGGGGTCGGGCCCCGTATCCGGTCCTGATCGCTGACGTCGAGGGTGCGGTCGTGCGGTGCAATGAGGCGGCAGGTCTTCTTCTGCCCGCCGCGGCCCCGGGGACACTCCTGGCGGATGTGGTTCCGGACTGGCTCTGTGCCGCGCACCACGCGCTGATCCTCCCCGGCCCGCATGCCGTCCTGGACGGTGAAGGGCCGCTGCGTGGCGCGATCGGAGGGCGCCGTTTCGAGGCGCACCCCACTGTACGGAGGGACGGCTCGGTGGCGTGGTGGCTGGTGGATGACACCGATCACCAGCTTCTCCAGGAAGCCCTGCACATGGAACGGGAACGGACCGCGTTCCTCGCGAGGGCGTCCAACGTTCTGCTCTCCTCCCTCAATCTGGGGCGCTGCATGGATGTGACCGCGCAGATGGCCGCCGAGAGCCTCGCGGATGCGGCACTGGCGATCGCGCCGGCCCGCGGGGAGCGGCTGCCGGTGGTTTCCTGCCTGCGTGGCGGGGCGCCTGCCCTGTCCACCGTGACGGTGGACCCTGATGGCGTGCCGGGTCTGGGGGAGGCGCTGCGGGGGTTTCCACCGGTGCCCTCGCGGTGGATCGACCCGGCCCTGGCCCCTGAATGGATGGTGCCCGAGGGGTTCGGGCCGGTCGGTTCGATCGTGATCACTCCGCTGCCCGGGCACGGTGTCCCGGCAGGTGTGCTCATCCTGCTGCGGAAGGCGGAACATGCCGCCTTCCGCGATGAGGAAGAGGTCTTCGCCCGGCTGTTCGCCGCCCGTGCCGGGGCGGCCATGTCGGCCGCCCGCCTGTACGCGGAACAGACCGCGATCACCGACGTCCTCATGCGTGAGCTCCTGCCCCCGACCTTGCATCAGATCTCCGGGGTGGACTTCGCCGGCCAGTACCGGCCATCCGCGGACCACGAGCGCATCGGCGGCGACTTCTACGACGTCCACCCCGCCGCCGTCGAGGGCGAAGCCTCCCTGGTCTCGCTCGGAGACGTGTGCGGCAAGGGCCTGGAGGCCGCCGTCCTGACGGGCAAGATCCGCAACACGCTCCACGCCCTGCTGCCCCTGGCCGGTGACCACCAGCGCATGCTCAGCCTGCTGAACACCGCGCTGCTCAGCTCCCACCACACCCGGTTCGCGACCCTGGTCCTGGCCTCCGCCGTGCGCCGCGGCAGCATGGTGGACCTCAAGCTCACCAGCGGCGGCCACCCCAGCCCGCTGATCATTCGCACGGACGGCACCGTCGAGGAAACCGACACCCACGGCACCCTGATCGGGGTACTCCCGAACATCTCCTCCAGCACCACCGCCGTGTCCCTCGCGCCCGGAGAGTCCTGCGTCCTATACACCGACGGCATCACTGAGGCCAAGGGCGGGCCGATGGGCGACGCCCTGTTCGGAGAGGAGCGCCTCAGGCGCGCCCTTTCCGGGTGCGCGGGCATGCCGGCCGAAGGGATTGTGGAACACGTACAGATGCTGGCCGCCCAATGGCTTGGCAACCGCTCTCATGACGACATGGCCGTCGTCGTGATCTCCGCCCCCCGCACCCACCATCTCAGTGCGGTGAATGGGCACACGCGGGGCAGGTTCACCGCATGAGCACGAGTACCCCGCCGCGCCCTTACCGACCCGAACACGCAGAACAGGCCGCCGAGCTGCTGTGGAACGCTGTCTCAACCGCGGACGAATACGCGGCCACCGAGCTCGTGCTGCGCCTGCTCGACGAGGGGACCGCCCCGGAGAGCGTCCTGCTCGACGTGATCGCCGTGGTGCAGGGGCGCGTCGGTGAGGAATGGGCGGCCAACCGGATCAGCGTGGCCCAGGAGCACGCGGCGACCGCCATAAACGACCGGGCGGTTGCTGCCGTGAGCGTGCATCCCTCCGCCCGCACCACGGCCACCCGGGGCCGGATCACGGTGGCCTGTGTGGATGGCGAGTGGCACGGGCTGCCCGCCCGCCTGCTGGCCGAGACCCTGAAGCTGCGCGGCTGGCGGGTCGACTACCTCGGTGCCCAGGTTCCCACCCCGCATCTCATCGCTCACCTTCACAGCACCCGGGCCGACGCGGTCGCGCTCTCCAGCTCGATCGCCACCCGGCTGCCCACCGCGCACGCGGCAATCACCGCCTGCCAGGCCATCGGCGTCCCCGTCCTCGTCGGCGGCGCCGCCTTCGGACCAGCCGGCCGGTACGCGACGCTGCTGGGCGCCGACGCCTGGGCCCCCGACGCCCGTACCGCCGCCGACCATCTCGCCGAGAGGGCACTGCCCAGGCCGCAACCCGGCCATCAGCAGTTCGACGACCTGCCGCACCTGGCCGACCAGGAATACACCATGGTCGCCCGTAACAGCGCCTCTCTCGTACGGAGCGTCTTCACCGCCCTGGAAGACGCATTTCCCGCGATGCGCTCCTACAGCGATCTCCAGCGCGAGCGCACCGGAGAAGACCTCGCGCACATCGTCGAGTTCCTCGCCACCGCCCTGTACCTCGGCGACGAGGAACTCTTCGCCCGGTTCATCACCTGGACCGCGCAGATCCTCGTGGCCCGCGGCGTCCCCGCCCACAGCCTGCCCCCGGCCCTGGATCTGCTGGCCCGCGAGCTCAAGGACTTCCCCCGGGCCGTCCGCATCCTCCAGGCCGCAACGAACACCCTCACCACCGCCCCCTTCACCGCCGCCGGGTACAACGCATGATCAGACATCCCCACCACCTGCGCCTGACCACGCACGATGCCCAGGACAGCGTCCGTATAGAGGTACACGGGGACCTCGACTACGACAGCGCCGACCACCTCGTCAAGGAGGCCACCGACCAGCTCTCGGCCCGGCCCGCTCTGACCGACCTGCATCTGCACTGCGCGAACCTCGGCACCGTCGACTCGATGGGCCTGTCCGCCCTGCTGATGATCGGCCGCCGCACCACCGAGGCCGGAGTGCGGCTCCACCTGGACGACCGGACCACGAACCTGGACCAGCTCCTGGAGCTGACAGGTACCCTGAGCTACCTCACAGCTCCGCTCCCCACCGGCGGCGCGGAGACCTCGGTGACCAAGGAAATGGCGGTCCGCCCCACCGGACCGGACGTTCCCAGCTGAGCCACTGCCCGGCCGTCCTCCGGGCACAAGGACCAACCGACGGGGAAACCGTGACCGCAACAGACGCCGTTGTCGGCGGGAGCCGGCACGAGGCGACCCACTCAGCCAGCTCCATCACGGAACTCCTGGACGTGATGTGGGAGCACGCCAGACACTCCACCACCCACACCACCGCCCCCAGCTCCACATCCCAGCTGCGCCTGATGTACGTCGTCGACCGCGAAGACGGCATCCGGATGCGCACCGTGTGCCAACTCCTCGCCTCCGCACCTCCGACCGTGACCCGCATGTGCGACCGCCTGCAAGCCATCGGCTTCCTCGAACGCGTGGCCTGCCCCGACAACGGCCGCGAAATCGCCCTGCAACTCACCCCCACCGGCAAAGAGCACCTGCAACGCATCCGCGAACAACGCGACACCATGCTCCACCAGGCCATCAACAACATGTCCCCCGAAGAACGCCGCGCCCTGGCTTCAGGACTCGCTGGACTTGAGGCACAGCTCGACGCCGCCCACGGCGAGGAACACCACAGACCCGGAAGCCACTCCGCAGCCTGAGCAGCACACGGACGTCGTTGACTCTGCGGTGTCCGATGGACAGTGCGCCCGGTCGGCGTGCTTGCTCGTCGGCCGCTGTCTTCCCGCCCGCATGCCCGCTGGCCCCAGGTCAGAGCGTGGGGCATGAGTATGCGCGACTGACCTACTTCCATTCCGGTGGCAATGTTGGACGACTGCGTCAACAGGACCCAGTCGGCCGGCCTGTATTCGGGACGCTCCCACTCTGCTCCGACAGCAACCCAGTACCCCCGGAGCTCGCGCACCTGCCCTACGGTGTCGTCACCGATTCCGGACTCGTTGCCACAGCACTCGCAAATGACATATTGCGGAGTGCCTCGGTCGAAGAGGGCTGCTCCAGTGTCAAGCCTGCCTATGCGACAGGCAGTTTCGATCAACCGACCGCCACCCCCTGGACCCACGGCGTCCTTCGGGGCGGCGAGGGTGCCGTCCACGGAGTGGTAGGTACGGGCCGCGGTGAGGTTGCACCAGAATCCGGCGTCCGTGACCGACCACACCATGCCCACCTCGTTCAGGAGATCGGCCCGCCAGGCTTCAGGGTGCCGAGCCGGAACGCGCGGCGCTGCTCGCTGACCCATGCGCACAGCGCATACGTGATGCGGTCCTCACCCAGCTCCACCGACGCGTCCAGGGGCACCTCGGCGCTCCGGTGCTCGCGTACCCAGTGGCGCAGGGCGTTGTATCCGGTGAGCCAGATTTCGGAGTCGGGGTGCAGGACCCGGGTCCGCAGGAACATGGCGACGTCCCCGGCGTTGCGGGGGAGGAAGAACCTGAGCAACGGGGCCCCGGCGCCTGCTTGTTCCTTGTCCGCCGTGTCGTTGTCTGTACCGGCCTGTGCGGCTGGCTGCGCCGTCTCCTCGCCCTCACCGCTCGCCGAGCCGGCCGCCGTCTCCTCGGTGCCGTCTTCGGCGCCCTCTTCCTGGACGTGGTCGCCGTCGTCGGCTTCCTCGCGGACCGGATCGAGTGCGACCACGGACGTGGCCTGTCCCCGGCCGGTGGTGGTGGGCAGCGCCATGCGCTCGATGACCCGTTCGTCATGCGCCCTGAGCCCTTGGAGGACCGCTACCAGGCTGCGACAGCTGGGGGACGCCATCATGTCGGAGGGGTCCTCGCCCGGTGCCAGGAAGACCGGCACGATGATGCGGGAGACCTTGCCCTCTCCGGGTCCTGGCGCGAACCGGCCCAGCACCACCCGGCGGTGGGTAGCGGAATGCTTGCCGCACAGCCACTCCGCACCGACCCGCCCCGGGTAGGCGGCGGGGTCCGTGGCGTGGAGCTCCGCCGCCGTCTCCGGCAGCGCGCGGGCAAAGGCCATCGCAGGCCGCAGCGGCGATGCGGCCTGGACATCGGCTCTGCATGCAGGTGAGCATCGCACGTGAAAGCCGGGGTCCGCCTACGACTTCCCCTCCGTTCCGCACGCGACCCGTTGACAGGGCGGGCACGCACTGGCTTCATGAGCAGGTCAATGGAAGCGCTCCCACGGCAGGCGTCACCGACGCCCCCTCGGGCTGCCTCGCCCTGGGCCGGCACCGCCTGACCTGCTCGTCCCCGGACGGCTGGTGCGGCGCGCCACCGCAGGCATCGGCGGAGCACGCGCCCACGCCGATCCGCCAGGCACCCCCGCCCCACCGCAACGCCCGGCACCTCTCGTACCCGATTCGGGCACGGAAGACGGCAGGGACGTCGGCCTGGACCTGACCGGAGGCTGGTACGACGCCGGTGACCACGTGAAGTTCGGCCTGCCCATGGCCTACAGCGCCGCGGTCCTGGCCTGGGGCGGCATCGAGCAGAAGGAGGCGTACAGTGCCACCGGGCAGTTGGAGCACCTCAAGGACAGCCTGCGCTTCGTCAATGACTACTTCGTCAAGGCGCACCCCTTCCCCACCGTGTTCTACGGGCAGGTGGGCAACGGTGCCGACGACCACAAGTGGTGGGATCCGGCCGAGGTCATGCCGATGGCGCGGCCCGAGTACAGGATCGATGCCTCCTGCCCCGGTTCGGACCTGGCCGGGCAGACCGCCGCCGCGATGGCCGCCTCCTCGGTGCTGTTCACGGACGACGACCCGGCGTATGCGGCGAAGCTGATCACCCACGCGAAGCAGCTGTACTCGTTCGCCGACACCTACCGTGGCAAGTACAGCGACTGCATCACCGACGCAAAGTCGTACTACAACTTCTGGAGCGGCTACCAGGACGAGCTCGTGTGGGGGGCGATCTGGTTGCACAAGGCCACCGGGGACGCCTCCTACCTCGCCAAGGCCGAGACGTACTACGACGGTCTCTCCACCGAACCGTAGTCCAGCACCCACTCCTACCGGTGGACGCTCTCCTGGGACGACACCTCGTACGGCTCCTACGTTCTGCTCGCCAAGCTCACCGGGAAGAAGCGGTACATCGACGACACCAACCGGTGTCTCGACAACTTCGTGGTCGGGGCCAGGTCGGCGTAGGAGGCGAGGTGAGCGGCGGTGGGGAAGTCGGTGCCGTCGCCGATGGTGGTCAGCAGGACTGCGGCGGTCCTGACGCCGACGCTGGGCATCGAGGTCAGGACCTGGAAAGAGGGTGGGCCTCCAACAGGGTGTTGATCTGTGTTTCCAGGGCCCGGCGCTGTTCGTGGACGGCGGCGAGCGAGCGGGCCAGGGACGGGATCATGATGTCGAGGGTGCCGGTGCCGGGAACGGTGACGGTCTGCTCGTCCAAGGCGTCGAAGACGTCGTCGATCAGCCGGGCGGCCATGCGCGGGGCCTCGGGCCGGATGAGCTCGACGAGTCTGCGTCGGCCGGCCTTGCGCAGGGCGGCCGGGGACCCATAGCGCTCCAGCAGCCAGGTGACGGCCCGGTGGTCCAGTCGCGGACCGAGGACGCGTTCCAGGCTGGGGTGGAACTGGGTGAGCAGGCCGCGTATGCGGTTGCTGGTGCGGGTGGCCTCGGCGGCGAGGTCCTGGTCGAAGCCGACCAGGACGGTCAGCTCGGCGGTGATCTCGTCGGTCAGTTCGAGCGAGCGCAACGTGTGTGGCAGGGTGCGGGCGGCGTCCGCGATGACCGCCGCGTCCTTCGCGTCGGTCTTCGCCTCGCCTGGGTAGAGGTCGGCGATCCGGCGCATCGCCAGTCCGGGCAGGTAGGAGACTTGGCAGCCCGCGTCCCGGGCCACGGCCAGCGGCAGGGCGCCGATGGAGGCCGGCTGGCCCACGATCACCAGCGCCCTGCCGAACTTCGCGGCCAGCTTGTCGAAGACGGCCCGCAGTTTCGGTTCGCTGTTGGGCAGCTGCTTGTCGAAGACCTTCTTCCCGGCCGGAGTGAGCCCGTGGCCGTGATGTGCACTCTTGTCGACGTCCAGGCCCATGAAGACACTCACCTCAGTGGTGCCGAACATCGTCGCCCTCCCTCTCCCCAAGGGGTATTCACGGTGCCGGCCTCGGCGTTGGTGACGTACGCGCGCATCCACGTTATGCAGACCTGCCGCCCGCTAACTGCCCGGCATTGCGCCGGACCGGACGGTGGCCGGACCTCTCATCAGCGTCTCCGACGGCACCTCCCGGGCCCGGTGACACCACCCCCCCAGGTCATACCTTCGACAGGGAGACACAGCCATGCCGGGCCCGGAGGCCAGCGGCCCCATTGCAGGACCGCGAAAAACATAACGGGGACAGCCCGCACGCCGGCTCTGACAAGTCCGAGGTCGGTGTCAGGCCGACAGTGGGTGCAGGCATCGACGGAGTGGAGAGCCCCATGGCCGACGTTCGACCGCACGCTCGGATCGACGTCACCGGCCAGGACTGCCAGGAGCTCAGGAAGCAGATCCTCGTTCATCGCGAGGAACGCACGCGTTAATCCTGATCATCCGCCAGGCACGATCCGTCTCGCGTCTCCGTCCAAGCTCCATGTGCGGTCACGCGTGATGATGTCCGCCTCCCCTGGATTCTGCCAGCCCGGTGACCTCGTCGAGCACTGGACGGGCAGTGCACTGCACGGGTTCACGGCCCTGCGCTCCCTCCCCTGCTGTGCGGGTCGGCGTTCAGGCGCCGGCGGCCTTGCTCACCTTCTCTGCGAGAACGGCGGTCATCGGCTCGTCCGGCCCCGGTTCCGGTGCGAACCCCTTCACCCGCTCGGCAGGAAAGGGCCCAAGGACGTCGGAGGTCTGCACCGAGGCGATGACACCTCCTGCCCGGACGACGGTGACCAGGGCGTAGTGGTATCCCAGGTCCCCGGAACGCAACTTCGTGCGGGCCAGCATGCGGTAGCGCACGGCTTCTTCGCCGAGCGTGGAAACCGGCAGTGTCTCGGTCGTGACGGAACCGGTTCCATAAGCATTGCGCACATGGAACCGGCCGCAGGCGCCCACGGCCCGGCGGAGTTCCGCCATGCGGGCGCGCGCGGTGTCCACCGGGTAGCTGGTGAGCACGGTCTGCCGCGGCCATAGAGCACCGTCGCCCAGGTACATGGTCGACCAGGCGGCTGCCGACTCACCACGCTCGGGCGCGTTCTGGCTGGGTGTCCGTCGCAAAACCAGGCAGGCCGCAGGCTCGCCCGCCTCCGCGGCTCTGCCGTCCGCGGCGGCGGCGCCGACTCGCGAATCGCTTCCCGTGATGGTGAAGCCCTTCGCTTCCGCTTCGGTGAGCAGGGCGGCCTTGAGCTCAGCAGCCGTAAGGGTCGCGGCGTGGCCCCTTGTCTCCGTCGCCACCGGGTTCCGACCGGTGGCCTCGGCCGTTCCGGCCGGACTTCCGGCATCGGAGCAGGCCGCACTCAGCCCGAGCAGGGGCAGAAGGGCGGCGGCTGAGAGCCGTCTTCGTGCCTTGCGAGTCAACATCAACTGCCGTTCCTCCTGGGCGCGGCGTGGGCGGGAGGCGCACGCGCGACTGAACCATACGGGTTGGGCGTGAACGGGCGGAGTGGCGGAAGCAGTCAGTCCGTCGCCTCGGCGTTACCGTGGCGCCCAGTCAGTGGCGGGTGGACGTGACATCGCCGTTGCCGCGGCGTTGGGATCGTGGCCCCACGACGGGCGCCGGCCCGGCCCGGGGAACGGTAGCAGGTGCGCGCGAAGCCTGGATTACGGACCTCAACGAGTCGTCGGATCTGCCCCAGAGCAGGACGAAGCCGGTCCATGGTCTCCTCGGCAGCCGTCGCTTCATCGGTCTCCACCAGTGGGAGCAGGTCCGTGCGCACAGAGTCGAGCATGTTGTCGAGCACCGGTGTGGTGAGAACTTCGACCGTGAAGGCGCTGTCCTGGAGCCCGACTTGGGCGAACCGATTGCGCATAGCAGCCAGGGCGGTGAAGTAGCGGGGCGCGAGCAGCGTCGTTTCCGGCGCACACTCGGGCAGCACGCGGCTGCGCGCTTCTGCCCACTCTCGTGGCTGGGGTGGTGCGGTGAGCGAGGGTACGACGGCCCGGCGGTCCCGGGCTGGGCGAAGCGGTTTACCCCGCCGGACTCCGAGACGCCTGCTCGCTCGGTAATGGCGATCGACCGGCTGATCGCGCGGCGGGAGGTGCATCTGCGGGAGAAGACGCTGTAGGGATGCTTTGCGAGACCACCGCCCGCGCCGAGGAGATCCTGGGCGTCAACATCGAGGAGCTGGGCCTCGCCGGACGCCGGGCCCCGGTGAAGGGCAAGGGCACCCGTCCTCGGTTGAGTTCGGCGGTACCCGGCCTGTCGGCGCTGTCGCGAGGGTGAGCGGGGCGCATCCCTTGGTGCGCGGGGTCGACGTGCTGCGGAGTTCCGTATTCGGTGGGGGCGGATGGTCCTGCACCGGGGAAGAACAGGTGGTTGTCGGCTTCGTAGACACGGACATCGACTTCCGGGCGGCCGGCCAGGCCCGTCCGCCATCGCACGAGGTTGTCGGCGACGGTGACCTGGTAGTCGCGTCCGCCTTGGAGGATGAGCATCGGCTTGCTGAGTCCGGCCGCGATCGCGACCGGGTCGTAGTCACGCAGTTCGAGCCAGTACGGTGCGGACAGGTGTCCGCGTACTCCTCTGCGTGCACTGCCAAGTACAGAGATACGTGCACCGCAGTTGCTCCCGTTCGGTGGCCTGCTTCAGTTCCCGTAACGTCTGGTCTCTCAAGTGTTGGAGAGCGATGGAGGGGGATGCTTGGAGGAGAGCGAAGCACGGAGACTCGCTGAGGAGTTCGGCCGGACCCTGACTGACCGTTGGGACGAGTGGGCCTTCGAGCTTGGCCTGTGGGCGACCCCGGCCGTCACGGGCGTCTATGGCTTCACCTGGTATCCCACGGCGAAGGACGAAGAGGGGCGCCAGATCAGGGTCGGGGGGAATTGGCCGATCCTCGTCGACCAGGACACGGGGTCGTGTCGAGTCGCGCAGGGGCCGAAAGAGATGGCCGCACTCAGAAGCACGTCAGAGGTTCGCACTGCGCGTTGGCGCGACGCCACCGCTCGTCGGCGGCCCCGCCTTGGCGGCGGGTAGCTCGTCCTGGGACAGCTGCCGAGAGGAGCTGCCCTTCAGGCGGCGTCTGTGTCTCGTTCGATGGCGGCGAGGCGGTTCTTGAGGCGGTGGCTGGGCCCGTTGATGGAGATGACGTCGCAGTGGTGGAGAAGTCGGTCCAGGATGGTGGTGGCCAGGACCTCATCGCCGGACACCTGCCCCCATTCGCTGAAGATTTTGTTCGAGGCCAGGATGGTCGAGCCCTTTTCGTAGCGCTTTGAAATCACCTGGAACCATCGGATCGTACGGGGTGGCCACCTGGACCGGCTTCCCGGGCGGCCAGCTCACTGTCGCGGGCCTCGACCGGATTGCTACGGAGGCAGCCGGTACGTCAGGACACCACCTGAGGACGATTCAGCTTCCCGTCAGCCTCGTCGAGGACACCGCACTGTGCCAGGCGCTGCAGGGACGGGGACCGAGCACCCACGCCCACGACCGCGGATGGGGCGTGCAGGCCTGCGCCCCGCTCCACGGCGGGACGCTTGCTCATCTGGACGACGGCAATGCTCTCGCCGAAATCATCCGCCCTGGCACAAACGTTGCTGAGGCGATGACGTGCCGGGGCGGAGAGCGGCATGCTCCTGCCGCTGGTCGAGCATCAATCCGTCTTCGGTCCGTGGCCGGGCTCGTCTCTCGGTATCGATGGCCGGTGGCCGACCCGAGGACCCTGAGCAGCGGCCGGGACCCAATCCTTGGGCCAGCGTTGGCTTTCGAACGCCGGCCCCCTGCACCGCGCCGGGCTTCCTCAGAAGTGTAGAGGGCGGGCGGAGTGGACCGTGACCTCGGCTTCGGGGAAGTGGGCATGGTAGAGAGCCGATACCAGCCCACGCTCCCCGCCTGGATCGACGCTGTCGATGCCAGCCGGCTGCCCGGGCTCACCGGTTTCGCACTCCATCTGCGCCGAGACGTGGACGCCGTGATTGCCGGGCTCACTCTGGACTGGAGCTCGGGCAGTATCGAGGGTGCTGTGAACCGCATCAAGAAGATCAAGCGGCAGCTCTACGGGCGGGCCGGATTTGAACTCCTTCGCAAGATGATCTTGCTTCAGTGCTGCATCGCCTTGGTGCCGGCTCTCCACCCACCGCATCACCGGTCAGAGTTCGGTCGTCCAGATTCCGGCCGGATGGTCACTCGGAGGCAGCCACAACTGAGGCTGTGACTCGCGATGCCTCTCCTCCGCGCTCTCATCCCAGTGGAAACGGCCCTCGGCGTCAGGCCATGCGACTTGCACTACAGGGAGAGGCAGCCGCTGGTAGAAGCCGATGGCCTGCCCAAAGAAGGTCCGGTGCCAGCCGCGATCGACCTGCCTGAGCGCGACTCGATGGCCGGCGACAACATCAGGATAGCTCTGGCCGTCTGCCAGTGCTTCGCCTGCGGCGGACTTCTCTCCGAGGGAGTTGAGCATGCGATGCATGGTGTGGACATCGAGCCCGAACATGGCGAGTTCAGGTCCGCCGTGGGTGTGCGCGAGGCCGATCGTGTAGGCGAATCCAGGACCGATCTCGTCTTCGGGAACCATCACGACGTGCCATCCGTGCTGCTGCACATGCTCGATGACCGTCAGATCCATGCGGTCCGCTTCGTCCCGGCCGCCGTAGTCATGGCACAGGACACAGCGGCACTGAAACGGATCAGCAGTCATGTGCGGAGGGTACGAGGTGAGGCCCTATGTCGAGTCACCGGGGCTTGGACCCTTCTCAATCGAACAGCGCCCTCACCCTCTGCGATGGCTCCCCAAGATCTGTGCCAGAACCGAGAAATAGAGTCAGTGCGTGGGGACGGCCTGGCCGACAAGATCAGGGATTCATGTAGGCCGGGCGCACGGAGCACGTAGACTCCTGAGGTTATGCAGGTACTGATCTCTGTTGACATGGAGGGCGTCTCGGGGATCGTGCATCCCACCGAGACGAACCCGGATGGCTACGACTACGCGCGTGGCCGGGCGTTGATGACGGCTGAGGCGAACGCTGTGATCGCCGGTGTCCTGGATGCCGAACCCACGGCCGAGGTGCGGGTCGCCGACGCACACGGCCCCTTCCGTAATCTGCTGCCCGAAGAGCTCGACCGCCGGGCGCACCTTGTCCGTGGCAAGCCGCGGCCCCTGGGCATGCTCGGCGGACTCGATGAACAGACCGACGCGGTCCTGCTCGTCGGCTACCACGCTCGCGCCGGAGACGGACCGGCCGTACTGGCACACACGATGAACGACGGCATCCTCGACGTGCGCGTGGCCGGAGGCTCCATGGGCGAGATCGGCCTCAACGCCGCCATGGCCGGACACCTGGACGTACCGGTCGTGCTACTCAGCGGCGACGACAGCGCCTGCGCCGAACTCCAAGATCTGCTCCCCTCCACCGTCACCGTCGCGGTCAAGCAAGCACTCGGTCAGGGCGCTGCCGTCACCCTGCACCCCGAAGAAGCTCGGGAGCGGCTGCGCCGTGCGGCCGCCGAAGCCATCACGCGGCGCGCCCAGGTTTCACCGCTGACCCTTGCTGGACCGCTCGACGTCGAAGTCGACCTTTGCGCGCCGTTCATGGTTGACCTGGCGACACTCGCGCCAGGGGTCTCACGCGGTGAAGATGGCCGGACAGTCACCTTCACCGCCGCCGACTTTGCCGAGGCCTACCGGCTCATCCTGCTACTCGCGCAGCTCGCCACCATCAAACCTGGTTAGGGTTCAGCCGGCTCTTCGGTACGTGCTCGGGTGCTGTCGAGACGGTAGGAGTCGGCGCTGGTCTCGATGATGGTGCCGTTGAAGGTGCGGCGATCGACGATGGCCGCTGAGGGGCGGGGGTCGGTAAGGGTCTTGGTCCAACCGTCGAAGGGTTCGTTGCAGGCGATGGCGACGCTCTTCTTCTCCTCGCGCTCGGGCAGGACCTGGAAGAGCAGTTCGGCGCCGTGGCGGTCGAGTTCCATGTAGCCGAGCTCATCGATGCAGAGGAGATCGACGCTGCTCGGCTTGGTGGTGGCCTCTGCCAGGAGTACCTCGGCCCGAGTTTCGCAGCCGTCGTCGTCCTCGTCGATCCAGAGGCGGAAGGCGTCGCGGTCGTAGCCGTCACGGCGCTCGTTGCCGTCGGGGATGGCCGCGATCGCGTCGGGCAGGCTGAGGGCATCTGCCCCCGGGTGCGGGGCCCTCTCGGGCAGGTGAGGCGGCTGACGCGGTGGAGGTCGGTGTGCTTTCCGCAGGTTGCGGCTGCGCGTTGCAGCCGACCAGGGTGGCGCTGGGTACGACAGCGGTAAACGCAGCGAGGCGGCTACGGGGCACGACGGGCTTCAGAGCTTAGGTAATGATGCCGCGTCATGTTCACAGAAGGCGGTGAAATGGTGACAGTAGGCCATGTGTGCTGTTGGTAGCCCCAGTGGGGGTGTTGATCGTCGCAGGGAGCCTGGAGAACTGGGGCGCTTCGAAGCGGCGGCCGCCGGACTCGTTTCACAAGCAGTTGCAGTCCGAGGCGTAGAACAGCAGGAAGACAGCCGTCGCGGCAGCCAGTGTGAAGCCGCCTGTGGCCACAGCGGCCACGCCTCGACGGTGGCGGCCCTTTGAGGGCTCACGGAAGGCTCCCCAAGCGCCGTAGGCGAGGAAGAGGCTGAGCACGCCGGCGCCCGCGACGGTCAGGCGCGGGCTGAAGGACCAGCTCAGGTAGGCGATGAGACCCAGACAGAAAAGCAGGGCACATGCCAGCAGACCGAGGATCACCTCGGCAACGGCCTCGCCCACCGATTCCATCAGGAAATCGCCGATTCCCTTCGCCGCCCTGCGGACCCCCACGGCACTCCTCCGTCTTCGCGAACGACGCGCCCCTCGAGGAGGGGCCTTGGGACGGAGGACACACCTTGGGGCGAAATGGTTGCCGAGGTGCTCAAGGCCTTGAACCAGCGACCCGGGCCCCTTCCAAGGGCCCCTTCCCCGAACGCCCAGGGGCCCAGCGGTCGGGACGTCGCCTTGGTAGGCATGGGCATCACGGGATCGTGCTCGCGAGACGCCACCGCTGCCCTACCGCCTGACCTCCCCGGCCAGCCTTCAGCAGCGTGGCCGTCGCGCGAGCGCTGGAGGCGCAGGCACCCGGCAACGCCGAGCGGTTGCCTGCGATCGGCCGGGAGATCTCCGATCTCGCAGCCAGGCTTCAGGAGACAGCCGGGCGCGGGTGGCGCCGTCGAATCGGCGAGAGCAGCTTCGTCCAGGCGGGCGAGACGGGCGCCCTGCCGCAACAGCGCGGTGAACGGGGTCGGCGGGACGTGCAGCGTGATGGTGCTCCGCACGTGCCCGGCCCCTGGGCTCTTCTCGGGCACAGCATGGAGCAAGCAACGAGCTTTGTCGGCCGGACACCCGAGCTCATTGCAGGCAGCGCGCTGATCGAGCGCTGCCGCTTCGTCACCCTCGTCGGCGTAGGAGGCGTGGGCAAGACCCGGCTGGCCCAGCGCCTGACCCGAGAGGTAGCACACCGCTTCGAGCACGGCGTCCACTGCGTGGAGTTGGCCGATCTCCACCACGACCCCTCGGTGGCTGCGACAGTCACCGCGGCATTCGGTCTCCAAGTCTCAGCAGAACAAGATCCGTTGCGTGAGCTTGCCATGGCATTGCAGGGACGTAGGGTGCTCCTACTCCTTGACAACTGCGAGCATCTGCTGGACGGGTGTGCACGGACCGTTCGAACGCTGCTGGCCTTGCTGCCGCGACTCCGCGTCCTCGCCACCAGCCGTCAGCCCCTCGACATCGGCGAAGAGCACGTGCTTCGGGTGATGCCCCTGGATGTTCCCCTCTTGAGTAACGGGGTCGGGGGCCAGGAGGACGCCACAGGGGAAATCGGTCCGGAATCCTCAGCCATCGCCCTCTTCGCAGACCGAGCCGAGGCCGCTTGTCCTGGGTTCCGGGTGACCAGCACCAACCAGACGGCGGTCATTCAGGTATGCCGCATGTTGGACGGCCTACCCCTGGCTCTGGAGATTGCCGCACGCCGGCTGCGAACGCTGACGCTGCAGGAACTTGCGCAGCGGATCGAGCATCGGTTTCGCCTGCTCGGTCCGGGAGACGGTGAGCGCACCGCACATCCGCGACATCGCGCACTGCGTGCGCTGTTCGAATGGAGTTGGGACCTGTGCACCGATGACGAACGGGCCGCCTGGCAACAGCTGTCGCTGTGCGCCGGGGGAGTGCTGCTGACTGATGCCGAGCAGCTCTGCGGGGCCACCTTCACGCCCGGAACGCGGCCTCCGGTCAGCGACCTCGCTGTCGACGCCTTCGCAACCCTGTCCGGACTCGTGGACAAGTCCCTCGCCAGCCGGGTGGACGTGGGCGGTCACACCCGCCTCCACATGCTCGAAACGGTCCGCGCCTACGGGCTGGAGCGTCTCAGGGAGAACGACCACGCGCAGAATATTGTGCGCCGCCACCGTGCCTACTTCCTCGATCTCGCGGCTCGGGCGGGAGCCGCCTACGGCTCCGCCGAGCAGGCTAACTGGTTGCGACGGTTGCGTCCCGAGCATCCCAACCTACGACAGATCGTCACGGCGGTTCCGCCGGCCGAAGAGCCCGCCGAAGCCGTCCTGCGTGCGGCTCAGGGCTTCTGGCTGCACTGTCTGACGTCGGGCAGGGTGGGCGAAGGCGCTCACTGGATGCAGGCGATCATCGACCGTCACCCATGCCCCTCCGAGTCGCCGGAAGCGGTTGTCCTCTGGCGCCGCGCCGCATGGGTTGCCGGCTTCCTGCTGCTGATGCACGGCGACCACGACAACGCCGGCCGGGTGATCGACATGGCTGACGAGCCGCTGGCAGACCTGTCCGCCGCGCCCGGCCCGACAGACCTGACGGCGGACGAAGGGGAGGAGGCCGAGGTGGCCGCCGCCTTCCTGCAACTGCGAGGGTTGGCGGCTCTCATGGAGCAGGACATCCCGCAGGCTTCCGCGTACGCGCTGTCCTCACTGGCCGTCGGGCGGTGGTCGCCAATGCTGCTGACGCAGCCACAGTGTCTTGCTCAACTCGGTCTTGCCGCGGTGATGCAAGGAGATCGCGCGCGAGCCCTTCACCTGCTGGAGGAAGCCCTCGCCATCTCCACGACGCGCGGTGACACATGGCACCGGTGCTACCTGCTGTGGATTCTCGCCATTATCCACGGAGAGGCCGGGAAGATTCCGGAGGCCCTCAGTCTTCTACGGTGCGCCCTCCGTCTCGTGGAGGAAATTGAGGAGCGCATGGGAGAGGCGGTTCTGAGCGACACCCTTGCTTGGCTGCTTGCCTCGCAGGGCGACGCCCGCTCGGCGGCACTTGTGCTCGGAGCCGTGGACCGTGTGTGGAAACCCTCTGGTGTTCCCCAGCATTTCGGATTCGCTCATATGGCCGCTCACCGACGGCGAGCCGTGGAACAGGTACGTCAAGCGCTCGGGCAGACGGTATACACGCACGTCTACCAGGCGGGCCCACGTCGCGCTCTGCGCGACGTGCTGGAAACCGTCTTCGTCGGCCATGGAGCACTGGACGGAGGCCACATCCAATAGGACTACAACGGCATCGAGCGCAGGACGGACAATGCCCCTCTCGAGAGGAGCGCGCGTGGACCGAGTAGGGAACGTGGGCGGCGGCGTGCCATTCCCAGCGGGTGAACTTGTGTGGCTCCGCGGTGGTGAGGGTGCCGGTGAAGCCGGCGATCCGAATCACGGCAGTCAGTCGCGGGACACCTTGGGCGGCGTCGGTGAGGATGGTCACCACGGCGGCGCCGGTGGCGTGCAGGCCGGTCTCCTCGGCGAGCTCGCGCACCCCGGCTCCGTCCAGCGGCTCGGCGCCCTCGATCTTCCCGCCCGGAATTTCCCACATGCCACGTTTGGACCAGCCGAGCAGAACGCGACCGTGCTCGTCGGTGACGACGGCCAGCGCCCCGGCAACGGCGTAGCCGGTGGCTGGCACGGACCGTTCCATGGCGACCGTGTCCGCGCACGGCCCGCGCAGGACCAGTGCTGCCGTGTCGCCGACGGCGATGCGCTGAACGCTCGTCCATCCGCAGGTGAGGGCGCTGACCTCATCCTCGTCCAGTGCGATGTGCCGCTTCTCAACGGGAGTGCCCGGGGCCAGCGGGGTGATGACCAGCATGGTGCCGCCCTCGCGCAGCCGGCGTCCGAGAGCGTGCAGGACACGGGTGCGGTCGTTCACGAAGGCCACCGACATCCGGAAGACCACCAGGTCGTACAGGGTGTCGTCCAGGGGGGCGGGGTCGTCGCGTTCGATGTCCAGGCGTAGCCAGCGCACCTTCGCGTCGGGGTGGTCTGTGCGGGCCCGCGCGAGCGCGGCGTCAACCGCGTCGAGGGCGTCCACCTCGTACCCGAGCGAGGCAAGGGTAGACGGACATCTCACCCGTTCCGCAGCCAACGTCGAGCGCACGGCCGCCCTCGGGCGCCGGTGCGTGGTCGACCAGCAGGGTCTTCTCCTCGTTCCCGAGCCGCCGGAAGCCTCGCCCCTTGGACCAGTCGATGCTGCTGACGCTCATGCGTCCCCCCAGATGTCGACGTATGCGGCCACGCCGGTGCGGCGGGCCTCCTCCACTGCGCGCAGCCGCACGAAATCGCGTGCCGGCATCAAGGCCTCCCACTCGGCCAAGGGCATCACGCGGGCCTCGTCGTGCTCGCGCGGATTGAGGCTGATGCCCCGGATCTGCTCAGCGGTGAGGCGCCCGCCATCGAAGATCAGCTGCAGCGTGCTGTACGGACGGTGGGCCCGGGGCTGCCCGTACACGGTGGCCAGCAGCTGGGGCGGACCCGCGGCGGTCATGCCGGTCTCTTCCCGGCACTCACGCACCGCCGCGTCCCAGGGCCGCTCGCCCAGATCCATCGCGCCGCCGATCATGTGCCAGGGGTGGCCGGGGGAGTAGACGGAGTGCAGCTGAAGCGGCCGGTCGTCCTCGTCCGTGACGTAGAGACACACGAACGCGGCCGCCCGGGGCAGCGCGTCGGCGTACTGCTGCGGCGGCACACACGTCGAGTCCGGCTGCGCACCGGCCGCTGCAACGGCGGATTGGCTGTGGCGGGTCATCCGCATGAGCGCCGGACTGCCTGTAAAGCCGAACTCCCGGTACAGGAGCGCGGCCTCCGCGCTGGTGTGCAGCTCGAACAGTGTGACGTTCTCGACGTCGGCGAGGTGGTCGAGGAGTGCGGAGACGACGGCCCGGGCGCAGCCGCGGCGCCTGTGGTCCGGGTGCGTGGCGACCACGTGCACGCGGGCGGCCCGGCCCCGTGGGTAGTTCGGCGCTGCCAGGACGGGGTGAATCAGGCCGAGGGCACAGGCGGCCATCGTGCCATCCGGGGCGTCGACGACGAAGGCCCGCGCGTCTCCCCTCGGCGTCAGCCGTGGCACCAGTTCGTCCGTGCACCGCCGGACCCAGTCCTCGGTCAACGGTGCGGACAGGACGTACTCGGAGCGCATCCGGATGATGGCCTCGGCGTCAGCGGGCGTTGCCGCGCGGATCGGCGATCGCCGTGCATCGACCTGCGATTCGGCAGCGGCGGTGGGTTCCGTGTCGGCGTTCACGAGGGATCTCCAGTCGGTGAGAGGGCTGCACGATGCTCGGCGCGCAGTCGGGCCAGCGTCCGCCGGCCGCGTTCGACCAGCTCGAGATCGCCGTGGGCGGTGCCGTACGCGATCCCGCTCATGGAATCGAGCGCTGCGTCGATGAGCAGCCGGGTCTGCTCGGCGGCGGGCAGGGACCTGCCGTACCCAGCCAGAAAGGCCTCGGGGAGGCCGGTCCAGGCGTCGGACAGGCGGACCAGATCCCGTACGGCCGGTCCCGGCTCACTGCGTTCGAGGTCGATCACCGCCACGAAGACGTCGGGATCGTCCGTCTCGTCTGCGAGGTCGGGGATGTAGAAGATGTTGCGGAGCTGGAAATCGCCGTGGGTCTCCACCCAATCCAGCGGCGCCAGAGTCGTCGCCTGCCGGACAAGACCGCGGACGAACTCGGCATCTCCCGGCTTCAGGTGCAGCCCTGCCGCGGCCAGGTGCCGTTCGGCATTCTCGATAGTCTGGCCGCTGCCGCTGCCGCTGCCGCTGCCGCTGCCGCTGCCGCTGCCGCTGCCGCTGCCGCTGCCGCTGCCGGCGGGGGCGTCCCGCGGGGGAGAGGCGTGGTGGATTCGGCGGGCCGGCGCGCCGATCCCGCGGAAGACTGCCTGCTCCTGCGGCGGGGACAGGACGACGCCGTGCAGAGGGTGGCCCGGCACCGCCGTGAGTACCACCGCCCTGAGTTTCTCGTCGGCCGCCACCAGCCGGGGCGCAGCTGCGCCCAGTAGCGGAGCCCATGTGCGTAATGCGGTCACCTCCCTCTGGTGGAAGCGTCCGTCGTGGTGGACCTTGACGAACCACACCCCTCCCTCGGCGCCGTGCGCCCGCCACACCTGGCTGCCCTCTCGCGCCCAGGAGGCGTCCGTCCAGCCGGTGATGCGTCCGACGGCCTGTTCGGTGAACTCCCGCAGCCGCAGGACCGGTCCGGACGTCCCGGCCGCTGGGACGGGACGGCACCGGTCGAAAGCCGGGTCGTAGGCGATCGGGGTCCCCGGGCTCCTGGAAGTGCACGGCCATCATCTGGCCGGACCGGTAGGTGTCCAGCCCGGCCCGGCAGTACGCGACCATCGGCTCAGGCAGGGCGTCGAGCGGAGACCAGCCCATCGCGTCGCACACGGCCGGCTCCCGGATGTAGGGGGCGCCCTGCCAGGTGCGCACCTCGAAGAACATTCCGGCCCTGGCCTTGCCGCCAGGGCTGCGGTGGTGCACTGCGACCGCGAAGCGGACGTCCGCCGCGTCGATGCTCACGCCGGCCTCATCCGCCGCCTCGCGGATCAGCGCGTCGATGACGTCCTCGTGCGGTCCGTCAAGGTGACCGGAGACCAGATGCCACAGGCCCGAGGCGTAAACATCACCGGCCCGGCGGGACAGCAGGACCTCTGCGCCCGCCTCTGTGCCGCGACGCAGGAGCAGGTGGACGTCGATCGGCTCTTGGTGACGCTGCTGCCCGCTCACGAGGAACTCCCGGGCCGGCGGGCCATCAGTACGGTGAACACCGCTTCCTCCCGTAACATCCCGTTTTTAGCGTGCACGTCCAGCAGTTGGCGGGCTTCGGCTTCGAACGCCTCGTGTCGGTCCGCGAAGAGTTCGGGCCGGGCGAAGGACGTGCTGCGGAGGTTGCCGACCACCGTCTTGGGTGTCCACGCGCGGGCCACAGGGAATCGGTGTTCGCGCAACTCGCTGAACGGTGAGGCGGCCAAGTCGTCTTCGTAGGTGCGGCCGGGCGTGGCGTAGCTTCCGCGTGTGCCGGCACGACGGTCCGGCCCGAGGTAGGTCTGGATCAGCTCGCGCAGCGCGCCGGTCCACTCGGCGTCATGGGTCCAGAGGCTCCCGTCACCCATGACCGCAACGGTGGCGTGCGGCGCGGCCACCCGGTCCGCCATCTCCAGAACAGCGGCGCGGTCCATCCAGTGAAACGCCCGACAGCAGGTGATCAGATCAGGTCCCCGCCCGGGTGGTTGCGAGGTGAAGGTGTGGGCCTCACCGACGTACGCCGATACCGAGCACGCCCCGGGGGGGCTTCTTTCAGCTCCGCCACCGCCTGGGCGAGCATCGCCTGGTTGACGTCGACCAGATCGACATGCGCCAGCCGCGGCACGACGGACAGCAGTGCACGAGGTACCTGAGCGGTCCCGGTCCCCAGGTCCAGCAGCACCGGTGCCGGCACTCCGTGCAGGGTCGCGGCAAGCAGGCGAACGGCAGCATCCGGCACTCCGGGTCGGTAGCGGGCGTACTCGGCAGTCGTCGTGCCGAAGAGCGCCTCCCCAAAGGCGGCGGAGTCGGCGGCCGGCCCGCCGGAGCAGGTGGTCACTGTGCGACTCCAGAGGTACGAGGGAGGTCGGGAAGAGGCCAGGTGAGAGTGGCGCAACTGGTCGTCGCCAGCTGGGCGCCGTCGGCTTCCATCTGCAGGAGGTAGGTATGGGGGGAGCCGGCCGCACGCCATCGGCCGGCGACGTCGTGGATCTCCTCCCAGATGTCGCGCGGCCCGTCGACGGTGACCTCCCAGCGGCGATGCCCGACCGGGCGTGCCCGCATCCAGGACCCGCATTCCGGTGCGCCGATCGCCAGGTCCTCCGCACCGAAGTGGCGGACGAGGCCCGGGTGGAGGTAGTCCAAGGCCAGCCACATGCCGCGCTCGGTGTCCGCCGGGGGGACAAGGCGGCTGTGCTGGGTCCAGCGACCTCCGTGGGTGGTGATCCGTTCGCGGAAATCGGCGGACTGAAACAGCCGGTCGAAGCCCATGCCACCGCGGTGCCCGAACTCCACCGCGCGTAGCTCCGCAACGAGTTCTCCCGTGGCAGTCTTGGTGATCACGGCGAGGCCTGGCCAGGACGGCGACGATGTGCCCAACGTCATCAGGGCGCGGCCGCCCGGCGCGAGCTGGTCGACCAGGGCCGACGGGATGCGGGGCACGGCGAAAGACACGAAGATCCGGTCGAACGGCGCCCCGTCCGGCCAGCCGGCCGTCCCGTCCCCGGTCACCACGGTCGCTGTCGCGGGCGGTGACGTCCACGCCGAGGTCACCGGCGCCGCCGACCCGGCGTGGGCTGAGGAATCCGTCGCGTGCCAGCAGATCAGAACATGCCTGTTCGAAGCCCGTCGCGCTCATCGAGGACAGCTCCTTCATCCTGAAGGTGAGCATGTCCGGTCCGGCAAAGACGTCGGGAGCTGTGAGCGTCTCCTCTGGACTGACGTAGACAGCGGGCGAGGCGTCGGACACGAACGCCACCAGTCGGCCCAGCATGAGGAACAAGAGCAGCCCGCCGACCGCGATGACCCCGGTCCACCACGGGTGGCCAGTGATCACACCCCACAGGTCCACGGTGACCCACCGGCTGACGTCCTCGGTGATCCACTCCCAGAGCATCTTGCCGATGGCCAGCGTAAGAACGGAGTAGAGCAGAAACTTCAGCAGCGGGTCGAGCGACCCGTCTTCGTCGAACACCACACCTCCCGACCTGATGAACGAGGGATCCAGATTCTGAGGATCAGGCAGCCCGCCTGAAACGGCCCGCACGGGCTGCGGACAGCCCGAGAAGCTCGTGCAACGCTGCGCCGTCCCGGGCCCAGCGCTCCAGCCTGTGTCGGTCGACCCAGTGCACGCCGTGCCGCTCGCCCCACGCCATGGCGTCACGGGTGAAGGCCCCGTTGGCGATGACGACAGCATGCGCCGCTTTGTGTACCGGCCCGGCGGTGCCCTTCACCGCGTACATCACCGAGGAGCCCACCTTCCCGCCGACGCGGGTGTGTTTGGCCTGCACCACGATCCGACCGAGCCGCGGATGGTCACCGATGACATCGGCGGCCTGGTCCCCCGCACCTTCGACCCTGCGGGCCGTACAACCGTCGCGGACCAGCAGGTCCCGCAGGGCATGCTCGAAGTGGCGGTCGTCCATCGCGTCGAACTCGACGAGGGCGATCCGAAGCGCTGCCACCCGCTCTGTCTCCCGGCGCCGCCGTGTGCTCGCCTGCCGCAGGCGCCATGCGCCCACCGCTCCCACGAGCAGGACGAGCGTCAGCAGAAGGGGCCAGACCTGCGCCAACGCGCCTGCCGCGGCCACCAGCATCCGCAGCGCGAGTACGAGCACGGCCACCACGACAACGGCGGCTGAGACCACCTCGGCCGTGCCGCGAGGGCGCCGCAACCGCGGCAGCGCCATCAGTGTGGGCTCTGCGCGGAGGCGGCCGGCTTCGGATCAGCAGCCGGTGTAGGGACAGTGGACTCGCCGAACCCGAAGACCTGCCCCCACAGCCACGCGCCCGCCAGCAGACCGGCGATCATCCAACTGCTCATCCGCTTCGCGCTACGCGGCTTCGGGTTGCGGCGGATGTGCCCGCGTACGCGATGGAACCCGTCCGGCACCTTCGACATGCTGTTCCCCTCCCGCCGGCGGGCCGCGGAATGCGGCCCGTCCCATAAGGAATTGGTGTAGCAACGGGCACTGACAAAAACTGGTGGATCATTACGGGGCGCAGCCTGGCAAAGCTCGATCAAGCCACCGCAGCCTCCGCGACCCTGTCGTCCCGGCTTTTCCCTGTTCCAGGCGGCTTCACCTCGGGCGACCTGCTTCCCGGCTCCCTGCCAACCTCCTGCCCTCACCCCACTGGTCTTCCGACACCCAGCACCCAGTGAAGCCCTCCACCTGCACACTTGATGGTCGGCGACGCCGACGGTCCAGTCATGGCGAATTGGCGAAATGCAGCAGGCGCGTACTCGCAGCCGCAGTGCGCCGGGGCCGCCTGCTCCTGACCGTCACCCCGGGTCCGGAGGTGGTGGGGTGCCGTCCTGGAAGCCAGGGTCGGCTGGCGCTGTCCAGTGACCGGGCCGGGCGGGCACTTCCAGCCGCGCAGCGATGGACTGTACGACCCGCCGGGTCAAGGAACTTGCGGCCCCGCCCAAGGGCTACACAAACTAGAATCAGATATCTGATCAGACTTGCGCGTGTGGTGGGTGTGCCGATAGCGTCCAAGCGCGGCAACGCCCGGATCCGAGGAGGCAGGCCATGCTGCTGACCACCGGACAGGCCGCAGAAGAACTCGGCTGTGCGATTACCACATACCGTCGTCTCATCAGGGCAGGCGTACTGCCCGAACTTTCCCGGCGTGGTGTTCGCGTGATGACGCCGCTTTGGGTCGTCCAGGCACTGCAGAAACGCGCCCCTGCACTTGTGGACCGCCTGGACGCGGACCTGCTCGGGGTCCTGCGTGTCGACGCGGCACAACAAGTCCATGACGCCGACCGGCAATGGGCCGGTTACGCGGCAGACCTTGACCCCGATGACCTGCTCAAGGGCTTGAAGGGCTGGTGGCGCTGTGATGCCGCGAGCGTCGCGGCCGGGGGAGTGCTGCCGGTGACAGTGTCGGGCTACGTGGTGGCCGTCCTTACCGGCCTGGACAGGTGGGAGAAAGGCGACGGGGGACGGCACGCCTTTCCGGACGCAGTCCTGGCCGGACACATCACCGACCTGGCCACCCCTGTAAAGCACCTGACCGCACCGCAGCAAAATGACCGGGACATTGCGGATCTCCTTCTGGGTGCCCGCTTGCCCTCGCAGTCGAGCGGCGCGATCGCGTACGTCACCACTCGTAGCAGTTCCGCCAACTGACCCGCAGGCACAAGGGATCGTGATGGACGCAAAGACCTACACCGCACAGCTGGCCGAGCTGCGTGCCCTGCGCGACGACATCAAGAAGACCCAGGCCACCCTCGCCAAACTCGAGACCGACCGTGCCCGGCAGATCACCGCACTGGCCGGATACGAGAAGGCGAAGGCGGAGCGCATCGCGCCCGCAGCCGGACTCAGCCTCGCTGACGTCGTGGCGATCGCCCCGATCCTCGCCCCCGACCAGCTCACCAACGCTGCACCAACAGCCCAGACCGCCGCAGCTGTCTCACCGCCAGTGCCCGCCAGGGAGACAGCACCGCCCAGCGGGACCGGACACGGACAGACCCCGCCCCAGGCGGGCACGGCCGCCCCGGCCATGACCCGCCCCAGCCCCGAACCGGCAGCGGAACCCGAACCGCCCGCAGCCCCTTCAGCGCCGCCTTCTGAGCCGGCCCCCGGCGCAGCTGCTCCTCTCGCGGCCCATGGAGCGCAGCGCACCCTGCCTGGCATCCCAGAAGGCCCCGACGGGGACCGCTGGTTCGCCCACACGGCGAACCTGGCCTCCACGCACCCGAACTTCACCCAGCAGGCCCGCAGCACCGTCTTCTTCGACACCGAGGCCGGTGTGCTGGTCCACCGCGACCAGACGTTCCGCCTCGACCTGCCGACCGCCAGCGCCGCAGAAATCCTGAACTCCGTCTTCCACGCCCTGCCCGACGGCGTCGAGCGGATCTACATCACCGCAGGTTCCCCCTGGCACCGCCAGGCCGACCAGCACCCCTTCCTCAAGGACGCCGTCGGAGCCTGGCTGAACGCCCCCACACCCGGCTGGCGCACGGACACCGGCCGCGGCAAGGACCGCATGGCCGGCCACTTCGTCCACCCCCGCAACCCTGTCGGCCGCTACCAGCGCGAACAGGGCGAACAGCACGTCGAGATCCGCTCGGCGGGGGAGTGGTTCGACACCGAGGGCACCGAGCCCGCCGTCATCCGCGACGCGTTCGTCCTGCTGTGGACAGCCCTGCGCCGCCACTGGCCCGACGCCGTCCTGATGGGCTCACCGTCCCAGACAGGCCGGGACCTGTGGACCCGCACCATCCCCACCAAGGGCCAGTACGCCGACGGCTACCCGGTCCTGTCCGAAGAGCTGCGCAGCCTCTTCCACGCGACCGCCGGACAGGGACGCACCGAACTCCTCACCCCGCCCCGTGTCCCTGAGCAGCTCCCCGCCCTGGTCGAGTACGACCGGACCTTCGCCTATGCCAAGCACACCTGGAAAGCCGGCATCGGAACCCCCCGCCGTGTCACCGCCGCAAGGTTCGCCACCTGGTCGGAAAAGGAACAGGCCAAAGCGCTGTTCGCCTGCGGGCACTGGCACGTCCGCGTCACCGTCCCCCAGACCTGGGACCACGTCGGAATTCTCCCCGCACCCGCCCCCGGCGACCGGGCCTGGCACTACCCCGCCACCCCCGGCACCACGTTCACGACCTGGGCGGGCGGGCCCGAAATCCACACCGCTCTGTCCAACCCACGCAGCCCGTGGAAGGTCGAAATCCTCGACGGCATCCTCTTCGACGACGGCAAGCCCCTGGACGACTGGTCCAAGAAGCTCAAAGAAGCCTGGTCCTCCCTCACCGCCCAGGCCGACCTCAACGGCGATCCCGCCCAGCGCACCGCCGCACACCTCGCAGCCCGGGCGGTGCGCGCCATCCTCCTCTACGGCATCGGCGCCTTCGCCCAACGCCCCCGCACCGTCACCGGCACCACCCCCCGCACCGCAGAACGTGACGTCCCCACCGATGCCGAGATCATCGGCTTCGACGACCAGACCATCACCTGGCAACGCCCCACCGGATTCACCCGCGACCCCAACGCCCACCCCGAATGGGCCGCCCACATCTGGTCCTCCGCCAGGGCCGCCCTGCTCTCCCAGCGCCACCGCGACGACGACACCTACGCAGGAGCCCTCCACGCCCCGCCCGGCAGTGTCGTCGCCTTCCGTACCGACGCCGTCTACCTCACCCAGCCCCAGGCCTGGCCTTACCACGGACAACCGGGCGACTACCTGAACAAGGGCCACCTCACCGGCCCCCTCACCGCCCCCGCCACAGAGGACGAACTCCTGACCCTGCGCGACAAGGGCCGCGCCACACCGCAGACCACGAGCAACAACGAGGGGTCCTGATGCCGCCCCGCCGCCGACGCGCCCCCGCACCGCACCACAACGAAGCAGCCCAGCTCGCCGACCGGCTCCAGGCGGCCGGCTACACCAAACGCGACATCGCCCGCATCATCAACCGAGACCCCTCCCTCGTCTCCCAGTTCTACACAAAGAACAAAGGCGCAGCCTTCGTACCCGCCCTCACCCAGGTCCTCGCCGCGATCCGGAGCGCAGGAATCACCGACACCGCCGAACTCGCGGCCATCGCCGCCGGGCACATCACCCGCCGCACCACCGCCGCCGGCACCAGAGCCCGTGTCCGCACCAAAGCACTGCTGATCACCCCCTCCGGCACCGGCACCGGCCGTGCCGGAGCACAGGCCATCGCCTCCGGATCCGCCCGCCTGCGCCCTCTCATCGCCGAAGCCGCCCGCCAGGGCCTGCGCCTGGCCTTCACCGTGCGCCTCGCCGGGACCGGCTACGTCCACGCCTCCGGAAGCCGCACCGACTCACCCGGCATCCGCCGCGACGTCATCCAGCGCACCGACCACACCGAAGAGCGCTCCTACGGGTCCGCCGCGACCGGCGGGTTCGACGCCACGGACTTCGCCCGCCGCGTCGACCGGAGCGGTGGAGACGTCACCGCCGCCATCCACCAATGGCTCCTCGACACCGGCCGTATCCACCCCGGCGCCCACATCACCCACCTGGAGATCCGCACCTGGCGCCCACGCTGACCTCGAAGCCGGCCACCGGCCGCAGCCTGCGCACCCAACCGGGGCACGGCGAGGGCAGGCCCGGATGTGCCCTTGACCCTGAGATCACATTGAGGAGCAATACGCGGTCATGGGTTGCGCGGCGTCGTTGTTGGCAGCCTACGTGGACAAGCCGAAGACGGCGCACGGCCGCTGACGCCGGCACGAGTGAGGTCAACCATGAGCTACTGCGTCAGTTCGGACGAGATCATCCGCCTGTTCGGACTCGGGGGAACCGTCATGTTCCCCCGAGAGGCACAACAGGATCCTGCCGAGCTGTCACGCTCGATGCGCATCCTGCACGGCGTGGGCCTCCCGCACGACGACCTCGTTCCTTTCGCGCTTGGACGTAAAAATCCCGGTCAGGAATCCGTGCACCTCGGCGGGTTCCTCGCATCCACCGGGCGCCCCTACCCCGCTGAGGCGCAGAACTGGCTCGTCCCGGGCTGCTCCAACGACTCGATCCTGGCCCTGGCCCCGGCACCGAACGCATCTACGCCTTCCCGGAAGGCACTGCACGGCACCTGCTCATCCACCGCGACGCCGAGTCCCTGGTCTAGAGCCTCTGCGCGCTGCATGCCTATGCCGAGCGTGACGGGGCCGACGACGAAGAAGCTCTCGCGCAGCAGATACATGACAAGATCAAGCAGTTCGACGACACTCCCTTCGAGGATCCCGTACCGGAGTGGAACATCATCTTCGAGGAAATCTTCGAACGCTCCTGGTGAGCATTCGACGAACCAGCCCCCATCCCGCACAGACACCGCATCGGGTTCGTGAGCGATGGGCGACTACCCGATTCGCCCGGCACAGCCTCCTGCGTCCGGTAGCACTGTCCAGGGGGGCGCCCGCTCGAGATCGCGTCAGCCTGCGTGCCCCGGTGTGACTGCGAGGTCGCGGCCGGCATCCTTGACCGCCTCCCTCGCGGTGCCTGGAGGGGAACCTTTCTTCGTGTACCTGTTCAGAGTCATGACGAAGGCCGTTTATCGGGAAAGCCGTCCGTAACACCCGTCCAGATGGTTAACGTCTGCGTCTATGCGGATCTTGCACACCTCGGACTGGCATCTCGGCCGTCAACTGCATCGCGTGTCCCTTCTCGCGGAGCAGCGCGCCTTCCTCGAACATCTGCTGAGCACGGTGCGCCAGGAGCGCGTCGAGGCGGTGACCGTGGCGGGCGACGTGTTCGACCGTGCCATCCCGCCTCTGGACGCGATCGACCTGTTCAACTGGGTCCTGGAAGAACTGGCCGACCTGCAGATTCCCCTGGTCATGATCAGCGGGAACCATGACTCACCGCGCCGGCTGGGCGTCAACTCGCGGCTGATCGAGCGCGCGGGAATCCACCTGCGCACCAGCGTGCAGGACTGCGGCCGCCCCGCCGTCCTGCACGACGAACACGGACCCGTCGCCTTCTACGGACTGCCCTACCTCGAGCCCGGCCTCGTCCACACGCATCTCGGGGCCGACAAGCCCAGCCATCACGCTGTGCTCAGCGCGGCGATGGACAAGGTCCGCACCGATCTCGCGGCCCGCCCGGCCAACACCCGCTCCGTCGTCCTGGCCCACGCCTTCGTGACCGGAGCCGACACCAGCGACAGCGAGCGCGACATCACCGCCGGCGGCGTCCCCTCGGTCAGCGCCTCCGTGTTCACCGGAGTCGACTACGTGGCACTGGGACACCTGCACCGATGCCAGCAGATCAGCGAACGCATCCGCTACAGCGGATCCCCCCTGGCCTACTCATTCTCCGAAGCCGGCCACCCCAAAGCCACCTGGCTGATCGACCTGGGCGCCGGCACCGTCCTGACGGCCCGCAAGATCCCGTGCCCCGTGCCCCGCCGCCTGCGCCAGCTGACCGGCACGCTGAACAACCTCCTCACCCAGCCCGAGCACGCCGACTACGAGGACTGCTGGCTGCACATCACGCTCACCGACACCGACCGGCCCCACATGGCCATGGAACGCCTGCGAGAGCGCTTCCCCCACACGTTGAAGCTGAGCTTCTCCCACCAGCGGGACACCGACACCCAGTCCTACCGCTCCCGCGTCAACGGCCGCAGCGACCACGAGATCACCCTCGGGTTCCTCGACCACGTCACCGGCGTCCCCGCCACCGTCACGGAGCAGAACCTGCTGCAAGAAGGACTCGAAAGCGTCCGTACCGCAGCCGCCCAGCGAGAGGCCAGCTGATGTACCTCCACCACCTGACCGTCCAGGCCTTCGGACCCTTCGCCCGCACAGAATCCGTCGACTTCGACACCCTGACCAGCAACGGCCTGTTCCTCCTGCGCGGAGACACCGGCGCAGGCAAGACCAGCATCCTGGACGCCGTATGCTTCGCCCTCTACGGCACCGTGCCCGGCATCCGCCCCACCCACCGCCTGCGCAGCGACCACGCCCCCACCGGCACACGCACCCACGTCATCCTGGAGTTCACCGCCGCCGGACGCCGCCTCAGGATCACACGAAAGCCCAAGCAGACCTACCCCAGCAAACGCGCCAAAACCGGCACCGCCACCGCCGAAGCCACCGTCGAACTGCACCAGCACACCGACACCGACGGCGGCACAGGGTGGGAGCCGGTCAGCGCCAACCACCAGGACACCGCCAGAGAGATCGAAGCAGCCCTGGGACTGTCCAAAGAACAGTTCTGCCAGGTCGTCCTCCTGCCCCAGGGCGACTTCGCCACCTTCCTGCGGTCCGACGCCAAGGACCGCACCGTGCTGCTGCGCCGCCTCTTCGACACCGGACGCTTCCAGGAACTCCAGACGTGGCTCACCGACCGGAGCAAAGCCACCAAGAAGGACCTCGACGACGTCACGGCCACCCTGCACCACCTCAGCGAACGCATCCACCAGGAAGCCGGCCCCCTCCTCCACCAAGACGGCACCAGCACCGGAGAGGCCGCCCTACCCGACACCCAGGACCCCGCCGACCTCCTGCCCCGGGCCCAGCACCTGCACGCCCTCGCCGTCAACGCCCACACCGAGGCGGTGGCCGACGAGGAACGCAGCGACGCCCGACACCAGCACGCCAAGACCGAACACCAGCACACGCACGAACTCGCAGGCCGACAGACCCAGCACGCCCAAGCCCAAGCGCGCCGCACAGCACTCGACGACAAGTCCGCCCACCACCCACAACTGCGCACCGAACTCGACAACGGCCGGCGCGCCGAACGGCTGCGCCCCCTCCTGGAGGCCGTGAAGCACACCTCACGTGTCCTGGAAACGGCCACGACAGCCGAAGACCAGGCCCGCACCCAGCTGCCCGAGGAAGACCGTCGTGCTGGCGTTCCCCAGCTGCAGGCCACCCTGGAACAGCACCACGCTGAGAGGGGCCGCGTCGAAGGGCTGCTGCCCGACGAGCAGCGCCACGCACAGCTCGGTGCCCAGATCACCGAGCTCAGCACCGAGGCAGAGCAGGCGCAAGCCGACCTCGAGGAAGCCGGGCAATGGCTGGCCGTATGGCCTGACCTGGAGGCCGAACACACCAGCCTCCTGAGCGACATGACCAAAGCCGCCGACCAGGTACCGCAACACGAACAGGTCATCCAGACACTCAACGCCCACCTCAAAGCCGCACGCCTTCGCGACACGCTCACCACCGAACTCGCTTCGGCCGCACAAGCGGCAACCGACCGTGCCGCTGAAGCCCTCGAAGCCAAAACGCGGTGGCTCGACCTGCGTGAACGCCGCCTGGACGGCATGGCGGGGGAGCTGGCCGCTGAACTCGTCGACGGTGCGCCGTGCATGGTCTGCGGCTCACCCGAACACCCCAACCCGGCCCGACTCCTCCCCGACCAGCCCACACGCCAGGACGAGGAGAAGGCCCGCACTCTCTACGAACAGGCCGACACGCTGCACACGCAGGCCGGCCGCCGCCACAACGAGCTCGCCACCCAGCACGCCGAAGCAGCCGGAGCAGCAGGCCCCACTCCCAGCGACGAGCTCAAGACCCAGCTCAAAACGGCCAAGGCAGCCCACCGGGCCGCATGCGACGCCGCCGGCGCACTGCCCGCAGCCCAGGAGACCCTGACCCACCTCCGCACAGAGCACGACACCCGCACCCAGCAGCGCCAACAAGCCCAGGACCGCGTGACCGAATGCCTGGCACGCATCAAAACCCTGGCCCAGCAGCAGAGCGCTCTCGCCGACACCCTGGCCGCAGCACGCGGCACCGCCACCACCCTCGGCGAGCGCATCACCGAACTCAGCCGCACCGCCAAAAACCTGTCCGGCGCGATCGACGCCGCCCGGAAGGCAGCCGACGCAGCCTCCCGCCACCATGACGCGACGACCACCGCCACCACCACCGCCCACGACGCGGGGTTCCTGACTCTCGAGAAGGCAACCGCCGCCCTCAAAAACCCGCAGCTCCTCGACCAGTGGAGCCAGGAACTCGACCAGTGGGGCAAGGACGACGCCGTCGTCACCGACCTCCTGAAAACCCCGAACCTGCAGGAAGCCGGCCTCCAGCCCCCCGCCGACCTCCCAGCCGCCGCCAAAGTCCTGCTCGAGGCCGAAGACCGCATGAAGGAGACCGCAGCCACCCGCCAGCAGGCCGGTCACCGGGTCACCGCACTGACCGAACTGATCTCCACCCTCACAGCCCGCCTCAACGACCTGGAACCCCTGCAAGCCCGCCACGCCCTGGCCGACCGCCTGGCCGGCATCGCCTCCGCCACCACCACCGCCAACACCCTCAGCATGGAACTCGAGGCCTACGTCCTGGCCGCCCGCCTCGAAGAGATCGCCGAGGCAGCCAACATCCGGCTCCAGGCCATGACCTCGGAGCGCTACCTCCTCCAGCACACCGCCGACAAGGACGCAGGCCGCCGTGGACGCCTCAAGTCCGGCCTGGGACTGAGAATCCTCGACACCTGGACCGGCACCGAACGCGAAACCTCCACCCTCTCCGGCGGCGAAACCTTCACCGCCTCCCTCGCCCTCGCCCTCGGCCTGGCCGACGTCGTCACCCAGGAAGCCAGCGGCCGCCCCCTGGGAACCCTGTTCATCGACGAAGGCTTCGGCACCCTCGACGAACAGAACCTGCAAGAAGTCATGGACGTCCTGGACCAACTACGCGCCGGGAACCGCGCGGTGGGCATCGTCAGCCACGTCGCCGAACTCAGCCGCCGAATCCCCAGCCAGCTCAACGTGCTGAAAAACCGCAACGGCTCCACCCTCCGCCCGCTCATCAGCACCGATCTGTAACGTCAGACCCACCGCACAGAAACCCCACCGACACGCCTCGCCGCACCCGCGGCACGCAAGAAGACCACCCCACCAAAAACCGGCCAGGAGAGCATGCAGAGCGCCGCGATCGAACTCCGCCCCCACCAGAAAGAAGCCGTCACCGCCGCGGTCAAAACGCTGCGCACCCACCCGCGGGCAAGCGTGATCGCCGCCTGCGGCACCGGAAAAACCCTGATCGCCGCCCGCACCACCGCCCGCCTCGCCCCCCGCGGGCGCGTCCTCGTCCTGGTGCCGACACTGGACCTGCTCTCCCAGACGGTGCGTTCCTGGCACACCGCCGGCCACAAAGGGCCGGCGGTAGCCGTCTGCTCCGCCCGCCAGGCCATGGAACACCCCTCCGCCGGCAACCTCCCCATGACGACGAAGCCCGCCGAGCTGTCCGAACTCGCACCGCCCACCGGCCCGGTGACCGTCTACGCCACCTACGCCTCCCTGCCCACCGTCGTCGCCGCCCACCGCGACCACCACCTGCCGCCCTGGGACCTCGTCGTCGTCGACGAAGCCCACCGCACCGCAGGCCGCCTCGGCAAAGCCTGGGCCGGGATCCACCACGACGACCAGGTCCCCGCCACCCGCCGCCTGTACCTGACCGCCACCCCCCGCGTCTGGGATCCCGACACCGACCACAGCGACATCCCCGTCGCCTCCATGGACGACGAAACCCTCTTCGGCCCCGTCGCCTGGCGCCTGACCCTCTCCGACGCCATCGACCTCGGCCTCCTCGCGGACTACCAGATCCTCGTCCCCGTCATCCAGAACACCGACCTGCGCGACTGGCTCGCCACCAGTCCCGGCGCAGGCGCCGACGGACTACGCCTCGCCGGACACCAAGTCGCCGTCCTCAGAGCCATCCACGATCACCGGCTACGCCGCGTCCTGACCTTCCACCACCGCGTCCAGGACGCCCGCGCGTTCGCGACCACCCTCCCCGACACCGCAGCCGCCCTCCCCGCAGACCTGCAGCCCGAGGGCCTGTGGTCCCAGTGGATCAGCGGCACCCACCCGCCCCGCACCCGCCGGCGCATCCTCCTCGACTTCGCCACCCACACCCACCCCGAACAACCCGCCGTCCTGTCCAACGCCCGCGTCCTGGGCGAAGGCATCGACGTCCCCGCCATCGACGCCGTCGTCTTCGCCGACCCCAAGAACAGCCCCGTCGACACCGTCCAAGCCGTCGGCCGCGCACTGCGCCAAACCCCCGGCGCCGGCAAAAAAGCCACCCTCATCGTCCCCGTCTACCTCACCCCCGACGAAGACCCCGACGACCTCCTCGGCGCCGACGCCTACACCCCCCTGTGGCGCACCGTCCAAGCCCTGCGCGCCCACGACGAACGCCTCACCGCACGCCTCGCGGACCCCCGCACCCACCGCCCCACCCTCGGGTCCGAAGACCCGTGCGCCTGGCTCCACTTCGAACGCCCCACCCAGCAAGAAGAAGTCGCCCTCGCCCTCACCCTGCGCGTCCTCAACCCCAAAAGCGCCGAATGGCGCCGCGGCCTCACCGCCGCCCGCCGCTACCACCGCACCCACCACCACCTCGACGCCCCCCAGACCCACGAAGACCCCGACGGCTACCCGCTGGGCCGCTGGCTCACCTGGCAACGCCACCTCCACACCACCGGCGCCCTCGACCCCGCACGCACCCACGCCCTCGAACGCCTCGGCATCATCTGGAACCCCCAACAGCACGCCTTCGAACGCGGCCTCGCCCACGCCACCGCCTACGCCGCCGTGCACGGCCACCTCGCCGCCCCCGTCGACCACCACCAGGACGGCTACGCCCTCGGCCGCTGGCTCGCCACCCAACGCAAACGCGCCGACGCCCTCACCCCCGCCAGAGCCCAGGCCCTCCATGACCTCGACCCGTACTGGAACCCGCCCTGGCCCCTGACCTGGCACCGCGCCTACCACGCCGCCCGCAGACACCACAACGCTGGCAACCATCTGACCGACGTGCCCCGGAACTACATCACCGATGACGGACACCGCCTGGGGGAGTGGCTCCACCACCAGCGCCTGCACCCCGAACGCCTGCACCCCACCCAGCAACAGCTCCTGGCCGGCCTCAGCCTGACCCAGAACACCGGACCGTCCCCTAAGAAACGCAAACCGCCCGCCCGCAAGCCAGACCAGGGCCTGGCCGCCGCCTGCGCCTTCCACCAGCGGGAGGGCCACCTCGAGGTTCCCCAGCGCCACGTCGAACACCTCGACGGAGAACCCGTACGACTCGGACAGTGGATCAGCAACACCCGCCGCCGCAAGGAACGCCTGCCCACCGACCGGATCCACGCACTCGACGCTCTCGACATGCGCTGGTAGACGCACCTTGCCGGCAGAGCGGGATGCCGTTCAGATCCGTCGGCCGGCTCTCGCCGCAACCGTTGAACGTCCCGTGATGTGTGCACGGCAGTCCCAGGTGACAACCGAGGCGGGACCTTTGAGGTCCGCCAGACCTCAGCGCGAAGTACACAAGCCAGGCAATCGAAGGCACCGCTGCGCCCCCACGTCTGGGATTGCAAGGTGCTACGACGCCGAACTCATGGATTTCCGCCACGGGGCGCCCTCGTCCTTACAGGCCCCTAACCCCTGGTGGGCACCCCTCGGGCGCCCGCCTGGGGCTCATCCACGGTTCGAGGATCCGCCAGTCTTCCTGCTGCGCCTCCCGCAGGCGCCGACCTCAATTGTCCGCCGCGAGCCGGGCCGCGATCCGCGATTCGTCGAGTCGCTCCTGGCCGGGGTAGCGGGCGGTTGACGCAGATCGGCGGCCGCAGCAGATAGGCCACCACCGAGGAGTCCAGCCCGCCGGAGAGTAAGAGAGCGAAGTCGCAGGAGGGGCCCCTGAGCGGGACCTGCTCGGCCAGGACGACGGAGAACTTCGCCAGAGCCTCGCGCAGGTCCCGGTGAACGGCTGCCGGTCGGCAAGGCGCCAGTAGACATGCTGGTCCAGTGAGCCGGGGCGATGTCGAAGGACAGCAGGGGCGCGTGGGCCAGTAGCCGGATGCCCTGGAAGGGGGTGTCGACGCCCACAGGCGACTCGATCGCCATCACCTGGGGCCGTAGAGCCGGTCTCGGAGGCCCCGGTAAACCTCACTGGGAGGCACGAACTTATCAAGATCAGGCCGGGCCGCACGGCAGGTGAGTATGGTGTTGCGCGTCAGCGGGACCGCGTTCCTACGCCGACGGACAGCTGGCCGGGGGACTTTACGTGCATGAGGTAGCCATCGAACGACAACGACAATTCGTCGTGAGCCGTTTGCGAGGCACTCGTGCGTGACTATCTCCTCGTCCTGTGCGTGACGGCTGCCGCAACATACCTGCTGACAGGACCGGTACGAAAGTTCGCCATCTTCCAGATGGCCGCACCGCGTGACGCTTTCGCCACCCTCTTCACGGCAGTCGCCACTGCCACGCTCCGTGGCCCGGTCGTCGCCACGCACTCACGTTACGACCGTGCCACAGGGTTCTGGCACCTCCGCGCCGAACGCCGCCCCGGCATAGGCCACTCCGGCATCGGCATCGCACCTGCTCCACTCTTCAACGCAACGCTTGCTCCCCGCCAACCGCCGCTATCCTCACCACGCCCTGAACCACCGCTTCGTCAACCTCGACGCCAGCGAACACTTCGTGCGGGGCCGCAGACTCAATCCGGCAGGAGCACACTCCGACCATCTACGGCCGGAGTCCGCTCACCTGCTGCTCAGCCGCGCCGAGCACTCCCGCTAAGCTCGGTGCGGGACCGGAAGGCACGGCGGGGCGTGGTAGGCACCGTAAACAGCAGCGTGTTCGTACACGACCTCCGTCAGGCCGCGGTAGACGTGTCCCTGCCCGATCAGCTCTTAGCGGGTAAGACCAGCGCGGTCCAGGGCGACGTACCTGGTCCCGTGGGACCGGAATAGCGGATGACCGCCCGCCGCCCCGCCCGGGGACGCGCACAGCCTCGGTCACGCACAGCAGGCCTACACCGGCGGCGAGGTGCTCCGCAGCGTCAGCGTCATCGTGTGGGTGGTCTCCGAGCTGATGGACTGGCTCGCCGCCCGCCCCTGGGTCCTGCCACTTGTGCTGCTGACGGTGGGAGCCGGAGCTTTCCCAATGCGGTGCCGAAGATGAGACTGCGGACCTCATCGCGGCAGCACGCCAGGCGCAGCCGAAGCACGCACAATGGCGCCGGGGCCAGCCCGTGGGGCTGCGACAGGTCGGGCTGAACACCACCTGCCAGGGACAGTATCCGCGACCCGCTCGCGGTCAGCGAGCCTGCCAGGCAGTAGATCCACAGCATCACGCGGAAAGGCTTCAGGACGCTGGCGGGCGAGCCCGCCAGGTTGGATGCTCGGCGGTGACACGCAGGGCAGCATGCGCTAGCCGATTGAGCACCAGAAGGCCACGAGGGCCATGGCGGTTTCCACGGGGCGCTCTACCTGGGGCGAATGGCGGCCGCCTGCGATCACGGATCGGCGGGCGCCGAGGCGTGCAGCCATTTCATCCTGCCAGGGCACCGGCCATGCGTAGTCGTGGGTTCCAGACAGGACGTGGACGGGGAGGCCAGAGGTGGTCAGCTCGTTCACCCGGTCAGGCTCAGTAAGCAGTTGACGCCCAGTTGTCGTCAGCTGCTGCGGCACTGTTGACAGCCAGCGCCGGCGCAGGAACTCCACGCTACTTGCAGGCAATTCGTCGTAGCCTGCGGCCTTCCACAGCCTGAGCCACGTCGCCTCAATACCAAGGACGGGCAGCGCCTCGAGGAGGAGCCTGATGCGTACTTGCTGTTCGTGGCAGATCGAGGCCGGCCCGGACGCGAGAAGCGACAAAGATGCCCAGGGGCACGATGACGGCGCAGCATGGAGGACAGCCGCCCGGGCGATCAGCCCTCCGAGGGAGTGGCCGAGAAGATGCACAGGCGGGCTTCCAGCAGGCGCGGTGAGCACAGCCGTTTGCGCGACGACATCGGCTGCCAGCTTCTCCTGCGTATAGGCCTCTTCCTCCCGTGGCCCGCCACTTTCGAACTGCCCTTTCCCGTCAACTGCTACAGCTCGGAACCCGGCCGAAGCCAGCGGCGCGAGCAACGGCAGAAAGTCCTCCTTGCTGCCGTTGAAACCAGGGAGCAGCAGCACCGTGCCCCGGTGAAAGATGCCCTGCGGAGGTGCACAGTCCAGGACTGCGAAAGCACCGCGACTCGTGCTCATGCTGTACGCACGGCAGTTGTGCGCAAGGGTCAAGCTCACAGGACGACTCATGCGCGGAGCGTACGACGCGAAGCCCTCGCAGCCCAAACAACGTCAAACCACTTCATACCGCACCCCTGGGCATGTCCTTCAAGCAGCCGTCGTCAAGCTACGCCCCAGCGTCCGCACGTCCTCGAGGTACGAGACAACCGCCGGCTCCCGCTGCCAACGCTGCAGGGACCTGGCGTAGAGGCCGAGATAATCGACTCCACGTACGGACTGCAGACGCGAGAACAGGCCCAAGGACTCCCGGCCCAGGCGCAGACTCTGATCGAGGTCACCACGCTGCGCGTGCGCAGAAGCGAGCATGGACAGTCGGATACCGCGGGAACGGGCGAACGCATCGCCGGGCATCGAGCCCTGTGCCTGCCAGGTGAACACCGCCCGTGGGTTACCCAGGTCGCGGAAGAGCTCGACAGCGTCCGTGACGATCCGCTGCCGAGTGAAGAAGTCAATCCAGGCCAGCTCGGAGCCGCCGCTGCCAGCATCACCGGCATGCTCCTGCAGCCGCTCCGACAGCGCAAGGCAGTCGGCGGCTGCACGGGCGTCGCCGGCTCGAGCATGAGCCCGCGCCTCGATGAGCTTGGCAAAGCCTCGCACCCGTGGATCAGCTCCCGGAACCCTCTCGTGCGCGCCCTGCGCCATGTCGATCGCCTGCGAGGAAAAACCACGCATCAGAGCCTGCATGGCCATGGTGGTCAGGATGTACGCCCCCAGGTCCTCGTTGCCACCAGCACGGGCCAGCCGCAGAGCCTGGATGTAGTGCCGCTGAGCAGCCTGGTGTTCACCCGCATCGAACGCCGTCCAGCCCGCGAGGCGTGCCATCTCCGCAGTCACGGAGAAGAGCTCACTACCGATGGCAGCGGAGTAGCGCCCGCGCAGAAGCGGTGCGACGCGCTCGTCAAGGTACGAGGTGATCGACCGTGACTTCATGGCCGCGCCGCCGAACCGAGAGTCCCAGCGACGTGCCGACTCGGCGACCTCCCGCAGCTCTTCGATGTGCGTACGCCCGACGGTGAGGCGACCGCCAGGCGCGAGCAGAGACTCGGCGGCGGGCTGCGCGACCAAGCCGGAGGCCGCCGGCTCAGTGGGGCTGACCAGCCACCGAGTGACAGGATCGGAGAACGCCGAGGCGGCGAAGGGGGCGGCGGCTAGAAAATTCCGTCGGTTCAAGGCATTCCAATACGTCGACATCTCACTGAGCGCCTCCCGCTGCTCGCGAGGAAAGCGCAGCCCGGCACCGAGGTCCTCGCCTCCAGCCCGCCCGGATCCTCCGAACCCTTGCATGCCAGTGTCCGCGAGGCCGACCGGCCTGCCGAGCTGCTCTGCGAGAACCACACAAATGAGGTCCGGCACAGGCCACCGTGGGCGCATGCCGCGGCGGCACCAGTTGGCGACGGACGTATGCGTGTAATCACTCTGGATGCCGCGCTCGGCACACAGCTGGTTGAGTCGGTAGGCAAAGCCTTTGCGGCTCATTCCGGATTCCCCGATGAGCCCTTCCAGACGTACGTTCTCCGGCCGATTAGCCGTCCTGCCCCCGGTTTCTGTTGCTCTCGTCGTCAACGGACAACCTCCCCCCGTCCGCCGGCCGACCCTCTCAGTGGATGACACAGCGACAACTCCAGCGTAGAGCAAAAGAGTTGATTTGAGCGTGCTCTGCAATCCGTGAGCCTCCCCATGAGCCCTGTACGAGAGGGTGACGGTCTTGGTCTTCTGATGTGAAGAAACCTATGGGAGGAGGATCGGGTCATGGCGGAAACGGAATCCGAACATGGAGTACGTCTACGTACGGACCGCACGAAGACCAGGGACCACCGACGAACGGCACGAGGTGTACGCAGCTTCGCCCGCCGTCCCGCAGCACTCCTCGTGGCCTTCGCTCCCATGGTCGTGGAATTGCCAGTGCCGAATAGCGTGGCTGTGGGGACGTTGGCACTCTTGGGGGTGCTTACGCTGTGGGGACTAGACGAGCCGGCACAGCGTGATTGCACCGAAGCCTCCGAAGGAACCAACGCTCCCACCACTCGCCCGCTACCTCACCTTCCTGATGGCGTGCGGCGTGAAGAGGGCGGAGCCATGGCAGTGCCTGTGGCGGCATCTCAAGATTCTCGAACGCCGTAAGCGGACAAGTACCTGACCGCAAGTCAGCTGTAGGTAAGGGGCGTTAGGCCTCCAAAAGAGAGGATCATCGCCATGCCTGCCTTCTCCGCGGCTGCCCCGCCGACGGCCAGGACGAGGTTTTCGCCTCCGTGATGCCAGAACTTCCACTCTGGGCCGAGGTCACCGGGGCCGGTAATGGTGGACCTTCAGCGGATAGACCTGCTGCGACCCGGGCGGCACGCAGCTGCTTCGAGTTACGAGGAGCCGTGGGTTGTCGACGCGCAGGGTGCCGGCCCCGACCAGGATCGCGTCTGCGCTCGCCCGTACTGCGTCGACTCGGTCGAAGTCTTCGCGCTTGGAGAGGATCCTTCCTCCTCAAGCCGGGCGACCATCTCCGCCCGCGCGGCGGCCGGATCCGCTTCCGCATTTGTCGGTGTGGCTCCGCCGACCGGGCCTGCGATCAGCTTTGGTGCCTGATCACCGGCGGTGGGACAGGTATCCAGAGTGCTCATCGCTCGCCCCAGCCCTCCTCGCAGTACCGGCGCCCTTGAAGGATCCCGTCGATTGCCATGCGGGTGTACGGCACAACCTCGGCCGGAAGGCCCTGCGGCTTCCACCACCGCCACTCCACGCACCGGTCGGGTTCCAGAACCTCCGGGTTGCCAGTCCAGGAGCGAGCCTGGAAGACGAGCGCGATCCTCGGCCGGGCGTCGGGGGAGTCGACGTGGTGCACCGTGTGGACGAGGTCGACGTCCTCGGGCGCGATGATCAGGCCCGCTTCCTCCTTTGCTTCCCGAACCAGACAGTCGATCGCCGTTTCCCGCTCGCAGTGACCGGCCAGGAAGTGCCAGGTGTCCGGCGCGAAGGCGGACTCCGGGTGGCGCAGGCCGAGGAGGATCCGCCCCTGGTCGTCCTGGAGATGGAGGTGCACGCCGACGATGTGCAGCTCGGTCCCCGGCGGCGCCTCGTCGGCCGGCGGGCCAGCACCGTCCGGCAGTTCCTTCGCCGCGGGATGCTCGGCCGCGTGGCGCCGGATCAGCTCACCGAGCCCGGGGCTCAGGCGCAGCCGGTCGAGCATGTCCACGGTGCACCACGTCAGCAGGACACCTTCGCGGAGGTCCACCGTCTCGGTGTCACCGCTCCAGTGCCCGGCGTAGACACGGATGGGCACGGCCAGGCCGTCGACGCTCGTCGCCTCCTGGACGGCGAACGGCATCAGGCCTATGGGTTCCAGGCCAGGAGTTTCCTCGGCGAGCTCGCGCCGCAGTGTCGTCTCGAGGCTGGCATCCTCCCGTGACCGTTTGCCTCCCACGAGGGCCAGAACCCAGGGCTCCCACATGCCCTCACGGTCATCGCGCAGATGAAGGAGATACCGGCCGGCTCCGTCGTGGATCAGGGCGCTGGCGCTCACGGGCTCCGGGCGCCCATCCAGGCCATGCAGCTCGGCAGTCAGCAGCTTGGCCCGCAGCGTGGGGGAGCGCACGTCGGCGTACGGGAGCCACTGCGCGCCGGCGACTTCCTCGTCCTGCAGAGCGAGCGCGGGCGGTTGCTCAGCGGTGAGGTAGAACGCGAAACGGACATCGAAGTGCTGGTGAGCGGCCTCGCCCTCGGCCGGGTTGGCGTCGATGTCATGGACGTCCACGTCGATCGGCTCGTCGAGGAACTGCGGAGTCAGGCACAGGTCGCCGGGGCGCAGCCCTGCCTCTTCGCACACCTCGCGGACGGCCGTGGCCAGGAGCGTACGGTCACCCGCCTCGACATGGCCGCCTGGGGCGAGAAACAGTCCCGTGGCCCGGTGGCCGATGTGGAGCACCCGCCGGCCGCGGTCGATGACCACCGCGCTGCAGGTGACGTGACCGGGCAGGGTGGCGCGGCTGGACGGCTCCGCGGCGCCGTCGAGGACAGGCAGCAGCCCTTCCAGGGCCTCCCGTTCCCCGGCATACCGACTGAGATAGGTCCCGATGGTCGCGCGGATGTGGGAGCGGGAAGGCGGCATGTGATCACCTCGGGACGTCGGGGACGGGATGCGGGTGCTGGACAGGAGGCGCGCCCCTGGCGGCGGGCCCTCAGATGAGGGCTTCGGGTTAGGGGCCGTGTCCGGGGTCGTGCTCACGGGCCACCTTCCGAAGAGGGGTCGTGCCGCACATCCACGGCGACTGCAGGATCGGGGACGATCGGCCTCGACGGCGTCGGAGCTGTGACGGCCCCGGCTGAAGGAGAAGCCATGCCGGGTGAGCTGGGCATGTCCAGCAGGCTGCGCAGCGGGGAGCGGTAGAGGACCACGAGGGGGACGACGAGGAGGCAGGTACCGGCACCCAGGGTGGGGCGCACGCCGATCCACGTGCCGAGACCACCGGCGAGGAGCGCGGCCACCGGCCGTGCACCGGAGGTGAGCCAGGTACTCACGGCCTGCATCCGAGCCTGCATGCCGTCGGCGGTGACGACCTGGCGAATGGTGCGCTGGGTCGTCCCCGCGGCCCCGGCGCAAGCTAGCTGAAGGAACAGGGCGGCGCCGATGGCGAACTGCCAGACCAGGCCCGAGGAGGCGAGGAGCAGAGGGACCTGGGTGAGCGGAGTGATCGCGAGCGCGGCGAGCATCATCGGCCCGGGCCCGTAGCGCGCCGCGAGCGACGGTGCGGCCAGTGCACCCGCCGCCGCGCCCAGCGCCCCGAGTCCCAGGACCACACCGAACGCGGTCGCGCTCATCGCGAGGGACCGGAGCAGGTACAGCGCCCACAAAGTATTGAGGAGCGCCAGGGCGAACGACGTCGTGGCGTTGACAAGGGTCAGAGTGCGCAGCCGGTGGTCGCCGTTCACATAGCGCAGGCCCTCACCGATCTCGGTGTGCAGCCGACGGCCCTCCGCTGCCGACCGGGGGCTTTCGGGAGCCTGGATGCGGGCGGTGCACCAGGCGCTGACGAGGTAGGACAGGACGTCCCCGAGAAGCGCCCGGGCCGGGCCGAGGAGCGCAGTCAGGGCGGCGCCGAGGTTGCTGCCCGCAGTGGCGGCGACGGCGAACAGCCCGCCGATGCGGCTGTTGCTCCGCTGGAGCAGGGACCGGTCGACCAGGCTGGGCAGGAGACTGATCGCGGCGGCATCGTGCAGCACCCCCGCCGCACCCTGCACGGCCGCGACCACCATGAGCTGGGTCAAGGACAGCCGGTCCAGCGCGGCCGCCACTGGCACACTGGCCAGCGCGGCGGCGCTGACCAGGTCGCCGGCGATCATCTGCTTCCGCTTGGAGTGGCGGTCGGCGAGGGCCCCGGCGTGCAACGCCATCAGTGCGGGCGGCAGTTGGCCCAGGAACGTCAGCCAGGCAACCTCGGCGGTGGTCGCGCCCAGTTCGAGCACCGCCAGCACGGGGATCACCATGGTGCTGATCGAGCTGCCGGTCACGCTGACCGCCTGCCCGCTCAGGTAACGGCGAAAGTCGCGGTGCCGCCACAGCGACGGCCGGGTGCCGGAGGAAGAGTCAGCGGAGGAGGTCATGGAGCACCACCTCCTCGGCTTCCACCAGCCGCTCGCACAGCCCGGCCATAGCCGCTTGCCGGTTGGGGCTGCACGCCGCGAGTTCGGGAGTCACGGCGGCCGGGTCGTCGACGGCCCCGCACAGGGGATACACCGAGCACACCAGGTACCCGGCGGCAAGGCGGGGTACGTCGAGGAGTTCTTTGGCCGGCAGCGCCGGGTCGGCTGCCCGATAGGCAGCGACAGCTGCACCCAGGCCGGTCGGCCACTGCGGCTCTGCCAGAACGGTGCGCGGGTCCAGGATGATCCGCCCCAGCTCCCAGACGGGGCTGCGGTGACCGGGCGGCCGGAAGTCGACCAATGCCGCGACCCGCTGTCCGCGAAGAAGCAGATTGGACGAGGCCAGATCGCCGCGGACGGTCTGCACCGTCATGGACGTCCACAGCCCTTTGATCATGGCGGTCACGGCGGTCACGGCGGGCAGCGCGTCGAGCCGCCGGGCGGCCGTATCGCGCGCCCAGGCAGGAAACCCAGAGGCGGGCGGCTTCTTGGCGAAGAGGACGAGCAGCCGGTCAAGGCGCTGCCGCGCCCGTTTCACATCGCAGACTTCCCGTGCGGGCACGCGGCGCGGAGGCCCGGCCGGGTGCTGGGCCAGGATGCGGTGCAGGCGTCCGACAGTCTCGCCCACCGCGGCCCACCGATCGCCGGACAGACCGCCCTCCGCTGTCTCCATGTTCTCGAAGCACGCCGCGACCGGCACCGCCATGCCGCCGGCGGCCGCGATAAGGCCGCCACCCTCCAGGGCCTGCCGCACCACCGGCACCAGCAGGCCGCCGAGCCGCGCGAACTGGCAGAGCTCGAGCGCCCGGCGCTCCTCGTCCAGATCGGTGCTCGCCAGGTAGGCCTTCACGAACCACCGGCCGCCGTCACTGTCCCGGGCCACGTAGTTGCGGGTCGCGGTTCCCGCAGGACCTTCGCCGACCGCGGTGGGGATGAGCCAGTAGAACAGCGTCAGGATCCCCGCCACAACCATCACGTCCGACTCGCCGCCATTCATTGCCGCACCCCCGACCGGCCGGCAGGGTTCAGCAGCTGACGCAGTGCTCAGGCATCCGCCTGCAGCTGCTCCTCCTCCTGCCGTCCGAGATCGAGCGCCTCGAAGCGCAGTGGGCCGCCCGGAGCCCGGTCCGTTCCGGCTTCGCGTCGCGGAACGCAGACCTGGCCGCTGCGCCCCCAGGCAGGCGTTGCTGACCTCTCCGCGCCGGACAAGGAGGCCCCAGCCGATGTCGTCGGCGGTGAAGTCGTTCATGCGCATCGGGCAGTCGGTGCCGTAGCGGTGGCCGGTGAAGTTCTCCGGCCAGGCGCCGGACAGCGCGGGCGCGGGACGAGGGTGCGCGTGGTCGGGCATCACGCCGTCTCCCCGGCCCTGGCGCGGTACCCGGCGGCCTGGAGGGTGAACATGGCGGCGTATTCGCCGCCGATGCTCATCAGCTCCTGGTGGGTGCCGCTCTCGGTGACACGGCCGCCGTCGAAGACGAAGATGCGGTCGCAGGCGACGACGCTCGCCAGGCGGTGGGAGATCAGCACCGTGATCTGATCCGGGCGCGGGGTGTCCCGCAGGACCGCCTCGTACACGGCGTGCTCGGCGCGTGGGTCCATGCTGGCGGTCGGTTCGTCCAGCAGCAGGACGGGAGCGTTCTTGTACAGGCCGCGGGCGACGGCGACCTTCGCCCACTGGCCGGCGGACAGCTCCTGGCCGCCGCGGAAACGCTTGGACAGCAGCGCATCCCACCGGCCGGGCAGTCCGGCGATGACCTGCTCGGCGCCGGAGGCCCGCGCCGCGTCCAGGGCCCGCTGCGGGTCGGCCTCGGTGAGGGTGCCCCGGGAGACCGTCAGGTTGGCCAGCGCGCTGAAAGGAAACCGCACCGGGTCCTGGAGCACGCAGCCCACCCGGGCCTGCAGCGACTCGGCATCCATGTCCAGCACGTTCACGCCGTCCCAGCAGACCGTGCCCCCGTCCTGGGGCTCGTACAGCCCGGCGAGCAGCCGCGCGCAGGTGGACTTGCCGGAGCCGTTGACGCCGACGAACGCCACCGTCTGACCCGCGCGCAGCGTCATGGAGATGCCGTTCAGCGCCGGGGCGTCCTTGCCCGGGTAGGTGAAGGACACGTCGTCCAGCGTGATGGCCTTCACCGTCTCGGGGGCGGGCAGCCCACTGCGGCGTGGCTGGAGGGTGCGGCAGCGTTCCTGGAAAGCGAGCAGGTCGTCCACCCACATGGCGTGCTCGTAGACGAGATGGGAGACATCGACGAGCCGGGTCAGCGAGGACTGCGCGGCCTGGATGGCGAGGACCGCCCCCGCCCCGGCGGCCAGGGGCAGCCACCCTGCGATCAGCATCGCGCCGAGCGCCGTGTAGGTGATGCCGGTGCCGATCCCGCCTACCGCCCGGCCCGCCAGGGCCAGCCTGGCCGAACTCACACCCAGCCGGGTGTCCTCCTCGGCGATCCGTGTCGTCAGCCCGTAGTGCTCCTCCAACAGCGCGCCCTGAGCCGTGTCCGAGCGAAGCTCGGCGGCGGCATCCCTCTCCAGCAGCAGCCAGGAGAAGACCCGAACCCTGCGCTGCAGGGTGTTCCACCGCTTGAAGGAGTGGAAGCGGGCCCGGGCACTACGAACGGCCGCCGCGCCGACCGGCAGCACCGACAGCAGGAGCAGCGGCAGCAGGGCCGGGTGCAGGACGCCCAGGACGCCGGCGGTGCCCACGAGCCCGAGCAGCGCCGCGGCCAGGGAGACGACCTGGCCGACGATCTGCCGGGCGTAGAACAAGCCGCGGTCGTTGGCCCGGTAGGCCTCGTCGTGCCAGTCCGCGTCGTCGACGACCTCCAGCCGCACATGGGCGGTCAGGGTGAGGAACTCGCACTCCAGCGCGGTGCGGATCTTCGGTGTCACCCTGGCCTGCGCAACGGCGACGCCGGCTTCCAGCAGCGCCCGAGCGGCAAGGAAGCCGACGACGACCAGCAGTTGGGGGATTGCCGCGCGCACCCGGTCCGGGGTCGGCCCTTCGGCGAACAGCTCCCGCAGCACCGCCACCGAAGCCATGAGCCCGAACGCCATCATCGCGGCTGACGCCAGCTGCAGGACCACCACCGCGACGGTCGAGGTCCGGTCTGCGTTCCAGGCCAGTTGGCCGATCTGGCGCACGATCCGCGGAAGCCGCGCGAGGATCTGCCCCACGGTGGCCTTGGACGCCGCGCCGTCGTACACGGACCAGTACGCCTCCTCCAGGCCGTCGGCGATGTCACCGTCCTGCGGCCCGCCCGGTACTGCGGCGGGCGGCAGCGGAAGTTCCGCACCGCGCGGGCCGGGCACCGCACCCTGACGCATGCCGTCTGCGTCACTGCCGCTGCTCATGCCCCCCACCTATCCAGGCGTGCTGAGCGGGGCGCGTAGGTGTCGCACTGCTGCGGTCCGCAGGTCGGGGAGATGAGCGGGGACCGCCACCGCTGTTCGAATCCGGGGCAATGAAGGGGAAGGGGCTCAGTGTTCATGGTGTTCCTCCGTCTGGGCGGCCGGTGGGCACTGGTGCTCTAAGAACGCGCCGGATCCGGGGTCGTAACGGCCTCGGACTGGCGAATCTCTCGAACCCGAGTGCGAGATTGGCTCTAGGGCAAGAGCCGCCTGCCTGGTCACTTTTGAACTCACACGTTCGAGTGGTGGGCGAGGTGCGATACCCGATCAGGGGCTTGCGCCGTTCGTCCGAAGGACCGGGGGCAGGAGTGGGACGGCTGGGGAGGACTTCGACGAGGCAGGTGCGCGTGGCCGGGGATACGCCGGTGGCATGGAGGATGCCGTCGTGCCGGTCACCGTAGCTTCCCAGCGGACAGTGCACCGGCCGTAGGCGTAGTAGTTCTACAGCGGCAGGCCGAGACCGTGGCCGATCTCGCCGAGATGCGCGATGGCCAGGCTGATGCCTTCCGTGCTGCCGCGGGTGAAGAAGATGTCGGACGGGTGCAGCCTCATGTTCAGGTGCTGCCGAGGAGTTCGGCCATCACCGCCCGGGCGCCCGCCCCGCTCCGGTCGGCGTGCGCGGAGAGGCTTCCGCCGCAGGCGAAGAGGTCGAGCATGGTGGAGAGGTAGCGGGCGGGGTCCGTGGAAGGCGGGAAGTGGTTGCAGCCCTCCCCGAGCTCGATGGCCGTCTCGACGTCCGGGGCGGCGCCGTCGCGGAGGGCTCCGAAGGCGGTGAGGCAGCCAGCCCGCGCCGGAGCCGAGAGGGCGTCGTACACGGTGGCTCCAATGTGCGATGGACCGGGACGCTGCCGGGCTGCCGCCGTGCGGACGTCAGCGAGGCGGATCGTCTCGACGGGCAGGGGCCCTGGCCTCTTCGGCCCTCGGCTTGCCTGCCGACGTCAGCTGATCCAGATACCTCCAGGGGACAGCTGGCGCGCGAGCGTGAGGCCGGCGTCGCTGATCGGAGTGGACCATGAAACGTCCCCGACCTGGCAGCCGAAGTCATCAGCGAGTTTCTGTACGAGAGCCGCGCCGACGCCCTGGCGGCGGTACGCATCGGCCACCCACACCAGATCAATGCGCGGCCTCAACCTGTCGTCCATGTCCCCGTCCGGTGAGTCGTCGGCCAGGTCCCAGGAACGGTGGTGATCAGTGTCGTGGGCGACAAGGTAGCCGATGACGTACCCGTTGGCTTTCAGTAGATACGCCCGCCGGTCGTCCTCGGTCTTCTCGGGTTCACCAAGATGCGTCCACGACCGGAAGTCGTAGTGATTCTCTCTCTGCGGTAGCCGCGCCACTTTGTACACAAGCCTCCGCCACCCGATGGAGGACTGCGTCGTCACCACAGCCAGGTCGTCCAGCCAGTCAAGGTTCTTCGGCACCTGCACACCGAACGACCACGCTGCATGGTGGACAGCATGAGCCTCTGCGCGACCCCACTCCGCTTCCAGCTGCATCCCGCACCGGCAGTCGCTGCCCACAGACAGCTCAACTGAGCCGAAACGAACAGGAGTCGCTCCGAGACTCAGATTCTGGCCTCTGCCACCCACCCACGGCCGAAGCAGTGCATCATCCGGATCGACATGGTCGCTCCAGCGATCCACCCAGCCGGGAAACTGCTCAGGCCGCATCTCCCGGATCTGCTTCTGCACTGGCAGCAGGACTGGGCGTACCCAAACGCTTCCGGCTGCTGCCCGGCCGTTGAGACGCAGCCCGTGCTTTTTTGCCTTGCCGCGCAGAAACTTCAGGAACACCGGGGGAGACGTATCGAAGTCGATGCCCCGGACCAACTCCCGCTCACCCGGAGCGAGCCACTTCTCGACGGGCAGCGCCAGACGGCCGGCGAGCACGTGCAGCTTGCTGTAGTCCCGATCGAGCTCGGCCAATCGCAGAGCTTCGATCGACGCTTCAAGCTCCATGTACGGGACGGGCAGCGTGATGAATCGCGAGCCGGTGCCCAGCAAGAAGTTGCCAGGGAACCCCTCGTACCAGAGGCGGTCGATCGACGACTCGCGTACCGCCTCGACGGCATCGGCGTAAGCGACAGGGAGCTCTGCCGACGCCCCCCGTGAGTCTGCCGCATCAACGTAACCATCGCGGTCCAGCTCCACCGTGACGTACCACCGGGAAGACCGGACACAGATCTTCCGGGCCCTCCAGTCACCTGGATCTGCATCGAGGTAAATCGTCCGCTCGGCCATCCGCACCGCTCCTCGTCCAACTGCTTCGCCCGTGCCGTCAAGGAATCATCGCCCTATGTCCCCCACCCGAGAACTGTAGGCAACGCAGGATCACACCCTCAGAGTTGGATGGGAAACGAGCCACGTCGGACACGTCCCAGGCCCGCTTACGTGTGATGATCTGGTCGACGTGGCCGCCAAAAGACAGACCTCTACAGGGCGCTCCCGGAGCCGAGGCGAACCCGCACGGGTTCTCAACCAACCGGGGGCACAGGGGGAGGGGGCTGCTGTCGAGCGGCCGATCACCGACTCCCCGCACGGCCGTGGTGGGGTTCGAGAGATTGGCGCGGAAACAGCCAGCGACATCGGGAACGACGAGAACTGCCAGGGACCGTCCGACTGCCCAGGTCTCCCCGTGCCGGCCCCACGTTGACGGACGCGTAGGGACAGCTCAGAGCGCCAGCCTACGTCCTGGGCCAGTCCAGGCTGCTACTTTCCGGTGTTTTCGGCCTCACGCTGCCAGGACCGAGGACATATTCGAGTTCAGGGCTGTGGGACCGGCCCCCGACAGCCGTCTGCCCGATTCTGGCCGAACAGCTCCATACATCACCTCCACCCCGATACATTCATCGCGCGTTAGCGCCGTTCAAATCATCGTTTCAGCGGAAAGTAGCCGATGTTCATCGAGAAGCTGGTGCTGGAGAACTTCCAGGAGCGGAACCTAGCTGGCCGGTGGGCAGACGGGTCCCACACCGCGGACACGGTCTATGACCGGCGTCATGTCGTGGGCACCCGGGACCCGCTCGACGCAGTTCCGGTACTCGGCGGCCTGCTGACCAGGCCGTTGCGGAGGCCGGGGCGACAAGCTGAGGTGAACGGCGGTGGTCAGGCAGTGCGCAGGCCGGCCGCCGCCGCCATCTCCCGGACGCCGGCGGTGCGTGGGTGGCGGCCGTAGACCTCAGCCGCGATCTGTCGGATCGCGGGGCGGTCGCGCAGTTCGCTCAGAGAGACCCGAGCTGCGGAGAGGAGCTCAGCAGCCGTCTGTTCGGGCTTGCCCCACTGCCACCAGGCCCGGGCAAGATCTGTGTGCATCCTGCCGCGCCGCTCCGCGGTCTTGAACTGTCCCGGCCTCAGTCTCCGGCCCGCTTCGAGTGCCGAGCCCGCATCACCCAGGGCCCAGTGCACGCTGACGGCGTACAGGTCCACGGATGCGGGAGTGACAGGGAACAGTCGTCCCACCGGCGCCTCGTCAGGCAGGTCTCGGGCACCCCTGGAGGCCTCCTTAATCAGGCTGAGGGCCTGCGGCCGGTCTCCGGCGACCGCCGCGGTGTACGAGGTCGTGCAGAGCATCTGTGCGAATGCGGAGGCCTGCGCGTCGCTCTTCAACCCGGTCGCTTCAACCCTTGCGACGGCGTCGAGAATAAGGCGCTCCGCTGAGGCGGGCTGGTCCTGATGGCGGAGCACGATGCTCAGCTCACGGGCCGCTGCTGCGGCGGCGAGAGGGGAATCGGACAGCTCGGCGTAAACGGTGGCCCGATCGGCGGTGAGGCGGGCCTGGTCGTAGCGACCGACCTTCACCAGCACCTGCGAGGCGAGACTATAGGTGGAAGAGAGCCGCGCGTAGGCCAGATCGGAACGGGTCCGACGAACGCCGTCGTGGCCGTCGCCGATGAGTCCCGGGAGCGTACGCAGCAGCTGTTCATTGCGCCCAGCGTCGAACGAGGCTCGGGCGGCGGCCAGGCGCTGGTCGAGGGGGACGGGCGAGCCGGTGGGATCGGGTGTGTTCGCCAGGGCTGTGTCCATCCCAGCGAGCAGTCCGACCGGTGCGGCCAGGCCTGCCGCAGCCAGCAGGGTACGGCGGCGCATGGGGTCCTCCTCCACTCGTGGACCTACCGCCGTCACTCTAGTGGTCGCAGGTTCCGTTAACCCCAGAGACTCCGCTAGGACATTTGTAGGCATACCGACCTCTAAGGCTGCCTGCTTGAGAAGTCGCAGGTCAGCGCGGCCCCCACGCTGCTCCAACCGGGAGACCGTGGAGGCCGAGCACCCGATCCGTCTGCCCAGATCGGCCTGCCGCCACCCCAACCGGTCCCGGCCCAGCCGATGAGGACACCAGCGTGTCGACGCCGGGACCCACCTCGAGGACCACACCCGCACCCTCGCACCCGAACAAAGCCTCACCCGCGGGCACCACACCCAACGCGACCAGCACATCACGGAAATTGACCCCGGTCGCCCGCACCCCGACCCGGACCTGACCCGCCTCCAACGGTCCCTCGACCGCCGGGCACGCCACCAGACTCAAACCCTCCAACGTCCCCGCCGTGTCCAGATCCACACTCCACCCCCCCCCTCAGGAACCGTCAGCGCATCGCCCGTGATCCGGCCCAACCGCGGCACCGACACCACACCACCCCGAACCACAACCTCCAGCTCCCCGGACTCCACGACCCCCGCCAACACCGGCTCCAGCACCGGCACCGGCGCCGCTTCCGGATCATGATCCACGTCGACCTGGGCGAACCGGTCCGGATACTCCGAGCACGCCGAACGCATCAAGCCCCGCACCGCCGCCTGCACCACATCGACCCCGGCACCCGGACCGACCGCAGCCCCGCCCCGCGTCACCACGACAAGACGTGACCCCTCCAGCTCCGGGCACTCCAGCCACTCCCGCACCCAGCCCAACACCGACCCCAGCACCTGCCGGGCCTCAGCGACCGGACCCCCCGGACAGAACACCGCCACCACCCGCGGCACCCCGACACCCTCACCAACCGCCGCCACCACCGACGCCACATCCACAAAAACAGGTATCTCCTCCAGCCCCGGGCCGCTCTCCCCCGCCGGAGCCGGAGCACCGACCCAGTTGACCTCGAACAACGAGTCAGACGCCTCGACAGCCGCAGCTGTCAGCGCTGTCCCGGCCAGTGGACGCGAGACGAGAGCGTCGATCGTGAGGACCTCCAGCCCCGCCAGGTCCGTCAACCGCACCGAGATCGCGTCCGGACCGGCCGGCGACACCCGCACCCGCACCGACCTCGCTCCCGTGGCATGAATCCGCGCACCCGAGAACGAGAACGGCATCACCCGCTCCCCACCCTCCTCGACCAGCACCGCCAGACGAGCCTGCAACGCCGCGTCCAGCAACGCCGGATGAACCGCGAACCCGCCCGCCTCGACCGGCAGCTCGACCTCCGCGAACACCTCCTCACCACGCCGCCACACCGACCGCAACCCCTGGAACACCGGCCCATACACATACCCAGCCGCCGCGAACGACTCATACAAACCCTCAACAGCAACACCCACCGCACCCTCCGGCGGCCACACACCACCCGACCCCGACATCCCGCTCCTCTGTACTGATCTCGTCCCACCACTCCAGACCACGCATGGCTCACCCAGTCGGCGTCCTCGTGACCGATACCACCGGCCCGGGAATGGACACGGACGGCCCGCTGTCCCAGCTCATCCGCATCACCCACACTGACCTGCACATCAACAGGAGCATCACCCGCCGGCAACACCAACGGCGCATGCAGCACCAGCTCCTCCAGCCGGTCACACCCCGCATACTCACCCGCCCGCAACACCAACTCCAACAACGCCGCACCCGGCACAAGAACCCGCCCCGCCACCGCATGATCAGCCAGCCACGGATGCGACCGAGTCGACAACCGGCCCGTGAACACGAACCCGTCACCACCCGCCAGCATCACACCCGCCGACAGCAACGGATGATCCACCACCGACAGCCCCGCACCCGACACATCACCCGCACCCCCCACACCCTCCAACCAGAAACGCTCCCGCTGGAACGCATAAGTCGGCAGGTCCACTCGCTGTGCGCCCGTGCCCTGGAACACCGATGACCAGTCGGTCTCGACACCACGCACCCAGAGTTGTGCGACCGAGGCCAGGAAACGCTCCATCCCGCCCTCGCCCCGGCGCAGCGTGCCGACCGCCAGGACGTCGTCGCTGATCTCCTGGAGCGCGCCCATGAGTACCGGATGCGGACTGATCTCGACGAACACCGCGTCGCCCTCGCCCAGCAGGGACTCGACGGTCTCCTGGAAACGGACCGGTTCACGCAGATTCCGATACCAGTACTCCGCGTCCAGAACCTCACCCCCTACCGGGCCGGCCGTGACCGTCGAGTACATCGCCACCTCACCCGCACCGGGCGTGATCGACGACGCGAGCTCGAACAACTCCTCCCGGACCCCCTCCACATGCGGAGTATGCGACGCGTAATCCACCGCGATCACCCGCGACCGCACACCCGCCGCCTCCGCATCCGCCCTCACCCCCGCCAGCTCCTCGACACCACCAGCAACCACCGTCGACCCAGGACCATTCACCACCGCGACCCACACACCCTCACGACCCGCCAGCAACTCCTCGACCCGGCCCACCGACGCCGCCACCGACACCATCCCGCCCAACCCCGCCAGACCCTTCCCGATCACCCCACTCCGCAACGCCACCAACCGCGCCCCGTCCGACAACGACAACGCACCCGACACACACGCCGCCGCGATCTCACCCTGCGAATGCCCCACCACCACCGACGGAACAACCCCCACCGAACGCCACACCTGCGCCAGCGACACCATCACCGCCCACAACACCGGCTGCACCACATCCACCCGGTCCAACGAACCCTCACCACGCAACACCTCCAACAAATCCCACTCCACGAAAGGCGCCAACGCCTCCCCACACCGCTCCACCCACTCCAAGAACACCGGAGACGACTCCAGCAACCCCGACGCCATCCCCACCCACTGCGAACCCTGACCAGGAAAAACAAACACCACCCGATCCACACCACCCGACACCACACCCGACACCACATTCACCGCCGGCTCCCCCGCAGCGACCGCACCCAGCCCACCCACAAACCCCTCACGCCCACCAGCCAACACCACCGCACGATGCTCCAACGCAGCACGCGACGACACCAACGACCAACCCACATCCCCCACACCCACACCCGAACCCGCCACGAACTCACCCAACCGACCCGCCTGACCCCGCAACCCCGCACCCGAACCCGCAGACACCACCCACGGCAACACACCCACACCACCAGCACGAACAGGAACTTCCTCAACCACACCATCAGCAACATCAGACACAGGCACAGGCACAGGCACAACAGGCGCCTGCTCCAAAATCACATGCGCATTCGTCCCACTCACCCCGAACGACGACACACCCGCCCGCCGCACCCGACCCGTCTCCGGCCACACAGCACGCTCCGTGACCAACTCCACCGCACCCGACTCCCAGTCCACCTGCGGAGACGGCTCATCCACATGCAACGTCGCCGGCACCACACCATGCCGCATGGCCATCACCATCTTGATGACCCCACCCACACCAGCCGCAGCCTGCGCATGCCCGATATTCGACTTCAACGACCCCAACAACAACGGCGACCCCACCGGCCGATCCTGACCATAGGTCGCAAGCAATGCCTGAGCCTCGATCGGATCACCCAGCGGTGTCCCTGTGCCATGCGCCTCCACCACATCCACCCCGGATGCCGACACATCGGCGTTCGCCAGGGCCTGGCGGATGACCCGTTGCTGCGCGGGACCGTTCGGTGCCGTCAGACCGTTCGACGCACCATCCTGATTCACCGCCGAACCACGCACCACAGCCAGCACCTGATGCCCGTTGCGCACCGCATCCGACAACCGCTCCACCAACAACAGCCCGACACCCTCAGCCGCGCCCATTCCATCGGCAGAGGCAGCGAACGCCTTGGAGCGGCCGTCGCGGGACAGACCCTGCTGACGGCTGAACTCGGTGAACAGGTCCGGAGTGGACATCACAGCGACACCGCCGGCAAGCGCCATGGTGCACTCGCCCTGCCGCACGGACTGCACCGCCAGGTGCAGTGCCACCAGCGACGACGAACACGCCGTGTCCACGGTGACCGCCGGACCGGTCAGGCCGAACGTGTACGCGATACGGCCGGACGCAACACTGCCCGCAGTACCCGTCATGGCATGGCCTTCGACCTCCTCAGGGATCGAGGGCAGTCTGCTGCCGTAGTCGCGGAAGCTGGATCCCACGAAGACGCCCGTTCGGCTCCCCCGGACCGAGGACGGATCGATGCCGGCACGCTCGAAGAGCTCCCAGGACGTCTCCAGCAGCAACCGCTGCTGCGGATCCATCGCCAACGCCTCACGCGGCGAAATCCCGAAGAATCCGGCATCGAACTCCCCGGCGTCGTGCAGGAAGCCGCCCTCGGCCACGTACGACGTACCCGGCCTCTCGCCTTCCACATCGACCAGGGCGGACAGGTCCCACCCTCGGTCGGCAGGAAATTCGGAGACTCCGTCCCCGTCTGCGGAGACCATCTCCCACAGGTCCTCGGGCGACGAGATGCCGCCCGGATACCGGCAGCTCATGGCCACGATCGCCATCGGCTCACTACCCGCCGATTCTGCAACTCGTAACTGGGCCCGTGTCTCCTGCAGTTCCGCCGTGACCCGGGTCAGATAGTGGCGAAGTTTCTTGACGTCTTCCATGTGTGCTTGCCCCATGTAGTGAGTCAGAACCGTGTGAGTCAGAACCGTGTGGGTCAGAACGTGTGGGTCAGAAACCTTCAGACGAAGAGGTCAGGAGATTCCGAATTCCTTCTCGATGAATTCGAAGATCTCGTCGTTGCTGGCAGCCTCGAGCTCTTCGGACTCGACGGCCACCTCGTCCGGCCGTGCGGCACCGGAGACGGATCGGAGGAGGTTGCGCAGTCTCCCCCCGATCTCCGCCCTGGAGGGGTCGCCGTCCGCCATCGTTGCCACGAGGGCTTCCAGGCTGTCGAGCTCCGCGGCACCGGGTGTTCCCGGCTCCTCGATGTCCTCGAACAGTTCGGCTTGGAGGTGGCCTACGAGATCGGCCACCGTGGGGTGGTCGAATATCACTGTGGTGGGCAGTCGAAGACCGGTCGCGGAGTTCAGCCGGTTGCGGAGTTCTACTGCGGTGACGGAGTCGAGGCCGAGTTCCAGGAACTGACGTCGGAGTCCCACCGCGTCAGCGGATTCGTACCCGAGAACGGCTGCCACATGAGTTCGGACAGTACCCACCAGCTGCCGTTCGCGTTCTTGAGGCGCCAGGCCGGCCAGCATGTCGTGCAAAGTGACGGCCGGACCGGTGGGCGCCGCCGCCTCCAGGACTTTTCGGGCCTCGGAGATCTCGTCGAGCAGATGGCTGGGCCGCGTGGCGGTATAGGCGTGAGTGAACCGGTCCCAGTCGATGTCGGCTATCACCACGGTCGTGTCGTCGTGCTCAAGCGCGGCCTCCAGAGCGGAGAGCGCCGACTCCGGGGAGATCAGTGGGACACCGTGCCGGAGGCGGACCTCATTGACGGCGGTCAGTTCGGCCATTCCGCCCTGCGCCCAGGAGCCCCAGGCCACGGAGGTGGCCGTCAGCCCGTGTGAACGGCGGTACTGGGCGAGAGCATCGAGGTAGGTGTTCGCGGGTGCGTAGTTGGCTTGGCCTGCCATGCCGACCGTGCCCGCCAGGGAGGAGAAGAGGACGAAGGCCGAGAGGTCCAGTTCCCGAGTCAGCTCGTGCAGACGCCAAGCGGTGTCGGCCTTGGCCCGCAGCACACGGTCGACCTGGTCGAGTGTCAGGGCGGTGGCTGCCCCGTCGTCCAGCACCGCTGCTGTATGGATCACCGCTGTCAGCGGGTACTCGTCCGGCACCGAGTCCACAAGCTCGCGGAGCGCGTCGGCATCCGTGATGTCACATGCCGTCACGGTCACCAGGGCTCCGGCTGCCACCAGTTCAGCCTCCAGCTCGGCAACGCCGGGCGCCGCGGCACCCCGGCGGCTGACGAGCAGCAGGTGCTCTGCGCCCTTTGACGCCAGCCAGCGGGCGGTCTGCCCCCCGAGGGCGCCGGTGCCCCCTGTGATCAGCACCGTTCCGCTCCCCGGAGACCAGGTACCGCCCGTCTCATCTCCGATGGGCGCCCGGACGATGCGGCGTCCGAGAATCCCGAAGGACCGCACCACGACTTGGTCCTCGTGGGCGTTGGCCGCCATCACCGAGCAGAGGCGGCTGAGGGCTTCGGCGTCGGGAGCGGCCGGTAGGTCCACCAGCCCTCCCCAGCGTTCGGGAAGTTCCTGCGCCACGACCCGTCCCAGGCCCCAGACCATCGCCTGCGCGGGGCTGGAGAGAGGGTCCGCATCGCCGGTGGAAACAGCGCCCGCGGTGAGGCACCACAGTGGCGCGGCCACACGGGCAGCCTCCATGGCCTGGATCAGCAACAGCGTACGGCCGAACCCCGCCGGGACCGCGGGCATGCCCGGGAAGGGCTGCTCGTCCTGGGCGAGCAGTGACAGCACGCCCACCGCCTCGGGGTGCGCGGACAGCAGACCTGCCCACTCGTGCGCGTCGTCGGGCGCCACGATCGGGACCACCGTGACCCCATGCGCGCGAAGCGCCTCGGATACCGCCGCACTCAGCTCATCGTCCGCCTGGTCCGGCGTGACGACCAGAAGCCATGTTCCGGACAGGCGCGCCGATCCGTTGTCGGAGAGCGGCGTCCAGTCGGCGCGGTATCGCAACGACTCGATCGAGGATGCGGCGCTCTGCCGGCGGTGCCAAGCCGACAGCGCGGGCAGCACCCTCTTCAGCTCGGATTGTGCGTCATCGAGTCGCAGGGTCTGCGCGAGGCCCTCCAGGTCCTCCCGTTCCACGACGCTCCAGAAGCTGTCGTGGATGGACTCGGCCGCAGGTGTTCGAGGAGCGGAGGCTTCGAGCCAGTAGCGCTCCCCTTGGAAGGCGTAGGTCGGTAGGTCCACTCGCTGTGCGCCTGTGCCCTGGAACACCGATGACCAGTCGGTCTCGACACCACGCACCCAGAGTTGTGCGACCGAGGCCAGGAAACGCTCCATCCCGCCCTCACCTCGGCGCAGCGTGCCGACCGCCAGGACGTCGTCGCTGATCTCCTGGAGCGCGCCCATGAGTACCGGATGCGGACTGATCTCGACGAACACCGCGTCGCCCTCGCCCAGCAGGGACTCGACGGTCTCCTGGAAACGGACCGGCTCACGCAGATTGCGATACCAGTACTCCGCGTCCAGAACCTCACCCCCTACCGGGCCGGCCGTGACCGTCGAGTACATCGCCACCTCACCCGCACCGGGCGTGATCGACGACGCGAGCTCGAACAACTCCTCCCGGACCCCCTCCACATGCGGAGTATGCGACGCGTAATCCACCGCGATCACCCGCGACCGCACACCCGCCGCCTCCGCATCCGCCCTCACCCCCGCCAGCTCCTCGACACCACCAGCAACCACCGTCGACCCAGGACCATTCACCACCGCGACCCACACACCCTCACGACCCGCCAGCAACTCCTCGACCCGGCCCACCGATGCCGCCACCGACACCATCCCGCCCAACCCCGCCAGACCCTTCCCGATCACCCCACTCCGCAACGCCACCAACCGCGCCCCGTCCGACAACGACAACGCACCCGACACACACGCCGCCGCGATCTCACCCTGCGAATGCCCCACCACCACCGACGGAACAACCCCCACCGAACGCCACACCTGCGCCAACGACACCATCACCGCCCACAACACCGGCTGCACCACATCCACCCGGTCCAACGAACCCTCACCACGCAACACCTCCAACAAATCCCACTCCACGAAAGGCGCCAACGCCTCCCCACACCGCTCCACCCACTCCAAGAACACCGGAGACGACTCCAGCAACCCAGACGCCATCCCCACCCACTGCGAACCCTGACCAGGAAAAACAAACACCACCCGATCCACACCACCCGACACCACACCCGACACCACATTCACCGCCGGCTCCCCCGCAGCGACCGCACCCAGCCCACCCACAAACCCCTCACGCCCACCAGCCAACACCACCGCACGATGCTCCAACGCAGCACGCGACGACACCAACGACCAACCCACATCCCCCACACCCACACCCGAACCCGCCACGAACTCACCCAACCGACCCGCCTGACCCCGCAACCCCGCACCCGAACCCGCAGACACCACCCACGGCAACACACCCACACCAAAACCAGAACCAGCAACACCATCAGCAACATCAGCAACATCAGACACAGGCACAGGCACAGCAGGCGCCTGCTCCAAAATCACATGCGCATTCGTCCCACTCACCCCGAACGACGACACACCCGCCCGCCGCACCCGACCCGTCTCCGGCCACGCAGCACGCTCCGTGACCAACTCCATCATGCCGGAGCTCCAGTCCACATGCGGAGACGGCTCATCCACATGCAACGTCGCCGGCACCACACCATGCCGCATGGCCATCACCATCTTGATGACCCCCGCCACGCCCGCAGCGGCGGAGGTATGGCCGATGTTCGACTTCATCGATCCCAGGAGCAGCGGACTGTCCACGGGCCGGTCCTGACCATAGGTCGCGAGCAGGGCCTGCGCCTCGATCGGATCGCCCAGAGTCGTGCCCGTGCCGTGGGCCTCCACCACATCCACCTCGGTCGCCGGCACATCGGCGTTCGCCAGGGCCTGGCGGATGACCCGTTGCTGCGCGGGACCGTTCGGTGCCGTCAGACCGTTCGACGCACCATCCTGATTCACCGCCGAACCACGCACCACAGCCAGCACCTGATGCCCGTTGCGCACCGCATCCGACAACCGCTCCACCAACAACAGCCCGACACCCTCACCCCACGCCGTGCCGTCAGCTGCCGCAGCGAACGGTTTGCACCTCCCGTCGCGTGCCAACCCCTGCTGACGGCTGAACTCGGTGAATACACCTGGGGTGGACATCACCGTCACACCGCCGGCAAGCGCCATGGTGCACTCGCCCTGCCGTAGGGACTGCACCGCCAGGTGCAGAGCCACCAGCGACGACGAGCAGGCCGTGTCCACGGTGATCGCCGGACCGGTCAGGCCGAACGTGTACGCGATGCGGCCCGACGCAACACTGCCCGCCGCTCCGGTGAACAGGTAGCCTTCGGCCTCCTGCCCGTCGGCGGATCCGCTTCCGTAGCCGTGCGGGACGGCGCCGACGAACACACCGGTCCGGCTGCCGCGCAAGGACGACGGGTCCAGGCCGGCCCGCTCCAGGGCTTCCCAGGACGTCTCCAGCAGCAACCGCTGCTGCGGATCCATCGCCAACGCCTCACGGGGGGAAATGCCGAAGAATCCGGCGTCGAACTCCGCGGCGTCGTAGAGAAATGCCCCCTGATGCGGATGGCTGGTGCCGGGCCGTGTCGTGTCCGGGTGGTACAGATCGGCGAGGTTCCAGCCACGGTCGTCCGGGAATCCGGACACGGCGTCGGTGTCTGACAGCAGCAGTTCCCAGAGGTCCTCCGGCGAGCGCACACCGCCGGGGAAGCGGCAGCTCGTAGCCACGATCGCGATCGGTTCGTGAGGGAGGAGAGACGAGCCGGGCGCCGGCGGAAGCTCGCGGGTTGTCGTGTCGGCGCCGAGCGCCCGGTCACGGACGTGCTCGGCCAGCGCAAGCGGCGTTGGATGGTCGAACACGACGGTGGGTGAGAGGCTGATGCCGGTGGCGCCGGTCAACCGGTTCCGGAGCTCCACGGCTGTCAGGGAGTCGAAGCCGGACTCCCGGAATGCTTTCCGGACCTCCACCTCCGCAGGTGAGGACCATCGCAGCACCGCTGCGGCGTGGGCGCACACCTCGTCCAGCGCCACCCGCATCCGCTGGGCGTCGGTAGACGCCTCGGCCATCCGGCGCTGGAAGCCTTCCAGTGTCTCGGTCGGCGGAACGGACGGCAGGTCGATCTGTACGGGCGCGCCGGAGTTGGAGGGGGCGAGCCAGTATCGGTCCCGTTGGAAGGCATAAGTCGGCAGGTCCACTCGCTGTGCGCCTGTGCCCTGGAACACCGATGACCAGTCGGTCTCGACACCACGCACCCAGAGTTGTGCGACCGAGGCCAGGAAACGCTCCATCCCGCCCTCACCCCGGCGCAGCGTGCCGACCGCCAGGACGTCGTCGCTGATCTCCTGGAGCGCGCCCATGAGTACCGGATGCGGACTGATCTCGACGAACACCGCGTCACCCTCGCCCAGCAGGGACTCGACGGTCTCCTGGAAACGGACCGGCTCACGCAGATTCCGATACCAGTACTCCGCGTCCAGAACCTCACCCCCTACCGGGCCGGCCGTGACCGTCGAATACATCGCCACCTCACCCGCACCGGGCGTGATCGACGACGCGAGCTCGAACAACTCCTCCCGGACCCCCTCCACATGCGGAGTATGCGACGCGTAATCCACCGCGATCACCCGCGACCGCACACCCGCCGCCTCCGCATCCGCCCTCACCCCCGCCAGCTCCTCGACACCACCAGCAACCACCGTCGACCCAGGACCATTCACCACCGCGACCCACACACCCTCACGACCCGCCAGCAACTCCTCGACCCGGCCCACCGACGCCGCCACCGACACCATCCCGCCCAACCCCGCCAGACCCTTCCCGATCACCCCACTCCGCAACGCCACCAACCGCGCCCCGTCCGACAACGACAACGCACCCGACACACACGCCGCCGCGATCTCACCCTGCGAATGCCCCACCACCACCGACGGAACAACCCCCACCGAACGCCACACCTGCGCCAACGACACCATCACCGCCCACAACACCGGCTGCACCACATCCACCCGGTCCAACGAACCCTCACCACGCAACACCTCCAACAAATCCCACTCCACGAAAGGCGCCAACGCCTCCCCACACCGCTCCACCCACTCCAGGAACACCGGAGACGACTCCAGCAACCCCGACGCCATCCCCACCCACTGCGAACCCTGACCAGGAAAAACAAACACCACCCGATCCACACCACCCGACACCACACCCGACACCACATTCACCGCCGGCTCCCCCGCCGCGACCGCACCCAGCCCACCCACGAACCCCTCACGCCCACCAGCCAACACCACCGCACGATGCTCCAACGCAGCACGCGACGACACCAACGACCAACCCACATCCCCCACACCCACACCCGAACCCGCCACGAACTCACCCAACCGACCCGCCTGACCCCGCAACCCCGCACCCGAACCCGCAGACACCACCCACGGCAACACACCCACACCAAAACCAGAACCAGCAACACCCTCAGCAACATCAGACACAGGCACAGCAGGCGCCTGCTCCAAAATCACATGCGCATTCGTCCCACTGATTCCGAAGGACGAGACTCCGGCCCTCCTAGCTCCGTCACGGTCGGGCCAGGTCACACGCCGGGTTGCCAGTTCCACCGCACCGGACTCCCAGTCCACCTGCGGAGACGGCTCATCCACATGCAACGTCGCCGGCACCACACCATGCCGCATGGCCATCACCATCTTGATGACCCCACCCACACCAGCCGCAGCCTGCGCATGCCCGATGTTCGACTTCAACGACCCCAACAACAACGGCGACCCCACCGGCCGGTCCTGACCATAGGTCGCAAGCAATGCCTGAGCCTCGATCGGATCACCCAGCGTCGTGCCCGTGCCGTGGGCCTCCACCACATCCACCTCGGTCGCCGGCACAGCGGCGTTCGCCAGGGCCTGGCGGATCACCCGCTGCTGGGACAGGCCGTTGGGTGCCGTCAGGCCGTTCGACGCACCGTCCTGGTTCACTGCCGAACCCCGGACCAGGCCCAGTACCTGGTGACCGTTGCGGCGGGCATCGGAAAGCCGTTCCACCAGCAGCAGTCCAGCGCCCTCAGCGAATCCGGTACCGTCGGCGGCCGCCGCGAAGGCCTTGCAGCGGCCGTCACGGGACAGTCCGCCTTGCCGGCTGAACTCGGTGAAGATTCCCGGTGAGGACAGGACAGTCACACCGCCGGCGATGGCCAGCGAGGATTCCCCCGACCGCAGGGACTGCACGGCCAGATGCAGAGCCACCAGGGAGGAGGAGCAGGCCGTGTCGAGTGTGATCGCGGGACCGGTCAGTCCGAGCAGGTAGGCGATGCGGCCCGAGGCGACGCTGGTGGTCTTGCCCGTGAGCAGGTAGCCGTCGAAGGTGTCCGCGGCTTCATGCAGTCGCGGGCCGTACTCCTGGTCCATCGTGCCGATGAAGACCCCGGTCCGGCTCCCCCGCAACGAGTCCGGGGCGATCCCCGCCCTCTCCAGCACCTCCCACGACGTCTCCAGCAGCAACCGCTGCTGCGGGTCCATCGCCAGGACCTCGCGCGGCGAGATTCCGAAGAACCGTGCGTCGAAGTCCGTGACCTGGTCGAGGAATCCGCCGCCCTCGGCGAAACTGTTGCCCTGGCCGTCGGAGCCGCGCAGCCGCTCCATGTCCCAGCCCCGGTCCTCAGGAAATGCCGAGATGGCGTCCGCTTCGTCGGCGACCAGGCGCCACAGGTCCTCGGGGGAAGACACTCCACCGGGAAAGCGGCAGCTCATCCCGATGATCGCGATCGGATCGTCGTCGGCATCGGCGGAGGAGGCCTCCCGGGCCGCCGAGGGGCGGCCCTCGGCGTTCCCGGACTCGAGATGTCGGGCCAACCGGGCCGGTGTCGGGTGGTCGAAGAGGGTGACGCTGGACAGGCGTGAACCCAGTGCGGAGTTCACCCGGTTGCACAGATCACTGAGCATGATCGAGTCGAACCCGAGGTCCTTGAACGTGCGTCGCACGTCGAGCTCGCTCCGCGCCCCGTGGCCCAGCAGGGCCGCTGCCTGGGTACGCACCACGTGCAACGCGTCGGCGACGGATTCGTCCTCCGCGGCACCCACAGGCTGCGCGGCCGGAGTGTCGAACAGCTGCACGGCATCGGTATCGGCAGCAGCTGCGGATACGGCAGGCCAGTGTGATCGGCGCTGGAAGGCGTACGTGGGCAGGTCGGCCCGCCGGGCACCGGTACCGGCGAACACCTGTGTCCAGTCGGGGCCGACACCGTGGGCCCAGAGCTCTGCCAACGATGTCAGGAACCGCTCTGATCCGCCCTGATCACGACGCAGTGTTCCGGTGGCGAAGATCTCGGCATCGGCGGCGTGGCCTGCCTCCGTGATCGCGGAGGTCAGTACCGGATGCGGGCCGACCTCCAGGAAGACCGTGCTCCCGGCATCGAGCAAGGACCGAATCGTGTCCTGGAACCGCACCGGCTCGCGGAGGTTCCTGTACCAGTACTGGGCGTCCAGCGATTCGGTGCCGACCGGTGCGGCGGTCACCGTCGAGTACATGGTGATGTCGCCGGTCCGTGGAGTGATCGAAGCCGCCAGCTCCACCAACTGGTCCTGGACACGCTCGACATGGGGCGTGTGCGAGGCGTAGTCCACTGCGATCCGCCGCGTGCGGACACCGGCCGCCTCGAAGCTGGCGGTGACCTCGGCCAGAGCTTCCGGGCTTCCGGCGACGACTGTCGCGGCGGGACCGTTCAACACTGCGGCCCATACGTCGTCCCGGTCCGCCAGCAGTTCCGTCACCTGGTCCAGCGAAGCGGCGACGGAGAGCATGCCGCCCCGGCCTGCCAGTTCCTGAGCGATGACCTGACTCCGCAGGGCGACCAGCTTCGCACCGTCGGCCAGTGACAGGGCACCCGAGACACAGGCAGCGGCGATCTCCCCCTGCGAATGCCCCACCACAGCCGCGGGGACGACGCCCAGCGAACGCCAGACCTTCGCCAGAGAGACCATCACGGCCCACAGGACGGGCTGCACCACGTCCACTCGCTCGAGCCGGCTCTCGTCCGAGGTGCCGCGCAGGACGTCGAGGAGGTCCCACTCGATGTACGGCGCCAGGGCCTGTGAACATTCCTCGATGGAGTCGGCGAAGACCGGTGACGCCTCGAGCAGTCCGGTCGCCATTCCGACCCACTGCGCCCCCTGTCCCGGGAAGACGAAGACCACGCCGGGAGGGTCGCCCGCGGCAACCCCGCTCACCACGTTCTCAGCAGGCTCGCCGGACGCCAGAGCCTCGAGTCCGCTGAGGTATTCCTCCCGGCCGGCGGCCAGCACAACGGCACGGTGTTCCAGAGCCGTCCGTGAGGTTGCCAGCGACCAGCCCATGTCCGATGCGCCGACGCCAGGGTCGGTGGCCGACTCGCGCAGTCGCGAGGCTTGTCCCCTCAGCCCCGCCGCGGTTCGGCCCGACACGGGCCACGGCACCGTTCCCCCCATGTCGAGCACGGTCGCCGGCGTGTCCGGGGAGCTCTCTGCCTCGACGACAGGAGCCTGCTCCACCACGACGTGCGCATTGGTCCCGCCCATACCGAACGCGGAAACTCCTGCGGTCAACGGCACTTCGGGGCGAGGCCACGGGGACGCCTCGGTCTGTACCCGGAGGTTCCAGTCGTCGAGCGGTATGGCAGGGTTCGGCGTCTCGAAGTTGAGGCTCGGCGGGAGTTCGCCCGTCTTCAGGGCGAGTATGACCTTGATCAGGCCGGTGATGCCCGCGGCGCCTTCCAGATGACCCACGTTCGTCTTCGCGGATCCGACTCGTAGAGGCATGTCCGGCGTGCGCGACGATCCGATGACCGCTCCCAGCGCCGCCGCCTCGACGGGATCGCCGACAGCCGTACCGGTGCCGTGGAGTTCTACGTACTGCACGTCAGCGGGCTCGATGCCGGCTGCGGCGTGGGCTCGGCGCAGCACGTCCTCCTGCGCCGCCTGGTTGGGTGCGGTGAGGCTGTCGCCGCCACCGTCGTTGTTGACCGCGCTCCCGCGCAGGACACAGTGGATCGTGTCTCCGTCGGCGATCGCCCGGGCCAGTGGCTTGAGCAGTACGAATCCGCCACCCTCGCCTCGGACGTAGCCGTTCGCCCTGGCATCGAAGGTGTAGCAACGGCCGTCCGGTGAGAGTCCGCCGAATCGCGAGACGCTCAGGGTTCCGTCGAACGTGAGGTTGAGGTTCACTCCGCCGGCGAGGGCTGCCTCGCACTCTCCGCTGCGCAGACTCTGGCAGGCCATGTGCACTGCCACGAGCGAGGAGGACTGGCCCGAATCGATGACCAGGCTCGGTCCGGACACCCCGAGTAAGTAGGATATTCGGTTGGCGATCATGCCCCGGTGCAGACCGGTGAGGGTGTGGTGGGTGATCCCACCAGCGCGCTGCTGCCTGAGCAGAGTCGCGTAGTCGTCGTTCATCGAACCGGCGAAGACACCTAATCGCGTGCCCGAGACGCGGTCCGGAACGATGCCCGCGTCTTCGAGCGCCTCCCAGCCGAGCTCCAGCGCCAGCCGCTGCTGCGGGTCCATGGCCACCGCCTCGCGCGGCGAGATTCCGAAGAAGTCGGCGTCGAAGCCGTCCACTTGATCAAGGAATCCGCCACGCAGGGCCACCGGCGTGTCATCGGCCCGGGGACGCGTCCACCGCCCTGGTGGCACTGCCGTCACGGCGTCGACACCGTTGCGGAGGAGTCGCCCGAAGTCGCTCGGCGAATTGACTCCAGGTAATCGGCAGGAAATCCCGACCACCGCGACAGGACCATCGGTGTCGACGGACCGTAACGAACCAACGCCCCTGGTCAATTTCGAACCTCTCGCCGTGTGAGGAATTTACATCCCAGCAACAGTGTCACCGCGGGAACCAGGCTTCAGCGCCGATCCCGGCGCCCGATGCCCGCACCGGCCGGCCCTGGACGGTGACGGCGCAAACGTGCGCTCACCAGGGAACTCTTGGCTTGCGGGAAGCCGATGGCGATGGGTACCCGAATTGGTCGCCTGCACCATCCGAGGCCCCCGCCAACTCAGTCGGACTCTACAGCGATCCTGCACCGTGACGTGTCGAGACCGGTGCGCAACAAGGAATACCGATGCGTAACAAATGACAGCCCTTGCCCCCCTCCCAGCGATCACTTCCCTAAAGCTAAACCATACAAGCTGAGCAGCCATGTGACCTTGATCACATGACTCATCGCAGAGTTCTCAGGCCGACATTCACAGCAGGGGCGGGTTGACAGCGGCGGACCACTCGCGCTTGGCTGAAGCGGGCATGACGCAGATCCAGGGCGTCACCGGGAAGAAATAGCACTCTCTTCAGGGACCGAAAAGCCCACCCGGCCACCGGTAACGAGCCGCAGATCAGCGGCGGTCGTCCACTCCGGCATCCCACACGTCAAAGTCGAGGGAGTTAAGGATGACTCGTACCTCGGTGGACTCTCCATCAGCGTTACAGACGCAGGACTCCACCTTATCCATGCGGATAGCGCGATCCTTATGGGCAGACAGCTCCACTGCGACGGGTCTGCAAGATTTCCACCGCTGGTTCACCAGGTACAGAGACAGCGATTCGTCGTCTGTCCGAAGAATTGATTTCGACGCACTGACCGGTTGGCGGTTCGAGACCGCAACGGGAAATATCGTCCACGACAGTGGCGGCTTCTTCTCTGTCAGGGGCCTTGATGTACGGGCCGGGCAGGGACTGTCACAGCACCGGTGGTCGCAGCCGATCATCAGTCAGCCGGAGATCGGCGTACTGGGAATTCTGGTAAAGGAATTCGACGGCGTACTGCACTGCCTCATGCAGGCAAAGATGGAACCCGGGAACTGTAACGGCGTGCAGCTTTCACCGACCGTGCAGGCGACCAGGAGCAACTACACAGGGGTGCACGGCGGTAAATCCGTGCCCTACCTGAAATACTTTCGCGAGGCGCCGCCGCAGCACGTCATCACCGATGTACTGCAGTCGGAGCAGGGATCCTGGTTCTACCGCAAGCGCAACCGCAACATCATCGTCGAGGTGAGCGAAGACATCGAGGTGCTGGAGGGCTTCTACTGGCTCTCGGTCAGCCAGCTGCACGATCTGTTGTCTATTGATGATCTTGTGAACATGGACGCGCGCACCGTCCTGTCCTGCCTTCCGCTTTCGAGCACGGGCCTGTTCGCGGCCCATCCCTTCGAGGGCGATGAATTCCGGTCCGCACTGGTCAGATCGCTCAGCGCGGACCAGGGCTCGCTCAGCACCTCCCGGCAGATACAGCACTGGATCACCGGCGCCCGCGTCAGCTCCGAGATGGACGCGAAGCCGACCGGCCTCGCCGGCATCGAAGGCTGGCACCGGTCGGCGGACCGGATCTCGCACGAGGCGGGCCTGTTCTTCGACGTGATGGCCGTGGACGTACGCGCGGGCAGCCGTGAAGTGCGGAGCTGGACCCAGCCGATGATCGAGGCGCGCAACCTCGGAGTGGCGGCCTTCCTCACACAGCGGATCGAGGGAGTGCTCCACGTCCTGGCCAACATCAAGGCAGAGCCGGGATTCCTGGACGTGGTCGAGGTGGCTCCCACCCTGCAGTGCACTCCGCAGGACTACCAGGGCATGCCGCCGGACGCCCGGCCACCGTTCCTGGACGAGCTGCTTCAGGCGTCCGAGGACAGCATCCGGTTCGACACCGTGCTGTCCGAGGAGGGCGGTCGGTTCTTCCACACCCGCAATCGCTACCTCGTCGTCGAAGCCGATCCGGATCGCGCCATCACGGCCCCCGACGACTTCTGCTGGCTCACCGTGCATCAGCTTGCGGACCTGATTCAGCACAGCCACCTCGTGAACATCCAGGCCAGGAGCCTGACCGCCTGCCTGCACAGCCTGACCCTCCGGCCGATGGGGAAATGACCGATGGACAGCCCTGATCAATCCGGTCCGGTGCGCATCGGCGTCCTGGGCGCTTCCTCGATCGCCTGGCGACGAACGCTCACCGCGCTGCAGGAGGTTCCCGACAGCACAGTCGTCGCCGTCGCCAGCCGTGAGCGGGACAAGGCAGAACGCTTCGCCGCCCGTTTCGGCTGCGCCGCCGTACACGGCTACGAGGAACTCCTCGAGCGCGACGACATCGACGCCGTCTACGTTTCCGTTCCCAACTCGCTGCACCATCAGTGGGTGCACCGGCTCCTCATGAGCGACAAGCACGTACTCGCCGAGAAACCTCTGACCATCCGCCCGGCGGACACCGCCGCACTCATCGGACTGGCGGCAGACCGCGGACTGGTACTGCGCGAGAACATCGCGTTCATCCACCACGGACTGCACCGGCGGGTCGCCGAGCTGGTCGGGGCCGGCCGCATCGGACGCCTCCGGCACATCGACGCGGCGTTCTGCTTCCCGCCGCTGCCCGAAACCGATGTGCGCTACCGGGCCGACCTCGGCGGCGGCGCCCTGCTCGACGCCGGGCTCTACCCCGTACGGCTGGCCCAGTACTTCCTGGGTGATGAACTCACCGTCGTGGGTGCGGTGCTGAAGGAGGACCCTGCCGCCGGCGTCGACGTGGCGGGCAGCGCTGTGCTCGTGGCGGCGACCGGGGAGACCGTGACACTCAGTTTCGGCTTCGAGCACAGCTACGGGGCGCACTACACACTATGGGGCAGCACGGGGCGGCTGTCCGTCGACCGGGCTTTCACCCCGCCGGCCACCATGGCACCCCTGATACGCATCGACGAACAGGATCACGCCGAGGAGATCACATTCCCCGCTGAGCACCAGTTCGCCAAATCGGCGGCGTCGTTCGTGGAGGCCGTTCTGCGGTCGAGATCCACGGGATCGGATCCCGGACATGACGACTGGGCCACGACCGCGCTGCGTACCGCCGAACTCCTCGACCGGATCTCCGCCTCCGCCCACCGTGTCACAGCGGGGGGTCAGGCCTGATGGAAGTCATCGGTCATGGGTTCATCGCACAGAACCTGGCCACGATCGCGCACCGGCACCCGGGCGCGACGGTTGTCGCCGCCGGCGTTTCCAGCACCAGCGTCCGGGCACCCGAGGAGTTCGCCCGCGAAGAGGCCCTGGTGCGCGAGATCACCGACCGGTGCCACCGTGCGGGCCATGTGGTCGTGTACCTGTCCACTGCCTCCCACGCGATGTACGGGAGCACGGAAGTCGCCCTGGACGAAGAAGCGGACGTGAGCCCGCAATCGCCCTACGGCAGGCAGAAGCTGCGGTTGGAGCGCTCGATCGCCGAGTCCGGTGCACGGTGGCTGACACTGCGCCTGAGCCATGTCGTGGGCCGAATGCAACGGGCCCACCAGCTGCTGCCTTCACTCGTCGGGCAGGTGCGCAGCGGGACCGTACAGCTGCATCGGGGCGCGCACCGCGACCTGGTGGACGTGGCCGACGTGGTCCGGGCCGTCGACGGGCTGCTCGCACAGAAGCTGGAGGGCGAGATCGTGAACGTCGCCTCGGGCGTGCCGCAGCCGATCGAGGCAGTCGTGCGGGGAATCGAACGGCGCATGGGGATCACCGCTCGGCACGAGGTCATCGACACGACCCCCACCTTGACCAGGGTGTCGACGGCCAAACTGTGCGGGCTGCTGCCGCCCATGCGTTCGGTGTCCGAGCCGGACTATCTCGACCGGATCCTCGACCGCTACACCTCGGCCTACTGACCATGCCTGGCAGAAGCCGTCTCACTTTCTATGGAGGGTTCATGCGCGCCTCGTTAGTCGTCCTGGGATCGCGAGGCGATGTCCAGCCGTTCATCGCCCTGGGCACCACACTCAAGGCTCGAGGGCACACGGTGACCCTCGCGACCCACGGGGATTTCGAGTCGTTGGTGCGGGAGGCGGGTCTGGACTTCATCGAACTCCCCGGCAGCCCACGTGACTTCCTGGCCCACCCCGCGCTCGCCGAGGCACTGCAACAGGGCGCGTCCCTGTTCCGCGCCGCACGAAAGGTTCCACGGCCGACTGCGGAGCACATCCAGAACCTGGCGGCCGAAGTGGCGAAGGCGACGGCGGGCGCGGACCTGGTGGTCAACAGCATCCTGAGCCGCATCTCCTTCGAGTCCGACGGCAGCACCCCCTGGGGCTCGGTGACCTGGTGGCCCCTGAACCCGACCGCGCAGTGGCCGGCGATGATCGCCCCGCAGGCGAATCTGGGCAGGCCCTACAACCGCTTGACCCACCGGATGGCAGGGCTTTTGGACTGGATCACCATCCGCAATTTCCGGAAGGACGCGAACCTGCCACAACTGCCCTTCGGCGCACCGTACCGAAGTCTGGGCAAGGACGTTCCGCTGCTCTGCCCGGTGACGCGGTCCCTGTTCACCGAGCCTTCCGACTGGCCCGGGCTCTCGCACATCACCGGCTACTGGTTCTGGGACCGGGAATGGACCCCGCCGCGGGAACTGGTCGACTTCATGGATTTCGGCACTCCCCCGGTCACCCTGTCCTTCGGCAGCATCTGGCCGGTGCACCCACCTGCGGAGACCTTGGAGAAGGTGCTGGCCGTGGTGCGCTCCCACGGGCGCCGGCTCGTCCTGGTGGGGGGCGGACCGGCCACCGTGCCGGAAGATGTCTTCCGGGTAGACGACGTGCACTACCCGTGGCTGCTGCCTCGCTCCTCGGCCGTGATACACCATGGCGGCTGCAACACCACTGGTGAGGCACTGCGCGCCGGCCGGCCCCAGGTGGTCGTGCCCACCTTCGCCGACAGCCCGTTCTGGGCGGCGAAGGTACACGCGCTCGGGGTGGCGGCGAAGCCCATCCCCTTCCAGAAGTTCACCGCCGAGCGCCTCGACGAGTCCCTTGGCGCCGCTCTCACCGACGAGAGCATCCGGCAGCGGGCACACGACGTCGGTGAGTCCGTGCGTGCCGAGCAGGGCACCGAGAAGGCAGCGGAAATCCTGGAGGAATGGGTCGAGCGCTGGCGCACCCGCGGAAGCGTGGGCGCCACCGCGTGACCGCCCGGTGAGGCGGGCACCGAGCACGGATCGCAGGGCATCGGATCAACAGTCAAGGAGACCAATGCGCGCTCTTGTCACCGGAGCCGCCGGATTCATCGGTTCGGCTTTTGTCCGGCACGCGCTCGGCGGCTCCTTCCCGGGCCGCACCGAGGTGGAGATAACGGCTCTCGACGCACTGACGTACGCCGGGAACATGGAGAATCTGGCTCCCGTGGCCGGTCACCCCGGCCTGTCCTTCGTGCACGGGGACATCTGCGACGCCACGCTGCTCCGCTCTCTGTTGCCGGGCCATGACGTCATCGTCCACTTCGCCGCCGAGACACATGTCGACCGCTCCATCGAGGGCCCGGGCGCATTCATCCGTACGAATCTGGTGGGTACGCAGACGCTGCTGGAAGGGGCCCGTGGCGCAGGAATTCCACGCGTCATCCACGTGTCGACGGACGAGGTCTACGGATCGATCGCCAAGGGCTCCTGGACCGAGGAGTCGCCCGTCGACCCGAACTCTCCCTACGCCGCGTCCAAAGCGGGTGCCGACCACATCGCGCTGGCCTACGCGCGGACGTACGGCATGAACATATCTGTCACCCGTTGCTCCAACAATTACGGTCCCTATCAGTTCCCGGAAAAGGTCATTCCGCGATTCATCACCCAACTCATGAACGGCCGCTCCCTCCCGCTCTACGGAAACGGCGACAACATTCGGGACTGGTTGCACGTGGATGACCACTGCAGGGGAATCTGGCAAGTTCTGGAACACGGCCTTCCAGGAGAGGTGTACAACATCGGTGGCGGTTCGGAGTTGTCCAATCTGCAACTCGCGCACCTACTGCTCGAAGAGTTCGGGTTCGGTCCGGAAATGATCGAGTCGGTACCGGACCGACTCGGCCACGACAAGCGGTACTCCCTCGACGACAGCAAGCTTCGACTGCTCGGGTACGCACCTCAGGTCCCCTTCTCGGAAGGACTGCGCCAAACAGCCGACTGGTACCGGGAGAACAGCTCCTGGTGGCGCCCTCTGCTGCCATGAAGAATCCAGAGATATCGGAGTGAATCATGCGTGGAATTGTCCTGGCCGGGGGGTCGGGGACCAGGCTCAGGCCGGTCACCGGCATAACCTCCAAGCAATTACTTCCCGTGTACAACAAGCCGATGGTCTATTACCCGCTCTCGGTTCTCATGCACGCGGGAATCCGGGAGATCCTGATCATCAGCAGCCCCAGGTTCAGCGGAGCCTTCCAGGAGTTACTGGGCGACGGGCACCGGATCGGTCTCGACCTGCACTACGCTTCGCAGCCACATCCCGACGGGCTGGCCGACGCGCTTCGCATAGGCCGCGACTTCATAGGGGACGAGCAGATCGCTCTGGTCCTCGGTGACAACATCTTCTACGGCCACCAGCTCCCGACACTCCTGCAACGCGAGCGTGAACGCCTCAGTGGTTGCACCCTGTTCGGGTACCCCGTCGCCGATCCGGAACGCTACGGCATAGCTGACCTGGACGAGGACGGGAAGATCCTGTCCATCAAGGAGAAACCCGAGAAGCCGACGTCCAATCTCGCGGTCACCGGGCTGTACTTCTACGACAACGACGCCGTCTCCATGGCCGCCGAGCTCACCCCCTCGCCGCGGGGGGAGCTGGAGATCACCGACCTGAATCTCAATTACGTGGAAAGCTGCCGCGCCCGGTTGGTCAACCTCGGTCGCGGCAGCGCGTGGTTCGACACCGGAACTCACGACAGCCTCCTCGAAGCGGCGACATTCGTGCAGATCATCGAGAAGCGTCAGGGGATTCGCATCGCCTGTATCGAGGAGATCGCCTATCGGATGGGGTTCATAAACTCGGTCCAGTTGTCCGCGATAGGCGACAGCCTAGGGCCGACGAGCGACTACGGTCAGTACATCCTGGACCTCGCCGCCGCATGATTCCCAGGGAATCGCAGCCGCAGCCCGACGGGAGGTCGTGGCTCGGCGGCTTCCGCATCCGTGCCGCACCGCCGGTGCGGCAGCGAAGGGCGCCCGCCGCACGGGTGGCGCCGCCGGCGCGGGCCCGGGGACGGCCGGCTTCTTCGGACGGCAGTCCACCGTTCGTCCGTCCTGGCGATCCCGGCGGGGTCGCGTCCCGACAGGGGTCCTGTCGCAACGGGAACAGCGGACAGCGCACAGGACATCCCTCTCCGGCCCGATAGCGCCCTGGCCTCACGGGGTGGCGCTGGCCTATCTTCTGAAGCGTGGAAATCATCCGGGCAAGGGGCCCGGTTTCTTTTGGGGTTGATGGCATGGTTACCGGTCGTGTAGTGCGGTTCGATGGTGTTCGGGGTTTTGGGTTCATCGCTCCGGATCACGGAGGGGAAGACGTCTTCCTGCATGTGAATGATCTGCTGGTGCCAGAGCACTACCTGCGTTCAGGCATCGCCGTGCAATTCGAGGTGGAGCAAGGGGACCGCGGGCTCAAGGCTTCGTCCGTCCGGCTCGCGGAGGGAGCCGAGGTCAAAGCGCCTGCAGCACCGACAGCGGCCGGGCCTGTCCCGGCCGAGCGGTCGGACGCCGACGATTCACTGTGCGATGTGCTCGCCGCGAACGAGTATCTGCACGAGGTGACGGAAGTACTGTTGTCTGCTGCTCCTTCGCTGACTGGCACCCAGATCGTGGACATCCGCGACGGTTTGCTCCAGTTCGCGAAGAACCACGGCTGGACAGAGGGCTGAGCGGCGGGGAGGGGTGCGCTGCCCGCGCCCCCTCCCCTGATGCCCCGACAAGGAGAGGAGTACCGCGCTCATCCTGCCGGCGGCAGGCGTCACCCGGGTCCGGGGCGAGGACCGGCGGATCACCGACGCGTCGTGCAGCGCTCTCATGGCCCTGCCCGGACGCGTCTACTGAACGGGCGGGCTCAGCCGGCCTGATCGGACGGATGGTGTCGCGGTCACGTGACGTCCGCCTCACAGACAGGTGTAATCGGCCAGCCACCCCGTCGCCCTGTAATCGCCGCGCCACGAGAAGAGCGCCGCCCCCTGATCCGGTCCGCTCCCAAGTTCCCCGCTGTCCGGGAGCGGGTACTCCGGCCCGCCCCGTTGCACGGCCCGGACACTGCACTCGTTGCCGTTCCACGTGGTGAGGGTCCGGCGGGTCGCGGCACGCACACGCACCTGGCGCCCACGCACCGTCAGTTCGTTCTCACCGATGCGCTCGCGCAGCAACGTGGCATACGACGACGGGTCCAGTCGATTTCCGCTCGGGGGTGTCCTGGTGTCCCAGTCCGGGCTCCTCAGGCCCTTGTCACGGGCGGCACTCCACATCCCGGGTACCTGAGCCTCCGCGTGCACGGGGGTCGCCATGTTCTCGCACATCCACAAGAGCCGCCCGCTGCCGCGAGTGGCTCCGCAACCGCGCCAGCGGACACGTCGGCTCAGGTCCGCAGCCACGATGGCCGCCCAAGGGTGAATGGTCCCCAGGTAGCCCTGGGAACCGATCCAGTGCAGATAGCGGGGGGCGTCGTCGAGCACCGGGCGCAGGGTCGCCTGCGGAATACCCGAGACGTCGGACACAGGGGGAACGAATTCGAGCGGGCTGTTCGCCACCGTGAGCAACGCCGCGCAGGCAAGGTCCCCGGGGGCATAGGGCTGCCGGCACTCCTCGGCAGCGGCTGCTGAGGGCTCGAACAGACGGGAGGTCTCCCCCCTGGTGCGCAGCAGGAGAGCCACCGCGGGTTTCAGGTTCTCGCCGATCGGTGCCCTGGTCAGCTTCGGCACGAACGTCGATACGAGAGAGATCAGAGTCTCTTCCGCGGTGTCCGGATCACGGGGAACCGCGGTACGGGCGAGAGCGGACCGGATCTGGTATCCGACGGAGGTCGGCACCATCACGCGTGTGGTCACCATGCCCAGTTCGGTGGGCACGATGCCGTCCTGGGCGTCGCCGTCATCCGTGTACCGGCAGTAGTCCGCCCCGACCAGGAAATTCAGGGCCCGCATCAGCGGCTCGGTGTCGTGACTGCCCTGGTGCTGGGCGAAGGTGCCGGACCACCACCGCCCGGCGTCCTCCACCGTACGGATCCGCCCCTGGACCATCTCGGCCAGTACATGATCCGCGAGGCTCGAGTTGATCTGCGAATCCACTCGGTATCCGCCTGCAAGCTGCCGTTGCCAGTGACGCTTCTCCGTCTCGTCGACGATCATGAACGCCCAGCCCGCGTCCTCTCCCTCACCCAGCCTCCCCGCCCTGCCGAACATCTGCTGGACCGTCGCGATGTCGACGTCCCGCATACCGATCCTCGTGTCCCGGACGATGACCGCCCTCGCAGGAAGATTCACCCCGGCCGCCACCGTCGAGGTGGCGACGAGCACATCGACGCGACGCTCCCGGAAGGCACGCTCGGCCTCCCGCTTGTGCTCCCAGTCCTTGTAGTGCAGGCCTATTCGTGCCGCCTCGCAGACCCTTCGCACGCCCTCCAGATCGTCGGGGCGGACACCGGAGGTCGGCACGCCCCGGCTCGCCGCAATCGCCAGTGCCGTGCTGCGCACGCTGTACTTGCTCCCGCAGAAGACCAGCACGCTCCCGTCGTCCGCTGTGACCATGGCGACGAGGCTGTTGGTCATGCGGGTTCGCGAGGCTTGCGCGGCACTCCAGTCCGAGGACGTCGGCACGGTCGGCAGCTGCCACGTCAGACGGCTGGGGCGCCATGCGATGCGGATGAGACGGGCGTTGAGCCATTCCGCGACCTGTTCCGCGTTGGAGACCGTGGCGGACAGGCCGATCATGCGCACCGGCGAGTTCTCGTCTCGGACCCTGGCCATGACAGCCTCCAGAACGGGCCCACGCTCCGGGTCGCCGAGCAGGTGCACCTCGTCCACGATGAGACACGCGACCTCGGCCAGCGCCTCCCGGAGTGAGGACGTACGGCACAGGACCTCGAACTTCTCAGTCGTCGTGACCCACAGGTCCGCCCGGCGCACCCGGTCCACGTCGGTGCTGTACTCGCCCGAAAGGCGTTCGACCAGGAGGCCCTGCCCGCGCCAGGCCGTCAGCTCCCGCTCCAGCTCGTCCGTGAGTGATCTCTGCGGCACCAGCCAGACCGCCTTGCGTCCTTCGTCCACAATGGCCCGAAGCGCTGCGAGCATGCCGATGGTGGTCTTGCCCGCACCGGTCGGCGCGACGACCAGTAGGTGTTCCTTGCTTTCCAGCACCGCCGGCGCAGCCTGGGTCTGGGCGGGGTTGAGAGTGGCGTGCGGCAGGAAGGGCATCCAGGCGGCGGGCACCACCTCCTGTGTCCTCGTGCCGTGGGCCGCTGCCTCGGCCTGTGGCGCGTGGATCCGCCACATCATCTCGAAGGCGTCCCGTGCTACCGCCGCGTCGTCTCCGTCGCCACGGGTCGCCCCGGCCGGCCCCGTGTAGGCCACCCCGGTCCGCACGTGCAACTCGCCCGCGCCGGGGGCAGCCCCGGCTGTGGAGACCAGCTCCTGTTCCGTCCAGTACTTCACCGCCCGGACCGCGGCACCCTCCCTCGTCAGCCGCTCACGCAGCGATGCGAACCGCTCGTGGTCGGGCAACAGGACGCGTATGTCGGTGCCCGCGGGGACGTGCGCCACGGAGGCTTCCTGATCGTCGGTCTTCAGCCAGTGCAGCGGAATGCCCACGTGATCGGAGGAGGCCTCGGGGGCGCGGGCAGCTGAATCTGGAAGAGCCGTGTCTGACATACCACCCAGCACAGTACTACCCCCGCCGGTGGTCCCTTCGTCTCCCCTTCGGGGCCGAGCGGTCGCGGTCGAGGAGGCAAGCCTCGCCTCCCCCGAGCAGAAGCTCACCGCGATGCACGACGTGTCCGCCCGGCACACCACCGTGCGCCTCGGGATGCAGACTTCTGAACCAGCGCAGGCCGCCTCACCTCCGACCTGGCCACAGGCTACTGAGGTCTGGTGCGTGATGTCGCTGGTCGAAGTCTTGAACTGCGAAGACGAGGGTTCGCCGCGCGCGGCATCAGGCGAAGATCACCGGTGACGGGCTCTCCCGGATGGGTGGTGCGGCGTGTTGGCCTGGTTCCTGAGGGAAGCCCCGATTCGCGGAGCTCCGCTAGTAGTAGCCCTTCGTGCCGTCGAGTAGCTCCCGGACGATGTCCGCGTGCCCTGCGTGTCGCCCCGTCTCCTCGACGAGGTGAATCAGTATCCAGCGGAGGTTGGCGCTGCCGTCGTGGAAGTCGGGGTGGCGGCCGGTGTCGTCCAGGGCGGCCGCGTCAATGATCGCGTTGCTGCGGGTGCACTGGGCCTCGTACTCCGCAAGGAGCTCTGCGAGGGGGCGGCCGTCGGTGTTCCAGTCGGCGTTCTTGCTTGACTCGTCGAATGCGGGGTTCTGCTTCTTGTCGCCGCCGAGGAACACCACTTCCAGCCATATGTGCTCGGTCCAGCGCATGTGGGAGATGAGACCGGCCATCGTCATGTCCGGTGAGGTCGGGATGACCGGGCGGCGCGCGTCCTCGTCGCTCAGCCCTTCGCATTTCCAGCGCAGAATCTTCCGCTGCAGGTCCAGCCAGCCGACGAGCGCAGTGCGTTCATCCGCTTGGCGCGGGGGGCGTTCCAGTTCCGATGACATGGCGGCGCACGCTACCAGGGAGGTGGGGGGAGGGCACCTGGGTGACTGGCTCGTCCGCGAATTGGCGGCTTGCGGCCGCTGCGACGACCCGACGGCGCGGAAGAAGCCTGACACGAGCGTCTGCGAGCGGCCGGGTGCCGACGGCGGGCACGTCGCAGGGCTGCGTGACGTGCTGCCTGACGGTCTGGTCCTGGCCCGCCCTCCGGGCTCCCTTCTGCCGTCAGCGCGTCCGGGGCTTGCAGCGTCGCGCTACCGGAAAGCCGTTCGGGTGCCGGTGGTACGGCAGGCCGGAGCAGGGGCCTCGGTCAGGTGTGTGTCGCGGCGTCCCAGGCGGTCATGGCGATGTCGATGACGTTGCCCAGCGTGGCGATGTCGGCGCCGTCGCGGGCTTGGAGGGAGAGGGAGTTGAGGACCGCGGCGCAGAAGTCGGCGAGGGCGTCGGGGGCTGCGGTGGCGGGGACGTCGCCCTCGGCGATGCCTCGGGCGATGCGGGCACGGATGGCCTCGCGGTTGGCGGCGCGCATCTGGGCGAGGCCGGTGGCGACGGCCGGGGCGTCGGCGGGCAGCGGGGCGGCCAGGACTACCAGGCAGCCGCGGGGGGTGGCGGGGTCGGTGTAGGCGACGGCGTTGTCGCGGAGCATGACCTCCACCGCAGCGCGGGCAGTGGGCTGTTCGGTCAGGGCGCGGCGGGTGTGGGCACCCTCGGTGCTGCTGTAGAGGGTGACGGCTTCCTGGAAGAGCTGCTTCTTGGAGCCGTACGCGGCATACAAACTAGGCGATTTGATGCCCATGGCCTGGGTGAGATCGGCCATGGAGGTGCTGTGGTAGCCGCGTTCCCAGAACACCATCAGAGCCTGCTGGAGTGCCTGGTCGCGGTCGAAGGATCTGGGGCGTCCTCTGCCGGTCATGGCCTTCGCCTTCCGATCGGGGCGGTTCGGGGCCGGGGTGGGCGGCGCCGCCGATTTCTGTAGTGCTCGTCAAAGATAACGCTTGACCTTGATCGGCGACCTCTGCATTATTTCTGTGTCGATCGATACAGAAAAGTTCGACGCACTACTCTTCCCTGTTTCAGCAAGGAGCCCTGCCATGCCTTCCTCCTCCGGCGCCCCGCACGACCTGTCGTCATCCGCCTTCGAGGGCAAGGTCGTCCTGGTCACCGGCGCCGGCCGCGGCATGGGACAGGCCAGTGCCCGCGCCTTCGCCACGCGCGGCGCGACCGTAGTGATCGGCGACCGCGACGCCGACCGTGCCGCGCAGACCGTCAAGCTGATCGAGCAGGACGGAGGAATCGCCGAAGTCGTCCCGGTCGACGTCACCGACGCCGCCTCGGTGCGCGAGCTGATCGCCACCATCGCTGCCCGGCACGGCCGCCTCGACGTCGCGCACAACAACGCCGGCGTCTTCACCGCCGGGGGCCCGGCCGGCGACATCGACGAGCAGCAGTGGCGCACCCAGCTCGACGTCAACCTCACCGGCGTCATGCTCACCATGAAGTACGAGATCCAGCACATGCGTGCCCACGGCGGCGGCACGATCGTCAACACCGCCTCCAACATGGGCGACCACCTGCGCTACCCGGGCACCGGCGCCTACGCCGCCTCCAAGGCTGGCGTCTCCGCACTCACCCGCGCCGCCGCTCTGGACCACGTGTCCGATGGCATCCGCATCAACGCCGTCAGCCCCGGCGCCACCGACACCCTGATGACCTTCCTGCCCGGCGAGAGCGAGACCGAACGCGCCGAGCGCCTCAACGGCACCATCCCGCTGGGCCGTCTGGCCCGGCCCGACGAGATCATCGCGGCCGTGCTGTGGCTCGCCTCCGACGCCGCGAGCTTCGTCGTCGGCCACGACCTCGTTGTCGATGGCGGCGCCAGCGCTTGAGCGCGCCGACCGGCCCGGGACGAGGAAGCACCCTCCGCCCCCCGCTTCCTCCTCCCGGCCGGTGCCCGCCCTCCCGCCACGCCTTCCAAGACGCCCGCCATGACCGCCCCGACCGGGCAGCGGATGGTGGCCGTAGGTCCGCTTCCAGGTGGGTGCGGCGTCCTTCTTCTCGGAATGCGCGGCCAACAGCACCCCGTCGAGGTCCACGGTCACCGCCCCCTATGTCGGGCGCATTCCCATGAGCCAACTCCCGGACCCGTGACCGGGCTTCGGCCCGCGCGGCGCGGATCGCCGCCAGAGCCTTCTCGCCGGAGGTGGCGAGGCTGTCGATGAGACGGAGACCGTCGGGTCCGAGGCCACCGTCCCGAACACAGTTCGCTCGGCCCGCAGCATGCCGACATCCACGAGGCAGTCCCCCCAAGGCGACCGCCGAAGCCACGTCCAGGAGGGCCTTACCCGGATCGTGGACGGCCCGCGGCTTGAGCCACGGCTCGCGAGCGCCACCGATATCGCGGTGTCCAGGCCCGCCTTTCGGACGGTCTCGACCAGCAGCACGCCCGGATCGCATCACGCCTTCTGCGCCGGCTTTCTGAGCACGATCACCCGTCCCATGGTCGGATGATTCGGCATGAGTAGTCCGGGCGGTGGTCGTGATGATGAGGCGGTCCGGCGCGGACTCCCGTTTCCCCGCGCCGGCTGGATCCCGGCCTCGGGGTCGGTCAATCGTTGCGGAGTTTGCCGAACTCCTCGATCAGCACGGGATACTGCTCCTTGCCGTGTCCGGCGGCGATCGCCCGGTCTGCCATGGTCTTGAGCAACTTCGGCAGTTCGGCGTTCACCCCCACTGCCTCGCTCTCCTCGATCAGGTGCTCCATCGCCCGTACGTCGGTCTCCAAGGCGGAGACCTCGGCGGGAAAGGAGCCGCTGTCGATCTGCTCGGCGTATCCAGGCAGCCATTCCGCCACAACGGCGGCGATCTGTCGCGCGAACGGTGCATACGTCGCGGCGTCGACGCCTGCCGTCCTGAGCATGGCCGTGCCCTGGAGCCAGGCATTCAGAATGCTCCACATCATGGCCAGGCCGGCCACGTCGTACAGCGAAGCAAGCCCATGGTCCGCCCCCAGGTAGGTGACCGTGCCGAGCGCGCCGAGTGTCGACTCGTGTATCGCGAAGTCCGTCTGCGGCCCGCTGTGCAGAATCACCGCATCGGCGGTGCCGATGGCCGACGGGACGGCCATGACGGCGCCGTCCAGGTAGCGGGTACCACGCTGCTCGGCCCATCGGGCGGCTTCTCTGGCCTGGGACGAGCTTCCCGAGGTCAGGTTGATCAACGTCGAGCCGTCCAGCTCGACATCGTCCGCGTCGAGCAGCTCGTACAGGGCCGGGTAGTCGGTGACGCAGATGATCGTCAGGGAACCGGCCTCGATCGCGTCGCCAAGGGTTGGTGCCAGCCGTGCGCCCCGGGCCACCAGTTGGTCGGCTTTGGAGGAAGTGCGATTCCACACGATGGTGGGATGCCCGGCTTTCAGGAACGCGCCGGCGAGCGCCTGGCCCATCAGGCCGAGTCCGATGATGGTCACGGGTGTTGCGGTGTTGTCGTTCATGACGGCATCGTCAACGTTGATACCGGTGTGAAGGTCAAGTGAGGCAGCGGTTCGGATCGGGGAACCGAGTCGTCGGACGGGGGTCCACACTCATCAGTTGCGCTGCTACGGAGCCCAAGGGCTGCTGGAGGCGGATGGTGGCGCCAACGGGATATCCCGAGTACGGGGAGGACGCCGTACTGAGGTGACCCCGGTGCTGTGGACACTCTGGCAATGGATCTTTCGATCCGAGGAAGGGTGTCCTGGTGGGACGTAAGTCTCCGTATCCGGCGGAGTTCAGGAACGACGCGGTCGCGCTCTGTCGCGCGGCGGGCGGGAAGCGCACATACGCGGCGGTCGCGGCAGACGTCGCGGTGCCCGGCGAGGCGCTGCGGAGCTGGGTGCGCCAGGCCGACGAGTACCCGGGCCGCGCTCATAGCCATGGTGAGCAGAGCGCGGAGAGCCCGGATCAGGAACTGGCCCGGCTGCGCGCGGGGAACGGCCGGCTGCGCAAGGCGGAGAAGGAAGGGGAGCTCGAGCGCGAGATCCTGCGCAGGGCAGGGCAGGGCGCGGCGTATTTCGCCAAGGAGATGAAGTGAAGACCTGCCGCTGGGAATTCGTCTCCACCCACGCAGAGACCTTTGGCGTCCAGCGGATATGCCGGGTCCTTCGGGTCCCGCGCTCGGCCTACCACCGGTGGATCGCCGGAGCGAAAATCGCCAGGAGCGGCAGGCCGCCGACGACGACGCCCTGCTCGTGGAGATCCGTGAGATCCACACCGAGCACAAGGGCACCTGCGGTGTCCGGCGCGTCCATGCCGAGCTGCGCGGCTTCGGGCACACGGTCAACCACAAGCGCGTCGAGCGCTTGATGCGCGTCAACGAGCTCGAAGGCCGCCATTCGCGGCGCCGCAAGCGCACCACGGTCCCGGACCGGCTCGCACCGCCCGCGCCGGACCTCGTTCAACGCGACTTCACCGCCGCACGTATGAACGAGACATGGTGCGGCGACATCACATACGCACAGGTCGGTGGCGCGTGGCTGTATCTCACCTGCGTCATCGACATCTGCTCACGCCGAGTGCTCGGCTACTCGATGGCCTCGCACATGCGTGCCTAGCTGGTGGTCGACCGCACTGAAGATGGCGGTGACGACCCGCGGTGGCAACGTCATGCGTTCGTTTATCGCGGGCTCCTACCCTGATATCGATCCCGGTCGGTGGGCTCGTAGGGACTCAATAGGTTTGGTACGCATGGAAGTCAGTCCCACGCGGAGAGGGATGACATGAACGCGGGGACGGGATACGGGGGAGGCCGTGGAACAGGCTGAGGCGCGAGTTGCCGCGTCGGACGGTGAGAGGCGACGCGACGCCTTCATCTCGTACAGCCAGAGCAAGAACGCGCCGCTCGCGAAACAGCTTCAGCGAGGTCTGGAGCGGCTGGCCGTTCCGCGCTTCCGGGCCATGCGGATGAGCGTGTTCCGCGACATCACCGGCCTGCCCGCGAACCACGATCTGTGGCAGTCGATTCAGCGCGAACTGGCACGCTCCCGTTATCTCATCCTGCTCGCCTCCCCAGACGCCGCCGCCTCGCCCTGGGTGGCCAAGGAAATCGATTACTGGCTGCGTGAGCGCGACACGGAGCACCTGCTGATCGCCGTCGTGGGTGGTGAGATCAAGTGGGACGACTCGGCTGAAGACTTCGACTGGCGGAAGACCACGTGCCTGCCACGGAACCTGGCTGGCCATTTCACGGCCGCGCCGCTCTGGGTAGATCTCCGGGAGATCGAGGAACGAGGTCATCTCTCCTTGCGTTACCCGCCGTTTCGCGCTGCCGTCGCCACCCTGGCGGCACCGTTGCACGGCCGTCCGAAGGAGGAATTGGAGCACGATGACTTCAGGCAGGTCCGGTTCGTCAAACGGCTTGGCTGGTCGAGCGTGGCCCTGCTCGTGGCGCTGCTCATGCTCGCGGTCCACGGCTTCGTCGACGCCGGCAGACAGCGTGACGAGGCCGTCGCGCAGGCCCGCGTCTCTGCCTCACAGGCACTGGCTGCCCGCTCCGGGCAGTTGCTTGCGACCAGTCCCAACCAGGCCGCACAGTATGCCCTTTACGCCGACGAGACCCGGTCCACCCCCGAGTCCCGGCGAGCTCTGGCCCAGGCCGTGGCCGCCGCGCCGCACGCCACGCGCCGGCTGCGGGCGGACGTCGACTCCGTGTTGCCCATGCAGAGCGTAGGCAACGAGGCCGACACGGACGTCGTCCTCAGCGCGGACGGTACGACAGCCGCGTACAAGTCGGCATTCGACGAGGTAACGGGCGTACGCCTCTACGACGTGGGCTCCGCCCGCCAGTCGCGTGTGCTGCACGCCAAGGGCAGGCCCAGGGCGCTGAGTCGCGACGGCCGCATCCTGGCCGCGGAGGTTTCCCTCAACCGGCTCCAGCTGTGGGATACCCGGACGGGCAAGCTTCTGCGCACGATGGCCACGGGGCACACGGAGAACCTCGCCCGCAACGTGATAGGGCTCCATGCCCTCGCCCTCTCGCCCGACGGACGGTGGGTCGCGGTCTCGCACTTCACTCCCGGGGGTGGGGCGTTCCTGGTCGTGTGGAGCGCGTCCGACGGGCGCGAGATCACCCGGCTTCCGGTGAGCGACACCAGGGTCGGGCTCGGCTTCTCCGCGGACGGTTCCCGGATGACCCTGGTCGACACCGGCCGTCAGGAGGTCCGGGAGTTCCTGACGGACTCGGCGCGCTGGGAGGTGGCCCTGTCCCTGCCCGGAATGACCAGCGACCCGGCGGGGGCTGTGAAGCACAGCGCGGTCCTGCTGTTCGACGGGGCGCGCAAGGCCCTGACCCGGACGCCGAAGCGCGCCGAGATTTGGGACCTGGAACAGCGCCGCCTTATCGCCGAACGGTCCTTGGGCGCGTACGAGAACATGACGGTCGCCGAAGGCGAGGGGACTGTCGTGGTGGGCGGGCGCGACGGCACTGTTCGGCTCTATGACGCCGCGCTGCGGCCCGGTACGACTCTGGGCCGCCTGGTCCGGCCAGCCGGCACTCTCGCCGTGTCGGCCGACGGCGCTCACGTGGCGGTCGGATCGTACGGCGGCGAGTTCAACCTCTTCACCACAGAGGTCCGACGGGGGCAGCGACTCGCATTCAGTGACCGCGAGTTCACCATCGGGGACCTGACGCCCGACGGACGGATGGCGGTGCACCGGACCGAGAGGCACACCGAGTTCTGGGATCCGCGCACCAACCGGCGCCTCGGCGCGATTCCGTACGCCAATTCGTCCGTGAACGGTGGCGACACGGCTTACGCGCTCAGCGAGGACAAGCGGTACGTCGGCATGCGGAGTGTGGAAAACGGTGAAGCCACAGGGCGATTCGACATCTGGGACCTGCGCACCGGAAAGCGCACGGGCTGCGGCCTGGCCATCGACCGGGTTTTCGACGGGAACAGCCCCGGTGTGTTCTTCCTGCCCGGCGACCGGTACCTCGTCGGCGACTGGAACGGCACCGTGGAAGTCCTCGACACCCGGACCTGCACCCGCAACACGGTGACGGCGGTCTCCGGCGACCTCGCCCTGAGCGGGGACCGCAGGACCCTGGTTCTGCTGAACGGCGCCGATGTCGATGCCTGGCGCTGGGACGGCCACCACTCCTTTGAGCACACCGCCCACACCACCCTGCCGGACGAAAGCCTGGGCCTGACCCTGGGCACGAGCGGCGTCGACCACGAGGGGAACCAGGCGGCCTTCTCCGCCGACGAAAGCCATGTGTACGTCGTACGCCTCGACTCCGGTCAGCAGATACGCTCCACGGGGTACCTGCCGGAAATGACCAACGACGCGGCGTTCAGCCGGGACGGCAGGCTGGTGTTCCAGGGTTACAGCACCGAGAGCGCCCAAGGCGTGCGCATCCTGGACGCGAGCAGCGGCGATCAGCTCGACGTATGGACCACCGATCCCCCAGCCACGTCCGCGGAGTCCGGCACCGGCATTCAGGTCGTCCCCGGGCCTGGCAACGACATCCTCACTCTCGGCCCCGACCGCAAGGTCGTCCGCCGTACGGTCGGCGTGGAGCCATGGCGGGATTTGCTGTGCGTGCTGGTGAGCCAGCCCCTGTCCACTCGGGAACGGGATCGTTACCTGGGTGGGTTGGACGTGGAGGCTCCCTGCCGCTGAACGGCGCGCGATTCGCACTGGCCGCTGCCCTGGCGACAGTTCCGGCCACGGTGGCAGCAACGGCTCACGCCTTCTCACACGCGCTGAGGCCCGTTTCGGCACCCCGCGCGCAGGATCACCCACGGAACTGCAGCGGCGATCCTGAGTCCAGATCCAATGCCACGGTCAACGTGCGCATTCGGACTACGACCAGCACACATGGCCTACTGTCACCACTTCGCCGTGCTCTGCAAGCATGCTTGCGGGACGAGGCTTCGCCGTTCCTGGCCGGCCCGGGGCCGGGGCCCGGCACCGGCTGGTGTTCGTGGACCGGCTCGTCGCCACGTTGGTTTGGTCCCTCGTCCTTCGGGTTTGCGCCGTCGGAGTGCTGATCTCCCTCGTTGCCGGCGGCGTCACCGCCGCGCTCCCGGACGTCTCCGCGAACCAATGGTCGGACCGGTGCCGTCGGGGGTTCAAAGCGTTCGTCGCCACGATGACGCTCTACATCGCGTTCGTGCTGATGGTGCTGGCGGTCCGCACCGCGCTCGCCTGACTGCGGGAGGCCGCAGCGATGGCGGGCAGCCTGGATGGAGGTCTTCTCGTCCGCGCTGATGACGTACTGGTCCTCGCCGAGTGCCTTGCCCTGCCAGGTGCGGGCGTACAGGTGCAGCACACGCTGGGCCTCGGCACGGAAGTCGGGAGCGGTGATGAAGATCCACGACCGGTGCCGCCCTGGTTTGAGGGCGTCCTCGGCCAGCCGGCGGCGCACGGTGGAGGCGGAGACGGGGCCGGTGATGCCCCGTGCTGCCAGTTCGCGGGCCAGGTCTGGGCATGACCAGCGTGTCATCGGCGCTCCGGTCTCAGCGGGCAGAAGGCAGGCCAGCGCCTTGGCCTCGGCCACTTGCAGTGCCGTGTACGACGGCGGCCGTACACGCACCTTGCCCTCGAAGCGCGCCTCGACGAGCAGGCGCGAGGGCTAGACGATGGTGGCTGTGACCGGCCATGCCCCGCGGCCCAACAGATCGAGGACGAGTGCGGCGATGTTCCATGCGTCGTCCTCTCCGCGGTGATGGCGTCCCTCGAGCGGCAGTCCGGCTATCTGTAGAGCGCGGTCCATGCCGGGTTTCTTGCGCAGCCCGTAGGCCGCGGCGAATACGGCCTTGGCGTTGGTGTGGGTGCGCTCAGTTGGATGGCCGAACGGGTAGGCCACCCCGTCAGCCTGACTCTGCCGAGCGAATTGCCGGCGGTCGTACTCGCCCCAGCTCGCCCAGGGGCGCTCCCCAGCCTCGTACTCCTCGACGAGGATCCGGCACGCTTCGGTGAAGGAGACGCCCCGTTCCACCTCGGCTTGCGTCAATCCGGTCAGTTCAGTGCAGAAGGCGCTCACCCTCGACCGGACAGGGCGGACCAGGACACGATGCCGGGACACGCGGCGCCCTGCCAAAACGTCCACGACGGTGAGACCAATCTCGATGATCTCGTTCACCGAGTCGGGCGGCGGCTGCCCGTCCCAGCATGTGGCTTCCACATCAATGACGTTCAGCAGAGCTGATTCCTGGCGCATGGGGCCGAGGGTAGGGATGCTCCCCCGGTTCCGGCACCTCAATTTCTGCGTGCCCACGCCGTCACCGCGGTCGACGTAGAGGATGGCGTTCATCAGGGCGCGTAGGTCGTGGGTGGGTTTGCGGATGCCGTTGCGGGCCTGGCGCCAGGCTTCGAGGGGGGCGGATGAGTTCCCAGCGGGTGTCGGACAGGTCGCTGGGGTAGGGCCGTGAGGGTTGCATGATGCCTGCGTACGCGGCGGCAGTCGGACTGGGCAGGGCGTGTGCAGGGGTGCCGGGTGCACCGGGGCGTGCGTTGTCGTTCCCGTGTGAACCGGTGGGTTTCCAAACGAGACGGGAAGTCCTGGAAGGAACCTGGCGCATTGCGACTCCACTGATTCCCGCAGAAGACAATTTTCCGGCGAATTGCCTCCTTGAGCGCCTGATCTAGCTTCTGAAATTCGCCATGAATCACCCAATACTAGTATCAAACACTCACCATAAGGGCGTTTTGTCCTGGAACTCTGTTTGACAACTCAGGTGCCGAAGTAGCTTGGGCCAGGTGATCGCGGGCCCGTAGGGCTTGCGGTTGAAGGCGGGATTGTCCGTGTAAGCAAGGAAGGGTGCCGGGAATGGTTACCAGAGGGATAGCGCGACTGCTGCTCAGTAACGATGGCGAAGCTGCGCTCGAGCTGACCGTGGAGCCCTGGGCGGAAACTCAACAGATTCCGCCGAATCAGACGTGGGTGGTTGTCACCCACTCGCCGACAGCAGATGGATCATGGTCTGGGACCCTGCGCGGGGACGAACCGTTCCAGGTCGACCATCGGCCCGAATCGGTCACAGTGTGGGTCAACGGCGACTGCTTCCACCTCAGTGACATGGATGGGAACTTGGTCGACTCGGCCGACTGGCATTGCCCTGTTCAGAGTTCCGACTCCTGACTTGATCAGGAGTGGCGCCACTTCGGGGTGGATTCGTGGGTGAGCCGTCGGCTCATGAGGTCGGGCCTTGACCCCGGATGTTGGACACACGAGACACTGGATCCTGAGGATCTGAGAGCCCCGAGGATCACCGCCGAACTCCGCGAGGAGAACGTTGAGGCGGTCAACCACAAACGCGTCGCCCGGATCATGCGGGCGTCCGGGATCGAAGGAGTCCGGTTGCGCCGCCGGCACCGCACCACCGTCCCCGACCCGGCCGCCGCCAAGGCCCCGGACCTGATCGGCCGCGACTTCACCGCGGACAAGCCGAACACGAAGTACGTGGAGGATGCGGCTCCCGCCTTCTTCGGTGTCCCTTTGGTGCTCCATAGCCCCCGGAGATCCACCGCCCTTGCTCCACCGAACCGATAGCAGACTACACAGACCGTCAGACGCACACGAAGGATGAAGGCGGGACCCCTTTCGAGCAAGATGACAGCCGGTCGTCTCTCCTGGCCAATGCCTGGTACTCGACGCGCGACCTCGCCGCCTGCCTGCGTGTAAACACCTCGACTCTGAGCCGTTGGCACACCGCTCGGCCACCCCGGGGTCCGCCCTTTCTCCCCGTTTCGGAACGCGTCATCATGTACATCGCACCGCGCGCGAGTCCGCTGGTTCGGTCCGGCTACGAAGCGGCGTCTGTCCCTGTCGGAGGGGAAGGCGGACGAGGACGAAGCGCAGGAGTGGCTCCAGTCCATCATCGAAGCGGCTGAGGCAGGCCTGTCCCCCGTCACTCGCCACCGCGATCGCTACCGAGCCCCCTCGCCAGGACCCGCTGACCCGGTCAAGGACGCCGGACCTCCAGCTGGTCCCCAACTGGTCCCCAAAAATGATCAAGGGCCGGTTTCGGATTACTCCGAAACCGGCCCTGACCTGCGACTGTCTCCAGTCGGGACGACAGGATTTGAACCTGCGACCCCTTGACCCCCAGTCAAGTGCGCTACCAAGCTGCGCTACGTCCCGATGCACTTCCTCCCGGTCTTCCCGGGTGGCGGCGCAGGACAAACATTACCTCACTCGGAGGACCGGATCGACGCCCGTACCTGCTGGGCACGGTTCGCCAGCCCCTCGGCTCCGCAGGCGGTCGCGAGCTTCTGCGCCAGGGCGACCTCCCGCTGGGAGCGGATGGCGGTGCCGTACTCGAAGCGTGCCAGGGCGTGCTCGTAGGCGGACGACGAGGCCTCGAGGTGGCGTACGGACTCGGCGAGCAGGTGGGTGGCCTCCTCTCCGGGGGTACGAAGAGGGCTACGCAGCGCAGGGCCTCTCCGATCGCCGTGCCGGTGCCGAACCGTTCCGCGTGGACGCGCGCCCGGGTCGCCAGCTGGGCGGCCCTGACCGGGTCGGTGTCGGCGAGAGCGCGTGCGAGGTCCCCCGCCCAGGGTGCCCAGACGCCGTTGAACCGGCCCCGTGGTTCCAGGGACGCGCCCGCCGATTCCAGCTCGGCCACGGCCTCCTCCATGCGGCCCTCGGCCAGCAGCAGCCGGCCGCGTACGCACGGGGCGTCCGGCAGGACCATCGCGCTGGGGTAGGGCGGGCCGAAGTCGTACCGGTCGGCGACCAGCCGGGCCTCGGCCGTCCGGCCTCGGGCGAGCAGGGTGTCGACGAGGAGGCAGGTGGCGTCCCAGTGGACGGGCAGTCCGCTGCCGGCCCGGTCCGCGAGGCGCAGACCCTCCCGCAGGAAGCCCTCGGCCTCTGCGAGACGGCCTCGGCGGCGATGGACGAGCCCCAGGAGGGTGTGTGCGAACGCGAGGTGAGCGCCGCTCCAGCCGGAGATCTCGAAGGCGCGCACGGCCTCGCCGAAGAGTGCTTCGGCCCGGTCGAGCTGGTCGGTGAACGCGTAGGTGATACCCACCATCGCGGGCAGTTCGAAGCCCCATTCCGAATCGGTCCAGCCGAGACCGCGTGCGGGCCGCCCGTCCACGAGTGCTCGTTCGCAGAAGTCCACGACCAGTTGGGCGTTCTCGCCACGGAGCATGGCGTCGAAGGCGCGCAGGGTGAGCAGGGCGCGCTCGGCGTTGTCGCGGCCCTTGAGGTGGTCGGCGTTGCGGGCGAGGCGGACCGACCGTGCGGGCCCGTCGTCCTCGGTGGCCTGCATGCCCTCCCAGAGGAAGTGCGCGGCCTGGAGCCGCATCAGGCCGGGGCCGGGAGCGGTCCGGGACGCCTCGGCGGCCAGCGAGAGCGCCGCGTCCTTGAGCTGGTTGTTGTGGGACAGGGCGGAGGCGAGCCGGAAGGTGGCGTCGATGCGGAGCGTCTCGTCGAGTCCCGGCGTGTCGAGTGCCGCGCGCAGGTGCTGCACGGTGGTGGCCGGCGAGGAGAGCAGCGTGGCGCAGCCCAGTTCGTACAGCAGCACCGCCCGCTCGCGGGGGCGCGGCGGCTCGTCGAGGGCGCGTTCCAGGCAGCGCCTGGCAGCTTCCGGTGCGCCGACCGCGAGGTGCTGCTGTGCCGCCTCCCGGAGCTGCGCGACCAGCTCCTGATCGTCGTCCGGGTGCACTTCGAGCAGGTGGCGGGAGGCCGCCGCGGCCCCGAGGCCGGCCTGGGTGATCGCCCATGCCGCACGTCCGTGCATGGCGGTGCGGGTGGCCGGCGGGATGGAGCGGTACACGGCGGAGGCGATGAGCGGGTGGACGAATTCCAGCGGGTCGAATCCGCTGACGATGCGGGCGTCCCGCAGCCGGGCCGTGCAGTCGGCGGCCTCCGCCGAACTCATTCCGGCCAGCGTCGCCGCGAGTTCCTGGGAGATCTCGGTGCCGAGCACGGCCGCGGCCCACGCGAATCGGTTGGCGTTGGTGCCCAGACGTTCGAGGCGTGCGACGAGCCCGCTCCCCCGGGCGGACGCGCCGAGCTCGCGCAGGAGGCCGGCGGATTCCTCGACCGGTGCCAGTTCGCGGTCCTGCGCCTTGGCGACGAGTTCGACCGCTTCGTACGGATTTCCTCCGGTGACGGCCCAGACCTCACGGCAGAAGGGGTCGTCCGCGTGATCGCCCAGGCCGGCGCGCACCAGGTCGGCCGTGGCATCCGGGGTGAGCGCCCGCAACGCCACCCGGATCAGTGCCGGGTGGCCCGGCGTGACGCCGCTGTCCGGGGTCCGCGCGACGGCCCAGTCGGCGTCGCGGTCGGCGAGCTCCTGGGGGCGGTGCGCCTGCACCACCAGTACGGGCAGTTCGGACAGCCGTGCGGTGAATCCGGAGAGCCAGGCGAGGGACTCGCCGTCCGCCCAGTGCGCGTCGTCCACTATGAGCAGCAGCGGCCGGTGACTGAGGCGGGAAGCGAGCCGGGACACGACGTAGTCGAGGCCGTCCCTGACGCCCTGCGGGTCGGGCTGAGGGCCGCTGGGGTCCGCCAGGCCCAGAGCCGGCGCGGCGATCTCGAACCAGTCGCCGAAGAGGGCGCGGGTCTCGTCGGCGGGGAAGCGGTCCAGCGCGGGCTGGAGCAGTTGGCGTACGACGTGGAACGGCACCGAGGTGACGGTCTCGCCGCCTCGTGCCGACCAGATGGTGCAGCGGTCGGCGGCCATGGCCTGGATCTCTCCGAGCAGTGCGGTCTTGCCGATGCCGGCTTCGCCGCTGAAGACCAGCAGCCCGCCGGCTGCTTGTCCGCCACAGAGGGCGTCCAACGCCTTTGCGGCGGCGGCGAGTTCCGGTTCGCGCTCGTACAACGGCCGGGACGGCTTCATGCCTCCCCTTCCCAAGGTGGTTGCGGAGAGCCCCGAGCCTATCCGCGCGCGGGTGCCCGCGGACAGGGTTCCCGCGGTTCTCCGCAGGTGCGAGGCACAATCGGAGGGTGGACGGAACTCGCAGGGACCGCGACGAGGAAGGGCGGGCGCGCAATGCGCGCCCCCGGGACGGGCTGGGGCGCCCCCTGCCCTACGGGGCTCCAGGGGTGGAGCGGCAGCCGGAAGGGGTGGTCCGCTCCCCCGACGAGACGGTGCGCGAGGCCCAGCGGCTACTGGACGGGGGCATGCCGTTCCACGCCCACGAGGTGTTCGAGGACGCGTGGAAGTCCGGGCCTGACGCCGAGCGCGAGCTGTGGCGTGGCCTCGCGCAGATGGCGGTCGGACTGACCCACGCCGCCCGGGGCAACGCGGCAGGCGGAGCGCGGCTGTTGAGGCGGGGCGCCGCCGCAGTCGAGGGGTTCAGGGCGTCGGATCCGCACGGGATCGGCGTGGACGGGCTGATCGGATGGGCACGGGAGCTGGCGGGCCGGGTGGAGCCCTCCGGTACCGGAGGTGTGGACGGGTCCGCCGCGCACGCGGAGGAGGACGCCGGGGGCGCCCCGGTCGTGGACGCGGCCGAGGAGGCACCCTGGTTGCGGCGTGGAGACCGGGCGGGGAACTGAGCACCTGAATGCGATAGGTTTTGCTCCTTCTTGACGGCGTGTCGATCACGCCAGTCACGTTCATGTTCCATTCTTCGACCACTTGCTCAGGAAACGGACGCCCCGATGACCGACATCATCAACGGCCTCGGCCGTGCCACCGCATACGGGGCCCTCGGCGTCGTACTGCTCGTTCTCGGCATATTTCTGATCGACGCCCTCACACCGGGCAAGCTCGGCCGCCAGATATGGGAGGAGCGCAACCGCAACGCGGCGATGCTCCTGAGCTCGGCGATGCTGGGCATCGGCGGCATCGTGTTCACGTCGATCTGGACGACGTACGAGGACTTCGGCAAGGGACTCGCCTCGACCGCCGCGTTCGGGCTGCTCGGCCTGATCATGATGGCTGTCGCGTTCCTCGTCGTGGACCTGGTCACGCCCGGAAAGCTGGGGGCCACGCTGGTGGAGCGGGAGCCGCATCCGGCGGTATGGGTGACCGCGGCCTGCAACCTGGCGGTGTCCGCCATCGTATCGGCGTCGATCGCCTGATCACCGGGTGATCCCACGGTCCGGCGAACACCGCGCTGCGCAGCCATTACGATCCGGCGTCATGAGCACTTCTGACCAGGACCAGGAACAAGACCAGCAGCGGGAGCAGGACCACGAGCCGGGCGGGAGCCCCGCGGCGATACCCGGGCCCGCCGCGCGGGAGAAGAGACTCACGCCACGTCAGGCGCGGCGGCTCAGGATCGTTCTCTCGTCGGTGGGCATGGCGGCGATGGCCGTCGTCCTGGCACTGCGGATAGCGAGCCGTTCGTCGGTCCTGGTCGTGGGGGTCTACGGCCTGGCGCTCATACTCTGCGGTGTGGTGATCGAACTCAGCCGGAACGGCCGCACCCGGCTCGGCAGCTGGCTGCTCGGTGCCGGGCTGGTCGCGGCCGTCGGCGCGGACTGGCTGCTCATTCCCTGAGGCCGCCGCGCCACTCCGTCACCGTGCGGTGATCCGTACGGGCGCGCCGTGCGGGTCGACCCGGTCGGTCCAGTCGGCCGCCAGGTGGAAGGGCCTCCCGGGGACGGCGGGCAACAGCAGTCGCTGCGAGTGGAGCCGGCGTCCGCCCTGTGACACCACGAGCAGGGGCCGGGTGAGCCGCCGCGCGGTGCGCAGGACGAACCGGTCCCCCTGGGGCCGGGCCCCGTCCGGCCCTGTCACATTGGGGGCGATCCACCGGAGAGGGGCGTCGACGACCAGGCGTCGTCCGCCTCCTGGTGGTTCCTCGGTACCGGCCAGACGGTGCAGTACGGGCACCGCCACGGCCCGGCCCTCCTGGGCCGCGATCCCGGCGCGTTCGACGGCGTGCAGGAGGTTGCCTGCGGCGAAGACGCCCGGGCGCGAGGTGCGGAACGCGGCGTCGTACGCGGGTCCCCGGGTGCCGGGGTCGAGGACGAGCCCACCGCGCCTGGCCAGTTCGTGGTCGGGGACGAAGTCGCCGGTCAGGACCACGGTGTCGCATCGCAGCGTGGTGGTGCGCCCGTCGTCGTGGCGCAAGGCCACTCCGGACAGCCGGCTCCGGCCCGTGAGCGCGGTGACGGTGGTGCCGGTGAGCAGCGGCGTGCGCCGGCGCCGCGGCCGGACCGGGGGGGCCGGCCGGTCGGTCACCATCGCGACGACCTGGACCCCTGCGGCCCGCAGGGTGGCGGCGGCCGCGTGGCCGACGGGCTCGTTGCCGACGACGACGGCCCGCGTGCCGATCCGCTGTCCGTACAGGTGGACCGCCTGCTGGAGTTCGCCTGTGGTGTAGACGCCCGGCGGCCGGGTGCCGGGGATCAGACGGGCGCTGCGCGGCCGTTCGCGGGCCCCGGTGGCGAGGACCACGGCCCGGGCGGTGATCCGTTCGAGTCCGGAGGGTCCGGTGGTCTCGACGGTGCGGGGTCCTGCCCAGCCGGTGACGGTGACCCCGGTACGCAGGGCCGCGCCCGCGTCGCGGGCCGCTGCCACGCTCCGCCGGGCATAGGCCGGCCCGCTCACGCTGCCGGGGACGTACGCGGATCCGCTCGCCGACGCCTGGGCGTACGCAGTTCCGTTCGCCGATGCCCAGGCGTAGGCGGACCGGTCGAGGCGTCCGCCGAATCCGCCGTGGTGGCAGTGCCGGGGGATCCCGCCCGCCTCCTGCTCGCGTTCCAGGATCTCCACCCGGCCGGCGCCCGCCGCGGCGAGTTCGGCTCCGGCCGCGAGGCCGGCGGGGCCCCCGCCGACGATCAGGACGTCGACCTCGCGTGCGTTCCGGGTCACGGGCGCGCCTCCTCGAACAGGGCGCGGACGGCGGCGCCGCAGTGGAATCCCTGGCACCGGCCGCCACGGGCGCGGGTGCGGCGCCGCAAGCCGTCCAGGGAGTGCGGCGGAATCGTCGCGGACAGCGCGTCCCGGATCTCTCCGAGGGTGACCTGTTCGCAGTGGCAGACGAGGGTGCCGTACGCCGGGTCCTGGGCGATCAGGCCGGCGCTCCGGTAGGGCCTAGGGAAGGACTCGCCGAGGTTTGGCATCGTCAGTGGCGGGAGGGCGCGTGGCCGGGTGAGGTCCAGTCCGACGGCCGCGAGCAGTTGCACGACATGGCGGCCGATCGCCATGGAGGAGGTGAGACCGGTGGATCGGATGCCGCCGACAGCGACGTATCGCCGGCCGGGGTACTCCTGGATGCGGTAGTCCTCCTGCCCGGTGGCGGCGCGCAGTCCCGCGTAGACGGCGGTGACCTCCTCGTCGGCGAGCGCGGGCACGATCCGGCGGCCCTTCTCACGCAGCAGGTGCATGCCCTCGGCCGTGGACCCGGTGGCGGTCTTGTCGTCGAGCTCTTCGGCGGTGGGGCCGAGGAGGACGTTGCCGAACACCGTCGGTGCGACCAGCACGCCCTTGCCCGCCGGGCCGGGGACCGGGAGCAGGATGTGGCCCACGAGATCGCGGGCGAGCTTGTCGAAGACGATGAGCTGGCCCCGGCGCGGGGTCACGGTGAACACGTCGTGGCCGAGCAGCCGGTCGATCTCGTCGGCGTACAGACCGGCGGCGTTGACCAGGTAGCGGGTGCGCAGCGGTCCGCGCGAGGTGGTGAGCGTATGGCCTTCGGCATCGCTGTCGACGCCCCGGACGCGGCAGTTCAGGTGCAGGTGGACGCCCGCCCGGACGGCCTGGGTGGCGAAGGCGAGGGGGGTGGTCCAGGGGCAGATGATGCTCTCGTCGGGCACCTCCAGCGCGCCGAGCGCGCCGGGTCCCAGGTGCGGTTCGAGGGTCCGCAGCCTGTCGGCGTCGATGATGCGGGACGCGTGGTAGCCGTTGCGGGCGGCCTTCTCCCGCAGCCGGGGCAGCTCGGCGAGCTGGTCCTCGTCCCAGGCCACGAGGAGGGCGCCGACCCTCTCGACCGGGATGCCGGTCTCGGCGGCGTAGGCGGCGAGGAGGTCCCGCCCCTCACGTACGAGGCGGGCTTCCAGCGAACCGGGGACGGCGTCGAAACCGGTGTGCAGGATCGCGGTGTTGGCCTTCGACGTGCCGCTGCCGATGTCGTCGGCGGCGTCGACGAGGGCGGTGCGCAGGTCGTGGCGGGCCAGTTCGCGGGCGATGGCCGCGCCCACGACCCCCGCCCCCACGACGGTGACGTCGTACGTGGCCCCGTCCTCCTCCGGAGGCAGGGGGCCGGCTGTGGTGAGGGTGACGTTCACGCGCGCTCCAGCAGGCTGTCCACCGCGGCTCGGAATGCCGCGAGTCGCTCCGACGCCTCCTCGGGGCCGATCCTGGGCTCGTAGACGGCGGAGGGCCGCCACTCGGGTGTCGCGCTGCCCGGCGGCAGCCGCGGGTCGAGTCCGAGCCTGGCCACCACGCCGGCGCCGAGCGCGGTCACGTCGGGCAGGGCCGAGACCTCGACCGGCCGTTGCAGCAGGTCCGCCTGGGTCTGCATGAGCAAGGAGGAGCGGGTGAGGCCACCGTCGACCCGCAGCGCGGTCAGCGGGGTGCCCAGGTCCGACGCCACGGCATCGGCCAGGGCGACGACCTGCGCGGCGATTCCCTCGCAGAGGGCGCGGACCAGGTGGCCCGCGGTGGTGTCGAGGCCGAGGCCGGTCAGGGAGCCGCGCAGGTCGCCGCGCCACCAGGGGGCGGCGAGACCGGCGAGCGCGGGGACGAAGGTGACTCCGCCGGCATCACCGACCGAGGCGCCCACCACGTCGAGGTCCGAGGCTCCGGAGATCACCCCGAGGTCGGTGAGCCAGCGCACGGCCGAGGCAGCCGTGTAGACCTGGCCGTCGAGGCAGTAGTCCGTCCGGCCTCCCAGTCGCCAGGCGACACAGCTGACCAGGCCCGTGGCGCCGGTGCTGGGCCGGCCGCCGGTCTGGGCGAGGAGGAACGCCCCGGTGCCGTAGGTGCATTTGGCCTGGCCGGACTCCAGGGCGCCCTGTGCCAGCAGGGCGGCCTGCTGGTCGACGAGGAGGCCGGTCAGGGGAATCTCTCCGCCGAACGCGGTGGTGGTGCCGACCGGGCCGGCGCAGTCCACGACGGCGGGCAGCTGCTCGTCGGACAGGCCGAAGATCTCCAGGGCGGCCGGCGACCAGCCGACGTCGCGGAGACCGAGCAGCTGGGTGCGGCCCGCGGTGGCGGCGTCGGTGACGAAGGCTCCGGTCAGCTGGTGCACCAGCCAGGAGTCGCTGGTGGTCACCACTCCTTCCCGGGTCAGCTCGCGGCGGATCCAGGCCATCTTGGGTGCGGCGAAGTACGGATCGAGCGGCAGCCCGGTGAGCCGCTTCAGCTCCTCCCCGTGTGCGGCGAGGTCGTCGCAGATGCCTTCCGCACGCCTGTCCTGCCATACGACGGCGTCGGTGAGCGGCCTGCCGGTCGCGGGGTCCCAGGCCAGCACCGTCTCACCCTGGTTCGCCAGACCGACGGCAGCCACTGGCTCGGCGGCGTCCGCCACCGCCTGCCGCCCGGCGTCGAGGACCGACCCGATCAGCTCTGCGGGATCGGCCTCCACCATTCCCCCGGCGCCGTAGCGCGGGCGCACGGGCGCGGAACCGGAACCGATCACCCCCCGCTCGGGACAGATCACCAGCGCCTTGGTTCCGGACGTCCCCTGGTCGATGGCGAGTACCGGTCCTGTCAAGCGACGCTCCAGCCGTGCGGACCGCCCGGACCCGGGCGGAATCGTGATCATCTGGTTCCTGCGCCCACAGTCGTGCAGACCACGCCCCGCGTCAACCCCGTCCAGATCATCCGGTTCCTGGTCACCTCAGGAGATCAACGTCCTGTATGAGGCGTCCACTTGAGTAAGATCCGCAGAGACCCCGGAAGACGGGCACCCGGCGCCCTACACTCACGGCCGAGTGGACAACCGGACGATGACCACCGGTAGTTCATGACCGAACGACCCAACCCCCCACGCTCATAGAGGTTTCATGTCGAGAAGTAGCTGCGCCAGGCCGATGTGCCCGGCTCACCGCCCCTCCCCCGCCGCGCTTCCAGGGGCGGGGCACGTCCATGGCCACCGGTGATTTCCGTCCGGTCTACCACCCCGCGGGGCACGACCACGAGTTGCGGGTGGCGTTAGAGGACCTGCGTACCGGCCGTTGGCTCGCCATGCGGGATCTGCTGGAGCGCACCCCGGACTGGGCGCTGTGGACCCAGCGGACCCAGGTTCTCGCCGCCGTGGCGGCGGGCTCCGACACGGTGCACGCCTGGCTCGCCGAGGAACCGCGGAGCGTGGCGGCGACGGTGATGCACGCCCGGGTGACCGTGGAGCGAGCCGTACGTGCCCACCGGGAGAGGCGGCCGGGCGCCCAGGAGTTGTGGCAGGAGGCGTGGGAGGGGTGCCGCTCGGCCGCGCACGCCTCGCCCGCGGACCCGGTGCCCTGGGTCTGCCTCCTCGCCCTGTCCCAGCTCGACGAGGGACAGCGCCTGGAGGAACACCGGCTGCTGCCGCCCGGCCCGATGCTGTTCCCCGGACCTTGGGGGCTGCTGGCGGAGGCGGACAAGCGCGATCCGTTCAATCGCGAGGCGTACCACCGGATGCTGCAGTTCGTCTACGCGAGACAGGCGAGCGGCACGCTCTCCGAGGCGGTCAACTTCGTCCAGTGGGCCGCATCCGCCGCGCCTGAGGGATCCCCGCTCCACGTGCTGCCGCTGTACGTCCGGGTGGAGCGCTACCGCCGCGAACGCGGCAACGAGCGGGCACTGGACCTTCACTGGGTCACCGAGGACGGCGAGCGCGACGCCAGGCGGGCGCTGCGTGCCTGGTTCGCCGCCTCGGACCCGCCGGCCCGGTCCCTGCTCGACCTCAGTCATCTGGCCCACGCGCTGTGGGGCTCACTCCGGTTCGCCGACGCCGCGCCGGTGTTCCGGGCGATGGGCCCCTACTACACCTCACTCCCCTGGGCCCTGCGTACCCGGGCCCCGCAGGATCCGGCCGGGGCCGAGGACGTGTTCCTCCGGGCTCGCGGCCGCTGCCTGGCCACCGAGCACGAGCCCGGAAGGGAACCGCACGGCTGACCGGCCGCCGCCCGCCGCCCCGGAAGGCGTTGCCGGCCGGACTCCCGGCCCCACCACGTACTTTCCCGTCCCCGTCCCCCCACCTGGAGGTCGTCTCCATGTCCATATCCGCCTCGACCCCGTCGAGCACGGAGCCCGCGCCGCACAAGGACGAAGAGCAGCGGCTGCGCGAACTCGGCTACCAGCCGGTGCTCGCGCGCCGCATGGGCGGCTTCGGCAACTTCGCGATCAGCTTCTCCGTCATCTCGATCCTCTCCGGCTGCATGACGCTGTACGGCTTCGGCATGTCGACCGGCGGCCCGGCCGTGATGCTCTGGGGGTGGGCCGGTGTCGGCCTGTTCGTGCTCTGCGTGGGCATGGCCCTCGCAGAGGTGACCAGCGCGTACCCGACGTCCGGTGCCCTCTACTACATGGCCGACCGGCTGGGCGGCCGGAAATGGGGCTGGTACACCGGGTGGCTGAACCTGCTCGGTCTGCTGGGCGCGATCGCCGGCATCGACTACGGGGCGGCACTGTTCACGGGTGCCCTGCTCAATCTGCAGTGGGGGTTCGACCCCACCCCCGGATCCACCATGGTGATCTTCCTCTGCATCCTGCTGCTGCACGCCGTGCTGAACCTCTTCGGAGTGCGCCTGGTCAGTGTGCTCAACTCGATCAGCGTGTGGTGGCATCTGGGCGGTGTCGCCCTGATCGTGACGGTGCTGGCGATCGTGCCCTCGAACCACCAGTCCCCGTCGTTCGTCTTCACCGAGTTCGTCAACGGCACGGGCTGGGAGAACCCGATCTACGTGGCGGCGATCGGCCTGCTGCTGGCCCAGTACACCTTCTGCGGCTACGACGCCTCCGCGCACCTGTCCGAGGAGACCTCGAACGCCTCGGTGACGGCGGCCAAGGGCATCGTCCGGGCGATCTGGGTCTCCTGGGTCGCGGGTTTCGTCCTGCTGGCGGGACTGACCTTCGCCATCCAGGACTACGCGGGTACCCAGAACAGTGCCACCGGGGTCCCCCCCGCCCAGATCTTCATCGACGCGCTGGGTACGTCCGGCGCCACCGCCCTGCTGCTGATCGTCATCGCGGCCCAGCTGTTCTGCGGCAACGCCGAGGTCGCGGCCGCGAGCCGGATGGTCTTCGCCTTCAGCCGCGACAACGCGCTGCCGGGCTCGGCGCTGTGGCGCAAGGTGAGCGCGCGGACCCAGACCCCGGTGCCCGCCGTGTGGCTCTCGGTCGCCGTCGCCGCGCTGCTGGCGGTGCCGTCGCTGTACTCCGCGACCGCGTACGGGGCGGTCACGGCGATCAACGTCATCGGGATCACACCGGCGTACGCCATCCCGATCTACCTGAAGCTGCGCGCGGGTGACCGCTTCCAGCGCGGTCCGTGGCACCTCGGCCGCTGGTCGAAGCCGATCGGCTGGATCGCGGTGGTGTGGGTCGCCGTCGTGAGTGTGCTGTTCCTGCTGCCGCAGTCCTCACCGGTGACCATCGACTCGATGAACTACGCGTCGATCGCCCTGGTCGCCGTCCTGGTCCTGGCCACGGTCTGGTGGTTCGTCGCACGTAGTTCGTACAGCACTCCGGCCGCGTACGGGAACGCCCGCGAGCAGGCGGAGATCGCCGAGGGCATCGTCTGACCGTCACCTCCCGGCGGTCAGCCCTCGATCCCCGGGCGGTCTTCAGTGCAGCAGCAGCTGGAGGCCGCCCAGGACGGTGGCTCCGATCACGATGCGGTCGAAGAGCTTCTGGTTGATCCGGCCGACGCACGCGCGGCCGAGGTACGCACCGGGGATGACGAACAGCACGAGGGCCGCGTCCAGCAGCAGCGACTGCGCGTCGATGAGGCCGAGCCCCACACTGAAGGGCACCTTGGATGTGTTGACGATCAGGAAGAACCACGCCGACGTCCCGAGGAAGCCCAGTTTCCTGAAGCCCGCCGACAGCAGGTAGAGGGACATCACAGGACCGCCCGCGTTGGCGACCATGGTGGTGAATCCACCGAGCACCCCGTACGAGCGGGCCTTGAAGCGCCCGCCGCGCGTCGGACCGTCCTCGTCCTCCTGTTCCGGCGCTGGCTCGGGGCGGGCACGCCTGCGCCAGACGGTGACGCCCGCCATGAAGAGCAGGATCGCGCCGATGGAGGTCCGCACAGCGGCGTCGTCGGCCCACAGCATGAAGACGGTGCCCGCCACCACGCCCACGGCGACGGCGGGGAAGAGCTTCAGCAGGGTCGGCCAGTGGGCGTGACGGCGGTAGACCAGCACGGCGAGGATGTCGCCCGCGATCAGGATCGGGAGCAGCACTCCGGTCGATTCGCGGGCCGGGAGTACGGCCGCGAAGACCGCGAGGCTGATCGTGTTGGCACCGCTGACCGCCGTCTTCGAGAAGCCGACGAGGGTGGATGCCGCCGCGAGCGCGGCCAGTTGCCAGAGTGTGATGGTGTCCATTCCGGATCAGATGTTAGACACATCTTCCCTTCTGCGGATCATCGTTCCCCCTGTGACCGCCTGCGGCGCCGGTCCCTCGCTATGCTGCGATCGCTCACGGAAACGGTCAAACGAACGTCGCACAGCGGTAGGCAAGGGGGCCAGCATGCGGGAGCCGGTTGAGCTGAGGCGCAAACGCATTCTCGCGGTGGTGCACGCGCGCGGCGCCGTCAAGGTGAGTTCGCTCGCCGACGAGCTGGACGTCTCGGCGGTGACGCTCCGACGGGACGTGGAGGAGCTCGCGAGGACGGGCATGCTGAGGCGCGGTCACGGCGTGGTCCGGCCGATGGGGGACGCCACACGCACGACCGACGTACCGGCCGCCCGGAACGGTGAACCGGCCGGGGACGGGGCCGCGATCGCCCTGGTCGTCCCGGAGCGGCATTCGTATCTCCACGAGACGCTGCACGGCGCGAGAACCGCCCTGGAGGAGGCGGGTGCGCGGGTCACCCTGCACATAGCCCCGCAGATGGCCGGGGCCGAGCGGCCGCAGGTGGAGCGGGCCCTGGCCGCGGGGGCGCGGGGCCTGCTGATCGCCCCCCGGTGGCGCAGCGCGGCCGGGGAGGAGGCGGACTACGGCTGGCTCGCCGAGGTGGAGGTGCCGACGGTCCTGATGGAGCGGCGGCCCCGTCCCGGCAGCGTGCTGCACGCCATGGACACGGTGTGCTCCGACCATTGGTACGGGATACATCTGGCCGTGGACCACCTGATCTCCCTGGGCCACCGCCGGCTCGTGCTGGCCGCGAGGAACGACAGCCCGACGGCGCGTTCCATACGCGCCGCGTTCGCCCGGATCGCCGGCGTCCGGCCGGAGGTGGAGGACTGGTCGGTGGTGCTCAGCTCGCCGAACGCGGGCCCGGGGGAGCCGGGCACGGAGGAGGCGGTCCCGGACCTCACGGCGCTGATACGGGAGCGCGGCGTGACCGGCGCCGTCCTGCACGGCGACGAGGACGCCCTGATGCTGGTCCAGCGCCTGACCGAGAGCGGAATCCGGGTGCCGCGGGACTGCTCCGTCGTGGCGTACGACGATGTCGTCGCGGCGCTGGGCAGCACCGCCCTCACCGCTGTCGCACCGCCGAGGGCCGAGATCGGGCGGGCGGCTGCCGAGCTCCTCCTGCACCGGCTGGCCCACCCTGCCGGCGCCACCGGTCCGGTGCGGAGGGTGGAGCTGCTCCCCCGCCTCGAAGTGCGCGGATCGACCCAGGGGTTGTCCGGCTCGACAGACTGATCGTTTGAACACTTCAAGCTTCTTTTGATCGATCTATTGACCGCTATCGATCAGCCGATCAGTATTCCCCGTGTCTCGAATCAGGAGCCGCGGGAGGCGCACATGCCTGGTCGACAGAGCCGTCGATCCGTGCTCGCCACGATCGCCGCACTGCCTCTGACGGGCGCGCTCAGCGCCTGCGGAGGTGGTGGCGGAGACACACGATCGGGCGGTACGAGCAGTACCGGCAGGACAGTGAGCAGCAGGACCGGCAGGAAGACGCGGATCACCTTCTGGTCCGCCCTGCGGGGCAGTCAGGAGGTCGTGGACGCGTTCAACCGCGGCCACGACACGATCCAGGTCGACTACCAGCAGGTCCCCTCGGGGGCCCAGGGCGGTTACGCCAAGCTCAGCAACGCGGCCCGGGCCGGCAACGCCCCGGACGTCGCCACCATCGAGTACCCGCAGGTCCCGGGCTTCGCCATCGACGGGGTCTGCCGCGACATCACGGACCTGGTCGGCGACGGGATGCGTGCCCGGATGCTGCCGCAGGCACTGGCACTGACCACCTTCGAGAAGCGGGTCTTCAGCGTCCCTCTCGACATAGAGCCCATGGTGCTGCACTACCGCACCGACCTGTTCGAAAGGTTCGGACTGACCGTCCCGCGTACCTGGGAGGACTTCGAGGACACGGCAAGGACCGTACGCCGCAAGGGCGGTGCGAGCCGGATGGCGCTCTTCCCGACGGACGGAGACACCCATCTCGCCGCATTCGCGTGGCAGGCGGGTGCCCAATGGTTCGACACGGCCGGCGGGGCCTGGAACGTCTCGCTCGCCGACGCCCCCACCCGCCGCGTGTCGGCCTTCTGGCAGCGGCTGACCGACCAGGACCTGGTCTTCATGAACGCGGTGGAGAGCCGGCACGGCGACGTCCAGATCGCCGACGGCCTGGTGCTGAGCAGGCTCAGCGGGGCGTGGGACGCCGGTGCGCAGATGAAGGCCCGCCCGAAGCAGAAGGGCAAGTGGGCGCTCGCTCCGCTCCCCCAGTGGGATCCGGCCGACCCCGGTGTCGGGACCCACGGCGGCTCGACCTTCGCGGTGACCAGCAGCAGCGCGCACCCGGAGGCCGCGATGGAGTTCATCGAGTGGCAGGTCTCGCACCCGGACGCCCTTCGTGCCCGGCTCTCCAGCGGTGCGAGCAGCCAGTACCCCGCCGCTCCCGGGCTCGTCGATGTGGGCCGCGAGGCGTTCGACCGCTCCTACTACGGCGGCCAGGACATCTACACCCTCTTCGAGCAGGAGGCCCGGAAGATCCGCGCGGGCTGGACCTGGGGCCCCCGGATGACGGCCACCGGCAAGATCATGAAGGACGGACTGGCGCGGGCCGGCGGAGGCCAGGGCTCCATCCTCGGGGCGGTCCGGGCGGCGCAGGAAGGCACCTTGCCGGACCTCAGGGCACTCGGCCTCTCCACCACCCGGCGCTCCACCTGACCGGCGTTCCGCATCCCGTTCCCAGCAGCAGAGAGGCAGGTGACACCCATGACCAGCACCGCCCCCGTGTCCGTACCGGCGGACGCCACCGCCCGGCCGTCACCGAGGAGTCCGGCCGCCCCGGCCCCCGAGGCCCGCAGGTCCGCCCGACGGCGTGAACTCGTTGCCTGCGGTGTCCTGATGACACCGTTCTTCGTCCTTCTGGTGACCGTCTTCCTGATCCCGGTCGCCACGGCCGTCCGTCTGAGCTTCTTCAGCGACGATCAGCCCGGGCTCGGCTTCGGCCCCGAACGGACGGTCTTCGCCGGGCTCCGCAACTACACCGCCGTGCTGGCGGACCCGACCTTCCTCGGCGGTCTCGGCGTCGTCGCCCTGTACTGCCTGGTCTACATCCCGCTCATGGTGATCGGCGCCCTCGTGCTCGCGCTGCTGCTGGACTCCGGCGTGGTCCGTATGCGGGGCACCGTCCAGCTCGCGCTGTTCCTGCCGCACGCCGTGCCGGGCATCATCGCGGCCCTGATCTGGCTGTATCTGTACACCCCCGGCATCAGCCCGGTCATCGACCTGCTCGGCAGGGCAGACATCACCATCGACTTCCTCGGGGTGCACACGGTGCTCCCGTCCATCGTGAACATCGCGCTGTGGAGCAACCTCGGCTACAACATGGTCGTGTTCTACGCCGCCCTGCAGGCGGTGCCCCGAGAGGTGATCGAGGCGTCGGTCGTCGACGGCGCGGGCCCCGTCCGCACGGCCCTCCAGGTCAAGGCCCCGCTGGTGCGCTCCTCGATCGTGATGGTCGCGATGTTCACCCTCATCTTCGCGCTCCAGCTCTTCACCGAACCGATGCTGCTGAGCCAGTCGACCCCGATGATCAACTCGCGCTTCTCGCCCAGCATGTACATCTACGACGCCGCCTTCACCCGGAACAACTACGGTCTCGCGGCAGCCGCCTCTGTCATCCTGCTCCTGTGCACGATCGCCCTCTCCTACGGCGTCACCCGCTGGACCAACCGCTCCAACGCTGCCGAGGAGGGCGCCCGATGAGCGCGTCGACCGTGTCCCGTGCCGCCTTGCCCCTTCGGCCCCGGCTCCTCGGGCGCTCCGTCGTCAACCTCGTGGTCCTCGTGTCGGTGCTGTACACCCTGCTGCCGGTGCTGTGGCTGGTACTCGCCTCGACGAAGAACAGGGACGCCCTCTTCAGCAGTGACATCCTGTCGCTGAGCGACTTCTCCTTCGTCCAGAACATGAAGGACCTGTTCGCCATGGACGGCGGGCTCTTCGGCCGCTGGTACGGCAACAGCCTGCTGTACGCGGTGCTCGGTGCGGCACTCGGGGCACTGATCAGCGTCGCGTGCGGCTACGCCTTCGACAAGTACCGCTTCGCCCGCAAGGAGAAGCTGTTCGGACTGGTACTGGCCGCCGTCATGGTGCCGCAGACCGTGCTCGCCCTGCCGCTCTACCTGATGGCGTCCTCCGCCGGTCTCGTGAACACCTTCTGGGCCGTCTTCATCCCCGTCCTGTTCAACCCGTTCGGGGTCTACCTCGGGCGGATCTTCAGCCAGGGGTACGTGCCCGACGAGGTGCTGGAGGCCGCGCGGATGGACGGTGCGGGCGAACTGGCCGCCTACTTCAGGGTGGCGCTGCGGATGCTGGGTCCCGGGCTGGTCACCGTCTTCCTCTTCCAGCTCACAGCTATCTGGAACAACTTCTTCCTGCCCATGGTGATGCTCTCCGACCAGGATCTGTATCCGGTCAGTCTCGGCCTGTACTCCTGGAACAGCGCCGCGTCCGTGTCGCCCGAGTACTACCCCGTCGTCATCATGGGCTCGCTGCTCGCGGTGCTGCCCCTGATCCTCGCCTTCGCCATGCTCCAGCGTTTCTGGCGGTCCGGGCTGACGGCGGGTGCCGTCAAGTAGCCGTGCCGCCCCGCCCGGACCACCGCACAGGAGAACCATGCCCAGCACTCCCCCCGCACACCGCAGGCCGCACGTCGCGATCGCCATGGGGTCGGACGCCGCGGCAGCGGTGCTCCCCGCCGATTCCCTGGCGGCGCTGGCCGAGGTGTGCACCCTCGCGCCCGTGCCCGCGATCGACGACTTCACGACCGAAGCGGCGCGTGCCGTACTCGCGGACACGGAGGTCCTGGTCACCGGCTGGGGCTGCCCACCGATCCACGCGGGGGTCCTGGCCGCCGCACCCGCGCTGCGGGCCGTCGTGCACACGGCGGGCACGGTACGCGGCCATGTGACCGACGCCTGCTGGGAAAGGGGCATCGAGGTTTCGTCGGCCGCGGCGGCCAATGCGCTGCCGGTGGCGGAGTACACCCTCGCGATGATCCTGCTGTCCGGCAAACGGGTCCTGGAGCGGGCCAGGGACTTCCGGGCCGCCCGCGAGCGCGACGCCTGGCTCACCACCCCGCCCGACGTGGGCAACTACGGCCGCACGGTGGGCATTCTGTCCGCCTCCCTGATCGGCCGGAGGGTGATCGAGCTGCTTCGCCCCTACGACCTGCGGGTGTTGCTGCACGACCCGTACGTCACCGACGAGGAGGCCGCCGCCCTCGGCGTCCGCCCCGTCACCCTGGCAGGGCTCTTCGCGGAGAGCGACGTGGTCAGCGTCCACACACCGCTCCTGCCCGCGACCACGGGGCTGGTCACCCGCGGACTCCTCAGCTCGATGCGGCCCGACGCCGTCCTGATCAACACCTCACGGGGCGCGGTCGTCGACCAGGACGCCCTCACCGACGTACTCCGGACGGACCGCATCCGGGCGGTGCTGGACGTCACCGACCCCGACCCGCTGCCGGCGGACCATCCGCTGTGGGGCTGCGACAACGCGGTCATCACCCCACACCTCGCCGGGTCCCAGGGCAACGAACTGCGGCGGCTGGCCGATCTGGCCGTCGGCGAGGTCGCCCGCTGGGCCGCGGGCGACGGTTTCGCCCATCCCGTACGACGCGAAAGGCTGGCATTCCTCGCATGACCTCCACCCCCTTTCCACTCCCCTCGGATGACCGCACGACGAGCCCGCACACCGGATACACCCGGGCCCACTGGGAGGCGACGGCGGACGGGCTGCTGGACGCCGCATGGAAGTGGGCGACCCCCGGCCGGGCCCTCCTCGACCTGCCGGGCCGCCCCTCGCGCTCCGGAGTCAGGTCCGACGGCCTGGAGGGCTATGCCCGTACGTTCCTCACCGCCGCGTTCCGGGTCGCCGGTTCGGACGGCAAGGACCCGCACAACTGGCTGGAGCGGTACGCCGACGGGCTCACCGCCGGTACCCGCACGGCGGGACGGGACGACGCCGAGTCCTGGCCGCTGATCCTGGACCACACCGTCTTCGGCCAGCCGATGGTGGAGTCGGCGTCGGTGGCGATCGGGCTGCGGCTGACCCGGCCCTGGCTGTGGGACCAGCTCGACGCCGCCACGCAGGACCGGGCTGAGGAATGGCTGCGCGGCGCCCTGCGGCACACCCCGGCACCCAACAACTGGTATCTCTTCCCGTTCTCAGTCGCCGGATTCCTGGAGTCGGTCGGCCGGGGCGACGCGGAGACGGCCCTGGCCCGGCAGCGGGCGCTCGACCTGCTGGAGGTCTGGTACCGCGGCGAGGGCTGGTACGCCGACGGGGACGGGCGCGCCTTCGACCACTACAACGGCTGGGCGCTGCACCTGTATCCCGTGCTGGACGCGTATCTGTCGGGCGACGCCGAGCTGTCGGCACACCACGGCGCGCGGCTGAGCGAGCACCTGGAGAGTTTCTCCCTGATGTTCGGCGCGGACGGCGCCCCGTTGCACTTCGGACGCTCCCTCTCCTACCGCTTCGCGGCGGGCGCCGCGGTCGGGATGGGCGCCGTGTCCGGGCACACCCCCTTGGCGCCGGGCGTCTCGCGCCGGCTGATCAGCGGCTCGCTGCGGTACTTCCTGGAGCGCGGTTCGGTCGGCGACGACGGCCTGCTGAGCCTGGGCTGGCACGGTCCGCACGACGCGACGCTCCAGGTGTACTCCGGCCCGTCGTCGCCGTACTGGGCGTCGAAGGCCTTCGTCGCCCTGCTGGCACCGGCGGAGCACCCGCTGTGGACGGCGGACGAGGAGCCCGCCCCGAGCGAGGGCCCTGACCGGGTGCTGTCCCTGCCGTCACCGGGTCTGCTCGTTCAGTCGACGCGGGCCGACGGCATCGTGCGGCTGCACAACCACGGCAGTGACCACGTCCGGCCGCACGAGGGTGAGACGGCGGACATCTCCGACCCGCTCTACGCCCGCCTCGCGTACTCGACGGCCACCGGCCCCACCGCGTCCGCGAACACCGCGGACAACCATCTGTCGCTCCTGGCAAGGGGGTCACGCAGCCGCCGGGTCCGCATCCACCCGCTGGGTGCGGGGCACGGCGACGGCTGGGGCTGGGCAGCGTCCTGGCACACCCCGGTGTTCCCGGACGGCCCGCCGACCTGGCCGGGCCTGCGGGTGGAGAGCGTGACCGTCGTCCGGGGACGGTACGAACTGCGGGTCCACCGGATCCTGGGCGCACCCCCCGGAACCAGGGCGGAGCAGACGGGCTGGGCGACGGCCCCCGAGGGCCCGGTGAGTTCCGCGCTGCACGGACTGCACGGCTGGTCGGAGCAGGAGGACGTACGGGCGCCCCAGGGCACTGCGTTCACCCGGTGGGCGGTGCTGCCCCGGCTGGGTGCCGAGGTGGAGGGGACCGACGTACTGGTGGCACTCGCCTCGCTCACCGCCGAGCCGGCCGCCGGCCCTCTCGCCTCGGCGGTGAGTGGGGTGGACGTCGACGGGGAGTCCGTCGCGGTGCGCTGGGCCGATGACGGTTCGACGACCCGCGTCGGCTTCGCGCCACTGGAGGTCGCCCACGGGCTCTGATCACCGCCGTGACCCGTGACGGGCCCGCCGACGCGTGCGTTCACGCGTCGGCGGGTCCGTCGTGCCCGGTGAGTGTGGGGAGCAGGTGCCGTTCCTCGTGGTCGAAGTGCGCCTCGAGGTCGTCGGCCAGTCGTGCCAGCTCGGTCCTGAGCGCCTCGGTCTCCCCTGCGGCGGACCGGGAGGCAAGAGTCTCCAGCAGGGTTTCGATTCCGGCCAGGACGGTCGCCACGGTGCGGTGCTCCTCGCGGAGCTGCGCGATCGCTGGGGCGAGTCCGGGAAAGTGCTTCTCGAAGTCGGTGAAGGCGCTGTCCTCGCTGATGTGGTGCGAGTGAAGGGCGTTGCAGAACGTCAGGCAGTGTGTGGCCAGTTGTCGCCCCAAGGACGGCTCCGCCCGTACGGGCCCATGGGGTTCGGCCGACCGCGCGAGATAGTCGTCGACGTCCTGGCGCAGCGTGGCGAGTTCTCCTCTGAGTTCGCCGTGGACCCGTAGGAGGAAGGCACCCAGCGCACGGTTGCGCTCCGGGTCGGAGAGGTCGAGGCGGTTCAGGGCGACGACGGGGATGACCCGGGTGGTGCCGGCCTGGTAGGCGGAGAAGGCCGGGTCGCGTTCGCACTGCGCCTGGTAGAGACGGTCGCGCTCCTCACCGTCGGCCGGTACCGCTGTGGCCGCGTACGTCTCCACTCCGCCGTCCTCGGTGCCGATCTCCACGGTGACCCGGGGATCGGCGATCAGGTTCCTGTACCAGTCGGGGTGCCTGGGCCCGCCCGCGTTGGACGCGAAGACCAGGACCCTGGCGCCGTCCCGCGCGTACACCACCGGGTTCGTCCGGGCCCGGCCGCTGCGGGCCCCGGTGGTGGTCAGCAGCACGAGCGGGGCACCGGCGAACATCCCGCCCACCTTGCCCCCGTTCGTACGGAACTCCTCGATGACCTGCTGGTTGAAAGCCGCAGGTGATGGGCGCTGCTCAGTCACGAATCCAGCCCTCCGATAGCATCGCTCCACGCACTTATTTGCTTCGAAAGCAAATAAGCTTTGTCATCAAAGCTATTGAGAGGTGAGGACCGTGTCAACCGCCGGCCCGACGCAGGGTGACGCCGATCCGGATGTCGACGGAGCGATCCGGGAGCTGCTCCTCCTCATGCCGCGCATGGTCGGCCGGGCGAAACGGATCCCGGTGCCGGAGGAGCTCCGGACGCTCGCGCTCGCCCCCCGGCACCTGTCGCTGCTCGCCTACCTGCTCTTCGACGGGCCGATGAGCGTCAACGACCTGGCGGCGCGGCTGGAGGTGGCGCCGACGACGGTCAGCCTGATGGTGGGCGAGTTGAGCCGGAAAGGGGTCCTGGAACGGAAGGAGTCGGAGGCGGACCGGCGCCGCAAGATCGTGAGCATCTCCGAGGCGCACAGGGACACGATCCAGAAATGGCTGGGCCGCGGCGCGACCGCCTGGCGGGAGGCGCTCGCCCCTCTGACTGCCGGCCAACGGCGGATGTTCGTCGACACGCTTGCGGCATATGAGCGTGGCCTCGCCGAGGACTGAAGGGGTTCCGCATCCGGCGACGCACGTCCACGAAGGAAACATAAAACGTCACTCGCCTTAACGGAGAACTGCGGAATCAGTACTTCAGCAAGGCGGCTGTCAGGGCTTCGCGAAATCCCTTCAATTCATTTCCGGAACACCTGTCACGCCGTTACGCTGAGGCCGCTTCGTCAAGTGGCGCGGCGGCTGTGGAAACGCCCGAGGAGGGCGTCGACCTCAGCCTGGGGGGCTGCGGGGAATCCGGGGGACTGCTCTTCCATGCGGTGGAAACCGTTGACGGCAGAGGTCCGTCCGCCCGTGCCGTTCGTCGACACGACGACACGGGTCCGTGAATACATCGCGAACCATTTCCCGCAGGCCCGGAATTCTTCTGACAACGATCGAGGAATACCTGTGGGACGCATTACGTCCGTTCTGCTTTCCCTGAGTGCCGTTGTTGCGGTCACCGCGCTTGCCTCACCCCCCGCCGGAGCCGCGCCGGCGGCCGACGGACCGGCCGCCGTACCGAGCGGCTGGCTGGCGGTGGACGGCGCCGACCTGGCGCGTATCTCCGAGGAGGCGGACACGCGGCAGGCCCCGCTCGCCGCCCGTGACGGCGTATCCGCCGCTCCGCGGAGACCGAGCTCCTCGCCCTGCAATCGGCCCGCAACTCGCAGTTCGTAGCCACCGAGCTGAACTACGCCGCACCCAACACGGGTGTGCTGCGGGCCCGTTCGCTCGATGTCGGTGGCGCCTGGGAGGGCTTCGCCTTCGAGTGGGACGACACCACCGGAACGTGCGCGATGAAGTCCCTGGCGAACAACCTCTACGTGGCGGTCGAGAAGAGTTGGCCGGCAGCGCGCAGAACGTGCTGCGTGCCCGTTCCGCGAGCGCGGGCGGCTGGGAGCGCTTCGCCCTCTACTACAACGAGGTCCTTGACCGCTGGGCGATCCAGTCCACGCTGAACGGGCTCTTCGTCACCATGGAGAACGGTTACACCGGATCGCTCCAGTACTCACTGCGCGCCCGCTCCACGACATCACCGGGTCCTGGGAGGAGTTCGTCCTCTACGACCTCGACGCCTGACGCCCCGCCCACCCTGGTGCGGGTGCGGGCACCAGGGTGGGACCCCCTAGGCGTCCGTGCGGATCACCACCGCGAGGGTGCGCGGGCCGTGGACACCTTCCACCCGCTCGAGTTCGATGTCGGACGTGGCCGACGGGCCGCTGATCAGGGTCGTCGGCCTCTCCGGCACCAGCCCGGCCACCGCCTCCGGGACGCCTGCCACGACCGAGGACAGATCGACCACGCACACGTGGAGGTCGGGGACGAGGGACAGTGCGCGCCGGCCCTGGTCGGGCGAACCGTCCAGGAAGATCGTGCCCGTCTCCGCGCAGGTGACGGCGGAGGCCGTGACCACCCCGTCCAGCGCGTCGAGGCTCGGCGCGGGGATGTCCGCGGAGTCCCGCTGGACCTCGCCGTCGTAGGCGCTGAGCCACTGCTCGTCCAGTCCGTCCGGGACGCCGATCCGCCGTGCGCCGCGCTCGCGCAGGATCTCCGCGACCACTTCGGCGGTGCGGTCGCCCGTGCAGGGGTGGACCTGGGCCTTGTAGTCGACGAGCCGGTCGGTCAGGAGCGCGAGGCGCTCGCCGTCCGGGAAGGTACGGCCGGTGCGGTAGAGGCGGGGGATGCGGGTGTCGGGGGTGGGTGCGAGTGCCAGGGCGTCCCTGATCCGGCCGAGCACCGTGTCGCGTGCGGTGGGAGTGGTCACCGGTCCTCCTCGGGGGTTTCGGGGGCGCGCCCCGCGCCCTCCTCGGCTGCGGCCCGCATCGTCGCCGCGCCCTCGGCCGATGCCAGCCAGGAGCGGAAGGACTGCCTGGGCGGGGCTGCGGTGTCGCGGCTGTCGCTCCAGCCACTGAGGGGGGCGGGCAGACGGGAGATCGTGCCTTCCCGCCCTCCGACGACCCTGCCGAGGGAGGCCGCCTTCTGCGCGGCGGTGAAGAGCTTCGGCTTCTTCATCACCCCTGCCGCGGCCTTCATGGCGAGCTTCTCCGCCGTGGTCCCCGACTGTTCGGTGTGCTGGTGACGCAGTTCGACGAGCATCGAGGGGATGTCGATCTTCACGGGGCAGGCGTCGAAGCAGGCCCCGCAGAGGCTGGAGGCGTACGGCAGCGAGCTGTTGGGGTCGTTCTTCGCCGCGTGCATCCCGGCGAGCTGCGGAGTGAGCACGGCACCGATCGGACCGGGGTACGTCGATCCGTAGGCATGGCCACCGGCCCGCTCGTACACGGGGCAGACGTTGAGACAGGCGGAGCAGCGGATGCAGTTGAGCGCCTCGCGGCCGATCGTGTCGGCGAGCGCGGCGGTGCGGCCGTTGTCAAGGAGGACGAGGTGGAAGTCCTGCGGTCCGTCGCCGGGTGTCACGCCGGTCCACATCGAGGTGTACGGATTCATCCGCTCGCCGGTCGAGGAGCGTGGCAGCAGCTGGAGGAACACCTCCAGGTCCTGATATCGCGGCAGGACCTTCTCGATGCCCATCACCGTGATGAGGGTGTCGGGCAGGGTCAGGCACATCCGGCCGTTGCCCTCCGACTCGACCACCGCCAGGGTGCCGGTCTCGGCGATGCCGAAGTTGGCACCCGAGACCGCCACCCTGGTCGTCATGAACTTCTCGCGCAGGTAGGCGCGGGCCGCGGCGGCGAGGTGTGCGGGCACGTTGTCGAGATCCGGGTCGACGCCGGGGATCGCGTCGAGGAAGATCTGCCGGATCTCGTCGCGGTTGCGGTGGATCGCGGGTACCAGGATGTGCGAGGGCTTGTCGTCGGCGAGCTGCACGATGAGCTCGGCGAGATCGGTCTCGTACGGCGTGATGCCGGCCGCCTCGAGGTGCTCGTTGAGGCCGATCTCCTGGGTGGCCATCGACTTGACCTTGATGACGTCGCTGCTGCCGGTCGCCCTGACCAGCCGGGTGACGATCTCGTTGGCCTCGACGCCGTCGCGAGCCCAGTGGACCGTGCCGCCGCGCTCGGTGACCTTCTGCTCCAGCTGTTCCAGGAGTTCGGGAAGCCGGTTCATCGTGTCGGTCTTGACGGCCGATCCGGCGTCTCGCAGGTGCTCCCAGTCGGGGAGTTCGCCGGTCACGCCTAGGCGCTTGGTCCGGATGGTGCGCGTGGCCCTGCCGAGGTTGCGTCGCAGCTGTTCGTTGCGGAGCTCGTCGTGGGCCGCCTCGGGGAACTTCCGGTCGCCGCGCAGGTTGCCCGTGCCGTACGGGGAGCGGGGCGGGGCGGCGGGCATGCCGAGGAACGTGCTCATCGGGCGGCCTCCATCATGGCGTACGGCGCGGAGCGGGTGGATCCGAGGATCTGGGCGAGATGCAGCGTGCGCGTACCGGACCTGATGCGGGAGAGCCCGCCGCCGATGTGCATCAGGCAGGAGGAGTCCCCCGCCGCGCACACATCGGCCTTCGTGTCGGAGATGTTGCGCATCTTGTCCTGGAGCATCGCGGTGGAGGTCTCGGCGTTCTTGAGGGCGAAGGTCCCGCCGAAGCCGCAGCAGGAGTCGGCCTCGGGAAGCTCGGCCAGGTCGATGCCCTCGACGGCGCGCAGGAGCTTCAGCGGCTTGTCTCCGACCCGGAGCATGCGCAGGGAGTGGCAGGTGGGGTGGTAGGTGACCCGGTGCGGGAAGTACGCGCCGACCTGGGTGACGCCCAGCACGTCGACGAGGAGTTCGGAGAGCTCGTACGTCTTGGCCTTGACCGTGGCGACCCCGGCCTGCAGCGCGGCGTCGCCGTACCGCTTCGCGACGATCTCGTGCTGGTGGCGGACCGAGCCGGCGCACGAGCCGGACGGCATGACGACCGCGTCGATCGAGGCGTCCCCGAACTGCTCGGCGAAGTTGCGCACCAGCGGGACGGGTTCGCGCTGGTAGCCGGTGTTGACGTGCATCTGGCCGCAGCAGGTCTGGTCCGGCGGGAAGACCACCTCGTGGCCCAGACGGGCGAGCAGCACCGCGGTCGATTTCACCGCCTCCGGGAAGAGCGTGTCTCCCAGACAGGTGGCGAAGAGTCCGATACGCATGGGACCTCCCCGGTCATTTATGGTCCGACCATACTAGCCTCGGTCCTCATGGGGAAGGCTGCGGGCGCGCCCGGCGGAGGGGAAGCGGAACGGGGGCGGGGAGAGTGCGTGCGCACTCTCCCCGCCCCCGTTCCTCGGCGGGCGTCACGTCCCTACGGCGCCTCGTCCTCGTCGACCAGCTTTCCGTGCAGGCCCCGGATGTGCTCCTCGACCAGGTCTGCGGCTTCGCCGCCCCGGCCCTCGCGCACCAGCCGCAGCAACTGCGCGTGCTGGGCGTTGAGGGCGCCGGCCGTCGCCGGCCAGTCCTCGGCATCCTCCAGGGCACGCAGGATCAGTGGGCGGACGGACTCCCGCACCGCCGAAGTGAGCGTCGACGTCAGGGCGTTGCCCGAGCTTCCGGCGATCAGCACGTGGAAGCGGGTGTCGAGGTCGTTGAATTCGGCCACGCCCACCTCCGGCTCGCCCATCCGCCGGACGAGTTCCTCCGCCGCGTCGAGGTCGTCGGCCCGGGCGTGCCGGGCGGCGGCCTCCCAGCTCGACCGCTCCAGCGTGACGCGCGCCTCCAGGACGTCGTGCAGACCGTAGCTGCCCAGCGCGAAGTGGAGCCGCAGCAGACGGCCGAGTGCGTCGTCCGGGTTGCGCACGATGCGCGCTCCGGAGTCCGGGCCGCGACCGGGCTGGGCGACGAGGACACCGATGGTCTCCAGCACCCTGAGCGCCTCGCGCAGCGCGGACCGGCTGACACCGAGCACCGGCGCGAGCTCCCGCTCGGGCGGCAGGCGGTCGCCCGCCTTGAGCTCTCCGGCGAAGACCCGCTCCTCGATGCTCTGGAGCACGAGCTCGTGGGTGCGGGCCTGCCGTACGGGTTGCCACTCGACGGGCATCCGCTACTCCCTGGTCCGGGCGATACGCATGCACCGACTATGTCACACACGGTGTGTGGTCGGACCAAAGCCCGGGAGGCGGCTCAGCGGGGACCGGCCGTGGCTCGGGCTCAGCGGGGTCCGGGCACGCTGCCCCGTGGCCTGCTCCGCTGCGGGTCGAGGAGCTGCCCCGCCATCCCTGCCACCACCAGACCTGCGGCAATGAGCAGACCGTGACCGATGAAGATGCCGGCCAGGAGGCCGACGACACCGACGGTGAGCCACAGCCATGTCTGGCGGCTGGGGCGGGTTCCACGCGAGGCGTCCCGGCCCGCGTCCCGGACCGGGGCGTCGGCGCGTTCGGGGTCGTCGGTGCGGGGACGGTCCTCGAGGCCGCGCAGCCTCTCGTCGTAGTGGGGCATGGTGACTCCCTCCCGGATCAGGATCCGTCGGACCGGCCTCCATCGTCCGGGAGTGCTGGTGCCCGGGACCATCGGGGCTGACACCCATCTTCGAGGGGGTGCACCATGCAGACGCGGCCACGGGGGCCGGGCACAGTCTGTCGCCGGCGCCGACCGGCGATAGTGGGGGCAGTCACTCGCCAGTGTTCCCGTCCGAAGGAGGCCGCGCGGCCTTGTCCCTGTTCTGGCGCATCTTCCTGCTCAACGCCGCGGTGCTGGTGGCCGCCGGAGCTCTGCTGCTGCTCGGCCCGATCACCGTGTCCGCCCCGGTGGTGCTGACCGAGGCCCTGATCCTGGCCGGCGGGATGACGCTGATGCTCGGCGCGAACGCGCTGCTCCTGCGCCTGGGCCTCGCGCCGCTGCAACGGGTCACCCGGGCGATGACCACCATCGACCTGCTGAGCCCACGGCCACGCCCGGAGGTCGCCGGTGAGGGCGAGGTCGCGGCCCTGATCGAGACGTTCAACAGCATGCTCGACCGGCTGGAGGCGGAGCGCGCGACCAGCAGCGCCCGGGCCCTCTGGGCGCAGGAGGCCGAGCGCCGCCGGGTCGCCCAGGAGCTGCACGACGAAGTGGGCCAGACCTTGACCGCTGTCCTGCTGGAGCTGAAACGGGTCACGGGTCACGCCCCGGAGCCTCTGCGGGAGGAACTGGCCCAGGTCCAGGAGATCACCCGGGGCAGCCTCGACGAGATCCGCAGGATCGCGCGACGGCTGCGCCCCGGGGTGCTGGAGGAGCTGGGTCTGGTCAGCGCACTGACGGCCCTGACCACCGAGACACCGACACCGAGAGGGCTGACGGTCCGGCGGCGGATGGAGAAGGACCTGCCGCCGCTCGGCGAGGAGGCCGAGCTCGTCGTCTACCGCATCGCCCAGGAAGCCGTCACGAACACCGTCCGGCACGCCGGGGCGACCCTGCTCGAACTCTCCCTGCGCCGGAGCACCGACGGGGTGGAGCTGTGCATCCGTGACGACGGCCGGGGTCTCGGGGGCGCCCCCGAGGGCGCGGGCCTGCGTGGCATGCGCGAACGCGCCCTGCTCATCGGTGCCACACTCACTCTCGGTGCAGGTGCGGCAGGCGGCACGGACGTACGCCTCGACCTGCCCGTACGGAACGGAGGCGCCTGACCGTGCCACACTCCCCCGCCGGGTCCGGGAGGACGCGCATCCTGCTCGCCGACGACCATGCCCTGGTCCGCCGCGGCGTGCGGCTGATCCTCGACGGCGAACCGGACCTCGAGGTCGTCGCCGAGGCGGGCGACGGAGCCGAGGCCATCGAGATGGCGCGCGCGGAGCGGCCCGACCTGGCTGTCCTCGACATCGCGATGCCACGCCTCACGGGCCTCCAGGCTGCCCGGGAGCTGTCGCGGGCCATGCCGGAGCTGCGCATCCTGATGCTCACCATGTACGACAACGAGCAGTACTTCTTCGAGGCCCTCAAGGCGGGCGCCTCGGGTTTCGTACTGAAGTCCGTCGCCGACCGGGATCTCGTCGAGGCGTGCCGGGCGGCCATGCGCGACGAGCCGTTCCTCTACCCGGGCGCGGTGACCGCCCTCATCCGGCACTATCTGGACCGGGTCAGGGACGGCGGCGACGTGCCGGACCGGGCGATCACCGAGCGCGAGGAGGAGATCCTCAAGCTGGTCGCCGAGGGCCATTCGTCGAAGGAGATCGCGGGCATGCTCGTGATCAGCGTCAAGACGGTCGAGCGGCACCGGGCCAATCTCCTGCAGAAGCTGGGGCTCCGCGACCGCCTGGAGCTGACCCGGTACGCGATCAGGGCCGGACTGATCGAGCCGTAGGAGGACCCACCGCCGGAAGGGCCGTCGGCGCGGTCACAGCGCCTCGCTGATGCTCCGGGCGGCCGCCGTGAGCACGCCGGCGGCCTTCTCCACCTGGGACCGGGGCAGCCGGAGCGTCGGTGCCGACACCGTGAGCACCGCGACGGCCCGGCCACCCGGTTCGTGCACGGCTGCGCCGATCGCCGTGATGCCGCGCTCGGTGTCCTCCCGGTTGACCGCGTATCCGGTCCGGCGCACACCGGCCAGGAAGCGGTGCAGGCCAGCAGGTCCTCGTATCCTGAGCACGGCCGAGGGACCCCTTCTGGTCATCGGCGGTGGGATCGGCGGCCTCGCCACCGCCCTCGCGCCGCCCGTTCGGGACGCACCGTGAGGGTTCTGGAGGATGCTCCCGCCTTCTCCGAGATCAGCGTTTCATACGATTCTCACCGAGTGCGCCTACGGTACTGTCGTGACCCAGATGACCCCGCCCGGCTGGCATCCAGACCCCGGGCACTCAGGAATCGGCCCCATTCAGGAACGCTGGTGGGACGGGAGCCGCTGGACCGACCAGCTCCGGATACCTCCTGCGACGGTCCGGCGCCGTCGTATACGCATCGGCGCGGGCATCGCCGCCGGCATCGTCGTACTCGCGGCCGTCGGCGGCGGCGCCTATCTCCTGGGCGACAGTTCGGACGACCGCGCCGACTCCTCCGCCACGGCCCCCGCGCCCTCGGAGAGCCCCCGCCTCCCGGGCGCCCCGGGAGACGGCGGGGAGGACGGCGGCGGCGACCGCGACCCCGGTGGGCAGATGCCGCAGGCGGAGGAGGGGTACGCCACCGACGCGGCAAGCGGGATCAGCATCCCCGTACCCGACGGCTGGACCGGGCAGTCCGGGCCGATCGGCGCCGGAGTGACGACCGGAGAGCACGCCTGTCCCGGAGACGACTCCCAGAAGTGTGTGCGCGGTGGAGTGTTCTCCGCACCGGCCCAGGCGCTGGAGGTCGAGGCCACCACCGCGAAGGCCGCGGCGGAGGCCGACATCAAGGTCAACGCCGAGGAGTCGTACGGCGAGAAGATCTACGGCGGCATCACCTCGCACGAGGAGCTCAGGTCCGAGGCCGTCACGGTCGCCGGGCAGAAGGGCTACCTGGTGCGCTGGAAGGTGGTGACGAAGAACGGCGACGACGGGTACGTCGAATCGCTCGCGTTCCCCTCTCCCAACCTCAAGAGCATGCTGGTGGTAGTCCGCTCGGGCTTCGACATCAGCACCGAGGCACCGAAGCTCTCGGTCCTGGACGACATCACCAAGGGCATCAAAAAGGCGGAGGGGGCCGGTCCCGGTTCTGGTTCCGGTTCCGGTTCCGGCGAGACCGCCTGAAGGACCCGAGGAGGCCGCACCGGGACCTTCCGGTGCGGCCTCCGTTCGTACTGCCCTCCGGCACGGTCTCGTGACGGCACGGCGGCGCGGTCGACCCCGGCCGTGAAGGACGCGGCGATGTCCGCCGTAGCGCCCTCGCGTGCGGCGCCCCGCCGAGGGTGTGACGCCGACGGGCGGAACAGGTCCGTGTAGCGGCCAGGACCGCGCCGTGCGCCGCATCCGCTTCTCTCATCACTCGGGGTCGACGTTCCACGCCTCGGGCAGATCGCTGTCGCAGAACACGCAGACGAAGTCGCCCTCGCGCACGATGTTGTGCTCCTCGCAGGCCGGGCAGCGCCGGAACACCACCTCATGGGTGAAGCGTGACGGGCGGTCGATCCCTACGCGATCCAGTGCCTGGGACACCGCCGACCACGATGTGACGTCCGGGCAGTAACCGGTCGACTGATTGCTGATGTCGCTCACGGACCACCGGCCCGTCTCACGGGTGAAGCCGATCTCGCCTGCGCCCAGGACCGGTTCGGCCTCGGCGCAGGCCACGTGCTCGCTCCGTCGCGGCGCGAGCCGCATGACACCGTCCGCAGCGACCACGTAGGTGAACGGCTCGGCGAGCTCACCCGCGGATCGGCCGGTGACCCAGTCGTCGAAGTCGGCAGCCGAGCTGATCCGGGCGCCGCCGCCCGGCTTGACTGCGGCCTTCGGACCAGCCGGACCCACGTACCGGTAGCTCCGCCCCTGTCTCCCCATGGTTGCCAATCTGGCACATCTCCGGGACCGGGCCGGAGAAGGGCCCTCTCACGGCCGTCCGGCGGGAACCAACCGGGAAGACCTGCCCCGTCCGACCCGGATGCTCACTCCGTCACGCCCACCACCGACCGCACGGCGGTCACGGCCTCGGCGAGGCCTGACGGGTGCGGCAGCCCCGGCACCGTCTGCCCTGCCCACCCCGGACCGAGGGTCAGCACCACCGGGCGTGTGCGGGCTCCGCGCACACCCCACTCCATGGCGGCCACATGCCTGGCCAACGGCCGGCTGGCGGACGCACGGGACTGCGCCCACAGGCCGACCGCCACCGGCCCGGTCCTGTGCACGGCCTCGACGAGCGCCTCGACCGGCAGCGCGGCACCGAACATCCGGATCGGCACACCGCGCTCGGCCAGTGCGGCCGCGAGGACCTCGAGAGGCAGCTCGTGATTCTCGCCGGGCACGCACGCCAACAGGGCCGTGGCGCCGGGCCGGACGGACGGCGCCGGCGGGGCGGACCGGCGCAGGGCGCCGACCACGTGCCAGGAGAGGAAGTGCTCGACCTCCACGTACTTCTCACCCGTCCTCCCCCACTTGCGGCCGACCGCCTGGAGCGTGGGCATGATCACCTCGGTCCAGGCGGTAACCAGGCCGTGGTCGGCGATCACCGTGTCCAGCAGCTCGTCGAGGGCGCCGGGGTCCAGCCGGAGCGCGGCACGGGCCAGTCCTCGGCCTTCCTGGCGCAGACCTCCCGGCCGGACACCGGTGCGGGCGCCCGGACCCTTGGCGGCGGACTGTTCCGGCGCCCGCCCCGCGTCCGGGGACGCCTGCTCCCGGGCCAGTCTGGCCGCCTCCGAGGGCGGGAGGCCCGTCGTGGTGAGCTCGCACATCCGCTCCAGCCTCGCGAGGTCAGCGGCCGTCCACCGCCGGTGCGTGCCACCGGTACGGAGGCGGGGGCCGAGGCCGTACCTGCGGTCCCACGAGCGCACCGTGGTCGGGGCCACCCCGAGCCGCCTGGCGACCTCGCCGGTCGTCAGACCGCCGTCCTGCCGTCCGGGGCCATCGGGGGGAGCCACGTTTTCACCCTACGACGCACGAACGAGGCATGTGGCCCGCGCCTGCCGTGCCTCCAGGACCGATCGTGCGGCAGCGGGCGGACTGCGGCGGACGACGGCCCCCCATCCGTCGCAGCCCGCTCCGGCAGCAGCGCGAAAGGGTGTGCACGAGCAACAGCGCCCAGCCGGCCACACATCGGCCCCGGCGAGGAGCTTCACCGACGGCGGGGAACTGCTCACGCGGGCCTTCGCCGTCGGCGGGGAAAGCACGCGGGCCTTCACCGCTGCCGACGAGCGCCTTCTCGCGGCCGTCCACGTGCACCGGCGCCCGTCGTCCACGGGCCGGCACGCCAGCCGTTCGGTGACGCGCAGGGGGTGGGCGAACGCGTCTCCCGAGCCGCGCCCGCCCACCGGCCCCGCCCACCGGCCCCGTCGCCCGGCACCGCCCGCCCTCCGACCGCACCGTCACGTCGCCCGCCGCCACCCGTCACCCGCCCTCCCACCGCACCGGTCCCATGGCCCGGCACCCGCACCTCCGGCGCGTCTCGTACCGTTGGGGTGACGTGACAGAACCCGGAGCGGAAGCCATGCACACCCCCACCCCCTTTTTCCCGGGCGACGCGGACCCGGTCCAGGACGGGCTGTTCGGCTTCGAGGACCTCTGCGGCCGGCCCGAGGGCCTCGTGCCCCAGGTTCCTTCCTTTCGCGACTCGGACCAGGCGCGCCGGATGCTGTCGGTACGCGAGATCCACGCCGAGCCCGGTGCCGCCGCCTCACCGCGAGGACGGGAGGTACTCGCCCGGTTCCCGGACGCCGACGTCCTCCCGGTCGATTCCCACTGGCGCATCCCGGAACTGCACGGAAACAGGGGGAACGTCGACCGCTGGGTCCGGATCAAGAGCACGGTCCTGGTGCTGGGCGAGAAGAAGACACTCACGGTCCGGGTCAACGGCCGGTCCGCGGACTGGATCGCCCCGGGTGCCGCCAACGGCTGCGCCATGGCCTGCGCCTACTGCTACGTACCCCGGCGGAAGGGCTACGCCAATCCCGTCACCGTCTTCACCAACATCGACCGCATCATCGCCCGGCTGGCCCGGCACGTCGCGGGCCAGGGCCCGAAGAGGGAACCGAACCAGTGCGACCCGGAGGCGTGGGTCTACGACATCGGAGAGAACAACGACTGCTCCGTCGACGCCCTGATCAGCGAGAACACCGCCGATCTGGTGCGCGCCTTCTCGCACTGGCCCACGGCCAAGGCGTCGTTCGCGACCAAGTTCGTCAATCCGGATCTTCTCCTTCTCCAGCCCCGTGGGCGCACCCGTGTGCGGTTCTCCCTCATGCCACCGGACGACTCCCGCCTGCTGGACATCCGTACCAGTCCTGTCGAGCAGCGCATCGAGGCGGCGGCGGACTTCGTCGAGGCCGGGTACGAGGTGCACTTCAACCTCTCCCCCGTCGTCATCAGACCTGGCTGGGAGCAGGCCTGGGGGCAGCTGCTCCAGCACATGGACGACGTCCTGCCGGACGCGGTCAAGGAACAGGCGGCGGCCGAAGTGATCATGCTGACGCACAACCGGGACCTGCACGACGTCAACATGTCCTGGCACCCGCGCGCCGAGGACACCATCTGGCGCCCCGAGCTCCAGCAGGCCAAGCTCTCGCAGAACGGCAGCTGGAACGTGCGCTACCGCGACGCCCCCAAGGCCGCGGCGGTGGACACCGTGCGCCGGCTGGTCCACGCGCACGCCCCGTGGCTGCCGATCCGGTACGCGTTCTGACACACCGGGCGCGCCGTGTTCAGCGACCCCTCACGTCGGGACGGGCACCGGACCGGCGCGAGAGCCGCCTCAGGTCCGGGGCGCGGCCCTCGTGTGAAAGGTGCGGTGCATGCTCCGCAGACGGTCGGCGAAGGCGGGGATCGGCCCCTGGACCTCGATGCCGGGCACGATCTCCTGGATACCCAGGGGCCGCACGGGCGGCGGGGCCACGTCGAGCTCGGTGAGCCATTGGGCGAGCTGCGCGCCCGCGTGCGCGTAGACGATGCGTCCGAGGCCCGCCCAGCCGTGCGCAGCCGCGCACATGGGGCAGTGTTCCCCCGACGTGTAGACGACGGACGAGGACCGTTCTTCGGCGCTCAGGTGCCCCGCGGCCCATCGGGCGAGTTCGAACTCGGGATGGCGCGTGTCGTCCTCCCGGGTGCGGACCAGGTTGCGGGCCTCCCGAAGGATCATCCCCTCCGCGCTGACCAGGACGGAGCCGAACGGCTCGTCCCCGGCCCGGAGCGCTTCCCCTGCCAGTTCCACGGCCCGTTCGGCATATCTGATGTCGGCGTCGCTCAGCTGGACGTTCAACATGCTCACTTCCCTCTCTCCTCCTGACGTGGGCCCCCTCGGTACGGCGTGACCGGACCCGGGTCCCGGATCAGGAGGGTGTCAGACCCGCCCGGTCCAGAGGCGGGGCCCGGCGGGCGGCGGGCGGCGGGCGGCGGGCGGCGGGCGGCGGGCTACAGAACCACCATGCCCAGGGGCCGTGTACCGGCCGGGAGCCGCGTCACGTCACCCGTCGCCACATCGACGATGCTGAGGCCGTCCCAGTAGCCGTCGCGGGTGAATCCTCCGGAGACGTAGGCGGTCCGGCCGTCCTCGGAGACCACTACGTCTTCGTGCGAACCGTCCAGCGGGATGACGCGCTCCGTTCCGCCGGGTGCGCGGATGGTCAGCGAAGGGCCTGCGTCGGTCGACGGATCGATGGCGCCGGTGCCGACGGCGAACAGCGTCCCGTCGTCCGTGACCGTGACTCCGTGCTGGTGGGTGTCGGCCGTCATGCGCTCGATGGCGACACGGCCGGTGTCCGGGTCGACTACAGCGAGGCGTTCGCCCTCGAAGGGGAGGAGGAGAGCGCCGTCCGAGGGGCGTACGGCGCTGTAGTGCGGCTTCAGCCAGGAGCCGAGGCCGCCCTCGGTCCCGTACGGGGCCACTTCGATGCGGCGGCTCCGCCAGGACGCCGCGTCGACGACCGTGACGTCGAAGGAGTCGTGGTTGGTCGTGTAGATCTGCCGTCCGTCACCCGATACGTCGACGTCGAAGGGCCGTCGGCCGACCGGGACCGTCTCGACCACCTGGCGCCGCTCGGTGTCGATGGCCTCGAGGGTTCCGGGGCCATCGGGGACGTTCACCCCGACGTAGACGGTGTGCTCGTCCGGGGAGAGTGCGATCCCCATGCCTCCGCCCCGGTACTCACCCGTGGTCACGGGGCCGGTGTCGGTCGAGTACGGGATCAGGGCGGTCCGCTTCCGGGTCGCGGTGTCCACCGCGGCCACCCCTTCGGCCGTCGCCACCCACGCCGTGCCGTCGTCACCGAGCACGATGCCGTACGGAGCCGTGCCGACCTCGACCGACTCCCGGCCGGCCCCCTCACGCTCCGAGGGGTCGACGAAGGTGACGGTGTCGGATCCGAAATCCGTGACCAGGAGGGTCCCCTCAGGGGTGCGGACCGGGCCGCCGCCCTCCTGCGCCGTGCCGTTACGGTCTTGCGGTGAGGCAGCGGCCGGGGACGGGGAGGTGTCCGCGCCCGGAGCGCATCCGGCGAGTGCCACCGTGAGAGCGAGCGGCACCGCACCTACGAGAGCAGCCGTGCGCCGTCTCCTGGTCACCGGCCTCGGGCCGGTCCCTGTCCCGTGGCTGCGGGACGGCTCCGCCGCGGTGTGACGCTGTTCCGGCCTGGTCGTCATCGGCGACACCCTCCTGCTGATTCCTCTGCCCCATCGCGGAGTCCGGTGCGACGCCTCGGTCTCCGTCGCCCTCCCCCCAGCCTCCGTCACGGTGTCTCGCGGTCCATCGGCCCGTCGGTCGGCCTCCGAGAGCCGGACGGCTGACGGGTGGGTCAGCCGATCGGATGACCCACCCGCCCCCGAGGCTACGGCGTGACGATCGGGAAGCGCGGGTCAGGCCGGTCGGTGAGCATCCCGAAGGTGCGCGGGACCCGCGCGTCGGCTTCCGCTTCGGCACGGCCTTCGCCGGTCGCCCGGGCGAAGGTGGTGGCTCTGCTCATCACGGCACCGAGCACGGTACGCGACAGTCGCAGGGTCACGTCCGGCTGTTCGATCTCGACGAGCTCCGCGCGGTTCCAGGCCGATGAGGCCACGGCGTCGCAGGGCCGAAGCCCCCGCCGCAGCACGGAGCTGCTCGGCACCGAGCTGTACGCCCCGGGACGACCTGTCGCCGGAGCCACGCCGGTCGTCCGCGCACCCTGCGGGGTGCAGGCCCCCGCGTCGGCCGGCCGGCCGACCGGTGAGCCGAACGCCGACCGGGGCATCACGGTCCTGAACCGGCCGCCCTCACCCCGTCAGCCAGCCCCGCAACGCAGCCTGCACCCCGGCCTGGAATCTGGTCTCCGCGTTCAGGGTCTGCATCAGGCGGGTGATGCGGCGGCGGACCGTGTGCACGTGGATGTCGAGCCGCCGGGCCATCGCCTCGTCCTTCAGGCCGGAGGCGAGCATGGTCAGCAGTTCCCGGTCCTCGTCCGTGATCCGGTCGACGGACCCTATGGGTACAGCCCGCTCCCAGACCGACTCGAACAGGGGCACCAGCGCGTTGCTCAGGAGCGAGTCGCTCACCACCAGCGCGGAGGCCGTCGGATCTGCCGCGTCCGTCGGCGGCAGCAGAGTAACCCGCCGGTCCACCGTGATCAGTTTCGTCGGCAGATCCGTTCCCACCCGTATCTGGACGCCCTGGACGGCCAGATCGCCCAGACCCCGGGCGCGCCCCTGGAAGCTCAGCCCCTCGCGGTCGACCGCGACACGCACCCGTACCCCGCGCCGGACGGGTTCGGTCACGTCGAGGGGCGCGGGCATCCCGTCCGGCTGGCTGGCCGCGTAGGGCGGCCGGTCGAGAAGTGCCACCTCTTCACTCGCCGACACCAGCAGAGAGGCCACCCGCGCGGCGATCGCCGCCCCGCCGCGGACCGTCTCGATGCCGGTGGCGCGGGGGGTGTTCACGGAGCTCAGCAGCTGGGCGGCGATCCGGTCGACGGAGCCGGTAAGCTCCTCCAACTCGGCTGATCTGTGCAGGAGTTCGGCGTGCCGAAGATGGATCAGGTTTCGCAGCGCTGTGGCGGGGGCCACGGCTGCGGGCAGCCCGGACGATTCTCGGGCCGGGTGCGTGAAGTGGTGCTCGGCCAGCTGGTCGAGCGCGCGCGTGACCCGCCGCACGGTCAGCCCGAGGGACTGGGCCAGCGCAGTACGGGAGGCGCGCTCGGGTACGTCGAGCAGCGCTTCGTACACGCGGAGTTCGTCCGCTCCGAGCCCGAGCGCCTGCCATTGCATGTCCCACCCAGTCAGCCCCACTGGCCGGATTCTTACCTGTCAATGCAGGCCACACAAGTGTGGACGTCCACAAGTGCACACCTGGAACGCATTGTTCACACCCCGGTGCCGGTACTTGCATGTCCGTATCCGATATCCGTTCATGCAGCAGTGGCACCGGAGGGGCACCGTGCGGAGTTCATCGCGCAAGAGATCAGCCAGAGCAGGACAGGGATCCGGCAGCATGCTCGTCGGCCAGGGCATTGCCGCAGTGCTGGCCGCCGCGGGCCTGTTGGTCACGGCGATACCGGCCGCCCACGCGGACACCGCCACCGCGTCCGCCGCGTCCGAGGTGAAGCCGGGTACCGAGACCGGGACTCCGTCGCTCGTCACCGACCTGCACGAGGCGGTGACCGCCACCGGCAGCGCCGCCGACGCCGCGCGTGGACATCTCAAGGCGAAGAAGAGCCGGTACCACATAGCCGACCCGGCCGCGGACCTGAAGGTCGTCGACACGCAGGCTGCGGGCGGGCGCGAGACCGTGCGTCTCCAGCAGAAGTACAAGGGTGTCCCGGTACTGGGCGGCGAGTACGTCGTCCGGATGGAGAAGAAGGCCGGCAAGCGGGCCGTCACCGGCACCTCCGGCAAGTTCTTCACCGAGCTGAAGCTGGACACGATCGCCCCGAAGGTCTCCGAGAAGACCGCGATCGAGCGGGCCGTCAGCGCGGTCGGCTCGCAGCTGAGCGGCGGTCTGCTGAAGGCTCCCGCCAAGGGCGAGAAGCCGGGCGCACAGCTCCTCACCGGCACCGCCGAGGGCGTCACGATCCTCCCGCAGGGCGCCGGCGTGCTGACCCGGCAGATCACCGTCACCGGCGTCAGCCCGGTCGACGGGCAGCCGGTGAAGCAGCAGGTGTACATCGACGCGCACTCCGGCTTCCCGGCCATGCAGTACAGCGACATCAAGACGTTCGGCGCGTCCGTCACGGCCGCGGCCGGAACGGGTGAGACGGGTGCGGCCCCGGAGGTCTCCACCGACGCCGCCGACCAACTCGTCGTCAAGGGCACCGGCACGCGCTACGACGGCAACAAGGTCGAGCTCAACCTGTACAAAAACAACAAGGGCACGCTCCAGACGATCGACTACGGACGCCGGGCCGCCGACTCCCCGTACGACGGTCCCATGCTGGTGACCTACGACGCGCGCGGCCGCGAGGTCGTCAGCGCGTCCGGCGCCTGGCCCGCCGGCGTCCAGCCGTTCAGCCCGGCCACACCCGAGCTCGGTGAGGAGTACACCGAGTCCGGCGCTGTGGACGCCCACTGGGCGGCCGGCAAGGTCTACGACTACTACAAGAGCCACTTCGACCGTAAGGGCCTCGACGGCAAGGACGGGTTCATCTACTCCCTGGTCGGCATCGTCGCCAACGGAAAGCCGTACAACAACGCCTTCTGGGACGGGCAGAAGATGGTGTACGGCCAGGGCGGCGGCGGCTTCCGCACGTTCTCCGCCGACACGGACGTCGTCGGTCACGAGATGACGCACGGCGTCGTCGAGCACACCGCGAACCTGGTCTACGCGGGCCAGTCCGGCGCCATGAACGAGGCCGTCGCCGACTACTTCGGCAACGCCATCGACCTGGAGGCGAACAACGTTTCCATGGACGACCCGGACGCCGGCCTCCTCGGCGAGGACCTGTGCACCACCGCCGGCCCGCGCGAGTGCGCCCTGCGTGACCTCAACGACGGTGCCACCACGTCGAAGAACTTCATCGGAGTCACCTACCGCGGTGACAACGGTGGTGTGCACCTCAACTCCACGATCTTCTCCGGCGCCCTGTGGGACATGCGCGAGGACCTCGGTGGCGAGCTCGCCGACCAGTTCGTCTACCGCGCTCTGTCCGCGTACATGACCCCGCTCGACGGCTTCACCGAGGGCCGTGCCGCCGTCATCGCCGCCGCCAAGGAGCTGGGTGCCACCAAGGCCCAGCTGAACACCGTCAAGCGGTCGTTCGACGCGCACGGCATCGTCCCCGGCTGGGAGAAGGCGATCGGCGTCGACACCGACCTGATCCAGGCCAAGGTCAACATCGCCGGCACCGGCGTCGGCGCGGGCGGCGGCAAGTACGCCGTCTCCAACTCCGACGAGGACGGCAGCGAGCCGTACTCGGTGTGGCTGGGCAATACGTCCGGCCAGGGCACGCCGCAGCTGATGAGCAGCAACAACGGCGACTACAACGTCTACGCCGACACCGACGGCAAGACGGTGGTGTGGGCCCAGTACAGCAGCAGCGGCATCCGCATCATGGCGCGCCCCGTCAAGGGCGGTCTCGCGAAGCAGGTCAGCGGCATCGGCAGCGACGTCTCCTCCCTCGTCGTGGACGGCGACTACGTCGCCTACACCGCCTTCAACCCGCAGTTCGGGGTGACGAACGTCCGGTACGTCAACATGAAGACCGGCGCGACCGGCCTGGTGGACGGCGGCCGTCCCTACAACGTCTCGGGCCTGCCCTCCGTCAAGGACGGCAAGATCGCCTACGCCAGGCTGGCGCCCGACGCGAACGGCAACTACACGCTCGGCGTCGAGGTCTTCGACGGAGCGACCGGCGCCAAGACGGCGATGCCCGTCGCCGACAGCACCAAGACGCTGAGCATCGGCCAGACCGCGATCACCGACGACGGTGTCTTCTGGATCGAGGACAACGACGGCACCGACACCGGCCAGGCCGCGGTGCGCCGTGCCAACCTCGACGGCTCGAACCCGCTCACCATCGCTCCGGAGTCCGGCGCGGGCTCGATGTACGCGTACTCCCTGACGGCCTCGGACGACGCGGTCACCGTGACGGATCTGCCGCCGGCCATGGACTGGGCCAACGAGACCCTTCCGAAGCTGGTCCAGGTGGCGCCCGACGGCAGTGGCACCGCCCAGCGTGTCTCCTGCAACCGCGGCGACCAAGCCTACGCTGCCGCGGACGAGGGCCGGCGTGTCCTGTGGCTGGACGGCACCACCGGCTACACGAACCTCGTGAAGCGCGACCGCCCGGCGGGTCGTTGCTGATCGGGACCTGACACCCACGGGAGGGGCGGCCGCGCTTTGGGGAGCCCGGCCGCCCCTCCCGTGCTCGGCCGGGAGCGCGCCGCGCAGGCGGGTGCTCCGCCGTCCGCTCCCGCGCCTGATCCGTTCGGAGTAGCCCTGCTGGCAGCGGGGTGACGGCGCGGCAAGGCTGGCGGGCAAGGCTGCCGACGGGCTGCCCCCGTCTGCCGCGAGGGAGCGCACCATGACCGGGAAGACGCAGTCCAAGCCTGCAGAGTCCTCGATCAGCCAGGCCAACGAGGAGATCCTGAACCGTTTCCCGTTCGATGACACCCAGGACATGGACGACGCCCGGCGAGGGTTCATGGGAACGGCACCGACCAGCGAGATCAGTGCGGCCGACGGCTCGGTCATCTGGGACCTCGACGCCTACGGGTTCCTGGCGCAGGACTGCCCGCCCACTGCCAATCCGAGTCTGTGGCGGCAGAGCCGGCTGGTCGCGGACCACGGACTGTTCGAGGTCGTGGAGGGCATCTACCAGATCCGCGGATTCGATCTGTCGAACATGACCGTCGTCGAGGGCGAACGCGGAGTCCTGGTGATCGACCCGCTGATCTCCTCGGAGACCGCCGCCGCGGCCCTCGCGCTCTACCGCGGCCATCGCGGCGACCGTCCGGTCACCGCCGTGCTGTACACGCACAGTCATGTCGACCATTTCGGTGGAGTGAAGGGCGTGGTCACCTCCGAGGAGGTCGCAGCGGGCGTGCCCGTGATCGCCCCGGAGGGCTTCCTGGAGCACGCGGTCAGCGAGAACGTGTACGCGGGCACGGCCATGGCACGCCGCGCCGCCTACATGTACGGGGCCGCTCTGCCCAAGGGCCCGCAGGGGCAGATCGGCGCGGGTCTGGGGCAGACGACCTCGACGGGGTCGGTCGGTCTGATCCCGCCCACGCTCGACATCACCCGTACCGGGCAGACGGAGACCGTCGACGGCATCCGTATGGTCTTCCAGCTCACCCCCGGCACCGAGGCCCCCTCCGAGCTGAACATCCATTTCCCCGGCCACTCGGCTCTGTGCCTCGCCGAGAACGCGACCCACAACCTGCACAACCTGCTGACCCTCCGGGGTGCGGAGGTCCGCGACCCGCGGGTCTGGGCCGTCTATCTGACCGAGGCGGTCACCCTGTTCGGCGACTCCACCGACGTCGCCTTCGCCTCCCATCACTGGCCCGTGTGGGGGCGTGAGAAGGCGCAGGCCTTCCTCTTCGAACAGCGCGACCTGTACGCCTACCTGCACGACCAGACGCTGCGGATGATCAACCAGGGCATGACGCCGCTGGAGATCGCCGAGGCGATGGAAATGCCTCCGGCGCTGGAGCGGGCCTGGCACACCCACGGCTACTACGGCTCCGTCAGTCACAACACCAAGGCCATCTACCAGCGGTACATGGGCTGGTTCGACGGAAACCCGGCGCATCTGTGGGAGCACCCGCCCGTCGAGGCGTCGAAGCGGTACGTGGACTTCATGGGGGGTGCCGACGAGGTGGTAAGCCGGGCACGTGACGCGTTCGCCGAAGGCGACTTCCGCTGGGTCGCGCAGGTCGTGAACCACGTCGTCTTCGCGGACCCGACTCATGCCGAGGCCCTCGCTCTCCAGGCGGACGCGCTGGAGCAGTTGGGGTACGGCAGCGAGAACGGCACCTGGCGCAACTTCTACCTGACGGGCGCTCTGGAGCTTCGGCGGGGCCCGGTCGGGTCGCCGACCACCACCGCGTCCGAGGACTTCCTCCGCACGCTGTCGCTGGACCAGCTCTTCGACGCCCTGTCCATCCGGGTCGACGGCCCCCGCAGCTGGGACGCGGACATCACCGTGCGCTGGAACGTGACTGGCGGGGAGTCCGTCACCCTGCGGCTGCACAACGGTGTGCTCACGCACATCACGGGTACCGGACCGGCCGCCTCCTCCCCGGATGTCGAGGTGGCTCTGGACGAAGCCGCTCTGCGGGCCGTCCTGCTGGGCAGCCTCCCCCCGTCGGAACTCGGCGGGCGCGCCACCATCACCGGTGACGCTGCGAAGATCACCGAACTCCTCGGCCACCTCAGCCCCCCCGACCCGGACTTCACCATCGTCACTCCCTGATCCGACCGGCTACGGCGGCAGGGGCAGGTCCGCGCCTGCCTGGTCCCTGAGCTGCTTCGGCAAGGAGAACAGCTATCGCATCCGTGGACGCCGCCCCCTCCGCCGGATGAGTGACGCGCCCTTCATCGAACGGTTCCACGGAGGTTCGCCGGCGGCCGTGGCGGGGCGCATGCTCCTGATCGCCGTACCGCTGACCACCGGGACGATCAGCGTCGCCAGGGACCGTTCCCTGGCCGCCGACGCCCGCCCGGCCGCCGAGAGGTGGGCGGCCACCGGGAAGTGGCAGATCGCCTCCGTCGAGGGCCGCAGAGGCGTCGTGGTCATCGGCGTACTCGGGCTGCCGCCCCAGCCGGCGCCCACCGTGCTGCGTGCCGCCCTCGCCCGCAACGGCATGCGGACCTCGAACTTCATCTGGTGGGCGGCCGCACCCACTGGTGCCCGGCGGACACCGACACCTGCACCGTGCGGGACCCGGCCATCGGCTGACCTGGGCTCACGAAGCTCACGGGGGCTCAGGAAGTGCTGCCCGGCGCCCGCCCCGGGCCCTGCCGGCTCGGGGTGCTCGGCTACAGTGGCGCCCCCATGAACACGCAGCAAACGCCTCCCACCACCGGTCACGGTGTCGCCCCTTTGCTGCGTCTGCACCTTTTCGGCCGCTTCCGCGTATCGCGTGACGGTTGTCCCGAACCGACCGGCCGGTGGCCGCGGCTGACGGCCCAGGCGCTGGTCAAGCTGCTCGCTCTCACTCCGGGCCACCGGCTGCACCGTGAGCAGATCATGGACCTCTGCTGGCCGGACACCGATCCGCACGCCGCCGCCGGCAATCTCCGCGTCGCTCTGCACGCGGCGAGGCGCGCGCTGGAGCCGGAGCTCGCCCCGCGCGCCGCGTCCTCGTATCTCGTGTCGGACGGGGCGATGCTCTCCCTCGCCCCGGCCACCGTATGGGTCGACACGGACCATGCCGAGGAGGCTGCCGAGTCCGCGCTGGCCTCGCACGACCCCGCTGCGCTGAAGGACGCCCTGGCCATGTTCACGGGCGAGCTGCTGCCGGAGGACCGGTACGTCTCGTGGACGGAACCGCGGCGGGCACGGCTCACGGCCCTGACGAACGAGATGCACCTGGGGCTGGCCTCGGCCCACCTGGAGCGGGGCGCTCTTCAGGAGGCGACGGCGACTGCGGAGCACGTCCTGCGGTCCAGCCCGGCCGAGGAGGCGGCGCACCGGATCCTCATCGACGCCTGCATACGCCAGGGCCTGCGACGGCGTGCGGTGGGCCAGTACCACCTGTGCCGGGAGGCACTGGCGGCCGAACTGGGCGTCCCACCCGGTCCGGAGACGGAGCGGCTGCACCGGGTCGCCCTGGCCACCACACGCAAGCCGGGCCCGGCCCGGGTGGCCCTGCCCGCACCCCTGCAGAGCCCTGACGTGGCCCCCTTGCGCGGCCGCGACGAGCTGCTGCACCGGCTCCTCACCGCCGAGGGGCCGCCGGTCCTCGTACTGACCGGCGAGGCCGGTGTGGGAAAGACCCGTCTGGTGGCCGAGGCCGCGCGGCTCGCCGCCGCCGGATCCGCGGTGCTGTGGGGCGCCGGCCACGACGCGGAGGGGCACACCCCCTACGGCGTCTTCGCGGAGGCGCTCGACGGCTGGCTGGCCGAGCGGGACGTGACCGAACGTGCCCGAGTGGGCTCGGAGTATCCGGAACTGGCGGCCTTCCTCCCGTCGCTGGGGCAGGTACGGTCCCTCGGCGACCGCAGCCCCGAGGAGGAACGCGACCGGCTGTTTCGCGCCACGACCGGCCTTCTCACCGAACTCGCCACTGTTCAGCCGGTGCTGCTGGTTCTGGACGACCTGCACGCCGCGGACTCCGGCTCGTACCAACTGCTGAGCCACCTGGCCCGGCACGCCTCGCGTCCTGGATTCCCGTTGCGCGTCCTCGTGACGTACCGGGCCGAGGAGCTCGCCGACTCCGGTCCCCGGGTCGTGGATCTGACGGCTCTGCTGCGGCAGCCGCAGGTCGTGCACGTGATCGTCCAGCGCCTCGACCGGGAAGCGTGCCTGGCGGTGGCGCGCGATGTCGCACCCTCTTCCGGGGCCGGGACGGACAGCCCGGAACGGTGGGACCGGGTGTGGGAACTGTCCCTGGGAAACCCGCTGTTCGCCGGCGAGCTCGCCCGGAACCTTGGCGTTGACGGCCCCGAGGGCGGGGCGCCGGACGGGGTGCGCCAGTTGGTGGCGGAGAAGCTCGCCCGTCTCGACGGGAACACGCGCCGCGTGGTGGAGGCACTGTCCGTCGGCGGAGCCGAGACCGCGCTTTCCGAGCTGCTCGACGTGGCCGCCGACGGCTTGCACCCACCCCTGTCCGGGGCCGCGGCGATCACCGCTCTGGACGAGGCCATCGGCGCCGCGCTCATCGAGGAGCGGACCGTCGTCGTGACCGGACGGCACGAGACCGGCATCGCCTTCCGGCACCCGCTGGTCCGCCTCACCTGTTACGAGCGGCTGTCCGCCGTCCGCCGCCGGCACCTGCACGGCGCCTTCGCGCAGGCGGTGCGCCGACGCCGCCCCGACGCCGTCGACACGCTCGCCTCGCATTTCGCGCGCGCCGACGACGTCCGCGCGGCCAAGTACCTGCGCCTGGCGGCGGAACGGGCAGCTGCCCTGTACGCGAACGACACGGCCGACCGCTACTACCGGGACCTGATAGCCCGGCTCGATGTCGACGCGGGCCGTGCCCGGCTCGCGCACGCCCAGGTGCTGCGCAGCATGGGCCACTTCGAGCAGGCCGTCGGCGCCCTGCGCCCGGCCCTGGCCGAGTTCGAACGGCTGGACGACCACGACAACCGCGTCCTCGCGGCGGCACTGCTGGCGGAGATGCTGGTCAGAACGGGGTCCCCCGCACCCGGCCTCGCCGTCCTGCGGCAGCATCCCGTGACGGAGGAGACCTCTCCCGAGCCGACGGCGGGTCACTTCCTGACGCTGTCCGTCATCCTCAGTACCCAGGGTCATTACGACGACGGGTGCGCCGCCGCCGAACGCGCCCTGACGGCAGCGGACGAGGTACCGGGGCACTCCAGCCACGGCCTGAAGGCCCGCGCCTTCGTCCTCCAGGCGAGCAATCTGGGGCTCGCGGGCCGCTTCGACCTGGCACGCGCCGCGGGCGACAGGGCGTTGGCGCCGGCCGAGGCCTACGGAGACCCGACGCTGCTCGGATCGGTCCTGTCGATGCTGCGGGAGAACGCGCGTCGCGCGGGCCGTCTGCGCGAGGCGATCGACCGGGGAGAGCGCGCCCTCGGCCTCGCCGAACGGTCGGGCGGCCCGGCGGCAGCCGCCTTCGAGCGGGCGAACCTCGCGGAACTCCGGCTGCTCCTGGAGGAACCCGCACAGGCTCGCGCTCTCGCCGAGGCCGCGGTCGCGGGCGCGGAACCAGCCGAGGCCTGGTGCCTTCCGTACGCGCTCGCGGCGCTGGCCCGCACCCGGTGGGCCTTGAACGAGGCGGATGCCGCCGAGGTCCTCCTGGACCGCGCAGAGTCGGTCGCCACCACGCTCGGGGACCGACGTGCGAGCCACGCGGTGCGCACCGCCCGTGCGGAACTCGCTCTGTACCTGGGGCGTCCGGAGGCAGTGCTGCGGGTCCTGGACCGTTTCGGCGACGAAGCGCCCGTGCTGGCGGCCTGGGGGGAGCTTCTCTGCGGCCGTGCCGAATCCGCCCGGCAGCTTGCTCTGGCCGAGGTGTCGCGGGCGGAACGTACCGGTGAGCATCTTGCCGAGGTGGAGGCCCGGGTCGCACTCGGCGCCTCCTTGACCGCGCTCGCCGAGGAAGCCGAGGGGGCCGGGGAACTGGACCGGGCCGAGTCGCTGGCCGAGCTCCTTCCCTACCCGGCCGGGACGCGCCGAGCCGCCTGGGCGCGAGACCTGTTGCGCGATGACGGCCGCGCCTGAACGACACTCGCCGGAGGCACTGCTGACGGGCGGACTGCTGGTCCGTGGTGCCCCGGCCATGGCCGGCCGGGCACTGTAATGCCCGAGTAACGGCGTCTGTCTACTGTCCGAGCTCCCCCGTTCCATTCCTGGAGGAGCTCCCTCGATGCATCTGTCCCCACCGCCGTGGCGTGGCCGCGCCGTCTGGGCGGCGGCCGCCTTCACGGTGACCGCGCTGCTGTCCGCACCGCTTCCCGCGGCTGCCGACGCCGCGCCGTCCCCCAAGGTCGACTCCGCGCTCCTGAGCGCCGTTGACGGCGGCGGCCAGGCGTCCTTCTTCGTCGTCCTCAAGGACCAGGCGGACCTGTCCGCCGCCAAGAAGAAGAACTCCCACGCCGCAAAGGCGAAGTCCGCGTACAGCGAGCTGCGGGCCCACGCGAAGACCAGCCAGAAGTCGCTGAACACCTTCCTCGACAAGAAGAAGGCCGGTCACCAGGACTACTGGATCGCCAACGCGATCAAGGTCACCGGCGACCAGGCGCTCGTGGACGAGCTCGCCAAGCGCTCGGACGTCGCGTCGATCGTCAAGGAGCGGCACTACGAGCTCGACGAAATCGAGACCTCCGACGCCGAGGTCACGAAGACACGCACCCCCTCCAGGAAGACGGACTCCGCCGGAAGCGGCGACGACACCCCGGAGTGGGGTATCGCCGACATCAACGCGGACGACGTCTGGGACCAGTACGAGACCCGCGGCGAGGGCATCGTCATCGCCAACGTCGACTCGGGTGTGCAGTACGACCACCCGGACCTCGTCGCCCAGTACCGCGGCAACAACGGCGACAGCTCCTTCTCGCACGACTACAACTGGTACGACGCGACCGGAGCCTGCCCCGACAGCTCCGTGCCGTGCGACAACAACGGCCACGGCACGCACACCATGGGCACGATGGTCGGCAAGAAGGGCATCGGCGTCGCGCCGAACGCCACCTGGATCGCCGCCAAGGGCTGCGAGTCCGACCAGTGCACGGACTCGTACCTCCTCGAGGCCGGCCAGTGGATCCTGGCTCCGACCGACCACAACGGCCAGAACCCGCGCCCGGACCTCGCCCCGAACATCGTCAACAACTCCTGGGGCGGCGACAGCAACACCTTCTACCAGGACATAGTCGAAGCCTGGAACTCCGCGGGCATCTTCGAGGCGTTCGCGGCCGGCAACGACGGTGACGGCGTCACCTGCTCCACCACGCACCCGCCGGGTGCGCAGGTGTCCTCGTACGGCGTGGGCGCGTACGACTCCACCGGCAAGATCGCCAAGTTCTCCGGCTTCGGTCCCTCCCCGATCGACGGCCTGGCGAAGCCGAACATCTCGGCGCCCGGCGTCGACATCGGTTCGACGTGGCCCGGTTCCTCGTACAACACCATCAACGGCACGTCGATGGCGACCCCGCACGTCGCAGGTGCCGCCGCGCTGCTGTGGTCGGCTGCCCCGTCGCTCATCGGCAACATCGACGAGACCCGCAGGCTCCTCGACGAGGGCGCCCGTGACGTCGACGACACCCACTGCGGTGGCACGGCCGGCATGAACAACGTCTGGGGCGAGGGCAAGCTCGACATCCTCGCCTCCGTCAACAAGGCCCCGCACACCGCGGTGACGGTCTCCGGCACGGTCACCGACCGGGCCACCAGCAAGGCACTGCCCGGCATCGCCGTCAAGGCCACGGACGCCGCCTCGGTCACCCGCTCGGTCAGCACCGCCTCCGACGGTTCCTACCGTCTGGTGCTCGCCCCGGGCACGTACTCCTTCGCCCTCGGCGGATACGGCTACGCCGGCAAGACCGTCTCCGGTGTCGAACTGGCCTCCGGTCAGCCGCTGGCCCAGGACATCGCGCTGGAAGCTGTCACTGCCCACCCGGTCACCGGCACCGTTCTCGACGTCACCGGCAAGCCGCTCGCCGAGGCGGCCGTCGAGGTCGCCGGCACCCCGATCCCCTCCGTCACCTCGGGCGCCGACGGTACGTTCACCCTGCCCGCCGTCGCGGAGGGCGACTACACGCTGTCGGTGAAGCCCGCCGCCCCGGTCCTGTGCAACGGCGTCTACTCCGCGAGCCTGGCCGTCGACGGCCTCGAAACCCGCACCGTCCAGCTCCCGGCCCGCACCGACAAGGCCGGCAACAGCTGCACCCCGGCGACGTACTCCTGGATCAAGGGCTCCACCGCCGTGTCCCTGACCGGTGACGAGGACGCCAGGACGGTCTCGCTGCCCTTCTGGGTGACCCTGTACGGAGTCGACTACTCCAGCGCCTCCATCACCACCAACGGCCTGGTCAACTTCATGGAGCCGCGCCTCGGCGACTACTCCAACACCGCGCTTCCCTCGGCCGCCCGGCCCAACGGCGTCGCCGCCGCGTTCTGGGACGACCTGACCCTCGACAAGAAGTCGAGCGTGCAGACCGCCCTCAAGGGCACCAACGGCAAGCGTCAGTTCGCCATCGTCTGGAATCAGGCCCTGCTCGTCTCCGACGGCAGGACCCGCGTCACCTTCGAGGCCGTCTTCGACGAGGCCACCAGTGGCATCACCTTCCAGTACAAGTCCGTGCCCGGCAGCGGCTCCTCCGCGACCGTCGGCATCGAGAACCAGGCGGGCACCGACGCCCTCCAGTACTCCTTCGACGAGGCCGTCCTGACCGACAGTTCGGCGATCCGTATCGCACAGGGAGCCTGACCATGCGATCCCCTCACTCCAAGCGGGCACTGACGCTCGCCTCCGCCCTGGTGGCCGCGGGCCTCGCCCTGGCCTCGGCGCCGCACGCGCTGGCGGCCGGTACCGACAGCGGCTCGGTGATGAAGCTGACCGGCACCCAGGCCGAGAAGCTCGCCGACCACATGGGTGTCGACGTCTACGGGGACCGGGCGGCCTCCGACAACACGACGGCCGACGGCCGGGCGTCCAGCAAGGGCACCTCCGCCACATCCGGCGGTACGGCCGGCGGCGGCTCGCACCTCGACGCCGTCGGCTCCGGCACGACCGCGGACAACACCCCGGTCACCTTCACCGCCACGTCCACGATGGAGGGCGTGCGCGGCCTCGGCGTCACGGTGCCCGCCAAGGGCGGCCAGTACTTCACCGTGCACAGCCTCGGCAACATCCAGCTGCACAACGCCGACGGCTCCACCGTGTGGTCCCGCACCAACGCCTCGCTGTACACGGACTGGCAGGTCAAGCCCTTGCAGCCGTGGCGGGTCGAGCCGTACCCCGCCCGCATCGTCATGGGCTACGACGCCGTCAGCCCGTTCTCGCCCTACTCCGACCAGGGGTACGACACAAGTGACCTGACCGGTGACGGTGTCCCGGACATCGTCTTCTCGGCGGCCGTCGGATTCTCACCCACGCCCCGGGCGTTCACGTCGCCGGGCTCGTCCCTGCCGGCCGGCACGTTCGTGACGGTCATGGACGGCAAGACCGGCAAGACGCTGTGGTCAAAGCTTTACTCCTACGTCACCAACGTGAAGACCGTCGACGGCACGCTGCTGCTCGCGAACTCGCCGCGGACGAACAGCAACTCGCCGGCGACCGAGACCGCCACTCTCTCGGGCATCCGCTTCTCGTACGCCGACGGCGCGCTGACCCCGTCCTCGACGTGGACGTACGACACCAAGGAGACCCGCGGGGTCAGCTGGAGCTCGCTGGAGAGCGTCGGAAGCGGAAGGATCGCCGCTTCCTGGAACCTGCGCAAGGCCGAGGGCGTCGACGCACACGGCAACACCCTCGTCCTCGACACGGCCGACGGTTCCGCGGCCTGGCGGACGGACAGCGATCTGTACGGCCGCCAGCTGCATCTGGACGCCGCGCGGGACCGCGTGGTGGCCCTTGAGCAGTCGGACATCTCCGACGCGGTCAAGTACGAGATCGTCTCGTACGACCTCAAGACCGGTGAACGCACCGCCCTGGACACCCGCGTCAACGCGATGGCGACCGCCATGACGGTCGGCGACGCGGCCTCGGGCGGCGGCACGGAGTACGCGGTCAGCGAGTCGACCTTCGACTCCGCCCTCTTCGTGAACTCCAGCACGATCCGTGTGCTGAACGGCGAGGACGCGTCCACCGTCAAGTGGGCCCACACCTTCAAGCGCGCCGCCGAAAACCCCGGCGACGGATCCAACACCTGGCACATGGACAGCGTGGGCGGCAAGCTCGTTGTGTCCGGCCAGGACGCACAGGGTCTGGGCACCGCCGAGAACCCCGGTGGTCGGCGCTACGGCGCCCTGACCGTGTTCAACGCCAAGGGCAGGATCGCCTGGCAGCAGAACGGCGTGAGCGCGTCCCCGATGTTCCACGAGAGCTACCGGTCCGGCGGCAAGGACTTCGTCCGGACCGTCGACCAGAACCAGAACATCCGGACGTACAAGCTGGGCAACGGCGTACAGAAGGCCATCACACCGCTCCAGGGCGCCCTGAACTACGCACAGGCCGTCGACCTCAACGGCGACAAGAAGAAGGACGTCGTCGCCGGCGGCACGTCCAACGGCGTGTGGGCCTGGTCCGGGCCTTCGCTCGTCAAGGGCGAGCCGAAGCAGCTGTGGCGGGCCACCGTAGCCGGAGAGATCCACAACATCACGACCGGTGACGTCAACGGCGACGGAAAGCCGGAGGTCGTCGTCGCGGCGGACGTGGCGACCACCGTCCTCGACGGCGCCACGGGCAACGTCCTCACCACCATCGACGGCGCCGGCCAGTACGTCCGCTCGGTGACGGTCGCCGACGTCAACGGCGACGGCAAGGACGAGATCCTCGTCCCGACCGACGCCCTGCGCGTCTACAACGCCCGGGGCACGCAGCTGTGGTCCTATGCCGCGCCCGCGGGCGCCGGTGACGTGGTCTTCTCCGACACCGCCGTCGCCGACGGCCAGGTGTACACGCAGTACTCCAGCCTCGGCGCGATCAACAGCGCATCCGCCGTCCAGAACGGTGTCGCGCTCGACGCCGCGAAGGGCACGGTGCGCTGGACCGCCGACCCCAAGGCTCCGGAGCAGGCTTTCGACGGCAAACTGTTCGGCGCGGCCCTCGACCACGCGGTCTTCGCCTCGCCGGCAATTCCGTACGCCGACGGACACGCGGTCGTCTACACCTGGATCACACGCAGCGATCCCACGGTCGCGGGTGAGCTGGCCAGCGCCACGCCCCGCGTCGTCATGGAGATCCGTGACGGACGTACCGGTGAAGTGCTGCACCAGACCCTGGGCGGCAGCCCCTGGTCGCACGACCACTACCTCATCGACGACAGGAACGACCTGCTGTACCAGCTCAGTTACGGAACGTTCCGCGGCTTCGGCGCCAATGGCGCGGACACCTCCAGCTCCGTGGTGGCCCCGCTGCGAGGCGTCCAGTTCATCAACGGCCCCGGTGGCCGCAGGCTGCTGGCCGGCGGCCTGGAGGGCGGCGTCGGCGTCTGGGACCCGTCGGTGCTGACCACCGGCTGGCAGTTCCAGGGCGGTCTGGGGACCGGCTCCCTGATGGGCGGCCGCAACTATCTCGCCGCCGACCTGGACGGTGACGGTGTCGACGACATGATGTCGCTGAACTCCGACGACTTCGGCCGCAACCGAATGGCGGACCAGTTGGGCGGCGGAGTCCTGTCGCTGAACAACGCGATCCAGCAGACCACCACTTACACCCTGTACTGACCCGTCCCGGCTGACCGCCGGGCCGGACAGCGAGAACCCCCTGGGCTCTGCCCAGGGGGTTCTCTGCATGGCGGGAGCTCGACTGCCCGCGCGTCACAGGAGCCTGTCCGCGCCTGACACCGTCCAGTACATTGATCCGGAACAGGGTTCCGGAATATGGACCTCATGAGAGATGAGACGCCGTGCACACACTTACCTTCCTGACCATCGGCCAGGCCCCCCGCCCGGACCTGTCCGAAGCCATCGAGGCGCACCTGCCGGGGACCGCACGTGTACGGCACGCCGGCGTGCTCGACGGCCTGACCCGCCCGGAGACCGAGCTCCGCTTCGGGGCGACGGAAGGACGCGCGACCCTTCTGAGCCGACTGGCCGACGGAAGTCCCGTGGCCTTGGACGCGGACACCGTCGGCACCGCGCTGCAGGCCCGTATCGATCAGGTGGAGGAGGCCGGCGCCGACGTCGTGGTGCTTCTGTGCACCGGCGAGTTCCCCGGCCTGCGGACCAGGCGGGCGCGGCTCGTCGAGCCGGACGCCCTGGTCACGGGATACGTCGGCACAGTCCTGCGGGGCAGCCGTGTCGGATTCGTCGTACCACTGCCCGAGCAGGTGACCGAGGCTCGCGAGAAGTGGCGGGCCGTCGTTCCGGCCCCCGCGTTCACCACGGCCTCGCCGTACGCCGACAACGACGCGGCCCTGCTCGCGGCGGCCTGCACCCATCTCGAGGCCGGGGCGGACGCCCTGATGCTCGACTGCATGGGGTACGGGGCGCAGCACCGCCGGTCACTGCGCGGGGCCGGGCTCACCGTCCCGATCCTGACGCCGGGTGCGGTGGTGGGCGCCGCCCTCGGGCCCCTGCTGGCCTGAGGGCGTCTCAGCGGCCGGCGTCGGACTCGACGTACCGCAGCCAGTACGGGTCGCCGATGCGCTTGCCGACACGCAGGGCGGCGTCCCGCACCGACCGGCCGAAGCGGGCCGCGTTCCCGTCGTGCAGCTCGGGCGCGGGCAGCGCGACTCCGATGCCGAAGATCTGTCCCGTGTCGCTGTCGAGTACGGCCGCGGAGACGCCGGCGACGTTCGGAACGTACTCGCCGCGCGAGGACTCCCAGCCATCGGCACGCACCCTGGCCAGGCAGGAGGTCAGTTCACCGGGGGTTCGCGGCGCCGAGCCCGTGCTCTGTTCCAGGCGGGCGTCGACGAGACGCAGCACCTGCGCGTCGTCCAGGCGGGCGAGCAGCGCCCGCCCCATGGAGCTGGCGTAGGCGGGTGCCCGGGTGCCGGCCGGGGTGTACGCCTGGAGGGCGCCGGTCGTCCCGAGCCGCATGTGGAGCACGAGCGACTCCGGCCCGTCGAGCACGTCCACGTATCCGGTGTATCCGATGTCGGCGACCAGCCTGGCCAGCTCCTCCTCCAGCAGGGAGGCCGTGCTGCGCGAGGCACGGAAGTGGTACGAGGCCTCCATGACGAGTACGCCGGGGCGGTAGGCGCGGCTCGTCGGGTCGCGGTCGAGGAAACCGTAGTCGGCCATCATGCTGAGCGTCCGCGAGACGGAGCTCTTGGGCAGGTCGAGCGCCCCCGCGACATCCGTCACGGTCAGATCGCGCTGCAGACGCGCCATCAGCTGCAGGACTTCGCGCGCGTTGGCGAGTGTGCTCACCGTTCTCCCGCCTCCCCCGAGTCTTGTCGTCCGATCGTAGAGGGCGCCCGGGCGTGCTCCTGACCGCCCCTCGTCCGCGACTCCGGACCGCCCACATTCCGAGAATCCCGGCTCAGCCCTTGACGGCGGAATGAGCCGTATGGATGATCCAGTGAGATCCAGATATTCAGATGCTGTTCCATATTCTAGAACTTTCCCAGGCGACTGACAAGGCGCCCACCCGCACGGGAGCACCGAAAACCCATGAGCACTGACGCCTCTCCCCAGGCCGAGACCTCGCACCCTTCGAGTGAGGGCCCGCGCCATCCCCGCGCCCTCGCCCCCGGCAATCTGATCCTCACCGTGGTGCTCAGCGTGTTCGGGGCGATCGTGGGCGTACAGCTGCTCGCCACACTCGGCGTCACCCCGAGCACCTCGCTGATCGGCGCCCTGGCTGCCATGACGCTGGCCCGCGTACCGCTCGTCATGTTCCGCGGCTTCCGTTCGGTGCACGCCCAGAACCTCGCACAGACCAGCATCTCCTCGGCCACGTTCGGCGCCGCGAACAGCCTGTTCCTGCCGATCGGCATCCCGTTCCTGTTCGGGATGGACAACATGATCATCCCGATGCTGGTGGGGGTCGCCGCAGCGATGCTGGTCGATGCCTGGCTGCTCTACCGGATGTACGACACCCCGGCCTTCCCCGCGAAGAACCCCTGGCCGCCCGGGCTCGCCGCCGCCCAGGCCATCAAGGCCGGCGACGAGGGCGGCCGCCGCGCCAAGGTGCTCGGCATCGGCCTGCTGACCGGTCTGGCCGGCGCCGCGTTCGCGCTGCCGATGTCGGCGTTCGGCGTGGCCCTGATCGGCGGTCTCGGCGCCATGGCCGCCTTCGGCGTGGGCCTGCTGTTCAACCAGTACGCCGACCCGCTGTTCGGCCTCGACCTCGGCGCCATGTACCTGCCTCACGGCATGATGATGGGAGCGGGCCTGGTTGCCCTGGTGCAGGTCGGCCGCACCATCGTCCAGGCCCGGCGCGCCCCGGCGCAGGACACGCACGCGACCGGACCCGCCGGCGCGCCGGAAGGCGCCCGGCGGCTGGGCCGCTCGATGCGGCTGGGCTTCGGCGCCTACCTCGTGATCTCGGTCCTGCTCGCGTTCGGCACGGGTGCCGCCACCCACATGAGCCCGGGCATGCTGATCGGCTTCCTCCTGTACGCCTCGATCGCCGCGTTCCTGCACGAACTCCTCGTCGGCATCGCCTCGATGCACTCCGGCTGGTTCCCGGCCTTCGCGATCGCCCTGATCACGCTGCTCCTCGGCATCCTCATCGGCTTCCCGCCCGAGGCGCTCGTCGTACTGTCCGGCTTCACCGCCGCGACCGGCCCGGCGTTCGCCGACATGGGCTACGACCTGAAGGCGGGCTATCTGCTGCGCGGCGAGAACACCGACCCCGCTTTCGAGCTGGAGGGCCGCCGTCAGCAGCTGATCGCCGCGATGATCGGCTTCGGCGTCGCCATCGTCGTCGTCCTCGTCTCGTACCGGATGTTCTTCGACAACGGGCAGACCGCCCCGATCGACGCCGCGTACGTCGCCGCGATCAAGGCGGGCCCGTCCGCCGAGACCGCCCGGGACCTCGCCTTGTGGGCGATCCCCGGCGCGATCGTGCAGCTGATCGGCGGCTCGAAGCGCCAGCTCGGCATCCTGCTGGCGACCGGGCTGCTGATCACCACACCGATGGCCGGCTGGATGGTCGCCGCCGGCGTCGCCGTCCGCGTCCTCGCCCCGCGCGTCCTCGGCCCGAAGGCCAAGGACGACCTGGAGGTCTTCGCCGGCGGCGCGATCGCCGGTGACGCCCTCTACTCGTTCGGAAACGGCGTGTTCAAGGCCGCCAAGTAGGCCGGCAGGCCCTGCGCCGAGCACACCGGAAGCCGGACGCCCGCACGTCCTCTCGCACCCTGTACAGAACCACCCTGGGAGACCCCCGTGAAGCGACAGTTGACCCATGACGACATCCGCGCGGCCGTGTACGGCGGCGCCGTACTCGGCGGAGGCGGCGGCGGTTTCGTCGAGCGGGGGCTGCGCACCGCCGAACTGGCACTCCAGATCGGAGTGCCGGAGCTGTGGACGGCCGACGAGTTCGCGGCCGACGACCTGACCGCGACGGTGGCCCTGGTCGGCGCCCCCGCGGCGCCCGACCCGCAGGTTCTGCCCACGCATCTGCTGCGCGCCCTGGAGCTCCTCCGCCGTGACCTGCCGCGCCCGCTCGTCGCCATCCACACGAACGAGAACGGCGCCGAGACCACCATCAACGGCTGGTTCCACTCCGCGATGACCGGCCTGCCCGTCATCGACCTGGCCTGCAACGGCCGCGCCCACCCCTCCAGCGTGATGGGCGCGATGGGCCTGCACCAGGAGGAGAACTACCTCTCCAGCCAGGGCTACGCGGGAGGCAAGCCGTACGCCTACGTCGAGGGCTCGGTCTCCGGCGGCCTGGAGGCCACGTCGAACGTGGTCCGGCGCGCCTCCGTCGAGGCAGGCGGCTGGGTGGGCGTGGCCCGCAACCCCGTCGAGGTCGGCTACGCGGTGCGCAACGGCGCGCCGGGCGCCATCGGTTTCGCCATCGAACTGGGCCGCCGGTTCCTGACGGACGGTGTACTCGGCGCCGCCCAGCACCTCGGCGGTGAGATCGCCGTGACCGGCACGGTGCGCGAGTACCGCTGCGAGCAGCGGGAAGGCCTGGACGTCGGCGTCGCGATCCTCGACGACGCGGCGCGCACCACCCTGTACATCGTCAACGAGTACATGGCGCTCGACGTCGCGAGCGTCCGCCGGGCCTCGTTCCCCGATCTGATCACGACGTTCGACGAGGCCGGGCAGCCGCTCGCATCCGCCGACGTCGAGGTCGGCAAGCAGGTCAGCGTCCTGGTCGCCCCGGCCGGGAACCTTCTGCTCTCCCGGACGATGTACATGCCCGACGTGTACGCGCCGGTGGAGGAGCTGCTCGGCGTCGAGTTCGCCCCGGTCGCGCGGGTCCTCGCCGATGCCTGAGCACATTCCGGCCGGTGTCGCCGACGCCGGCCCCGTACGGGACTTCTGTGACGCCCAGTGGGAGACGGAGGTGCTGCCCCTCGTCCGGCAGCACATCCGCGTTCCGGCGGTCAGCCCCGCGTACGACCCGGACTGGGAGACCCACGGCCACCTCGACCGGGCTGTCGACGAGGCGGCCGCGTGGCTGCGGAACGTGCCGCTCCCGGGGCTGCGGGTGGAGGTCCTGCGCGCGTCCGGACGTACGCCGCTGATCTTCTTCGAGCTGCCGGGCGAGGGCACGCGGGCGCAGGAGACCGTCCTGTTCTACGGGCATCTCGACAAGCAGCCCGAAGGCGACGGCTGGACCGACGGCCGCACCGCCTGGGAACCCGTCTTCGATCGCGACCGGCTGTACGGCCGCGGCGGCGCCGACGACGGGTACGCGCTGCCCGCGTCGGTGACCGCGGTGCGGGCGCTGGCCGAGCAGGGCGCGGCCCGGCCGCGCTGCGTCGGTGTGTTCGAGGCCGGTGAGGAGTCGGGCAGCCCCGACCTCGACCACTGGTTCGCCCTGCTCGCGCCGCGCATCGGGGAGGTGGGCCTGGTGGTCTGCCTGGACTCCGGGGCGGGCGACTACGAACGGCTGTGGCTGGTCACATCGTTGCGCGGGTCCTGCGGCGGGACGCTCGACGTGCGGGTCCTCGGCGACGGCGCGCACTCCGGGGACGCGGGCGGCGTGGTGCCGTCGTCGTTCCGGGTGCTGCGGCAGTTGCTGGACCGGCTGGAGGACGGCGCGACGGGTTCGCTGCGCCCGAAGGCACTTCACTGCGAGGTGCCCACCGCGCGGCGCGCCCAGACACGCGAGGCGGCGGCGCTCCTCGGCGAGCAGGTCTGGGGCCGCTTCGACTGGTACGGGAACGCGTCCCCGGTGACGGACGATCCCGAGGAGCTTCTCCTCAACCGGGCCTGGCGCCCCAGCCTGGAGGTCACCGGAGCGGACGGCATGCCTCCGGTGGTGTCGGCGGGCAACGTGCTGCGTCCGCACACACGGGTGAAGGTCTCGCTGCGGCTGCCCCCCACGGTGGACAGCGCGGCGGCCCTCTCGGAGGTCGGCCGGATCCTCGAGGCGGACCCGCCGTACGGCACGTCGGTCCGGTTCACGCCCGACCGCGTGGTCGCAGACGGCTGGCACGCACCCGCCGAACAGCCATGGCTCCGGACGGCGTTGTCGGCGGCGAGCCGGGCCTGCTTCGACGGGGCGGACGTCGCCCGGATCGGGCAGGGCGGCACGATTCCCCTGATGGGGAAGCTGACCCGGCAGTTCCCCGAGGCACAGTTCCTGGCCTGCGGAGTGCTGGGCCCGGGCGCGAACGCGCACGGTCCGAACGAGTCCCTCCACGTCCCGTACGCGCGGCGCCTCACGTCGAGCCTGTCGCTGATCCTGAACTCCTACGCCCTGCGGGCCTGCGCGGACTGAACGGCCCCTCCGTCTCCGCCTGTGCCAGGGCCCGCCCCGGAGTGATTCCGGAGCGGGCCCGAGCTGGCTGGCGAACGTACTGATCAGCTCGTCAGATCAGGGCGCTGCGTCACCCGGACCGAATTGACCAGCGTCGTGCCGGTGACCGCCTTGAACGCGATGTCCAGCCGACCGTCGGTGACCTTCACGGTGAACACCTTGGACAGGGCCGTACGAGTGGCGCCCGATTCCAGGCGGATGTCGACGTTCGCCACCTTCTCCACGCCTTCGGCGATGACGTCGAAGACGCGCGCGCCCGGCTTCGCACCGGCCGGCTCGGCGAAGCCCAGCTCCACCTGGTAGACGCCGTTCGGGACGGCACCGAAGCGGTACTCGCTGACGCCCTCCCGGCCCGAGCGCAGCAGTTGCTGCTCCTGGGAGGTGCCGGCACCCAAGATGTCCTTACGGGTGTAGGTGAGGACGGTGCTGTCACCCACGTATCCGAACGAGCCTTCCGCGTACGCCCGGTCCTGGGTCCAGGTGTCGCCGAGGGCGTCCAGGGAGGCGGTGTGCCCACCGACGTCCACGCCCTTCTGGTACGCCGGGACAACCAGTTTCAGCGGCAGCGAGAGCGTCGGGGTGCGGGCGCTCTGCGATGTCAGCACGAGGGTTCCCGTGTAGACGGTGCCGGGCTTGGCGGCCACTGTGTCGAACGTCAGGGTGACCTGCTGCCGCGCGCCCGCGCCGAGCGTTCCGGACGCCGGGGTGACCTTCAACCAGGAGGCGCCGGACTTCTCCGCGACGGTGTACGGGGCGGACGCGCCGTCGTTGGTGAGGGTCAGGGTGCGCTCGCGCCGCTCCCCCGCCGCCACGACGAGGTGCCAGCCGGCCGCGTTGTCCGCCCGCGTCGCGCCGGTGGTGAGCGCGGTCTCGGTCCGCACGGCGGACAGGCTCCGCAGTTCGGCGGTGCGGGTCGCGGCGGTGTAGTGCGGCGCCGCGATGGTGATCGTGTGGTCGGCCGCCGCGTCCACCGGCACCTGGGTCAGGTACGCCCCGTCGGCCCGGGTGGTCGCCGTGCCGACGCTCGTCCCGCCACGGGTGACGGTGACGGTGGCGCCGGCGACCGCCTTGCCGTCGTTGGCGTCGGTCACCGTGCCGGAGACGACCGCGTGGCCCTCGGGCCGGAAGCGGATCGCCATGCCGTCGCGGACGGAGAGCTGGTTGTGCGAGTACTGCAGGGCGTCGGTGCCGTCGTGGTTCTCGGCGCCGATGGTGGCGCCGGTGGCCTGCTCGAAGCCCTTGGCGCTGGGGTCGATGCCCTTGTAGTGGAAGGTGTACGTGCCGTCCTCTCCGATCACGGCGGCGAAGCCGATGCGCTGAGTCGTGTCGCGGGCGATGAGCATGTCGCGCCATTCGACGACGTACTCACGGTGCGGGGCGGTGCCGCGCACCGCCGTGTGGATGCCGGAGGAGGAGTCCATCGCGAGCTGGTCCCAGAACGGCGAGAGCGCGCCGTTGGCCGGGGACTTGTTCGGCAGCGGGCTGTTGTCGAGCAGCGAGAGGTAGCCGAAGATCAGCTGACCGTCGCGGGTGATCCAGCCCTTGTCGTACGTGTGGCCGTACAGGGCGACCGGGAACGGCGGGGTGACGGCCGCGTAGGACGTGAGGGCGAGCTTGGTCTCTCCGGCCGGGAACTCCTCCGAGACCTGACGGCACGTGGTGCCGAAGGCGTCGCTGCGGGTGGCGAGGGCGACGTCCCTGGTGGCCGTGCCCGTGGTCACGTCGAGCGCGATGCCGATGGTGGCCGCGCAGTGGTTGAGCGGCGTCAGGCTGACCTGGTAACTGCCCACGGGCAGCGTCAGCCTGTACGTGCCGTCGGAGGCGGTCGACGCGCGGACCGGGGTGCCCTGCACCTTGATCGCCACGTCGGCCTCGGTGCCGGAGTCGCTGCGGACGGTGCCGGTGACGGTTCCGGTGGGTGCGGCGGTGAGCGCGGCGTCGTGGGTCGCGGATCCGCCGTCGGTGACGGTGAGCGCGGCCGTGTCGGTGACGTATCCGAACTTGGTCACGGTCGCCGTGTACTCCCCGGAGACCAGGCGTGGGAAGACGTAGGTGCCGTCCTTCCGCGTGGTCAGGGTGGCGCGTGTCGGGCCGGCCACGGAGACCTCGACGTCGGCGGCCGGTTCGCCGCCGATGGTGACGGTGCCGGTGAGGGCGCCGATGTGGTCGCGCGGGGCCGCGTCGACGGCGGCGTACGCGTCGAGCCGGCCTTCGCCGTAGACGTTGTTGAACGCCGCGGTGCCACCGCACGTGGTGTCGTCGACGTCGGTCGCGGACTTGTTCAGCACCGCCTCGGTGGCGGTGACGTCACCACGCAGGGCCGGAGCCGCCGACAGGAGCAGGGCGACGGTGGCCGCGGTGTGCGGTGAGGCCATCGACGTACCGGACTTGGCCGCGTAGCCGCCGCCGGGGACGGCCGAGCGGACGTTCACTCCGGGGGCCGCGATGTTCGGCTTGACCGTGCCGTCGACGCCGGGACCGCGCGAGGAGAAGGGGGCGATCTTGTTGTTGTTGTCGAAGGCGCCCGAGGAGTACGTGTTGGCGTAGGCACCCGGGGAGCCGGCCGTGTCGCAGCCCGGCCCGATGTTGCCGTTGGAGAAGGCCGGGAAGATCCCGGCGTCCCGCCAGGACTGGACCATGGCCTGGTACCAGGTGTCCAGGCTGTCGGCGCCCCAGGAGTTGTTGACGACGTCGGGGGCGAGGTCGGGCCGCGGGTTCTGGCCGTCGGCGTCGGTCGGAGCGAGTATCCACTGCCCGGCGGCGAGCAGCGCCTCGCGCGGGCAGTTCTGCGTGGTGCAGGCCTTCGCCGCGATCCAGCGGGCGCCGGGCGCGACGCCTGTGGAGTTGCCGGCACCGTCCTCGCCGACCATGGTGCCGATGGTGTGGGTGCCGTGCCCCTGGTCGTCACAGGGATTGGTCGTGCCGCAGGTGTGGGTCGCGTCGAACCAGTCGTAGGCGTGGTCGTACGTGCCGTCAACCTTCAGGCCGCGGTAGGCGGCGGCGATGGCGGGGTGCTGGTAGTCGACGCCGGTGTCGATGCTGCCGATGACGACGCCTTCGCCGCGCACGCCGTACTCGTTCCAGACCTTGGGGGCGTTGATCCGGTCGACGTTCCACTCGACGCCGTCGACCTTGGCCTCGTTGGTGCCGTTGACCGTGGGCGGGAGCGGGACGGTGTCGTCGGCCTCGATCGACGCGACGTCGGAGCGGGCGGCGATCTTCGCGGCGAGTTCCTTGCTGCCGGTGACCTTGACGGTGTTGCTGATCCAGTACGAGGTGTAGGAGGCGCCGGCCTGCTTGAGCAGTGCGGTGAGTCCCTGCTGGGACTTCTTGGCGTGCGCGGTCTTGACCTTCAGGACGGAACGGCCCTGACCGGTCTTGGTGGTGGCCTTTCTCGCCGCCGAGGTGTCGGCCTGGGAGTCGAGCTGCACCCAGAACGAGACCTTGTCGTGCCGGGTGAAGTCCTTGAGCAGGGCACTGTCGGCCTTGCTCAGCAAGGTGGTCGGCGGGACCGGTTCGGCGGCGACGGCAGGGAGGGCGCCCAGGAAGGGTACGCCGAGCGTCGTGGCCAGTGCGGTGGTGAGCAGTGCTCGCCACCGGGGTGTTCTGTGTCGGTTCACGTCTGCTTTCCTCATGTGGTCAGCTGCTCAGGTCGGGACGCTGGGTGACGCGGGCGGCGTTGACGAGGGTCTTCTCGGCGCCGGTGGCGACCAGCCGGAGGTTCAGCTGGCCGTCGGTGACGGTGACCGTGAAGGACTTCGTCAACGCCCGGTAGCTGCCTCCGGTCTCGGCGGCGATGTCCAGGTCGGGCGCGCGGACGGTGCCTTCGGCGAGAACGTCGGTGAGACGCTGCCCTGCCGGGACGTTGCCGAGCTCGGCGAAGTCCAGCTCGATCTGGTACGTACCGTTTGGTACCTGGTCGAAGCGGTACTCCAGGGCGCCTTCGCGGGCGGTACGGAACAGCTTGTCGTCGGTGGTGTCCTCGATGGCGTTGGTGGTGCTCGCCTTCGTGGACTGCCCGATGAAGCCGTACGACCCGGCTGTGTACTTCTGGTCCGGGTTCCAGGTGTCGCCTGCGGCGTCGGTGTACGCCTTGGCTCCGCCGGCGTCGATCGCCGTGCGGTAGGCGGGAACGGACACGGTCACCGGGATCCTGATCTCCGGGCCACGGCCGCTGTCGGAGGCGACGACGACGGTGCCCTTGAGGACGGTGCCGGGCGCCACGCCGTGCGTGTCGAAGGTCAGGACGACCTTCTGCTCGCCGCCCTGCGCCAGTTTCCCTTCGGCGGGAGCGGCACCGAACCATCCGGCGCCGCCGGCTTCGGTGACCGTGTAGCCGGTGGACGAACCGGAGTTGGCGAGGCCGATGGTGCGCTGCCTGCTCTGCTCGGCGGGTACGACGACGGTCGTCGCGCTGGCCGGGGTGGCGGTGACCTTTCCGGTGGCCAGCGCGGTGGACAGTTGCTCGGTGGAGCCGGTCGCCAGCGCGACGGTGCCGGTGTGGGACGTGTAGTGCGCCGCCGACACGGTGACGTCGTAGTCGGTCCTGTCAGCGGTCACCGGCGTCTGCACCAGGTAGGTGCCGTCGGGACCTGTGGTGCCGGTGGCCACGGGCTCGCCGTCGCGGGCGACGGTGACCGTGGCGCCGGCGAGCGCCTTCTTGTCGTTGCCGTCGGTGACGGTGCCGGTCAGGGCGGCGCTGCGGGTGGGCGTGAACTCCACCGAGGTGCCGTCGCTCACGGACACCTGGTTGAGGGAGTACAGCAGGGCGTCGGTGCCCTGTGCGTTCTCGGCGCCGATCGTGGCGCTCAGGCCGCGCGCGTGGTCGCCGCCGGTGTTGTTGCGGTAGTGGAAGGAGTACGTGCCGTCCTCGCCGACCACCACGGAGAAGTCGAGCTTCTGGGTGCGCGCGGCGCTGGTCACCGCGTTCCGCCACTCCACGACGATCTCGCGGTGCGGGGCGGTGCCACGGGCCGACCAGTACATGTCGCCGGATTCGGTGGCCAGTTGGAGGTTGTCCCAGAACGGGTAGAGCGAGCCGTTGGGGTAGCCCGCGTAGGGCAGGCTCCGATTGGCGCTGACGTTGAGGGACATCTCGAAGCTGAGGTAGCCCTCGATGTTCGCCGCCGCCTGGGTGTACGTCTTGCCGTACAGCGCCACCGGGAAGGGGAACCTGACGGTGGCCGAGCCGTCGTAGTCGCTGTTGGTGCTGAGCCTGGTCGCGCCGGTCGGGAACGCGGCACCCCGGGTGGACTTGCAGATGGTGCCGAACCGGTCGCCGCGGTTGGGCAGCATGAGGTCCTTGCCGCCGTCACCCTCGGGAACCTGGATGCCGAACGATCCGCCCGTGGCGCACAGGGAGACGGGGGTGATCGTCACCTGGTAGGAGCCTGCGGGCAGTTCAAGCCTGTACGTGCCGTCGGCCGCGGTCGTGGTCGAGGTGTCGGCGGGGGCACCCGACACCTCGATCCTCGCACCGGCCTCGGGGCCGGACAGGGTGCGCACGGTGCCGGAGAGGGTGCCCGTGGGGGCGGTGGTGAGGTTCAGGTCGCGGGTGGTCGTGGCGCCCTCGGTGACGGTGGCGGTGGATTCGGCGGGCCTGTAGCCGTATGTGGTGACCTTGACCGTGTAGTCGCCGACCATCAGTTTCGGCAGGCTGTACGTTCCGTCGGCGCGGGTGTCGGCCAGGGCGTTCATCGGCCCGTCGAGCTCCACGGTGGCGCCGGACACGGGCACGCCCTCGGAGGTGACCGTTCCGAGGAGGCCGCCGAGCGGGCCGTGGGGGGCAGAGGAGACGGCCTCGTAGGCGTCGAGCCGGCCCTCGCCGTAGACGTTGTTGTTCTCGGCGGTGCCACCGCATGTGGTGTCGTCGACGTCGTGTGCCGTGCGGTCGAGGAGGCGCTGGGTGGCCGCTACGTCGCCGCGGATCGCCGGGGACGCCGCCCACATCAGGGTGACGGTGGCGGCGGTGTGCGGTGAGGCCATCGACGTACCGGACCTGACGGCGTAGCCGCCTCCGGGTGCCGCGGAGCGGATGTCGACTCCGGGGGCGGCGATGTCGGGCTTGACCGCCCCGTCCTCACCGGTGCCGCGGGAGGAGAAGTACGCGATGGCGCCTTCGCTGTCGTAGGCGCCTGAGGCGTAGCTGTTGGTGTAGGCGCCCGGGGAGCCGGCCGTGGCGCAGTCGGGACCGGCGTTGCCGTTGGAGAACGCGGCGAAGATCCCCGCGTCGGTCCACGCCTGGACCATGTCCTTGTACCAGGTGTCGATGATGTCGGCACCCCAGGAGTTGTTAACGACGTCCGGGGCCAGGTCCGGGCGCGGGTTGTCGCCGTCGCGGTCGGTGGGCGCGAGGATCCACTGGCCGGCGGCCAGCAGGGCGTCCTGCGGGCAGCCCGTCGGGGTGCACGCCTTGGCGGCGATCCACCGGGCGCCCGGCGCGGCACCGATCCGGTTTCCGTCGTGGTCGTCGCCGACCATGGTGCCCATGGTGTGGGTGCCGTGCCCGTGGTCGTCGCAGGGGGCGTCGCCGGAGCAGCTGGCGGTGGCGTCGAACCAGTTGTACTCGTGCTGGTACGTGCCGTCGGCCTTCATACCGCGGTACTTGTCCATCAGCGTCGAGTGCTGGTAGTCGACTCCGGTGTCGATGTTGGCGACGACCGTGCCGCTTCCGTTGATGCCCAACTCGTTCCAGATCTTGGGCGCGTTGATGGTGTCGAGGTTCCACTCGACGCCGTTGACCGTCGGTTCCTGCTCCGCGGGCAGTTCGTCGGGCAGCTGGAGGAGCTTGTCGGCCGCGATGGAGGCGACCTCCGGGCGGGCGGCGATCTTCTCGGCCAGGGCCTTGTCGCCGGTGACCTTGACGATGTTGCTGATCCAGTACGAGGTGGAGTGCGCGCCCGCCTTCTTCACCAGGGCCTCGATGCCGGCCTGGGTGGTGGCGGCGTGCTGCGTCCTGGCGGCGATGACGGCCTTGTCCCGGCCGGTCCTCGTCTTCTCCTTCTTGGCGGCCGAGGTGTCGGCCCTGGAGCCGAGCTGCACCCAGAAGGTCGTGGTGTCCTGCTTGTCCAGCTGCCGGACGACCTTGGCGTCGGCTTTGGCCCGCAGTTCGGCCGCGGGTGACGGGGCGGGGTCGGCGGAGGCGGGGACCGCTGCGAGGAGCGGCGCTCCCATGGCCACGGTGAGCGCGACGGCCAGCAGGCCGTGCCGTCGCGCGAGTTGCTGTCTCACGTGCTGACTCTCTTTCCGAAGAATGTGAGCAGGGGCAGGCCGGGGCGCGGATCGGCCGGGGCCGTCACGCCACGAGAGGAGCGTGGGTCAGCCCGGGCGCGCATTGGCAGGCCCATGACACCCAGGGACGAGGGGGCGACGATGCCGCGCCGCCGACAGGGGGCTTGCCTCCGCACACGCTCGCTCCTTCACGGGCAGTCCACGCAGGAACCGTGGGACGTTCACGAGGTGATGACCACACAGCAGTATGGGTTCGCCACAGCAGGTCACCAGGGTTTCTGCGCTGGCGAGTTGGCGACATGGCGCGCTCTCGCCAACCGACCGTCCGGGCGGGAGGAACGGCACCGCCAGGACATCGCGCGCGCCGTCGTCGTACGAGACGTCCGCGGTGAGTGTCCTGGTGCGTCCGGGCCCGGGGACTCCCGGATGGAGGCGTTGTGGCGGACGGTGGCGCTGCCTTCGTCGGGAACGAGGGGCCAGGCTGCGACAGCGTGCGGGCTGTCGCCGTCCCGCCACGCGTGCCTCCGCGCCCCCGGCCGGCCGTCGGGCGTGCCGTCAGATCCAGTTGTTGCGCATGGCGTACCAGCCCAGTTGCAGCCGGGAGGTGACCGATGCCAGGTCCATGAGTGCCCGCAGCCTGCGCTGCACCGTGCGGGGCGAGGTGCCGAGCTGGTTCGCGGTCGCCGCGTCCGTGAGTCCGGAGAGCATCAACTGCAGGATCTGCCGGTCCACCGGGGTGAGTTCGGCGACCTCACGCAGATAGGGACGAGAGTGCCGCCACACCGCGGCGAACAGCTCGGTCACCAGCACCGTCAGGGGCTGCCGCAGCAGCACGGCCCGCTCCGGGCCGAGCTGGACCATGGCGACCTCACCGTCGGCCACGGCCAGCTTGAGCAACGGGCTGTCCGTCACCCGCACCTGCTCTCCGCGCCGGACCCGCTCCTCCAGGGCGGCCACCGCCGCCCGTTCGGCGAGGAAGTCGCGGTCGATCAGGAGCTGGTAGGTGACACCGGACGGAGCCCGGCGGTCGTCGTCGGAGATGTCCGGAGCCGCCGACAGGGTCTGCGGCACCGGCGTGATCGTGTTCAGACCCGTCAGGAACGCCTGGAACGTGTGGCGTGAACCCGTCTCGAGCTCCAGGATCCTGCGGGCCTGCGCGGCGGGGCCGTCGACGGTCTCGACGCGCACCCGGCCGTCGTCCGGGGTCCGGTCGCGCATCAGGGCGGTCACAGCCGACTCGGCGCGCCGCAGGTCGTGGCCCAGCTGCCGGAAGACCGCGTGCAGTTGCTCGTCCGCGGCCGCGGCGGGCGCAGGCGTCTCCCGGGGGGACACCTGGTCCGCCTCCTCGGTGGTCGTCACTGATGGTCCAAGATCGGGCATGGCGTCAGTCTGGCGGACGCCCGGGGCTCCGTCCCGGGCTCCCGGACCCGTCCGCAGGCACCTCATGAGGCCGATCTGCCGCGTCAGTGCTGGCCTGGACGGCCTTCACCGCCCAACCGGACGGGCCGTGGCGGAAGTACGTCATGTCGTCTCCTCGCCACCCCGGGCGAGGGGCACGGCCCCACCCGCCACGGCCGCGGGAGGCGGGCGGACCGGGCTCCTGAGGAGGCCCGGCCGGCCCACCGTCCGTCCTACCGTCGGGACTTGTTGACCTGGAAGGCCCTGGTGACGGTCTGCTTGACCGCGCTGCCGTCGCTCGCCGCGACGGTGGCCCGCAGGGTCGCGTACGAGGCGCCCCGGGGTGCGGTCAGATCGGCGTGCGTAGGCTTTCCGTGCCGGCCCGCGGTGATCTTGACCGGGTGCCAGGTGGCACCGTCGTCCCAGCTGACCTCCAGCTCGGCCGGACCGACCGTGGCTTCGACGGCGCCCGGTGCGCGCTGGACAGCCACGTCCACACGGGTCGTCGCGGAGCGAGGAGCCCCTCCGGAGCCGTCGAGGCCGTGCGGGGTGAAGCGGACGGCCATGAGCGGCAGGATGGTTCCGGCGCCGTCGTCGGTGTCCGAGTCGAAGCTCCACCGGGACTGCACGCGGGTGGACAGGGTGGCGTAGGGCTGGTCGCGGGTGATGTCCGCGTCGAGCGTGTAGTGACCGGGGCCCGCCGGTGCGGGAATGGTCTTGCCGCTGCCGACGGCGTTCCAGGCACTCACCTTCTCGCCGTCCTTGGCCAGGGTGAGGGTGCCCGAAGCGCCCCAGTCGGATCCGCCGCGGCTGCCGTCGCCGTCGACGAACCACGGTGTGCCGGCCCAGATGAGGGAGTTGTTGATCCGGTAGGCGGGGGCGGCCGGGAGGGCCGGGCCGACCACCGCGGCCGCGAAGTCCAGGCGGCGCAGGGCGTGCGGGCCGAAGGACTGCGTCGAGGTCACGATCGACTGACGGCCGGCGATCGTGGCCCGGTCGAGCCACTCACCGGCGGTGCGGTAGTCGCGCACGGTCGAGGGGAACCGGACCTGCTGGTCGATGAAGAGCGGCAGCAGGGCGTCGTCGTCCGGCGCGGCCCCGGTGGTGCCGGCGGCGGGGGCGCCCTGGGCGTTGAGGTGGACGCGCACGTCGGTCAGGTCTCGGCGGTGGACCGAGAAGGCGGGGCGGGCCGGCACACCGTCGTTCCAGGTCCGTGCCACGTGGTAGAAGAACGGGCTGGGCGCCTGCGAGGAGGCGTCCTTGGACGCGAACACGGCGAACGTACGGTACTTGGCGTCCGCCTCGGCGAACGGCGTCGCGTACAGGGCCTGTCCGGCACGCTCGCCGGTGGTGACCACGCTCAGCGTGTACGTCCCGGTGCCGGCGGGCAGCGCGAGCGCGGCCTGCACGGCCGTGGCACGGGCGGCCGGGTCGTGGACGTCGACGGCGACCGGGACGGCGGTGCGGGCGTCGAGGTCGACCGTGGTGTCCTCGACCGGGGTGACGGAGGTGGCGGCCATGGTGGTGGTGCGCTCCGTGCCGGTGCCGCTGTTGATCGTCATGCCGATCCAGTACTGGGCCTCGGGCACGGTGACCGCTCCGGTGCCCGCGGTGAGGCGGACCGGGTAGCGGTCGCCGGTCCAGCGGTTGACCATCAGGGCCGTGCCGGTGGCCGGCGTGCCGTCACGCTGCTCGGCGTGGAGCGTCACCTGGTGGCTGGGCACGGGGCTGTTGACGCCGAGGATCGTACGGGTGACCGGCGTGCCGCCCTGCGAGGCGGTGAGGACCGCGGACCAGGGGCCGTGCGGCAGCAGGGTGGCGCGGGTGGTGACGGTCGCGGTCGCGGTGCCGTGCGCGGGGACGGTGACCTGGTCGCGGTCGACAGAGAACTGCTCGCCGTTGCCCGGCTGCGCGGTGGGTGACAGGGGCTTCTCGAGGGCCAGGTCGAGCGTCGTGGCGCTGTCACCGGAGTTGGTGAAGGTGACGGTCTGCTCCGTGTCCTTGCCCGCTCCGTCGGACCAGCCTGCCGTCGTCGTCAGGTTCGCCGGGGAGGCGAGGACCGTCTGCCGGGATGCGCGGCCGACATCGACCCTGCCGGTGCCCTGCTGGTAGGCCGAGCGCTTGGCGTTCGGCACGGCGCTGTTCATCAGCGCGGTCTTGATCTGCTCTCCGTTCCAGTCGGGGTGCGCCTGGGCGACGAGCGCGGCGGAGCCCGCCACGTGCGGGGTCGCCATCGACGTGCCGCTCTTGGCGGTGTGGCCGCCGCCCGCCTTCGCCGCGACGATGCTGACGCCGGGCGCGGTGATGTCGGGCTTCACGGCGTTGTCGCTGGGGCGGGGGCCGCGACTGGAGAACGGGGCCAGTTCCTCGTCGGCGTTGACCGCGCCCACGGCGAGGGCTGCGTTCGCGATGGCGGGCGCGCCGACCGTGCCGAGGCCGTACTCGCCGTCATTGCCCGCGGCGACGACGAAGAGCGTGCCGGTGCTCGCCGACAGGTCGTTGATGGCCGCGATCGCGGGGTCCGTCTCGTCCGCCGCCCCGCCCAGGCTCATGTTGACGACCTTGGCGTGGACGGTGTTGACGGCCCAGTCGATGCCGGCCAGAACCGCCGAGGTCGGGCAGGAGCCGGTGTTGTCGCAGACCTTGCCCACGGCGAGTGACGCGTCGGGGGCCACGCCGCGGTAGGTGCTGTCGACGCCGGCGATGGTGGAGGCCACGTGGGTGCCGTGGCCGTTGTCGTCCTCGGCGGTGGCGCCGCCGAGGAAGTTGGACGAGACCGTCACGCGGCCCGCCAGGTCCGGGTGGTCGGTGTCGTAGCCGCTGTCGAGTACGGCGACGGTGACGCCCTTGCCGGTGTGTCCGTCGGCCCAGGCCTGCGGTGCGTTGATCTGCGGAACGCTCTTGTCCAGGGCGACATGCATCCGGCCGTCCAGCCAGAGCTTGTTCGCACCGCCGGCCAGCGTACGGCCGGTACCGGCGGTGAGGCGCTTCCAGGTGGTGGCGGCGTCCGTGCGGCCGTGCGGGTCGAGCGAGGTCAGGCCCAGGCGGGGGATCGCGCGGCCGGGGCGGGCCACGCTGCCGACCGCCGTGCGGGCCTGCTTCGCCGCACCGGCTCCCCTGGCGTGCTGGACGATCATGCCCACCCCGCCGTCGGCGGTGGTGCCCTTCGTGCCGTAGCCGGCCTCCAGCAGCGCCTTGACCTGGAAGAGGCGGGGGTCGAGCCGGCCGGCGGCGAGCAGCGCATCGGCGTCCGCGGGGATGACGCTGACGTCGTCCGGTCCCACGGAACTGGTGGTGAAGGAGACGTCCTCGCGACCGGGTGCCGGGGTCACGGTGGCCGAGCGGACGGCGGTGCCGGAGCGCTCGACGGTGACGGTGTCGCCGGTGGGCAGTGGCACCGTGAAGGTCGAGGGCACCGGCGGCCGGGCGTCGACCGGGCCGGGCGGGGCGGCCGCTTGCGCGGCGGTGACGGGTATGAGCGTCGCGGCCACCAGACCGGCGGCCGCGACGATGTTTCTGAGATGCATGGAGAGAACCCCCAAGGTTCACGGAGCGAGGACGCGACGCATCCTCGCAGCGCAGGTGCCCCTCAACCGGTGCGAAAGGGTGGCGACTTGGCGACGCGTCGTAGATCCGCCACGCCCCGGACGTCTCCCCGCGGCATGCGGAAGGACCGGACCGTCGTGCGCCGGTCCGGCCTCGCGGGATGCCGCGTGCTCAGTCCTTGCAGCGGCCGCCCGCCGGCGCGCCGATGGTGGTCTCCGCGACCGGGAACCGGTGCACGCTGCGGCTGCGCACGTACCACCGGCAGCGCGTCGGGGCCGGCGCCCGGCCGTCGCCCCGGAGCAGGTGACCGTCATCGCCTGACCTGGCCGTGCCCCGCAGGGCCGTCCCGGACGGGGCGGCCCTACGGGATCCTCAGCGGACTTCGTACGCGCGGACCATCGTCTGGCCGACCCGCGCCCCGTGCCCGTCGGCGAGCGTGACGCGCAGGTGCACGAACGTGCCCGCGGGCGCGTCGCCCGGAACCGTGGCACGCCACGCCCCGTGGGACCTTCGCACATCCGCGGTGTGCCAGTCGGTGACCTGGTCCGTGGTGGCCTGGTCCCCGTAGGCGTACTGCACCTCGACGTCCTCCAGCGCGACCGGGCCGTCCGCCCCGTCCACGACGGCGCCGATGCCCATCGTGGTGCTCTCGCCCGCCGGGCGCGTGTTGCGCAGATCGGACGCGAGGTCGAGCACCGGGACCAGGAGGCGCTGGGCACCCTGGTCGGCGGCGCCGGAGCGGAAGTCCCACTGGGTGCTGTAAGCGAGACCGGTGCGGTCGGCGCCCGATGCGGGCCGGCGCCAGGTCTGGCGGAACGTCACGTCGGCCGTGTCCCGCGGCAACTCGAAGGCGCCCGACACCAGGGGCTGCGGTTCGCCGTTCACCAGCAGCTGCCGGGTGCCGTAGTCGGTCCGGGCTGCGGTGGAGTCGTGGCCACCGGCGTCGCCGAACGGGGCGACAGTGAAGGCCAGCCGGTTGCTGTCGCGGGTCATCATCGCGGCGCTGTAGGTGTTGCGCACGGGGCCGTACGGCGACTTGTACCAGTACGCCGTGGAGTTGCCCTGCACCGCTTCGCGCGGCCCGTCATAGGCGGTACCGCTGTTCGGGCCGAGGTCGCGGCGCATCAGGGTCGTCCAGGTCAGGCCCTCGCCGCCGGACGGCGTGAAGTACTCGGTGCGCTGCTGGGGGGCTTGCAGCGGCAGCGTCGTGCCGCCGGCCCACACGGCGGCCATGCCGGGCAGGCCCACCTTCACGTCGGACCAGTACGTCATGTCGCCCGTGGCCCGCTGCACGTGGTAGCGGGCGTCGCTGGCAGCGAGCTTGCTGTCGCGTACCCGCTGGGTGCCGGGCCGGATCGCGCCCTTCGAGACGTGCGCCAGGTTGTAGACGTACGGGCTGCGGGCGGTGGCGGTGCCGGACCAGCCGACCTTCGCCGAACCCGACGGCCCGGCCTCGGCCTTGAGAGTGAGCGCGTCGTCCCAGGTGATCGTGGCCTGCGGGACACCGCCCTCGGGGCCGGTGATCTGGAAGCGGCCCTCACTGTCGGGGACGGCGGCCAGGACGCCGACGGCGCCGGCCGTCCCCGCGGCCGCGTCCCAGGCGTAGGCGTTTCCGCCGCCCGGGCCCGCGTCGACCAGGACGACCTTGTCCTCCAGGTCGTGGGCGGCGAAGTTGGCGTCCGTGCCCTTGCCGATCGCGACGACCTCGGCTGTGCCCTTGCCGTCGAACTCCGTCGCCTTCTGCACCGGCAGGGAGTCCAGGACCCGCCCGCCGCCCGACGTGAACCGGGCGAGCGGAGCGGTCTGCCGTGCCGAGGCGAGAAACGTGACCTTGTCGGCGTGCCGGACCGGCTGGGCGTAGATCGCCTTGGCGTACGACGGGACGGAGGTGGCGTATCCGGCGAGCACACGGCCCGCGCCGTCCAAGCCGTAGGTCAGCCCGATCGCGAACCCGTTCGGCCGGCTCGCGCGGTCGGTGTGCCACGCGACGCGTTCGGCGTCCCGGGCGTCCAGCGTGACCGTGGTGTCGCCGGAGACCGTGAGCTCCGGCCGGTAGAGCTGCGACACCGAGTCCACACTGCCGACGTTGCCCGGCTCGTCACGAGTCATGATCAGACCACTGAGGGAGTACGTGCCGAGCGGCACCCGGATCGTGGTGCTGCCCGCGGCCGGGTAGCCCAGCGTGTACCGCTTCGCGCTGTCACGGTGGTCGTCGAACAGCTGGAACGCCGACGGGGACGCCGCCGGGTCGCCGTGCCGGTCGAGGCCCTTGACGGTCAGGTCGGCCGACGGCACCTCCAGGTGCACGCCGAAGGGGACGGTGACGCGCACGCCGTGGGCGCCCGTACCGACGAGGCGGCCGGTGAGCGTGCCGTAGTCGCCGGCGTCGAGCTTCGCCGCCGGGTCGATGCGGACCGGCACGTCGGCGGTGCCGTTCGCGGGGACGGTGACCCGGGTACGGGCGGCCGAGGCGAAGCCGTGGACGCGGGAGCCGTCGTCACCGCGCACGTCACTCACGGCGAGGGTGAGGGTGACGTCCTTGTCCGTGCCGTTGGCCAGCGTGAGCGTCCGGTCGACCGGCTCCAGTCCGGCCTGCGGGTACGCGAAGTCGCCCAGCAGCTGGTTGGGTTCACCCGTCACCAGCTGGGCGATCGCACGCGCCACGTCCATCGGGCCCGCGCCCTGGTCCAGGACGGGGGCGTCGGTGCCCTTCGCCGACGAGGTGAGAAGCGCCTTCAGACGGGCCGGCGCGAGGCCGGGGTGCTGCTGGAGCAGGAGCGCGGCGGCACCGGCCACGTGCGGGGTGGCCATCGAGGTGCCGGACATCGACCGGTACGCCTGGGCGCCCCGCCCGCCCGCGCGTGCGGCGACGACGTCGACGCCCTGGGAGGCGATGTCGGGCTTGGCGTTGATCCCGTCGGCGGAGGGGCCACGGCTGGAGAAGGACGCGGTCGCGTTCTTGCGGTCGACGGCGCCGACGGTCAGGGCGCTCGGCGCGCAGCCGGGCGTGGAGACGGTCCCGCGCAGGGAGGCGTTGCCCGCCGCGATGACGAACAGGGCCTTGTCGCTGAGCCGCTGGACCGCTTCGACGTCGGGACCCGCGCAACTGGTGGAGCCGTCGGCGCCGAGCGACATGGAGACGACCTGCGCGCCTTCGGCGACGGCCCATTCCATGCCGCTGACGATGCCGCTGAGTGTGCCGGAACCGTCGTCGCCGAGCACCTTGCCGACGAGCAGCCCGGCACCCGGCGCCATCCCCGCGTACCGGCCGTCGGACGCGGCTCCGGTGCCGGCGACGGTGGAGGCGGTGTGGGTACCGTGACCGGTGCGGTCCTCTGCGTCCTGGCCGTGGACGAACACCTTGGTCTGCGTGATCCGGCCGGCGAGGTCGGGGTGGGCCGCGTCCACGCCGGTGTCCAGGACAGCGACCTTGACGCCGGAGCCGTCGAGCCCTGCCTTGTGGGCGGTGCCCGCCCCGGTGAGCGGGACGGTCGGGATACCGAGCGGGTCGGCCGCGGAGCCCTTGACCTTTGCGTCCAGCCAGATCTTGGTGACGCCACCGGCCGAGCGTGCCGACGCTTTCGCCGGGGTCAGGTCGCGCCACGCGTCGGCGGCGGACTTCTTGGTGACATCGAGGCCGGCGCCGCCGATGGATTCGAGGGTGGCGGTGGTCCGCGTACCGGGGCGGGCGGTGCGCGGTGCGCGTCCGCCCGCGTACTCGACGATCACCGGCACCGTGGCGGAGTGCGCGTCGTCGTAGCCGTCGGCGACGAGCTTGCCGATGTCGAAGAGCCGTACGTCGACGAGGCCGGCGTCCACCAGTTCCTCGACGCCCTGTGGGAAGACGTAGGTGCGGGTGCCGTCCTGCCAGACGGCGGCGGGATGGTCGGTGCCGTCCACGGGTCGTGGTGCCGCCGACAGGATCCGGCCGTCGGGGGCCAGTCGCGCGTCGACCACGTCACCGGTGACCAGGGTGACGGTCACGGTGCGGGTGACCGCGTCGCCGCCCGTGCCGGCCGGCGGAGTGACCTCGGCTCCGGCGTGCGCCGCGGGTATGCCGACGGCCATCAGGGCGACGGTCGCGAGGCCGGCGGCCGTGGACCGCCATGGTCGGGTACGTCTCACAGAACAGCTCCTGCCGAAAGGGACGATGAACCAGTAGCGTCGCCAATGCCGGGCTTCCATGGGTGTGTTCGGGATGGCGAGTGACCGCCATGACGTGATCCCGACATCGGCGCCACCTCGGATCCGCGTACCTGGGAAGCCCTGACGAGGGGGCCCCTGGCCCTGCGCTTCCGGCGGCGGCGAGACTAGGGGCATGTCGTCCCTTCCAGAGAAGCCGTCCCCCCGGGCCACGGGCACCGCGGCGTCCACCCCGGCCATGCGCGCGTCACTCGTCGAACTCCAGGACCAACTGCGCGGAACCGACGCCGCGCTGACCCGGCTGCTGAGCCGGTGGCACCCGGGCGCGGGCGGGAACGACGAGCGCTTCGTCACGGTCTGGGAGAGCCGCGAGGAGCAGGCGCGCCGGATCTACGACATGGAGTACTCGGCCCGTACCTCGCTGTCCGGCTTCCAGTCCGGGGCCAACACGGTGGCCCCCGTCCCGACGACCCTGCCCGACGGACCCGAGGGGCAGGGGGCGGACGGAGCCGGGCCGCCGATGCGCAAGGACGGAAATCCGGACGCTTCCTACCGCATCGTGGTGGACCGCGACTTCCTCTCCGAGCCGGCCGCCCTGCGCGCGCTGGACCTGCGGGTGGAACGGGGTCACCACGTCCGGGTCGTCGACCAGCCGTTGATCAAACTGCTCATCGCGGACGGTGAGACGGCCATGGTCCAGGTGGAGCCGGGACGGTCGCTGGAGCTGCGGCCACCGCTCGTGGTGCTGGCGATCGAGCTGTTCGAGTCGGTGTGGCGCCGCTCACGCCCGTATCTGCGCGAGGACGGCGATCTGAGTCCCACCGACCGCCGCATTCTGCAGCTGATGCTGTCCGGACTCACGGACGCGGCGACGGCCCATCAGCTGGGCACGTCGCCACGTACGGTGCAGCGCCGGGTCCGGGCGCTGATGGATCTGGCCACCGTGACGTCCCGCGTCCAGCTGGGCTGGTACGCGATGCGCAACAACTGGGTGTGAACACCCGTTACGGCGGCCGTCCGGCTACATCAGGTCCAGATAGCCCTCCAGCGACTTCCCGCGCAGGCGCTTGACCGGGTCGGTGTACCGGTCGGACCTGCTGTTCTGCGACAGGTAGTTGTCCTTCACCCAGGCGAGGTCCTTCGCGCCGACGGTGCCGTCGTGGTCGATGTCGGCGGCGCGGTCGGCCGTCCCGCGCGCCGCGTACACGGCGGCGGCGTCCCGGACGTCGACGACGTCGTCGCCGTTGACATCACCTGCCACAAGGGCGGCCGCCGAGTTGGCGGTGTTGCCGGCCACGCCCCAGGTGCCGTCCAGGCCGAGGTCGATGTCCTCGGTCCAGGTGAAGTGGCCGGGCGCCGTCACCCGGAAACGGTACGGCTCGTCGGACGGGGGCAGCCCGCCGACGGAGATCCGGCCCGCCTTGTCCACGGCGACCTCACGGCTGGTGCCGTCGGGCGCGGTCAGAGTTGCCTCGATGCCGTCGGCGGTGTGGTCGCGGACGTTGTCGTACGCGCCTTCCCGGGTCAGCAGGGCCTGGACGGCCGGGCGGGCGACGAAGGTCGACGTCGGGTTGAGCATCCGCACCGCACCGTAGAACTGGATGTTCAGGTTCGTCTTGGCGCCCGCCGTGTCGACGGCCGAGGTGCTGCCCGTGCTCAGTCCGGCGTTCGCCGTCACCGTGCCGCCGGTCACCTCGTACGTCACCTTCAGCAACGGCATCGAGTCACCGCTGAGACCCGCGCTGTCGGCGACATCGAAGGAGAGCGTGCTGTGCGAGGACGATCCGGCCGAGACGTCGGTGCGGCGGACAGCCGACGGGTCGTGTGCCTTCAGTTCGTCGGTCGGTTCGATGGAGACGAGCTTGACGTTGCGGTCGTCGTAGCGGAACTGCGAGGTGAACGTCTTCCAGTTCTTCAGCTCGTGCGCGGTCAGCGTGTACGTGACACGGTCCCCGGCGCGCGCCGACGCGGCGCTCGCGTCGCCGACCACGTAGGGCGTGCCCTTCCTCATGATGTGGACCTGGCGGATGCCGCTGATGTTGCCCGCCGCGTCCGTGGGCCACAGCTTGAGATTCGCGACGGGCGGGCCGACGGGAAGCTTGACCTGTCCGTTCACTCCCCCGTCAGACCCCACCGGGAGACTGCCCTCGGGCGCGTTCGGGTTGTAGAGCGAGTAGTACAGGCGGTTGTCGCTCTGGCCGATGTCGAGGCCCGCGGCGCGGATGTCGTCGGCCTGGGCGTCCAGCAGCGTGCCGGTGACGTTGAACGTCGCGGCGTCGGCGGGCTGTTCGACGACGGTCGGGTGGGCCGGGTCCCAGGCTCCGTAGGCGTCGTCATACGTGGGCAGTTGCGTGTCCACGTACACGTCGCGCAGTTCGCTGTCGGTGCCGCCGGCGGCGTCCGTGCCGACGATGCGCAGTTTGTAGTGGCCGTCGTCGATGAAGCGGCCGCGCGGGTCGAACGGTGTGGCCTTGTCACCGGTCGACGGGAAGTACCAGGGGCCGACCGTCGCCGGGCCGTAGAGGACGCCCTCGGTGAGACCGACGGTGTTGATGCCGCCGATGTAGCCGAGGTCCTTGCCGTCGGCGTCGGCGAGGAAGATGTCGATGCTGCGCAGCTGTCCGGCCATCCGCAGGTTGAAGGTGGCCGCCCCGGACCCGACGGCTCCCTGGTCGGAACCCCGTCCGGTCGACATGACGGACTTGGTCATGTCGACCTCCTCGAACCCGGACTCGGCGACACGCATTCCGAACGGGACGTGCAGCGCGGGCAGCCCGCTGCCACCGCGCGGTGTCAGCGTGACCGTGCCCTCGTAGTAGCCGGCCGCGGCCCCGGCGGGCACGCGCAGGGCGGCGGTGACGGACTTCTTGCCGTGGGCTCCGACCTTGACCCTGTCGCTGGTGGTCAGGGTGATGTGCGCGGCGTCGGCGTCCGCGGAGCTGCCGGAGCCGCGGCTGAAGGCCGTGCGCACGTCGTACGTGACGGGCCTGCCGCTGTCGTTGACCACGCGCAGGGTCCGCTTGAGGGTCGTGGCGCGGCCCACCGGAAGCACCCCGAGGTCCAACGCGCCGGTCACGGCGTCGACTTCGGTCCGCGTGCCGTCGACCGTGACATGCGGGGTGGTCTCCGGGACCTGTACGGCGGTGGTGGCGTGCACAGCCGCGTACGGGTCGACTGCGCCTGCGCCCGCTTCGAACACGCTGACGTCGCCGGGCAGGGCGGTCGCCGTGTTCATCAGCGCCGTCTTGATGGCGTCGGGACTCAGTCCGCGGTCGTGCTGGAGCATCAGCGCGGCGGTGCCGGCGACGTACGGCGCGGCCATCGAGGTTCCGCTGAGGCGGGCGTACGCGTACGCGTAGTCGCCGCCCTCCGGGTCGACGATGTCGGACGGTACGGAGGACAGGACGCTGACGCCGGGCGCGGTGACCTCGGGCTTGATGGCGGCGCTGCCGTAGACCGGGCCGCGCGAACTGAAGTCGGCCAGTGTGCCGTCGCCGAGCTGGAAGGTTCCGGCCGAGGTGAACGAGACCTCGGCGCCCGCTGCCATCAGTGCGGCGCCGTCAGCCGCGGTCAGCGAGAACGCCGGGACGTAGTTCGGGTTCTCACCGATGTAGTGCGGGATGTGCCCCTCGGTGGCGTTGTCGTTGACGAGGAGAACGGCCGCTGCTCCCTTGTCGTGCGCGCGCCGTACCTTGTCGTCGAGCGGGATGCCGCCGCGCCGGACCAGGACGGCCTTGCCGGTGACGTCCTTGCCGGAGTATCCGGCTGCGGTGCCGGTGCCCGCGTCGACGACCGCGAGGGCTCCGTCCGCCAGCTTGTCGAGGGCGTCACCGTAGGGCTGGGCGAGCAGTCGGCCCTGCGCCGTCACCGATCCGGCGGTCAGCGTGTACGCGGGCAGCGTGAGCGGTTCGGAGTGGGCGCCGACCGCCAGCGGGAGGGCGGCGGCAGCCGGGGTGGCGACGGTGCCCGCCTTGGGGCCGCTGTTGCCGGCGGCTATGACGGTGGTGACGCCCGCGAGGACGAGGTTGTCGGCGGCTATGGACTGCGGGCTGAGCGGGTCGTTGACGGCGGCGCCCAGCGACATGTTGACGACGTCCATGCCGTCGTCGGCAGCCTTGTCCATGGCGGCGATGATGTTGCTGGTGCGGCCGCTGCCGTAGGGGCCGAGAACGCGGTAGGCGTGGACGGAGGCGTCGGGGGCGACGCCGTGCGCGGCGCGCGCCTTCGCGTCGGCGCCCTGGCCGGCGATGATGCCTGCGACGTGGGTGCCGTGCTCGGTGTAGTACGTGGAACCGGCGTTGGTCTCGGCCTGGCCGGACGCCTTCCAGTCCTCGTACGTGGTCTCCATCGGGTCGGCGTCGTCGTCGACGAAGTCGTAGCCGCCCTCGTACACGCCCTTGAGGTCGGGGTGCCGGTAGTCGATGCCGGTGTCGATGATGCCGACCTTGACGCCCTTGCCGGTGACTCCCTCGGCGTGCAGGCGGGCCACGCCGTCGTCGGCACCGTCCGTCTCCCCGCTGCTGGATCCGGTGGCCTCCGGGTCGGAGAGCGCCTTCACCGTGCTGTCGGGCCACACCGAGGCGACCTCCGCGTGGTCGAGCAGCTCTGCGATCCGGTCACCGGGCAGGCTGAGGCTGACCCCGTCGAAGCTTTGGGTGTAGCTGTGGTGCAGCCGAGGTGCCTGGGACTGCCGGCCGGACTTCCCCGCAGTCGCCCGGTTCCCGGGGAACATGTCTTTCAGCACGTCGCGGAACGCGCCCTGTGCCTCGGTGACCGCGGCGCGCGCGTCCGTCTCGCTGAGGCTGCGCCCCTGGGCGGCGGCGAGCAGACGGGCCGTCCGGGCGGGCGGCGTCCGCAGTTGCACGATGACGTCGACCGGGTCGGCGGACTTCAGCACCTCGTCCGTGACATGGAGTCCGCCCATGTCCAGCGTCGCCATCCGATGCAGCGCCTGTCGCTCCTGGTCGTCCAGGGAGGCGAGCACACCGCGGGCGTCCGGCGTGGTGCCCGCGTTCGGTGCGGCCACGGCCGCGGGCGCCGCACCCGCCACGGCGGCCAGGATGGCGGCCGCCATCACCAATGACAGGCGTCTTTGCTCAGGGGCATGCGTCATGTGTGCCTTGCTCCGCTCTGGACTGCGACGGGGACGTTCGCACGATCATCGACGCGTGGCGGAGCATGACGGAAGGCCAACTGGTGGCGGGTTCACGACGTGTCGTCAAACCGCCGTGTCGGGCGTGGCACCTCGGCACGAGGCACGTCGGGCACGGAGCGGGGCGTAGAGTCCTGGGGCTCGGCAGCACGGCAGGGCCCGGGAGCACCCACCCTGGGCATGGCCGTTTGCACTTCTGATGACCACATGGGATCAGACAGATGCCAGATTGCATCTTTTGAGAGGTCCCGTCCCTCGTGATCATCGACACCCAGTCCGTGCGTGCGGCCGCTGGTGTCCCGAGGACCACGACCGGACTGGACGTCAACAAGAAAGTGTCGGGCGTCGCGCGCGGCGGCGAAGTCCGTGAGCAGCGTCAGGTCTGCCTCGGCAACCTCGAAGGTGGTCAGTTGCACCACGTTCCCACGGTCGCAGGGAACCGTCGCAGTAGTACATCGGGCGTGGGCTGGTACTCCTCCATGTGGCCGTCCGCGAACTCCTCCGTCCCCTCTGGCAGCGCGTCGCGTGCCCGCCGGTACGCCTCAGCGACGTCCTCGATGGGCGCGCCAGGAACCGGAACGTGTCCCAGTACCCCGGCAGCACCTCCTCGTGGCCCAGAACCATCTCCGCTCGAAGCCTCCCGAGGTGTCCGTCCAGTTCGAAGAAGCTAATGAGGGCTTACGCTACGAGAGGCAGCAGGACGCTCGCGGAGTGCTTTGGTTGCTGGCCGTCGGAGAGAGTGCGGTCGTTCGCCGCACCGCCTCGGTGTGGAGCGTACCCATGGCCTGGCTCTGCTGGCGGTTCTCCCGCGTGCGCTTGCGCGACTTCCCTGGGACGGCTTGTGGGCATGTCTGTGTCCATACAGCAGCGCGACCCACGCACACAGCGCTGCGAAGGCAGGCGGATTCCAGTTGCACGATGCGTCGAAGATCAGCTGCTGGAGCAGTCCGCTCTCGCCGGTCAGCTGACTGCCCTCGCCCTGAGCCCGGCCCACCAGCTCGTCAGTCGGACGGTCGTTGAAAGGTTTCGCCGGCACCTCCTCTGACGGCTCGTCGAACTCGGCCTCTGTCAGTTGTTGCTGGTCATCGATTCATCTTCCGTGATCCGGAGTTACACCGAACGTTTTTCAGTCCCGGTCCAGGTCCTCGATGTTTCCGTCCATACCTGACAACGAGGGGGCACGGCATAGGGTTGTCGATGTCGGCGTGGTCAGCTGCTCGCACGAGCTGATGCGCCTCGGACTGCAGGGTGATGGGAGACTTGGATGGGATCGTTCGATGTGCTGTTGGACGATGAACGCGTCCAACTCGATGCCTTCGTGGAGGAGTACCGGAGCGCCTTCGAGGCAACCCTGGACGGCATCACCGAAGAGCAGGCCCGCCTGCGCCTCGTCTCATCCGCAACAACGTTGCTCGGACTGCTCAAGCACGTCACGTGGATGCAGCGGGTATGGTTCGAGGAGTGCGTCGGCGGCACATCCCGTCGGGAACTCGGCCTGGCCCAGAACCCGGACGAGTCCTTCCGGCTCGCCGACGACGACACCGTCGCCTCCGTCACGGCGGCCCACCAGGAGGCCTGCGCACGGGCACTGGCGGTGGTCGCCGATCTGCCGCTGGACAAGGTCGTGACGGGCCACCGAACCGGCCCGCGCACACTGCGTTGGGTGTACCTGCAAGTCCTGCGCGAACTGGCCCACCACTGCGGGCACGCTGACATTCTGCGCGAGCAGCTACTTGCCGCCGGCCCCGATCCGAAGCCGGACACAACGGCGTAGGAGCCAGATCGGTGACCTGCCGTGTTTGTCCAGGGTGACCAGTAGCTCCGGAGCCGGCACGTCCTCGTTCTCGATGGCGGTGTGATCAGGCATGAGGTCGGCGACGGCCGCAGCCTCACAGGGCAGCTGACCAAGGGAATCACCGGATCGGTGCCTGGCTGAGCGCGTCGAGCAGCAGCGCTCAGTCTCCACGCGCCCAAGATCCGGATCGCGATCGTGCTCGACAGCGTCTCCCCGCACCTGACCACCAAGAAGGACCCGCTCCAGTGACCCGGACAGCCAATGCCACGAGCGTCGACGCACCTTGCTCATCGGCGTCTGTCTTCGGGTGGGCAGGGGCGGGATGTCCGTTGGCTTCTGCCCGTTCACGGAAGTTGCGGGCGTCCCGGCTCATGTCGGGCAGGAGGCCTTGTCGGCCCAGGCCCACAGCCATGAAAACGCCTTGCAGCCCAACGGACTCCCCGCCTACGATGCTGCGCATGGGTTCCCTGTGATAGTCCCCGTGCGACCGCGTTGAGCTTGGCTCCGCCGTCGCGCGTTCTCATCCGTGCTTCCGTTCCTCCCGTGATGCCGTCTGTCCGGCGTGCCACGGCGTGTTTCCGGCGTGCGCGGATGCGTCCATCCACCGTGCCGATCGGCCAGGCCGAGAACAGGGGACTCCATGCTTACCGCACAACTATCTCTTCAGAACATCACCCGCCGCTACGACGACCACGTCGTGCTGGACGACGTGTCCTTCAGCGTCAAGCCGGGCGAGAGGGCCGGCATCATCGGCGACAACGGAGCCGGAAAGACCACCCTGTTGCGACTGATCGCCGGGCTGGACCGGCCCGACAACGGCGAGCTGAGCGTGATCGCACCAGGCGGCTCGGGATATCTGGCCCAGTCGTTACCCCTGCCCCCCGAGGCCACCGTCCAGGACGCCGTGGACATGGCTCTTGCCGACCTGCGTGAACTCGAAGCGCGGATGCACCACGCCGAAGCCGGGCTCACGGGCTTGGCGGGGGCGGAACTGACCGCCGCGCTGGACACCTACGCCCACATGGTCGCCCGGTACGAGGCGCGCGCGGGCTACGAAGCCGATGCCCGGGTGGACATCGCCCTGCACGGGCTCGGCCTGCCGGGTCTGGCTCGGGATCGGGCCTTGGGCACGCTGTCGGGTGGTGAGCGGTCCCGGCTGGCGCTGGCCGCGACCTTGGCGTCCCAGCCGGAGCTGCTACTGCTGGACGAGCCGACCAACGATCTGGACGACGAGGCGGTTGGCTGGCTTGAGGCACACCTGAGGGCGCATCGCGGCACGGTGCTCGCGGTCACCCATGACCGAGTGTTCCTGGAACGGGTCACCACCACGATCCTGGAGGTCGGCGAGGGCAAGGTGACGCGTCACGGCGACGGCTACAACGGCTACCTCGCCACCAAGGCCGCTGAGCGAAGGCGCCGTCTGCAGCAGTACGCGGACTGGTGCGCGGAGCTGGCCCGCAATCAGAAGCTGGCCGCCACGAACGTGGCACGTCTGGAGGCAGTCCCTCGCAAGCTGCCGTTCGCCGTGTTCGGCCACGGCGGCTTCCGCGCCCGCGGCCGTGGTCACGGGGCGATGGTCCGTATCCGCAATGCGAAGGAGCGTGTTGAACGGCTGACGGACAATCCTGTCGCGCTGCCGCCCGAACCGATGGCGTTCACCGCACGGATGACCACCGCCGACGGTCAGACGTCTCAGCCCGCGGCGGAGCTCACCGGCATCCGTGTCGAAGACCGGCTGCACGTGCCTTCGCTGCGGATCGGCGGCGAGGAGCGGCTGTTGGTCACCGGGCCCAACGGGGCCGGCAAGACAACGCTGCTGCGTGTGCTGGCGGGTGAACTGCAGCCGGATGAGGGGACGGTGCGCACACGGGGCCGCGTCGGGCACTTGAGACAGGAGGAGACACCGTGGCCGCCTGACCTGACCATCCCACAGGCGTTTGCCCACGGCCGCGGGGGCGAACTGGATGAGCACATCGACCTTCTGTTGTCCCTCGGCCTGTTCAGCCCTGCCGACCTGCGCCTGAAAGTGAGCGAACTGTCCTACGGGCAACGGCGCCGGATCGAACTGGCCCGCCTCGTCAGCGAACCCGTGGACCTGTTGCTGCTGGACGAGCCCACCAACCATCTCTCACCTGTCCTGGTCGAAGAAGTCGAAGGAGCACTGGCCTGCTACCAAGGCGCGGTCGTCGTCGTCACCCACGACCGCCGCATGCGAACCCGCTTCACCGGCAGGCACGTGGAACTGAACGCCAGCCACGTCGCGCGGTCTCAGCCCTGCTCTTCCAAGGCAACGGCGAAGCAACAAGCAGCTCGGTGCTCGAAGTGACGTCTGGTCAGCTTGAGCGACGTGGGGTCCGAGGATTTCACCCGGCGGCGAAGTCGGCGCCGAAGTCGGCGCCGGCCTCGGCACCGGTCAGGGCGATGCGGCACGCCAGCACTCCCACGACGGGGTGGCCGGCAGCGCACCGATCGCCTCGCCGCCGGTCAGCAGCGTCGAGTAGAGCTTTTCAAGTTCCGCTCTGCGTGCTGCTGACGCGGCCTGCCAGTGCCCGCCGAGTCCGGGGGTGGCCACGTCGGCATGGAATCCGACCAGACCCGTGCGCGCATAGAGCACCAGATGCAGCAGTGAGATGTCGCTGTAGCCGAGGATCGGCTTGGGATCGGCCGCGATCGCCTCGACATCGATCAGGTCGAGGTAACCGAGCGCCGTCTGTCCGCCGTCATGCGCGATGATCGCGCGCACCTCAGGATCACGCAGTAGTCCGTTGAACTCCTCTGCGATCTCCGCCGGCCGCGTCGCGCTCCACCAGTGGTGCCGCCCTGCTTCGAGGAGCGGTGCCCGACGCACACGGAATCCCATCCGCTCGATCACGACCACCGCCTGCTCGAGGTCAGGCTCGTAAGCAGCGTGGAGCGGCCCGGACAGCGATGCGACAACGAAAAGATCTCCGGGCCTCAGGGCACGAGGACGGAGCAGTTGAGGCAGCGCAGAACCGGTCACCGACGAAGTGTCCCGACATACGCAACGTCACGCTACACATTTGCCGTGCCCTTCCAGGTTGGAATCCCCATACCTGACCGAGCACATCCGCCGCTTCGGCGAGTACTCCACCCATGAACTCGATCTCCGGCCCGAGGCGTACGACCCGCACCGGAACGTCGACTTCAGTCCGCTGCGCGGCGATGAACCGCCCGCCCTGAGCGGCTGCGAGCAGGCGGCGTGATCACTCCCCTGCGTGCTCGGAGAACCTCGCCGTCAGAGTGCGCTGATCGGCCGCCTCAGCGGACTCGGTCATAGACCATGGCGATCTCCCCCAGTTCGCCGGCCTCCTGGTGGGTGAGCTTCCACTTCGAAGCCGGCAGGCCGTCGTCGAACAGTCGCTGCCCGCCTCCGGCGATCTCGGGGAAGATCATGAGGTACAGCCGGTCGAGCAGATCTTCCGCAAGGAGCGGCTTGATGACACTCGGGCAGCTGTTGACGAGGATGTCGCCCTCACCGGTGGACTTGAGTTCGGCAACGACGTCGGAGACTGGGGCGTTCACCACGCGGGTGTGTTCCCAAGGCGCTTCGGTCAGTGTGGTTGAGAAGACCACCTTTTCCGTGTCCACCAGCCACTTCGCGTATCCGCGGTCGCGCGGATCGGCATTCTCGTCCGTGGCGACCTTCGGCCAGTAGCCCAGGAATCCCTCGGCGTTGATCCGGCCGAGCAGCGCCGTCGTCACACCCTCCCAGATGCGGGTGAGTTGGCCCCGCGCGACCTCGGAGGTCACATACGGCGCGAACATGCTGAAGTCGCTGGGCCCGCCAGGACCGTGGTAACGCCCGTCGAGGGAGAGGCTCAGGTTCGCGGTCACCCTGCGTCCGGCGGAGTCAGTCATTGTGTGCTCCTCATGTCGGTGCTGTCGGTGTCGTGCGGATCTGCAGCGAGGGTCGCTGCGAGCTTGTCGAGGCTCTGGCCGAAGCCGATCTCGATGCCTGCGATGAAGTCAGCGGAGTCGACGGTGCTGTCGGTGATCCGCCAGTGGACGTCGAGGTCCGTGCCGGCCCCGGTGGGCCGCAGGTCGAGGGCGACATGGGCAGTGAAGGCGAGGCCACCGTCGGGAAGCTGCGGGGAGAGTCGGTAGGTGAGGCGCTCGCCAGGGCGGACGTCGTCGACGACGCCCTCCGCGCGCCCGGCGACCAGGTCGGAGCCGCCCGCGTCCTCGGCATCGCGGTACTCCTGGACGATCCGCCCGCCCTCCCGCGCCTCGAAGACCAGATCAGATACACGGAGGTCGTCCGGCGTCCACCATCGGGAGAGCAGGGAGGGCTCGGTCACGTGGCGCCATACCAGCTCGGGGCGCCCCGTCAGCGAGCGGCGGAAGCTGAACGAACGACCGTCTGCCCACCCCCGCTCCTCCGCGGCGAGCCGCTCCGCGTGGAGGCTGGCCCCGTAGCGGTCGTAGGTCTCGCGCGGGCCCCCAGCCTGCTCCGCGGTGTCGGCGAGCCGGCCGAGCGCAGCCGCCAGCTCACGCAGGGGACCGGGCCGGAGCGCGTAGATGCGGCGCTGACCGGTGCGCTGGGAGGTGACGACGCCGGCGCGCTCAAGGGTCTGCAGGTGCTTGGTCGTCTGCGGCTGGCGGGCCTCGGCGAGCTCGGCGAGGACACCGACCGGACGGGGCCGCTCGGCAAGCAGGCTCACGAGCCGCCAGCGGGCCGGGTCGGCCAGCGCGGTAAGGAGTACGTCCATGGCGACAAGCATTCACCACCACGAATATTCGCGTCAAGGAATAGTTGCTGTCCGTCTGGGCGGGCTCAACCGGAAGGTCTTCCAGCCGTGACGGAACGGCGCCCCCGGGCCGCGATGACCAGTTGGCCCCAGCCCCCGAATTGATTCGACGAACGGCGTCTCATAGGTGGCCATCTGTCTGACCTGCGGATGCGCTGGGCGTAGGGGGTGCGGCGGTACCTGTGGGACTTTCGCGGGCTTTCTGGCCTCAGCAGTCCCGGCCGGGTCTCGCCGAACACGGCGTCGATGGCGCCGCTACCGCGGGATCCGGCCCCGGGCAAGAAGTGGGCATACTTTCGCACGGTAAACCCCGGGTCGGTGTGGCCGAGCCACCGCGTCAGGGAGAGCACCCATTCGCCGGCCTCCAGCTGCTCGGAGGCGTAGAAGTGTCGCAGGGCGTGAAACCCGTGCTCTCTGGACGGTTCCCACACGGGAGTCTCCGGCGGCCGGGGATCGTCCCTTGTTCGATCGCCTGCAACGTTGACGGGCCGCCAGGTTGGGTGGGCCTGCACACCCGGGCAATTCTCTCCTTGCGGGCTCCTGTGCGGTCCGGCCGCCCGAGTTGTACGGCTCGCGCTCCGCCCGTGGCCCCACACGCACTCCCACGGGGCGATGGTTTCGGGCATATCCGGCGGGCCCGGGACCCCGCGGTAACCGCTCTCTACGCGGGTGGCGACCGGCATGGCCGGCGCCGCCCACGCGAGTGCGGAATCGTTACTTCCGGTCACCGGCACCCCGTGCCCTCCACCCCGCCCCACGGGCACCGAACAATGAAAAGAACTTCTTCTTATAAATTACCCTCGTGCGCCCCCCTTACCGCGCTGGCCAAAAAACGCCGTTCACTCATTCACGGCCCCTCACGTCCGCTGCTACTCTGCGAACTCCCTATTCGGATGTGATGGAGATTCTCCGCATGGAATATCGACCCGATACGGGGTCGCTGCCGGCGAATGCGTGGACCACCGGCGCGTCCGCCCGCGAGTGTCTCCGCTATGCCGCGTACCCGATTCTGCTCCTGTCCGCAGTCTGGCTCTTCACCTCGGTTCTGCGCTTCGACTGGGACCGGGGCCGGGCCGTCCAGCTCTTCCTGATCGGCACCATTCTCTATCTCGCGGCGCTGGAGCGGCTGATCCCGCACCGGACCGACTGGCACCCGAGCGGCCGGGAACTGTGCTGGTACGCAGCCTATTTCGGGTTCACCATGGCCGGCGCCGTGCTCGGCCAGTCGGTCGTCGCGGCCGTTCTGGCCGCGACCCCCGTCACAGGACCGGGGCTCGCGCTCGGGGCCGAGGTGCCCCTCGCGCTGCTGGCCTCCTCACTGACCGGCTACCTCGCCCACCGCTGGGCGCATTCCAATCGGTGGCTGTGGAAGGTACACGGAATTCATCACGTCCCGGGAAAAGTAAACGTCGCCAATAACGGCGTCAACCACCTACTGGATGTCGCCTTCAAACAGGGCACGGTCCAATTGACACTGGGATTTCTCGGATTCTCAGCCGACTGCCTTTTCGCGGTGGCGCTCTTCACCCTTGTCCAAGGCTATTTCGTGCACGCGAACGTGGACGTCCGACTCGGTCCGCTCCACCACGTCCTGGCCAGCCCCGAGCAACACCGGCTGCACCACAGCGCCGACCTGGCCGAGGCCGGTCACTTCGGCGTGGACCTCTCGGTCTGGGACCGCCTCTTCGGCAGTTTCACCTGGCGACCGGACCGCCGCCCGGCGATCGTCGGTGTCAAGGACCCCGCCACGTTCCCGGAGACCGGCTCGATCGTCGCCAGCCTGCTCCACCCCGTGCGCCGCCCGCCCCACACCGCGTAGTCCCCCACACCGCGTAGTCCCCCGTACCGCGCGCACCCGCTCCGTACCGCGACCTCCCCGCCCCGTACCGCGCAGTCCCGCGCCGTACCGGCGTCGTGCCCCCATACGCCCCCGCCCGGCCCGTACCGAGGCGTCGTCTCCACCGGATTGGACCATGACGGACTCACCCAGCGCCGCCCTCCGCGACAAGGTCGCCATCATCGGCATCGGCTGCCGGCTCCCCGGACACGCGGGTGACCACCGGTCCTTCTGGCGCAATCTGATAGAAGGCAGGGACTGTCTCGTCCCCACCCCGGCGGACCGGTACGACACCACGACCCTCGGCAGCCGCGACCGGGCCAAGCCGGGCCGGCTGACCGGCGGCCGGGGCGGCTACATCGACGGCTTCGACGAGTTCGACCCCCACTTCTTCGGCATCAGCCCGCGCGAGGCCGAGCACATGGACCCGCAGCAGCGCAAGCTCCTGGAGGTGTCCTGGGAGGCGCTGGAGGACGGCGGGCAGCGGCCCGCCGAACTGGCCGGGCGGGACGTCGGCGTCTTCATCGGCGCCTTCACCCTGGACTACAAGATCCTGCAGTTCGCCGACCTCGGCTTCGAGACGCTGGCCGCGCACACCGCGACCGGCACGATGATGACGATGGTCTCGAACCGCATCTCCCACTGCCTCGACTTCCGCGGCCCCAGCGTCTCGATCGACACGGCGTGCAGCTCCTCCCTGGTCGCGGTCCACCTGGCCTGCCAGAGCCTGCAGCGCGGCGAGAGCGAACTCGCCCTGGCCGGAGGTACACTGCTGCACCTCGCGCCGCAGTACACCATCGCCGAGACCAAGGGCGGCTTCCTCTCCCCCGACGGACGCTCCCGCGCCTTCGACGCCTCCGCCGACGGCTACGTACGGGCCGAGGGCGTCGGCGTCGTGGCGCTCAAGCGCCTCTCGGACGCGCTGCGCGACGGCGACCCGGTGCACGCCGTGGTGATCGGCAGCGGGGTGAACCAGGACGGACGCACCAACGGCATCACCGTGCCCAGCGCCGACGCCCAGGCCACGCTCATCGAGCGGGTCTGCGCCGAGGCGGGAGTGACACCGGGCAGCCTCCAGTACGTCGAGGCGCACGGCACCTCCACCCCCGTCGGCGACCCGATCGAAGCGCGGGCGCTGGGCCGGGTGCTGGCGCAGGGCCGGGCGCCCGGGGCGCGGTGCTACGTCGGCTCGGTCAAGACCAACATCGGGCACACGGAGGCCGCCGCCGGCGTCGCGGGCCTGATCAAGACGGCGCTGGCCCTCCGGCACCGCCGCATCCCGCCGCACCTGAACCTCGAACAGCCCAACCCCGCCATCGACTTCGCCGCGCTGCCCTTCGAGATCCCGACCGCACCGGTCGACTGGCCGGAGCACGAGGGACCCGCGCGGGCAGGCGTCAACTCCTTCGGCTTCGGCGGCACCAACGCCCACGTCCTGCTGGAGGAGGCGCCGCCCCGCCCGCCGGAGGAGCCGCGCGCGACGGCCCGGACGCCCGCCCGCTCGGTCCTCCCGCTGAGCGCCCGGCACGCGTCGGGCCCGGCCGAACTGGCCGCGGGCGTCCGCCGCGAACTTGCCGCCGGAGTGCCCCTCGCGGACCTCGGGCACACCCTGGCCCACCGCCGCCAGCACTTCGAGGAGCGCCTCGCCGTCGTCCACTCCCCCCTCGGCCCGCCCGGCTCCCTCGACGAGGTACTGGCCGCCTGCGAGCGCGGGGAGCAGCACCCCCGGGCCGTGCGGGGCCGCCTCCGGGAGCCCGGGGCGCAGCGGCTGGTGTGGGTGTTCACCGGCATGGGGCCGCAGTGGTGGGGCATGGGGCGCGAGCTCCTGGACGCCGAGCCCGTGTTCCGGGAGGCGGTCGAGCGCTGCGACCGGGAGGTCCGGCGCCAGGCGGGCTGGTCGCTGCTCGACGAGCTGACCCGGCCCGAGGCGGAGTCCCGGATGGCCGAGACCTGGCTCGCCCAGCCCGCCAACTTCGCCGTCCAGGCGGGGCTCGCGGCGCTGTGGGAACACCACGGGGTGCGGCCGGACGCCGTCGTCGGGCACAGCACCGGCGAGATCGCGGCCTTCCACCAGGCCGGGGTGTACGGCCTGGAGGACGCCGTCCGGATCGCGCTGGCGCGCAGCGCCCTCCAGCACCGGCTCGCGGGCACCGGCGTGATGCTGGCGGCCAACCTGTCCGAGGAGGAGGCCGAGCGGCTGGTCCGCCCGTACCGGGACCACGTGTCGGTCGCCGCCGTGAACAGCCCGGCGTCGGTGACGCTGTCCGGGGACCGGGACACCCTCGGGGAGCTCGCCGGGCGGCTGGAGCGGGAGCAGGTCTTCGCCCGGTTCCTCGACGTGGAAGTGCCTTACCACAGCGTGCGGATGGACCCGATCGAGGCCGAGCTGCACGAGGCGCTGGCCGGGATCGCGCCGCGCGCCGCCGGTCTCCCGCTGTATCTGACCGCCCGCGAGGGGCGTGCGCGGGGGCCGGAGCTGGACGCCGCGTACTGGTGGGAGAACGTCCGGCGGCCCGTCCGGTTCCGTGCCGCGGTCGACCGGCTGGTCGACGACGGGTACACGCTGTTCCTGGAGATCGGTCCGCACCCGGTGCTCGGCCACTCGATCCGGGAGTGCCTGGAGGGCCGGGCCGTCGAGGGGGTGACGCTGCCGTCGATCCGGCGGCGGGAGGACGAGCCCGAGCGGTTCGCCCGCTCCCTCGCGGAGCTGTACACACTGGGCGTCGACGTGGACTGGTCGGTGCTCCAGCCCGTGGGGCGGCCGGTGCCGCTGCCGGGCTATCCGTGGCAGCGGGAGCGGTACTGGGTGGAGCCCGCGCCGGTGGAGCAGATCCGGCTCGGCCGGCTGGACCACCCGCTGCTCGGCCGGCGGACCTCCGCGCTGCAGCCGACCTGGGAGAGCCGCCTGGACACCGAGCGGCTGCCGTACCTGGCCGACCACCGGATCGAGGACAGCACGGTCTTCCCGGCCGCCGGGTACCTGGAGATGGCCGCGCAGGCGGTCCGGGCGCTGACCGGCGGCGACACGGCGACCCTGGCCGACGTCGAGTTCTCCCGGGCCCTGTTCCTGCCCGACGGCGAGGCGACGACCGTCCAGCTGGCCTTCGCGCCGGAGGAGGCCGGGTTCACCATCGCCTCCCTCGCCGGTTCCGGGACCGGGGCTCCGGGCCGTACGGTCCACGCGAGCGGGGTCGTCCGCACCGGGCAGCCACGCCGGCTCGCGGAACCGCTGGACACGGACGCGGTACGGGCGCGGGCGGGGCGTCGGCTCGACCGGGAGGCGTGCTACGGCGAGCTGGCGGCGCTCGGCTACCACTACGGCCCGGCGTTCCGGGCGATCGACGAGGTGTGGACGGCGCCCGGCGAGGCGCTGTCGCTGATCCGGCCCACCCCGGGCATGGGCGACGGGGCCGCGGACTGCCATGTGCACCCCGTGCTCCTGGACGCCTGCTTCCAGACCATGCTCACTGCGATGACGCCGGACGACGGCCGATCCGCCGGGATCCGGCTGCCCGTCGGCATCGCGGAGCTGCGGCTGGACGCGGTCGGCGACCGGGCCCTGTGGGCGCACGCGACGGTGACCGCGGAGAGCGACGAGGAACTGGTCGGCGACCTCGCCCTGTACGCGGAGGACGGGACGCCGCTCGGCCGGATCAGCGGCTTCCGCGCGGCAGCGGTGGACCGGGTGGCCTCCTCGGTGAAGCTCGGCACCATCGACGGCTGGCTGGCCGAGGTGGTCTGGGAGGAGACGCCCACCGAGGCGCCGGAGGACGGCGGGACCGCCGAGGGGACCGGGGACGGTCCCGACGGCTCCCCCGCGCCCGACCTGGTGGTCTTCGCCGACGAGGGCGGGCTCGGCGCGCGGATGGCCGAGGCGGTCGTGGCGCGCGGCGGGCGGTGCCGGCTGGTCCGCCCGGGCAGCCGATACCGAAGCGGGGCCCGGCACATGACCGTGCGACCCGATTCGGCGGCCGATCTGCGCAGGCTGTTCGACGAACTCGGGCCGGGGTTCGGAGCCGTGGTGCATCTGTGGAACCTCGATATGCCCCCGCTGGACACGGTCGGCGCGGCGGACCTCGACGGGATCGGCACGGTCGGTGGCTACTCGCTCGTCCTGCTCGCCCAGGTGCTGCCCGAGGCGTGCCCGGAGGGGCGCCTGCACATCGTCACCCGGGGCGCCCAGGCGGTGGTGCCGGGCGAGCCGGTGGAGCCGTTCGGCGCGCCCGCCTGGGGCATCGGCCGGGTGCTGTGGCAGCAGGAGCTCACCGGTCACAGCGGCAAACTGATCGATCTCGACCCGGCCGGGGGTCCCGGCGAGGCCGAGGTGCTGCTGCGCGCGCTCACGGCGGACGACGGCGAGGGCGAGATCGCGCTGCGGTCCGGGCGGCGGCACCTCAGCCGGCTGCGTCCGCCCGCGGGGCTGACCCGTCCGCTGCCGCTGCGGCTGCGCGCGGACGGCGCCTATCTGGTCACGGGCGCGTTCGGGGCGCTGGGGCGGCTGCTCTGCCACACCCTGGTACGGCGCGGGGCCCGGCGCCTGGTCCTGCTCGGCCGCACCGGCGTGCCGGAGCGCGGCGCGTGGCGGGGGCTCGATCCGGGCGGCCCCGAGGGGCGGCGGGTCGCGTTCCTGCACGAGCTCGAAGCGCTCGGCGCAGAGGTGCTGGTCGCCGCGGTAGACGTGACCGACGCGGCGGCCATGGAGGGCTGGCTGGCCGGGCGTCGGGCCGCCGGTCTGCCGCCGGTGCGGGGCGTGTTCCACCTCGCGGGACAGGTGCGGGACGTCCTGCTGCCGTCGTTGGACCGCGAAGCGTTCGACGCAGGCTACGGGCCGAAGGTCCACGGCGGGTACCTGCTGCACCGGCTGCTGCGCGACGAGCCGGTCGAGCACTTCGTACTGTTCGCGTCGGTCGCCTCGCTGCTGACCACGGCCGGTCAGGTCAACTACGCGGCCGGGAACGCGTTCCTGGACGCGCTCGCCCATCACCGCCGGGCGCTCGGTCTGCCCGCGCTCAGCATGGACTGGGGGCCGTGGGCGACCGGCATGATCGAGGAGCTCGGGCTGGTCGCCCACTACCGGGACGCGCGCGGGATGAGCTCGCTGGCGCCGGAGGCGGGCATGGCGGTCCTGGAGCGGGTGATCGGGCAGGACCGGGCCCAGTTACTGGTGGCCGCGGTGGTGGACTGGCCGGTGTTCCTGTCCTGGTATCCCACCCCGCCGCCGTTGGTGTCGGCGCTCGCCGCGGCGGCGGCGCGGGAGGTCCCGGCGGGGCAGGGCGGCAGTCTGCTCGACGCGTTCCGCGCCGCCGACGAGGCGGCGCGTACGGCGCTGGTGGCCGAGCGGTTCGCGGCCCTCGCGGCGGGTGTGCTGCGGGTGCGGCCGGAGCTGGTCGACGCGGACGCCCGGCTCGGCTCGATCGGTCTGGACTCGCTGCTCGCCATGGAGCTGCGGGCCCGGACCCTCACCGAGCTGGGGGTCTCGCTGCCGGTGGTGGCGCTGCTCAGCAATGGGCCGGTTAGCGAGCTGACCGAGCGGCTGCACGCGGGGCTGACCGAGCTCGCGGCGGCCGGGGGTCCGGTGGCGGAGACGGCGGTGGAGTTGTTCACCGACGAGGCGTGCTACCCACTCACCCACAACCAGCAGGCCCTGTGGTTCCTCCGGCAGCTCAACCCGGACGGCTTCGCGTACAACATCGGCGGCGCGGTGGAGGTGCGCGCGGAGCTCGACCCGGAGCTGCTGTTCGATGCCTTCCGGACGCTGATCGCCCGGCATCCGAGCCTGCGCGTCAACATCACCACCGAGGACGGGCGTCCGGTCCAGCGGGTGCGGCCCGAGGCCATCGCCGACACCGGTCTTCTCGATGTGTCCGGGCTGCCCTGGGACGAGGTCCGCGCCCGGCTGGTAGCGGAGTACCGCAGGCCGTACGACCTGGAGCGGGATCCTCTGGTGCGGCTGCGGCTGTTCCGGCGGGCCCCGGACCGCTGGGTGCTGATGAAGGCGGTCCACCACATCGTCTCGGACGCGATCTCCACCTTCACCTTCATCGAGGAGCTGTTCGAGGTCTACCACGGGCTGCGCACCGGCCGGCCGGCGGAGCTGGCCCCGGTCCGGGCCCGCTACCTGGACTTCCTCAACCGGCGGAACCGCTTCCTGGCCGGGCCCGAGGCGCGGCGGATGCTGGAGTACTGGCGGGAACACCTGCCGCGGGAGGTCCCGGCGCTCGAACTGCCCACCGACCGGCCGCGCCCGCCGGTGCAGACCGACAACGGCGCCTCCGAGTTCTTCCAGCTCGACGACGAGCTCAGCGCCCGGGTGCAGACGCTGGCCCGGGAGCACAACGTCACCGTGTTCACGGTGCTGCTCACCGCGTACTACCTGCTGCTGCACCGCTGGTCGGGGCAGGACGAGATCGTGGTCGGCAGCCCCGTCACCGGGCGCACCGAGGAGGAGTTCGCCTCCGTCTACGGCTACTTCGTCAATCCGCTGCCGCTGCACGTAAGCCTGGCCGGGGAGCCGTCGGTGGCCGAGCTGCTGGGCCGGGTGCGGGACACGGTCCTCGGGGGCCTCGACAATCAGGAGTACCCGTTCGTGCTGCTCGTGGAGCAGTTGGGCCTCCAGCACGACCCGAGCCGCTCGGCGGTCTTCCAGGCGATGTTCATCCTGCTCACCCACAAGGTGGCCGTGGAGCGCTTCGGGTACACACTGGAGTACATCGAACTCCCTGAGGAAGAGGGACAGTTCGATGTCACGCTGTCCGCGTACGAGGACCGGTCCGACGGGCGCTTCCACTGCGTGCTGAAGTACAACACCGACCTGTTCGACGCGGCGACGGTGCGTCGGATGGCCGCGCACTACCGGAACCTCCTCGACGGCCTGACCCGCGCGGAGGGCGAGCGCCCGGCGGGACGGCTGCCGATGCTGGGGGCCGGGGAACGGGAGCGGATCGTCACCGGGTTCGGCGGCGTCGGCCGACGGATCGACCACGACGTGCCGGTGCACGAGCTGATCGGGAAGATCGCCGCGCAGTTCCCGGAGGCGGTCGCGGTGTCCGTGCCGGGCGGGCGGCGGCTCGGCTACCGGGAGCTGGACCAGCGCTCGCGACGCGTCGCGGCCTCGCTGCGCGAACGCGGCGTCGGCGCCGGGACGGTGGTGGCGGTGCGTCTTGCGAAGTCGCCGGAGCTGGTGATCGCGCTGCTCGCGGTGTGGCGGGCCGGGGGCGCGTATCTGCCGCTGGACCCGGACCACCCGGCGGAGCGGCTGGCCGAGCTGATGGAGAACGCCGGGGCCACGCTGGTTCTGACCGACGGGCGGCGGGGCCAGGCGGCCCGGCTGCCGGGACGGCCGGTCACCCTCGACGAGCTGGACCGGCCGGGGACCGAGGAGCGGCCGGAGCCGGCCGTGGGCCTCGACCGGACGGCGTACGTGATCCACACCTCGGGTTCCACCGGCCGCCCCAAGGCGGTGCGGGTCAGCCACCGCAACCTGGCCTCGGTGTTCGTCGCCTGGCAGCAGGAGTACCGGCTGGACACCGACGTCCGGGTGCACCTGCAGATGGCGGGCGTCTCCTTCGACGTGTTCACCGGGGACCTGGTCCGGGCGCTGTGTTCGGGCGGGACGCTGGTCCTCGTCGACCGGGACCTCCTCTTCGACACCGCGCGGCTCTACCGGACCATGCGCGCGGAGGGCGTGGACTGCGGCGAGTTCGTGCCGTCGGTGGCGCGCGGGCTGCTGGCGCACTGCGAGCGGGAGGGGCTGGGCCTGGAGTTCATGCGCCTGGTGATCGTCGGCTCGGACGCCTGGCGGGCGGGCGAGCACCGGAGGCTCGTCGCGCTGTGCGGGCCGGGGACCCGGGTGGTCAACTCGTACGGGCTGACCGAGGCCACCATCGACAGCGCCTGCTACGAGGGGCCGGCGGAGGGGCTGGAGCCGGGCCGGATGGTGCCGGTCGGCCGGCCGCTGCCCAACAGCGAGCTGTACGTCCTCGACCGGCACGGCGAGCCGGTGCCACCGGGGGTGGCCGGTGAGCTGTGGATCGGCGGCGCCGGCGTCGCCGACCGCTACCTGGGCGATCCGGAGCGGACGGCCGAGCGGTTCGTGACCCTCGAACCGGGCGGCGAACCCGTACGGCTGTACCGGACGGGGGACCTCGGGCACTGGGACGCGGAGGGGGTGCTGCACCTCCTCGGGCGGGCCGACGGGCAGGTGAAGGTGCGCGGCCACCGGGTGGAGACCGGGGAGATCGAGGCGCGGCTGGCCGCCCGGCCCGAGCTGGCGCAGGTGTGCGTGACGGCACGGCGGGACGAGACGGGCGAGAACGTGCTGTGCGCCTACTGCGTGCCCGCGCCGGGCGCGGTGGCCGACGCCCGGGAGCTGCGCCGCCACCTCGCGGAGCAGCTGCCGACGTATCTGATCCCGGCGCACTTCACGGAGCTGTCCGAGCTGCCGCTGACCGCGAACGGCAAGGTCGATCTCGGCGCGCTGCCGGAGCCGCGCGCGGAGGCGGGACCGGAGAGGTACGAACCGCCGGTGACGCTGTACGAGACGCGGATGGCGGCGCACTGGCGGTCGCTGCTCGGGCTGGAGCGGCCGGGGCTGCGGGACGACTTCTTCGAGGCGGGAGGCAGTTCGATCAAGCTGATCGAACTGATCCACCACCTGCGGACCGAGTTCAACGCGTCCGTGCCGGTCGGGCGGCTGTTCCGGACCAGCACCCTGCACGGCATGGCCCGCACCTTGGAGGACGTCGTCACCGGGCGGCTGCCCGGCGCCGAGCCGTACCTGTGGTTCAACCCGGGCGCGGACCCGGCGGCGACGGTGTTCTGCCTGCCGCCCGCGGGCGGGCACGGGCTGGTGTACCGGCAGCTCGCGGCGCGGCTGCCCGAGCACCGCTTCGCCGCGTTCAACTACCTGTCGGGTCCGGACAAGGCGGCCCGGTACGCGGATCTGGCCGAGGAGCTGCACCCGGGCGGGCCGTACACGCTGTTCGGTTACTCTCTCGGCGGCAACCTCGCGTTCGAGATCGCCGGGGAGCTGGAGCGGCGGGGCCGCGCGGTGGACCTCGTGCTGATCATGGACTCGTACCGGATCGCCGAGGCCGTCGCCCTCGGCGAGGAGCACCTGACCGAGTTCGAGGCGGAGCTCGCGGAGCACCTGCGGCGGCACACCGGTTCCGAGATCGTCGCCCGGGAGACCGTGGAGCAGGCCCGCGAGTACCTGGCGCACTGCGGTGCTCACCCGTCGCTCGGTGTGCTCGGCGCACCGATCGCGGTGATCTCCGACCAGGACAAGCTGCTCCGCTTCGCGGCGGACGAGCCCGGCGGCTGGCACGGGGTCACCGCCGCCGGGTGCACCGTACGCGAGGGGCACGGGCGGCACGCCGAGATGCTCGACGGCTCGTTCCTCGACGGGAACGCGGAGCTGGTCCGGGCGCTGCTGGCGGGAGGTGCCGCGGATGGGCGTGCGTGACGGCGGGCCCCGTTGGGAGGCCCGGCCTCCCGGCGGGCGGCCCCGGGTGATCATCATCGGCGCGGGCATGTCGGGTCTGGCCGCCGGCTGCTACGCGCAGATGAGTGGGCTGGAGAGCCGGATCTTCGAGAAGCACGTGCTGCCAGGGGGCTGCTGCACCGCCTGGGATCGGCAGGGCTACCTCTTCGACTACTGCATCGACTGGCTGATCGGCACGGCACCCGGGACCGGGGCGAACGACGTGTGGCGCGAGCTCGGGGCGCTGGACGGGAAGCGGATCACCCATTTCGACCAGTTCAACCGGGTGGTGACGGAGGACGGCCGGTCCGTCACGTTCTACAACGACCCGGACCGGCTCCAGAAGCACCTGCTGGAGCTCTCGCCCGGCGACGAGCGCCTGATCCGGGCGTTCTGCCGGGACCTCAGGCGCTTCGCGGGGCTGGCCCCACACTGGGAGCTGAAGCCGCCGCCGCTGAAGTCCCTGACGGAGAAGGCGCGAACGCTGCTCGCGATCCTGCCGGCGTTCCGGCTGTACTGGCGCACCGCGGCCACGCCGATGCGCCGGTTCGCGGACCGCTTCGAGGACCCGCTGCTGCGCCAGGCGTTCCCGAACATGTTCCTCCAGGAGCTGACCGGCTTCCCGCTGCTCCCCTTCCTCTTCACGATGTCCTGCGCCTTCAACGGCAACGCGGGCTTCCCGGAGGGCGGTTCGCTGGGTCTGGCCCGGTCGGTGGAGGAGCGGTACACGGGGCTCGGCGGGCACATCGGCTACCGCGCCCGGGTGGAGCGGATCCTCGTCGAGGACGGGCGGGCGGTCGGCGTACGGCTGCGGGACGGGCAGGAGCACTTCGCCGACCATGTGATCGCCGCCTGCGACGGGCCGACGGTGCTGGACCGGCTGCTGGAGGGGCGGTGGAGCAGCCCGCGCACCGAGCGGCTGTACACGGAGCTGCTGGACCGGCCGGACAACCTGTACCCGGCGGTGGTCTCCGCGTTCGTCGGGATCGACGGCCCGCTGCCCGCCGGTGAGCCACACAGCACCACGTACCTCCTCGGTCCGGAGCGGGGCGCGGCGCTGCCGGGGAGCCTCCAGCACAGTCTGGTGGTGCAGCGGCGGTCCGACTACGCCGACGGCTTCGCGCCGGCCGGGAAGTCGGTGCTGCACTGCACGTACTTCACCGACCACCGGTCCTGGCAGGATCTGCGGAAGGCGGACCGGCGGGCGTACCGGGAGCGCAAGCAGGAGGTCGTCGACTTCCTGCGGGACTTCCTGGCCGAGCGTCATCCGGGCCTCGAGGAGCGGATCGAGCTGGTGGACGTGGCGACGCCGGCGACGACGGAGCGGTACACCGGCAACACCTACGGCAGCATCCTGGCCTGGAAGGCGTTCTCCGAGGCCGACGACGTGTCGACCGCGCTGGTGGACCGGGACCGGATGCGGCTGCCGGGGCTGAGCGGCTTCTCGATGGCCGGGCAGTGGACCGGGATGGGCGGCCTGATCCGGGCCGCGACCAGCGGCCGGTACGCGGTCCAGTTCCTCTGCGACGAGCTGGGCCGGGAGTTCCGGGCCTGGCCGAGCGAGGGTGCCGGGCCGTGGCATCCCGGGAAGCTGGGCCGGCTGCCACGACTCGAACAGCGGGGCGAAGCCGGGAAGGCGGCGGTGGCCGAATGACCAGAAGGACCATGCTGATCGTCGGCGGAGGGCTCGGCGGGCTCTCCACCGGCTGCTACGCCCAGATGAACGGCTATCGCAGCAGGGTGCTGGAGATGCACGAGATCCCGGGCGGCTCCTGCACGGCCTGGGACCGGGGCGACTTCACCCTCGACTGCTGTGTGAGCTGGCTGCTCGGCAGCGGGCCGGGCAACGAGATGCACCAGATCTGGCTGGAGCTCGGCGCGCTCCAGGGCAAGCGGATGCGCAACTTCGACGTGTTCAACACGGTGCGTGGCCGGGACGGGCGGGCGGTCCACTTCTACTCCGATCCGGACCGCCTCGAAGCCCACCTGCTCGCCCTCTCCCCCTGCGACGCCCGGGTGATCCGCGACTTCTGCGCCGGGCTGCGGACCTTCCGCAAGGCACTGGCCCGCTACCCGTTCCTCACCCCGGTCGGGCTCATGGGCCGCCTGGAGCGCTGGCGGATGCTGGCGTCCTTGGTCCCCTACTTCAACGTGATCCGGCGCTCCATCGGCACGCTGATGCGGGACTACTCGCAGCGCTTCCGGGACCCGCTGCTGCGCGAGGCGTTCAACTTCATCCTGTACGAGAAGCATCCCAACTTCCCCGTGCTGCCGTTCTACTTCCAGCTCGCGGCGCACGCCGACGCCTCGGCCGGTGTCCCCGAGGGCGGCTCGCTGGGCCTGGCCCGCTCGGTCGAGGAGCGCTACCGGGGGCTCGGCGGCGAGGTCATGTACAACGCCAGGGTCGTGGAGATCCTGGTGGAGAACGACCGGGCGGCCGGGGTCCGGCTGAGCGACGGCACGGAGCTGCGGGCGGACATCGTGGTCTCCGCCTGCGACGGGCGCACCACGCTCCTCGACCTGCTGAAGGGCCGCTACCTCACCGACACGTACCGGGAGCTGTACACCCGGACCATCACGGAACCCGACATGGTGTTCCCCGGCTACCTCACGGTCTTCCTGGGGCTGCGCCGGCCCTTCCCGGACGGCGAGCCCTGCACCACGTACCTCCTGGAGGACGCGGTCGCGGAACGGCTCACCGGCATCCGGCACCCCAGCGTCAACGTGCAGTTCCGCAGCCGCCACTACCCGGAGCTGTCGCCGCCGGGCACCTCCGTGGTGTACGCCACGTACTTCTGCGACATCGCGCCGTGGCGGGAGCTGAGCACCGGTCCCGAGCAGTTCACCCGGATCCGCCGCGGCGAGGAGCTGCACACGCTGCCGGTCGGGCGCGGGCGCGACTACCAGCGGGCCAAGCGGCAGGTGCGGGACACGATCGTGGACTTCCTCGACGAGCGGCACCCAGGACTGCGGGACGCGATCGTGGTGCGGGACGTGTCCACCCCGCTCACCCAGGTCCGCTACACCGGCAACTACGACGGCACGGTGCTCGGCTGGCAGCCGTTCGTGGACAGCGGCGAGACCGTGGAGCAGGAGGTCAAGCGACACGGTCCGGGACTGCCGGGGCTCGCGGACTTCTATCTGTCCGGCGTCTGGGCCACCACCGGCGGCCTGATCCGGGCCGCGGCCTCGGGACGGCACGTCATGCACTTCGTCTGCCGCGACGACGGGCGGCCGTTCACCGCCTCCGTCGACGACAGCGCCCCTCTCCCCGTACAACTCATCGAACCCGCAGGAGCGACCCCGTGAAGACCGAGAAGTGGATCGTCAGGGAGCACAACGACGGCGTGCCGGACACGGACCGGATGTACGTGAAGGTGGTGGAGGAGCTCGACACCGACCTGGCCGAGGACGAGATGCTGCTGCGCACGCGGTACGTCTCCGTCGACCCGTACCTCCACGGGATCGCCCTGGACACCCCGGTGGGCGACCACATGGGCGCCGACACGATCATGGAGGTGCTGGCGGCCGGACCGCGGGCGATGTTCGGCGTCGGGGACCTCGTGCAGGGCTTCGGCGGCTGGCGCACCCACCTGGTCAGTAACGGCGCGGGGGCGCTGTGGCAGACCGGCACGTTCCCGATGGTCTTCCCCGCGTACCGGAAGCTGGACCCGGCCCACTACGACGAGGCGCTGCCGCTGAGCACCGCGCTCGGCATCCTCGGCGGCGCCGGGATGACCGCGTGGGGCGCCCTCACCACCTTCCTGGCCGTACGGCCCGGCGACACGGTCCTGATCAGCGGCGCGTCCGGCGCGATCGGCACGCTGGTCGGGCAGCTGGCGAAGCGGGCGGGCGCGCGGGTGGTGGGCACGACCGGTTCGCCGGAGAAGGCGGCGCGGCTGACGGCGCTCGGCTTCGACGCCGTCGTCGTCTTCCGGCACGGCGGGGACCCGGCGCAGCTCCGCGAGGACCTGGCGACGGCGGCTCCTGGCGGCGTCGACCGGTACTTCGACAACCTCGGCGGGGTCATGACCGACACCGTCTTCACGATGCTCACCGTGGACAGCCGGGTCGCGGTGTGCTGGCAGTGGGCGAGCCAGGTCGGCAGCGAGTGGACCGGGCCCCGGCTGCTGCCGTACATCATGTTCCCGCGCACGACGATCCGCGGGATCTTCGCGCTGGAGTGGTTCACCGAGGACAACTGGGCGGCGCTGCACGACGAGCTGGGGCCGCTGGTGCGCGCCGGCGAGATCCGCTACCAGCAGACCATGCACCACGGCTTCGACTCCATTCCCGCCGCCTACCGCAGCCTGTACACCGACCGCGCGGCGTCCTTCGGCAAGGTGCTGGTCGAGCTGTGAGGCGCGACCACACCCGGGCGCTCACGGAGGGCCCGAGCCCGGCCGACGCGCACGAGCCGGTCCTGCCGTACCCCGACGGCTGGTTCTCGGTGGCGTTCTCCTCGGAGGTGGTGCGGGGGGCGCTGCTGACCCGGCCGCTCCAGGGCGAGGACGTGGTGCTCTACCGGCTCCGCGACGGCGAGGTGCGGGCGGTCCGCCCGTACTGCCCGCACCTGGGGGCGCACCTCGGGCTCGGCGCGCTGGAGGGCGACGAACTGCTGTGCCCCTTCCACCGCTTCGCCTTCGGCCCGGACGGCGCCTGCACGCGGACGGGGTACGGCACGCCCCCACCGCCGTCCTCGGACCTGACCCTGCTGCCGGTGCGCGAGGTCGACGGCGCCGTCTTCGTGTGGCGGCACCACGACGGGCGGGCGCCGGACTGGGAGCTCACGCCCTGGCACACGCTCGGGACGCGGGCGCCGCGGTTGGCCGCGTGGGAGATGGCGGGGCACAGCCAGGACGTGGTCGAGAACACGGTGGACATCGGGCACTTCACGCCGCTGCACGGCTGGGGCGCGTCGGAGGTAGCCGAGCCGGCGGTCTTCGAGGGGCGGTCCTTCCGGATCTCGGTGCGCTCCGAGGAGCGGGTGCCGCTGCTGGGCGCGAGTCCGCTGGAGGTGACGCTGGAGGGCAACGGGATCAGCCGGGTGCACGTGTGTACGGCGCTCCCTCGGTTCGGGGTGCGCACCTGTGCCGTATACACAACCACGATGATCGCGCCCGCGGCTTTCCAGCTGCGCCAGACGAGCCGCTTCGAGGTGGCCGAGCCGGCCGCCCTCCAGGCCCCGCTGGCCCGCTGGGTGAGCGGCTCGGTACACCGGCTGCTGGCGGGTGTGATGTTCCGGGGCAACTGCGCTTTCGTGTCCCAGGACTTCCCGGTCTGGGCGACGAAGCGGTACGTGTCTCCGCCCCGGCTGGCCCGCGGCGACGGCCCGATCGGCCCGTTCCGCCATTGGGCCCGGCAGTTCTACCCGCCGGACCGGCTGCGGGCGCGGGTGCCGTCGTCGGTGATGCGGGGAGCGGCGGGGGAAGGCGAGAGCAGGGTGACGTAGCCTGGCCGCTCCGAGAAGCCGGGGGGCGGGGGCTTCGCCGGACGGGAGGACGGGGCGGTTCGGATGACGGCGGGGCGTCAGGCGCTCCGCCGCGTCTGGTGCTCTTCGAGCGGGCAGCCCCGGCCCAGGCGTGCGATCACATTGCGACCGCCACGCCCCGGGACGCGCGAAAGCCGCCCTCTCATGGATGAGAGAACGGCTTCCGACCTGCGTTTCCACATGGTCGGGACGACAGGATTTGAACCTGCGACCCCTTGACCCCCAGGAGTAGGGGGCATCCCTTTTGTCTGCACATAGGTACAGAAATCAGGGAGCACAGCGTGCGGTGCCGTGCGTGCCGTTCAGGCGCGCGGACACCGCCTGGTCCCCAACTGGTCCCCATGGGACCTGTCCGTGACACGTACGCCCAAGGGTCGCCGCCGGTCCAAAAGGCCGGCTCGCCAGGGCCTGTCACGGCCGGTGGTCCCGCCACCAACCACCGAGCTTCGGCTTCCGGTTCGGTAGTAACCGCTCAAGCGCGGGAGTGGCGCCGACGTCGAACCACACACCCCCGGAGCCGGGCCCCAGGACGGGCACGGCTAAACCGGGACCTCGCGGCACCCACTGCACCAACGCGGCGGCTGGGGTCCACCTATCGCGGGCCCTTTCATCGGGTCACCTGGTGATCCGAACGAATCGACCTAGCTCCTGAAAACGATTATCATCATGCTACGGTCGTCGCACGCTCGATCTTTGACCTGTCCTTTACTCGGAGTGACCCCGTGCGCGTCCTGTCCCGTCCCCTGCTCCTCCCCGCGGTTCTCGCCGCTTCTTCCCTGCTCACCGGCTGCTTCGCGCCCACGGAGGCCACCGGCACCGACTCGGGCGAGCGCCTCCGCGTCGCGATGATGCAGCCGCCGCGCTCGGGCCTGTCCCCGCTCTCCGACGACGCGTTCAAACTGTCCCGCTGGTCCACGGCGGAGACACTCGTGAGACTGAACGCGGACGGCGACGCCGAGCCCGCTCTGGCCACCGGGTGGAAGCAGTCCGGCCGGAGCTGGGCCTTCACCCTCCGCAAGGACGTCACCTTCCACGACGGCACCGAGCTGACCGCCGAAGCCGTCGTCCGTTCTCTCACCGAGGCCACTGGCGCCTCCCCCAAGCCCCGCATTCTCGACGGCGTCGAGCTGAGCGTGAAGGAAGGGGGCCCTGGCACCGTGATCGTCACGACCGCCGAGGAGGACCCCTTGGTCCCGCAGCGGCTCAGCTCCCCGCAGTTGTCGATCCTCGCGGCGAAGGCGTACGGAGGGAAGACGGTGAATCCGGTCGGTGCTGGCACCGGTCCCTTCGAGCTGACCAAGGTCAACGGCACCTCTTCCGCCGCCCTCGACCGCTACGACGATTACTGGGGCGGCACGGCCAAGGCTTCCGGCATCGACGTGACGTTCGTTCCCGACGGCACCGCCCGCGCCGCCGCCCTGCGCAGCGGCGAGGCCGACATCGTCGAGGCGGTCCCCGTCTCACAGGCCGCACTGCTGGACAAGGACCTGATCACCGAGGTCCCGATGCCGCGCACCAACACGCTGTACCTCAACACGGAGAAGGGCGCCTTCAAGGACCCGGCGCTGCGGGCGGCGGCCCGAGAGGCTATCGACGCGGAATCGATCGTGAAGGGCGTGTACGAGGGGCGGGCCGACGTGGCCGAGGGGCTGCTCGGGCCCGCGCTGCCGTGGGCGGCCGACCTGCGCGAGCCGGCGCACGGTGCGAAGTCGGGTGATCCGGCGGGGAAGAGCATCACCATCGGTACGTTCACCGACCGGGCGGAACTGCCCGAGGTGGCCGCCGCCCTGCAGCAGCAGCTACAGAGAGCGGGGTTCCGGGTGAAGCTGGATGTCCGCGAGTACGCCAATATCGAGTCCGACGCCCTGGCGGGCGCGTTCGACGCGTTCATCCTCTCCCGGGCCACCGTCCTCGATTCCGGCGACCCGGCCGCGTACCTGTACAGCGACTTCGCCTCCGACGGTTCGTTCAACATCCCCCAGCTCGCCGATCCGGCCGTGGACAAGGCCCTGAGCAAGGCGGGCGCGACGCCGACAGGTGACGCCCGCCGCCGAGCCGTCGTCGAGGCCGAGGCCGCCGTACTCGCCACCGACGCGGCGGTGCCGATGCTCCACGAGCGCGTGATCCAGGGCGACGCCGCCGACGTGGTCGGCGCGGCCCACGACCCGCGCGAGCGGGAACTGGTCACGCTTGACACCCACATCAAGTGAAGCCGACCGCAGCGGGGGTGACCCGCGCCGTCGCCCTCGCCGCCGCACTTGCCGCCGTCGGCCTGCTGCCCTGGCTCTCCGGCCGGGACCCGGCCCTGACCGTGCTGCGCGCGCGGTCCGCCGAACAGGAGCCGACCGAGGAGGCCCTGTCCGCGATCCGCCAGGACCTCGGCCTGGAGGCAGGTCCGCTCTCCCTGCTCGGCGACTGGGCCACCGGGCTCCTGCGCGGCAACCTCGGCACCTCCTGGGTGTCGGGGACGGACGTCCTGCCGTCCGTCGCCTCCGGGCTCCAGGTGTCGCTGGGCCTGATGGCCGCAGCGCTGTCGGTGGCCGTGCTGCTGGCCGTGGCCCTGGTGACACCCGTACTGGTGCGGGGGCGGGGGTCGGCGGGGGCGTTCGCAGCCATGGCCGCCGCCGTGCCGGAGTTCCTCCTGGCCACCGTGGCGCTGCTGGTGTGCGGAGTGTGGCTGGGGTGGCTGCCGACCTCCGGCTGGCAGGGGCCCGAGTACCTGGTCCTGCCCGCACTCGCGCTCGGCGTCCCCGCAGGCGGTTTGCTCGGGCGGCTCGTCGCGGACGCGCTGCCTGCCGTACTGGACGAACGATGGGCGGAACTGTGGCGGGGAGCGGGGGTGAGCCGCACCCGTGTCACGCTAGCCGCGCTACGTCGCGTACTGCCTCCGCTGGTACCACAGTTCGCGATGGTCGCCGTCGGCCTGACGGGCGGCGCGGTCGCCGTGGAAACCGTCTTCGCGGTACCCGGCATCGGACGTACCGCGCTGGGCGCGGCCAAGTCCCAGGACTTGCCACTGCTCCAGGGAGCTGTCCTCGCCCTGCTTGCCCTGGGCCTGATCACCGGAGCGCTGGCCGCCCTCGTGCGACGGCGGCTGCTGGGTCCCGCCCTGCGCGACGCCGGTCTCTCGCTGCCACCGGCCCGCCCTGTCCGGGCGCACCCGGCGATTCCGGCCGTCCTCGGCGCCCTCCTGCTGGCCGCGATCGGCTGGGGCCTGTTCCGCGACCCGTACGCGGTCGACACCAATGCTCGGCTGGCCCCGCCCTCGTGGTCCAACCCGATGGGTACCGACGGGCTGGGCCGCGACGTGCTGGCCCGGCTCGGTCACGGGGCCGCCTCCACGGTCGGCACGGCGGCGGCAGTGTGTCTGCTGAGCCTGGTAGTCGCCCTGGCACTGGGCTTCGTGCCCGGCATTGCGGCGGGCGCTGCAGACATCGCCAACGCGCTGCCGCCGGTGATCGTCGGCATCCTGGTCGCGGCGGCCGCCGGTCCCGGCACCGGCGGAGCGGCTTTGGCGGTCGCGCTGATCTCCTGGCCGCCCCTGGCCGCGCATGCGGCGGCGCTGGTGCAGGAGGTCCGGGCGTCGACGTTCCTGACTGCCCAACGCGCCATAGGCGCAACGCCGCTGTGGATTCTCACCCGGCACGTCCTGCCGTCCGTCGCCGCCCCGGTCGCCCGGCACGCCCTTCTGCGGCTGCCGGGAATCGCTCTCGCCCTGGCCTCTCTGGGATTCCTCGGCCTCGGCGCCCAGCCACCCGCCCCCGAGTGGGGTCTTCTCCTCGACGAGTCCCGCGCCTACGTGGAACGCGCCCCTTGGGCGGCCCTCGCGCCGGCCGTCGCACTGGCCCTGCTAGCGGGATTGGCCGTTTCGGGCGCGGCATACGCGCAAGGCCGGCGCACGACCGGCCGCACTGTACGGAAGGAGACCGCCCATGCCGTCTGAAGCACTGCTGTCGGTGCGTGACCTGCGGATCGCGTTCGGCGAGGTCGAGGCGGTGCGCGGACTGACCTTCGACGTACGCCCGGGCGAGGTGTTCGCCCTCGTCGGTGAGTCGGGGGCGGGCAAGTCCCTAACCGCCCGGGCACTGCTCGGCATGGTGCCGCGCGGCGCGACCGTCAGCGGCAGCGTGCGACTGCGGGACAGCGCCGATCTCGCCGCCGAACGCGGGCGCCGGATCACCCTCGTTCCCCAAGACGCCCTGTCAGCCCTCTCCCCCGTCCACCCTGTCGGCGACCAGCTCGCCGCCGCCGTACGGTCGGTACGGCGGCTGTCCCGCAGGGAGGCGCACGCCCGTGCCGTGGCCGCACTGGACCGGGTCGGCATCGCGGACGCCGCGCGCCGGGCGCGGGCCTACCCCCATGAGTACTCGGGCGGAATGCGACAGCGCGCCGTGATCGCCATGGCAACGGTCAACGAGCCCGACGTCGTCGTCGCCGACGAGCCGACCACAGCACTGGACGAGGAGCGCCGCGAGCAGGTCCTGCGGGTGCTCGCCGAGCAGCGCGAAGCGGTCGGCGCCGCACTGGTCCTCGTCACCCACGACCTGAACGTCGTACGGGACCACGCGGACCGCGTGCTGGTGATGTACGCGGGGCGGGCGGCCGAACTCGGCCCGGTACGGCAGGTACTCGGCCGTCCACGCGCCCCGTACACGGCGGGCCTGCTGGCCTCGCTCCCACAGGACGGCCCCCGGCGCCGCCGGCTGCCGGTGCTCCGCGGCGCCCCGCCTGCTCCGGAAGCCCTCGGGCCGGGCTGCGCATTCGTGCCGCGCTGCCCGCTGGCGACGGACCCGTGCCACGGCCGCGAACCCGGCCTGCAGGCCGTGGACGGACGCCTGGTCGCCTGCCACCACGCCACAGACGTGCCCGACCCTCTTCGGAAGTTCGTATGAACCACTCACTGCTGGACGTCCGTGACCTCATCGTCCGCTACGGCCCGGTCACCGCCGTGGACCACGTCACGTTCACACTGGACGCCGGTGAGACCCTCGCTCTCAACGGCCCCTCCGGGTGCGGCAAGTCCTCCACTGCCCTCGCGGTGCTCCAGCTACGCCGGCCCGACTCCGGGACCGTCCGGTTCGAGGGGCGGGAGCTGACGTCTCTGACCGAACGCGAACTGCGCCCGCTCCGCCCACGCATGCAACCGGTCTTCCAGGACCCCTACGGCTCCCTCAGTCCCCGCCACCGCATCTGCGACGCGGTGGCCGAGCCACTGAAGGTGCATGGCGGGTGGGACCCGGCCGACGGACCCGCCCGCGTGGCCGAGCTGCTCGACCGGGTCGGCCTCGACCCGTCGTGCGGGGACCGGCGCCCGCACGAACTCTCCGGCGGCCAGTGTCAGCGGGCCGGAATCGCCCGCGCCCTCGCCTCCGATCCGCGGCTGCTCGTCCTCGACGAACCCGTGTCGGCACTCGACGCCTCCGTGCGGGCCGGCGTGCTGAACTTGCTCGCCGACCTTCAGGACGAGCTGGGCCTCGGCTACCTGTTCATCTGCCACGACCGGGCGGTCGTACGGCACTTCGCGGACCGGGTGATCGAGATGCGGGACGGGCGCACCGTCCACCCATGAGGGCTGCGGTGAGGCCCACCGGGTGGGCAGCGGTGGCGTCGAGCAGGTCGTTCCCATCTGCTCACACTCCACCGGGCTTCAAGAGACGCAGCCGGGTCCACTTGTGCGCAAACAGGACACGGCGCTCGAACGGCACCTCTCCGTGTCGGCTTGCCTGCTGCAACTGCATTCTCGTGCCGGCCTGCCCTGTGTCCCTTCACCATGCGGTAGTCCCTGAACGAAGTCGAGCCCATCGCGCTGCACTCTTCGCCGGGATTCTCTTCACCACGCCGGTGGCCCGGAATGTGATCCATGGCCCTTTGTCGCCCCCGGTTACGCCGGCTATGCCCCAGCACCATCGTGACCTCGACCGGTCATGCCTGCCGCACAAGCGTGCCTCGAGCCGGTTTGCAGCCCGCGCTTCACAGAAGACCCGCAGGATGTGTGCCGCCTCACCTCGGCCGTCGCACTACCCGACAGTCAGGCCGGGATGTGAACGAGGCTGCGATTGAGCGCACTTTCGGGGCGTCCGGACAGTTCCTCCCAAGTGCCTTCCTCGGTGACCCGTCCGGCGTCAAGGACCGCGATGCGGTCACACCGGCGGATGGTGGCGCGGCGATGCGCGATGACAACGGTCGTGCGCCCCTCCTGATGCAGCGCCGTGGCGAGTTCGGCGTCACTGGCGTTGTCCAGGTGGGCGGTGGACTCGTCCAGTATCAGGACTCTCGGCTGTGTCAGGAGCGCGCGGGCGAGGGCGATTCGGGCCCGCTGGCCTCCGGAGAGGGTGGCGCCGCGCTCTCCGACCAGGGTGTCCATCGGGGCGATTCGGTCGACGCCGCACAGACGGGCCGTTTCGGCGAGGAGGTCGTCGTCGGCGTCGGGAGCGGTGAGGCGAAGGTTGTCTGCGAGGGTGCCGTGGAAGAGAGGTGTCTCCTGTCCCACCAGCGCGACGGACCGGCGAAGTTCGGCGTCGTCCACCTCGCGTACGTCGATGGGAGCCCCGTCCGCGGGTACGAGCTGTACCGCTCCGGCAGCCGGGTCCCAGAACCGCGCCAGGATATGGGCACACGTCGACTTCCCGGCGCCCGAGGCACCGACCAGGGCAAGCGTCTGCCCGGCTGGAACGGTCAGGTCGACGCCGTCCAGCACGGGACCGCCGCCGTAGTCGAACCTCACCCCGTGCAGCCGGACGCCCAGAGGGCCCGAGGGAAGAGAGCGGGGCGAGACCGGCGGCGGAGCGAGAGCTGGAGCCTTGACCGCAGCGCCCACCCGGGAGGCGGCAGCACGCAGGGACACGGCCTGGCTCAGGGACCGGGCCGACTCCGCGACGGGGCCGAGGACGGCGAGGGCGAGGGCCATCGCCGCCGGCGCCCACGCCCCGTGCAGCCGCCCCGAGGTCACGGACTGCGCCACCGCGGTTACCACACCGAGGACGGCCACCACGATGAGGAGGTCACGGACCGCGGCGGCCAGGGCCTCCCAGGTGGCCTCGACGCGTTGGGCGACGCCCACCCGCTGGCCGCGCTCCGCCAGTCGGCTTCGTCGGTCGTCGAGGGCGCCGAAGGCGAGCAGTTCACGCAGTCCGTCGACAGTCTCGACGGCGTCGGCCGACAGCTCGGCGCCGGCCTGCCGCGTGCGGGCACCACGCCTCGCGCGCCCACGTGCCTCGGCGAAGGGAGCTGCGATGAGCAGCGCTGCGATCGGCAGTACAGCAGCCAGCAGCCACGGCTCCGCCGTGGCGAGGACCGCCGTGCCGGCGGTGAAGACCGTTCCCGAAGCGAGGAGCTGGGCGGTGGTGTGGGCGTAGAAGAACTCCAGTGCCTCCACGTCGGCCATGGCGGTGGCGGCGAGATCCCCGCTGCGCCGGCCTGCGACACGGGCGGGCGCACTGCGGGCCAACCCGTCGAAGACGCGTACGCGCAGTGCGGCGAGGACCCTGTAGGCCAGGTCGTGCGAGAGGTCCATCTCACGCCAGGTCATCAGGGTTCGTACGAGGACCAGGGCCACGATCACGCCGACGATGCCGGAGGACGGGGCTCTGCCTTCGATCACGGCCGTCCCCACGGTGTGCGCCGCCAACGTCAGCAGCGCTACGAGAGAGCCCTGTTCGAGGAGAGCGGCGGCACACGTGCGGACCGTCATGGCCCGGTGCCCGGCAAGGGCGGGAAGCAGTGCGCGAAGCGAACCGCGCTCGGGCACGAATGTGCCGGTGGTCGGGGTGTCCATGGCATTGCTCATGCGGCGAGTTCCTCAGGGTGGGTGCGGCCGGCCTCGACGAGTCGCGCGTAGACGCCCCCGGCGTCGGCGAGCCCGGCGTGTTCGCCGATGGCTTCGACATGTCCCGCGTCGAGGACGACGATGTGGTCGGCGTGTTGGACGGCGGCCAGCCGGTGGGCGATCACGAGAACGGTCCGGTCGTTTGCGGCGTTCATCAGTTCGCGGACGATGTCCGCTTCACGGCGCTCGTCGACCGAGCTCGTCGCCTCGTCGAGGACGAGCACCGGGGCGTCCGTGAGCAGGGCTCGGGCGAGTGCGAGCCGCTGTCGCTGTCCACCGGAGAGGGTGGCGCCGCGTTCGCCGAGGACGGTGGCGTAGCCGTCGGGAAGGGCTGTGATCTCGTCGTGGATGCCCGCGGTACGCGCCGCCGACGTCACCTCGTCGTCCGTGGCGTCCGGCCGGGCCATGCGCAGGTTGTCGGCGATGGTGGCGTGGAAGAGGTACGTCTCCTGCGACACCACGGCGATGCCCTGCCGGAGTGCTTCGAGGGAGTACTGGGTGGCGCTGCGCCCGTCGAGGGTGATCCGGCCCTCGACGGGGTCGTGGTGACGCAGGAGCAGGGCGAGGAGCGTGGACTTGCCGGCGCCGGACGGGCCGACGATCGCGGTGGTGCGTCCCGCCGGTGCGGTGAAGGAGACACCGTGGAGGGCGGGCTCCGGTGCCCCGTCATAGGTGAACCACACGTCCTCGAAGCACACTTCCGGGGGGGTCGGCCAGTGCGCGGGCTCCGTTCCGGTGTCCTGGACCGCCGGTTCGGCGGTGCGCAGCGCCGCGATCCCGTCCGCGGCCGAGGCGCCCAGGTATCCGGCGTGCCATTCGCGAGCGAGGTCGCGGACCGGCCGAAAGCACTCGGAGGCCAGCAGCAGTACCAGATAGGTGCCGGTTGCCGTGGTGGATCCGCTGACGGCCGACCAGCACGCGAGGAGTGCTGCTGCGGCGGTACCTCCCTGAATGGCGAGGTCGGTGATGCCGGTGTCGACCAGGGAGACGCGCAGTTTCGCGACGGTCGCCCTGTGCAGCGCCGCCGAGCGCTTCTCCAGGCGTGCGCGGGTGCGGCCGACCGCACCCGCGGCCCGCAGTGCCGGCATGCCCTGCAAGGCTTCCAGATAGTCGGCGCCCAGTCCTTCGTACGTGTCCCAGTGCTCCTTGCCGCGGGTGGCCAGGAGCCGGTCCCAGGCGCGCGGCCCGAACAGGGCCAGTAGCAGAGCCGGTACGAGACCGATCAACACCATCGGTTCCACCACGGCCAGTACGGCGAGCACCAGGGGCGGCACGGTCAGAGTGATCAGAAGCTGGGGCAGGTAGCGCGAGACATAGGCATCGACGCCCTCCACGCCGTCGACGAGGGTGGTGCGGACGGCTCCGGCGCGCGCGGTGGTCAGATGCGCGGGCCCCAGCCGTCCCAGGTGGGCGAGGAGTTCGTCCCGCAGCGCCACTCTCGCCTCCGCTCCGGCGCGGGTGGCGGTGCGCCGCTGCCAGGTGCCGAGTCCGGCCCGGGCGGCCACGACGAACACCACGGTGGTGAGCAGCCACGGTAGCTGTCCCGCGTGACTGCGGGCCAGTCCGGCCAACGCGACGGCCAGCAGCACGGCCTGTGCCAGGTGGGTGAGGGTGACGGCCCCCTGCAGGAGACTGGCGGCGAGCAGGGGCCGCCGCACGCGGCGGGCGGCACGGCGCAGTTCGGGGTGGACGATCATGTGGTGTTCTCCTCGTCTGCGTGGAGGGTGCCGAGCGCCAGTCCGTGGACGATCCAGTCCCGGCCGGGTGTGTCACCGAGCGCGGCGCCGAGGTCCGCCTGTTGCCAGGAGCCGACGGGCCGGGCAGCCACACCGTGGTGTCGGGCGGTGACGTGGGCCAGCTGGACAGCGAAGCCGGCCCGCAGGTGGGTGCGGCGGATGTGCCGCTCGTCGGCGTCCTGGGGACAACCGCGGGCGAGCAGGACGGCACCCGCGTCGGCGATCCATGCCTGGCCGGCGGCCCAGGCCGCGAGCGTGGGGCGGGCTTCCCCTGCGGCGAACCGTCGTAGTGTCGTGCCGCCGGCGCCCAGCTCCATCAGCCCGGGCCGAGGGGGGCCGACGGCCACGCACCAGCGCAGGTCGCTGCCGCCGGCCTTGGTGGCGGTGGCGAGGACCGCTCTCAGCGCATCTGGGGTCGGCGAGCCGGGTAGCGGCGGCGGTGCGCTGCGTCGGGCCAGCAGTTCCTCGGGGGTGGGTACCCTCACCGACGGCGGAGGACACATAGGGTCGCCGGGCCCGGGGGCTGGGAGGGAAGGCGCGATCCGCACGAAGGCGAGCGGTGTCTCCGCGTCTCCGTCCAGGCTGAGTTCGGGCACGGCCATGCCCAGGGCGTGGGCCGCGAGGAATAGCGCGGCGGTGGCGTGCCCGGTGTCGAGGAGCAGCAGCGGCCAGGCGCGATGGCCGTAGTGGGAAATCGTCCGGCGTGCGGTGACGGAGAGTTCGGCCCTGATGCCCGGCGGCTCGGTATCGGGTTGCCCGCCGAGACGGTGCGCGTGGTCGCGCAGTGGGTCGTAGCCGTAGCGCCCGGGCGGAAGAGGGCATCCCGTGCCCAGGACGAGTTCGGTGTCCACCGGGTGCAGTGCGCCGGCGGAGGGGGCCGGCCGCAACCGACCGGAGTCGTCCGAGGCACGCAGGGAAAGACGCAGCATGGCCCTCAGGTCGAGATCCGCAGTGCCCGCTTCCGGGATCGTGTGCGGCCGTCCCGGCCAGGCCGGGACAGCGGGTCCCGCAGGTGTGTCGGGGCAAGGACGTCTCGGGGAGCGGGCGTGGGCGAGAGCAGCGGCAAGGCCCCCAGGGGGGTTCTGACAGAGGTATTGCACGAGTTCCTCACATGTGGGGCGGGGGCGCCAGCGTGAAGTCGTCCGGTGCGCCCGGCGCTTTCGTCCGCCAGCCCCGTCGCACAGCCGCTTCGGCGAGCCGCGGGCAGCCGAAGTAACCGAAGGCCGCCGGGGCGTTGGGGAGGAGCCCGGACACGAGGACCCGGGCCACCCTCAGCGACGTCTCGGCCACGTCCTCGGTGGTCAGGTCGAAGGTCATGACGCGATGACCGCCTGCGTGCAGCGCCTTCTCCAGCCGCTCGCGGCTGCCGGGCTCGATCGCGTCGACGGACACGGCCCGGTGGGCGGGCTCGGTGAACCGCCGGGCCTCGGTCGTCATCCGTTCGTCCAGCCATACCTGCACGTGTGCCCCCAGGTCCCGCACGTGTTCGAAGTGCTCGCCGCACGCGTCGAGGTAGCGGCCGTCGGCGCGGTGCTCCAGGTAGAGCCCCCGGGCGAGCAGGCCGGCCTCGACGGCCTGGAAGACCCAGCCGTCGGGATCGGTCAGCCCCTGTGTGAACACCCATGTATGAACCGCTTCCAGTACCGCTTTGCGAGCGGCCTCGGCGGGGTCGTACTTGCAGGCGAACCCGGCTGCGTACAGGCCGAGAGCCGGGTCGTGGACGAGCGCGGCGACGCACGGGGCGAACTCCGACGGCATCTCGACGAGATGGACGTCCAGCGCGGATCCGGCCAGATCGTCCATCAGACCGGGCACGCTGGCCGGGTCGATGCCGCGAGCCGGCCCGTCGAGGTGCCACCACAGTTCCAGGGCGTCGCGTTCGACCACCTCCAACAGCCCGCGCTCGACGGCGTCGTCGAATCCTTGCCCGGTGGCTATGCCCGCGTAGTTGAGGTGGTGGGTACGCGGCAGCTCCCGCAGGTCACCCTGGCGCCAGTTGAGGTGGGTGAGGGCGACCGGCGCCCAGACCTCCGTCGTCCGTCCGTCCGGCAGCCGCTCGGTGCCGCGGGTCCACAGGGACGGGGTGTCCTCGGCGAGGCGGCGGTAGGGGAACTTCGCCCTCGTGTACTGCCACGACGCGTACGCGGGCAGGTCATCAGGGCCGTAGAGCCGCAGACCCTGCTGAGCCAGCTCGGCAGCGGTGGCACGCAAGGGGGCGTCGGGGTGGCCGGGCGGCGGCACACGATTGCCGCAGTACCGCTCGATCCCCTCGGCTATCGCAGCAATTCTCGCTTGCTCCAGGTCTCCGAAGGTGGTCCCCAGCGAGACCCGGTCAGCGGGCCACAGGCCCAGCTTTCGGGCATCGGCAATCTCGGCTGTGAGTGCCGTGTAGCGGGGCGGGGCACCCGCGGGGTGCTCGACGGGTTTGACCTTGCGGACGATGCCGCAGACGGGGTCGACGAGAGCTTCCAGCGGCAGCGCCGTCATCGCAGAATCTCCTCGGTGGGATCGACGGACGGGGGGCGGGACGGTAGGACGTGCAGGTTCAACGTCACGCTCGCCGGGTCGACTTCTCGCCGGGAGGCGAACAGCCTGTCAGTCGTGATCGGGTCACCCCCGGTGTGAGGGTTGCGAGCATGAGCCGGGAAATGGTGTCCGGCGATTTCGAGCCGCAGCCGCGTGCCGACCGTCAGCCGACGCGCGAGACGTCCGAGTTCGATGGTGAACTCGCCGCTGTGGCGAGCCATCTCCGCCCGCCGCAGGATGCCTGCGACGAGTGGCTCGGCGGTCCCTTCCGGTGTGAGGGCGACGAGACGGGCGGCCCAGTCGGCGGACGGAGTGTCGGCGGTGGCCCGCAGGTGGATGCGCACGGGCCCGACGGCGTCGAGCGGGCGCGGTAGCGGCGGGGTGACCAGCACACAACGGTCGGGGAAGTCCCCGGTGGGCACGGTGAGGTCGTCGGAGCGGACGGGACGGTCGGGGTCGGCGGTGAAGAGGGAGCCGTGGAGCAGCCGCAGCCGCTGCGTGGTCGGCTCGACGTCGGTGCCGGCGGGCAGCCACAGGTCTCCGCCGCCCAGCGCCACCGCGCCGTGGTGCCCGGGAGCGAGACCGCCGGCCAGGGCGCGGCGGGCCCAACGCACGTACAGCTCACCGAGGCCGACCCGGTGCGCGGGGCCTGCGTCGGGTCCGGGCGCGGTGACGAGGCCGTGACCCCACGGGCCCAGCAGCAGGCGGGCTGAAGGCCCGCCCCAGGTGCGCCACAGCGCGACGGTGTCCTCGGTGAAGTGGTCGTGGTGGCCTCCGACCGCGAGCAGAGGCATGTCGGTATGGGCAGCCCGCGAGGTGAGACGACCGCGATCATCACGCCGCCACAGCCCCGCCCAGGAAGGCAGGTTCCGGCCCAGCCGCCGGGGGAGATCGGTGAGCGGCAGGTGGCCGAGCAGGCCGGGGTCCGCTGCCAGGGCCCTTTCCAGCGCGCGTTCGTCGGAGTCCCGCCGGTCCCCGTGGGCGGCCCACCAGCCGGCTCGGGTCAGCAGCCGTTCGGCGCCGGAGGGTTCGCGGGCCGTCTCCGCGGCGCCGAGTGCGGGCACGGCGGCGATAACAGCATTCGGCCGGTCCTCCCTGTGTGCTTCGAGGGCGAGAGAGAGGGCGCAGTAGGCAGCGTAGGAGGCTCCGACGGCTACGTAGCGTCCGTCGCTCCAGGACTGTCGGCGGATCCAACGGGCTGCCGACACTCCGTCGGCGGCCTCGTTCTCGTACGGACGCCACTCCCCCGGCGACGCGAATCTGCCCCGCACGTCCTGGACGACGGCGCCGAACCCTCTGCGGGCCCAGCCTCGCGCCTCGGCCAGGTGTCGGGCACGGTCGTAAGGAGTACGGATGAGGACGGTGGGAAAGGGACCGGCGCCGTCGGGCAGGCACACGTCAGTGGCGAGGCCGTCGACAGTCGGACGGAAGACCGTCATCTGTACTTCTTCGGCATGCGTGCGACGTCGGGCACCGGCATGACGGGGTGCTCGGTGACGGTCAGCGTGCGCAGATCCACCTGCCGCAGTCGACGCCGTGCCGGGAAGCCGGCCGTTTCAGGGGCGCCGGTGGCCCACCGGTCGAGGTCGTCGGCGAGCAGGGCCGCGAGCAGTGCGGCGGCGGGCACGGTCAGCCGGACCGGCACACCGGAAGCTCGGGGTCCGCTCCAGTAGGCGGACAGCTCGCGGTGGGCAGGGGTAGCGGCAAGCCGCCGGGCACGGACATGGGCCGCGGTGACATCTCCTGGGCCGATGGCGAGGGGTTCGACGTATGCTTGCCAGCCCTCATGGTGGCACCGCAACCAAGCCACCCCGTGCTCGGGCAGCCGGTCGGCGGCGTCCCACAGCCCGTCGGGTACGGGCCCGTCGAGACACCACACGACGGCGGCGGGGTCTCCGTCGAGCAGATCCTCGATATCCATGGGCGACAGGTCGGCAGCGGTCGCGGCAGTGGCCGTCGTCCGCGGCTCGGCACCCAGGGAGGCGAGGTGCGCGGCCAGCGGTTCGGTCAGAGCCGCGGCGCCGAGTAGCCGTACGTGCCGCCGGGCGACAGGCCACTTCGGTCGCTCGGGCTCCTCCACGAGATACCCGGCCTCCGCGAAAGCGCGCACGACGCGTCCCAGTTCGGCACCTTTCGGGACTGCGTTGTTGCCGGAGAGCAGGGAGAGCAGGGCGTCTTGGTGCACCTCTCGTGTCCGGACACTGAGGAACTCCCCGTCAGCGGTGCGCACGGCGAGATTCCGCCCTGGCACGGCGACAACCTCGACACCGGGTGCGAGCTGATTGCGGGACACGATGTTCCTCCTGACAACTGAGCACGGGAAGGGGCGTGGGCCCGCCCGGAAGGCAACGGGCGGGCCCACGGTCGAGGGTGGTCGACCTCGGTTACTCCTCGGTGTCCTCGAAGGGGTTCTCGACGAGCGCGTTCGAGTGAGAAGCCGAGTCGTGGGCCAGCTGGCCCGGGTCGGCGATCGGCGCGAAGATCTGCTCGTTGTCCATGAACTCTCCTTGTTTATCGGGGAGATACGCCGTTCGGGTGAACGTCGCAACGGAGACACTAATGGAACTGATTTTCATATTCTAGAGCCGGGAGAGGGTGATCTGGGTAACACACCGGCCAGCCGCCCTCGGGGTCCCGGCCGACCCGGCCGGCCACGTTCAGTACGTCCGCCAGCAGTCCCGGCGTGACGACTTCCTTCGGCGTTCCGTCGGCCACCACGCGCCCATCGCGCAGGGCGACTATGCGCTCGGCGAACCGAGCGGCGTGGGCCAGGTCGTGCAGCACCATCACCACAGTGAGCTCGCGTTCCTCCCGCAGCCGGACCACCGTCTGCATCACATCCAGCTGGTGGTGCAGGTCCAGATAGGTGGTCGGCTCGTCGAGCAGCAGGACTCGGGTGTCCTGGGCGAGTGCCATGGCCAGCCGCACCCGCTGCCGCTCACCCCCGGACAGCGCGTCCACGTCACGGTCAGCCCACTGCTCCACACCGACGTCACGCAGCGCCCGACGCACGACGGGATCGTCCCCCTCGCGCAGCATGCCCAGCGGGCCACGCGCCGCGTACCGCCCCTGCCGCACGAGGTGACGGACCGTCATACCCGGTACGGCAGGCGCGGACTGGTGCAGCAGCGCCACCCTGGCCGCCGTGGCCCGCCTGGAGAGCCCGGCGAGGTCGTCCCCGCCGAGCAGAACGCGCCCCTGGTTCGGTTGCAGCAACCCGGCGGCCAGCCGCAGGAGGGTCGATTTGCCGCAGCCGTTCAGGCCGATGAGGGCTGTGAGCTCGCCTGGCCGTACGGTTACATCGACGCCCTGCAGCACGGGTCGTGCGGGGTAGCCGAAGTGGACGTCCTCAATGTGGATGCCCATGGACTTGGTCATGCTCGGTCCTCCGTCGATGTCAGAAGGTGCGACTCGGCGTACGGCGTACGACGACCAGCAGCAGCGCGGCGCCGAGGCACGCGGTGAGCGCCCCGACCGGAAGCGTGAGCCGCCCGGAGTCCAGCGTCGCGGCGAGCAGCCGCGAGGACAGCTGCGCCGCGGCATCCGCTCCGCACACCACGATCGCGCCCAGCAGGGCGGCGCCGGGGAGACCCACCCGCAGGTCCGCGCCGAAGACGGCCATGGCCAGATGCGGGACGAGCAGTCCCACGAAGCCCAGCGCTCCGACCGCGGCCACGGCCCCTGCTGTCAGCGCTACAGCGCACATCAGGGCGAGGGTCCGCGCCCGCCGGACCGAGAGGCCGGCGGACATGGCGATGTCGTCACCGCAGCGCAGGAGGGTCAGCGGCCCGGTCAGCAGCCACGCCGCGACCCCCCAGACCAGGGCCCAGGGCCACAGAAGGTGCCAGTGCTCCCACACCCGGCCCTCCGTGGTCCCCACCAACCACTGCACGACGCTCCCGAGCTCCCCCGGCTCCACAAGCAGCACCATGGCGGTGAGCCCGCCGAGCACCGCGGAAACCAGCACTCCGTGCACGGCGGTCTGGGCGGGATCCCCGCCTCCCCGGCCGACGAGCAGCCAGAGCAGCAGCGCACCGGCGCATCCGCCCGCGCACGCGGCGAGGACAACGGCCAGGGGTGACTCCCACCCTGCGAGCCCCAAGGCCGTGGCGGTGACCGCACCGAGGACTGCCCCCGGCGTCACGCCTGTCACTTCCGGCCCGGCCAAAGGGTTGCGCAGCGCGGACTGCAGGATCAGCCCTGCCATGGCGAGGCACGCCCCCGCTCCGAGGGCCACCAGCATTCGCGGAAGCCGCAGCTGGAGGAAGATATGACGTTCCGTCGCGTCACCACCACCGCCCAGCACGTCCCAGACGGCGCCGGGGGACATACCGCGTCCGGCCACCAGTTCCAGCCCAGCGCACACGACGGCCAAAGCCGACAGTGCTACGAAACGCCACCTCACCGTGGGTCCTCCGTACCAGTCGTCTCGCCGGGCAGTGGCGCAGTGCCGCGGGCGCCGGGCTCCTCCTGGCTGCCGTTCCCCCGCCCTCCGGCAGGAGGTGCCTCGACGTCCGGACGAGGGGTGTCGGTACGCGGTCCAGGCATCGGCGTGCGCACCGCGGCCGCACCGGTTCGACTGCCCTCGGTCATCCGGTCGCGGCGACGGGAACGCATCAGGGCGATCCCCGCGGGCACTCCCAGCAGGGCCGTCCAGGCACCGGCCGGCGTCTCCACCGGCGCCAGTGCCAGACGCGCCGGGACGTCGGCGACCGTCACGACCACGGCGCCCCACGCGGCGGACCAGGGAAGCCAACGCACCGCACCCGCATAAGGGTTGAACCATCGCGCCAGGTGCGGGGCGAGGAATCCCACCCATGCGACAGGTCCGCATACGGCCGTCACGGGTGCGATCAGCACGACGGCGATGGCCAGCGCGGCCAGCCGCGCCCGCTGGGCACGCACACCCAGCGCCTCGGCATCCTCGTCGCCCAGTCGCATGACCGAGAGCACGGGCGCACAGAGCACGAGGGCGGGAGCCGCGACGAGCAGCCACGGCCACAGCCCCGTGACGTCCTCCCAGGTCCGGGCGGAGAGGGACCCCAGCAGATACCGGTAGATGAGCTGAAGGTCCAACTGATCGGCCATGACCATCAGGACGAGCAGCGCGGCCTGCAACGCGGCGGCCACCGCGGCGCCGGTCAGCAGCACTGCAGACGGGCTGCGCCCCAGCCCGGCGGCGAGCAGGGTCAGCCCACCGCCGAGCGCGGCCCCGCCGAGGGCGAGCAGGGGCTGTACCGCGGCGGGCAGTGACAGAGTCAGCACCAGCGGTGCGGCCACCCCCAGCGCTGCCCCGGACGAGACGCCCAGCATTTCCGGCACGGCCAGAGGATTGCGGAGCGCCTCCTGGAGGACGAGCCCCGCTGCCCCCAGACAGGCTCCTGCGATCAGCGCCAGCACCAGGCGTGGGAAGCGGAGTTCGTTGACGACGACCCCGGCCAGCGTGGTGTCTCCGTCCAGTACCGCGCCGACTAGCCGGTGCGGTGGGACGTACGGGGTGCCGAGGCAGAGTGCACAGACCGAGGCGACGGTCAGCACCGCGATCACCATGAGGGGTTGCCACGTCCCTGCTGCACGTGCGCGTCGGCCGGCCCTGTCTGTCCCATGACCCGCCGCAGTGGGTGTTGGGAGGGTTGCACTCAACGCAGCGCGGCCGTGGCCTCGTCGAGCACGATACCCAGCGAGCGGGTACCGCGCCCCTTGGCCCACGCTTCTGAGTTCACTTCATGGACGGCGCCGTTCTTCACCGCCGGGATCTTGCTCCAGAGGGGGTTCTTGGCCAGCTTCTCCGACAATTTGCCGTCCGCCCCGCCGAAGCTCATTGTCTCGACGAAGAGCACGTCGACGTCCCGGGCAAGGATCTCCTCGAGGCTGTAACTACCTTCCACTCCACGAGACTTCCACGGGTAATCGGCGATCTTGGGGAACAGGCTGGCGGCCACGTCACCTTCCGGGGTCGCGACGCCGAAGTTCTCATCGCTGCCGTAGATGATGAGGGCGGTCTTGTCGCTGGGGGCTTCCTCGGCCTTGGCGAGCTTGGCCCGGAAGACTTGCTCCGCCTTCTCTCCTTCGGCGGTGCGGCCGGTGAGGGCGGCGGTGTCGCGCAGGTATCCCACGCTGTCCTCCCACGTCTCGGGCTGCATGGCCCAGAACGTGGTCGCGCCCTTCAGCGCGGGGGTGAGCTTGCCGTGGGTGTCCCCGAGGCCGATCACGAGGTCCGGCTTGTGGGAGAGAATCGCCTCTACCTCCGGGGCGATGAATCCACCGGGGATGACGTCGACCTCCTTGGCCTTGGCCTCCCCGAGGAAGCGGGGGTGAGGGAGCAGCGCACTGTTGGTGGCCGTCGGGACGATGCCGAGTTCGGTCAGGATGTCGTCGCAGAGCGCGAACAGGCAGACGATCCGCTCCGGCTTCTTCTCCAGGGAGATCTTGACGCCGTTCACGTCGGTCAGCTCCGTGGCTGCCTTGATGGGTTCGACAGTGACCTCGGTCTTGGGGACGGGCTTTGCCTTGTCACTCACGGACCCGTCGGAGGACGAGCCGCAGCCGACCAGGACGGAACCCGCAACTAGTGCTGTGAGCCAACTACGAACGGATCTGGACGGTGCGCGCAGCATCGAAGCCCTCGCTTCTCCTCAGGAACCTGGAACGCACTGAAGATACATGATAATCATTTTCAATCGCCCGGAATGTTGGAGGATATATGACCGCCGCCGCGCTACTAGTCTCCGACCACGTGGACGGCTCAGTCAGCGTGCTGACCGTGCCGGACGGCACCGTCACGGGGCGCCTCACTGGGCGTCACCTCTCCGAGCACGCCGGATTCTTGGCCCTACCCGAAGGACGGGTGGCCTGCGTCGACGAACGCCGGGGAGAGTTGCTGGTCCTCAACCCTTTCGACGATGAGCTCGTAGAACTCACCGTCCCGGTCGCCGTGCCGGCGGAGCATCTGGCCTGCGATCCGTCCGGACGCCGACTGGCCATCACGACCGGCCTGGGCAAGAACATCGAGCCTTGGTCGGACCTGTTGACAGTCGTCGACCTTGCGACCGGAGAGGCCGCACGGGTACGCACACGCGCCGGGGAACCGGGGGTGACGGTCCTTGGCGGTGGTGACCCGCTCGTCGTACTGCGGCACCGGCAACCCGGCACGCTGGCCGTACACCGGTTTGCGGATCTCCTCGCGGCTCGGCCCGGCTGCCCCACCGTCACGCCCGACATGGTCCTGCCGCTGCCTGACGACGGCCACGGTGACGCCCAGGACCCCGACTCAGGCCGCGTGTTCGCCGCCACGAGCGAGGGAGTACATCCAGCACGCAGGATGGCTGACGGATTGGCGGCCGAGGCGGTGATTCCGTGGGAGTCACCCGCCCGAGGCTGGTACCTGCGCCTCGACACTCACCGACGGGCGTTGTGGAGCACGCTACGCGGCGGCCACCCGGACCCGTTGCGGTGGCCGGACTGGACGAACCAGGCGTGGCGCCACGACTTGGTGACGGGGCGCACGCACCTCACGGACCTCGGCCCGGGCCTGGTTTTCCGGCTGGCCCTCGCCCGTGATCACACAGCCTTCACCCGCATCCATCCCGACGGTGACGAACTGGTTCTCCTGTGCGCCGACGACACCCTGCGCCGCGTCCCCCTCCCCGCCATGGACGGTGCGCCGTCTCGCGGCGGCACTCCCTGGGAAGGCGTCCAACGCCGAGCGGTGGCCTCCTCGCCCGACTCCGACTGGGTCGCCGTCACACGGGGCGGCCACGGCGAGGTGCACATCTTCGACGCGCGGACAGGTCACGAAGCGACCCGCCTGAAGACGAGTACACCCCTGCATCATGGAGGACACGCGATGTTGCGTAGCTCGAACGACGGCACCGACGGCGACCCCGTGGGGCGTTGAAGGGCACTCAAGGTGGCGCACCCCTGTCAGCGCACGGACCACGCTTCGCCAGCCGCGGGAGACAGCGGGAGCAGTGTCACCCGCACTACCGGCGCCGCGTGCCGCCGTGCCGGCGCCGGACACCCAGCGCAGGATGCAAGGCAGGGGAGAAACCACTCCCGCCCGCACGGCTGAAAGACCCCCGGTTCCAGCCGTCCACCCTTTCGCCCATGGTGCAACGGGAACGGTGTGCGCAAGGAGCAACATCAACCGCGAGAGCACTCCGGAGGGGGCGACCGCAAGTCGGCGAGGAGTACGCCGCCCTCGGGAGGAATCACCGGCGGAGAAACGGCGTCATACCAACCGGAGACATTTGGTATTGACTATCATTTTCATATACCGTTCGTCGCCTACGCCGACCCAGGAGGTCTCCATGGCAGTCCCGAAGCGGAAGATGTCCCGCAGCAACACCCGTCACCGCCGCGCCCAGTGGAAGGCCACGACGCCTCAGCTCGTGCCGGTCACCGTCGACGGCTCCGTCTACCAGGTGCCGCAGCGGCTGGTGAAGGCGTACGAGCGCGGCCTCCTGTCCCCCGAGGACTGATCCTTAATGGCGCAGGACCTGCTGCCCGTAACCGTGCTCTCCGGTTTTCTGGGAGCCGGCAAGACCACACTGCTCAACCATGTCCTTGGCAACCGCGAGGGACTGCGAGTCGCAGTGATCGTCAACGACATGAGCGAAATCAACATCGATGCGGCGCTGGTGCGCGGGGGCGAGGCGGCTCTCTCACGCACAGAGGAACGCCTGGTCGAGATGACCAACGGATGCATCTGCTGCACACTGCGCGACGATCTCCTCGAAGAAGTGGACCGACTCGCCCGTGAAGGGCGCTACGACTACCTGCTGATCGAGTCCAGCGGCATCTCGGAACCGATGCCGGTCGCCGCCACCTTCTCCTTCCCACGCGACGACGGGGCGACGCTGGGCGACCTCGCACGGCTCGACACCATGGTCACCGTGGTCGACGCTGCCAACTTCCTGCCGGAATTGGCCGGAGGTGACGGCCTCGCCGAGCGTGGACTCGACCAGTACGAGGATGACGAGCGCACGGTCAGCGACCTGCTCATGGACCAGATCGAGTTCGCCGACGTCATCGTGCTCAACAAGCTCGACCTCGTGGACGGACGAGAACGCGAGCAGCTCAACGCCGCGCTCACCCGCCTCAACCCTGCAGCACGGATCGTGCCCGTCAGCCGTGGACGCGTCGAACTGTCCGAGGTCCTCGGTACCGGCCTCTTCGACCTGGAACGGGCCCAGCAGGCTCCCGGATGGGTGCGGGAGCTGAACGGGGACCATATGCCGGAGACCGAGGAGTACGGAATCTCCAGCACGGTCTTCCGTTCGGACCGCCCCTTCCATCCCGACCGCCTGTGGGCGTTCGTCACCGACGGGCTCGACAGCGGCAGGTACGGACAGGTTCTGCGCTCCAAGGGCTTCTTCTGGCTGTCCAGTCGGCCGAATGTGACCGGTCTCTGGTCGCAGGCAGGCTCCGTGGCCCGCTTCGAGCCGTCCGGCGCACGTGACTCCGGGACCACGCAGGGTCAGGAACTGGTCTTCATCGGTACGGATCTGCGCGCGGAGACACTCCACGACGCGTTGTCCGCGTGCCTGATGTCCGAGGGTGAGGCGCGGCCCGCGACCGATCCCTTCCCCGAATGGGACACGTACGGCATCGATGACTCGTGTGAGCACGAGCACCCGGACGCCTTGGCAGCGCACCCATGAACTCCGGGCCGGGCGGTGGTCGCAGCCACGGCATCGTCCGGTCCGGCCCGTACCGCGTACAAGTGGGCCCCGTCGACCATGACATCGGTCGACGGGGTCCATTTGCGCCTGACTGCAGGGCTCCCCTCCACCAGGGGGCCGTCACCCGAGCAACAGGTCGGGCACCGCCGCCCACGCATCCCTGCCCTGCGCCAGCTCACGGTCGGTCAGCAAAGTCTCGTCGAGTGCCAGTCGAGTGGCCTGCTCATCGAGATCCACTCCGGTGAGGACAATCGTTGCGCCGCTCCCCGTAACAGTCGTGCCAGAACCACGACGCGAAAGTGCGTCTCTGAGGTGTGGCGGCCTGCCAAGCGCGCGTTTCTTCCGGCTCCAGCCACCTGCCAGCCTCTCGCAGGTCCAGGTGTGCGCGCGGAGCGCCAGGTGACCACGGAATCGGGACGGCTGGAAAGCCACAGGTGGCCTCGGCTGCGCACGACTCCCCTCATGACCTTGGCGAGGGCGTCGGCCAGGCGTTGCGGATGGACGGGCCGGCGGGCGCACCACAGGACGGACTCGGCGAAGGGCTCGAGGTAGGGGGATCCGCGCCGGATGCCGGGGATCACCATGGGGTCCAGGCGCGCCAGCCACTGTTCAGCGAAGTCGTCCGGCAATGGATGCACAAGGTGCTTCTCGTCGGCGGATGGGTCCAGAAGCTGAGCGGTACCGTTGATCTGCTCGACCAGGGACGCCACACCTGATGCGTACCGGCTGACGGCGTCTTTCCCCGCAGGCACGTAGAGCACATCGGCGGACTCGACCTGCCGTGCAGCAGCCTCGGCCTGCGTGAGCGGAGCCGTACGGTCCCAGCCGTTCCACAGGCGAACGGCCTGGTGGACGCAACCGATGTCGGCCATGAACGGCGCCGGGTCGACACCCACCAGGACCGGCGCCGCTGCGTAGTGGTCCCCGAGGGAGGTCGCACCGCTTCAGGTTCGCCACAACTCCACCAGAAAGGGCGGGATGTCCAGGTTTTCCGGGAGGGCGAGGATGACATGGCCGCTGCCTACGGCCCGGCGGAGCGAAGGCAGGTCCTGCCGAAGGATCACGGCCGGGCTCCCGGTGGCAGCCTTGGGAGCGATCGACTCGAGACGCGGATCGTCTCCGGAGAGGAAGCGCTGGACCGAGGGGCGCCCCTCATGCCGTCCGTGGACCGACACCGCCAGGGCGACTGCGCCCTGCGACAGCCGCAAGAGCCTGTCAACGGCTTTTCCTCGCAGGGCCGGAGTGTTGCCGGTTACAACACTGAGCAGCCCCTTGGGCACGTGGGTTCCCATCGAGTGAGGTGGAGCGATAGCTGGCCGGTGGCACTTCGAAGGGTTGCGCAACGCGGGCCGGGCAGGTCAAAGTCCCCCTCAGCCCACATCGCCTAACGCGCAACGGGGGCAGGTACCCGTCGCGGCGACAGCGTGCCGCACGTCCTCGAACCCGTGACGAGGCCCCAGCTGCGCGACCCAGTCCTCCAGCACCTGGCAGACGAACGCGACGCCGGCTCCGCAGACCCGGCACGTCAAGTGGTGCTCGTGGACCGGCGGCAGATACCGGTACACCTTCACCCCGCTGCGCGCGTGTACCGCTTCGAGTCTCCCCTCCGCGTCTGCGGCAGCCAGCGCCCGGTACACCGTGGTGAGGCCGATACATATTCCCTGCTGCGTCATCGACGTGTGGAGGCCCTGAGCACTCACAAACCCTCCGTTCCTCCGGAGGGCGTCCAACACTTCAGGCCGCCGATCTGCTGCACGGCGGCGTCTGGGTCGATCGGGGACGGCAGCCGACGAAGCGCTGGCCATCGTCGCCTCCTTACGTGCGGGTAGGTGCAGCTGCTGGTCACGTCAGTCTCCGGAGTCGGCCCACGCGCGGGCCGCCTCAGGAGGAGGGCGGGCGCCAGGGAGGAGAAGCCCTGCACCGGCCCGCGGCGAGTGCCTGGGGCTCCCGGTGAACCGCCTGGCGCTCCTTCAGGCCAGTTGGCCCGCCCCCGCCGACGGTGGATCTCGGGCATCCTCCGTCGGCGGGGCGGTCGGGCCCGTCGCCATAGCGGCGTCCACCCCTCACATTATCCGAGATGGTAATCATTTCCAATTAGTTCGGCGAGGTATTGGCAGAGTCGACGGGGGACCCGAATAAGCGCACCCCCCGCCGCCCTGCGAAATACCCGCACGCCCACTACGGCGCATCATCGGCCGTGGCAGCATGCGGGCAGGGAACAGCGACGGGTGGCGCCACGGCCCGCCGACCGCACCACCACCCGTCATCGAGAGCGAGCTGTCACCAGGAGGACTTGGTCACTCCGGGAAGGAATCCGGCGTGCGCCTGTTCGCGCATCCGAACCCGGGACAGTCCGAACTTCCGCAGATGACCACGCGGGCGGCCGTCCACGCCGTCCCGATTGCGCACCCGGGTCGCACTGGCGTTGCGCGGCTGGCGGCGCAGTTCTCCGATCACGGCGAGCCGCTCAGCCTCCGGGGTGCCGGGCCTCCGGATTATTTCCTTCAACTCCGCACGACGGGCGGCGTACCGCGCGACGGTCGCCTTGCGCTTCTCGTTCTGGGCGATCTTGCTCTGCTTGGCCATCAGACCTTCACTCCCCTCGCCCGGATGCGGGCGACCGCCGCCTCGATGCCGATGGTGTCGATCACCTTGATCGCCCTGGCGCTCAGCACAAGGCGCACATGCCGCCCCTCGCTGGGCAGCCAGTAGCGCTTGCTCTGGATGTTCGGGTCGAACCGGCGCGACGTGCGCCGGTGCGAGTGGGAGATCTTGTTGCCGAAGCCCGGCTGCGCACCGGTCAGTTGACAGTGGGCGGACACGAAGTTACCTGCCTCTCATCGGGTCGGGTCCATATTGAAAATGGAAACCATTGCCATATAGTACCGGCATGGCTCGCAACGAACTACGCCCGATCATCAAGCTCCGCTCCACCGCGGGAACGGGCTACACCTACGTCACCCGCAAGAACCGGCGGAACAACCCCGACCGGCTGGTGCTGCGGAAGTTCGATCCGCTCGTCCGTCGCCACGTCGACTTCCGCGAAGAGCGCTGACACCGCGATCCCTCCGCTCGACACCCCCGACCCTGACCACGAGGACACCGCCATGAAGCCCGGAATCCACCCCTCCTACCGCCCCGTCGTCTTCCGCGACAAGACCGCCGACTTCGCCTTCCTGACCCGCTCCACCCTGAGCAGCGACCGGACCGTCGAGTGGGAGGACGGCAACACCTACCCGGTCGTCGACGTGGAGATCTCCTCCGCGAGCCACCCCTTCTACACCGGGACCGCCCGCGTCCTGGACACGGCAGGGCGCGTCGAACGCTTCGAGCGACGCTACGGCCGCAGTGAGGGCCGGTGATGGAGGACAGGCACAAGCTCCCCATCGTCATCGTCAGCGGACTGCACTCGGACGCACGCCACGAGGTCGTGGAGGGGCTACTCAGGGAGATACCTCACAGCGTCGCTCTGCACCACGACCTGGCGACGGCCGAGACGGGCACGGTGTACCGGACCGTACGCGACACCTCCGGGACGCTCTCCAGCGGCGATACCCCCCTGGTGAACGACTGCGCCTGCTGCGCACTGCGCGAGGACCTGATGCCCGAACTGGAGCGCCTGGCGGCCGACGGGGTGACCAGGACCGCCATCGTCGAACTATGGGACTCCGTCGAGCCCCAGGCGATGGCCGAGGTCATCGCCGCACACGGCGATGACCGGGCAGAAGTGACGAGCGTGATCACCGCCGTCGATCCCGCCCTCGTCCTGCCCTACCTCGCCAACGGCGACGACCTCACCGAGGCGGGACTGGCAGCCGCGGCCACCGATCAGCGGACCGTGGGCGACACCTGGGCGCGACAACTGGAGTACGCCTCGGCGGTCGCCATCGTGGACGACGGCCAAGCGGACGAGGAAGACCGGGCGCTGATCGGCCAGCTGCACCCGACGGCCCCTCAGGCGGCGGCCGGCTCGCAAGAGCTGGCGAGGCTGGCCCTCGTAGGGTTCGACGTGGAAGCGGCCGGCGCGGGACAGCATCCGGCCTGCGCACTATTGCCCCAGGAGGCCGAGGAGGCCGGCGTCAGCACTCTCGTGTGGCGCAAGCACCGACCGTTCCACCCCGAGCGTCTATACGACGCCCTGGAGGACCTGAGCTACGCGGCCGCCCGCAGCCGCGGCCGGTTCTGGCTCGCAGACCGTCCCGACACACTCCTGTCCTGGGACGCGGCGGGCGGCGCGCTCTGCGTCGAGAACAACGGTCCCTGGCTCGCATCCCTCCCGGACGCAGCCTGGGACATGATTCCGCCGGTCCGACGGGCGGCCGCCGCACTGGACTGGCATCCCGAGCACGGCGACTGCTGCCAGCACCTGGTCTTCATCTCCCCCGGCCTGGACCGAGACGGGCTGACCGCTCTACTCGATTCCTGCCTGCTGACCGACGCCGAGTACACAGCGGGCCGTGCGGCCTGGAAGGACCTGCCAGCCGCCTTCGACGAGTTCCTCGACCCCGTCCACTGACCGCCTCGCGCAACCACACACCCCGCCCCATAAGGAAAGATCCATGGCCCGACGCCAGGAACCCCGTAAACCCGCCAAGGACCGTCCGAACCCGCTCGACGCGGCGAAGATCACCTACATCGACTACAAGGACACCGGCCTCCTGCGGAAGTTCATCTCCGACCGAGGCAAAATCCGCAGCCGCAGGGTCACCCGGATCAGCGCCCAGCAGCAGCGACAGGTGGCCGCAGCGATCAAGAACGCACGCGAGATGGCACTACTGCCGTACGTCGGCGCCGGCAAGTGATCCACAAATCAGGCCGTCACGGAGTGTGATGATCGAAGGCTCTGCGTGCTGAACTGCAGCCCTGGCGGCGCGCCCGGAGGTGCCCACACCCAGGCGGGCCTACCCTGCGAGATATGCCGGACTTGTCTGCCCCTTCTCTCCGGCGGGCGCGTTCGGTGTCTCCAAGACAGCGAACCGACGAAGGAGTCAGTGAGATGTCCACGACCACGGCGCACCACCCCCACCCCGCGCACGCTCACCAGCACGCCCCGGGATGCGGCCACGTGGCGATCCCGCACAACGACCACATCGACTACGCGCACGACAGCCACCTGCACCGTGCCCACGAAGACCATGTGGACGAGTGCGTGAATCCGGCACACTCGGTCCACGAAGGGCACGACCACCAGCACGGACAGGACTGCGGTCACGTCGCCGTGCCGCACGAAGACCACGTCGATTACGTCCATGACGGCCATCGGCACGCCTCCCACGACGGGCATTGGGACGACCACTGACAGGCCCCTGCCGTCGGCCGCCCGTCGGCATCGGCGAGATTCCGCATATGGCAGGCGCTGGTGCGGACTCCGCACCGGCGCCTGCCGCTGTTCACGTTCAGTGTGGAGCAGGCATAGAGGTCGTTCGACCTGGACATTATGGATACGACAATCATCCCGCTGAGCTGATCCATCACTTGCGGCGGCGCGTCGACCAGTGCCCTCAGCGGTCGAGTTGCCGCTGCCCCGCTGAGAGGCGAGTGCCGCCGTTGGCTGTCCCCTTGTTCCTGGATCCGAAGCTCGAACCACCCCTCACGCCCTTGCTGGCCTCCTCACGCTTCCTGCACGATCTCGTCGACGGGCTGGGGTCACCCCTCAATGTGGTGGTTCCGGACCGGATCGCCGAGAACGTCGCTGGATTCCGGTCCGTGTACCGGAGTCACCATCTGGAGGGCGATGTCTCCTTCGCCCACAAGGCCAACCGGTCGAGCGCCCTGGTACGCCGACTGGCGGCCACGGGCGCGGCCATGGACGTGGCCTCACTCGGCGAACTGCAGCACGCGCTGGCCTGCGGTTTCACCCCTGACCGCATCGGTGCGACAGGCCCGAAGGAACCGGAGTTCCTCTGGCTCGCCGCACGTACCGGCGTCACGGTCCACATCGAGGGACATGCCGAGTTGGAGTCACTCGCCGCGCTGGTGCGCCGCCACGGGCTGCCTCGGGTGCGGGTGCTGCTCAGACTGTCGGAGTTCTCGGGCACCGCGGTCAAGGTCCTCAGCCGTCGCAGCCGATTCGGCGTGCCCGCAGCGGAGTTGGCCGGCCTCTTGGATGTCTGCGAGCGGCACCACGAGGCCGTCGAGGTCATTGGTGTCTCCTATCACCTCGACACCATCAGTCTCGACGAGAAGGCCCTGGCCCTGGAGGGCTGCGTACGGGCCATGGACGAGTTCCGGGCCCGGGGGATGCGTCCGCGGGTGATCGACATCGGCGGCGGTTTCGGCGTCAACTACCTGGCCGACGGGGCCCAGTGGGAGCACTACACCAGTCAGCTGACTCTGGCGGCGATGGGCAGGCGCGAGCCTCTGGCGTGGCGCAACCACTCGTACGGGCTGAGCAGCGAAGGGGGCACTCTCCGCGGAAGCCTGGAGCTCTACCCTTCTTATCGCCCGGTCGCCGGGGCCGACTACCTGGACGAACTCCTGCGCAGTCCCGCCCCGACACTCGGCCGCCCACTGGCGACGCTGCTCCTGGAGAACCTCTATGACCTGTGCGTCGAGCCCGGCCGTGCTCTGCTCGACCAGTGCGGGCTGACCCTGGCACGTGTACTGGAGGCACGGCGCGAGCCGGACGGCACACACTCGATACGCCTGGCGATGAATGCCGATGACTGCGCCCTCGAGGAACACGGCATCCTCATGGATCCGATCGTGCTCCACCGGGGCAAGCCGTGGCAGGCCACGGAGAACGCCACGGAGTCCTTCGGGGTCCACCTTCACGGGAACCTGTGCCTCGAGTCCGATCTCATCACACGCAGGCTGGTCCTCCTGCCGCGCCTGCCGGCCCCGGGCGACCTTCTGGCATTCGCCAACACAGCCGGATACTGCATGGATTTCAACGCCCAGCACGCCCAGCAGCGCCCACTCGCCCGCAAGGTGGCGGCTTACCAGGGACCCGACGGCTGGCAGTGGCGCCTCGACGATCAGTACTGGCCCATACACTCCGCAGAGGACGCGCATGAGGTATGACAGCATCATCGAAACAGTCGGCGACACGCCTTTGGTCCGTATCGCCCCTCACGTCCACGGTCTGCAGAACATCGACCTCTACGCGAAGCTCGAGTTCTGCAATCCCTTCGGATCGCTGAAGGACCGGGCAGCCTGGAACATGGTGCAGCCGGGGCTGCCCTCGGCGATCGAACACGGCAACCGCATCGTCGAGTTGTCCAGCGGAAACACCGCAAAGGCCCTTGCCGCCATAGCCGGGATGCACGGGATCGGATTCAAGAGCGTCACCAACCGGATGAAGATTCCGGAGATCAAAGAGATGCTCCTCCTCCTAGGAGCCGAGATCGAGGAACTTCCGGGGCAGACCGAGTGCCTCGATCCCACGAACTCGGAGGATCCCCTCACGCTTTTCCACCGCAGTCTCGGCGACCCGGACAGCACCTATCTCCACACCGATCAGTACTACAACGCACGCAACCCTGAGGCCCATGAGACGGGCACCGGACCGGAGATCGTGGCGGACCTCGACGGCCGGGCCCCTGACTGGTTCATCTCCGGTGTCGGCACCGCCGGCTCCTCCACGGGCGTGGCGCGCGCGTTACGGGAGCGGAATCCGAAGGTCGGCGTGGTCGGGCTCGTCGCGGACAAGTCGGATTTCATTCCGGGGATCAGGAACATCGACGAGGTGCAGGAAGTCGGGATCTTCGATCCCCTCACGTACGACACCATCGAGAAGGTTACGTCCTCGGAGGCCATCGACGGAATGCTGACTCTGGTCCGACGGTGCGGGATCCTGGCCGGACCGACCGGCGGAGCCGCCTATTTCGGAGCGGTCCGGCATCTCAGGGACATAGGATCGGAGCTCACCGAACCAGCTACCGCCGTCTTCATCGTGTGCGACCGCGTCGAGAGTTATCTGAGTTACATCAGGAAGCGCCGGCCGGAACTCCTGGGTCAGCGGCCGGGAAACAACTCAGCCGCATCCGTCTCGCTCGAGGAGCTGCACCAGACCGCCGCTGTAGGAGTCGCGGAGGCGCAGAAATGGATAGCCGCGGAAAAGCCCCTGGTCGTGGACATGCGCAGCCCCTACGCCTTCACGGCCCTGCACATCGAAGGGTCGATCAACATCGTCGACGAGTTGTTCGAGGACCTGGTGCGCGGTGGGCTGCCGTTCAGCAAGTCCCAGTCGGTGCTGCTCGCGTGTCCCGTCGGCGAGAAGTCCTTGCGGTACGCGGCCCTGCTGACCCGCATGGGCCATCCGGACGTACGCAGCCTCACCGGAGGCATCATCGCTTGGCGTGACGCCGGCGCACCGTTGGTGCGGGAGTGACGCCCGTGCACGGCGATACGGCTGCGAGGGAGGCGGAGGACCTGGCGGCCTGGAACAGGGCCGTCCGCGCGCAGTTCCCGATCGTGGCGGGGAACCCCGGTCTGGCCTATCTGGACAGTGCCGCGACGGCGCAGAAACCGCAGGCGGTCCTGGACGCCGTCCAGGAGTATCTGACGACCTCCAACGCGAACGCGGGCCGGGGCGCCTACCCGTGGGCCAACAGGACGACTGACCTGATCGAGGAGACCAGAGGGCGGGTCAAGGCGTTCCTGGACGACCCGGATCCGGACACCTCGGCCGTGCACTTCGTCAGCGGCACCACCGAGGGTCTGCGCCTGGTGGCCCGGGACTGGTTGGTGCACGAACTCCGTGACGGCGACGAGATCATCGTCCCCTTCGCCGATCACCAGGCCAACGTCTCGCCCTGGCTGGAGGCTGTCGAGTCACTGGCCCGCCAGGGCAGACGTGTCACAGTCCTGGAAATGCCCTACCAGGTCTCCTCAGGCGACTACGACACGGATCAGCTCGCCGATCTCGTATCCCCGCGCACGAGGTTCGTGGCGGTCACCCACGTCCATCACGTGTACGGCGGGGACATGAACGTGCACCGGATCCGCCGTGCGGCGGGGCCCGACGCGGTCATCTGCATGGACGCCGCCCAGAGCGTCGGCCACCTTCCCGTCTCCATGGCAGCGTTGGACGTCGACTTCGCCGTCTTCTCCGGACACAAGGCACTGGCGCTGCCGGGCTCCGGAGCCGTCTGGTCCCGTGCCGCACGCGGGGCCCCTTTCGCTCCGCGCGGCTGGAGCGGCACACCGAACACCGCGGGCATCGCCAGCCTGGGAGCCGCACTGGACTGGCTCGACCGGGCCGGAACGAAGCGGATCGAACGCTGGACCGTGGAGCTGGCCGCCCGGTTGACGGACGGGTTACGGACGCTGGCGCCGTACGACGTGGTGGGGTGCCAACGGAGTCTGGCCGCGAACTCCCCGGCGCAGCAGCGGCACGGCATCGTGACGTTCAGGCATCGGGACATCGATGCGGTCGACCTGGGGTTCATCCTCTTCAGCCACGGTTTCATGGTGCGGGCGGACGGCCTCTGCCAGGGCCGGGCCGGTGAGAACCGCAGCTCCGTACGGGTCAGTCTGCATGCCTACAACAGCCGGCACGAGGTAGACCGGCTACTGGAGGTACTCACCGAGCTGAGCTGAGCCGAGTCCAGCTAGTGCCGATGACAATCGTTTTCACCTGTAGATTCGGGGTCACATAGCGGAACCGAGTGTGTAGAGGTGGTACAGGAAGATGAGCGTGAGCATGTCGACGGCCCAGCTGTGGGTGGACCGCTGGGAGCAACAGCAGCAGCGTTACGCGATTGACCGGGAAGAACGCTTCACCGTGGTCGCGGACGTCGTGGAACATGTGACGGCCGGTCACGAGACCCCTTGCGTGCTGGATCTGGGATGCGGGCCCGGCTCGCTGCCCGCCCGGCTGATCGAACGCCTGCCGCAGGCCGAGATCGTCGCCGTCGACATGGACCCGCTGCTGCTGGCACTGGCCCGCGCCCGTCATCCGGACGCCGCACGGTACGTCGAAGCGGTGATCGGCGAGGAGGGCTGGACGAGCGCCCTCGGACTTCAGCGGCCGATCGACGCGGTGGTGTCCACCACCGCGCTTCACTACCTCCCCGAAGGCATACTACGGAGCACCTACGCCGAGCTGAGAGCCCTCCTGCGGCCCGGCGGGGTACTGATCAACGCGGACCATCTGTCGCAGGACGGGGCCGGGTTCGCAGAGATCGCAGAGTTCGTCGGCGTCCGCAGGGCCGAACGCCGTCATGCCTTCGACCACGAGGACTGGGAGACATGGTGGTCCGCCGTCGAGAGCGAGCCCGAGCTGACGAAGCTGTGCGCCGAGCGCCGTAAGCCAGGCTTCGTCCACGCCGAGTGCGCCGTCACGCTCGGTCGGCACGTCGAGTTGCTGGCCGAAGCGGGCTTCGGCCATGCCAGTCCTGTCTGGCAGGTGGGCAACAGCTACGTCCTCGTCGCCATCCGGCAGTAGCCGCGCGGAGGACAGGGGCAGCACTGCCCCTGCCCTCCGGCAATGTGCGATACAGCCGTCACCCCTCGGCGTACCTGAGATGGGGAGCTACGCTGCGCAGCTTCTCGCACGTCTCCTCGATCTCCCGTGCGGGAACGGACTGGCCGGTGACGCCGGCGCCCGCACGGAGCCAGACCCTGTCCCCCTCACCCAGCAGCGTCCGGAGGACCAGGGCCGCGTCGAGTGAACCGTCCGTGCCCCCTCGGAAGACCGCGCCGCCGTACAGTCCCCGGGGGCCGTCCTCGTATCGCACCAGTGCGCTCAGCGCAGCCTTCTTCCCTGAGCCCGTGGCGGTGATCGCGGGAAAGAGCGAGGCGAAGGCCGCCCATGGGCCCGTGCCGGGACGGAGCCGTCCCGTGACACGCGAGGCGAGATGCTGCACCGAACCACGTGGCCTGACCGCCATGAATTCCTCGACCACGACGGACCCGGGGCGGCAGACCGCCTCCATCTCGTCACACGCGAGGCGCACGGAGACGGCGTGCTCGTGGATCTCCTTCGGGTCCGTGAGCAGTTCATCCCGCCGTCGGTCGTTCTCCTCCGGGTCAGGTCCCAGAGCGCGGGTGCCCGCGAGCGGCTGCGTGCTGACCCGGCCGTCCTGCCGGACCTCCAGCACCGTTTCGGGGCTGAATCCGGTGGCCTTGCGCCCGCCGAGGTCGATGAGGAACGAACGGGCGGGAGTGTTGGCCCGTCGGCCGGCGAGATAGGTCGCTGCGAAATCGGCGACAGGCCCGGCGGGCAGCGCAACCGCGCGCGAGACCACGGCTTTCTCCAGCAGGCCCGCCCGGATGTCCGCGACGGTGCGGGCGACGGCTTCTCCGTAGCCCGCGGTGCCGTCGGTGATGAGCTGTTCGGCCCGGTCCGGTGTCACCCCGACGGAGGCGGGCCGGGTGGCGGAAGCAGGGGACTCAGCGAGCAGTTCGCCGATTTTCCGGGCCCACGCCTCGTCGACGGCCCGTATCTCGGCCCGGCCAGGCGTGAGGGACACCTCGACACAGGGAACCAGCGCGTGCAGCAGGGGGCGCGTACCGGCCGCCGCCGGGTCGCCGTGCAGGATATGTGCGAGCTCGAAGGCGGACCAGCCGTAGAAGCGGCGGTCCTGGTGGCCGACGTCGCCCAGGGCGTCCAGTGCGGCGGCGAACACCTCCAGCGGTCGTTTGCCCGCCTCGGCGGTCCAGGTCCGTCCGTCCGCCCTGGCGGTGACCCGGGCGGCGTCCGCCGTGAGCGTCACCGCGGAGCCCGCGGCGAAGTACCAGGAGCCCTCCTGTTCGTACACGGCGGACTCGTCGTCCAGTCCCGCGTCCGTGAGGCGCACGGCTGCGGCCGACGGGTCCTCGTAGGGGATTTCCATACTGCTCGTACATCGGAGCTCGGGTACGGATCTCCCCCATTCCTCCCAGTCGTACGGAGAGCCTGTCGTCATGCTGGTGTGCCTTTCCAGTGGTGTTCCGCCCGTCCTCAGGGCGCGGGCGGTGGTCATCGCGTCGTCTCCAGCCGCCAGCCGTGGGCCTGGGTGCGCTGTTCCCAGAAGGAGGCGTACGTGCCGCCCCCTGTGACCAGCTCGCTGTGGGTGCCGCGCTCGGTGATCCCGCCGTCCTCCAGCACCAGGATCTGGTCAGCGGTGACTACCGTGCTGAGCCGGTGGGCGATGACCAGCAGGGTCTTCTCGGCGGCGAGCGTGCGGACCGTCTCGGCGAGCAGGGCCTCGTTCTCCTGGTCGAGCGCGGCGGTGGCCTCGTCGAGGACAAGGATCGGGGTGTCCCTGAGAAGGGCACGGGCGATGGACACGCGCTGGCGCTGACCGCCGGAGAGCGCGATGCCGCCCTCCCCCACCCTGGTGGCCCAACCGTCGGGCAGCTCCTCGATCACACGGTCGAGCCCGGAGAGCGCCGAAGCCCTGGCCAGCCGCTCGTGGCCGGCGTCCGGGGCACCGATCCTGACGTTGTCCTCGATCGTGCCCTCGAAGAGGTACACGTCCTGGAAGACCAGGGAGACATGCGCGGCGAGCGCCTCGGGAGCGATGTCCCGTACGTCGACGCCTCCGACCCGGACGGTGCCTTCGGTGGTGTCCCAGAATCGGGCGAGCAGCCTGGCGACCGTCGTCTTGCCTGCCCCGGAGGGACCGACGAGGGCGGTCATGCTGCGTTCCGCCAGGCGGAAGCTCACGTCGCCGAGCACGGGGCGCGTGGCGTGCGCCTGCTCCTGGGCCACGCCCTTCCCCGTGTAACGGAACCCGACTTCCTCGAACTCCACCTCGGCACCTCGGGGTACCTGCGGCTCCGCGGGCTGCGGGAACGGCTGCTCGTCCAGGACGGCGCTGAGCCGCTCCAGGCTGTTACGGGCGATCCGCATCCCGGCGCCCACGTCTGCCGCCCCGGAGAGGCTGTCGATCAGGCGGACCGTCAGCACCAGGAGCGCCAAGAGGGTGGGGACCGTCAGCGAACCGTCCAGGTGCCAGGACACGCCCAGTGCGAGCAGCAGGGCGAACACCAACCGGGCGGCAAAGGCGAAGGAGACCAGGCCGGGCAGGCCACGGACGATCAGCCGGCGGTCGGCCCGCGACTCCGCGACCAGGGCGTCGTCCAACGCCCCGTAGCCTTCGGTGGTCCGGCCGAAGGCCCGCAGGACGGGCTGGTTCTGCGCGAACTCCAGTACACGGTCCGAGGCTTCGCCGATCGCACCGTCCCGGCCCTCGTCCAAGCGGCGCATGACGGCGGTGCTCGCCGCGTGTACGGCCAGCAGCACGGGGGCGCAGACGAGCAGCACGAGCGCCGTCCGCCGGTCGAAGAAGAAGGTCGCGATCACCAGGGTGACCGGGGTCAGCAGCGAGCTGATGAAGGGCCTCAGCAGGTGGGCGGGCATGTTCATCACCTGGATGACGTTCTGCCCGGCAAGGCGGCTGAACTCGGCGGCCCGTCCCGCGGTGAACCAGCCGAGGGGCAGGTCCAGTGCCCGCGCCGCAAGCCGGCGGTGCAGGACCCGGGAGAGCTGCGAACCGACGGTGAAGCCGCCCCTGAGGGCGGCGCCCTGCAGGGCCGCGTAGCCGAGAGAGATGACGACGAGGGCGGTCAGCCATGGCCACACACCGTCTGGGTGGTCACCCAGCAGAGCACGCAGCGTGGGCACCAGCAGGGCGAAGGCGACGCCTTGGAGGACGGCCGCTGCGCACAGGAGGGCAAGCAGGGCGCTCAGGGGACGGGAGCCCTCGCGCCCCAGGACCTTGTACAACTGGCGGATCATCGTGAGCTTCCCTCTCGGATGTCGTCCCGGGTTCCGTCCGTGGGCGGCGCGGCGGAGACCCGGCCGGGTGTGCCGGACGGTTGCTCCTCCCGCTGGGCTTCCCACAGCCGGGCGTACCGGCCGCCCCTGGTCACCAGGTCCTCGTGGCGGCCCTGCTCGGTTATACGTCCGCCTTCCAGGACCACGATCCGGTCGGCGGTGCGGACCGTTTCCAGCCGGTGTGCGATGACCAGCAGCGTGCGGCCTCGCGCCAGTTCGGACAGCGCGTCCTGGATCAGCGCCTCGGAGTGCGGATCGGCGTAGGCGGTGGCCTCGTCCAGGACGAGGACGGGGGCGTCGGCGAGCAGTGCCCGTGCGATGGACAGGCGTTGGGCCTCTCCACCGGAGAAGATGACGTCCGTGCCGGCCTCGGTGGCGTACCCGTCGGGCAGGGCCATGATCCGGTCGTGGATGCGTGCGGAGCGGGCGCACCGCTCGACCTCCTCGTCGGTGGCGCCGGGCCGGCCGAGGCGGATGTTGTCGGCGACGCTCGCCCGGAGCAGTCGCACGTCCTGGAGGACGAAGCCGATACGGCGGTAGAGCTCACCGGCGGGGATATCCCGGATGTCGGCGCCGCCGATGGAGACCGTACCTGCCGTGACGTCGTGGAAGCGGGGTAGCAGCGAAGCCAGGGTCGACTTGCCGGACCCGGAGGGGCCGACGAGCGCGGTGACGGTGCCGGGCACGAGATCCAGGTCGATGTCACTGAGCGCGTCGGTACGGCCGTCGTAGGAGAAGGACACTCCGCGCAGGGAGACACCGTTGTGCTCGGGCACGCTCGGTGTCCCTGAGCCGGGCAGGACGGGCGTGTCCAGCAGTGCGGAGATACGGACGGCTGCCGCCTGGCCGGCCCGGATCTGCTGAATGCGGGGGCCGACCACGCCCATGGGGGCGGCGACGGCCGGGCCGAGCAGCAGGAAGGGCACGATTTCGGCACCGGTCATCCAGCCGTTGGTCACGGACACCGCGCCCGCCACGGCCAACAGGAGGAGCACCACGGCCGGGGAGACGACGAGCAGGGCGGCGGTCGAGGTGGCGAGCGTCGAGCGGACCCACCGGGAGAAGAAGTCGGCGAAGCCGTCGGTCGCGCCCAGGAAGCGTTCGTACGCCGTGCGCCCGCGGCCGAACATCTTGAGGACGGCGATGCCACCGGCGAACTCGACGGCAGCGGAGGAGATGCGGCTCAGCGCGGCTCCGTACTCGGCCATCTGCGCCCCCGCTCCGGACATGGCCCTGCTGAACAGGAACACGCCGACGGCCAGCGGCAGGACGCTGATCAGGGCCAGGCTCGGGTCGATGGTGAACAGGTAGACCAGGGCGAGCACCGGGGCGGTGAGGACGCCGACGACGTCGAGGAGTGTGTGGGCGACCAGGGTGTGCAGGGCCCGTACGTCGTCCTGGACCGCCTGCTTGACCTGGCCGGTTCCCCTCGTGGTGATCCAGCCGAGGGGCAGGCGGCCGATGTGCTGGGCGAGGCGTCGGCGGAGTGCGAGCTGGATGTCGTTGTCCGCGAGGTGGCTGACGGCTCCGGCCGCCGAGCCGCACAGCAGGGCGAGCAGGCCCGCTGCGCAGGCAAGTGTGACCAGCGGCCAGAGGTCGTCGCCGCCGACCCGGGAGCCGTCGGTGAGACGGTCCGCGATGCGGGAGACGGCGATGAACGGAACGACTCCGGCGAGGGAGGCGACCGTCTGGAGGCCGACTGCGAGGGCGAGGCGCCCCCGGGCACCGCTCAGCAGGGTACGCAGCGCGGGCTGCGGGGTGGAGGGGGGTGTGGGGTCCGGACCGTGGCCGGACGGGTGCGGCTTCACTTGACGAGGACTCCGATCTCGGGGATGGCCTGTCCGCCGGCCTCGGTGATGCGGCGGCTGGTCATGCCCGCTTCGGCGGCCAGCCGGGCGACGTCGAAGGTGTGCCAGACGTAGCTGTCGGTCACCTCGCGCACGGTGCGGCCGTCGGACAGGACCTTCCAGGTGGTGGTGAACCGCATGGCGTCGCCCTCGGTGGGCTCGCCGCCGATCCACCACTCGTAGGTCTGGCGTCCGATGGTCTCTCTGAGGGACATCACCGGCGGGATGACGCGTGGGGAGGAGACGCCCATCAGTTCCACGACGATGGGTGCTCCGTCCGGCAGGCAGGCGGCGAGCCGCTTCCAGAGGGCCACCCGCTCGGGGACCGTGAGGTGGCCCGCGACACCGAATATGACTACGGCCGACAGTTGGTCGGGCAGGGGCAGGTCCTGGGCCGCTCCGTCCACCACGGTGACACGGCGGCGCAGATCGGGATTGCGGGCGACCCGTGAGGTGAGCATGGCGCGCATCGTTGCGGAAGGCTCCGCCACGATGATCTCCGCCTGCGGCAGTGCTGATGCGATGACCTCGGTCACGCGTCCGGTGCCCCCGCCGATCTCCAGCACGGGGCCGTATGAGGTGTCGACACCTTCGAGGACACGCCTGAGGGGTGGTCCGCTGCTGGCGGTGTGCCGGGTGGCGACCATTTCGTAGAACTCGGCCGAGGTCGAGTAGTAGTCGATCAAAGGAATCTCCAGGAGAACGGACGGGGACGCGGCGTCCGGCTCACGGCGTGCTCGGCCACATGTGTCCGCCCGCGGTCAGCGAGGGGTCCATCCGCCGCAGGACGGTGGCGACGACCTCCCGGCGCCGGGGGGTGAGGTAGAAGTGGTCGCCGGGGAAGGTGCGTACCTCGGTACGGGCGGTCGTGAGATCCGCCCAGCCTCCGGCCCGCTCGCTGATGCGCTCCTGGCCTAGTTCCGGGTCCTCGCTGCCGGTCAGTACGTGGACCGGGCAGTCCAGTCGCGGGCGGACGGAGGGACGGTAGGTCTCGATGAGCCGGTAGTCGTCGCGTACGGTGCCGAGGACCAGGGCACGGAGGCCCTGATCATCGAGCACCTCGCTGCTGGTGCCGCCCAGCCGTCGCAGTTCGGCGCAGAGCACGTCGTCGTCCTGGCGGTGTACGTCACCGACAACGGCGGTGCCGGGGGCGGCGCGACCGGAGACGAACAGGCGGCGCGGGGCCGGTGCCCCGCGGCCGTTCAGCTCGTGGGCCAGTTCCCAGGCGACGGCCGATCCCATGCTGTGCCCGAAGAGGGCGTACGGCCGGTCGAGCAGGGCCGACAGGACGTCCGCGAGGGCGGTGACCAGCTCATCCATGCTCACGATGGCGGGGTCTTCGTAGCGGTCCTCGCGGCCGGGGTACTGGATGGCGAGCAGTTCGACCTCAGGGGGCAGCAGTGCCGCCCAGGGGCGGTAGAAGCTCGCGCTGCCGCCCGCGTGCGGAAGGCAGATCAGCCGGAGGCGGGGGGCGGTCCCGTCGCTCCAGCGCCTGATCCACGGGCTGTGGGAGGCGTTCGGGAGTGAGAGGGAGGAGGCGGTCACCAGGTCACCATCAGTTCTTCGAGTCCGAAGGTGGCCGAGTCGTGCTTGAACGTGACCTCCTCGCGGTCACCCGCGAGACGCAGGGTCGGAACCCTGCGCAGGAGTGTTTCCAGGGCGATCTCCAGCTCCAGCCGGGCCAGATGTTGCCCGATGCACTGGTGGACGCCGTAGCCGAACGCGATGTGGTGGTTCTCCGGCCGGTGGAAGTCGACCTGTTCCGGGTGTTCGAACCGCTCGGGGTCGTGGTTGGCCCCGGCGAGGAGTCCGATGACGCCGTCGTCGGCGGGTATCACCCGGCCGGAGAGCTCGATGTCCTCGGCCGCCACCCGCAGCGGGATGGAATCGGCGATGGACATGACGCGCAGGAGTTCGTCGACGGCGCGGGGCATGAGCGCGGGCTCGGCCAGCAGTTCCTCCTTCAGGTCAGGCCGGTCAAGGAGCAGCAGCGTGCTGAGGGCGATCATGTTGGTGCTGGTCTCACGGCCGGCGTTGATGGTGATGCCGACGGCGGAGAGCAGTTCGTTCAGGGTGACGTTTCCGGTGTTCAGGTGATCGGTGACGAGCTTGGACAGCAGGTCGTCGCCGGGTTCCTTCTGGCGTTCGGCCACCAGGCCGCCTATGAGGCCGAAGAGACCGCCGAGGGCTTCGGAGACCTGTTCAGCGGTGCTGTGGCGGGAGCCGGAGATCCGGGTGACGTCCCGGAAGAACTCGAGGTTCTCCCGGGGGATGCCGAGCAGTTCGCAGATCACCGATGTGGAGACGGCGTTGGCGTACGCGGAGACGAAGTCGACCGGCTGCTCGGCGGCGAGCATGTCGTCCACGAGTTCGTCCACGCGGGCCTGTACGGCGGGCCGCATGGCGCGTACGCGCCGGACGGTGAACTCCGGAAGGAGCATGCGGCGGTAGCGGGTGTGCTCAGGGGCGTCCGTGCGGATGAAGGGGCGGAATTTCGCCCCGGCCTCCTGCTCCCCCTCGCCGAGCGCCGGGAAGTTGGGGCGGCGGATGTCCGCGCTGGCGCGTGGATCGGAGAGCAGGGCGCGCACGTCGTCGTAGCGGGACACCACCCATGCCTCGCGCCTGGTGGGGAGCGTCACGCGCGCCACCGGATCATCGGTGCGCAGGGTGTCGTACTCCGCGGGCGCGGCAAAGGGACAACCCCGCTGGATCGGGAAGTCGCGGGGCAGGCCGGCTTCGGACGGTCCGCTCACGCCGGGGGTGCCGGAGCCGGGAGGGGTGGAAGCGTTCATCGGTAGTCCTCGGTAGGTGCTGACGGAGACGAGAGGGGGCGGCGGGCAGCGGGTACCGGGCCCGGCTCGTGGGTGAGTACGGCCAGGGGCGGCGCACCGGGCCGGGTGGGCAGGGCGCGTACGGTCATGCCGGACTCGGCGGCGACGTCGCTGAGACCGAAGGGGTGCCAGCGGTACGAGTCGTGCACCTCGCGCACCACACCGGGTTCGTCGCCGCGGTGGACGCGCCAGGTGGTGTGCAGGCGCATCGCGGCCGTGTCCGTCTCGTCCGGCGCCCCGGAGAACGACCATTCGTAGCGGTGCTGTCCGGCACGAGCAGTGGCGAGCCTCGTCTCGGGCAGAGTCAGCGGCGCGTCGAATCCCATGAGTTCCACGACGACGAATCCACCGGGGGCCAGTCGTTGTCTCAGCCTCTCCCAGAGCCTGCGGCGCTCTGCGGTGCCGAGGTGGCCAAGGACTCCGCAGAGGAGGACGGCGCCGATGCGGTCGGGGAGTTCGCAGTCAGGAGCGGCGTCGGCCGTGACGGTGACCCGGGAGCGCAGGTCCGGATCGCTGAAGACCCGACTGGTCAGTACGGCGCGCATGCCGACGGCCGGTTCGCAGGCGAGGATCTCCACGTCGGGCCTGGCGCGAGCGACGGCTTCGGTCAGGAGTCCGGTTCCCGCGCCGATGTCGAGCACAGGGCCGTCACCGAGTTCGGCGTCGGCGAACAGGGCGGCGACGGCGGAGGCACTCGCGGTCGCGGTGTGCTGTGCCGCGACGAGGTCGAAGAACTCCGCCGAGGGGGTGTAGGGAGCCGTTTCCTCGGAGTGCTCGGGTGGAGCGGCCCGTCGAGTGGTGAACGCGGCCGGCTCAGGGTCCGGGAACACGTCGCCGGCCGAAAGGGGGCGCGGAGTCCCGGGCCTGACGATCTCGGGCGGCCCCAGCCGGGCTGCAAGGTCGGACCAGATGCGGCACACCGCGAGGTCGTACTGCCCGGCTCGAAGGGCGTCTCCACCACGCACCGCCGCGTCACGCAGGCCGTCGAGGGCGCTGCCGATCGCCTGCGGCCACAGGTCGGTGAACACGTTCTGGAAGGTGCCCGTGGTGCCGACGACTGCGGTGGTGCCGAGACCGAGGCTTCCCGTGCCCGGGCCGTCGAGGCGAAACCGGCGGTCCTCGTCCCTGGTGATGTGCAGCCGTGGACTCCACAGGACTGGTCCGTGGGTGTCGGCCAGTGCGAGGACGCCGCCCTCGGTACCGATGGAGAGCCGGTGCCAGTGCAGTGCGTGGTTGTCCCGGTCGGACGGATCGAGCTGGTGGTGCACCCGCAAGGTGACCGGTACGCCGCCGATCACGCCCTGCAGGGTGCGGAACGGCTGCGGACCGATGTCCGCGGGCAGCGCGGCCGGGTCGGCGAAGCGCCAGGGGCGCAGGGTTCCCAGCGCCTGACCGAGAATGTCCACCATCGGGTGCAGCAGGTGGACGGGCGTGGCCGCGTCCACGAACAGCGGCTTCTGCAGGGTAGTGAGCCTGCGGGCCGCTTCGATGAAGGATCGGACGGGGCCCACGTGCGGATAGTGGGTGTTGACGCGGTACTGCACTCCACGACGCCGTGCGTGTTTGAGGCAGTCCGTCAGTTCCGTGAGGTGCACAGGGTGTTCCTGGAGTACGTGGATGCCGCGGTCCATCAGTGCCCTGGCCAGCTCCGTTCCCTCTCCGCCAGAGATCGAGGAGCTGACCGCCACGCATGCGGCGTCGATGTCGTCCGGGAGCTGATCGACGTCCGTGAAGAAGGGCACGCCGGTGCTTTCCGCGTACGCCCTTGAGGCGGCGGAGCCCCGGCTGAGGATGCCGGCCAGGACGTATCCGGGCCGCCTGCGAACGGCTTCGGCGTAGAAGCGGCCGAAGTTGGTGCCGCAGACGAGGACACGGAAGGGTGCTGCGGCGGTCACAGGACCCCCTCCTCGTCCGGCTCGGTGTCCGCCGGTGCGGCGGTGCCGGTGAGCCGCAGCTCGCCGGCACCGCCCGTACGCAGGTGGCGGACCACGGCGTCGGGGTCGAGCACGTCGCACGCGAAGTGGACACCGGGGGGCACCACGGCGTCCAGGACCGCGTCGACCGCCAGCGCGCCGACGGCGGCCGTCAGCCGGTAGCTGCTCGCGGCGCGCAGCGTCAGTCCGGCCGTCGCGGGCCGTCCTGACGCGGCCCCGGCCAGTTCGAAGTCCATGACGTAGTAGGGCTTGCGCCCGGCCAGGTCGAGATCGGCGGCGAGGATCAGGCGGCGTGCCAGCTCGTCCGGGTCGGCGCCCTCGGCAAGGTGGCCCGGCAGGAGGCTGAGCAGGGAGCGCACCTGGGCACCCGGGTGGACGTTGTACCAGTCGAGCCGGTCGAGCCCCAGGTCGTTCGCGAGGCGTTCGCTCTCTCCACTCAGGTAGGGCTGCACAGCGACCCTGCCGGGGAATCCTGCCCGTTCGGTGTCCTCGGCGGTACGCAACGCGCGTGTGACGCGACGGCCGCCCCGGACGGCCGCGAGCGGCTCGCCGTAGGCGGCGCCGTCCGCGCCCCCGGAGGTGAGCGAGAGCATGAGGTCCTGCGCCACCGTGGGTGAGCAGGTCTCCAGGCCGCCGCAGTGCGCCGTCAGACCGGTGGACCGGTCGAGGCCCTGCCGGGCCAGCCAGCGCGGCAGCAGGCTGGACAGGCCGGGCAGCGCCCCCGCCGACAGGACCACGGACCGGCCGTCCTGGCCGGGGTCGCCGTCCTTGAGCAGGTCCTCGGCGGCCGGGTCGTCCCCGGCGACGTCCACGCAGTGTGCTCCGGCGGCGAGAGCGGCCGAGGCGACGGTGGCCCGGAGCCGGTAGGTGGGGCCGACGCAGTTGAGGACGACGTCGCATCCGTCGGCGAAGGCGCTCAGGCCGCCCGGGGTCTCGGCGTCCGCTCTGACGGTCTCGTCACGGCCATGTGGGTCCTGTTCAGCGATCGCACGGAGCGCCGACGGGGTGCGCCCGCCCAACCGCAGTCCCCCGTGGCCGAGTGCCCGCAGCTCGCGCACGGCGGCCCGGCCCACGGCTCCGGAAGCGCCCAGGACACCGATGAGAGGTCTTTTCGTCATCGGGTGATCGCTCCCTGGGTCAGCTCACTGAGGGTCTTGAGGATGGTGGGGGCGTGTTCGACGGACAGGCAGCTGTAGTGGTCACCGCCGATGTCGACGATGTCCAGTTCGCCCAGTGCCAGTTCGTGCCAGTACGTGGTGACGGCGTCCTTGCTTCCGGGGAAGGGATACGCACCGTCGTGACGCAGGAAGGTGATGTCGCCCGCGTACGGCTCGGCGTCGTAGCGGGTGATGGCGAAGACGCTCTGCCGGAAGGCGAGGAACAGCCGTGTCATGTGCTCGGGTTCGTAGGTCCCCGCGGATGCGGGGACGGCCTCGCACATCCGCGCTATGCGGGTCGGGCGGGGCACCTCGGCCAGGGCCCGGAAGCGGTCCGCTACGTCGGCGAACTCGGCAGGGAGCGCGGCGAGCCCGCCGTCGGGCAGGACCCCGGGGCTGCCGGCCAGGACGGCGTCGGCTGCCGCGGCCACCCGGTACTGGTCGCCGGGGAAACCCAGCGCGGCGGGGTCGATGCCCATCATGACGGCGAAGGAGTACTCGGAGAGCAGCTCGTCGTCCAGACGGAAGCGCGGGCTGTGGCTGCTGATGACGGTGAGGCTCTCCACCTCGGCCCCGGACTCCGCCAGGTTGCGGGCCACTTCGGTGGCGATCAGTCCGCCCAGGCAGTAACCCACGACGTGGAAGCGGCGTCGGCCGCCCGCTGTCAGGGCGCGTGCGTAGTCGGCGGCGAGCTGCTCGATGAGTCCCTCGGGCGGGGAGGCGAGGAAGCCGTTCAGGTCGGGGACCTCCACGCCGACCACCTCGGCGAGTCCTGGGGAGCGTCGCCTGATCTCGGTGATCAGCGCCCGGTACGGCATGATCGTGGCGGTTCCGGCGTGCACGAGCACCGTTGTCGGCTCATCGGCCGACCGCGCACCGTGCAGTTGGATGACGGGATCGGTCCGTATCGCGGTCCCGTTGCCCAGTGCTTCCTCCTCGCTGGTCAGTCCCCGCAGGAAGCCGGCGAGTCCGGCCACCGTGGGGCGGCGGAGCATCTGCCGCAGGACGACTTCCCATTCGAGTTCGGCGGCCTGCGGTACGCGGTCGCGCAGTTGGGCCACCATGCGGGCGACCAGCAGGGAGTCCCCGCCCAGGGCGAAGAAGTCGTCGTTCCTGGTGACGCGCTCGACCGACAGGAGCTCTGCCCAAAGCCCGGCCAGGCTGGTCTCGAGGTCGTCCATCGGCCGCTCGTCCACCACGGGCCGGGTGGTCTCCCGGGGCAGCCAGGTCCGCAGCAGTGACCGGTCGGTCTTGCCGTTGGCGGTGCGGGGCAGGGTGTCGACCACCTGCCAGACGGTGGGAAGCATGTACTCGGGCAGCCGGGTGGCGGCGCTGCGCGACAGCTCGCCCACAGGTACGTGGTGCCGGTCTCCCTTCACCGTGGCGATGAACACCTCCTGCCCGGTGGCGGCCAGCGGGTCCTCCGGCTCCGGCAGTGACACCACGTCCGTCGCCTCGTGCCGGTCGAGGAGCTCCCGCCACTGCGAGTGGGTGAGGAAGGACTGGCCGGTGTGTGCGCGTACGTCGGTCCAGGTGTGTCCGGCGACCTCGAGGAACTCCATGGAGACCAGCAGAGGGCAGTTCTCGTCACGGGTGTTCTCGACGAACACGAGCTGTCCGCCGGGAACCAGCAGTTCTCGCAGCCGGCCCACTGCCGCATCGGCGTCGGCGGCGGCATGCAGGGTGTTGGCGCACACCACGACGTCGAAGGTGTTGGGTACGAGGCCCTGCTCGCGCGGGTCCTCGTCCACGTCGAATCGCTGGTACCGCACCCAGGCGTGGTCCGCGAAGCGTTCGCGTGCCTCGTTGAGGAAGAAGGCCGACGCGTCCGTGAAGAGGTAATCCACCCCGTACTCGGCGAGTACGGGCACCAGTTCGCCCGTGGTGCCGCCGACGCCTCCGCCCACTTCCAGCACCCGCAGCCGGTCCTCGCCGGTGTGTGCGGCGGCGATCTCGGCCAGTGCGGCGACGACGGCACGGTTGAGGTGGCGGATGGCGAGGTTGTCGCGGTAGGCGGCGTCCGCCGCCTCCAGCGCCGCGCCGGGGAAAAGGAGCTCCCTGATTCCTGTGTCTCCGGCGATCAGCTCCGGCAGCCGGTCGGCGCAGGTGCGCATGACGGTGAGCAGTTCGGTGCTCCACCCGACCTCGCGTTCCAGTTCGGCGGCGCGCCGCCATCTCCGTTCCAGCTCGGCCCCGGGGATGGCAGCGAGGCCCCTATAGGTGTCATCGGCGTCGCGGTGCGTCAGCTGCCCCCGGCCGGCCAGGGCGCGCAGCCATCGCCGCACGATGTGACGGTGGCGGGGGGTCGAGCGCAGGGCGGTGGCCACCTCGTCCGCCGAGTGTGCGGCGCCGTCCCCGAAGAGCCCGGCCGCCAGGAGCACGCGCGTCATCTCTGCGAGCGCGACGTCGTCGAGAGCGTCGAGGAAGGCCGTCAACTGCGCGGGGTCGACGGCTTCGGACGCTGCGCGTACGGCTTCGGCCGCCGCCTTGTGGACACCTTCGGTGGCCTGCCTCGCCGGCTCGTCGCCTTCGCGGCGGGCCGTCTCGACGAAAGCGGCGAGACGTCGGCCTCCGGAGCCGGAGTCGTCGACGACGACCGCGCCGGCGGCCACGGCCGGGTGTGCCTGGACGGCTGCTTCGACCTCGGCGAGTTCGACCCGGTAGCCGCGGATCTTCACCTGGGCGTCCTCGCGGCCGAGGAACTCGATGGATCCGTCGGGGAGGTAGCGTCCGAGGTCGCCTGTGCGGTAGATCCGTTCACCGCTGACGGGGTGCACGAGGAACCGCTCCGCGGTGCGTGCTTCGTCACCGATGTAGCCCATGGCGACGCCGGCTCCGCCGATGTACAGCTCGCCCGGGACCCATTCGGGCCGTTGGCGCAGCTGCTGGTCGAGCACGGCGAAGCTCTGGTTGGTCAGGGGCTTGCCGTAGGGGATGCTCGGGCGTGCGGTGTCCACCTCGCCGACGGGGTGCGCGATGGACCAGATGGAACCTTCGGTCGCGCCGCCGAGGGAGATGACTTCCAGGCCCGGCAGAACGGCACGGGCCTCGTCGGGCAGGGCGACCGGGACCCAGTCGCCGGAGATGAGGGCCAGCCTCAGGGTGTTGTCGTCGTCGGCGACCGGCTCCGCGCGGAGCCAGTCGCACAGCATGTGCAGCTGTCCGGGCACGGAGTTCCAGACGGTGACGCCGAAGTCCTGGACGAGTTCGGCCCAGTGCGAGGGGTCGCCGCGCCGCTCGGCCTGCGGCAGGACGAGTGTCGCGCCCACCGACAGGGGGCCGAACAGGTCGTACACGGAGAGGTCGAAGCTCAGCCCCGCGATGCCGAGGACGCGGTCCTGGTCGTTGACGGCGTACCGGCGGTTGATGTCCTCGACGGTGTTGAGGGCGGCGCGGTGGCTGATCATCACGCCCTTGGGCGTGCCGGTTGAGCCCGACGTGTAGATGACGTAGGCGAGTTCGTCGGGGTGGCGGGTTGCGTGGAGCGTCGTGGCCGGGAGGTCCTCCGGCAGCAGGTCGACGGCCGAGGCGGACACGTTCGGGGGGAGGTCGTCGGTCTCGGCGAGCCAGGACTGCGTCAGGACCGTGCGGACAGCGGCGTCCGCCAGGATCGTGTCCCGGCGGGCCGGCGGCTGTGCCGTGTCGACAGGGAGGTACGCGCCGCCCGCGATGAGGACCCCGAGCACTGCGACCGCCTGTTCCCACCCCTTGTCCATCCAGATGGCCACCGGCTCACCCGGCCGCAGCCCGGACTCCTCCAGAGTGCCGGCCAAGGCGCTCGCGCGGTGGACGAGCTGCCGGTACGACAGGGCCAGCTCGGGTGTCCGGACCGCGATCGCGTCCGGTGTGGCCTTCGCCTGGGTGAGCACGGGTGCGTGGAGCAGGGTGTCCGGCAGCGGCCCTTCGGTCGCGTTCACCTCGGACCTGCGGGCGGTCTGAGCCACCGGGAGTTCGACGTGGGCCGGCTCGTCCCAGGCCGCCTCACCGACGGCGCCTTCGCCCGACAGAAGGCGTACGAGGCCGGTGTAGGCGGCGAACATGTCCTCGGCGACCGAGCCGCTGAGTGCCCCCTCCCGAATGTCCCACGACAGGCTCAGCGCGTCACCTCGCCGCATGACCTGGCAGTCGAGCCACACCTGCGGCGTCTGGGTGACGGCATACGTCACCTCCGGGGGCACCCCGCCCGATGTGGCACCGGAGCTGAGGGCACTGGTGAAGACGACCGGCATGAGGACCGGTGCTCCGGCTCTGCGGGAAAGCTCGGCCAGCACCTCGGATCCGGTGAACAGGGGGTGGCTCAGGTCTTCGAGAAGCTGGCCGCCGAGGGTCTGGGTCCGTTCGGCGAAGGACACCGGGGCGTCGAGGTCGACGGCCAGCAGTTCGAGGGAGGTGAAGTCACCGACGAGCCGGCCTATGTCCTCGTGCAGCGGGGGGCGGTCCACCGTCGGCACGTTGAGGGTGAACCGGGTGGTGCGTGACCAGCGGCCGACGGTCTCGGCGTAAGCGGTGAGCAGTGCGGCGGACACAGTCAGTCCTCGTCGTGCCGCCCGTTCGGTGAAGCGTTCCCTGGCGGAGGACGGGAGCAGGTACTCGAGCCTGGCGAAGCTCGCGGCGTCACCGGTCGCGGCTTCGCGGCCGGTGACCGTGGCGCCCTCCACCTTCGGCTCCCAGGTTTCCGAGAGAGGAAGTTCGGGAGCGGGCGGAAGCGTGTCGAGCCGGTCCGTCCAGTACGCCCGGTCCCGGGTGTACTCGGCGCCTTCGGCGAGGGCACGCCGGGCCAGGACGTAGTCGCGGAAGGAGAACCGGGGTGCCTCGGACAGTGCGGAGCCGCTGTAACGGGTCTGGAACTCGGCGAGGAGGATCCGCAGGCTGGCGTGGTCGACGGTGAGCATGTCGAAGGACAGGTGAAGCACGGCACGCGTGCCGGTCAGGCTCACGTGCACGTCGAACAGCGGCCAGCGGTCGGTGGGCTTCTGCCGTACGGACATCCGCGCCCGGGTGCGCGCGACGGCCGCGTCGGCCTCGCTCACGTCGGCGATGGCAACCAGGTCATCGACGGTCACGTCCGGTGCGGGGACGTCGGGCAGCACCCGTTGGTAGCCGTCGCTGTGGATGACGGCGCGCAGCATGTCGTGTCGCTGGACCAGCTCGCCCCACACGGTGGCGACGCGCTCCACGTCGAGCTCGGCGTACTCCAGTTCGACGTAGGCATGGCAGCCGATGCCGCCGTAGGCGTAGGCATCGGTGCGGCCGATGAGGTAGGCCGCCTGGATGTCCGTCAGCGGAAAGGGGTCGTGGCGCCCGGCTTCGTCGCTCCGCAGGACGGTGTCGTCAGCTTGTAGGTGGTGCAGGATCGCTGCCTTGTGCGTGCGCAGTTCGGTCCGGATTTCGTCCGTGAGCCGGCCCTGCGGTGCGCGGAAGCGGAGTTGTCCGTCCTGAGCCCACAGGTGCACGCCCTCGTCGGCGCAGCGGGCCAGAAGTTCAGCGGGGTTCACAGTTCTCCAGTTTCGTAAGCGGTCGAGTCGGCAGCGAGCGTGCGGGTGATGTCCGCGCCGAGGGCGGCGATGGTCGGAGCGGCGTAGATGCGCCGGGCGGGCACGGAGACCCCGAGCCGGCGTTCGACCGCGCCGACCAGGCGGAGCGCGGAGAGGCTGTCCCCGCCGAGCGTGAAGAAGTTGGCGTTGCGGTCCGGCGCGTGGCCGGGCACGTACTCCTGCCACAGCTCCGCAAGCACCGTCTCGACCTCACCCCGTGGCGGCTCGGCACCGGTGGCGGTGGTCTCCTGCTCGGCCGTGCGGACCAGGATGTTCCGGTCCACCTTCCCGTTTCCGGTCAACGGCAGGGCCGGCAACGCGAGCAGCCGGGACGGCACGGCGTAGGCGGCCAGCCGCTCGGCGAGCCAGGCGGGGAGAACAGCGATGACGTCGTCGGTGGCAGTGACCTCCTGCGGCACGACGAAGGCGACGAGACGCTTGGCTGTGCGCTCCCCCACCGCGACCACCGCGGCACGTACCACGTCCGGGTGCGCTTCGAGGGCGGCCTCGATCTCACCGGCCTCGATGCGGTGGCCCGCGATCTTCAGCTGGCTGTCGAGGCGGCCGAGGAATTCCAGTGTTCCGTCGTCCCGGTACCGTCCGAGGTCTCCCGTGCGGTACCAGCGCCGGCCGTCCCGCACGACGAACTTCTCGGCTGTGCGGTCCGGGTCCGACAGATAGCCGCGGGCCAGTCCCAGGCCGCCGATCCACAGCTCTCCGGGGGTCCAGTCCGGGCAGTCACGCCCCGCCGGGTCGACGACCCGGTAGTCCTGCCCGGTGAGGGGCCGTCCGTACGGGATGGAGACCCATCGGGGGTCCACCTCGTCGACGGTCAATGTGTTCGACCAGATGGATGCCTCCGTGGCTCCGCCCATGGCAACGAACACGCAGGGGCGCGCGGTCCGCTCCTTCAGTCGGCCGGGGAGGTCGAGCCCGATCCAGTCACCGGAGACCAGCGCGGTACGCAGGCCCCGGATGCCGCCGTTACCTGGCGCACGCCGTTCGTCGGCGTCCAGCAGAAGGTCGAGGAGAGCGGGAACGGTGTTCCATACCGTCACGTCATGACGGGCCACCAGGCCGGGCCAGCGCGCCGGTTCGCGGCGCAACTCCTCGGTGGGCAGCAGCAGGGATCCGCCGACGGACAGCAGCCCGAAGATGTCGTACACGGACAGGTCGAAGTCCAGGGCCGACAGTGCGAACACGCGGTCGTCCGGGCCGATGCCATGTCGGGTCCCGATGTCGGCGACGGTGTTCCAGGCGGCGGCGTGGGTGATCTCGACACCCTTGGGCTCACCTGTGGAGCCCGACGTGAAGATGACATAGGCGAGCGCGTCGGGGTGGATCTCCCTGGGGGCCGACAGCGGCGGGAACGCCTGCGTGTCCGGGAATGACAACACGCGGGGTGCCGTCGTGTTCTCCTCCTGGCCGGGCGGGGCGGGCCAGCTCCCCACCACGAGCCGGAAGCCGGCCGTGGCGCGTACCCGTTCCAGCCGAGCGGCGGGCTGTTCGAGACCGAGCGGCACATAAGCGGCACCGGCCACGACCACGCCCAGGACGGCGGCGATCTGTTCCGGGCCCTTGGGCAGGGTGACGGCGACCAGGTCGCCCTCGCCCACCCCGGCGGCCACCAGAGCAGCAGCCGTACGCAGTGCCTGCTCGGCCAGCGGGCCGTAACCGGTCGTCGCACCGTCCGGGGTGACGAGGGCCGTGCGGGCGGGGCTGTTTTCGGCGTGCACGAAGAAGGCTTCATGCAGGGCAGCGGGTACCGGCTGGTCCCGTCGGGCCTCCAGCACCGCCGCGCGGCGCCGCTCCCGCTGCACTGCGGGCAGCGGATCGGGCAAGGGGGACGCCCAGTCGCTCGTCACCAGGTGGCGCAGCAGCCGGGTGTGGGCGGTGAACATGGCGTCGAGGACGCCGTCGGCGAAGAGTTCCTCCACCGCGTCCCAGGTGACGACGAGCGCTCCGGACTCCTCGGTGACCTGGTTGTCCAGACAGACCTGGGGGGACTGCGAGATGCCCCAGATCTTCGCCGGGAAGCCGCTGCCTGGATCCGCCAGGGCCGCGTCGCCGACCCCCACGGCGCTGGTGAACACGACGGGGGCGGCGGACTCCACCGTCCCCGCGCGGCGGCCGAACTCCCGCAGCAGCCAGTCGATCGGCACGTCCCTGTGGTCGAGGTCCTCGGCCTGACGCCGTTGGAGGGCTAGGGCGGAAGCCGGCCAGCCCTCGTCCTCCCGGCGGTATCCCGCCAGGGACAGCGAGGTGAAGTCACCCAGCACCCGATGGATATGCGGGTGCGCGTCACGCCGGTTGAACAGCGTGAGGGTGACGGTGACGGCGTCGGTTCCGCTCCAGGCCGCCAGCACCTCGCAGTACGAAGCGAGCAGCACGGTGGACGGCGTCAGGCCATGGCGGGCGGCGGCCTCCTTGAGTGTGCGCCAGTCCGCCGGGTCCAGCCGCAGTCGGCGCCGGGTGAAGGAGGGAGCACCGATGGTCGCCGGATCGCGGTCGAAGGGCAGCGAAGGGCTCGGGGGCAGTTCGTCCAGACGGCCCTGCCAGTGCGCGCGGGCACGCTCGGTCGCATCGGGATCGGAGGGCAGTTGGGTGAGGTAGTCGCGGAACGACACGTCCACCGGGGGAAGCGGACGCTCCGTGTCGGCGTAGAGGGCGTTGAGCTCGGCGTAGAGCGTGGTGATGGACAGCGCGTCGAGGACGAGGTAGTCCAGGCCGATGCCGAGACGGGTCCTGGTCGTGCCGGTGGCGTCCGGGTAGCGCACCGCCTCGACCGTGAACAGGGGCCAGCGGGCGGGGTCACGCACCTGGTGGGACAGGCGCTCGCGCAGGCGGGCCAGGGCCTCGGATGCTTCTTCGAGGCCCACGTCCTCGACGGAGATGCGTGGGACCGGGACATCGCGCAGGACACGTTGGGTACCGTCGGTGACGACGGCGCGCAGCATGCCGTGCCGGTTGACGAGCGCCTGCCAGGCCCGCTCCATCCGGTCGAGGTCGACATCCGTGCCGTCGAACTCGCTGTAGTGCCAGGTACCGACGCCGCCCAAGGTGAAGCCCGGGTCGCGGCCGGTGTGGTAGGCGGCCTGGACGTCGGTCAGCGGGAACGGTTCGTGGGCGTGGGCGGGGTCGGGCACCAGGGCTTCCCCCGGCCCGTCCTCGTCGGCCGCCGTAGCGGGGCGCAGCGTCGCACAGAAGTCACGGAGGACGGGGTGGGTGAACAACGCGGCGACGCGCGCGCCGGTGAGTCCGGCCGCGCGCAGCCGGCCGATCATGCGGGTGGCGACGAGCGAGTCACCACCCAGCTGGAAGAAGCTGCTGTCCCGGCCGATGCCGTCGACGCCGAGGAGAGCTGACCACTCACGCGCGACCGCGGTCTCCACCGGGCCGAGCGGCGCTCGTGTCCGGGCGGACCCCTCACCCGCCGCCGCCTCGGCCAGCGCATGGCGTACCGCGGCTCGGTCGAGCTTGCCGTTGGCGGTCAGGGGCAGATCGGCCAGGGCCAGGATCTGGTCCGGAACCATGTAGGACGGCAACCGTTCGGCGACCCGGTCACGGACCGTGTCCGCGGTGGGCGTGGCGCCCTGGCCGGAGACGGCGGCGGCGAGCCGCCGGACCGGGGTCTCCAGGACCGTGGCGACCGCGTGCAGGACGGTCGGATCGGCCTCCAGGGCCGACTCCACTTCGCCCAGTTCGATGCGGTGGCCGCCGAGCTTGACCTGGTGGTCGGCGCGTCCGAGGAACTCCAGGATGCCGTCGGGCCGGTAGCGGGCAAGGTCTCCGCTGCGGTACCAGTGTTCGCCCTCGTGCTCGACGAAGCGTTCGGCCGTGCGCTCGGGGTCCGACCGGTATCCGGCCGCCACCCCTCGCCCGCCGACCCACAGTTCCCCCGGGACGAAGTCCGGGCAGTCGCGTCCTCGGCCGTCGACCACGCGCGCCTTGGTATTCCGTAGAGGCCGACCGTAAGGGACCGATTTCCAGGCAGGTTCGGGGACGTCCACCTCGAAGACGGTCGAGTGCACCGCCGCTTCCGTCATGCCTCCGAGTGCCACGAAGCGGCAGCCGGGAACGAGGGAACGCAGGCGGTCCGGCTGGTCGAGACCGACCCAGTCCCCGCCGAGCAGGACCATACGCAGTGAGTCTCCGAGGCCCGTGTCCTCACCCGCCGTCATCAGCAGGTCCAGCAGGGCCGGAACGCACTGCACCAGGGTCACCCGGTGGGTGCGTACGAGCCCGGCCCAGTGGTGGGCGTCCCTGCGGTGCTCCTGACCGACCGCGACCACCTGGCCGCCGAGGGAAAGGGGGGTGAAGATGTCCCATGTGGCGAGGTCGAAGTCCAGGGCGGAGATCGCGAGTGTGCGGTCATCCGGCCCGAGCCCGAGTTCGTCCTCCATCGCCTCGATGGTGTTGACGACGGCACGGTGCGGGATCTCGACGCCTTTGGGCAGCCCGGTGGAGCCGGAGGTGAAGAGCACGTAGGCGGGCAGTTCCGCGTCCGGCTGAGCCACCGGCCCGGGGGTCTCCCCCAGGGCGTCCTCCAGGAGAAGGACGGGGGCGGACGAGACGTCCGCGCTCAGGTGGCGGTGCGCCCGGTCGGTGAGTACGGCGGACGGGCCGGCGACCGCGTGGATACGCGCACGCCGCACAGCGGGCTGCTCCACTCCCACAGGTGCGTACGCGGCACCGGCGGCCAGCACCCCGAGCACGGCGGTGATCTGGTCGGCGCCCTTGGGCAGGGTCACCGTCACGGTGTCGCCCTCGCGCACGCCGTGGCGGCGCAGGAGGGAAGCCACCTGCCGCGCCTCACAGGCGAGTTGACCGTATGTGCGACTGTCACCGCTCTCGCGCACGACGGCGGGCCGTGTCGGCTCGGTCTCGGCGAGGCGAAAGAAGCGGGTGTGCAGAGCGCGGTCCGGTTGAGGCGTGGGCGGCAGCGCCGCGACCGCGCGCCGGGACAGGACATCGGGGCCGAGCAGGGCGCCCACGGGGCGGGTCCAGGCAGAGGGATCTGTGACGAGACCGGTGATCAGCCGCTGGTACGCGTCGAAGGCCACTTCGGGGACGCCCGGCTCGAACAGACCATCGCGCACGTCCCAGTTGAGGAGGAAACCGCCGTCGAGCTCGGTGACCTGCGCGTCCAGGAAGACCTGAGGGCCCTGCGAGATGATCCAGACGGGTCGGCCGAACGACTTCTGGACGTCCTGTTCGAAGATCTCACCGAGTCCGATGGCGCTGGTGTAGACGACCGGTGCGAGCACGGGGGCACCTTCGAGGCGTGCGAGATCGCGCAGAACCTCCACACCGCTGTAGGAGCTGTGGGAGATGCCGGCCTGAAGCCCTTCCTGTACCTGTCGTGCCTGGCGGACGAAGGGCAGCGGGGCGCTCATGTCCGCGTCGAGCAGGACCGAACTGCTGAAGTCACCTACAAGGTGGGCCACTTCGGGGGTGAACATCTCCCGGTCGAAGAGCGGGAGGTTGAGCAGGAACCGCTGGCTGCCGCTCCATGCGGCGATGACTTCGGCGAAGGCGGTGGCAAGAGCTGCGGCGGGGGTCACGCCGTGGCGGCGGGCACGGCTGATCAGGGCGGCCTTGGCCTCGGGGTCGAGCCAGTGGTGCAGGCGGCGGGAATGAGTGAGCGAGGCGTCAACGGCCTGGACGGGGGTGAGCGGATCGACGGTGGTCGGCAGTCTTGGTGCGCCGGGCAGTTCGCCCAGCCGCTCCCGCCACCAGGCCGCGTCCTGTTCGCGCTCGGGCCCCCGTCTGCGTGCACGCTCGGCGAGATACTGCCGGTAATCGAGGCGGAGTTCGACGGGTATCGCGCCGGGGGATTCGTAGAAGTCCCGGAGATCGGACAGCAGGACCCGCAGGCTCAGTGCGTCCCCGGCCATCATGTCGAGGTCGATCTGCAGCCGTGTCCCACCGCCCGGAAGCAGGCACAGGGCGACACGGAAAACGTCGCCGGCCGCGAGGTCCCCGTATGCGTGGGTGTTGCGTTCACGCATACGCTCCAGCTCCGCGCCGGCCTCGTCGGCGGTCAGGGAACGCAGATCATGGACCGTGAGGCCGGTGTGCGCCCCGCCGTAACTCTGGCGCCCCTCCTCGTCGAAGACCGCCCGCAGCATGCCATGGCGCCGTACGAGCGTCTTCAGAGCGGTGTCCAGGCGGGCCGGGTCGAGTTCGCCGCCGTCCAACTCGACGTAGAAGTGGGCGGCGACACTACCGAGAGGCTGACCCGCCTGGCGGCCGATCCAGTAGGCGTGCTGCATGGTCGCCAACGGGAACGGTCCGGCCTCTTCCGCAAGCGCGACAGCGGGCGGCGCGGGCCGCCCACTGAAGGATGCGCCGCCACGGGCCTTCTCTTCGATCAGGCGCGTCCAGGCGTTCAGGGTGGGCTCGCTGGTGAGTTCCTTGAAGGTGACGACACTGCCACCCCGGCGCCACTCGCTGGCGAGTGCCATCAACATCAGGGAATCCAAACCGAGTTCGTAGAGATCCCGGTCGCCGTCCAGCTCCTGGGGAGCCATCTGTAGCGCGCGTGCCACCGCCTCGCGCACCGCACTCGGCACGCGGGCGGCACGGTCTACCGGCCCGCCTCGCGAAGCCTGCACCCCGGGGGCTGGTTCATCGCTCACTGATGGGGTCCTTCCAGGACAAAGGGGGCCAGTGCTCGCCGGCCGTGATCGGCGGCTCTCGACGCGAGGTCGGCCAAGTATTTGGAAATGATTATCATTTCTGAAAAAGTATCCTAACCATCCGAACCCCTCTGCGCCAACACCTGACGCAGAGAGACGAAAGGCAAGGTCCATGAACGAGACACGACCCACCCGGTCCACAGCCGAATCGGAGCGCTACCGCAACGCCGGCCACTGGGAAGGAGTGACCTTCGGTTCCTCCCTGCGTCGCTGGGCCGCCACCCGCCCCGGAAGCGTCGCGCTGGTCGACGGCGACCGCCGGTGGACCTACGCGGAGCTGGACCGCGAGGCGGACCGCGTCGCGCGCGGACTGCGCGGCCTCGGACTGGGGCAAGGAGACCGAGTGGTGGTCCAACTGCCCAACTGCGCCGAATTCGTGCTGATCTGGTTCGGCCTGCAGCGCCTGGGAGCAGTCCCCGTACACGCCATGCCGGGCCACCGGCGCACGGAGATCAGCCACCTCGTGCGCACCTCCCGGGCCACGGCCTGCGTCATAACCGACCGACACGCGCGCTTCGACCACCGCGAACTACTGCGGGAGGTGCTCGCGGATCATGAGTCCTCAGGCTCCCTGAGCCAAGTCGTCGTGGTCGGGGATACGGGCCGGCACGAGGACTTCGTCCGGTTCGACGAACTGCGCGAGGCCGGCGAAGGGCAGGAGCCCCTCCCTGCCGACGGCGGGGCCGATTCCGGCGACCTCGCCCTGCTGCTGCTCTCCGGCGGAACCACAGGACTGCCCAAGCTCATCCCGAGGACACACGACGACTACAGCTACAACGCGCGGGCCAGCGCCGATCTCTGCGCGTTCGACCCCGGCACCGTCTATCTGGCCGTCCTGCCGATCGCCTTCAACTTCACGCTGTCCTGTCCCGGCGTGCTCGGCACCCTCTTCCGTGGCGGGACCGTGGTGGTCTCGCCCGATCCCAGTCCGCAGACCGCGTTCGCGCTCATCGAGCACGAGGGGGTGACCGTCACCTCGCTGAGCCCACCGCTCGTCCCGTACTGGATGGACGAAGCGGCCACCGGCCTGTCGGACATCAGCAGCCTCGCCGTGGTCCAGGTCGGCGGGGCCCGGCTGCCCGACGACCTGGCGCGTCGGCTCGGGCCCGCACTCGGCGTGACGGTGCAGCAGGTGTTCGGCATGGCAGAAGGGTTGATCAACCTCACACGCCTCGACGATCCGGAAGAGCTCGTCTGTTCCACCCAGGGCCGCCCGATCTCACCCGACGACGAGGTCCTCGTCGTGGACGCGAAGGGCGAGCCGGTGCCCGACGGCGCTCCCGGCGAGCTGCTGACCCGCGGTCCGTACACGCTGCGCGGCTACTACAGGGCCGAGGAGCACAACCGGACGGCATTCACCGAGGACGGCTACTACCGCACGGGAGATCTCGTACGGAGCCTCCCCTCCGGGCACCTCGTCGTTGTGGGTCGGATCAAGGACCAGATCAATCGCGGGGGCGAGAAGATCGGCGCGACCGAGGTGGAGGAACAGCTGCTGACCCACCCCTCCATCACCTCCGCCGCCCTGATCGGCGTACCCGACGAGCGCTGGGGCGAACGCTCGGTCGCCTTCGTCATGTGCGCAGGGATCGCGCCGAGCACTCGTGAGCTGGCCGCCTTCCTGAGGGAGCGCGGGCTGGCGGACCATAAGGCCCCGGACGAGGTGGTCGAGGTCGGGCACATGCCTCTCACAGCCGTAGGAAAGATCGACAAGACGGCGCTGGCCCGGCAGTTGCCCCGAGCGTGAAAGCAGAAAGGGGAGGGCATACACACCCCTCCCCTTCCGGTCCCGTATCCCTACGCACCACGGGACGCCGGCTCCCCGGCGCAGCCGACCAGCTCCCGGGTCACCGGGTGCTCCGGGTGTACGAGGACACGCTCCGCGGGGCCGGCTTCGACCACCCGCCCCGCGTCCAGGACGACGACCCTGTCGGCGCAGCGGGCGGCAGCCGCCAGGTCGTGCGTCACCATCACGACGGTCAGTCCCAGCGTCCGTCTCAGTGTGTTGAGCAGGGTCAGGACCCCGCTCCCCGTCTCCGGGTCGAGTGCAGAAGTGATCTCGTCACACACCAGGACACGCGGTCCGGCAGCCAGTGCCCGTGCAAGGGACACCCGTTGACGCTGACCACCCGACAGCTCGCCCGGTCGTCGTCCCAGGACCTCGGGGACCAGACCGACCAGGTCGAGCAGTCTGACGGCCTCGGTCACCGCCGCCCCGGCCGGCAACCCTTGATGCCTCGTCAACGGTCGCGTCAGCGCCGTACGCACCGATTCGCGTGGGTTGAGCGCGCCACGCGCGTCCTGGGCGACCAACTGGACGGCGGCACCCCCATCCGCCGGCGTGTGCTCCTCCCGCCAGGCGACACTCCCTGCGGTGTACCGGTGCAGCCCCACGAGACAGCGGGCCAGAGTGGTCTTTCCGGAACCGGAAGGGCCCACCACGGCCGTACAGCTACCGCCGTCGACCGTGAGGGAAACGTCGTGCAGGACGGTTTCGCGTCCATGAGCGGCCAGCAGGCCCTCCACGGACAGCAACCCGTCGGTCGGACGGCCTGCGGGCGCCCCCGCAGGCCGCGGCGCCGAGGCCGGAGCGGCCGCAGGCATCGGCGAGGTGAGGGATGGGGTGATCAGGCCGCCCTCCAGACGGATCACGTCGTCCGCTACGAAACCGATCCAGTCCGGGTCGTGGCTGACCAGTACCGCGGCGCGCTCGCCCCCGCTCAGTACCTCGGCCAGCAGTGCGCGCATCCGCGCCGCCAGCGCCGTGTCCAGGCTGCTGGTCGGTTCGTCCAGGACCAGCAGGTCCGGAGAGCCCGCGAGAGCAAGGGCGAGAGCCACCCGTTGCGCCTGCCCGCCCGAGAGTTGGTGCGGCACCCGCCGCTGGAACGCCCGGTCGGCGGGCAGCCGCACGGATTGGAGCAGCGACTCGGTCTCCGCTGCGGCCACTTCTGCGCTCGCCGCGCCGGTCCGCAGCCGCACAGCCTCGGATATCTGCTGACCGATCCGCAGCGCGGGGTTGAGGGAGGAGGCGGGGTCCTGGCCCAGAAACGACACGACGCGTCCCCTGAGGCGTCGGGCGCCCTGCCTCGTGAACGGGTCGGCTCCGGCCACCCGGACATCCCCCTCACGCCTTTCCAGGCCGGGCCGGACATGGCCGAGCAGGCCGAACGCAAGGCTGCTCTTTCCGGACCCCGACCTCCCCACCACCCCGAGCACCTGCCCGCGCTCCACGGACAGGCAGGCGTCGAGCAGCACGGGCGGGCCCCCGGCCGTCGGGCCGATGGTCAGTCCTTTGATCTCTGCGAACGTGCTGGTCATGCCACACCTTTTCCTGCGGCGTCCGCGAGCCGACCGGCCAACAGACCCACGCATACGGACAGCACTACGAGCAACAGGGCCGGAACAAGAAAGGGGGCGAGTGCCAACGTCGCTCCCGAAAGGTTCTCGTTGACCATGCGTCCCCAATTGGGCGCTGTACCACCACGTCCGAGACCGAGGAACCCGGCTGTGGCGGTGAGGTGCAGCGAGGCGACCAGACGCAGGGCGGTGTCCAGGAGAGCCGGCCCAGCGATGTTGGGCAGCACGTCGTGGCGCAATACGGCCATTCGGCTGTCACCCCGGGCGCGGGCGACCTCGACGTATCCGCTGGTGAGGATGGAGTCTGCCGCGGCACGCAGGACCCTGACGGAGAAGGGCGCGGTGGCGAGTGCGACGGCTGCCACGACAGCGGTATCGCTGCCAGGGAAGCCTGCGGCCAGCACCAGGATGAGCAGGAAGGCCGGCAGCACTGCCAGTGCGTCGACGGCCCGGAGCACGAATTCGCCGAAGCGGGAGGAGACCATGGCGGCCAGTACGCCGGCGGCCACCCCGATGACACCGGCGACCACTGTCCCAGCGACGGCGATGAGCACGATCGTCCGGCCCCCGCCCAGGACCCGGCTGGCCACGTCCCGGCCGAGGATGTCGGTCCCGAGAAGAAACCCACCGCCCGGCTGCTGGAAGGGAGCCCCGACCTGCTCGGTCTCGTCGTACGGGGCCGCCAGCGGGCCCAGCAACGCGAGCGCGAGCACGAGGAGCGCGATTCCTCCGGTGAGATACGGCGGTCGGCGTCGACACGCCCGGGGGCCGGCCGCACTTATGGCGCGGTCCCTCGTCATAACCTTGGTCATGCGTCGCGCCTTCCTTGTGCACTCAGCCACCGCGCACAGATGTCACCCAGCAGGAGGATCGCCAGCATGACCGCGGCAAGGACGGTGGCGATCCCCTGGACCATCGGTATGTCCCGTGCGGCCACGGCCAGTTGCAGCTCCCGTCCGATCCCTGGATAGTCGAAAACGCTCTCCACCACCACGCCGGACCCGACCAGCGCCCCGGTGGTGAGGGTGAGCGCCTGGATGGCTGGGCCGGCCGCGTTGGGGAGTATGTGGCGCACCGCCAGGCGGGCTCCCCGGACGCCGTTCAGCCGGGCCGATTCCCCGTACGGCGTCGCCGCCACCTCGGCGACGGACACACGGAACAGCCTGGTGGCGACGGCCAGACCGACCGCGCTGAGCGTCAGCACCGGCAGGACGAGTGCGCGTGGCACATCGAGCGGCGTACCGCCGAGGGGAATGAGTGAGACACGCGGCAGGAGCTGGAACTGAACCGCCAGGACTGCGACCAGCAGCGACGCGAGGACGAACTCGGGCACCCCGGCGGCCGCGTGCATGACCTTGGAGACCCAACGGTCCGTAGCCCCGCCGCGCAGCCCGGTCCAGAGACCGAGCAGCGCGGCGAGAGGCGCGGTGAACGCGAGCGTCAGGCCGGCCAGCAGCAGGCTGTTCGGCAGCCGCGTGGCGAGAACGTCCATGACCGGCCGGTGCCCGACGAACCCGGTACCCAGGTCTCCCCTGACGGCGTCCGCCGCCCATGATACGTACCGCTCGGCCACGGACCGGTCGAGGCCGAGTTCCGCACGAACCTCGGCGCGGTCCTCCGGTGAAGCGTCCACACCGGCCACCGCGCTGACCGCGTCACCCGGCAGCACAGCCGTGATCGCGAAGATCACGGCTGACAACGCGACCAGCAGGACGGCCGCGCCCACGAGTCGGCGGCCGATGAAGGAGAGCAGGCTCACGCCAAGGACGCCTGAGAGAAGCCCGGGAACTGCTCGAAGAGATCGTCCCGGATTCCGCCCACGCCCTTGGCCTGTGCGTTGAGGTTCGGCTTGAAGACCGGCAGTACCTGGTTCCCCTCGTCCCAGCGCTTGCGCTGTGCCGCCGTACCCAGCTTCCGGGCCTCGGCCCCGTCACGCTCGGCACGGGACTTCGCCACCAGGGCATCGACCTCGGCATGCTTCCAGCCGAAGGCTGACGGTGAACCGCCGGCCGTGCTCATCTGGTAGGTCGACAGCGCGGGAATCGGCATCTGATAGGAGGCCGCGAGCGGCAGGCGGCTGTACGCTGCGAAGTCTGCGAAGAGCTGGCCCGCAGGTAGTTCGCGGACCGACGCCCGGACACCCGCCTTCTTCAGGTCCTCGACGTACAGCGTGGCCATCTCCACCATTCCGGGAGTCTCAGGGCCCGTGGTCAGCTCGACCTTCACCCCTTCGGCCCCGGCCGCCTTCAGCAGCTTCCTTGCTTTGTCCGGGTCGTAGGCACGCTGGGGCACGCTCTCCGCGTAGTCCGGGAAGCCGATGGACGGCAGATCGTTGCCCACCACCGCGTTTCCGTAGAACACCGTCTTGACCATCGCCTCACGGTGAGCCGCGAGCTTGAACGCCTCACGCACCCGGGGGTCGTCGAAGGGCTTGACGCTCATGTTCATCTGGAACGACAGCCCCACAAGGTACGGGCTGCTCGTGGGCGCGAGCTCGACCTTCCCGTTATCGGTGAGCGTGCGTGCGGTGACCGGCGAGAGGTCATGGGCGAAGTCGATCTCGCCGCTGGTGAGCGCTCCGGCGCGGGCCGTCGAGTCCGCGATCGACCGCAGTTCCAGGCCCTCGAGGTGGGGCACCTGCCCGTAGTGGTCGTCGTAGCGTGTGAACGCGGATCCCTGACCGGGCGTGAACTCGCTGAGCCGGAAGGGCCCGCAGCTCGGCATTCCCTGCGCGAAGCGCCGGGTCCCGTCCTTGACGACCAGGAAGTTCCCCTGACACAGAATCATGCGGCCGTCCGCGATGGGCCGCAGCGTGGGCAGTACGACCTTGAGGTCACCGTCCGCCTTGGCGGCCGAAAGGTCGAAGTTCACAGCGGCCAGTTTGTACACCGGCAGCATGCTCTTGCCCGCGAGTGCGGACAGTGAATGCAGGATGTCCGCCGAGGTCAGCTTCGACCCGTCGGTGAAGCGGACGCCGGGCCGGACGTGCAGGGTGTATGTGGACAAGTCCTCGGCTATGTCGATCCCCTTGAGCACTCCGTAGCGCACCCCGTCAGGGGCGGAGGGATCGAGATTTCCCAGGGTGCCGTGCCAGGCTCGGGCCCGGACCAGGTCCAGTGCCGAAGGGCCGTTGAAGAAGTCGAGCGTCTCGGAGGCGCCACCCCCCACGAAGGCCGCACGGAGCGTGCCACCCGTGCGGGGTGAGGAACCGCCGGCCTTCCCCGAGGTGGAGAGGTCATCGGTCGAGCACGCCGCCAGCAGGCCGGGCCCAACGGCCAGAGCCATAACTCCCGTAGCGCTGCGGCGTAGGAAGGCACGGCGGTCGAACTGTCTGGACATGCTTCTCCTTGAAGAAATGCTGATCAGATCCGAGATGAAAGGAATGCGGACACGGGGGCGGTCACGTGCCGCATACGGGGGCGCACGCATGCGGCCGGCCGAAGCCGATCGAGCTTCATGACGCGAACTGGGGGCGCACAGCCGTCGAGTCAGCTCCGCGCCGGAATCCGCACAGGTCAGTCGATGGCGCCTTCGCGCAAGGTGACGGCACCTGATGGACAGGCCCACACCGCATCGCGTACGGCTGACAGTTCGAAGGCGGGCGGCGTGTCATCCAGCACGAGCACCAGACCGTCTTCGACCGCCTGGTCGAAGACGGCCGGTGCGGCGAGCACGCACTGCCCTGCCCCTACGCAGAGGTGCCGCTCAGCACGGACCCGCTCCGGTCCGACCGGCCGACTGGTCGCGCTCACGCAGACTCCTCCCCCGTGTTTCAGATGACGTCGGTGACGTCATCACCCACACAGTAGTTGATAACGATATTCATATTCAACACGTTGAGATGCACCCTCTCAACACCACGGGCGATTCGACCCGCAACAGCCCTTCGTCGGGAGCGAAACCGAGCGGCCAGCACACCTTCAGGGCTCCCGACTCCACCCAGGGGCCTTCACCCACATCCCACGACCGCAGGAGTCGACCGTCGCCGCCCAACCCCCGCCCAGGCCGCACCTCTTACGCCAGGAGGAAGGGCGACGCGCCGCCATTCCGCGACCTCGCCGTCATCGGGATCAGTCATCCGGAAGCGAACCTCGGTGACAAGCCGCTCGATCGGCCCCTGCACCTTCGCCCGCCGGGCTCGCGCGACAGGCGGCTCGCCACAGGGCGTGCGAGGGTTGACCGGCACCACCAGCTAAGACCGTGCCCTGCATGGTCAGTTTGAGGAATCGTCTGTGGCAGCAGAGAGCGGCTGCGAGTCCGAGAAAGGCCAGGTAGTTGCCTGGTTCTCCGCTCATAGCGGTGGTTGAGTCGGCGGTAGCCGGTCAGTCAGGACGTGGTGCACTCGATGACCCATCTGCGGCGGCCGAGCCGCTCGCTGGAGTCGATGCCTTTGCGGGCGACGCGGACGCCGATGTGCTTGCCGCAGAGTCATCGCCGCAGGTGAGGGATGTCGTACGCCCTTGTCGGCGTGAGGGCGGCGGGGTTTCGATGCGCTCGCGTGGTATTCGTGTCCCATGTGGAAATAGGACAGCACCGACTTCAGGGCCTGGCTGTGGTGGGTGTTGGCCGCGGAGAGCCCGACGCGCAGGGGCAGCACGTCCGCGTCGGACAGGACGTGCATCTTGGAACCTGGCTTGCCCCGGTCCACGGGGCTCGGACCTGCAAATTCGCCCCGACGTCAAGGCCCTGGCTGGATGAAGCACTCAGACCATGCAGGCACACGCTGTACAAGGCCATCGCCGCTGGGGCGCACCCTGGACCATGCTGGGCCTTCGGGCTGCATCACCGGGCATAAGCGTCCGACGGCCATCATTGGCGTAGGGCAGCAGCGCCAACGGTATCCGCGCCACACGCTGACTCGGGGCCAAGCCGGCGCGATACCAGAAGCCGGTCGCGGCCAGCCTTCGGGATGTCACGTCCGATGGAGGGGTGCACCGACAGCCACTCCACGAGACGCGCCCCGCCACCGCCATACACCTGGGACGCAGGAGAAAACCACAGGTCAAACCATGTACCGGCGCCACAGCCCCTTCGAAGTGCACTGGTCCCCAAACGGTCCCCAAAAATGATCAAAGGGCCGCTTCAGATCTCCCCTGAAACGGCCCCTGACCTGCGACTTCGAAAAGTCGGGACGACAGGATTTGAACCTGCGACCCCTTGACCCCCAGGAGTGAGGGTCAAGGGTATTTTCTGTATATGACAGACTTAATACGGACGCAAGTTGTGCGTGGAGGGATGGATCGTGCACCGCCACGCTTAGCGTGTGGTCCCCAACTGGTCCCCACGCGGCCCCTTCCCATTGTCCGGCCAGCACCTCACGCGAGCACCTCGATCCGCTTCGAGATCGCGACCCGTCCCACCGCCTACGGAGTCATCAGGGTGGCACCGGAACCGGGCCGTAGTGTTGAGGACCTCCGCTGCCGTTCCCACGTCACAGCCAAGAGTGCGCTCGCTCGGTCCGCAGCGGTCCAAGCCAAGCCGCGAGCTCGGCCTTGCTTCGACCATCGAAGCAGGCGTCCTAGGAGCACCCGTTCCCCCTCTCCTTCCTCAAGCGACGCGGTGTCAGTAGAACCAGCTACTGTGGCCGCGCACCGGATTGCTCGGGGAAGGTGAGGGGATGGGAGCCAGCAACAGGTACGGCGCTCTGGCCCTTCGCCGCGAGTGAGATGACCATCTCGTCGACGCCGGACAAGCGCTTCTGGCACTTCTTGACGATCTTCGGTTCGAAAGAGCCCTCGCGGTCGCGGGGCACAGTTATCTCCACCGGACCGACATCCCTCCACACCTGGCGCCAAGATCTTTGCGGGACAGCCCTGAGGATTCGGGGGCAAGACCCCCTCCCCCAACCGCACACGAAGGCCCGGTCTTCTCCCTACGTCAAAGAGAAGACCGGGCTGCTTGGCTTGGCCGTGTTGACCTTGGCGTCACGTCTGCCTCGGTGAACTGTTCAGGAGCGGATCAATGTCGAGCGACCTCTGGGCACGCTGCCTGAACCAGGCGTCGAAGCAAGCGGATGGACAGGGTTTTATGCCTTCAAGCGCAACCTGACGCGTAGTCTTTCTTGTACATCCTTCACAAAGTCCTCCCCACCTTGGGGAGGCAGGGATCTTCTCCACCAGCGAGCTTCCTCAGGGCGGATCACAGGACCATCTTGGATGAGTCGGTGAAACGCGAAGTCACTCTGCCGAATCGAATCGGAGAACTCCATGAATCCCGCAGCGTGCTGGATCGTCTCGTCGTTCAGCGCAAGATCCAGCAGGTCCCTGACGGAGATGTCGTGCAGGTACTCGCTGTAGTCCATCTCGTAGCCCTCTTCGCACTCTTCGACGAAGCTGCGCCATCCCTCGCATGATCTACTAGGGTCGTCCGACCATTTCCAGCCTGCGGCGGCGGCCACCTGCGTGAAAGCACTGGACAGCGACTTCTCGGACGGATGGCTCACTTGAACTGCTCCCAGAAGTATTCCATCGGATCCATGTGCGGCCTGAAGAAGGTCGAAATGGTTCCGGAGTCGTTCATGTATCCGAAGTAGCCTGTCTTCTGGTCGATACGGAAGAAGCCTGCGCTACTCGAGGGCAAGGTAACTGAACCCTGCGGCCCCGCCCCGGACATGAACGAGCGAGCCGTGTCGCGATAGGCTTCATACCCACCCTGCCCCGTAAACTCCGGCATGTTGGGTTTTTCCTTGGTGGGCCCAGTCACCTTACCCCTCTTATTCCTCTTTATCCCCATCACGTGCTTTTCGTAGTGATTCAGCCCGGATATGGGACTGTTGAAGTCGGGCCTGACGGCAAGACTCGTGCCCTTGCTTGTGCCCTTGGCGGAGCGGCTACCAACGGCTACGCCAGACCCTACTACTGCGCTTCCGCCGGAAGCCCCACCAGTCGCCAGTTCGGCGATCTCTGCGGCGCACACTGGAGCGGTAGCCAGGCATCCCGACCACAGAGCTGCAGCGACGGGTGCAACGGCAACCGCCAGCCCCACGACCGTGACGACACCCAGGACAACTTTCTGCCAGGTTGCGAGCTTTCCTGTGTCCGGCAGGTCGCCGGCATTCGGGTCGTATTGGGAATTTGTTCCCATAGCCCAACAGGCGTTGCAAGCGCCATCGCTCTTCTTCGGCTCGGGGTCTGGACCCTTCTTGAAAACGATCTTCGCGGAGGTTGCACCAACGGTCTGAGTGACCGTTGCAGTCATGGTGCCGGCGCCGAGAGAGCCGTTACTTTTCTTAAAAGTGAATTTTTGAGTGTAGGTCTTTGTGTATTTCCACTTCCAACCACCGTTACTCTTCTTGGTCCAAGTCTCGGTGCCACCATTGCAGGAGCTTGAGGAACCGCCGCATGCGCCGTCAGGGCGAAGTCCAGTGGGGTCGGACTTGGTGACGGGGGTGTTGTTGGCGTATGCGTAGCCGTTGAGAGACTCGTGGTCTTCGGGCGCGAGGATGGGGTCGACGGAGAGAAAGCGCCCGCTGACCGGGTCGTACTCGCGGGCGCCCACATGAGTGAGTCCGGTGTCGGCATCGGCTGATTTCCCGAGGAAACCCTTGTCATCGGGCCAAACTGACGATGTCGTCCCGCGCGCTTCGCCGAAGGGCTTGGTGTAGCGGCGAGTTATGGCCTGGGTGGTGGCGTCTACTGCCATCGAGGCGGTGCCGTGGTGGTCGTCAACCATCCAGGAGAGACTGGTCTCGGTGCGGACGGCTGTGACGTCGCCAGCCGAATAGTAGCGCTGGGCGGTGAACTTCTTTGCGGCCGTATCGTAGTGCAGTTCTTGGCCGCCCAGGTAGAGAACGGATTTGACGGGGCCGCGGCGGATCAGCAGTTCGCCGCCTGCGTCATAGAGGTAGTCGGTGGTCTTCGAGCCTTCGGTGAGGCGGGTGAGTTCCCCTTCAATATCCCAGCTGAGGCTCTGCGCTGTCCCGGTGGGCCCGTAGCGCCTGGTGGTATTGCCCTGCTCGTCGTAGGTAAGGGACTTCGCCGTTGCGCCACCAACAGTGACGGAGGTCAGAGTGTGGGGCTGGCCGGCGCCGGCGGCGTTGACAGCGGGGTAGCTGTAGGTGGTCTTGGCGTCGCCGCTGGTTTTATGCTCTGTCTGGGTGTCGCGCAGGCCGCCGGGCTTGTATGTCCAGCTGGTCCAGTAAGGCGCTGGCCCGCCGAGGGCGGACGCAGAACGGGTGGTTGCGCAGTCGTTGGATGAGGGGGTCCAGGCTTCGGTCAGACGGCGGTAGCCGTCGTACGCGAAGCACTGGGTGTCCTTGCCGTTGGCCTTGTCTGCGATCGACGTGACGTTGCCTGACGCGTCGTAGACGTAGTCGGCATCGTTGGTGTGGCCGGTGGTCTGGTCGACTGTGTGGGTGTTGGCAAGTCGGCGGGTGCCGTCCTCGTAGCGGTTGAGGATCTGGAGCTGCTTTGCGCCCGTGGAAGTGCCCAGGCGTGTCTCCTCGATCTCGCCGTACGGGGAGTATCCGATGTTCTGGACGTAGTCGGTCATGCCGTCGGTGCCGGTCAGCATGCCCAGACCGTTGTAGCCGTTGGTGACGGTCTCGGCGGGTAGGCCGCCTACTGCGGGCATCGAAGTGGACTGGACGGTGCCGTCGATGTTGTAGGTGGAGGAGGTGGTGAAGGATTGCGGTGCGCCGGCGACGACGAGGGGGTCGGAGGCGGCGATGACGGTTTTTGCCCCCTTGGGGCGGCCGAGCGCGTCGTAGCCGGTGACCACCTGGGAGTAGATCTTGCCGGCGGTGCCACCGACATACCGGATCGAGGCGGTCGGCTGTCCCTTGGCCACCGAGTCGTAGGTGAACTTGGTCAGCTGGTGGGCGTTGTCCTTCACCCCGTCCCAGGTCCCGGTCGCGCGGCCGAGCTCGTCGTAGTCGGTAATGAGCGTACGGGAGACGCCGTTGAGGGTCGTGGTGACGGTCAGCGGCTGATCGGCGTCGTTGTAGGTGGTGTCGACACGGCCCTGATCGGGGTCGGTGGACGTTATCTTGCGGCCGCGCAGGTCGTACTCGTCCGTCCAGACTGCCCCGTCCGGGCCGATCATCTTCTTGAGCTGGCCGCCGGCAGTGTACTCGTACAGGGTCCGGGTGTAGTTGCTGCCGGTCGGAACGGGGCCGCCATACTCACGGCGCTCGGTGATCCTGCCGCGGGCGTCGACCATCGTCAGTGCGCCGGTTCCCCCTTCGGCTGCAGTGACGGCGGTGCGGTCGCTCTGTTCGTCGGTCTTGGTGCGCCACTTCTCCTGGTCGTATACCCGGAAGATGGATTCGGTGGCCCGGCCGACCGCATCGAAGACCGTCTCGGTGGAGGCAGGAACGGAGCCGGGGTAAGTGTTGGCCAAAGCTCCCGTGGGTGCGTTGTTGTCGTGCACCTGCGCGTTGGTGATGTAGGCCAGGCCGCGGTCGTCATAGAGAGTTTCGGAGATGACCCGGCCGCCGTTCGGCGCGGGAACCTGAGTCTGGCGGGACCGCAGCAGACTGTCGAAAATCTCGTAGGCGCTGTTGTAAGTCTTTCCATCGGCCTTGAGGGTGTCGGTGCGAACCCACGTTTCCTTGTTGTCGTTGACGCTGTAGTCGTAGACGAGGCTTGCGGCGTCATCGAGCGTGCGGGAGCGATCCGGCTTCCAGACCGACTTCAGACGACCGAGCGCGTCGAAGGACCACTCGGTGACGTTGCCATTGGCATCAGTGGTCTTGGTGGCCGTGCCCCACGCCGGGTCCACCTGAGTGGTGGAGGTGTAAAGCTTGGGGTCGGTGGTGGTCTTCGAGGTCAGCGGTCCGTAGCCAGTGTCGTCGGGGACATAGGTGGTTTTGATCGTACGATTGAGGGCGTTGGTCTCGGTGAGTGGACGGCCCAGTTTGTCGTAGGTGGAGCTGGAAACCTGCTGGTAAACGGGCTTCTTGTCGAGCTCGCCGTAGCTCCCAACCCGGTAGGAAGCGGTGCTTTCGCCGTTAGTGGGAGCTGCCCCGACCGCCTGATCGTCGTAGGCCAGGGTGATGTCGGAAACGACGTCGTCGGGGATCGACGGGGTGGCTGCGCAGGAAACCGAGTACGTCTCGGTGCGCGAGACCGCGTCCACCAGCCAGGCGGAAGTGTTGCGGGCGTAGGTGGTTCGGACGCAGGATTCGTCGCCGGTCTTCGTGGTGTCCCCGGTGTCCTCCACGGTGATCGGCATGCCGTACGTGGTGTCGTACGTGGTCTTCTGCTTGACCGTGCGAGTACCGGTTGAGGTTTTGGAGCGGGTGGTGGTCTCGCCGGCCTGGACAATCCAGGACTCGGTGGTGCCCCAGTTGTAGGCGTGGCTGCCGGTCTTGTGGGACCAGGGGGTGTTGATGGTGCCGCTGACTTCTTCGGTGCCGTTGTAGGCAATGGTCTCGCGGACGAAGCTGGCGTACTGGCGGGAGTCGTCAACGGCGGTACCGGTGGAGTCAGTGACCTTCTCCACTCTGGCGGTGCCGTCGAGTTCCTTCTCGCCGTTCAGGCCGCGCATGTAGAGGGTGGACTTCTTGGACCGCGGGCCTTCGAAGTCGCCGGAGGTCTCCACGACCTTGCTGTAACCACGCCACTGTGACCACGTGCGGTTGGACGGCTTAGTCAGGCCCTCGTCGTCGGCGTAGGCCCAGCCGGCGCCACCCTGGTAGTCGTAGTACGTCTCACCTGTGTCACCGTGGCCATAGGGGTCGTCCTGGAAAACGGAGGTGACCACGTACTTGTGGAACCAGTCGGTGACCGGTGTTGCTCCGGACTGGGACCACTTGACCGGGTAGCAGCGGCGAGTGTTCTTGTCGACGTTCGCCGGCATGCTCGAGCCCCAGATACAGTCGGGGTCGGAGTAGTTGGCGGTAATGGTCGAACCGGTCTCAGACTTGATGGTGCGCACGCGCCACTTGATGTAGCGCAGGGTGTCTGGGCCACTGCCCTCGACGTGGTTAGGCATTTGGATACCGCCGAAGATGACCGGTGGCATTTTGGCTGCGGTGGTGTTGGCCTTGCCGGTGTTCTGGATGGACTTCAGCCACAGGCTCGCCGAGGAAACATCACCGGTGTCGGGAAAGTCCTGCTCAAGGTGCCAGGCATCTACTTCCCGTTGGGTGGTGCCAACGCCGGTCCACACCGAAGTGGTGACATTGGCGAGACGTTTGCGGGTGAAGAATGCCGGGCCGATCTGGGTGGTGCACTTGGTGCCAGCCGCGCAGATCATGTCGTAGGGCACATCAGGCCAGTTGGCCTTGGTGTCCTTTGTCAAGCTGGTGCAGCCACCCACTACGATGCAGCGCTCGGCGTAGTTGAAGTGGACCTGCTGGGCAGCGGGCTTGGTGTAGATCAGGTCGCTGCGCTGGCCGTAGTCGATGCGGTTGAGGTAGCCACCGCGGGTATAGGCGGTGCCGTTGACGGTGGTGTCGGCGTTCTTGGAGTAGTAGTTCATCTCCTTGCCGTACCAGTAAGTGGAGGCGTTGCCGTGGGTGTCTTCGACGTAGTCGAGGTTCCAGCGCCAGGCTTGGTTGCAGGAGGAGTCGGCAAAGCCGGTGGATTTGTAGCAGGGCTCGCCAGAGTCGTCACCGAAGACTGGAGCAGTCCATACGGAGTTGGTGACAGGGTCGTCGTCGGCGGTGTCGGTGGTGCCCTTGTCGCTCCAGCCGGGCATTCGGTGCTTGCCGAAGAAGTAATGGGTGCCCGACGCGTCAGTGACCTTCCAGTACTCGGTGTTGTTGTCGCCGTTCGCGGTGGCGCCGGTCAGGTGCTGGACGCGGGTGCCGTCCTCGGTCTTCGTCTTCCAGGAGCCGCCGGATGCTTCTGAGAGGGCGGCGGTGTCGCAGGCCGCCTTGTCGGCGCAGGTGTTGACCAGCTCGACGGCTTTGCCGTTGAGGACGAGCGTGGCGTTGGCGTACTTCCAGCACTGGTCGCCCTTGCCGGACTGGCCGTCTTCCTTGCAGGAGCCGTACTTGCGCTCGATGTAGGACTCGGTAATCGAGAACCCTTCCCCTATTACCGAGGTCTGGTTGTTCTCCCCGGCCGTGCGGCCGTCCACCGAGGCAGAGTTGTAGGAGATGGACAGGTTCGGGGACGGGCCTGCTGTCGCCGGGGGAACCCGCAGCGGGTAGTTCCAGGTAAAGTCACCTGTGCTGCCGCCGGCCTCCCAGGTCGCGGTCGGCGACAGTGGGGTGGCGCTGTAGTCGCCCCCGCCGCCCGAGCTGTCGGCCGCCGCCGCCAGCAGCACCGGGGTGCCTGCTGCGAGGGTGCGGGCGGAGACCGTGCCCGTCACGGTCTGGGCTCCCGTGTCGTTGTCTGCACCCGCCACCGGGCTCTGAGTGCGGCAAGACTTCTTCTCCGGTGTGGTCAGCGCACACGCCGGGAGCGTCACCAGGCTCAGACGGGGACCGAAGTTGCCGCCGTAGACGTCGCTGAAGGAGGAGTAATCCAAGGAGATTCGGAGCTTGTCGGTGTCACCGGCTGCGGCTCCCACCGGGTCGACGGTGAGCAGGACGCCATTGACGCCCGCCTTCTTCGTGGTCGCCTGGGAGTGGACGCTGAGCGCCACCTCTTCGGCTGGGCCTGCAGCCTTCGATGTCGTCTTGCTCTTTGCCAGCTTGGGAGCCGGGGCGGCGGGCTCCTGAGCCAGCTCCACTCCGAGCCCGCCGACGGCAACAACAGCCTCGTCAGAAGCCGCGACCTCGGCTGTGGCCTTGCCAGGCTTCGGCCAGGCAGCCTTCTTCAGCCGCTCACGGGTTTTGCGGGCTGCTGGGGCGGACTGGTCCTTCGGGGCCTTGGATGTGCTGGGCTTGAGCACGCCCACCTTGTCGATCTTCGCGTCGGGCCGGTCCTCCAGCTGCTTACGGGCTGCAGTGGATTGGGCCTGGGCTGCGAAGTCGAAGCCTGCGGGCACTACGACTTGCGGAAGAAGACACAAAGAGATGACGAGCCCGCCCCGGCCGAGCCAGCGGCGTATGGCCGCCCCTGGCATGGGTTGGCGGAAGGGTGATGAAGACACGGTGATGTCCCGGTTCTCGGAATTGGACAGGAAGCGATTGGGCAGCGGCGGCACCCAGAACGCTGGATCTTGGTGGTGCGCCCACTGGGACGCGCCGGTGTTCCCAGGGGGACAGCAGGGCGGCTGAGGGAACCCCGCCCTGCTGTCCGGTTCTGCTACTGCTCGGTGTTGCGCCGGTTGGCGATCGTGTCGGTGGAGGTGGCTCCGGCCCAGACGCGGACGCTGTCGATCTTCCCGGGGTAGTAGCGGGCACCTGCGCCGTTGATCTTTGCCCGGCCGATCTCGAAGGCGCCGCCGCCCTGCCAGGGGGCTGAGTACGCCACGCCGTCCTCGTCACCCATCAGGGCGCTGTCCACGTAGAGCTTGAGTCCGCCGAGCTTGGTGGTGTCGGCGGGATTGGCGGCTGCCTGCGCGTCGTAGACAACCGACACCATGACCGGGGCACCCAGCGCTGCTGTGGTGAACGCGGTCGACTCGCTCTTGGTCCAGACCGCCCCGGTGCCGTCCTTGTCGGGACGGCCGAACGTCCATCGTCCCTGGGTGCTGCCTGCCGGCTGCTCGTACCAGACACCCCATGAGGACTGACTCGTCCCCGACTGGCCGAACACCTGCACTGCATACGACTTGCTGGTGTCGGCGAGCTTGGCGGGGTCCAGCGTCACCCAGGCGGTCGCGGTGAATGAGCCGGAGTCATCGACGACCGGACCGTTGGCGGTCGCGTATGCGTTGGTGCCGTTCAGGGATATCGTCTGTGTGGTCGTGACCTCTTCGCCGATGTCCGGGTCGCCAGTGGTGAACTTGGTGAGTGCGGCTCCGTTGAGCGTGAGGTTTCGGCCGAAGCCGCTGGTGTCCGTCACGGTGGTACCCGAGGCGTTGGCCATGTCCGTGGCGTCCCACTTGGCGACAAGCGCGGGGACCGGGTCGCCTGCGGTGCCGTCGCTGATGTCCTCGTCCTCCAGTCGTGCGCCCTGCGTGATCTCGGTGTCCGTTACAGCACGGGACCAGACGTGGACCTCGTCGACGCTGCCGTTCAGGTTCTCGACGTAGCTGCCGGCGGAGTGGAATCGTCCGAACTGCATCGGGCCGGTAGCGTTCCAAGCGGGGGCGCCGGTCATAGGCTGGCCCTGCGGGACTCCGTTGACGAAGAGCTGGATGGTCTGGTCCGCAGCGTTGTAGACACCTGCCAGGTGCGTCCAGGCATTTACTACCGGCTTCGCGGTGGAGTACGAACGGACGGCGGCGCTACCCACGGCATCACTGGCGTACTTGCTGAATGCCCACTTTCCGGCCGATGCGGAGTAGTGCAGGGCATAGCCGGACAGGTTGGTGCCCTTCTGCGAGAGAACCGTCTGGCTCCTGGAGGTGTCGCCGGGACGTACCCATGCGGAGACGGCGAAGGACTTGCTGGTGTCGAGCACGGTACTGCTGGTGGCGGCGTAGTCGCTGGTGCCGTTGAGCTTCAGCGCTCCTGCACCAGAGCGTGCCAGCGTGGTGTAGGCGGACGTGCCCCCCAGCGTCAGCGGGTGCTGCACCGCGGAGGTGCTGTCATTGCCGTTGTTGTCCAGGTGCCAGATGCCCGACGGTTTCTCAGCACCCTTGACCAGAAAGCTGTAGTAGCCAGTGAGCGAGCTGTGGCCGGCCGCGTCGTAGCCCCAGACCTGGATGGTGTTCTCACCGGCCTGGTTCGGCGTGATCATCTGGGTGGTGGCCGCACCCTTGGCCACATTGATTGGACCGGAGACGGCCCCGCTGTTCAGCTTCCACTTGTAGCTGACGACGTCCGACTGGATGCCGGCCGTGGTGGGATTGGTGTCCGCGGGGGTGAAGGTGAACTTGCCAGACGTTCCCACGCCGCCCGCGGCCGGATCAGTCTCGGCCGGCTTGTAGGTGCCGTCGCTGCTGGTCACCACCGGCGGCGGCGGTGAGTCCGTGTCGATTCGGAAGTAGCACCAGGACGACCAGGCCGAGTTCAGGACGCCGGTGGCACCACGGTCCGTCTTGTAGTAAGCCTGCGTCATCACCCGCATGCGGTAGTCCGTCTGCGCCGGCAGCGCACTGGTGGACGCGTCACGGACGGCGTTGTCAGCCACCCATGCGGCATCCGGTGAAGCCGCATACCAGGCACGGCTGGAGCCATCAGCCTTCCACACCTCGAACAAAGCGCGCAGCTGGGAGTTCGAGCCGTCAGCCGACTGCACCGTGGCCAGCATCTTCGGCGTGGTGTCGCTGGTGGCGAAGGGCAACGAGGTGGAAGTGTTGCAGGCCCGCCCGGTCGTTCCTTGCTGGACGCCGTACGGAGTCGGCGTGCTCGGGTAGGAGACGTAGGTGACCGACAGTTTCGCGTCGTTGCGGAACCGCGCCCAAGCGCCGGCGTCGGACTCGTCATGTGCCGTCAGCGAAAAGGTGATCTGCGACGTCTTGTTCGCGGCATAGGACGCGAGAGTCGTCGTCAGGTTCTCATTCGTCTCCTCGTCCACATTGTCACTGAAGCGCACCCAGTTCGCCGGCTGAGAGGGGCTGCACAGGCCACCCCGCCCGTAGGCCACATTCCGGTCGCCCATCAGGTCCACCCCGGTGGGACGGGTCGACCAAGTGGTGCTGGAGGAAATGCCCTTGTCCACCCGGCTCAGGTCATACCAGTGAGGATCGCAGGTGAACGTCCACTCCTGGTACACCTCCATCGTCGCGTCCAGGATCTTCTTGCCGTGTATCGAGGAGAGCGGATACTCGAAATACAAGCGCTGGGTGTACGGGCTGTTGGAGCAAAGGTAGCCAGCGTAATTGGAGCAACGCCCGACGCCCTTGTTCCCGTCGAACTCCCAGAACTTATCGCCGTCGGACGACAGGGCTGTCCAGTCGCCGAGCGCGATACCCTTGGTCGGCGGGTCGATATAGAGCGGGAAGACGGTGTCCGCGCCGTGGAGCAGTGCAGGATCAGGTGTGATTTCCAGGGTGGTGCTGGTGACCTTGAGCGGAAGCTCGGCCGCCGCGTCACCGCTGCTGGGACCCTCCGAAGGAGCCGGCTCGCCGCCAGCCGCCGGCAGAGGAGCCATCACCTCTGTCTGCGGCTCATCGTCTGTGTATGCCAAAGACTGCGCTGCGACCACGTTGGTTGAGGTGGTGTCAGTGGCCGAGGCGTCACCGGCCGAGTCCCACATTCGGCCCGAGGGGCTCTCGAAGACCGGGGTACCGTTGCTGTCGCGCGCGACGAAACCGCCGTCGGCCGTCGGGACAATATCCAGACCGCCGTCGGACACGGTCATCTTGATCGTTGCTAGCGCCGGGTTCTTTGCCGCCTCTGCGGTCCTGACCACGAGCACCGAGGTGTATCCAGAGCTCAGCGCGGTCAGTTTCAGATCGACGTCCGGGAGGACTCCAGCGTAGGTGGCGGTATCGCCGTCGACTTGGGGCTCTGGAAGCGTGGTGGGCCAGCCCAACTGCAACTCATGCCCCTCGTCCTCCAGCGCGACCAGTCTGTCCCCGCTGCCGCCACCTGAGAAAGTGAGGCCGGTCGTCGTGTTCTTCGCCCGCACCGAGCCGTCGGCCTCGCGCACGAGAGTGGTGTCGATGGGAGCCCAGGCTCCACCACCGCCCCGGGCCCGTACCGGAGCCGCGTTCATCTCCTGCGTGAAGGTTCCATCAGGGTTGGCGAAGACCTCAGAGGACTCCGTGGTGTCCTGACCCACTGCCACCCGCTCACCGGTTGCCACCGCGCGAGTGATCGCTTCCGCCTCCGGGGTACCGCTAGTCGTTGCCGATGATCCCCCATCATCAGCGAATGCCGGGCTTACCCCTGCCCCGACCACCGGAACGACACCCACCAGGAGCGTGAGGGCCACTGCCCCACTCCGCACCGACCGACGCCAGCCGTGCCGCCGTCTTCGCGTAAACACGCCCCACCCACCCCATAGTTGTTCATGCCAAGAATCTGTGAGGATCATGTGCTGATCCCTCACCTGGGTCAATGGTGTCGCATGTCACATACAGTTCTCTGCTGCAGGTCAGAGCAACTTTCAGCCACTGTTGCTCGGTTCCCTCTTTACACCTGAGGTTCCCCTGGGTTCGACCCGGGACATCCTCATCACCTGCCACGTCTCGGCGACAGGCAAAGGCAAGCTCCACGGAAGCCCCGAGTGCCGCACGCTGCGGTCAGCCGCCTCCGTGAACCAGATCGACGTCCCCTTCGGCGAAGCCGTGGCGCGGTTCTGCCCGAGCTGTCGGTGGCCTCTGCCCACAGACAGCCTCATACTGCCGCTCGGCGCCGCTGTGAGCGAGGTGTATTCACTCGCCATCTGGCTCGACCGGGAATCCAAGGACGAGGAGGACCTCGAGGCCGAGCGTGACGCCGCCATCGCCCTCGCCGCCGGCGAGTACCCGCCCCGCGCCACCGAATCCGGCGACGAGGAGGAGAAAGACGACGAGGCCGGGCGCGACGAGGAATGGGAGCGATGCGACCGCGCCCGCAACTTCCGCTCCCGACGTCACGAGCACTGGCGTCGGCTGCACTCCTACCTGACACGGAGCAACGAGGCCGCGTCTGAGTACCCCTTCCTCGCCCCCTGGGCCGATGGTCTGCAGAGTCGCCTCGCCACGGTCCTCGACGAGGAGCGTCGGGCCTTCGCGGCCCTCGTGCAGCCGATCCGCCTGCTGGAGGCGGCTGCCGTGCGTATCCTGCCCGAGCCGAAGTTCTCCGCAGACCCCGGCTTCGCCGGGTTCGGAGCGGAGGCGGAGAAGACCTTCCGGCGAGGTGGTACGAGTGGAGTCGGCGAGCCACCTGGTCCTGGCCCGCCGCCTGGAAGATCAGGACTTCTCGGTCTACACCGTCGTCAGCGACGCCTTCGGACGTCCCCGTAAGGGAAAGCCTGAGGCCCACGCCGCCTTCCGCCAACTCACTGCCGACTGGATCCGCCAGGCACGCGAAGAAGCCGGCCGCCCCGTCAGTACGCCATGGCAGCTGGTGGCGGTGAAGGCGCCCGCCCTCGTCCGGACCCACCACAGCGAGCCGGAAAGCGACCCCCTCACCTTGTGGGAAGCAGCGGTCATCGCCACCTACCAGGTGGCCTTCAACCGGAAGGCTGGCACCACAGCGCTGCTCGTTCCCCACCTCGTCGCCGAGCAACTACTCCCATGCACCTCCGACGACATGCCGGTCCAGCGCCTGGCTCCCGACGGCAGCGCGCTACCCGCAGAGGTGCTGCTCGATCAGTGGGACCACGCGGGGCTCAAACTCTCATGACCACCTCTCACGTACTCAGGGGAGCCGAGCAGACGGCCAACCGAGCGGGCGGACCGCACGGCTGCGACCACCACGCCCCGGGACGCGCGAAAGGCCGCCCTCCCACGGATGAGAGAGCGGCCTCCGACCTGCGAAAAGCATGGTCGAGATGACAGGATTTGAACCTGCGTCGCCCCCTTGACCTCCCGCGGGCCCTCTCGGCCCTGAGGCGGTCGCGCATCACGTCTGCCCGCTCCGATCGTGGGTGGGCAGCTACTCCACCGCACACAGAAGATCGGGGCTCACGACGTCCCGCCGACAGCACGCTGGTTGTCAGTGGTGTGGGAGAGAATCCTTGAGTGGCGACTTTCCCTGAGACCGAACGCTATATCCAGTTCTTGCTTGAGCAGTTGGCGGGCCGCAACGAGCACCATGTGTTCGAGCAGATCGTGTTTCAGATTGCGCTGCGCAGGCTGAGCAGCAACATCGTGCCGGCTACCGGTCCGGTAAGTGCTGGCGGGGACCAGGGACGTGATGCCGAGTCGTACTACACAAACCTGCCACACGAGCTGCCTGGGGCGGACGGGTTCGTCGGGCGTGCCACCACGGAGCCCTGGGTCCTGGCGGCATCCGTGCAGAAGCCGCCGTTGGACGGGAAGATCCGCGACGACCTGAAGTCGATCTGCAGCCGAGGCGAACCCGTGCGCAGGGTAGCCTTCTTTGCGGTACACGAAATCCCGGTGGCGGCACGGCACCGGTTGCAGCAACATGCGCGGGATACCTACGACGTCGCCCTGGACGTGTTCGACGGGCAGGCTGTGGCCGGCATGCTCACCCAGGGCGACCTGGTCTGGATCGCCCAGCGGTTTCTGGATCTGCCCTCGGCGATGATCCCGGACGAGCCGGCCGAGGCACATCCGGACTGGTACCGCTCCACCCTGACCGCTTTGCGGGAGCGGCCGGGTAAGCGTCTGACGCCGGGAGCCCTGTCCGAGGTCCGGGACGGTTTGCGGCATGCGACCTTCGACGACGAGGCGCGGGTGGACCTGCCCGAGTGGCTCGGCTACGTCGGGGAATTCATCGACGCCGGGAACGGAGAGCTCGCTCTGCGAGCGCGCTACGAACGAGTGTTGGCCGTGCTGCGCGGGAAGAACAGCTTGGAAGGTGTCGAAGCGGATATCCGGGCAGTTATCGACGCCGCCCTGTCCTCGGAGCGTGTCGCGCTTCTGGATGACGCGGGCCAACTGCTGCTGTACTGGGGCGGCGCCTGGCTGCGTCACCTGGGTACGGCGAACGCCGAGGAACTGCGCGAGTTGGACCTGCGCCTGCGGCAGCGTGTGGCCGTCTTGATCGAGGCCACCGACTCCGCTGTCTACCCCGTACGCAAGGCGTCGCTCCTCGACGTGGCCGCCCGCCTGTGTCTGCACCCGCGCTGGCCGCAGGTCACACGCCCGGCCGCAGGGGCGCTACCCACTCCGCAGGAGACGACACGGCTGCGGCGGGCGGGTGAGATCGTGCCCACTGTCAGCTCGGCCAACCCCCTGGTGGACGCCACCGAGGCGATGAACTGTCTGGAACAGCTGGTCGACCTGCTGCCGCAGGCCCCTGCCTTCCCGGTCGGCGGTGTAAGCGAGACGTTCCAGATCTTCGCGCCCGCCCTCACCGAAGACCCACGCTACGAGAAGATCCGCGACGCGCTGGACGCTGCGCAGGCGGACCTCGCAGGTGACAGCAGTGTCGCCGCACGCTGCCGGGACCGTGCGATGGCATTCCTGCGCGCGGGCAGACCGCTGGACGCGCTGCACGAACTGCACGAGGTCAAAATCAACTGGTGGCACGGCGACACCCTGCGCGGCGCGCTCCTCACCATGCGCATGATCGGGAAGATCTACGGCGACCTGGACCTGCAGCAAGCCGCCCGGCAGTACGCGGTGACCGCCGCCGCCGTCGCCGCCTCACCCGCAGGCCAAGAACATCAAGACCTGCTACCCGCCGCATTGACCCAAGCCATGGCCCATACCCACGCGGCTGGCCACTGGGGCGACGCCCTCGCTCTCGGCGGACTCGCCTTCATAGCCCACCAGCTGTTCGCCGAAACCCCCGAGGACTACCCCTCTCACGGCTACATCCAGCAACTCGACTTCCACGCCAGCATGGTGATGCTCAGCGCAGAGCGGTTCCGCCCCGCGCTCATGCCGGTCCTGCGTGAGCTCACCGATGCGGACTACCTGGCCGACCTGGACGAACACCTCCCGCTGATCCGGCCCAGCTTCACGCAGACCGAGCAGCAGTTCATCCAGAACGCAGACGACCAGCTCACCGGAAGACCGTTTTCGGACGTGGGAGCGCACCGGGATATGAACTTCGCAGCCCTGGGCACGACATGGCGTATCCGGTGTGACAACACCCGCGCTACCGTCCTGGCAGCCGAGCGTTTCACCGCCGCGGTGCAGATCTCGCTTGCGGAACTCGCCCCGCACGATCCTCTGTTCCTCCCCCAGGACATCCTGGTCCGGGTGATCACGGGCACACCACTGGGCGGAGGGGACAGAGTCACCTTCCGGCCCAACAATCACGCCATCGACTGCACCGTCATCCTCAGCCCCTACAGCGCCTCGACCGACCACACAGCCTTCGAACGTGAACTGTCCACCACGGTGGTGCACCTGCTGGCCCACCTCAGCGCCAGGCCCACCGAGGCGTTCATGTCTCTGGTGAAGACAACATTCGCCCGCGGACTCCTGCACAAACTGATCAGCGGTCGCCCTTACGACGAAGCCGCCGGTCTGCTGGCCGAGGCCCACTACGACACCCTGCGGCAATCCGCCATGCCACCGTGGTCGGACACGGCATTCCAGCCCCCCACCGCCCCGCAACTCGCCCAGCCCACGACACCGGGCCCCGGATACGACCGCACCAGAGCACTCGACATGATCCGCGACAACTACACCGACCTGCCCCAGGTACTCAGCGAGACACTGCCCCGTGTACTGGCCGACTGCGGCATCCGCACCGGACTGGAAGAACTGCGCAACGAAGGATGGCTCGACTGGCAGATCCTGCTGGCCCTGGCCAATATCGCCGCTAACCTGCGGCTGCAGCAGGCCAGTCCTGGCAGCATTCCCCGGGACTATCCCACCCGCTTCTTCCGGACACCGGAAAGCCACTACGCAACCGCACTGCCCCTGAATGCCTTCACCGCTGACAGCCTGCGCGCGCATATGGACGTGACCCTGCTGGCCATTGCCCAACGCCGCTGGAAATTGGGTTCCGCCATGACGACCCCCAACCCGCAGGCGTTCAAGGAACTGTTGACCACCCGCTACAACTACGCGACAGATGACGTTCCGCACTGCGACCTACTCAACGGCTCCCCGGACGAGCACGAACCTCTGCTTCCTCCGAGCTCCTGAAGAAAAGCCGGGTGAGAAGCCCCGAGTTCCGCAGAGGCCGCAGAAATTACCTGCACCCGCCTGGCAGAACTATCGCACCGGACGTGCGTCTGCGCACGCTGTTTAGGTTCGCGAGCTCCGCCTGTGGGCCCCTACTGGTCTCCACGACAGTGGGGGACGACGAACGACGTTGTCTGCTCATAGAGCATCCACGTGGCCCGTCCAAGATCCCGGATCAAGCTCTGTCACGGCACGCGACAGCGAGGCTCAAAGGCCGTCATCAATCAGGAGATCGACGTGCCGGTCGCATTCGGCCGTCCCTCCGGTCGCCGTATGGCAGGTACACCGCCCACGGACAGCGGATCACAAGGTCTTCGACAAGGGCGTCCTCGGTGTCGACGACGGCCATCGCGTCTTGGTCCCCCAACCCTTCGTCGGTCACAGCCCCGCCACCCACGACCACACCACCGCCCCCGTCGGCCCCTCCCCTCGTCGCCCCCCGCCAGACACCTGTCCCGTCGCCGCCGCTCACCCTCGCCTGACACGCTAGCCAGATTCTCCACGGCGATCCACGCTCTGCCCGCCTGACGGAACGCAGCAAGGACCCCACAGGTAACTACTGAGGTTTTCGTGTTGTTGTCGGGTGGTGACGGTTCATGATCCCTGCGGTATGCAGGTGAGGTGAGGTATTCAGAGGGTGGGGGCCTGACCGCTGAGCGTCGGGCGTTTCGTGAGGGAGTCCGGCTTCAGGCAGGGCAACGCTTCGCGGCGAGTGAGAAGACCTCGGTGATTGCGAAGGACTTGCGAGTGAGTGTGCGGTCGGTGGAACGCTGGCGTCGTGCCTGGCGCGAGGGCGGCATGGAGGGTTTGCGCTCGGCGGGTCCGGCGAACGTCCCGACCGTCACCGAGGCTCAGTTCGCCGTGCTGGAGGAGGAACTCGGCAAAGGCCCGTCGGCGCACGGCTTCGACGACGAACGCTGGACCCTGGTCCGGGTCCAGGTGGTGATCCGCCGTCGGCTGCGGGTGAGCCTGTCCGTGGCGACGGTGTGGCGGCTGCTGAAACGGCACGGCTGGTCCTGGCAGGCGCCCGCCCGCAGAGCACTGGAGCGCGACGAGCACGCGGTGGAGCTGTGGAAGAAGGAGGTGTGGCCCGCGGTAAAAGGCTCGCGGCGGCCTCCGGGGCCTGGATCGTCTTCGAGGACGAGGCCGGCTTCTCGATGACGCCGCCCCGGGCCCGCACCTGGGGCCGGCGCGGACATACTCCCGTCATCCGCGTGCGTGGCAGGTCCCGCCGCCGGACCTCGGTTGCCGCGCTGTGCTGCTACAGGGCCGGCGAGAAGAGCCGACTCATCCACCGGCCTCGCACTCACCTCCTGCTCAAGGGCGCCCGTAAGAGTTTCTCCTGGCAGGACTACCGCGACCTCCTGGTGCGGGCACACATCCAGCTCGGCGGACCGATCGTTGTTGTCTGGGACAATCTCAACACCCATCTGGCCGCGGGGCTGAAGCGGTACGAGGCCGAACACGACTGGCTCACCACCGTGCGGCTTCCGCCGTATGCACCCGACCTGAATCCCGTCGAGGCTGTCTGGTCACTCGTGCGCGGAGCCATGGCCAACACCGCTTTCACCACACCCGACGACCTCGACCGCAAGCTCCGCAGCGAGTTGCGCAGGATCCAACTCCGGCCCCGTCTCATCGACGGCTGCCTCACCGCCACAAGACTGGCCATCAACCCACCGACCCCACCTTGAAAACCTCAGTAGCCAAACCGGCGCTTCTGCAGACGATTGTTGTCCACCGTTTGCCCAGAGCACCACTGCGGATCAGTTCCAACAGAAGGACTCACCGCTTCTGTGCATGCAGAACCCCACGGTTCTCCACCTGCGGGCCGCGTCGCTTGTCGCCGACCGCCTTCTGTATCCCTTCGGTGCTCCGTACCCCCGGAGATCCACCACCCTTGCCCACCGAACCAATAGCAGACTACACAGACCGTCAGACGCATACCAAGAACGAGGGCAGTGCCCGTTTCGGCCAAGATGACAGCCGGTCATCTCTCCTGGCCAATGCCTGGTACTCGACGCGCGACCTCGCCGCCTGCCTGCGTGTAAACACCTCGACTCTGCGCCGTTGGCGCACCGCTCGGCCACCCCAGGGCCCGCCGTTCGTCTCCGTTTCGGAACGCGTCATCATGTACAGCGCGGTCGACCTTGAGGAATGGCTGCGTCGCCACCGGACCGTCCCGCGCCGAGACGCATGATGGCCGAAAAGGCCAATGTGCCGGTCGGTGTCCGACTCACCACCGACATCGAGCACCGGCCTGATCGCCCCAACCCGTACCGCGCGCGAGTCCGCTGGTTCGATCCGGCTACGAAGCGGCTTCTGTCCCTGTCGGAGGGGAAGGCGGACGAGGATGAAGCGCAGGAGTGGCTCCAGTCCATCATCGAAGCGGCTGAGGCAGGGCTATCCCCGTCGCTCGCCACCATGAAGCTCGCCGAATACGGTACCGCGAACATGGACCTCGCCCTGCGCGGCTTGGAGTTGAAAACACTCGACCCCTACCTGTCAGGCTGGCGGGTGCGTGTCGTGCCCGCCCTGGGCCACGTCCCGGTCCGGATGATCACCAATGGCGTTGTCGACCGCACCGTGCAGAACTGGATCGCCGACGAGCTCAGCCGCTCAACAGTCAAGAACACCATCGCCGTCCTGGTCCGCGTCATAAAGCAGGCAGTCCGCGACGGCATCATCAAGGTGAACCCCGCCCGGGTGACCGGCTGGCAGAAGCTCTACAAGCAGGCCGAGGACGAACTCCTTGACCCGCGCGCGCTCGCCCTGCCCGACTGGGAGACACTCCTCGCACTGGCCGATGCGCTCGTGGCCGCCTCTCACGACGAGTACCGCGGCTGGGGAGAGGTGGTCATTTTCGCCGCGTGCACCGCCGCACGGATCGGGGAGATCTCAGGCTGCCGCGTCGGAGACATCGACACCACCCAGTGGATCTGGACCGTGCGGCGTCAGACCACACCCGCGCCCGGCGGGCTGACCGACAAGGGCACCAAGGGCAAGCGGGCCCGCAAGGTTCCTATCGTCGAGGAGATCCGTCCCCTCGTCGCCCAGCGCATCCTGTCCGCAGGCCCCAATCCGGACGCGCGCCTGTTCACGGGCCCGCGCGGCGGACGTATCTCCACCGCCGTCCTGCGCGACGCCACGCACTGGGACGACGTCGTCACCAAGCTCGGCTACGAGCATCTGCGCCGCCACGACCTCCGACACACGGGACTGACCTGGTTCGCCGACGCCGGGGTCCAAGTGCACGTCCTCCGCAGAATCGCCGGCCACGGTTCACTGACCACCACCCAGCGCTATCTACACCCGGACGTCCACAAGATCACGGCCGCCGGGGCGGCGCTCTCGGCCCACTTCAACGTGCTGCGCGCACCACGCTCACTGCCGAGCCCCATAGTCATGACCCGCTGACCCGCTGACCCGGTCAAGGACGCCGGACCTCCAGCTGGTCCCCAACTGGTCCCCAAAAATGATCAAGGGCCGGTTTTGGATTTCTCCGAAACCGGCCCTGACCTGCGACTGTCTCCAGTCGGGACGACAGGATTTGAACCTGCGACCCCTTGACCCCCAGTCAAGTGCGCTACCAAGCTGCGCTACGTCCCGCTGCCCGCTTGACCTGGGGTTTCCCCCTGGCTGAACGCGCATGAGAACAATACCGCACTTCAACCCGTGCTCACGAACCCGTTTCCCCTGCCTGACCTCAACCTTGCTTGATGTTGCACGCTGAGCCCATGACCGACACGAGGCTTCCGCCCGGCTGAGGCCCCTCAGCCGTCCGCCGGGTCCGGGCTCAGTTCCGGATGTGCGGCGACAAGCCGGCGCGGGGCGGCCTGCCGCCATGAATCGGTGAGGACGGCATTCAGTTCGGCCGCGTCGTCCAGGGCGGCGAGCCGCACCCGCAGCCAGGCATAGCTGTCGTCGTGTCCTTCGCGTACGAAGAACTTCTCCGGCTCCGAGGCGATCAGCTCGGCGCGGTCCTCCACGGGACACTTGACCCCCATGGTCGCGTCGTCGTCCCCCAGCGCCGCGAAGATCTTCCCCGCGACCCGGAAGGTGGGCTGCCCCCAGGCGAGCTTCTCAGCCGTGTCGGGCAGGGACAGCGCGATGGCGCGGACGTCGTCGGCGGTGACGGTCATCCAAGGCCTCCGATCCGGGGCTGCGGCAGGTCCGACCGTAGCCCCAGCACCGGGCGGCCACGGCGTGCGGCGCGGGCACCGAGGGGCCATTGACCCTGCCATGCCGTGAACCTACTCTGAACCACGCACATCAGAAAGCGCTTTCTCCCCTGCCCGGCCCCACACCGCACCGGGAGCGCCCTCATGAGCAGCAGCCCGTTACCCAGCAGGTCCTTGCCCCGGGCCCACCCTCCGGCATCGATCGCCCTGATGGCCCTCTTCGCGCTTCTGGCACTGATCATCGGCTCGGTGACGGCAGCCTCGTTCCCGAGGGCTCCGGCGGGGTCTTTCCGCGTGCTGGTGTACTCCGGATCTGCGCCGGGGTCGCAGGACACGGTCCGTGCCGGTGTGGATGCGGTGAGGGAGCTCGGCGCCGAGAACGGATTCGCGGTCGAAGCGACCGATGATCCGGGTGTCTTCGACGACGCCGGCCTCTCGCGCTTCCACGCGGTCGTCTTCAACAACACCTCGTCCGCGCGGGAGGAGGGCAACGGCCTCGGCCAGGACGGGCGGGCCGCCCTGCAGAAGTACATCAGGGCGGGCGGCGGATGGGTCGGCCTGCACGACGCCTCCGCCGGGGTGCGTGACTGGGAGTGGTACGAAGGGCTGGTCGGCGCGGTACCCGACCGGGGCACCCCGGTGCAGACCGGCAGGGTCGAGGTCCTCGACCACGCGCATCCCTCGACGGTGATGCTTCCCGATCTCTGGGAACGTACGGAGGAGTGGTACAACTGGCGCACCGATCCGACCGGTGCGGTGCACACCCTCGCGCACATCAGGGCGCGCGACGGCATCGGCGGCCTCGACGAGAGTGTGGAACACCCCTGGTCGTGGTGCCAGGAATACGACGGCGGGCGTTCATGGTTCAGCGCCGGCGGCCACTCCCCCACGGCCTTCCGGGAGGACGGCTTCCTCGCCCATCTGCTGGGCGGCATCGAATGGGCCGCGGGCGCGAAACCGGGCGACTGCACCGCGACCCGGGCCGGTTCCTTCCAGCGGACCCCGCTCACGGCCGGCGGGCTCACCGATCCGGTCGACGCGGCGGTCACCCCCGACCGCCGGGTCCTCGTCGCCGAGCGCACCGGACGGCTCAAGATCGTCGACCAGCGGACGATGAGGGTGTCCACGGCCCTCGACCTGGCGTACGGACCGGAGACCGCCGCCCGCTCCGACGGGTTGACCGGCCTCGCCCTGGATCCGGGCTTCGCGGACAACAACTGGCTCTACCTGCTGCATTCGGACACCACGGGAAAACAGCTGGTCCTCTCACGTTTCACGGCCGACGGGAACACGGTGGACCCCGCGTCGGAGAAGCGCCTGCTCACCCTGCCGGGCAGGCGGTCCACGGACATCGGGGACTCCCGTTCGTCCGGGTCGCTCGCCTTCGACCGGAACGGCCATCTGTACGCGTCGACGGGTGACATCACGCTCCCTATCGCGTCAGGGGCACCGAATGATCTGCGGGGCGCCATCCTGCGCATCACCCCGCAGGACGACGGCACCTACACCGTGCCGGAGGACAATCTCTTCGCGTCGGGCACCGTCGGCACCCGCCCGGAGATCTACGCGATGGGCATGCGGAACCCCTATCGCGTCACCGTGGACCCCGTGAACGGCACTCTGTTCGCCGCCGGCACCGACGCCGACGGCACGGTGGAGTACTTCCGGATCACCGAGGCGGGGCAGACGGTCCGGCCGTACTGCACCGGCGGCACCGCCGGCGGGGCGACGGACTGCACCCCGCGGGTCGACGGCGTGCCGGACCCCGCGTCCGAGGCACCCAGCGGTGCGGTGAGCGGCCCCGTCTACGCCTACGACCCGGGGAGCCTCTACCGCACCAAGTTCCCCGAGTACTTCGCCGGGAAGTGGCTGACGTACGACCCGGCGGGACGGCGCTTCACCGCACTCTCGTTCCAGCGGACGGACCAGACGTTCTCCGACCCCCGGTTCGGCCCGGTCGAATCCGGTGAACTCCAGTCCGCCGACGGCGTCTTCGAGGACATGGAATGGAACCGTCCGACGGCTGCCGTCTTCGGCCCGGACGGCGCCCTGTACGTCGTCGACTCGGGGCTCGCCGGCGTCACGGCCCCCGGCGGCGGCGACGAGGGTGCCGGGGTCTTCCGGATCGACCACGTCGGCGACGACCGGCTGCCCGGTGCGGCGATCACCACCGACCGCGACAACGGCCCGGCGCCGCTGAGCGTGTCCTTCACAGGCGCGGGGTCCGGGCTCCCCGGAGACCTGGAGGTCACGTACGCCTGGGACTTCGACGGTGACGGCGGCACCGACTCGACGGTGGCGAACCCCTCCTACACCTATCGCGTCGAAGGACGGTTCACGGCGCGCCTCACGGTGACCGGCCCCGAAGGCACGACGGCCATGGCCGGCCAGGACATCACCGTCGGCAACACGCGCCCCAGGGTCTCCGTCCACGGTCTGCCGGACGGAGGCCTGTTCCGCCCCGGGGACACCCTTCCCTTCACGGTGGAGGTGACGGACGACGAGGACGGGGAGCGGACCCGGGTCGACTGCTCACGGATCCTCGTACGCTCCGCAGCCGGCCACCCCGGGGCACTTCGCCCCGTCACCGGCTTTCCGGGTTGCCGGGGCTCGATCGTCATGAGGTCCGGGGCCGTCCTGCCCTCCGGTGCCCACCGGATCACGGTGCGCTACACGGACAGGGGCACCCCTAGCGTCCCGGAGCTCGTGGGTCACGCCTCTCTCACCCTGCGCACGGCATTCCAGGAGGCGGAACGCTTCACCTCGACCGGGGGCGCGCACGGCGGTGCCGTGGCCGGCAGCCGTGCGCAGGCGTCGGGCGGCAGAGCACTGACGGAGATCGAGGACGGGGACTGGGTCTCCTTCGACCCTGTGAGCCTGGGGAGCATCCGGTCGGTGACCGTCCGCGCGAACCCCTGCGGGATCGGGGGGACGATCGAATTCCGGGCCGGCTCCCCGGACGGGCCCCTCCTCGGCTCGCTGTCCGTCCCGGGCGTGAGGGAAGGGGGTGCGGCCGTGTCACCGACGACCGCGCTGAAGCGGGCCGATGGCAACGTGCGGCTGTACATGGTGTTCGCCAACCCGGCATGGAGCAGTGAGAGACCGGACCTGTTCACCGTGGACCGGCTGCGCTTCCACGGGCCTGGCACCGGAAAGGCCGGTGCGCGGTGACGACGGACCTGCACCCCCGCGTCAGAAGCCCGACACCTCCCGGCGCTCGATCTGTACGACGATCTCCCGGGCCAGCAGCTTGATGGTCTCGAGGCCGGCCCTGCCCCAGGGGCGCGGCACGGTGTCGACTGCGCAGACCGTACCGAGCGCCACGCCCGTACGGTCGATGAGCGGGGCGCCCAGGTAGGAGCGGATCCCTATGTCGTCGACCACCGGGTTGCCCGCGAACCGCGGGAAGTCGCAGACGTCCTCCAGCACCAGGGCCTTGCGGCGTACGAGCACGTGCGGGCAGTAGCCGTGGTCGCGGGCGAGGTAGCGGCCGCTGCGGCCGGCCGAGGCGGCGGCGCCCAGGTCGCCGTCGGCTCCGGCAGGAGTGTGCAGCCCCGCGAAGAACTGCCGGTTCCCGTCGATGAAGTTGACTATCGAGAACGGCGTACCGGTCACCTCGGCCACCCGGTCGGCGAAGGCGTCGAAGCTGACGAACGACGCGTCGGCACGCTCCCCCAGACCGAGCTTGCGCAGCCGTGCACTCCGGCGGGACCCGTCCTGGTCCACCGGGGTCAGCAACGGCCGGCTCGTGCCGTACGGAGTCACGGGCGGACTCCGAAGCCCGAGAGCGGCGCGGGTGCCGTGGCGTTGATGAGGTGCTGGACCAGGGTGACCAGCGCCCCGGTGCCCGAGCTGGCGATCCTGGCGTCACAGAGCACGACCGGGACTTCGGGCCCCAGGTCGAGCGCCGCCCGCACCTCTTCCGGTTCGTACCGGTAGGCGCCGTCGAACTCGTTGACCGCGACGATGAAACCGATGCCGCGCCGTTCGAAGAAGTCGACGGCGGCGAAGCACTCGGCAAGACGACGTGTATCGGCCAGCACTACCGCTCCCAGGGCGCCCTTCGACAGCTCGTCCCACATGAACCAGAACCGCTCCTGTCCAGGGGTGCCGAAGAGGTAGAGCACGTGCTGCTCGGACAGCGTGATCCGGCCGAAGTCCATGGCCACGGTGGTCGCCGACTTGGACTCGATGCCTTCCAGGCTGTCGGTCGCCGCGCTGACCTGCGTCAGGAGCTCTTCGGTACTGAGCGGCGCGATCTCGCTGACGGCACCCACGAACGTCGTTTTGCCGACGCCGAAACCGCCCGCGACCAGGACCTTGAGGGCCACGGGAAAGCATTCGGAGCTGTCAGAGCTGTCGTCGTAGACCATCGAGCACTGCCTCCAGCAGGGATCGGTCGGTTGGCATGTCGTGGAACGCGGGTGCGTGTGCCGTGACCGCACCGCAGTCGACCAGGTCGGACAGGAGGACCTTGGCGATGACGGCGGGCAGCCGGAGATGGGCGGCGATCTCCGCCACGGACGTGGGTCCGTCGCAGAGCTCCAGGGCCACGGTGTGTTCGGGGCCGAGTTGGGCCTGGGGCCGTCTGCCCGTGGCCATCACCAGGGAGAGCAGGTCGAGCACGGTGGTCGGCCTCGTACGGCCGTTGCTCACGGTGTAAGGGCGGATGAGCCGGCCTGCCGCGTCGTCGAGCAACGGCCCGTCCTGCGGGGCCGGCATCCTCACAGCCCCGGGGTGAACGGCGCTCCGGCCGGCTGCCGGAGCGGCGTCATCAGGTAGGGGCGGACGCTCTTCACCAGCATGGCCATCTCGTATCCCAGTACTGCCGCGTCCGCCTCTCGGCCCGCGAGGACGGCGAGACAGGTCCCGGAGCCGGCGGTCGAGACGAACAGGAGCGTCGAGTCGAGCTCGACCACGACCTGCCGCACGTCGCCGTTGTCACCGAACCGGGCACCGGCACTGCGGCCGAGTGAGTACAGGCCCGCGGCCAGGGCGGCCATGTGATCGGCACTGTCGGCGTCCATGCCATGGACCGATTTCACCAGGCCGTCCGCCGACAGGAGGACGGCACTGCGCGTGTAGGGCACGCGTTGGACCAGACCGCTGAGCAGCCAGTCGAGGTCCGAGACCTGACCGGACGGCATTTCGCTCGTCATGGTGCATCTACTCCTTGAACATGTTCTCGGGTCGTGGATCGGGTTCGGGCGTCCGGGGTCCCCGGTGCACCGGGTCCATCAGCTCCGCACCGGGCGTCGCGGTGGTGCCGGGGCTGCGGAACGGCAGCGGGGCGAGCCCATGGGACCGCTGCGGCCCGACAGTCGTTGCGGGCCCGCCGAGAGGGGTCGCTGGGCCAGGCGCGCTGTATGTGCCCGGCGGTTCCGGCTCATCGGCGGTCCGGGCCTCGGCGAGATCGACACCACGCCGGAACGCGGCCATCAGACCGGGGTCGTGCAGGGCGTTCTCGTCCTCGGCGCGCGGCACGGGGGCTTCCCTGAGCTGCGGAACCAGGTTCTCCTGGTTGCTGCGCCGTGGGAGCTGGGGCCGGACGGGGGCGACCACGCCGGGCGCCGTCCCCTGGGTGGGGGCGCCGGTGTCCCCGATGGGCCGGACGGATCCGGCGGAACCGGGCGACGGGGCGGTCAGGGCCGAGGGAGCGGGTTCGGACGCCGGGGCCGGTGCCGGGGACGGGACGGATTCGAAGGACGGGGTGGCTTCGAATGACGGGGCAGGTACGGCAGCCGGCGCGGGTCCGGTGGTCTTCGCCGACCGGGCGCGCGGCGGGGACGCGGCGAGGTTCGGCCGGTCCACCCGCTCGGCACGCAGGGGCAGCGGCGGCCCTTCTCCCGGGCGCCCGCCCTGCGGGGGCGTCAGGTCCGACGGCTGGTGTTGCGCCGAGGGCGGCGGCGAAGCCACGGGCGACGAGTCGTGGGCCGGTGGCCGGTGCACGGCCCCGGGCGGCGGAACCGGTGCCGCGTCGGGTGCCGTAGTGGCATCGATGTCGATGCCGAGGAGGACCTCGGGCAGTACGAGCACGGCTTGCGTGCCGCCGTAGATGTTGCTCTGCAGCCGCACGGCGATGCCGTGCCGGCGGGCCAGGGAGGCGACCACGAACAGCCCGATCCGCCCGTCCTGCAACAGGTGGGCGACGTTGACCTGATCGGGGTCGGCCAGCAGGGTGTTCATCCGCTTCTGCTCGGGGCCCGGCATGCCGAGGCCTCGGTCCTCCACCTCCAGGGCGAGCCCGGCGGTGACGCGCTGTGCGCGGAGCAGGACCTGGGTGTGCGGAGCGGAGAACACCGTGGCGTTCTCGACGAGTTCGGCGAGGAGGTGGATCACGTCGGCGACCGCGTGGCCGCGAAGGGTCCCGTCGATCGGCGGCACCAGCCTCACCCGCGGGTACTGTTCGACCTCGGCGATCGCCGAGCGCAGCACCTCGGTCATGCTCACGGGATTGCTCCACTGCCGCCGCGAAACGGCGCCGCCGAGCACGGCGAGGTTCTCGGCGTGCCTGCGGATGCGGGTGGCGAGATGGTCGACGTGGAAGAGGCCCTTGAGCAGGTCGGGGTCCTCGACCTCGTGCTCCAGTTCGTCGAGGATCTGGATCTCGCGGTGCACGAGGGACTGCAGCCGCCGGGCGAGGTTGACGAAGACCTCGACCTTCTGTTCGTTCCCGTTGCTGCGATGGAGCTGCGAGGCCTGGACGACGGCCGCCACCGCGTCGTCCTGCGAGCGGCCCATCTCCTGGGCGAGCAGGTCGAAGGCGTCCGCGCCAGGAGCGGCCGCGGGAGTCGCCCGCCGGGCCGGCAGGGGCTCGCCGTCCCGGAGCTGTTCGACGACGCGCTGGATCTCGGCGTGGTGCTGCGCCCCGGAACGCCGGAGCACCAGGACGCGGTCGAGCACCCCGTGGGCGACACGGCCGGCACCGAGAACGGCCGCCGCCACGGCCGCCACGGCCAGTGCCGCGGATCCGCCGAGCGCGGCCAGGAGACTGCCGGACGGGCGTACCCCGGAGGCCCGGATGGTGAAGATGACGGCCGCGGCTCCGCTGAGCACGGCGGCCACGGTCGGCAGGACGGCGGTGCGCAGCAGCTGTGGTCGCAGACGGCCGTCGGGAACGGGCTGCGCCGGGCGTGGCCGGCTCGTGGCCGAGTGCGAGCGGCCACCCGGCCGGCCGTGCCGGCCGCCTTCGCGGCGTTCCGGTCGCGCGGTGGGTGCGCGAAGTTGAGACATCATCGTCCTCGGTACGTGGGGCACCAGGAATCGGCATTCATGTGGTGACACCTACGGTGGTCGGTCAGGCCCGGGTCAACGGCTGGGGAAGGCTCGACCGATATGAGCCCATCGTTGATCACCGGCAACACACGGTAGTCGTCAATCGTCTGGGTGCGGTGTGCAGTTGTTGAAGTTGCCCGCCAGGCGTCCCGCTCTGGTATGACACCTCGCACGGGCAGCCGAATCCGTCCGTCGCCAACTCCGAAGCCGTATCCGGACACCGACCCTGCATTCGAAGCGCGCGGGCCGCCGTGTCGAGGCCCCCGGAGCGCGAAGGAGCGGGGAGCCCCGCATGTCCGGGGCTCCCCGCTCCCTCACGCGCGCCGTCAGACGGTCGCACACGCGGTCGACGACACGTGCGGCCGTCAGCGCTCGCGGACGACCGCGGTCTCCAGCGCGGGCAGCGTCAGCCGCGCCGTCACGTCCTGACCGCGCAGGAGTTCGTGCCCGGCGGCCGGTACGTCGACGTCATGGGTCGTGTGGTTGATGAGGAAGAGGAAGCCGGTGCCGTCGTCGGCGCGCCGGCGCACGGCCTCGACGCCTTGCGGGAGGCCGGCCACCACCGGGGCCACGCCGGCCTCGGTGAGCAGGGCGTCGACGACACCTGCGACTCCGTCGTCGTCGGGACGGGTCGCCACATACCAGGCCTTGCCGCGGCCGACACTGTTACGGGTCACCGCAGGCAGTCCGGCGAGGGGGCCGTCGACCCAGGTCCGTATCGCCTCGGCACCTTCGAGGCGGGTCTTCTCGCTCCACAGGTCGGCACGGGTGCCGTCGTCGAGTGTGAGCACCTCGCCTTCCTGGAGCGGGTGGAACTCCTCGGAGCGTACGCCGAGCAGCTCACGGAAGGCGCCGGGGTAGCCGCCGAGCCGCACGTGGTCGTGTTCGTCCACGATGCCGCTGAAGAAGGTGACGAGGACGCCGGCGCCCGCGTGTGCTGCCTCCGCGATGCGTGCCGCGTCCTGGTCGTCCACCGTGTAGAGGGTGGGGACGACCAGGGCCCGGTAGCCGTCCAGGCTGTTCCGCGGGGACACGACGTCGACGGTGACGCCTCGCCGCCACAGCGCGCGGTACCAGCGCATCACCTCGTCCAGGTAGCGGAGGTCGTGTGTGGGGTGGCCCTCCATCTCGGAGCCCCACCAGGAGGGGTAGTCGAAGACGAGAGCGACGTCCGCCGTCACACGGCTCCCCCGGACCGGTGCCAGGGATCGCAGGCGCCGGCCCAGCTCCACGGTGTTGCGCCACACATCGGAGTCCTGACCGGCGTGCGAGAGCATGGCGGAGTGGTACTTCTCGGCGCCTGCCGCGGACTGCCGCCACTGGAAGAACATCACGGCGTCGGCGCCCCGTGCCACGTGTGTGAGCGAGTTGCGCAGCATCTCGCCGGCGCGCTTGGCGCCGTTCCGGGGCTGCCAGTTGACCGCCGATGTCGAGTGTTCCATCAGCATCCACGGTGCGCCCCCGGCGACTCCGCGGCTGAGGTCGGCGCTGAAGGCGAGGCCGATGTGGGCCTCGGGGTCGCGGGAGGTGAGGTAGTGGTCGTTGGCCACCACGTCCATGTCGTCGGCCCACGAGAAGTAGTCCACCCACTTGTTGGCGGTGGTCATCATGAAGTTCGTCGTCGTCGGCACGTGCGGGGTGACCTCGCGCAGCACATCGCGAAGGGCCCTGTAGTGGACGAGCTGTTCGTCGGAGGAGAAGCGTGCGAAGTCGAGCTGCTGGGTCGGGTTCACGAACGTGGGAGCGGATCTCGGCGGCAGGACCTCCTCGAAGGAGTCGTAACGCTGGGACCAGAAGGCCGTCCCCCAGGCCGCGTTGAGGGCCTCGACCGTGCCGTAGCGGTCCTGCAGCCAGCCGCGGAACGCCTCGGCGGCGGCGTCCGAGTAGTCGTGCGGCACATGGCAGCCGAGTTCGTTGTCGACATGCCACACGGCCAGAGCGGGATGGTCGCGGTAGCGCTCTGCCATCCGGCGGGTCATCCGGACGGCGTAGCCACGGAACACGGGCGAGGAGACGGCGTAGGACTGTCTGGAGCCCTGGTGGAGGACGGTGCCGTCGGCGAGTTCGGGCAGGATCTCGGGGTGTTTGCGCGTGAGCCACGGCGGCGGCGACGCGGTGGCGGTCGCGAGGGCGACGCCTATGCCCGCGCTGTGCAGCCTGTCTAGTACGGCGTCCAGCCAGGCGAAGTCGAACTCTCCTTCACGTGGCTCCAGTTGGGCCCAGGAGAAGATGGCGACGCTGAGGAGACCGACACCGGCCTCCTTCATCAGTCCGATGTCCTCCAGCTGGACGTCCAGGGGCCACTGTTCGGGGTTGTAGTCACCCCCGTAGACGATCCCGTCGGTGTTCAGGGGCCAGGGTCGTGCGGTCGTCATTCTGATCCGTCCTCGTTCGGGCACGCGGGAGCCTGTTCCGGTGCCGGGTGGTGTGCCGCGCGGCGGTCGCCGAGTGCGCGAAGTGATCTGCTCAGCGCGCCGACTCGACCATGTCGGTCATCTCGTCGACGAACCCCGTGGAAGCCTCTTCCGCGCTCATCCGGCCGAAGAGGACCTCTTGGTTGTAGCGGGCCAGGGTCTGTTCGACGTTGCTGCCGCCGTTGGGTTCGGTCCTGTCGCACCCGGGCTCCGTCTGTCCGCGCCGGGGAACGGTCCGCTGTCGGAATGTCAGTCGTCATAGAACACCCAATACTTCGAGGCCCAGAAGTTGATCGCGGTGAAGGCGCCGATGATGATCAGCAACAGCCAGGCGAGTGCGGACGCGTAGCCCATTCGGAAGGACCCGAAACCCTCCTGATACAGGCAGAGGGTGTAGAAGAGCGTCGAGTCGGCGGGGCCGCCCGTCCCCCGGAGACCACGAATGCCTGGGTGAAGGACTGGAAGGCATTGATGATTCCGAGCACGAGGTTGAAGAACACCATGGGGGTCAGCAGCGGCAGGGTTATCGAGCGGAACTGCCGCCAGGTGCTCGCTCCGTCCGTCGAGGCCGCCTCGTAGTACTGCCGGGGAATCTGCCTCAGTCCGGCGAGGAAGATCACCATGGGTGATCCGAACGTCCAGACGTGCAGAAGGATGATGGTCCACAGCGAGGTGTCGGGATCCGAGATCCAGCTCCGGCCGACCACACCGAAGAGGCCGAGGAAGTCGTTGAAGAGGCCGTCCTCGCCGAAGACCACCCGCCAGAGCACGGCGATGGCCACGCTCCCGCCGAGCAGGGACGGGAGGTAGAGGGCCGAGCGGTAGAAGGAGAGACCTCGCATTCCCCGGTCGAGCAGCAGAGCGAGACCGAGGGCGACGGCCAGCTGAAGGGGCACGCCGATCGCGACGTACATGAAGGTGACTGCCAGCGAATTGTGCAGCCGGGCGTCGTCGAGCATGCGCGCGATGTTGTCGAAGCCCGTGAATTCGGCACTCTGGAGCAGGTTGTAGTCCGTGAAGGCCAGATAGAGCGACACGAGCATCGGGCCCGCTGTCAGCCCCACCACACCGATGAGCCACGGCAGCAGGAAGACGATGGCTGCCTTGTCGTCACGCCGGCCGGCCCTCTTCTCGTCCTTGCTCAGGGGACGTTTCCGGTCGGAGGAGATCCGGCGCAGTTCAGCGAGACTCATGGCGCCCCGCCCCGTGACGTGACGGCTCCATGGAGACGCCGGATCACCGAACGCCGTCAGGTCTCGACAAGGCTCCGTCCGAGCGAATGATGAACCCATGGGGCATTTCCCCTGACTGTAGGACCGGATCACTTCTGAACAGGGATTCCGAAAGTCTCCGGAATGCCCGAGTTGGCGTGCGACGGGGCGCCCTGCCGGGCACCAGGCCGAAAGGGGCGTGAGCGGCGAACAGGGTTGTAACGTTTCAAGCGAAGACCGGCATGGATCGCACGAATTGCCTTCCGTTGATCAGCCAAGAGTGTTCCGCGGGGACCTTCGCCCCGCACACCGGTACCGATTCCGCTCGGCGCACGGGTCGGGACTCCCCCGGTGGAGGGAGAGGCAACACCCTTTCGGGAAAAGCTTGTCGCGGCTCCGCGGGAGACGATCCGGCATTGCCACCGACTGACCGGATCCCGCTTCACCAGGAGCCTAGGCACCCCACTATGTTGACGTCAACATCCGTGCGCGCGGGAATACGGGCCCGGGCGGGGCCGCCGCGAATTCCCCTTCCGGCAGCACGCGACCCGGCGAACCGGGCGAACACCGAGCGGACTTGGGCGCCGCCGGGTTTCGGGAACGCCCGCTCGCATACCCTGGCGGGATTCACCTACCACTCGGTGGACGAGGCCTGGAGGATCCCATGGACGGCGTGCGAGCAGAATCCGGGCAGGAGCGGCAGCGACGGCGCGACGCGTCCATCGACGACGTGGCACGGCTGGCCGGTGTCTCGGGCCAGACGGTGTCCCGTGTCGCCAACGGCCGCAGCAATGTGGGTGCCGCGACCCGGGAACGTGTGCTGGCCGCCATGAGCGAGCTGGGGTACCGCCCCAACAGTGCTGCCCGCGCACTGAGATCGGGCCAGTTCCGAAGTATCGGGGTCATCGTCTTCACCCTTGCCTCCTACGGGAATCTACGGACCCTGGAAGCGGTCGCCGCAGCGGCCACCGAGCGGCGCTACACGATCACCTTGATGCCGCTGACGCGTCCGACCCACGCCGATGTGAGCCTTGCCCTCGACCGTCTGGGCGAGCAGGCTGTCGACGGGGTCATACTGCTCATCGAATCGCACCTGGTGGGTGATGCCGAAGCACGGCTCCACCGGGGGGTCCCCGTCGTGGTGGTGGACTCCCGGACGGCCGATCGGTCCGCCGTGGTGGACACCGACCAGTTCGCGGGCGCCCGCCTGGCGACCGAGCACCTCCTGGACCTGGGTCATGAGACCGTCTGGCACGTCGCCGGACCCCGGGACTCCTACTCCGCCGGCCTGCGCCTGCAAGGCTGGCGTGACACCTTGCTGGCCCACGGCCGGCCGGTGCCCGAACCGGTGCACGGCGACTGGTACTCCGACTCCGGCTACGCCGCCGGGCGGGAACTCGCAGCCGAGCCGGGCCTGACAGCCGTCTTCGCCGCCAACGACCAGATGGCCCTGGGTGTCCTGCGCGCCCTGACGGAGGCGCGACGGCGTGTACCCCAGGACGTGAGCGTCGCCGGCTTCGACGACATGCCCGAGGCCAGGAATTGCATCCCTCCCCTGACGACCGTCCACCAGGACTTCACCGCTATCGGCAGAACAGCCGTGCACGCGCTCGTCCAGGAGATCGAGGGCGGACCACCCGCTGCGTACAAGGAGATCGCCCCTCGGCTGACGGTCCGGGGCAGTACGGGCAGACCTGCCGGCCGTCGGCCGGGAACCCCCGCCCCCGCGGCCGGGGGGTGAGTGGTCGGCCACCGCTGGCATGGACGTCCACCCGCCCTTCGGACATGAACGACTCGTAGGGCGCGGGACCTCTCCGCCCGACGGGACGTTCAGAGCTGCCAGGTCTGGAGCCGGCCGCACATGCCGTACCGTGCGGGGCCCGGCCGTGCGGCCTGCTCCACGACCGAGGCGTCCGCGAGGTGGCCGGCCCCGCCGGAGGCCAGGGAGGCGAGCGCGGAGACCGTCTCGGCCGTACTCCGCTCCACGCCCGCCCGGACGATCGCCCGCCACTCGGGCACCCGGGACGCGACCAGGCGCCCGGCGGCCGCGTGGAGATCCGCCAGCCCGGCGCCCCCCTCGCTGTCCACACGGGCGCGGAGCTCCGCGTACCCGGTGAGGGCGAGGTCGCGCCGGCGGCGAGCGGCGTCGGCCACATGAGGATCGTCGGGACCTTCCTGCGACTGTGCGGGGAGCGCCGCGGCGTCCCGGTACCGCCCCGGGTCGGCGAGCACCTCGCCGGGGAACGTCAGGACGGCGTCCCCCGCCTCGGGCAGGCCCGCGTTCGACATCACGACGAGGACTTCCAGGTCTCCGTCGTTGACCAGCCGGTGGACGACCCCCGGCGTGAACCACACGACCTTGCCGGGGAACAACCGGTGTACCGCGTAACCGTCCTGACCGAGCGTCTGCACGGCCCCCTCCCCACCGATGACCACATACCCCTCCGACGAGGTGGTGTGCAGGTGCGGGGTGCCGCTGCCCACCGGTCCCGGAGTGTCGGCTGCCGGCCAGTCGTAGACCCTGAGCCTGCTGACGGATGTTCCTCCCGGGAAGGGCGGACGCGCGCTCATCCCGCTCCCTTCTCGCTCTTCTCTGCCTTCTCGCTCCGGGACAGGGCATCGCGGCCGAGCCTCGCGAGCAGCTCCGCCCGTTCGGGATCGCCGGCACCGTCGGCGATCACGACGGCGTAGCGGAAGGTGAGCGTCTCTCCAGGGCCGAACGGCACCTCCTCGCTGAAGAACGGCGCCGGGTTGGCACAGCCGAACAGCTCGGTCCGCATGAACCACTGCGGCGGATGCAGGGGGTTCGCGTTGTCGTCCACCATGACGAGGGTGGAGGCCCCGCCACGGTCGTCGTGGCGGCCGCTGAAGCCCATCCATTCGGCGCGGGTGCCGCGTACCTCCTCGCCGCCGGCTACACCCGGGGCCAGAATGGTGCCTTCGGTGAACGAGCGGGTCCCGCGCCAGAACAGACCGCCGTAGCCCGCGTTCTCACGCCCCTTCGTGGTGGGCGAGCCGATGTCGAGGCGCTCGTCACCGACGTTGGTCATGACCGAGGAGAAGGTGAGCACCCACGCGTCCTCCGCCCGAGGGACGGACACCGACCAGTGGCGCTCCTCCTCGATGACGTCACTGCCGCGATCCTGGCCGGGCAGCGGCTGGGCGCGCCAGGTGAGATGGTGTCCCAGGCTCACCGATTCCGCGGTGACGGTCAGTCCGGCGAACCTTTCGTGGTCCATGGAGCCGTTGTTCTAGCTGGACGTAGTCCTTGCCGTGGACGTAGGTCGGCCCGCCCCAGAAGTTGTGCTCCCCTACGACGGGCAGGGACCAGGTGATGCCCTTGTGCCATACGTGGTCCCACGGCCGGAACGCCGTGACGACATCGCCGCCGAGCGTGCGCACCGGGTGGAAGTACGGCCGGGGTGACTCCAGTTGCACGTCGTCCGGCGTATAGACGTACGTGAGCAGGGGGGTGCCGTCGTGGGTGACGGTGACCGCCCGGTCGACGTCGTGGGAGGCGTGCAGCCCGGCGTCGCGTGCGGTGGAGAGTCCGGTACGGGTCACAGCGGTGCGCCTTCCAGCGAGAGGTCTTCGGCCCACGGGGCGCCGGCCCCGTCCATGCGGGTGTAGAAGGGGTGACCCGGGACGATCTCCCCCTTGCGTACGGTCTTCCCGGTGAACGCCGAGGCGTACATCGCCGCGACGAGTTCCATCGTGTCGCGCGCCTCGCGCAGCGGAACGGGCAGTGGCGCACCGGCGTCCATGGCGTCGAGCACGGCTCCCACCTGGTCCGCGTGACAGCTCCGGGTGTCCGGGGCGACAGCGGCCAGTGAGTCCCTCACCGATTCGTGCCCCGGGGCGGGCGTGATCGTCCAGTCGTCCTCGGAGTACCCGTAGAGGTGCTCGACCTCCACGGTCGCCAGCTCCGTGTCGATCCGCAGGACCGAGGTCTCGCGCGGCGACAGCAAGGAGTTGACGATCGTCGCCAGCGCCCCGCCGTCGAACCGCACCAGCGCCGTGGACACGTCCTCGGTGGCGGTCTCCCGGGCGAGGCGCGCCGCCATGGCGCTCACCTCGGTCCAGTCGCCCAGGAGCGCGAGCAGCAGGTCGAACTGGTGAATGCCGTGGCCCATGGTCGGCCCACCGCCTTCGACGTCCCACTTCCCACGCCACGGCACGGCGAAGTACTCAGGCGGCCGGTACCACATGGTGTCGCAGACCGCGACGAGCGGACGGCCCAGGGCTCCCTCGCGCAGCAGTTGACGCAGCCTCAGCCCGGCGGCTCCGAAGCGGTGCTGGAAGACGACGGCGACGTCCACACCGGTGCGCCCGGAGGCTTCAAGGAGCACGTCGAGTTCGGCGAGGCTCAGGGCCGGCGGCTTCTCGAGCAGGACGGGCACTCCGGCCTCGATGCACTGGAGCGCCAGAGGCACGTGGGATCCCGGCGGGGTGCAGACATGGGCAAGGTCCGGCCGCTCCTGCAGCGCCTGGGCGAGATCGGTGCCCCAGTGCGGAATCCCGTGCTCGGCCGCGAAGGCCTCGGCGCGGCGGGAATCGATGTCGACGGCCGACACGACCGCCGCACGCCCCCGGTGGGCGGCGACCGCGGCGGCATGGGCGTGTGCGATGCCGCCGGTACCGACGACGAGGTGGCAACGCTCGGGCTCTGCGTCGGCGAGCGGCTCCTGGGAGCTCGGGGCGGGCTCGTTCACGATTTCCTTTCGTGCTGTCCGTGGCTGGCGACTGCCTGTTCCGGTGACTGCCTGTCAGTCGTATTTAGTGAACGTTCACCACGATGGTGATCGTTCACTATTGGTCCGTCAAGAGGCTGGACGCATTTATCGGGCCGGGCACCCCGCCCCGCGACCCGGCACCTCCCCGGGCGCCGCAGCCGTGGGCTAGGATCGTGAACGATCACAAAAGCTCGGTGCGTCCTGGCTTCGAGGTGAGAGGAGTCGGGCTGTGCCCACAGGAGCCGAGGGCCGGAAGCGCCCGACGATTCGCGAGGTCGCACAGGCTGCGGGCGTCTCGCACCAGACCGTGTCGCGGTACGTCCAGTTCGACGGCGCCGGGATGAAGAGCGCCACCCGCGAGCGGATCAGCGCCGCGATCCATGAGCTCGGCTACCGGCCGAACCTCACGGCACGAGCCATGCGCACCCATCGGACCGGCCGTCTGGCCGTACTCCTGCCCGCCGGGTCCGCCGCCAGCTCACTGCCCATGCTCACCGGTGCGACCACCGTGGCGCACGCATCCGGGTACCACCTGGAGGTGGTGACGCTCGACCGATCGGCGGGCCCTCGTACGGAGCGTGTGAACGAACTGGCGGACTCGGGCCAGTTCGAGGGGCTGGTGTCCCTCACGCCGCTCCTGCCGGACCTCGCCCGGTCCACACCTCCGGCAGTGCCCGTCGTCGTGGCCGCCGACTACGACAGCGAGATGCGCGCACTGGGAGAGATGGCGGACGGGTCGCCGGTCGCCGAGCTCATGGAGCGGCTCGCCGGGGACGGTCACCGGTGCTTCCTCCACGTCGCGGGCGACCGCGCGTACGCCACGGCACGCAGCCGCGAGCAGGTGTACCTGGAGACGATCGACCGCCTGGGCCTGCGTTCGGCCGGGGTCGCGGCGGGCGACTGGTCCCCCGAGTCCGGGCGGCAGGCCGTCATGGACCTGCCGCCCGGCACGGAGGTCACCGCGGTGATCGCCGCCAACGACGTACTCGCCGCCGGAGTGGTGCGCGGGGCGACCGAGCGGGGGTGGCGGGTACCTGAGGACCTGAGCGTCACCGGCTGGGACAACAACCCGGTGGGGGCTTGGCTCCCGCCCACACTGACCACCGTCGACATCGACTACGAGGCCCTGGGGCGGCGGGCCATGAACCGGCTGATCTCCGTACTGCGGGGCGCCGCGATCGACGAGCCGGTCTCGCCGGTGACACAGGTGCTCTGGCGAGGGTCCACGTCACGGGTCCGGCCGGGGGCCACGCTCCACTGAAGGCCCCACCTCGTCCAGCTCGATGGAGCGCAGGCCCGCCGCGACGGGCTGTGCCGGCTCCGTACGGGGCCGACTCCGCACGGCCCGGTGGAAGGGACGAACTCTGACAAACCGTCAGGTTTTTTCCTTTGCCGACGCCGGGCCGGGTGCCGCTGCGGTGACGGTCGCCGCCTCGCCGGCGGTCGTCGTGGCCGGACCGGCGGAAGGCGAGGCCGCAGGGACCTACTTCCTCGGGGTCGCTGCGAACCCTGCGGGCCGACCGGTGGACATGGCGCTGCACCCGGGTGAAGACGGACACATGGCCCGAAACCATTGCCGGACTGGCCATTTCCATCAGTCGAAGCGTCGACATCGACGCCTAAACCGACTCGGAATGAATGTGCGTGAAGTTCGATGGGCGCGCAACAATGGTCACCCTGTTCGCCCTGGGCACTGCAGCCCTCGGCGCCGGCACCGCTTCCGCCCGTCCCGGGGATGCCGCCCCCTTCTCCATCCAGCGCAACAACCCGGTGAACCTCTCCCTCATCGACGCGTCCGGCGGGGCCTCGTTCCTCCAGCATCTGATCAACGCCGGCCCCAACGGCGGGCACGGGGCGAACATCGTTCCGCCCCCGCCGGCCTCCTCGACGGACGGCGGCGACGGCGAGGGCGGACACGCTTGCAACGGGACCCTGCAGACAGCGAACAACAACCGCTGCGGCAAGAGTTCGGACGTCGACGCCGGTACCCGCATCGACAAGAGCAAGCGCGTCGACGTGAGCAAGGATTCCTACGTCGACAACAGCCGCCGCCTGCTCGGCCTGTTCTGACATCCATGCGGCCGGCGGGTCGGACGCGCGGCACCTGTCGCTGATCCGCTGACCGGATGTGTGGAGAGAAGAAGGCACTGATGGCCCCCGGAGAACCTCCCGGGCGGCTTGTCCCCGGCCGGTGGCGCCGGCCGGGGACGGCTCCACGGGGCACGGGCCGCACTCTCCGGCCTGCTTTCCCGCCGCTTTCAGGGCCTCCCCGCCAGGGCAGCCTCTTCAGCAGCCGGCCATGGAAGGAACCCCGTCCGCATCACCTCTGGCGGGCGGGCTGCAGCCCCGCGTACACCCCTCCCGCGCTCAGCAGCTCCTCGTGCGTCCCCACTTCGGCGACCCTGCCGCCCTCCATGGCCACGATCCGGTCGGCGCCCTGGATCGTGGAGAGCCGGTGGGCCACGACGAAGACGGTCCGGCCGTGCACGAGCCGGGTGAGAGCCTCCTGGACGAGCGCCTCGGAACGGTTGTCGAGCGCGGAGGTGGCCTCGTCCAGCACCAGGACCCTCGGATCACGTATCAGCGCCCTGGCGATGGCGAGACGTTGCTTCTGACCACCTGACAGCTGTGCGCCGTGCTCACCGATGACCGTGTCCAGGCCGCGCGGCAGACCGTTCACGAATTCCAGCGCGTTGGCGTCCCGGAGGGCGCGCGTCAGCTCCTCCTCGTCGGTGTCCCCCATGCCGTAGGTGACGTTGTCGCGGATGCTTCCCTCGAAGAGGATCGACTCCTGGGGCACCACGGACAGGAAGCGCCGGTAGGTCCGGAGATCGAGCCCGGCCATGTCCGTTCCGTCGAGCAGGATGCGGCCCGAGGTGGGCCTGATGAAGCCGATGAGCAGATTGAGCACCGTGGACTTGCCGGCACCTGAGGCCCCGACGAGGGCGATGGTCTCCCCCGGCCGCGCGGAAAGAGTGAACCCGTCGACCGCCGACGCCCCGTCCTCGTAGGCGAATCCGACGTCCTCGAAGTCGATACGGCCGACGACACTCTCGACTCTTGCCTTGCCGGCGTTGTTCTCCAGGTCGGGCGCCTGCAGCACCTCACCCGCCGAACGCACCGACTCCAGGCCCTTGGCCAGGACGGGAGCCAGGCCCAGCAGAGTCGTCACGGAGCCCGTCAGTACGGTGAAGAAGGAACTGAGCATCACCACGTCCCCGGGAGTGATGGCCATCCATCCGTGGTAGGCCACCAGGGCGGAGCCCGTCAGGCACAGGACGCCGAGCGTGTTGAGGATGACCCAGGCCAGCGACCCGAAGCGCCCGTTGATCATGTCCAGGCGCATACCGGCCGCGAAGACCTGGCGCAGCGACCCGTCGACCCGGCCGAGCGCTGTCCGCTCCAGGCCGTGGGCGCGGGTGATGGGGATGAGGGTTGTCATCTCACCGACGCGGGAGGAGAGTTGCTCGACCTCTCGACGGAACGACTCGTTGTGGCTGCGCAGCCGCCCCCGCAGTTTCATCACGAGGAAGCCGGACGCGGGCACCACGACGAGGAAGACGGGAAGGAACTCCGGCACACGCACACCGATGACGACGAGTCCGCCGATCAGCGTGACGACCGCGCCGAGCCCCAGGTCGGAGCTCTGTTGGACCATCTGTTCCACGGCTTCGACGTCACGCACCACCTTGGCCTGCAGCACGCTCGAACTCACCCGCGAGTGATAGCCGATGGACAGCTGTTGCATCCGGCGGCAGAGGGCCGAGCGCAAGGTCGTGCCCATGCGCCGGATACTGCCGGCCAGGCACCGTACGTACCACTGGTGGAGCGGGTAGTTGATCACGAGGATGAACAGCAGGACGCCGCTCGCCTTCCAGATGCCCGACTCGGGACCGTGCTGGACGACCACGTCGAGGACGGTGGCGGTGATCAGGGGCAGCAGCCAGATGGGGCTGTGTTTCACGACGAAGATCGCGACCGCCAGGGCCAGCCGGCCGCGGTCGGGGCGGAAGAGGTGGCCGAGGGTGCGGACCGGGTTCTCGCCGCGGTAGCGGTGATCGAGGTGGTCGAAAGGTGCCAGGGGTTCGGCGGAGAGCGATGAAAGCGCTTTCTTCATGCAATCATCCCACCCGCTCCCGACGCTGCCCACAACCCCCGTTCCACGGGAAGAGACGGCGAGCGGAGGGCCCCCTGCCGGAGGCCACCCGTCGCGCCGCCTCCTGAGGAAGCCGCCGGCCGGACCGCGCTCGCCCGCTCACGGAAGGCTTGCCCGAGGCCCACGCGGGTGGAGTGGCCGCCGAGCCCCTCCGGCCTGACGGCTCCTCCACGGCCTCGCTGCCGGGACGACCTGTGAATTCCTTGGGATCACGCTGCGTAATCCCTCGTCGACCGGGTATCGGGCGGAGATGTTCAGGTATAGGCGTGTACGAGTTCTGACCGTCCTGCTCAGCGGATGGGTGGTGCTGACCGCCGTGGAACGGTGGGCGGAACGGGCGCCGTGGCCGAGCGCGGTGCTGAGCGGGCTCCTGTGGGCCTGCGTGGTGGCCGGAGTCTGGTGGTTCGCCGAGTGGACCCAGTCACCGCTGCGGACCGCACGCGAATCGGCGGCCGCGCGCCGTCATCAGGACGAAGAACCTCACGGGCGGGACACGGACGGCCCGGGTGCCCGCCGGTCCGGTTCATCCACGCCGTCACGACACTGACCGTCCCAGGCGCTGCGACAGACGTGACCGCCCGTGCGCACCTCGGAGGTGCGCACGGACGGTCACCGTCCGGGGGACACTCCGCGCCCCGGCTGACGGTCCGTGGTCACAGGCCTCGATGGCCGTCACCCGCCGCCGTGGACTCGGCCAGCTTCTGGAACTCGCCCAGGTCGTAGTTGGCCAGTGCCGAGTCGAGGTTGGTCAGGGCACCAAGGTGCTCCACGAATCCGCTGGGGTCGTACTCGATCTGCAGGGCGACCCGGCTGGACGTGTCGTCGAGCCGGTGGAAGGTGACCACGCCTGCGTGATGCACGCCCTCGATCGTCTTCCAGGCGATCCGGTCCTGCGGGACGACCTCGGTGAGCTCGGCGACGAAACCCTTGTCGGCGCCCGGCAGGGACAGCTGCCAGGAGAACCGGCGCTCGTCCAGCGGATCGACCCGCCGCACGTGGCTCAGGAACTTCGGCCACTGCGTCACATCGCTCCACAGAGCCCAGGTGACACTGACCGGCGCCTTGATGTCGACGGTTTCGACGAGGGAGGAGGACATGAGGAGAACAACCCCTTCTTTGCTCGGTTACGCCTTGCGCTGCCGACTACCCGATAGTCGGCAGCGCACGCATTCCCCTCAGCCTCCCTGGCGCACCCTCCGCTCCCCTGCCGCGCCCTCCCCCGTCCGACCGCCTCCCGGTCGCCTGCGCCGCCAGATCGCACCGGCCGCCGCCAGGCGGTGCTCACGGCCGGGAGACACCGGCCACCGCTCGGGCGCGGCTCCGCCTCACGGCCGCCGGGCTGTACCCGCGCTCACGAGGCCTCCAGTGCGGCACGCCAGACCGCACTCTCCACGTAGTGGTTGTCGAAGCGCTGTGCGGACGCGGCCATCTCCTTCGGGTCCGCCTCACCCCGCATGACCCTGCCGAGCAGACGCAGGTACTCGAAGCGGTCCATGTGGCGGTCGAACACGAACAGGACGTCCGCGGTGGAGCCAGGAGCAGCGGCGAAAGCGTGCGGGGTATGGGGCGGGACCGCCAGGAAGTCGCCCTCCCGCAGGACCGTCACCTCTTCCCCGACGAGCACGCGCAGGGCTCCGTCGAGCACGAAGAACATCTCCGTCGCCTTGGTGTGGAAGTGGGCCGGTGCCCCCGCCGCGCCTTCGGCGAAGGTGGACCTGTAGCTGGTGAAGCCGTCGTCCGTGTGGCGGGCCTCGCCGAGCAGACGCATCGTGCTGCTCGGGTCGACACAGGTCTCGGCGTCGGCGTGACGGGTGAGTACCGGAGGGAAGGGGGTGGTCGTCTTCTCGGTCATGACTTGACTCTATGACCGCACAGGCCCAGTACCGAGAGCCATTTGAGCTTCGGAAACCTGGGCCAATCTCCTGCCCGTCCGGGGTCGCTCCGGGCCCTCCCGCCGCCGCGCGGCGCGTCTCCGCCGGAACCGCGGAGCACCGGCAGTCCAACCCGGCGCGTCCCGGAGGAAGTGTGCGACGGCGCACTCCGCCCGGCCTGCGGCGCCCGCCCGAGCGCCGTTACCGCCGGGTGCGTCGCCTCCTAGAGTGAGACGGTTCGCCGCCGCATTCCGCGACGCCGCCCCGGCACGGCGTACGGACACCCGCATCGGCAGGACCGCGGCGCGACCGACCGCAAGGAGAGTGCTCGTGAGTACCTACGACCAGATGATCCTTTCGGACGACCCGGTCCTGTTCCTGAGACTCGGCGGAGCCGGCACCGAGGTGTCCCCGGGCGGACCGACCGCGACGTACCACGGCTCCCCAGGACACACGCATCTGCCCAACGGCGACCCGGCCACCCTGTTCGACGGCACCAGCGGCCAGTACGTCGAAGTGCCGGACAACGACGCCCTGTCCGTCTCCACCACGGGAGCACTGACCATCGAGGCCTGGTTGCGCCCGGACGTGCTGGTCTTCCCTCATACGGAAGGCACCGGCTACGTCCACTGGCTCGGCAAACTCACCTATGCCACCGTCAACCAGTGCGAATGGGTCGCGCGCGTCTACTCCGCCGACAACACGGAGGGCCGCGCCAACCGCGTGTCCGGTTACGCCTTCAACCCGCCCGGCGGACTCGGCGCGGGCTCGTACTTCCAGGACCCCCTCCGGCCCGGCGAGTGGATCCACTACGCCCTGGTCATCACCACCGCACCGGACGGCCCGGCCGAGCCGCCGGGCCACACCAAGATCTACCGGGACGGGCGGCTGCGGGACAAGGACGCACTGGCCGACTACGACATCGTCCCTGGCAACACCACGTCGCCCGTGCGCATCGGAAGCGCGGCGCTGCGCTCCTTCTTCCTCGGGGGGATCGGCAAAGTCGCCGTCTACCCGCGGGAACTGCCCGAGGGCCGCCTCGCGGAGCACCACGCGGCCATGACTGCCGACTGACCACGCCGGCCTGGGCAGAGGCGTCGCACGTCACCCCCGCCTAGTTACGGCTGCCCAGCCCCGGACCGGCCGGCCGAGCGGCCGGCTTCCGGGATGCGCGGCGTCGCGGACCTCAGCTCGCAACGGGGGAAGCCGTCGCCGCTGCGTCCGCACGGGAGAACGACGGTGCAGACCACGCGGGGCAGGAGGGACGGCCATCGGGAGTGCGGGCCGCGGGCCGCAGCGATCCCCCACGCGTGCCCACGCACGGCATGCCGTCCGCCCACCCGCAGCCCACGCCGGAGAGGCGGAGAGGTGGAGCGCGTGCAGTCCCGCGGCGGGCGTGTTTCAGTGGACCGGTGAGTTGCACCAGGGACATGGACGTCCTCCGGCGGAAGGGCCTGTCATGAAGTTCGCTGTGGTCGGCGGTACGGGGCTCATCGGATCGAAGGTCGTGAAGAAGCTGGACGCCGGTGGCCACGAAGCGGTGCCCCACTCCCAGTCGACGGGTGTGGACGTCGTCACGGGCGACGGAGTGGAGAACGCGGTGGCCGGCGCCGACGTCATCGTCAACCTGACGAACTCCCCGACCTTCGACGAGGCCTCACCTGCCTTCTTCAGCCGCTCGATGGAGAATCTGCTGGAGGCCGGCCGGAAGGCCGGGGTGCGCCACTTCGTCGTGCTGTCCATCGTCGGCGTGGATCAGGTGCCCGAGCTCGACTACTACCGCGCCAAGACTCTGCAGGAAGAGATCCTCGCGGCGGGGCCGATCCCGTACTCCATCGTCCGCGCCACACAGTTCATGGAGTTCGTCGACTCGATCCTGAGCTGGACCGCCGACGGTGACACCGTCCGCCTGCCCACCACCCCGATCCAGCCGATCGCCGCTCAGGACGTCGCCGACGCGGTCGCCGAGGCCGCCGCGGCCACCCCCCTCCAGGGCATCCACAACATCGCGGGTCCCGAGGTGTTCGCTCTGGACGAGCTCGGCAGGATCACCCTCGCGGCCCGTTCGGACAGCCGTACCGTCACCACCGACGACACCGCCGGCATGTTCGCCGCCGTTCGCGGAGACGTCCTCACCGGCAAGGCCGACGCCTCGCTCGCCCCCACCCGCTACGCGGACTGGCTGGCGTCACGCTAGAGCGAACCGGTTCGCCGGACCTCGAACCGCCCCGACGCCGTCCCGGGGTCCTGCCGGGTGTGCGCCCGGGCCAGGCCGGACAGTGCACGGCGTCCCTTAAGCTGGGCGGGTTCGTGAACGGCATGGCTACGGGGGCAATGATGCGGACATGACTGCGCCGGCCCGATCGGAATCCCCCGGAGCGGCGAACCGCGACACCCGCCACGGCCCACTGATCACGACCCTCTTCGGACTGTACGCGCGAGGCGAGGCGAACTGGCTCTCGGTGGCCTCTCTCGTACGGCTCATGTCGGACCTCGGTGTGGAAGCACCCGCTGTTCGGTCCTCGGTGTCACGCATGAAGCGCCGCGGGATCCTCGACAGCGTGCGCCAGGAAGGGAGGGCGGGGTACTCCCTCGCCGACTCGACGCTGGGCACCATCGCCGAAGGCGACGTACGGATCTTCGAGCGGGCCCGGGCCACCGTCGAGGACGGCTGGATCCTCGTCGTGTTCTCCGTCCCCGAGACCGAGCGGGGGAAGCGGCACGAGCTCCGCACATGCCTGACCAGGCTGGGCTTCGGCAACGCCGCCCCGGGGGTCTGGATCGCCCCGGCGAACCTGGCCACGGAGACACGGGGGACGCTGGAGCGCCGTGGGCTCTCCGGCTACGTCGACATCTTCAGCGGGGAGCATCTCGCGTTCGGCGATCTGCGCACCAAGGTCAGCGCCTGGTGGGACCTGGACGAACTCACCACGATGTACGCCGACTTCCTCCGTCGCCACGGTCCGCTCGCCGACCCTTCCTCCTGGGCGCGGGCCACTCCGAGGGAGGCCTTCCGGGCGTACGTGCCCATGCTCACCGAGTGGCGTCGTCTGCCCTACCGCGATCCAGGCATCCCCCTCGCGCTGCTGCCGTCCGGCTGGAACGGGAGCACCGCGGGTTCACTCTTCGACGAACTGGACGACATCCTGAGGGATCGTGCGCGTCAGCACGCCCTCACGGTCATCCACCACGGCGCGGAGTAGAGGTAGACCGGAGCGCGATCGGCCCGCTCGGGACCGCCGGCCCGGCGAGTTCGGGTGCCCCGGGCCCGCTCCACGGCCGGTACGGCCCTTCCCCGGAAGCTCCCGTACGGGAGGGAGAGGGTTGTCGACGCCACACGCCACGTCCGGCCCGCCCCGGTCGGGCCGACCGCACCCATCCCGGCCCGGAGTAGGGTCGCCGTATGGTACGAAGCGGGGCAGAAGACGTCGACGGATACCTGGCTGAGGTGCCGGAGGACCGCAGGGATGCCCTGAGCAGGCTGCGCCGGCTGTGCCGTGCGGAGCTCGAGGGGTTCGACGAGGTCATGGCGTACGGCATGCCCGCGTACGAGCGGGCCGGGGTCGCGGAGATCGCCTTCGCGAGTCAGAAGCAGTACATCTCGTTCTACCTCATGCGGAGCGACGTCAGGGAGGCGTTCGAGGAGCGGCTGTCCGGCCAGGACATGGGCAAGGGCTGTCTGCGGTTCCGCAAGCTTGGGAGCATCGACTTCGACCTGGTGCGTGACCTGCTGAAGGCCACCGCGGCTTCCCCGGGCGAGATCTGCTGACAGTCGAGCCGTCGCCTACCGTGCAATACGCCACCGCGGCGTCAGGCAGTCCGCGACGGGAAGGTTCCGTGCCGGCCGCGTGGGGCTCGGGTCAACGGCGGTTCCGTGTGCGGGAACCTGCTTGTCCCCGGCGGCGGGGAGTTCGTGACGGCTGAGGCTCCGGGAGGTCGACGGTCGGAAGCGGGCGCGCTCCGGCGGAGCCCCGCTCCACCGCGCAGGCGCTGTGCCCGCCGGGCGGTCGCCCGTCGGGCGGTGCTACGTGCACCGCGCAGGCGCTACATCCGTCGGGCGCGTCTACGTCCGTCGGTCGGTGCCCCCCACCCATCGGTCGATGCCACGTCCATGGGGCGATGAGTGAACGAAAGCGACGTCGGAAAGCTTCAGTTCAGGCCCTTGCGCACCCCCGCCAAGCCATCCGGGAGAATGGGCACGTGCGTTACCAGATTCTCGGCCCCGCCCGTGCCTTCCGCGAGGACGGAACCCCCGTCGCCGTCGGCGGGGCCCGGCTGCGCGCGCTGCTCACCGCCCTCGCCCTGCGGCCGGGGCACAGCATCCCGGTGCCGGCCCTCGTGGACGCCGTGTGGGTGGACACGCCCCCCGCCGACGCGGCCGGTGCCCTTCACGCGCTCGTGGGCAGGCTGCGAAGGGCGCTCGGCCCGGGAACAGTGGCCTCGGCCGACGGCGGCTACGCGCTGCGTGCCGCTCCGGCCGACGTCGACGCCCACCGTTTCGAACAGTTGGCCCGTGAAGGCACCCGCACCCTGGCCGCGAACGACCCGGCGGCCGCCCTCGCCCTCCTCGATGAAGCCCTCGGACTGTGGCCGGGCGGGCCCGCCCTCGCCGACCTGCCCGAGCACAGCGCCGAAGCCGGGCGGCTCGGCACCCGGCTGCTCGCCGCCCGCCGGGAGCGGCTCGGTGCGCTGCTGGCGCTCGGGCGTGCCGAGGAGGCGTCGCCCGAGCTGATGGCTCTGTGCGACGAACATCCGCTGGACGAACCCCTTCAAGCGCTGCGGCTGCGGGCGCTGCGGGCCACCGGCCGAACGGCTGAGGCACTCGACGCGTACGAGACGCTGCGATGCGACCTGGCCGAACGTCTTGGCGTCGACCCGGGCGAGGAACTGCGCTCTCTGCACGTCGAGTTGCTCACTCCGGCCGGTCAGGAACCGTCTTTCGAGGAGCCCCGGAGGTCCGGAGGGAGGCTCCGGGCGCGCCTTACCAGTTTCGTCGGGCGGCAGGACGAGATCGCGTCCATCGGAACCGACCTCGCGCGGGCACGGCTGGTCACCCTGCTCGGCCCCGGCGGGGCCGGCAAGACCCGGCTGTCCATGGAGGCAGCGGAGGCGGCCGATGCCGAGCGGCGGTGGCCGGACGGTGTGTGGCTCGTCGAACTCGCTCCCGTAGCCGACCCGTCCACCCTGCCCGAGGTCGTACTCACCGCTCTCGGCGCCCGTCAGACGATGCTGCCCGGCGCGAAGACCGAGGAACTGCGCGCCGTCGACCGCGGCAGCGGGGACGCACCGCTGGTCCGGCTGACCGAGCACTGCGGCGGACGGAGAATGCTGCTGCTGCTCGACAACTGCGAGCACGTCGTGGACGCGGCGGCCCTGCTCACCGAGGAGATACTGGCCCGGTGCCCAGGGGTGACCGTCCTGGCCACCAGCCGTGAGCCCCTTGGGGTGCCGGGGGAAGTACTTCGCCCGGTCGAGCCGTTGCCCGGCCCGATGGCCCTGCGGCTGCTCACCGAACGCGGTAAGGCCGCACGTCCCGACTTCCGGCCCGAGGACGATCCTGAGGCCGCCGCCGAGATCTGCCGCCGGTTGGACGGACTGCCCCTCGCCATCGAGCTGGCCGCCGCACGGCTGCGGATACTCACGCCCCGGCAGATCGCGGACAGGCTCGACGACCGCTTCCTGCTCCTGACCGGCGGGGCCAGGACCGTACTGCCGCGGCAGCAGACCCTGCGCGCGGTCGTCGACTGGTCCTGGGACCTGCTCGGTGCCGAGGAACGTGCGGCCCTGAGCGCACTGTCCGTGTTCGCCGGGGACTGCGACCTGCCGGCGGTCGAGGCGGTGTGCGGGCCTGACGCGCTCGGTCTGCTCAGCTCGCTCGTCGACAAGTCGCTGGTCGTGGCGACAGCGCCGACCGCTTCCGGGACCGGCATGCGCTACCGGCTGCTGGAGACGATCGGCGAATACGCCGCCGAGCGTCTGGACGAGTCGGGGAGCCGGGCCGAGGTGGAGCGCCGCCACCTCGGCCACTTCCGGGAACTGGCCCGCCGTACCGACCCGCTGCTGCGCGGGCACGGACAGCGGGCGGCGATCGCGGTCTTCCAGAACGAGTACGAGAATCTGCGGGCCGCGCTGCGCCGAGCGGTGGCCGCCGAGGACGAGCACGAGGCGCTGTGCCTGGTCCACGCCCTCGCCTGGTACTGGCAGATCCGTGATCTGCGTGCCGACGCCAGGCACTGGTCCGCGGCCGTCGCCGCGCTCGGTCCCGACCCGTTCGCCGCCCCGGCGGCACCCGCCACACCGCTGTACGAGCGGTGCATCGACGCCCCGCCGCCCATGAGCCCGGATCTGCTCGTCGAGGCACGACGTGGTGTCCGGCTCATCCATCTCTCCTCCATGAGCCACGAACTCGACAAGTGGAACATGCCCGAGGAGGTGGAGTACTGCGGCCGGATCGTCGAGGTCTACTCGCCGGGTGTGCCGCAGACCTGCCGCACTCCAGGAGTCCTGTGGATCCACGCGGTCATGCTGACGGGTGATCCGGGCCGCCTGTTCCGGCTCGTCGACCAGGCCGTCGGATCCTGCCGCTCGCTGGGTGACGACTGGGATCTGGCCTCAGCCCTCCAACTGCGGGCGAACATGCTGGCCAACCGGGGCGACAAGGCCGCCGAGGCGGCCCGGGACGCCGATGAGAGCCTGGCGCTGTTCACCCGGCTCGGTGATTCCTGGGGTGCGGCGGAGGCACTGTCCGTCCGGGGCGAATCCTACGAGCGCATCGGTGACAACGTCCGCGCGGCGAAGGACTTCCGCGCCGCGGTTCGTCACGCGCAGCAACTGGGCGCGCTCTCCCAGGCCGCCGTGCTGAAGACCCGTCTGGCGGGCGTCATGACGGAGCCGGGGCAGGACGCGGAGGCCGAAGCGCTGCTCCGTGAGGTCCTCGCCGAGGCCGATCGGCACAGTCACATGGTCGAGCCCGCCGCGCGGATGACCTTGGCCGTCCGGCTGAACCGGACCGGCCGCACCGAGGAGGCGCGTGCCGAACTGGAACGGCTGCTCGGCACGTTCAGGTACTCCAGCCTCGCGATGTTCGAGGGACTCGTGCACGGGCTGCTGGCCTGGACGGCCAATCTCGACGGTCGTTACGCAGACGCGCTCGACCGGGCACGGGAAGCACTGGACCGGGCACGGGACCCGCTGGGCGCGTTGGTCGCGCCGCAGATGCCCGCGGTCCACCTGATGACCATGGCCCGGGCGCTGGCCGGACTGGGAGGAACGGACCGGGTCGCGAACGCGGCCCGCCTGCTGGGAGCGGCCGACGCCCTGCTGCCGCCCGGCTACTCCCCCGCCGCGCAGGAGCGCACCTCGCACGCGAACGCCGAAGCAGCTGTCCGGGCCGGCCTGGCGGACGCCGCCTACAGGACGCTGTACGCCGAAGGGGGCTGCCTCACGGTGGATGAGGCAGCCTCCCTGGCAGCTGTCTGAACCGCCCCGCCGGTGCGGGGCGGGGCTCACGTCTTGCTGCGGAACTTTGCTACGGCGAGCGGTGCGGTGAGCAGGGTGATCGCGGCTGCCCAGGCCAGGGTCACGACCGCGGAGTGGGCGACCGGCCCACCGCTGATCAGGCCGCGCGCCGCGTCCGCGAGGTTGGACAGCGGGTTGAAGTCCGTGAATGCCTGCAGCCATCCCGGCATCGAGGACGGCGGGGCGAAGATGGAGGACCCGAACTGCAGAGGCATCAGCACCAGCAGCCCCATGCCCTGCACGGTCTGGTTGTTCTTCATCGTGAGCCCCAGCAGGATGAAGACCCACATCAGCGAGGAGCCGAACACCGCGGACAGCCCCACGGACGCGAGCAGTCCGAGCACCGAGGTCTTGATCTCCAGCCCGAGTGCGAAGCCCACGCCCAGCAGGACGACGATGGCGACCATCATCCGGCCCAACTCGACCACGATCTTCGCGATCAGCACCGAGGACCGGGCGATCGGCATCGTCCGGAACCGGTCCATGACCCCTTTCTGGAAGTCGTCGTTGACGCCGCTGCCCACAGCCATGGCGATGTTCATGCCCAGCATCGCCATGAGGCCCGGCACGACGTAGTTGACGTACGCGTCGCTGTCGCCTCCCAGCGCCTTGCCCACCGAGCCGCCGAAGACGAAGACGAACAGCAGGGTGAAGACGACCGGCATCAGTACGACGTCGAACATCGACTCGGGGTCCTGCTTGATCTGCATGACGTTGCGCCGGGTGAGGGCGCCGATGTGCCGGAGGTTGGCCCGCAGGCCGATCCGCTTCCGGCCACCGGTGCCCCGCTTCGGAGGAGAGGACGGAGCGGTGGACGAAGAACGGGAAAGCGTCGCTGTGCTCATGCCGCGACCTCCTCGGGAACGGTGTCGGACGCCCGGTCCGCGGACTCGTCGGAGAGGGCGGAGGTGGACTTCTGCCCGGTGATCGCCAGGAACACCTCGTCCAGGCTCGGCAGGTGGGTGCTGATGTGCGCGATGCCGAAGCCGCGCGCGCCCAGCAGGGTGATCACCGCCGTCAGGTGCTCGTCGTGGAGGATCGGGACGTACAGCAGGCCTTCCTCAGGAGCGGTGTGCGCTCCGGCGATCGTGTCGAGGCCGGACTCGGTGACCGCCCGCTGCATGGCGGAGAGCTGTGCCGGTTCGGAAGGGCGGATCCTGAGCGTCCGGCCGCCGACCTTCGCCTTCAGCTCGTCCACCCCGCCGTTGGCGACGACCTTGCCCTGGTCGATGACGGCCAGCTCGCTGGCGAGTTGCTCGGCCTCCTCCATGTACTGGGTGGTGAGCAGGACGGTGACGCCCTCCCCCACCATCCGCTGGACCTCCGACCAGACCTCGTTGCGCGTGCGTGGGTCGAGGCCGGTGGTCGGCTCGTCCAGGTAGAGGACCGCCGGCTGCCCGATCATGGACGCCGCGAGGTCCAGCCGTCGCCGCATGCCGCCGGAGTACTGCATGGCGGGCCGCTTGGCCGCTTCTGTCAGGGAGAACCGTTCCAGCATCTCGTCCGAGCGACGCCGGGCGTCCTTGCGGGAGAGGTCGAGCAGCCGCCCGATCATGTAGAGGTTCTCCCAGCCGGACAGCTTCTCGTCGACCGAGGCGTACTGGCCGGTCAGGCCGATGATGCGGCGCAGCCCGCCGGGGTCGTTCACCGCGTCGCACCCGGCGACCATGGCGGTGCCCGCGTCGGGGCGCTCGAGGGTGGACAGACAGCGGACCAGCGTCGTCTTGCCGGCACCGTTGGGGCCCAGCACTCCGAGGACGGTGCCTTCGGGAACATCGAGGTCGACGCCGTCCAGTGCCTTGGTCCCGCCGTAGTGCTTGACCATTCCCCGCACCCGGATGGCGGGCGGGGAGGCCTCGGGGCTCGTGTCGAGTTGCGTCATGCCGTCATGAGACCAAGCTCGTCCGACATACGTCCGACATGAATCCGACAGGCGGCCGGCCCACCCCTCCGGCGCCGTCACCCGGGCGGTCGCCGGTCCGCGGCCTCCGGCTACCGGTGTCAGCGGTCCGGTCACTCCGCCTCGTCACCGGCGGTTCACGGCCCCGGCGGCTCATCGAGCCGGAAGAAGGTTCGGTAGAGGTCGAGTTGGTGGTCGAGCATGTGGGCACCGTGAAGGATGGGATGGCCGAGCGCGGCGGCGGCCTTCAGCAGGGCGGTCTCCCTCGGCTTCATGATCACGTCCGCCACGACGCACCGCGGGGCCAGGGCCAGCAGGGGGAACGGCTGCGGATCGTCGGGGCGCATGCCCAGCGGGGTCGCGTTGACCACGATGTCCGCGTCCTCGAGAGCCGGTGCCGCCTCGCCCCTGGCGCGGCCGGGCCAGTGTTCCTCCAGGCGTGCGACGAGGGCGGCGAGCTTGGCCGTGTCCGGGTCACAGAGCGTCAGTTGTGCGCAGCCCGCCGCCAGCAGAGCTGCCGCTATGGCGCTGCCGGCACCACCGGCGCCCATCAGGACGATCCGCCTGCCCTCGGGAAGGTGTCCGGCTCCGGTCAGTCCACGGACGAATCCGGTGCCGTCGAAGTTCTCCCCCGTCCAGCGGCCGTCCGGCTCGCGGCGCAGCGCGTTGACGGCTCCGGCCGCTGCGGCTGCCGGGCTCACCTCGTCCGCGAGGCGCAGGGCCGCGGCCTTGTGCGGGATGGTGACGAGGATGCCGTCCAGGTTCTTCATGCGTATGAGCCCCTGGAAGACATGGGCGAAGTCGTCCGGTTCCACGTGCACGGGAATCAGCACCGCGTCGGTGCCGAGGCGGGCGAAAAGAGGATTCAGGAGCGACGGTGCCCGGACCTGTGCGACGGGGTCCCCGAGGACGGCGTAGAGGCGGGTGCTTCCTGAGATGCGCGTCGGGGCGGAGACATCGGGAGGTGCGGGTTCCATTTCCTGCCTTCTGTGAGGAGTCTGTCTGTGGACGGTCCACCCCTAGCCGGAAGGTTAGGGGTTGTGCGCCATCGCCGGTGGCGGGAAGGGTGATGGAGGCATTCGGCCGGGCGGGATCCCGCTCGGGCCCGTGACTCGAAAGGATGTCAGGTGACCGCGCATCTCACCGACCCCAGCCTGTGGATCCGGCGGTTCCACCCCTCCGAGGACGCCAGGGCCAGGCTCGTGTGCCTCCCGCATGCCGGAGGGTCCGCGCCGTTCTACTTCCCTGTTTCCAAGGCGCTCGCGCCCGAGGTCGATGTGCTTTCCGTGCAGTACCCGGGGAGGCAGGACCGGCGCGCGGAGTCGTGCATCGAGAATCTGCCGGACCTGGCCGAAGCGGTGGTCGATCAGGTACTCGCGTGGGCGGACCGGCCGCTGGCGCTGTTCGGGCACAGCATGGGAGCCACACTCGGCTTCGAGGTCGCACTGCGGCTGGAGCAGAAGGGTGTGATGCCGCTCGTGCTGTTCGCGTCCGGACGGCGGGCTCCCTGCCGGCACCGCGACGAGAACGTTCATCTGCGTGATGACGACGGCATGATCGAGGAACTGCGCTCGCTCAACGGCACCGGCGCCCAGGTGTTCGGCGACGAGGAGCTGATGCGTATGGTGCTTCCCGCCATCCGCAGCGACTACAAGGCGGCGGAGACCTACCGCTACACCGACGGCCCGCGTCTCGCGGCCCCCGTTCACGCGCACACGGGCACCGATGACCCCAAGGCGAGCGTCGACGAGGTCGGGTCGTGGGCCGAACACACGGAGGGTGAGTTCGAGCTGCACACCTACTCCGGGGGTCACTTCTACCTCAACGACCATGCGCCGCAGGTGATCGCTTCGGTTTCCCGGACGATCGCCTCGCTGCTGCCCTGACAGCGCGGCCGGGACGGGCGTAGCCACGCCCCGGCCGGCGGCCCGGGCACGTACGAGTGCTTCCTCGTCGTCGGGGCCGACGGCGAGGAAGCACCGCGATCGGGGACCGTGCCCCGCACGTCTCGCACCCGCCACCGTGTGCGGCACGGATCGGGGCAGTGTGATGGGCCGGTCCCGGGGAAAGAACGCCGCCACCGGCCCACCGTAGTTGCTACTCCGCGAACTTCGTCGCCCCGGTCCAGGTGAAGACGCGCAGGGGGACGCCTCCGTGCACTTCGCTCTCCGCCGTGGGTTCGAAGTGCTCGTACCGGTTGCCACGGGGCAGCTTCAGCTTCTCGTCCAGCTGCTCGACATAGCAGATGCGCTGCTCTTCGGACAGGTAGGTGGAAGGCCCACCCCGGAGAATGACATTGGGCTCGACGATACTCATGCGCTATTTACTCCTCGGCTGCTGTCAAGGTTTCTGTCAAGGGATCCCCCCACGGCCGGCACAGCGATTGCTGTGACCACAAGACCGTTCCCGACTATCCAGCGGCCGGTGAATCCCCTGGGGGCATTATGAATACCGCGGACACCTTGCGGAAGGATGCGTGCGGAAAACGTTCCGTCCACCGGGTCTATCTCGATGACAGCGTCATCGAACTCAAGCGGCCGGTGGGTGAGCGGAAACCAAGTCTTATAGACACTTTCCTTGGCACTGAAGAGCATTCTGTCCCAGTGCACACCGGGGTGGCCGAGGAGGAGTTCCTTCGTCCTGACCTCTTCCTCGGGGAGCGCCACGGCCTCGAGGACGCCCTCCGGTAGCGGCTGGTTGGGCTCCGCATCGATTCCGACCGACGCAATCTGGGCAGCCCGGGCAACCGCCGCCGCCCGGTAGCCGCGGCAGTGGGTGATACTCCCCCGCACCCCTCCGGGCCAGAGGGGTTCCCCCCTTTTCCCCGAGAGGATGGGACGGTCCGAGGGGAACCCCAGGGACCCGAGGGCCGTGCGGGCACAATGGCGTCCCGTGGTGAATTCACGGCGCCGCGATTCCACGGAATCGCGGACCAGTGCCTCCTCCTCGGCAAGAAGGGTAACCTCCGGGGGGTCCTCGAAGACTTCGTGCGAAGCGACTTCCGCCGCGAGCAACTGCTCAATCATCGCCTTCACCGATTCCAGGCCGGTGGTCGTCCGACAACCACAGGGAAGGATTTTGTGAAGCGTATTTCTCCCCCGCCCGCGACGACACCCCTATGTCCGATCTCTCACCCCTATTTATATACCGGGCCCCCTGCATTCATGCGAACCTGAGCCACGGATGCGGGGGCACGGTCCATGCTGCGGTCGTGGCTGCCCGCGTGTGGACGGACTACGAGGAGCGAGGACATGCCCCAGGAATACCGGCGGATCGAGGTGCCTCTCGGTGCACGGTCGTACTCCGTTCGGATCGGCCCCGGTGTGCGTCACACACTGCCCGAGGTGGTGGCCGAGCTGGGTGCGGCGCGGGTCGTGATCGTGTCCGCGCGGCCCCGGGCCTGGGTTCCGGATCCGGGTGTGCCGGCGCTGGTGCTGGAAGCGAGGGACGGCGAGGACGACAAGACCCTGGCGACGGTGGAGGAACTCTGCCGCCGGTTCGCCGAGTTCGGCCTGACCAGGACGGACGCGGTGGTCTCCTGCGGAGGCGGTACGACCACCGATTCGGTCGGCCTGGCGGCGGCGCTCTACCACCGCGGTGTCCCCGTGATCCATCTGCCCACATCGCTGCTTGCCCAGGTGGACGCGAGCGTCGGCGGGAAGACCGCCGTGAATCTCCCGCAGGGGAAGAACCTCGTCGGGGCGTACTGGCAGCCGAAGGCCGTGCTGTGCGACACCGACTACCTGGAAACGCTGCCGCGCCGGGAGTGGCTGAACGGCTACGGCGAGATCGCCAGGTGCCACTTCATCGGAGCGGGTGACCTGCGCGGCCTGTCGACGCACGAGCAGATCGCCGCGAGCGTCGCGCTGAAGGCGTCCGTCGTCGCCGCCGACGAGCGGGATTCCGGGATGCGGCACATCCTCAACTACGGGCACACGCTGGGTCATGCCCTGGAGCGGGCGACCGGCTACGCCGTCCGGCACGGCGAGGGTGTCGCCATCGGCACCGTGTTCGCCGGACTGCTGGCCGGAGCCCTGGGCCGTATCGACGAGGCGCGGGTCGCGGAACACCGCACGGTGGTGGCGGGTTACTCGCTGCCCACCGAGCTGCCGCCCGGGCCGGCCCCGGACGACCTGATCGCTCTGATGAGGCTGGACAAGAAGGCCACCACCGGCCTGTCGTTCGTCCTTGACGGACCTCGGGGGCCTGAGTTGGTGCACGACGTCCCGGAGCACACAGTCGCCCGGACACTCACCGCCATGGGAACCGCCCCCCTGCACGAACACACATCTGCCGCCGATATGGAAGGTGCGTCATGAGCACACTGCTGCTTCTCAACGGTCCCAACCTGGGCACCCTCGGACGACGTGAACCGGAGGTCTACGGGAAGGCGACCCTGGCCGACATCGAGCGCTCCGTGGCCGAGGAGGTGCGGGAGCGGGGCTGGGACGTGGTCTCGGTCCAGCGTGAGTCCGAGGGCGAACTGATCCATGCGATCCAGGACAACTACGACTCGGTCGGTGCGATCGTCAATCCGGGTGCGCTGATGATCGCGGGCTGGAGTCTGCGGGACGCCCTGGCCAGCTACCCCCGGCCGTGGATAGAGGTGCATCTCTCGAACGTCTGGGCGCGTGAGCAGTTCCGGCACGAGTCGGTCATAGCACCGCTGGCCTCAGGGATCGTCGTCGGCATGGGTGCGCTCGGCTACCAGCTGGCGGCGCGCGCCCTGCTGACGCTGACGCAGGAGTGAGTGCCCCGTCCGGGCGGAGGGCTCACGGCCCCGGGGGGGGGAGGGGCCGGTGCCTCTCTCGCACGCCCGGACGGGGGTACGGGGGGCCGCGGTCAGTGTTCGGCGGGCCGGCCGAGGCGGGCCGAAAGGCGCTTGGCGTACGCCTTGCTGAACTGCACGATCGCGATGAGCAGCACCGTGAGCAGGCCGGCGCCCAGGAGCGGAACGCTGTCGACGGGCAGGGTGTACGCCATGACCACCCGGGCCACCGCGTCGATCATGAAAGCCAGTCCCCAGGCGACGGTCAGTACCCGCATGGCCCGCCGGAACTCGGGCACCTCGTCCCAGTCCTTGCGCCAGGCGGCGGCGGTGGCCTCAGGGAGCAGCGGCATGGTCGCCTGGTAGAGGAACGGCCGTGAGGCCAGCAGCGTGCTGAGCATCCAGAGCCCGACCAGGGCTGTCAGATAGCTCTCCCTGGCCAGGACGAGCCGGGGGTCTCCGGTCAGCAGCGACACGAGCGTGGCGCTGAGCATGATGCTCAGGGAGAACAGGGTGGGCCGCTCGACCCGACGGTCCTTGATCGCCCTGTAGACCAGCCGCACCAGGGGAAGGGCGCTGCTGAGTACGAGTGCGAGCCACTGGTTCACACCCATCAGGCGGAGCCCGTAGAAGAGCAGGAGCGGCAGTGCGACGTCCAGGGCCGCCGCCTCGATGAGGACGGTGCGGGGGTTGCGCCCTGCACGTTCCGGCTGCTCGTCGTCTCCCGGAGGCGTGACGGGTTCCGTTTCCAGCCCTTCATGAACCTGCGGTGCCGGCTTCATGACGGCCTCCTCTCCTTGCTGCTCTGCTTCCGGTCCTGCTGTTGTGTTCGCCGATGACGCTACGCACGGACGGAGGTCCGCGGAATGCAGTAGGAAGCACAGTCGGGGTGCAGAAAACTGCACCTGCCCGCAGACGTGCGCGCATGTCAGACTGTTGATCACACGAGCTGCCGGGAGGTGCGATGAGCGACGGAACACGGCCTCGGGACACTTCGTGGCGGCGCGCCCTGTGCCTCGCCCCCGCCCGTGGGGTGGCGCTTGCCGTGCTCGGCGCGGCCGGTGTGCTGCTCGTCGTACCGATGGCTGTGGCCCTGTTGTCCGGCGCGGTGGGGACGCTGCTCCGGCTGCGTCGGCTGCCCGGGCTGCGACGCCGGCTGGCGGCCTCCTGGTCGCAGGTGGAGATCCCCGAACCGTACGTTCCCCATTCCTCGGAGGCCCGTGCCAGGGAAGGCGGGCTGTACCGGTACGGCAGGCGCTTGTACGCCTCCGGCAGTACCGCCGGGCGCAAGCGCGCTGCCCGGAAGATCACCCGGGATCCGGCGACCGCACGCGATCTGCTGTGGCTGCTGCTTGACCCGTTGGTCGGAGCCCCGGTGGCCGTGCTGCCCGCCGCTCTGATCGGTGCCGGTCTGGCGGGGCTCACCGCGCCCCTGTGGCACGGCGGGCCCGGTTCGGCGGGTGCGGCGGTGCTCGGCCTGGCCTCGGTGTCGGCCGGTCTCGCGGCGGGGCCGTCGTCGATCCGGCTGCACGGTCACTGGACGAGGCTGCTCCTGGGCGGTGGAGGCGTGCCCGTGGCAGGCGGCGGGACCCGCTGGTGGGTGCGGGTGTGGCGGCGGGTCCAGACGGTGGGAGCGGCGTGCCTGCTGTGCGCGCTCGCGGTGTGCGGGCTCGTACTCGCTCTGCTCCAGCTGATCGCTGCGGTGTTCTCCCTGGTCTTCGGGCTCGTGCCCGTTCTCGCCCAGGTGGTTCTGGCGAGCCGGAAGTTGGTGAACCTGTGGCGGGACCTCTTGCGCCACGGGGGCCTGGCGGACATCGCGGAGCCGTACCGGCAACAGCCTGCGGTCCCCGTCCAGGGCGCCGACGGGCATTACGCGTACGGCCGTACGCTGCACCCCGGCCCCCTGCTGCCGACATGGCTGGCCACTCGCCGGTGGGTCCTCACCGACCCGGCGACGTGGCGCGACCTCCTGTGGCTCCTGACGAATCCGGTCGTGGCGGCGGCCCTGTTGCTCGCGCCGATGGCGTCGGTCCTCGCCATGGGGCTGTGGTGGCCCGGCCCGGCCGGCGTCATGGCAACCGCGCTCGCGGCGGGGGCCGTCCTCTGGGGCTCGCCGTACACACTGCGGGTCCAGGCGCGGTGGTGCGCGCTGTTGCTGGCGCCCACCGAGCGGTCCGTGCTCGCCCGGCGTGTGCAGCAGCTGACCACGACGCGGGCAGAGGCCACGGGTGTCCAGGCGGCGGAGCTGCTGAGGATCGAACGCGATCTGCACGACGGAGCCCAGACCCGTCTGGTCGCCATCGGCATGAGCCTGCGCGCGATCGAGCACCGCCTCGGCAGTGAACAGCCCGAGCTCCGTGCGATGGCGGCGGAGGCGCGGGAGAACTCCTCCGCCGCCCTCCGCGAGCTGCGCAGTCTGGTACGTGGCGTGCATCCGCCGGTCCTGGCCGAGCGAGGGCTCGTCGACGCCGTGCGCACGCTGGCACTCGCGCACCCGCTGACGGTGGAGGTGACCGCCGACCTCCAGGGCCGGGCACAGGCGCCGGTGGCCGCCTGTGCGTACTTCTCGGTGAGCGAGGCTCTCACCAACAGTGCGAAACACTCCGGCGCCCAGCGCGTCCTGATCGACCTCCGCCACCGGGCGGGGGCACTGCGGATCACGGTGACCGACGACGGATGCGGCGGCGCCGATCCTGCCCTCGGCAGCGGGATCCGTGGTATTCAGCGGCGACTGGCCACTTTCGACGGTCTGCTCGACGTGGCCTCGCCTCCCGGCGGCCCGACCACTTTGACGATGGAGCTCCCGTGCGTGTTGTCCTCGGCGAGGACCAGTACCTCCTCAGGAAAGGACTGACCCATCTGCTGGAGGACCACGGCTTCGAACTGGCCGCCGTGGTCGAGACCGGCCCCGACCTGCTCAGTGCCCTCCTCCAGCACAGGCCTGACGTGGCACTGGTCGACGTGCGGCTGCCGCCGACCTTCACGGACGAGGGGCTCCAGGCCGCGCTGACCGCCCGCAGGGCGGTTCCCGGGCTCCCTGTGCTGGTGCTGTCCCAGCACGTGGAGCAGTTGTACGCACGGGAGTTGCTGGCGGACGGCCGTGGCGGTATCGGCTATCTCCTCAAGGACCGTGTCTTCGACGACGACACGTTCATCGACTCGGTGCGCCGCGTTGCTTCCGGCGGCACGGCCATGGACCCTGAGGTAGTCAGTCAGTTGTTCCAGTCGATGGGTCCGGTACAGGCACAGCCGTTGTCGGCGCTGACGGCGCGTGAGAGGGAGGTGCTGGCGCTCATGGCGGAGGGCAGGTCGAACGCGGCCATCTCGGAGCGGATGTCGCTCAGTGACAGTGCCGTGAGCAAGCACGCGGCCAGCATCTTCGCCAAGCTGGACCTGGTGCAGTCCACCAGTGACAACAGGCGAGTGCTGGCCGTGATCGCGTACCTCAACAGCTCACGTACGTAGGGGAAGTGGGGAGAGAAGCGAACAGGGACGTGGGGAGAGGGATGAACGGGAAGTGGGGAAGGAGGTGAACGGGGAAGTGCGGTACCGGGACTCAGCAGGCCGGGCTGGCGACGTGGAACTCGAGCTCGACCGGCAGGTCCGTCCTGCGCTTGACCCGAAGCTTCCGGAAGACCTTGGTGAGGTGCTGCTCGACCGTGCTGACGGTGATGTGCAGCTTGCTGGAGATCTCACGGTTCGTGTAGCCGAGCGAGGCGAGCGCAGCGACACGGCGCTCGGAGAGCGTCAGCACGTCCGCGGCCGACGCGGTCTCTTCCACCGGCCGGGACCAGGATTCCGTCTGCCCGGGGTGCAGCATCACCGGCTCTTCAGGACAGGCGAGCGCGGGATCCTGCTTCCGCCGCATCCCGCCCTCCTTGGCCAGCCGCCCCGCACGACGCGAGATCATCTGCGCCTTGCCGAACTCCCCCATGCCCTCGTGTGCGCAGCTGAGGTCGAAGAGCGCCTGTGTGAGGGTGAGCCGGTCACCGCTCGCCTGGAGGATCTCCACGGACTCCTTCAGGAGGCTCAGGCGCCCACGGTGGCTTGCCGTACCCGCAAGAACGCGCAGCGACGCGCCGTACGTGCGCGAGGCACGGGAACCGATGTGCGTCATCTGCTCCTTGGTGAGCGCGCGCGCCTGCTCGTGATCGCCCAGTCGGAGGAGGACCTGGGCGGCGTCCGTCCGCCACGGTACGAACGTCGGGGAATCGAGCTGCCACAGCGTCATGAGCTCACCGCAGTAGCTGAAGTCCGCGAGCGCGGCCTGCAGCCGGTCGGTCGCAAGGTAGTAGTGGCCCCGGGCGCGCAGATACATCAGTCCGTACCGGGTCTGGAACATGGCGGCCGGGACCGCCTCGCGCAGGTACCTGCGGGCGCTCTCGAAGTCCCCTCGGGCCGTGACGGCCTGGAGAAGGGTGCCCAGTGTGGCTCCCACGCCCACGCCCCAGCCGCCCACGCCGATCATCGTCAGCGCCTTGACCGCGTACCGCTCGGCCTGCACCAGATCGCCTTCCCGCAGGGCGATCTCCGCCCGCAGCCCGGACAGGGCCGCTTGCCACGTCACCACACCGCGGGTGTCGGCTTCGGCGAGCAGCGCGTCACACCAGCGCTCCGCCAGGACCGGCTGCTCCGCGTAGATGAGCGTCTGGAGGGCCCAGCAGACGGATTCGACCATCTCGTCGTTCAACTGGCTGCTCTGCAGGATCCGTTCGGCCACCCTGATGCACCGCTCGTCCGCGCCGGCGGTCTCCGCGAGGACCGAGCTGAGCACGGCCGAGGCCTGCGCCTGCTGGCCCGGCGGCGTGGTCGCGTTGTCGAAGAAGTGGTTGCTCCCGCCGGATCCGTGCGGGATGAACTGCGGATAGGCGTGTCTGAGCAGGTTGTGCACACCCGTCAGTACGGCGCTCGGCGCTTCGTTCGCGGAGGGTCTGAGGCAGGACAGGTGCTTGATGAGTTCCGTGGCCTCCTGGATCCGCCCGTGCCACATGAGCACCCGCAGCAGGTATGCCGTCTGCTCGACGTCGAGGTGGCCTTCTCGCTGCGCCTCGAAGAGCGGTGTCAGGTGGCGGACGGCACCTTCCGGGTCGCTGCGCCACTTGATCTGGACGAGCAGCATCCGCAGCAGGGCACGCTGCCGTTCGCCGGTGCACACGGAGAGCGCGAACTCGATGTACCGGATCGCCGGTTCCTCGTCATCGGCGGCCAGCGACTCCTCCGCCGCCCGTTGCAGTACCGCGATGGCCCAGTCCGCGCTCACGTGCTTCGCCGCCACGAGGTGGTCCGCGACATCGGTGACGCTGCCGCCGCAGTCGCTCAGCAGCTGCGCGGCACGCGTGTGCAGTTCCGCCAGCATCTGCGGGGCCAGGTCGTCATAGACGGCCGCACGTGTCAGCCGGTGCCGGAACCGGCCGTCCTCGATTATTCCCAGCGTCTGCAGTGACTGCAGAGGCCGGCGCAGCGCGTCGGGTCCCCGGCCGAGGAACTCCGCGATCCGGTGCGTCGAGCCGGTGGCGTCGAGTACGGCCAGCCCCCTGGCGGCCTCGAGTTCGTCAGGTCCGCTGCGGCGCAGGCAGGTGAGGACGGCCTGCCGGAAACTCTCGCCGAGAGAGGAGCAGTCCGCCCGGCCGGGCAGTTCCCCGGACTCGGCGTGGTCCTCGATGAGGGCCCTCACCAGAAGCCGGTTGCCGCCGGTCATCCGGTGGGCCTCCTGCGCGTGCCGTGCCACGTCCTGGCCGAGGTGCTGTGAGCACATCTCGCTGACGCCGTCCGCCGTCAGGGGTGCCAGCCGGACCCTGTGGAACTGTGTCTGGCGGACCAGCTCGATGCGGAAGGCGGGGTGCACCGACCAGTCCCCCGACGATTCCGCGAGTACGAGCAGGATGCGGGAGGACCGCAGCCGGTTGACCAGGCGCATCACACAGTCCATCGACGGCTCGTCCGCGTGGTGCACATCGTCCACCACGACGACCAGCGGCGCCTGTTCGGAGAGATCGAGCAGCATGGCCGCCGCCGTGCGGGAGACATCCGACGCGACGCCCGAGGCGAAGAGCTCCGCGAGCGGTTCCGCGGGCGCCGGCAGGCAGTCGAGCAACTGACGCAGCACGGCGAACGGTACCGTCCGGTCGGTTCTCGTCGCGGTCGCGTTCAGGAGCAGGGCTCCCTCGTCCGTACACAGGTCAGCGAACGAGCGGAGTAGCTCGGTCTTGCCACTTGCCACCGCCCCACTGACAAGCCCTATCTTTCCATGCCCCTTGAAAGTGGCAGTAAGAAGATTTCTGAGCAGTTGGACGTCATGCTCACGTTCAACAAGTGCCACTGGCACCATCATCCCCCATTGTGACCATTTTCGTGACATCTAGGAGCGGTGGCTGCTGCACCAAAGGCTCAAAATCGCGCCTCACTCCGCGACTACCCCGTCCGGTTCGGCCGCCGCTTGACGCCACACCGGCTATAGCCAGGGACTAAAAACAGTCGCTGGAATCCCTCTCCAATTGGAACACTAGCTCCACCCCCCTCCCCCTGCAAACCCCTACTCAAAGTACACAACGTCCCTTTGCGCGGGTTCCGCTTTGCACCCCCACAGGCCGACGCCTCCCACCTGGCGTTCCGTCAAATCCAAGGTTGAAACCTCAAGTTAGGCTCAAATGCCCACGTCCCGACCACCGGGACCCCCCTCATTCGGCCCTCGCCGGACATAGGGGTATGACCCACGCGGCATAGGGGATCGGGCTCCGCATCCGACAGCACCCCCACCCCTGCACGAGCAGGGTCCGTTGCAGGATCCGTACGGAAGTCCGACGGCCCCTCATGGTGCAGACCGAGTCACGAGGCTGGAAGTCGGGCATTGGCGGCACCTGGCGGCGGGTGGCACACCGGCCTGCTTTGATGGCGATATCCGTCCGCTCGGCCCGGACGCGGCGACACCCGCCGGTCGCGCGGCCGGAATGCGACGGACACCTGGGGCGCGGTGACGCCGGTGGGCGGCGTTCTGCGGCCGGGGGTCCGCAGCCACCGCCGGGTGCGTGTTCCGTCAGGCCGGGTCGAGCCAGGGGGCGGGGGCGGAGAGGCCGAGGCAGGAGGCCTGGCAGGGGTCCTGACGGTGCGCCACCGCGCTCATGACGCGGCCCCGCGGGCCCGCCCGCCGGCCGGCCCGGCCACCGGCACCACTGCGCCGGGACGACCGGCGCCATTGGTTGAGCCAATGAAAGTATGCGGGAATCCCCAGCATGGACGCCTGACGGCGACTTTCAGTTCCAGAAATCAACTGCGGAGCATCTCCGCCATAAGAAAGGCCAACTCCACAGATTGTTGTTCATTCAACCGAGGACCGCATTCCGCCCCGAATCCGCCACCCCGCTCCGTGTCGGATTTATCCTGTGCGCCCGTGGTTTCGAAATACATCCCGCCCGGATGGGTCCCCAGTGCGCGATGTACATCGATGTATCCGCGCACTTCGTCGACGACTCGCGAGAAGGAACACGCGGTGATGCCGGCCGTCGGCTCGTGGGGGCGGCCGTGCATCGGGTCGCAGCTCCACACCACTTGATGGCCGGACGCCGTCACCTTCTCGACGATGGGCGGAAGTACGTCACGGACCCGGTCGCCGCCCATCCGGCTGATCAGCGTGACCCGGCCCGGCCGTACGTGCGGATCGAGTCTCCGCACGTACTCCACGGCCTCTTCCGGTGCCGTCGTCGGCCCGATCGTGAGGCATACCGGATTGGCCAGCAGCTCGGCCTGGGCGAGGTGGGCGTCGTCCGGCTGCCGGGCCCGCTCACCGATCCGGAACTGGTGCGCTGAAAGCGCCCACAGCTGCGGCTCGTCCCCGGACTCCTCCCGGGCCATGTGGGGCATCACGTGGCCGGGCAGCGGCTCGTGGCTCGCGAACACCTTCGTGGTCCGCAACGGACGGTCGTCGGCCCCCCAGGCGGCCATGAACCTCAGACCGCGGTCGATCTCGGCGGAGAGCGCCTCGAATCGGCTGCCCCCCGGGGTGTCGCGCACGAACTCCCGGTTCCAGCCCTGCACCTGACGCACATCGGCGATGCCGTGCTCGCCGGTCACCGCTCGGATCATGTTCATCGCCACAGCGGCGTCCGCGTGGGCCCTGCCTGGTCCGACGGAGCACGGCCCGGTGTGCCGGGCGGCCAGCCGGGCGATCTTGACGACCGGCACCCTGGCGGCATGGGTCAGGATCACCGACATCTGCAGCAGGGTGCGGACGAGTCCGCCCACTCGCCGGTCGGTGAACGGCTGCGCGCATGTGCTGCCTTGCAAGACAAAGGCCTCGCCTCGGGCGGCCGTGGCCATCAGGGTGCTGAGGTCGTCGACCTCGTCCGGCAGGACCAGCGGGACCTGAGCGGGCGGCGTCGCCCCCACCTCGTACGGCCGGATCAGCGGCGTGGCTCCCGGGCCGGGGCCGGGGAGGTCGGACGGCTCATTCGTCATGGTCCCTCGCGGTCTCTGGGCACTGGGGTCTGCACGGTGGCCGTCGTGCCCTCGAACGCCGGACGTACCACGCCGACGGGCATCGGCCCTTTCGCGGAACCGAGGGGACGGAGGTGGAGACGGCCCGCCGGCGGCTGTGGAGATCAGCCGGTCCGGCGTACGAGAACATGCGCGCGCGGCGGCTGCCCGACCCGGGCTTCCGCTATTGCGGGGGGTTGCCGTGCTTGCGGGACGGCAGGTCCGCGTGCTTGTTGCGGAGCATCGCGAGCGAGGAGATCAGCACCTCGCGCGTCTCGGCGGGGTCGATGACGTCGTCGACCAGGCCGCGCTCCGCCGCGTAGTAGGGGTGCATCAGCTCGGCCTTGTACTCCTTGACCATGCGTGCCCGCATGGCTTCGGGGTCCTCGGCGTCGGCGATCTGACGGCGGAAGATGACGTTGGCGGCGCCCTCGGCGCCCATCACCGCGATCTCGTTGGTGGGCCACGCGTAGGTCAGGTCGGCACCGATGGACTGGCTGTCCATGACGATGTAGGCACCGCCGTAGGCCTTGCGCAGGATCAGCGAGATCCTCGGCACCGTGGCGTTGCAGTACGCGTACAGCAGCTTCGCACCGTGCCGAATGATCCCACCGTGCTCCTGATGGACGCCCGGCAGGAAGCCGGGTACGTCCAGCAAGGTGACGATGGGAATGTTGAAGGCGTCACACATCTGGACGAATCGCGCGGCCTTCTCGGACGCCTCGATGTCCAGCACACCGGCCAGCGCCTGCGGCTGGTTCGCCACGATCCCCACGACCTGGCCGTCGAGCCGGGCCAGCGCGCACACGATGTTCCGCGCCCAGCGCTCGTGGACCTCCAGGAAGTCGCCGTCGTCGACGAGCACCTCGACGACCTTGTGCATGTCGTACGGACGGCTGCCGTCGGCCGGGACCAGATCCAGGAGGGCCTCACTCCGCCGGTCGGCCGGGTCGTCGTTGTATACCGTCGGCGGGTTCTCGCGGTTGTTGGACGGGAGCATCCCGATCAGGTAGCGGACCTCGGCGATGCAGGTCTCCTCGTCGTCGTACGCGAAGTGCGCGACGCCCGAGGTCTCGGCGTGCACGTCCGCGCCGCCCAGCCCGTTCTGCGTGATCTCCTCACCGGTGACCGCCTTGACGACGTCCGGGCCGGTGATGAACATCTGCGAGGTCTCACGGACCATGAAGACGAAGTCGGTCAGCGCCGGGCTGTAGGCCGCGCCGCCCGCGCACGGGCCGAGCATCACACTGATCTGCGGGATGACACCGGAAGCACGCGTGTTGCGCTGGAAGATCCCGCCGTACCCGGCGAGCGCGGAGACACCCTCCTGGATACGCGCACCGGCGCCGTCGTTCAGCGACACCAGCGGGGCACCGGCCGAGATGGCCATGTCCATGATCTTGTGGATCTTCGTGGCGTGGGCCTCGCCCAGCGCCCCGCCGAAGATCCGGAAATCGTGCGCGTAGACGAAGACCGTCCGGCCCTCCACCGTGCCCCAGCCGGTGATCACACCGTCGGTGTACGGCTTCTTCGCCTCCAGCCCGAAACCGGTCGCCCGGTGCCGCCGCAGCTGCTCGACCTCCTTGAACGACCCCTCGTCCAGCAGCAGCGCGATGCGCTCCCGCGCGGTCAGCTTCCCCTTCGCGTGCTGCGCCTCGGTCGCCCGGTCACTCGGTCCACGCCGGGCCTGCTCGCGCAGCGCCAGCAGTTCGGCCACCCGGCCACGCGTGGCCGATCCGGGTACTACGGCAGGGCGCTCGTACGAAACGGTCATCACACCGGCTCTCTGTGAGGAGAGGCGACGGTCGGCAGGATCCGGACCAGCCGGCCCGGGGTGCCCTGACGCCGTTGCCATTCGCGGGGGTACCCCAGAGAGACCTCCTGGTGCGGTACACCGTCGCAGTGGATCACTCTGGGGATGTGCAGGTGTCCGTAGACCACCGACCTGGCACGGAACCGCGTGTGCCAGTCGGCGGTCGCCGTGGTTCCGCACCACAGCGCGAACTCCTGCCGCCAGAGCACCCGCGTCGGTTCGCGCACGAGCGGCCAGTGGTTGACCAGGACGGTGGGCAGGTCCTCCGGGAGGGCCGAGAGACGTGCCTCGGTGATCCGCACACGGGCCCGGCACCATGCTTCCCGGCTCGGGTAGGGGTCCGGATGCAGCAGGAACTCGTCGCTGCAGACCACCCCGGCCTCCTCGGCCACCTGGAGCGCCGCCGTCTTGGAGTACGTCCCAGGAGGACGGAACGAGTAGTCGTACAGGAGGAAGAGCGGTGCTACGGCGACGGGGCCGCCCTCGCCTTCCCACACCGGGTACGGGTCCTCGGGAGTGGCAACTCCGAGCTTGCGGCAGATGTCCACGAGGTGCAGGTAGCGCTGCTCGCCGCGCAGTTGCACGGGGTCGTCGGGGGCGGTCCAGAGTTCGTGGTTGCCCGGCGCCCAGATGACCTTGGCGAACCGGTTGCGAAGGGTGCGCAGCGCCCACTCGATGTCCGAGACGATCTCACCGACGTCACCGGCGACGATCAGCCAGTCCTCGTCGTTCTCCGGTCTGATCCGGTCGACGATCTTCCTGTTCTCGTCGTAGCGGACGTGGACGTCGCTGATCGCGACGATGCTCGCCCGCCCCGGGTCAGCCATCTGTGGCCGCCCGGCCGTCACGCGCGCGCTCGGCGATCTCCGAGACCTTCGAGAGGGTGGGCCGTCCGAGGATCACCGGCAGGGCCGCCATGAACTCCCGCTCCCGCCGGGCGCCCACGATCTCGTCGCTGACCGCGGCGAGCATGGCGAGCAGGGTCGCGGAGTCGCCCCCGAGCCCGTGGAAGTCCGTGTCACCACCGAGCCGGTTGACGTCCACCGCGAGGACGCGCGCCCAGATCTTGGCCACCTCCTCCTCGACCTCACTGCGCGACTTCGCCTCCGCGGCCGCGGCATCGGCCTGCGGCCCGGTGAACGGCACCGGCAGGGCGGCGACGTCCACCTTCTCGTTGACCGTGCGGGGCAGTTCGGGGACCACCGTCGTCGTGGTGGGCACCATGTAGCGGGGCAGAAGACCGGCGACGTGGGCCGTGAGCCGCTCCACGGGGACCTCTTCGCGCAGGACCACGTAGGCGCACAGCACCTTGTCGGTGGTGCCGGGCCTGACCAGCCCGGTGACGAAGGCCGTGGCCACCGCCGGGTGTTCCTCCAGGGCCTTGGCGACCTCGGCGGGCTCGATGCGGTAGCCGAGCACCTTGACCTGCTCGTCGTTGCGGCCAACGGACTCCAGTTCACCGGAATCCAGCATTCTGGCCAGGTCACCGCTGCGGTAGACGCGGGTGCCGTCGGCGAGGGCCGTGAACCGTTCGCGGACGAGATCGGGCCGGCCCCGGTAACCACGGGCCAGTTGGTCGCCGGCGAGGTACATCTCACCGACCTCGCCCGGGGCGACGTGACGGCCGTCCCCGCCGATCAGGTGGATCCGGGTGTTGTCCGTCGGGACGCCGATGGGCACCGACGGCAGGTCCGCGTCGTGCTCCGGATCGAAGCGTCGCGTCATACAGCCGATGGTCGTCTCGGTGGGGCCGTACTCGTTGAAGATGCCGCACTGCGGCCCGAAGAGCTGCTGGGCCCGGTCGGCGACGGCACCACGGAGGAGTTCCCCGCCGGCGATCACCGCGCGGAATCCGGCCGGGGCCAGGCCCAGTCTGCCGATGAGGTCCAGATGCGTGGGGGTGAGCTTGAGGGCGTTGGCCCCGGAGTTCTCCAGCATGTCGCGCAGCACCACGTGGTTGGGCTCGTCGGGCACCAGCGCGATCGATCCGCCTGCCAGCACGGGCAGGAAGATCGCGGTGTTGGAGAGGTCGAAGGCGAGGGAGGTGAACAGCGGGAACCGGGTGGTGGAATCCACCCCGTAGACGCGGGTGGCCCAGCTGATGAAGGTGGCGAGCTGACGGTGCTCGATCTCCACACCCTTGGGGCGCCCGGTCGAACCCGAGGTGTAGATGACGTACGCGAGGTCCTCCGGGCGCACCTCGACGCCCTCGGGGCGGCGGTCCGAGGGCTCCAGCGTCTCGAGCACCACCACGTCACAGCCTGAGTCAGGGGTGAGGCGGCGCTCGGCATGGGCGTGCTCGACGAGGCATACGGTGGCCCCGGCGTCCGCCACCAGGTCGGCGAGCCGGTGATCGGGTTGCTGCGGATCGAGCGGCAGGTAGGCCGCACCCGCTTTCAGCACCCCCCAGATGGCGGCCATCGCCGCGACCGTACGGCCGGCCAGCAGGCCCACGACATCGTCGCGTCCGATGCCCCGGTCCAGCAGCGCGACGGCGACGGCGTCCGCCCGCCTGTCCAGCTCGCTGAAGGTCACGTCACCCTCGGGGCCGGTCAGTACGACCGCACCGGGTGTACGGGAGACCTGGCGGTGGAACTGCTCGACGGCGGTCCCCGGGCGGGCGAGCGCACGCTGGGTCCCGTTGCCGTCCCACTCCCGGTACGCCCGCGGGGACAGGGCCTCCTCGATGCGGTCGAGCAGTGCCTCCGCACGGTCCGGGGTCTGCGGACCGTCGTACCAGCCGATGGTGATCTCGGTGCGGTCGCCGAACTCGACCGCGTTGATCTCCGGTGGCCCCAGGGGACCGGAATTGGGCAGCGAGTAGACGGTGGTGGCGTGGAACGAACCCGTGCTGAAGACGGCGGGGGCGACCCTGCCCATGTGGGAGAGCGTCGCCAGGCTGCTGTAGCAGCCCTGCTGTGCCGAGTAGGCGTCCAGCCCCATGATCTGCTGGTGCAGTTCCGTCAGGTCCTGGCCGGGCAGTGAGGGGTCGACGCGGGCCGCCAGGTCCTGACCGGTGGACAGGACTGCCAGCAGTCGCTCGTGGGCCTGCTCCCAGCCGGCGTCGCCCTGCACCTCGTACAGCGGATTGTTCGTGAGGTTGCCGGTCGAGCGGACTCCGGGCAGGTACCTGCGCAGGTCGACCGGGACGAGGAACCTGCCGGTGCGCAGGCCGCACGCCTGGGTGACGGTTCGGGCGATCTTGGCGACGAGCGCGGGGTGCGTGCCGTCGACGGTGCGCCTGCGCCAGAAGAAGTCGTGCTGGCCCTGCGGGCGGGAACCGAGTGCGGACGGCCAGTCGAGGTCAGGGGTGATGTCCCGTTCCTCCGGGGCGCCGGCCTGCTCGATCAGTTCGTTCTCGGTGATGCGTGAGAGGGCTCCCACGGGTTCCTCGCCACGCAGTACCCGGAAGATGTCCTCCGCCCAGGTGCGCACGCCCTGGCCGTCCATGACCCCGTGGAAGGCTCGCACGATCAGCGTGTCCGACTCCTCGCCCGTGAGGAGCAGGAGCTCGCAGGTGGGCCCTCCGTCGTTGCCCATCAGGGGGCTGTGCAGTTCGGCGGCGTCGGCGAAGGTGTGCCGGTCGACCCGGTCACCGGGCAGAACCCGTACGGCCGGTGCCACACCACTGTCGACCCAGGTCATGCCCTGCCGGGTGAGCCGCGCCCCGGGGCAGGCCCGGGACGCGGTCGCGACGGCGCCGATCAGCTCGGCGTGGCCGATGTGACCGTCCCCTTCGATGACGATCTGGATGACACCCGGGACCGACTCGGGGTACACCAGGAACCATGTCTCGGTGGGCGACACAGGCCGGCTGTAGACGTTGTCGTCCTCACCCGCGGACATGGGGATACCTCTTTCGTTTCGGGTCGGTCGGGGGTGCGTCACGTCCGGTCAGCGAACCGTTTCGGGAGCGCCGAGTACCTGGCCGTCCGCACTGCGCATGACGCGGGACTTGCGGAAGTCGAGGTGGACGAAGACTCGTTGCAGCCAGCGGTCCCGGCCGTCGTAGCGGGGCTGGAAGGAGTTACGGCCGTGCAGGGCCAGCCGGTTGTCGACGAAGGCGAGGTCGCCGGGGCCGAGGATCAGCGTGTGGGCGACCCGTTCGATGACGCCCTCCAGCTCGGTCATGGCCTGCGCGGCTTCGTCGTCGGACGGGATCGTGCTGCTGAAGTCCACCTTGAGATCGGGGTCCTCGAAACTGCCGGCGAGGATTCCGTGGGGCTCCTCCAGGCCGTCGGCGATCTCGAAGGAAGCCGGCGCCATGGTCACGAAGCGCGGCTGGTGGAGAATTTCCCTGGTCCGGGCGGAAAGCAGCGGAACTGCGTTGCGCACGGAGGCGACGCGCAGGCCGGCGACGTTCTCGTGGTCGTTCCGCAGGCACATCAGGCCCACCAGGTCGGGCTTGTGCTCGTGGAAAGCGTTCTCGGTGTGCATGTTGAGCTTGATGGATCCCGCATTCCCCTGGAATTGCTCCATTCCGGGAACGGGGACCACGTCCTGCACGAGCGCGCCTGTCTTCTCCTTGTCGAACGCGATCACTTCGCCCATGGCCATGGCGATGAGCATCAGCGCGGACGCCGGCGTGGTGGTCCCGCGCTGGACGGAGCCCCGTACCGACGGCGTGTCGGGCACGTTCTCCACGTCGACCGGCAGGTTTCGCACCAGGAGCATGGCCTCGCGGCCGGAGTTCCACGTGAACCGGCGCAACGTCCGGCGCAGCCTCGTGGGCAGCCCGCAGGAGAGCTCCCGGGCGGCGGACGTCCAGCGGGGGTCGTCGTTCAGGCGTGGACCGAAGTCACGCAGTTGCTCGGCCAGAAGGGTCAGTTCATCCTTCTCCTGACCGTCGAGCGATATCTGGGCATCGTCGCCGATTTTCGGCTTGACTTCGGCAGGCATAATTCAACCATTCGTGGGCAGAGTTGATGCGAAGGAACGGGCTCGCCAAGTCGACTCCGGTCCGCAGACTATGGATTCGGCCGAATTGACGGCAACCCCTATCTATCGTCCGCAGACCCCTGTACGGGGGTGGTGCGGATTCGGTGTGTTTGTGTTCAGCACCCTTGCTCCGTCAGCCATTCGCGTATCCGGTGCGCCAGGGGCCCCGCGTGTTCGCCGAGCATTGTGAAGTGGTTCCCCTCGGTGTCGGTGACCGAGTGGGGCAGGGGCCAGACGGCATGCCAGTCACCTTCGCCCGCCCACGCGCGCAGGGGCTCACCGGCCCGTACCAGGAGTGTGGGTACGTCGACGGGCTGCGCCCGGCACGCGTACAGGAAGGGAAGGTATGCGGCCCACGCTGTGGCGCGGAAGTCGTCCATGGGCGTGTAGGCGTCGTCACGTTCGACCATGCCGTCGAGCAGTTCGGGCATCCAGGTGGCCATCACCTCGCTGTCGGCGGGATAGCTGTCCAGCAGGATCACGGCGGCCGGCGGCCGGCCTTGCCGGTCCAGTTCGTGGGAGAGCGCGTTGGCGAGCAGCGCACCCCCGGAGTGGCCGGTGACGACGAACGGTCTGTCGCCCACCGTGCGCAGGACCGCGTCGGCGTGTGTACGCATCAGCACGTCGAAGTTCTCGGGGAGCTTCTCGCCCTCGGCGAAGCCGGGGTGCGGAAGCGCGTACACGTCGCGTTCCCCGCGGAAGCCCGCCGCGAGGCGCGCGTATTCGTGGGGTCCGGAGAGCATCGACATCGTGCAGAGGCAGATGAGCGGGAGGCCTTCTCCCTTCGCCAGGCGGACCACGGGGGCCGGCTGGGCGGGTGGCGCCTCGCTGTCGTAGACGTCCCGGAACGCCGCGAGCTGCATCAGCACCTTCGCGTATTCCACTGTCTGACCGGTGGAGCGGGTGTGCTGGAGGAGGGAGCCCAGGATGCCGCCTCTCGGCCCCCCGGGGAGCGGCGCGACTTCGTCGCCGTCGCCGTCGCCGTCGCCGTCCAGCATGGCGGAGAGGTGGCGGGCCAGGCGGGTGGGTGTGGGGTGGTCGAAGAGCAGGGTGGCCGACAACTCCTCGGTTCCGAGCACCCTTTGGAGACTGTTGCGGAGCTCCAGGGCGGTCAGGGAGTCGAAGCCCTGCTCCAGGAAGTCCCGTGCCGTGTCCACTTCCTCCGCCGATGGGAGCCCCAGTGCGGCAGCGGCCCACGTGGTGACGACTTCCAGGAGCAGTGTGTGCCGGTCGGCCGGGGTGGCGCCGGCCAGCCGCTCCGCCAGGGCCTCCTGGGCTTCGGCGGGCGGGGTGTCCTCGGCCGTCTCGACGACCGCCTGGCCTGGGGCTGCCTGACCGGGGGTGTGGGCGGGAGGGGCGGGCCAGTACCGGCGCCGCTGGAAGGCATAGGTGGGCACATCGGTCAGGCGGGCGTCCCGTCCGGCGAACACCGCCGCCCAGTCGACGGGCAGGCCGTGCACGTGGAGCTCGGCCAGAGCTGTGAACAGGGCGCGCACCGGCGAGCGGTCGCGCCGCTGTGTCGCGACGAGGAGGGGCGGCCCCGGCTCGCCCCGGCCGGCGAGGCAGTCCTGGGTGAGGGCGGTGAGCACGCCGTCCGGGCCGATCTCCAGGAAGGTGCCGACCCGGTCGTCGTGCAGCCGCTGTACCGCGTCGGCGAACCGGACGGTGTCCCTGACGTGCCGCGTCCAGTGGCCGGGGCTGAGCGCCTGGTCCGAGGTGAGGGGCGCGCCGGTCGTCGCGCTGACGAGGTCGGTCCGCGCCGGCCGGAAGGTCAGCTTCGTGGCGACCGAGTGGAGATCGTCCAGCATGGCGTCCATGTGCGCCGAATGGAAGGCGTGGCTGGTCCGCAGCTCCTTGTGCCTGCGTCCCTGCTTCGTCCAGAGGGTCACGATGTCCTGGACCTCGTCCCGGTCACCGGACAGGACCACGGACGCAGGTCCGTTGACGGCGGCGATCGACACACCGGTTCCGGAACCGATGAGGTCCTGGACCTCCTGTTCGGACGCCTCGACGGCCACCATCAGGCCGCCGGCCGGCATGGCCTGCATCAGCCGGCCGCGGGCCGCGACGAAGGTGCACGCGTCCTCCAGCGACAGGACCCCCGCGACATGCGCCGCCGTGAGCTCGCCCAGTGAGTGGCCGGCGACCGCGTCGGGGCGCACTCCCCAGCTCTCCAGCAGCCTGTACATGGCGACTTCGAACGCGAAGAGCGCGGGCTGGGCGAACTCGGTCCGGTCCAGCTCGGCCGGGTCCGCGCCCGACATCACCACGCGCAGGGACGTGTCCAGATGCGGGTCGAATCCGTCGCAGACGGCGTCCAGGGCCGCAGCGAACGCGGGGAAGGCCGCGTACAGCTCGTCCGCCATGCCCGGTCGCTGGCTGCCCTGCCCGGTGAAGAGGAAGGCGATGCCTTCCCCTGCCCGGTCCTCGCTCCGGACCAGACCCGGGGCCGCCTCGCCGCGGGACAGGGACGTGAGTCCGCGGACGAGGCCGTCGCGGTCGTCGGCCAGGACCACCGCTCGGCGGTCGAGGGCCGCGCGGGAGACGGCCAGGGAGTACCCGAGATCCGTCGGGGACAGGCCGGGATCGTCGCGCAGCCGGTCCAGGAGCCGCGTCGCCTGGTCTCTCAGAGCTTCCTCGGTGCGGGCGGACACCAGGAACGGAACGAAGGGGAGCTCGGTGGTGGGGCCGGTGGCGGGCTCGTCGGCGGGTGCCTCTTCGAGGATCAGGTGCGCGTTGGTCCCGCTGAGCCCGAAGGCCGAGACGCCCGCACGCCGGAGCCTTCCCGTGTCGGGCCAGGGTGTGGTCCGGGTCAGCAGGGACACCGCGCCGCCCGTCCAGTCGACGTGGGGGGTGGGAGCGTCGATGTGCAGGGTCCGGGGCAGAACCCCGTGACCGAGTGCGAGGACGGTCTTGATGGCGCCGACGGCACCGGCGGCGGCCTGGGTGTGCCCGAGGTTCGACTTGACGGTGCCGAGGAACAGGGGCCGGTCCGCCGGACGGTCGCGGCCGTAGGCGGCGAGCAGGGCCTGGGCCTCTATCGGGTCGCCGAGCACCGTGCCGGTGCCGTGCGCCTCCACCGCGTCCACGTCGGCCGGGGTCAGTTCCGCGTCGGCGAGCGCCTGGGCGATCACGCGGCGCTGGGCCGGCCCGCTGGGAGCTGTCAGTCCGTTGCTCGCACCGTCCTGGTTGACCGCACTGCCGCGCAGCACGGCCAGCACCTTCCGGCCGTTCCGACGGGCGTCGGACAGGCGTTCCAGGAGGATGACGGCCGCTCCTTCGCCCCAGCCCGTCCCGTCGGCTCCGGCGGCGAACGACTTGCAGCGGCCGTCGCCGGCGAGTCCTCGCTGTTTGCTGAACTCGACGAACGCGCCGGGGGTAGCCATCACCGTCACCCCGCCCGCGAGCGCCAGCGAGCACTCCCTGTCGCGGAGCGATCTGGCGGCGAGGTGGATCGCGACCAGGGACGACGAGCAGGCGGTGTCGACCGTGATCGCCGGGCCCTGGAGGCCGAGGATGTACGCGACCCGGCCGGAGATGACGCTGCCCGCGCCGCCCGTGAGCAGGTAGCTGTCACTGCCCTGGGCATCGCCGTACATCCCCGCGCTGTATCCCGAGGAGGAGGCTCCCACGAACACGCCGGTGCCGGTGCCGCGCAGGGACGACGGGGCGATCCCGGCCCGCTCGAACAGCTCCCACGACGACTCGAGCAGCAACCGCTGCTGCGGGTCCATCGCCAGGGCCTCGCGGGGGCCGATGCCGAACAGAGCGGCGTCGAAGGCGTCGGCGTCGTGGACGAATCCGCCCTCAGGGGTGATGCCCGCGTCACCCAGTCCGCGCAGCCAGTCCACGTCCCAGCCACGGCCGTCCGGGACGGACGACATGGCGTCCGTGCCGTCCATGACGAGGCGCCACAGGTCCTCCGGCGATCGCACGCCGCCCGGCAGACGGCAGCTCATCGCCACGACGGCGACCGGCTCCGCCCGCTCGTCGACGAGACGCTGATGCTGTCGGCGCAGTCGTTCGTTCTCCACGAGAGAGGCCCGTAGCGCTTCGACGATCTCTTCGACCTGCGTCCCCATCATGAGCTCCACGCTGTTCGTCGCATCAGGCTTCCTTGGTTCGTGTCGCCATGCGGACGAGGGCGGTGACGTCCATGGCGTTGATCTCGTCCACCCGGTCGTCGGGCTCAGGCACTCGCCGCTCCTGGGGGGTCTCGGCGGCGTCCGGACGCAGCAGCGCGTCCAGGAGGCCCGACTCGCGGATCCGGGCCACCGGGATGGTGGCGAGGAGCGCACGCACCTGTGCGTCGTCCGTCTCGCCGGACGCTTCCGCGTCCGGCGGCAGCAGTTCGCGCAACAGCCGGTCGCGGAGGCCGGTGGGTGAGGGTTCGTCGAAGACCAGGGTGGTCTCCAGGCGCAGCCCGGTGGCGGTGTTCAGGCGGTTGCGCAGTTCGACCGCCATCACCGAGTCGAACCCCATCTCCCGGAAGGCCCGTTGGGCATCGACGGCGTCGGCGGTGGGATGCCCCAGCACCGCGGCGGCTTCCGCGCGTACGAGGTCGAGGAGCATCCGCTTGCGCTCGGCGTCCGAGGCGCCGGCCAGCCGGTCGGCGAGAGCGGTGGCCTCGGTCCCGGACCGGTCGTGGTCGTCCTCGGGCGGCTGGAGTGCGGCGGCGGCTTCGGGGATGTCCCCGATCAACGGCCGGGGCCCGGCCATCGTGAACGCGGGGGCGAACCGGGTCCAGTCGATGTCGGCGACCGTCAGGCAGGTCTCCTGCCGTTCCACCGCCTGGACCAGGGCCCGCACGGCCGGCCCGGGGTCCATGGGACGCAGTCCGAGGCGGGTCAGTGTGGATTCGGCGGAGGTGTCCACCATGCCTCCGCCGGCCCAGCCGCCCCAGGCGACCGATGTGGCCGCGAGCCCGCGTGCTCGGCGGCGTTCCGCGAGGGCGTCGAGGTGGCAGTTGCTCACGGCGTAGGCGCCCTGCGCCGATCCGCCCCAGACACCGGCGCCGGAGGCGAACAGCACGAAGGCGTCCAGCGAGTCGGCTCCGAAGAGTTCGTCGAGGTGGGTCGCGCCCGCCGCCTTCGCGGACATGACCCGGGCGAACTCGGCGGGGTCGCTCTCCTCCAGGCCGGACACCAGGGTCTCCCCCGCGGCGTGCACCACTGCGCGTACGGGTGCCCCTTCGTCCTGTGCCAGCTCCTTCACCAGGGTGGCCAGGGCGTCGCGGTCGGCGACGTCACAGGCCGCAAGCGTCACGCGGGCTCCCAGGGCGGTGAGTTCGTCCCTCAGCGCGAGGGCGCCGGGCGTGGCTTCGCCCCTGCGCCCGGTCAGCACGAGGTGTTCGGCGCCCTGGCCCGCGAGCCAGCGTGCCACGTGGGACCCCAGCGCTCCCATGCCTCCTGTGATCAGAGCCGTACCGCGCGGCTTCCAGGGCGTCGGCGCGGACGGCCCGGGGCCTGCGGGCGAGCGTCCGAGGCGGCGGGCGAATACGCCCTGGGGGCGGACGGCGAGCTGGTCCTCGTCACCGGCCCCGGCCAGGAGTCGGCACGCCTGGGCGACGGACCGTTCGTCCGGCTGCGCGGGCAGGTCGATGAGGGCGCCCCAGCGTTCGGGGTGCTCGAGGCCGATCACACGCCCCAGTCCCCAGATCTGGGCCTGGGCGGGGCCGGTGAGCGGTCCGGAGCCGTCGAAGGAGACCGCTCCCCGGGTGAGGCACCACAGGGGTGCCACGAGGTCCAGATCGGTCATCGCCTGGATCAGTGAGGTGGTGGCCGCGACGCCGGCCGGTACGACGGGGTGGAACGGGTCGGGCCGGTCGTCCTCGGCCAGGAAGGAGACGACGCCTTCGACCGGCCCGTCGGGCACGGCCTCCCCGAGCCGCTGGAGCGCCATGGCCCGTCCGGTGTCGTCGGACTCGAACAGCACCTGGACCGTGCGGGCCCCGTTGCGCGCCAGCTCCCGCTCGACGGCCTGGGCCGCCTCGCTCGCCACCCCGGGCGGGCTGACGACGAGCCAGGTCCCCGAGGGCGCCGGGACCGTGGCCGGAGTGACCGGTTTCCAGCTGATCCTGTAGCGCCAGCTGTCCAGGACGGACTGTTCGCGGCGTTCGCGTCGCCAGGACGTCAGGGAGGGCAGGACGCTCTCCCACGAGCGCCGGGTGTCGTCGTCACCGGCTCCCAGCATCCCGGCCAGGACTTCCGGGTCCTCGCTCTCCACCGCGGTCCAGAACGCGTCGTCCACGGGGTCCCGGTGGCCGGCCGGGACGGGGGGCACTGCGGGCTTCGGCCAGTACCGGCTGCGCTGGAAGGCGTACGTGGGCAGCCCGACGTGGCCCGTGCGGTTGCCGAGCACGGCCCGCCAGTCGGGGGACGCACCGGCGACATGGGCTTCGGCCAGGGACATCAGGAAGCGGTGGGCCCCGCCCTCGTCACGGCGCAGGGTCCCCAGCGCGGTCGCCTGGGTGTCCACGGCGTCGAACGTCTCCTGGAGCCCGAGTCCCAGCACCGGGTGGGGGCCCACCTCGAGGAAGACGCGGTGGCCGTCGGCGAGTGCCGCGCGGGTGGCGGCCTCGAACTCCACGGTGGAGCGCAGGTTCCGGAACCAGTACCCGGCGTCCAGCGCCGCTGTGTCGATCGTCGTGCCCGTCAGGGTCGAGTAGAACGGCACGGTCGACGAGCGGGGGGTGATTCCGCCGAGCAGCCGGCCGAGTTCCCCGCGGATGGCCTCGACCTGGGCGGAGTGCGAGGCGTAGTCGACCGCGATGCGCCTGCCGCGTACGCCGTCGGCCTCGCAGGCGCTCAGCAGCTCGTCCAGCGCCTCGGGTTCCCCCGCGACGACGGCGGACGAGGGGCCGTTGACGGCTGCCACCGACAGCCGGTCGCCCCATGCGGTGAGACGCTCGCGCAGCAGCTGGGCGGACTCCCCGACCGATGCCATGCCGCCCTTGCCCGACAGGGCGAGCAACGCCCGGCTCCGCAGGGCGACCACGCGCGCGGCGTCCTCGACGGACAGGGCGCCGGCCACGGTCGCGGCGGCGATCTCGCCCTGCGAGTGGCCGAGCACCGCGGCCGGACGGACTCCGCAGGCACGCCACAGCTCGGCCAGCGACACCATGACCGCCCACAGCACGGGCTGCACCACGTCGACCCGGTCGAGGCCGGGCGCGTCGGGGGCCTCCCGTACGACGTCCTCGAGCGACCAGTCGGTATGGGGGGCCAGGGCCTGCGCGCACTCGGCGAGGCGCGCGGCGAACACGGCGGAGGTGTCCAGGAGTTCCTTCGCCATACCGGGCCACTGCGCGCCCTGTCCGGGGAAGACGAGCACGGGCCCGGTTTCGCGGGCCGCGCTGCCCCGTACGATTCCGGCCCCCGAGCCGTCGGCGGCCAGCACGCGCAGGGCTTCCTCGAACTCTGCGGGCCCCCGGGCGACGAGAGCCGCGCGGTGCTCGAAGCGGGATCGGGTCGTCGCCAGGGCGTGGGCGAGGGCTGCGGGATCCGCGGTGCCGGCTGCGGCCAGCAGTCGCGATGCCTGGTCCCTCAGGGCTTCGCGCGTCCTGCCGGAGAGCACCCACACGGTGGTGGCGCCGGTGTCGAGCGGGACGTCCGGCTCGGAATCGGCCTGGGCGGGGGCGGTGGGGGGCGCCTGCTCGATGATGGTGTGCGCGTTCGTGCCGCTCACGCCGAACGAGGACACGCCCGCGCGGCGCGGCCGGTCCGTCTCCGGCCAGTCGACCGGTCCGGTCAGGAGCGCCACGTCGCCCGCCGACCAGTCGACGTGGGACGAGGGCTCGTCCACGTGCAGGGTCGGGGGCAGTACGCCGTGCCGCATCGCCATCACCATCTTGATCACACCGGCCACACCTGCGGCGGCCTGCGTATGACCGATGTTCGACTTCACCGAGCCCAGCCACAGCGGCCGGCCTGCCGGGCGGTCCTGCCCGTACGCGGCGAGCAGCGCCTGCGCCTCGATCGGGTCACCCAGCGTCGTGCCGGTGCCGTGCGCCTCCACGGCGTCCACCTGGGACGCGGTCAGGCCGGCTCCTGCCAGCGCCTGCCTGATGACCCGTTGCTGCGAGGGGCCGTTGGGCGCCGTCAGACCGTTGCTCGCACCGTCCTGGTTCACCGCCGAGCCCCGCACGACCGCGAGGACCTCACGACCGTGGCGGCGGGCGTCCGAGAGCCGTTCGACCAGGAGGACGCCGACGCCCTCGCCCCAGCCCGTACCGTCCGCGGACTCGGCGAAGGCCTTGCACCTGCCGTCGGACGACAGCCCCCGCTGCCGGCTGAACTCGATGAACGCCGAGGGCGTCGACATCACTGTCACGCCGCCGGCCAGGGCCAGGGTGCACTCACCCGCGCGCAGGGCCTGGACTGCCAGGTGCAGCGCGACCAGTGACGACGAGCACGCCGTGTCGACGGTCACCGCGGGCCCTTCCAGTCCCAGCGCGTACGAGACGCGTCCGGAGACCACGCTCGCCGCGTTTCCGGTGGCCACGAAGCCTTCGGCGCTCTCGGCCGAGCCCATCAGAAGGCCGGTGTAGTCCTGGCTGTTGGTCCCCGCGAAGACACCGACCCTTTCCCCGCGAACCGATTCGGGGTCGATACCGGCCCGCTCGAAGGCTTCCCACGACGTCTCGAGGAGGAGACGCTGCTGCGGGTCCATGGCCAGTGCTTCGCGCGGCGCGATACCGAAGAAGCCCGCGTCGAATTCGGCCACTCCGTCGAGGAACCCGCCCTCACGCACGTACGAGGTGCCCTGCTGGTCGGGGTCCGCGCTGTAGAGCCGTTCGATGTCCCAGCCGCGGTCGTCGGGCAGCGGGGAGACCGCGTCGGTCCCCGACTCCAGGAGGTCCCAGAACTCCTCCGGGGAGCGGACCCCGCCGGGGAAGCGGCAGCTCATGCCGACGATGACGATCGGGTCGTCGTCGAGCGCGGCGACGGGGCCGTCCTGGGCAGGCCCGGTCCCGGATCCGGCGAGTTCGTCACGCAGGTGCCGGGAGAGGGTGAGCGGGGTCGGGTAGTCGAAGACGAGTGTCGCGGGCAGGGCGAGTCCGGTGCTCGCGCCGAGCAGGTTGCGGAGCTCCACGGCGGTCAGCGAGTCGAAGCCCAGCTCACGGAAGGCACGCCCGGGCTGAACCCCGTCCGCCGAGGCGTGGCCGAGTACCGCGGCGGCCTGGCCACAGATCATGGCGAGCAGGATGCGCTCGGACTCCTGCGGGGACGTGCCCGCCAGCTGCTCGTGCAGGGCGTTCTCGGCCGCGGTCTCCGGCGCGGGGGCGCCGGACGCCGCCGGCAGCCGCTGGACGTCGGGGATCTCGCCGATGAACGCGGACCTGCCGGGCGGCAGGGCGGGCGCGAAGCGCTCCCAGTCCAGATCGGCGACGACCGTGTGCGGTGCACCGCCTTCGACAGCCTGGCGCAGGGCCCGCATCGCGAGTTCCGGCGGCAGCGGGGGCATTCCGCCCCGGCGTACGCGCTCGGCCACCAGCGGGTCGGCGGCCATGCCGGCGCCGTCCCAGGCGCCCCAGCCGATGGACGTGGCGGGGAGCGCCTGGGCCCGGCGGACGGCTGCGATCGCGTCGAGGAAGGCGTTTCCGGCTGCGTACGCGGCCTGTCCGGCGTTGCCGAACGTCGCGGCCAGCGAGGAGAAGAGGACGAACGCCGACAGGTCGAGGTGGCGTGTCAGTTCGTGCAGGTGCAGGACGGCGTCGGTCTTGGGCCGCAGGACCCGCTCGACCCGCTCGGGCGTCAGCGAGCCGAGCATGCCGTCGTCCAGCACGCCGGCGGTGTGGACGACCGCGGTCAGCGGGTGCTCGGCGGGTACCGAGCCGAGGAGGGCGGCCAGAGCCTCCCGGTCGGTGACGTCACAGGCGGCCACGGTGACCCGCGCTCCGAGCCGGGTCAGCTCGGCCTCCAGCTCCCGGGCCCCGGGGGCGTCGGGGCCGCTGCGGCTCGTGAGCAGCAGGTGGGCGGCCCCGTTGCGGGCCAGCCAGCGGGCGGCGACGGCACCCAGCGCTCCGGTGCCTCCGGTCACCAGGACTGTGCCGGCGGGCTGCCACGGTGTGCGGGTCTCCGGCGGCCGGGGGGCGGACCTGACGAGGCGGCGTACGTGGACACCGGAGGACCGGATCGCCAGTTGGTCCTCGTTCTTCCCGGGGTCTGCGAGCACTCCGCAGAGGCGGCGGGCGGCGCGGGTGTCGAATGTGCCGGGCAGGTCGATCAGGCCGCCCCGGAGGCCGGGTTCCTCGACGGCGACGACCTGGCCGAGTCCCCAGACCATGGCCTGTTCGGGGGCGGTCAGCCGGTCGGAGGCGTCCACGGCCACCGCTCCGCGAGTGGCCAGCCAGAGCGGTGCGCGCAGCCGGGCGTCGGCCAGGGCCTGAACCAGGGCGAGGGTGTCCCGCAGCCCTTGGGTCCCCTCCCCCGACAGGGCGGTGAGGGCCAGGACGCCGGTGACACCGCCGCCGTCCAGGGTGTCCCGCAGCTGGGCGCTGTCGTGGGAATCCGGTACGCGGACGACCCGGACTCCGTGGGCGCTCAGTGCGTCCGCGATGTCGTGGGTGGCGTCCTCGGGGCCGACGACGAGCCAGGTACCGGACGGTACGCCGGGCTGGGGTTCAGGTGCCTGGCGCCACTGCACCTCGTACCGCCAGGAATCCAGGACGGACTGGTCACGCCTGCCACGCCGCCAGTCGGCGAGTGCCGGGAGCACGGCGCTGAGCGGCTGGTCCCCGTCGATGGCCAGTGTGCCGGTGACGGCGTCCAGGTCCTGGCTCTCGACCGCGGACCAGAATCCCGCCTCCGCCGGGTCCTCGCCCCCTCGCGCGTCGGCTGCCGCTGTCCATACGAGCGACTCGGGCCAGTACCGGGTGCGCTGGAACGCGTAGGTGGGCAGGGCCACCGCTCCGGCTCCGGCTCCGGCTCCGGCTCCGGCTCCGGCTCCGGGGAACAGTGCCGTCCGGTCGCAGTCGACGCCACGCACGTACAGCCGGGCCAGCGCCGTCATCGCCGCGCCGGTCTCGGGCCGCCCTGCGCGCAGGACCGGGAATGCGTCCGCGCCCTCGTCGTCCAGGCAGTCGGCGGCCATCGCGCTGAGCACGCCGTCGGGGCCGAGTTCGACGTACGTCTTCACGCCCTCGCCGGCCAGTGTGCGCACGCAGTCCTCGAACCGGACGGCCTGGCGGACGTGGGAGACCCAGTAGTCGGCCGAGCACGCCTCCTCGGCCGTCAGGATGCGTCCGGTCACGTTCGAGACGACCGGGACGGCGGGAGGGGTGAAGGTGAGGGTCCTCAGGACCCGGCCGAACTCGTCGAGCATCGCGTCCATGTGCGGGGAATGGAAGGCGTGGCTGACCTTCAGCCGCTTGGTCCTGCGGTTCCGGCCCTCGAAGTGGGCTGCCACGGCCAGCACCTCGTCCTCGTCACCGGACACGACGACGGAACGCGGGCCGTTCACAGCGGCGACCGAGATCCGGTCCGTCCGGCCGGCCAGCACCTGGACCACTTCGTCCTCGCGGGCTTCGACGGCCACCATCGCACCGCCTTCGGGCAGCGCCTGCATCAGCCGGCCCCGTGCCGCGACGAACGTGCAGGCCTCCTCCAGGGAGAGGGCTCCCGCGACGTGCACGGCGGCCACCTCGCCGATGGAGTGCCCCGCGAGGAGGCCGGGGCGGATGCCCCAGTGGGCGAGCAGGCGGAACAGAGCCACCTCGATCGCGAACAGAGCGGCCTGCGTGTACGCCGTACGGTGCAGGAGGGCCGCTCGCTCACTGCCCTCCTCGGCGAACAGCACGCTGAGCAGGGGGTACTGGAGATGGCGGTCCAGGTGGGTGCACACCTCGTCCAGCGCGTCACGGAAAACCGGGTGACGGGCGGCGAGCTCCCGCCCCGTCCCCAGCCGCTGGCTGCCCTGGCCGCTGAACAGGAAGGCGATCCGGCCTTCGGTCACCGTGCCGCGCACCGGTCCGGCCGTGCCGTCCGCCAGGGCCTCCAGCTGGACGAGGGCGTCGTCGCGGTCCTCCGCGACGACCACCGCGCGGTCCTCGAAGGCGGTGCGCGTGGTCGCCAGCGCATGGGCCACGTCCGCCAGGTCGTAGTCGGGCCGGGTGGCCAGCAGGGCACGGAGCCGGGCAGCCTGCGCGGCCAGCGCCGCCCCGCCTCGCGCGGAGACGGGCAGGGCGAAGGGTCCGCCCGGCGCCTCGGCGCCCGCCGGCGCGTCGCCCTGTGCGTCGGCCGGTGCGTCGGCCGGTGCGTCGGCCTGCTCGATGATGACGTGGGCGTTGGTGCCGCTGATACCGAACGAGGAGACGCCGGCGCGCCTGAGCTGACCCGTGTCGGGCCACGGCACCGAGTCGGTGAGCAGCCGCACCTCGCCCATGGTCCAGTCCACCTGCGGAGTGGGAGCGTCGACGTGCAGCGTCGCCGGAATCGCGTCCCGTTGCATGGCCATGACCATCTTGATCACACCGGCCACGCCCGCGGCGGCCTGCGTATGACCGATGTTCGACTTGACCGAGCCCAGCCACAGCGGCCGGCCTGCCGGGCGGTCCTGCCCGTACGCGGCGAGCAGCGCCTGCGCCTCGATCGGGTCACCCAGCGTCGTGCCGGTGCCGTGCGCCTCCACCACGTCGACCTGGGACGGTGTCAACGAGGCGTCGGCCAGGGCCTGTTCGATGACGCGCTGCTGGGACGGACCGTTCGGCGCGGTCAGCCCGTTGCTCGCACCGTCCTGGTTCACCGCTGAGCCACGCAGCACGGCGAGCACCCGGTGCCCGTTCCGACGGGCGTCGGAGAGCCTCTCCACGAGCAGGACCCCGACCCCCTCGGCGAATCCCGTGCCGTCCGCCGCGGCGGCGAACGCCTTGCAGCGGCCGTCCCTGGCCAGCCCGCCCTGGGCGCTGAAGCTGCTGAACATGCCGGGGGTCGCCATGACCGTGACCCCGCCCGCGAGCGCCAGTGTGCACTCGCCCCGGCGCAGCGCCTGCGCCGCCAGGTGCAGGGCCACCAGGGAGGACGAGCACGCGGTGTCGACGGTGACGGCGGGCCCTTCGAGGCCCAGTGTGTAGGAGACCCGTCCGGACACCACGGCAGCGGCGCTTCCCGTGCCCGTGAATCCCTCCAGGCCTGTCGCGCCCATAAGGAGGTAGGGGTAGTCCTGGCCGTTGGTCCCGGCGAAGACCCCGGTGCGGGTGCCCCTGAGCGTCTCCGGGTCGATTCCGGCCCGCTCGACAGCTTCCCATGATGTCTCCAGGAGCAGCCGCTGCTGCGGGTCGGTGGCCAGCGCCTCCCGTGGACTGATGCCGAAGAAGGCCGCGTCGAACTCCCCCGCGTCGTGGACGAACCCGCCCTCACCGGCGTACCCGGTCCCCTCGGTCCCGGGCTGGAACACGGAGTCCGTGTTCCAGCCGCGGTCCGACGGGAAGCGGGTCATGCCGTCGGCGCCGGAGGCGACCAGGTCCCACAGCTCCTCCGGGGAGCGCACGCCGCCCGGATAGCGGCAGCTCATGCCGATGATGGCGATCGGCTCGGTGTCGCGCTCCTCCATCTCGCGGATCCGGTCGTGCGCCGCTTCGAGATCGGTGCTGACCCGCTTGAGGAAGTACCGGAGCTTCTCTTCGTTCGCCATCGGGCGACCCCTCTGTCAGGAACTGTGTGGTGCGATGTGCGTGGCGCCGGACGGCTTGTCAGGAGATGCCGAACTTCTTCCCCAGCAGCTCGAACATCTCGTCGTCGGATGCTGCTTCGATCTGCTCGCCGACCGGTGCGGCCGGTGTCTCCTGCAGCTGGGCGAGCAGCGCCTGCATGCGCCGCACCACCCTGGCCCGTCCTTCGTCGTGGGGCGCGACCGTGACCAGTGCGGCTTCCATCCGGTCGAGCTCCTCGATGACCGACGCGGCCACGGTCTCTCCGTCGGGTACGAGCTGCTCCCGCAGGAACGTGGCCAGTCTCACCGGGGTCGGGTAGTCGAACGCGAGTGTCACCGGCAGCCGCAGCCCGGTCTTGGCCCCGATCCGGTTGCGCAGTTCCACGGCGGTGACGGAGTCGAACCCGACCTCCCTAAAGGCACGCTTGACGCTGACGGCCTCCGGCCCGGGGAATCCGAGCACGGCGGCGACCTGCTCCCGTACGGCTTCCAGCAGTACGGCGTCCCGATCGGCGTCGTCGAGCCCGGCCAGGCGCTGTGCCAGGGCCGACGGCTCCTCGGCGCCGCCGGCCGATCCGTGGCCGTCCTGCGCGATCCGGCCCACCTCGGGCACGTCGGCGAGCAGTGGGCTGGGCCGGGTCGCGGTGAACGCGACGAAGAAGCGTTCCCAGTCGATGTCGGCGATCAGGACACAGGTGGCGTCGTGCTCCACCGCCTGCCGCATCGCGCCGGTCGCGGCTTCCGGGTCCATCTCGCGCAGACCGTGCCGGTTCAGTACGTCTCCGAACGCGCCTTCCGCCATTCCGCCGCCGCCCCAGGCGCCCCAGGCTATGGAGGTGGCCACCAGGCCGTGGGCTCTGCGCTGTTGGGCCAGAGCGTCCAGGAAGGCGTTCCCCGGTGCGTAGTTGCCCTGTCCCGGCGTGCCGACGATGCCGCCGAACGAGGAGAACAGGACGAACGCCGAGAGCGTGGTGCCCCGCGTCAGCTCGTCCAGATTCTGCGCGGCCCGCGCCTTGGCGTGCAGGGCGCGGCCCAGCTGGTCAGGGGTGAGCGTGTCGAGCAGTCCGTCGTCCAGTGCGGCGGCGGTGTGCACGACGGAGGTCAGCGGGTACTCGGCCGGTACCGCGGCGAGCACCTCCGCGAGTGCTTCGCGGTCGCCGGCGTCGCAGGCCGCGACGGTGACCCGGGCGCCGAGGGCGGTCAGTTCGTCGCGGAGTGCGGCTGCGTCCGGGGCGTCGGGGCCTCGGCGGCTGATCAGCAGCAGGTGCTCGGCGCCGTCGTCGGCCAGCCGGCGGGCGACCTGGCCGCCGAGGGCTCCGGTCCCGCCGGTGATGAGCGTGGTACCCGTGAGCTCCCAGGTCCGGGACCCGGCGGCCGCGCCGAGGCGGGCCCGGTTCAGTCGTCGTACGAATGTTCCCGAGGGCCGGATCGCCAACTGGTCCTCGTCCCCGGCGCCGCCGAGCGCGCCGCTGAGCATCGCTCCCGTACGCGCGTCCAGTGTCGGGGGCAGGTCGATGAGACCGCCCCACCGGTCGGGGTGTTCCAGCGCGGCGACCCGGCCCATGCCCCAGGCCATCGCCTGCTCCGGACCGTCCAGCGCGTCGGCGGGGCCCACCTGGACCGCACCTCGCGTGGCGCACCACAGCGGCGCCGCCACCCCGGCCTCGCCCAGCGCCTGGAGCAGCGCGACGGTGGCGGCATAGCCTCGCGGCACGTCGGGGAAGCCGGCGTGCGGCGCGTCGTCCAGGGTGAGCAGCGACAGGACGCCCTCGATGCCGGAGGGCAGGTCGTGGTCGGCGAACAGGTCGCGGTGCAGTTCACCCGCGTCGACGGTGACGGAGTGGGTGCCGGCGCCGTGGGCGGCCAGGGCCTCCAGGCATCCGAGTACGAGCTCGTCCTTGTCGTGGCTCTCGGGGACGATCACCAGCCATTGCCCGGAGAGACGGCTCGCGGAGGCTTCGGGCATCGGGCGCCAGGCCACTTCGTAGCGCCAGTCGTCGACCGTTGAGAGCTCGCGGCTGCGTCGGCGCCAGGAGGAGAGCGCGGGCAGCATCGCGCCGAGGGCGGAGCGTGCTTCCTCGCCTCCTTCGAGGGCGAGGCTGTCGGTCAGGAATCCGATGTCCTGCTTTTCGATGGCCTCCCAGAACTGCGCGTCGGCCACGGAGAGTTCACCGGCGGAGCCGGCGGGTGCGTCCATGACCGGGCGCAGGTCGTCGATCCAGTAGCGCTGCCGCTGGAAGGGGTAGGTGGGGAGGTCCAGGTGGGCGGACACATGTCCGGCGAACAGGGCGTCCCAGTCGAGGGCGACCCCGTGCACGTGCGCCTGGGCGAGGGAGGTGGTGAAGCGGCGGGCTTCGTCCTCGTCACGGCGCAGCGTCCCGAGCGCCACCGCGTCGCTGTCGGCGGCCTCGAAGGTCTCCTCCAGGCCGACGGCCAGCACAGGGTGCGGGCTGACCTCGACGAACACACTGTGCCCTGCATCCAGCAGAACCCGGGTCGTGTCCTCCAGGAGAACCGTCCGGCGCAGATTGGTGTACCAGTACTCGGCATCCATACCCGCCGTGTCCAGAAGTTCCCCGGTCACCGTGGAGTACAACGGCACCTGCGAGGAACGCGGGGACAGATCCGCCAGCACCTCCAGCAGCCGGCCATGGATACGCTCCACATGCGCACTGTGCGACGCGTAGTCCACATCGATGCGCTTGGCCCGCACACCGTCGGCCTTGCACTCCAGCAACAGCTCCTCAAGCGCGTCACCGTCACCGGAGACCACCACCGAGGACGGGCCGTTCACCGCCGCGACAGAGAGCCGCCCCTCCCAACGGGCAAGCCGCTCGCCCACCTGACCGGCCGGCTCCGCGACAGACATCATGCCGCCCAGGCCCGACAGCTCCAGGATCGCCCGGCTCCGCAACGCCACGACCCGCGCACCGTCCTCCAGAGACAGCCCACCAGCCACACACGCCGCAGCGATCTCACCCTGCGAATGACCCATCACCGCCGCAGGCACCACACCAGCCGCCCGCCACACCTCCGCCAGCGACACCATCACCGCCCACAACACCGGCTGCACCACATCAACCCGGTCCAACCCAGGCGCACCCGGCTCCCCACGCAACACACCCAGCAACGACCAGTCGGTGAACGGCTCCAACGCCGCACCACACTCCGCCAACCGCGCCGCGAACACATCCGAGGACTCCAGCAGACCCGCAGCCATACCCACCCACTGCGAACCCTGACCAGGGAACACGAACACCGGACGGGCGGTCCTGGTTGCGACCGCCTGGGTCACGTCCGCCGACTCGCGCCCTTCGGCGAGGGCCGTGAGGGCGGCCGTGTACGCGCCGGAGGTGTCGGCCAGGAGGGCGGCACGGTGGCTGAACCTCGTGCGGCGGACGGCGAGCGTGTGGCCGACGTCGGTCATGGAGGTGTCCGGGTTGCGCGCCAGGTGGGCCTGGAGCTGCCGGGCCTGTTCCCGTAGGGCGTTCTCGGTTCGGGCGGAGAGGACCAGCGGCGGCTTGGCGCCGTCCAGCGGCGCCCGGAGCGCCGGGGTGCTGTCCTCCCGCTCCCCCTCCTCGGCGGGAGCGGGCCGCTCGTCCGCGGGGGGCGCCTGCTCGATCACGGCGTGGGCGTTGGTGCCGCTGACGCCGAAGGACGACACCCCTCCGCGGCGCGGCTGCCCGGTCTCCGGCCAGGGTGCGGGTTCGGTGACCAGGGCCATGCCCCCGTCGACCCAGTCGATGAGCGTGGTGGGGTTCTCCACGTGGAGGGTGGGCGGCAGCACTCCGCGCTGCACCGCCATCACCATCTTGATCAGTCCGGCGGCACCGGCGGCGGCCTGGGTGTGGCCGATGTTCGACTTGACCGAGCCGAGCCACACCGGGCGGCCGTCGGGACGGTCCTTCCCGTATGTGGCGGCGAGTGCCTGGACCTCGATGGGGTCGCCCAGGGTCGTGCCCGTCCCGTGCGCCTCGACCAGGTCGACCTGGGCGGGTGAGAGCCGCGCGTCGGCGAGTGCCTGGCGGATGACGCGCTGCTGTGCGGGTCCGTTGGGCGCGGTCAGACCGTTGCTCGCGCCGTCCTGGTTGATGGCGGAGCCGCGTACGACTGCCAGGACGGGATGGCCGTTGCGCCGGGCGTCGGAGAGCCGTTCCACCAGGAACATGCCGATGCCCTCACCCCAGCCGGTGCCGTCCGCGTCGGCGGAGAACGCCTTGCAGCGTCCGCTGGTCGACAGCCCGCGCTGACGGCTGAACTCGGTGAAGGCGCCGGGGCTGGACATCAGGGTGACGCCGCCCACGAGGGCCATCGAGCACTCGTCCCTGCGCAGGGACTGGCAGGCCATGTGCAGGGCCACCAGCGAGGACGAGCACGCGGTGTCGATGGTGACGGCGGGTCCGTTGAAACCGAAGGTGTAGGCGACGCGGCCGGAGGCGACGCTGCTGGTGTTGCCGACGCCGAGGTAGATCTCGGTCCCCTCGGGCGGGACGAACACCGTGCTGCCGTAGCCCTGGTAGGACGTACCGACGAAGACACCGGTCCGGGTGCCGCGCAGGGATGCCATGTCGATGCCGGCCCGTTCCACGGCCTCCCACGACGCCTCGAGGACCAGACGCTGCTGCGGGTCCATCGCGAGTGCCTCGCGCGGACTGATGCCGAAGAACTCCGGGTCGAAGTCCGGTATGTCGTAGACGAATCCACCCTCGAGCGTATAGCTGCGGGCCGGCTCGTCGGGGTCGCGGAAGAACAGTCCCTCGAAGTCCCAGCCTCGGTCCTCGGGGAACGGGGACAGGGCGTCGACCTGCGACATCATGATCTGCCACAGGTCCTCGGGGGCGCGTACACCGCCCGGGAAGCGACAGCTCATCGCGGTGATCGCGATGGGGTCGTTGTCCTTCTCCTCGGCAGCGCGCAGCTTGCCCCTGGTCTCCTGGAGGTCGGCGGTCACCCGCCGCAGGAAATAGCGCAGCTTGTCGTCGTCGGTCATGGCCTTGGTTTCCCCTCGGAGCGATTCGTCCGGTTGCGGTCGGCTGGTCACGAGATACCGAACTCCTTGCCGAGGAAGTCGAAGATTTCTTCGTCGCTGGCGGTGTCGAGGTCCTGCGGCGGTACGGCCGGTTCGGACGCCACCCGGATGTCGCCCCAGTTGGCGAGCATGGCGTTGAGCCGCAGGGTGACCCTGGTACGCCGGTCGTCGTCGGTGCCGACGGAGCTGAGCAGGGCTTCCAGCCGGTCGATCCCGGCGAGCACGGGAGCGTCCGCCGCACCGGTGTCGGGGACGACCTCGGTGCGGAGGTGCGCCGCCAGTTCCGTCGGTGTCGGGTAGTCGAAGACCAGCGTCGCCGGCAGCCGCAGCCCGGTGGCGGCGTTGAGCCGGTTACGCAGGTCCACGGCGATGAGCGAGTCGAATCCGAGCTTCTTGAACGCCATGTCCGGTTCCACGGCGTCGGCGGAGGCGTGTCCGAGGACGGCGGCCGCGTGGGTGCGCACCAGGTCCAGGACCACGTGGTCGCGGTCCTCCTCGGACAGCCCGGCCAGGCGCTGTGCCAGCCCCACTCCCCCGGTGCCCGTGCCGTCCGTGTCAGCCGCGCGTGGCGCCGCCGCGCGGACGAGCTTGCGCATCAGGGGCGGCAGCGCGCCGGCGGCCGCCTGCGCGCGGAGCGCCGCGAAGTCCAGCCGGACCGGCAGCAGCAGAGCGTCTTCGGACGCCGTGGCGAGGTCGAAGAGGGCGAGTCCTTCCTCGGAGGAGAGCCCGGCGACACCGCCTCCGCTCATCCGGCGTACCTCCGCGTCGCTGAGGTGCCCGGTCATGCCGCTCGCCTGGGCCCAGAAACCCCAGGCCAGGGTGGTGGCGGGAAGGCCGGAGGCCCTGCGGTGGTGGGCGAGGGCGTCCTGGTAGGCGTTGGCCGCCGCGTAGTTGCCCTGCCCTGAGCTGCCGAGGGTGCCGGCGGCCGAGGAGAACATCACGAACGCCGACAGATCGCTGTCCCGGGTGAGGTCGTGGAGGTTCACCGCTGCGTCGACCTTGGGCCGCAGCACCGCGTCCATCCGGGCGCCTGTGAGGGAGGTGATGACCCCGTCGTCCAGGACACCCGCCGCGTGTACGACGGCGGTGAGCGGATGGGCGGCGTCGATGGTCCCGAGCGCCAGGGCCAGTTGGTCCCGGTCCGCCGCGTCGCAGGCCACGGCGCGCGCTTCGGCGCCGGCGTCCCGCAGCGCGGCCAGCAGGCCGGCGGTGCCTTCGGCCGCGTCGCCCTGCCGGCTCAGCAGGAGCAGGTGGCGCACACCGTGGCGGGTGACCAGGTGGCGGGCGAGCAGACTGCCCAGGGTGCCTGTACCACCGGTGACGAGGACAGTCCCTCCGCCGTAGAACGCTGCACCGGTGTCGCTGCCGGCTTCCGCTGCCACGCGTGCCAGGCGGGGCATCAGCACGGAGCCGTCCCGCAGGGCGAGTTGCGTCTCCGGCAGGGCCAGGGCCCCGGGCAGTGCGTGCCAGGAGGCCTCGCTGTCGTCGGAGTCGACCAGGACGAAGCGGTCGGGGTGCTCCGACTGCGCCGAGCGGACGAGCCCCCAGACCGGTGCCGTGGCGAGGCCGCCGATGCTCTCGCCCGTGGTGACAGCCACCGCGTTCGAGGTGTGGAGCACCAGCCTGGTGCCGGCGAGGCGTTCGTCGGCCAGCCAGCCCTGGAGCAGGGCCAGTGCGTCGCGGGCCGCGGTGTGCGCACCGGCTGCCGCGTCATGGGCCTCGGGAGCCCCGAGGCAGGCGATCACGGTGTCGGGCAGGGGCCTGCCGGCTTCGACGGCCGCGAGGAGCGCGTCGAGGTCCGCGTGCCCGTCGGCGTGGACGCCGGCTGCGGACAGCGGCGCGGGGTCCGCGCCCAGGACGGCCCAGGGGCCGGCGGGTGCGGGGCCGGCGGGTGCGACGGTCCCGGGCTCCCAGGAGAGCCGGAAGAGGGAGTCGTTCCCCTCCTGCGTGGCGGTCCTCAGCTGCTGGGGATCGACCGGCCGCATGTCGAGGGCGTCGACCGAGGCTACGGGCGCCCCGGTGCCGTCGGCCAGTTGGAACGCGATGCCGTTCGCACCGCTCGGGGAGAGCCGCGCCCGCAGGACGGACGCCCCGGTCGCGTACACGCTCACACCGCGCCAGGCGAACGGGAGCCGGGGCTTGCCGGCGTCCTCCCCGCGTCCCTGGCCGGGACCGAACGAACCGAGTCCCATCGCCTGCAGCGCGGCGTCGAACAGGGCGGGGTGGAGGGCGAATCCGGTGGCTTCGGCGCGACCGTCCTCGGGGAGCGCCACCTCCGCGTAGATGTCCTCACCGGACTGCCATGCGGAACGCAACCCCTGGAACATCGGCCCGTATCCGAAGCCGAGCGCGGCGGCCTGTTCGTACACACCCTCGAGTTCGAGTTGTGTGGCCCCGGCGGGGGGCCAGGCGGTGAAGTCGAACGGCGCGCCGGATGCGGCGCGGGTCGCGAGCACACCGGTGGCGTGCCGTCGCCAGGGCGTCTCGGTGAGGCCGCCTGCCTCGGCCGGCAGGTCCGCCGGGCGGGAGTGGACGGTGAGCGGCCGGCGGCCGGTCGCGTCCGGGGCGCCGACGACCAACTGCACCTGCATGGCACCGCGTTCCTGCAGGACGAGCGGTGCCTCCAGGGTGAGTTCCTCCACGAGGTCGCAGCCGACCTGCTGTGCTGCGCGCAGTGCCATCTCCACGAATCCGGTGCCCGGGAGCAGGATCGTCTCCATGACGACGTGGTCGCCGATCCAGTGCTGGGTACGTGGGGAGAGCCGGCCGGTGAACAGATAGCCGTCGGCGTCGGCCAGGGCGACCCCGGCGGCGAGCATCGGGTGATCGGCTGCGCCGAGGCCGATGGAGGCGGGGTCGCCGGACGTGCTGTTCCGGATCGGCAGCCAGTAACGCCGGTTCTGGAAGGCATACGTGGGCAGCTCGGCCCGGCGCACGTCGCGCCCCGCGAAGAGCGCGGTCCAGTCGAGGGGGACCCCGTGCACGTGGGCGGTGGCGAGCGAGGACAGGAACCGGTCGGGACCGCCCTCGTCGCGGCGCAGCGAGCCGAGAACGGCGCCGTCGACGGCGGCGGCGTCCAGGGTCTCCTGGAGTCCGACGGCCAGGACGGGGTGCGGGCTGATCTCGACGAACACCCGGTGGCCCGCGCCGAGCAGGACCTGTGTGGTCTCCTCCAGGCGGACCGTCCGGCGGAGATTCGTGTACCAGTACTCGGCGTCCATGCCCGCGGTGTCCAGGAGTTCGCCCGTGACCGTCGAGTACAGGGGCACCTGCGAGGAGCGCGGAGCCACGTCGGACAGCAGGGCGAGCAGGCGGTCGTGGATGCGCTCCACGTGCGCACTGTGCGACGCGTAGTCGACGTCGATGCGCTTCGCGCGGACCCCCTCGGCCGTGCAGGCTGCGAGTAGCTCGTCAAGAGCGTCGGCGTCGCCGGAGACGACCACGGAGGACGGTCCGTTGACGGCCGCGACGGACAGGCGCCCCTCCCAAGGGGTGAGCCGCGCCCGTACCTTCTCCGAAGGCTCCGGTACGGAGGCCATTCCGCCCAGGCCGGACAGTTCCAGGATCGCCTTGCTCCGCAGCGCCACCACGCGGGCGGCGTCGTCCAGTGTCAGCGCGCCGGCGACGCAGGCCGCGGCGATCTCGCCCTGCGAGTGGCCGACGACGGCGGCCGGCTCGACGCCGGCGGCACGCCACACCTCGGCGAGCGAGACCATGACAGCCCACAGGGCGGGCTGCACCACGTCGACGCGGTCCAGTCCGGGGGCGTCCGGCGCTCCGCGCAGCACGTCGAGCAGGGACCAGTCGGTGTGGCCGGACAGGGCGGTGGCGCACTCGCGGATCCGCTCGGCGAACACCGGGCTGCTGTCCAGGAGTCCGCGTGCCATCCCCGCCCATTGCGCACCCTGGCCGGGGAACGCGAAGACGACCTTGGGCTCCTCCCCGGGGGCGACCGCCTGGACGAGGCCGGGAGCTCCGGTGCCCTCCGCGAGGGCGGCGAGGGCGTGCAGGAGGTCGTCCCGGCCGGCAGCGACGACGGCCGCCCGGTGTCCGAAGCGGGTGCGGGACGTGGCCAGGGAGCAGCCGACGTCGGCCAGGACCGCGTCGTCGTGCGTCAGCAGGTGGCGGTGCAGGCGCCCGGCCTGGTCGCGCAGGGCCTCGGCCGAGGTTCCAGAAAGAACGAAGGGGAGGGCTGTCGCTCCGAGGAACGGTTCCTCGCCCGCCTCGGGGGCGGCCTCCGGCTGTTCGGGGGCCTGTTCGAGGACGACGTGGGCGTTGGTGCCGCTGATACCGAAGGACGAGACGGCGGAGCGGCGCGGCCTGCCGGTCTCGGGCCACGGCACGGCCTTCTGCAGCAGGGACACCGCTCCCGCGGACCAGTCCACATGGGAGGTGGGCTCGTCCAGGTGGAGGCTCCGCGGCACCGTTCCCCGCTGCATCGCCAGGACCATCTTGATGATCCCGGAGACGCCTGCGGCAGCCTGCGAGTGACCGATGTTGGACTTGATGGAGCCCAGCAGCACGGGCTGGGGCCGGTCCGTGCCGTAGGTGGCGAGGACGGCCTGTGCCTCGATGGGGTCGCCCAGCGGCGTTCCGGTGCCGTGCGCCTCCACGACGTCGACGTCCTGGGTGGTGAGTCCCGCGTTGGCCAGGGCCTGTCGGATGACTCGCTGCTGCGAGGGGCCGTTGGGCGCGGTCAGTCCGTTGCTGGCACCGTCCTGATTGATCGCCGACCCCCGGACCACGGCCAGGACCGGGTGTCCGTTGGCCTGGGCGTCGGACAGTCGCTCGACGAGCAGGACGCCGACGCCCTCGCTCCAGCCGGTGCCGTCCGCGGATTCGGAGAAGGCGCGGCAGCGGCCGTCGGAGGCGAGGCCGCCCTGTCCGCTGAGCCCGGCGAACCCGGCGGGGGTGGCCATGACCATGACGCCGCCCGCGAGTGCCATCGAGCACTCGCCGTTCCGCAGTGCCTGGGCTGCCAGGTGCAGGGCGACCAAGGACGACGAGCAGGCGGTGTCGACCGTGAGGGCGGGCCCCTCCAGGCCGAGCGTGTAGGACACCCTGCCGGAGATGACGCTCGCGGTGGTCCCGGTCAGGATGTAGCCGGCGTTGTTGTCCTCGGCCTGTTGCAGCAGACCGGTGTAGTCCTGGCCGCTGGAGCCGACGAAGACGCCGGTGCGGGTGCCTCGCAGGCCGGCCGGGTCGATGCCCGCCGCTTCGACGGCTTCCCACGAGGACTCCAGGAGCAGCCGCTGCTGCGGGTCCATGGCGACGGCCTCGCGCGGCGATATGCCGAAGAAGGCCGGGTCGAAGTCACCCGGATCGGTGAGGAATCCGCCGGTGAGCCCTTCGATCTCCCAGCCCCGTGACTCCGGGACCTCCGTGATCGCGTCGCGGCCCTCGTCCACGAGCCTCCACAGCTCCTCGGGCGTCTCCACGCCTCCGGGGAGCCGGCAGCTCATACCGATGATGGCGATGGGCTCACCGCTGTCCGCGGCGTCGGCCCGCGGTGTGTCACCGCTGCCGGCGGATACGGAACCGGCGACCAGTTCGTTGACGTGATCGGCGAGTGCGGCAGGTGTCGGATAGTCGAAGACGAGGGTCGAGGGCAGCCGCAGCCCGGTGACCAGGTTCATCCGGTTGCGCATCTCGATCGCGGTGAGGGAGTCGAAGCCCAGGTCGTTGAAGGCCCGCTGGGCTCCGATCTCGTCGTGCTCCGAGTAGCCCAGGACGGCGCCCGCCTGGGTACGGACCAGATCGAGTACGGCGGCCGCGCGGCCGGCCTCGTCGAGCGGGGCGAGCAACTGCGCGAGGGCCTCTTCGGCGGAGCCGGCGCCGGGCCCGCTGTTCGCTGCCGGGCGCGCCGGGAGGCGCACCAGGCCGCGCAGCATGGGGGGAACCGCTTCGACGGAGCCTGCTCCGCGCGCCCCGGACACATCCAGGGGGGCCGGAACGAGCAGGGCGTCGTCCAGGTCGCGGGTGGCGTCGAACAGGGCCAGCCCCTGCGCGGACTCCATGGATCCGACACCGGAACGGCCGATACGGCTGAGCTGGGTGTCGTCGAGGTTCGCGGCCATTCCGCTGCGGTCGGCCCACAGTCCCCAGGCGAGCGAGGTGGCCGGCAGGCCGCGTGCGCGGCGGTGCTGGGCGAGGGAGTCGAGGAAGACGTTGGCCGCGGCGTAGTTGCCCTGTCCCGCGCCGCCGAGTGTGGCGGCGACCGAGGAGAACATGACGAAGGCGCTGAGGTCCAGGTCCTGGGTGAGCTCGTGGAGCGTCACCGCCGCGTCCACCTTGGGGCGGAGTACGGCAGTGACACGCTGAGGTGTCAGGGCGGGGAGCACCCCGTCGTCGGTGACACCTGCGGCGTGCACGACGGCGGTGAGCGGGTGATCGGCGGGAACCGTGGCCAGCAGGGCGGCGAGCTGTGCGCGCTCCGCCACGTCACAGGCAGCGACGGTGACGGTGGCGCCCAGCCCGGCCAGTTCGGCCTCCAGCTCTGCGGCGCCCTCCGCCGACGGCCCGCGCCTGCTGACGAGGAGCAGATGGCGGATGCCGTGGGCGGTCACCAGGTGACGGGCGAACAACTTGCCGAGCGTGCCGGTGGCACCCGTCATCAGCACGGTGCCCGAGGGGTCGGCGAAGGCGGTGCCCGCCGTGCCGGCGGTCTGCGTCCCGACCCGGGCGAGCCGGGGCACCCGTACCTGGCCGGCCCGGACGGCGAACTGCGGTTCGGCGTCGGCCAGCGCCTGGGGAAGCGCGCGGTGAGAGGAGGGCAGTCCATCGATGTCGGCCAGTACGAACCTGCCCGGGTTCTCCGACTGTGCCGAGCGCACGAGGCCCCAGACGGTCGCCTGCGCGACGTCCTCGACCTCGTCCTCGGCGGTGGCGGCCACGGCACCGCGGGTGATGAGGACGACGCGGGTGTACGCGAACCGCTCGTCCTCGAGCAGGATCTGGGCGAGCGCCAGCACGCGTGCGACCGCGCCGTGCGCCGCCTCGACCGTGTCGGTGCCCGGTTCGGTCACACACGGGATGAGGAGGGTGTCCGGGGCGGCGAGGCCGTCGTCGACCGCTGCTCCGAGGTCGTACAGGTCGGCGAACCGGCCGCCGGACGGGAGTCCGAAGTCGCTGTCGCCCAGGACGATCCAGCCGCTGGTGTCCGGGGCGGTGCCGCCGCCCTGGGCGACCGGCCAGTCGACCCTGAAGAGCGAGTCGTGGTGGGGGCTGCGGGAGGTGCTGAGCTGCTCGGCGGAGACCGGGCGCAGCACGGTCGCACCGACGGAGGCGACGGGCGCCCCGGATTCGTCGGCGAGCGCGACGGACACGGTGTCGGTGCCGGTGGGCGAGAGCCGCACCCGGAGCGCGGAGGCGCCGGCGGCGTACAGGGATACGCCTGTCCAGGAGAACGGCAGCCGTTCCTGGCCCGGTCCGCCTTCGTCGCCGTTGCCCAGCATGGCCCGTGAGTGCATCGCGGCGTCGAACAGGGCAGGGTGCAGTCCGAACCGCCGGGCCTCGGCGGCGGGTTCCTCGGGGAGGCGCACTTCGGCGAAGACGTCGTCGCCGCGCCGCCAGACGCGTTGCAGACCCTGGAAGGCGGGCCCGTAACCGTAGTTGGCGGCCTCGAGCTGGGCGTAGAAGTCGTCCATGGGTACTTGTACGGCGTCATGGGGCGGCCAGTCGGCGAACGCGGACCAGTCGGGTGCTGCGGCCTGGCCGGGGGCGAGCAGTCCACCTGCGTTGCGGGTCCAGGTCTCGTCGCCTTCCTGGCCGTCCGGGCGGGAGTACACGTACAGCGGGCGGTGCCCGGTGTCGTCGGGTGCCCCGACCGTCATCTGGACGGCAGTGCCGCCCTCTTCGGGAAGGATGAGCGGCGCTTCGAGGTTGAGCTCGACGAGATGTCCGCAGCCGACCTGGTCGCCGGCGTGGACCGCCAGTTCCACGAATGCGGTGCCGGGCAGCAGGGCCGTGCCCAGGACGGTGTGGTCGGCCAGCCAGGGGTGGGTCCCCGACGACAGCCTGCCGGTGAACAGCACGCCGTCGCCGTCGGCCAGGGTGACCGCCGCGCTGAGCAGCGGGTGTTCGGCCGCGCGCAGGCCCATGGCCGTGGCGTCACCGGCCCAGGCTGCGGACAGCTTCGGCCAGAAGCGCTTGCGCTGGAAGGAGTAGGTGGGCAGCGCGGTGTTCCTGGCGCCCGTTCCTTCGTAGAAGGATCGCCAGTCCGGTCCGCTGCCGTGGACGTGCAGTTCGGCGAGGGCGGTGATCAGCGACCGGGCCTCCGGCCGGTCGGCGCGCAGGGCCGGCAGGAAGACGGGCTCGTCGGTTCCTGCGGGAGCCCCGGTCAGGGCTTCCTGGCCCATGGCGCTCAGTACGCCGCCGGGGCCCATCTCGAGGAAGGTGGTGACGCCGTGGTCGAGGAGCGTGCGGATTCCGTCGTGGAAGCGGACGGCTTCGCGGACGTGGCGTACCCAGTAGCCGGGATCGGTGATCTCCTTGGCGCTGATGAGGGCGCCGGTCACGTTGGAGACGATCGGCAGTTCGGGGGCGCGGAACCGGACCGTCTCGGCGAAGGCCCGGAAGTCGTCCAGCATCGCTTCCATGTGCGCGGAGTGGAAGGCGTGGCTGACCCGGAGACGCTTGGTCTTGCGCGCCTGTCCCTCGAAGTGGGCGGCGATCTCCAGTACGCCGTCCTCGTCACCGGAGACGACCACCGCGCGGGGTCCGTTGAGTGCGGCGATGGAGACACCCGGACGCAGCAGGGGCCGGACTTCGTCCTCGGTGGCCTGGAGCGAGACCATCGCCCCGCCTCCGGGGAGAGCCTGCATCAGCCGTCCGCGGGCGGCCACCAGGGCGGCCGCGTCCTCCAGGGACAGCGCCCCCGCCGCGTGGGCGGCCGACAGCTCGCCGATGGAGTGGCCGAGCAGGTAGTCGGGCCGGATGCCCCAGGAGGTGACGAGGCGGAACAGCGCGGTCTCCACGGCGAACAGGCCGGCCTGTGTGTAGACCGTCCGGTCGATCAGTCCCGCGGTGGCCCCGTCGGCGTCGTCGGCGGCGAGGACGATGTCCTTGACCGGCCGGTCGAGGTGCCGGTCCAGCTCGGCACAGACGGCATCGAACGCCTTGGCGAACACCGGGAACGCCTCGTACAGTCCACGGCCCATGCCTGGCCGCTGCGAACCCTGCCCGGAGAAGAGGAGACCGAGCCGGCCGTCCTCCGTGGCGACACCGCTCGCCTGTCCCTGGGCCGGTGCGCCGGAGACGAGCGCGCGCAGGCCGTTCAGCAGGCCTTCGCGGGTATCGCCGACGACGACGGCCCGGTGGTCGAGGGCCGCGCGGCCGGTGGCGAGCGAGAAGGCCAGGTCCAGTGAGGTCGCGTCGGAGCTCTCCGCGTGCGACAGCACCTGGGCGGCCTGGCCCAGCAGTGCCTCCTGGGTCTTCCCGGACACGGTCCAGACGAGTGCGGGCAGCGCGTCGCCCTGCTCTGCCCGCGCGGTCGGCTCGGGGCTCGGCGCCTCTTCGATGACCGTGTGCGCGTTCGTCCCGCTCATGCCGAACGAGGAGATGCCGAATCGCTTGGGCCGGCCGGTCTGCGGCCAGTCCGTCCGCTCGGTCAGCAGCTGGACGGCACCGGCGGTCCAGTCGACGTGCGGGGTGGGCTCGTCGATGTGCAGCGTCTTGGGCAGCGTGCCGTGGCGCATCGCCTCGACCATTTTGATGATGCCGGCGACACCGGCGGCGGCCTGGGTGTGACCGAGGTTGGACTTGACCGAACCGAGCAGGACCGGGTGGTCGCTCTGCCGGTTCCGGCCGTAGGTGGCGAGCAGTGCCTGCGCCTCGATCGGGTCGCCGAGCGTCGTGCCCGTGCCGTGGGCCTCGATCGCGTCGACCTGGTCGGCGGTGAGTCCGGCGTTCGCCAGCGCTTCCTGGATGACGCGCTGCTGGGAGGGGCCGTTGGGGGCGGTGAGGCCGTTGCTCGCACCGTCCTGGTTCACGGCGGAACCGCGGACGACGGCCAGCACCTCGTGCCCGTTGCGCCGGGCGTCCGACAGCCTCTCCAGGAGCAGCAGGCCGGCGCCCTCGGCCCAGCCGGTGCCGTCGGCGGCCTTGGCGAAGGCCTTGCAGCGGCCGTCGGTCGACAGCCCGCGCTGCCGGCTGAACTCGATGAAGGCACCAGGGGTCGACATGACCGTCACGCCGCCGGCCAGCGCCAGCGAGCACTCGCCCTGACGCAGTGCGTGCGCGGCCAGGTGCAGGGCGACGAGCGACGACGAGCACGCCGTGTCCACGGTGACGGCCGGGCCTTCGAGACCGAAGGCGTACGACACCCGTCCCGAGATCACGCTGGCCGCCGTGCCCGTCAGGCCGTACCCCTCGACGCTCTCCGGGGAGAACTGCAGCAGGGAGGCGTAGTCCTGGCCGCTGGAGCCGGCGAACACGCCGACCCGTGCGCCGGACAGCGACATCGGGTCGATGCCTGCCCGTTCGAACGCCTCCCACGCCGTCTCGAGGAGCAGCCGCTGCTGCGGGTCCATGGACAGGGCCTCGCGGGGGCTGATTCCGAACAGGCCGGAGTCGAATTCAGCTACGCCGTCGACGAAACCGCCCGACCGGACGTAGGACGTGCCGGACTGCTCGGGGTCGGCATCGTAGATGCGCCCGGTGTCCCAGCCTCGGTCGTCCGGGAACGGTGACATCGCGTCCGCACCGGCGGCCACCAGGCTCCACAGGTCCTCGGGGCTCGCGATCCCTCCGGGGAACCGGCAGCTCATCGCGACGATCGCGATGGGCTCCTGCTCCCCGGCCTCCACCTCACGAAGGCGCTCCCGGGTCTGGTGGAGGTCGGCCGTCACCCGCTTCAGGTACTCGAGGAGCTTGTCGTCAGCCACCATTACCGCTAACCCCTTTGCATAGAACAGAAATACGGTGCCGACCCATCAGGAGGCCCCGAGCTCGTTGTCGATGAATGCCAGGACCTCGTCGGCCGATGCCGCCTGGAGCTTCTCGGCGACCGTGGCCGATGCCCCGTCGCCCGTCGCCGGCTCCTCGTCCCAGCCGGAGAGGATGTCGCGCAGCCGTGCTCCGATCCGGTGCCGCGCGGTGCGGTCCGCGGAGAACGAGGCCAGGGCCTCCTCCAGCCTGTCCAGCTCGGCCAGGACGGGGACGGCCTGCGGCTCGGTGTTCTCACCGACCTCGGTCCGCAGGAAAGCGGCCAGTGCCACCGGTGTCGGATAGTCGAACGCCAGCGTCACCGGAAGGCGCAGCCCCGTGCGCGTACTGAGCCGGTTACGCAGTTCCACGGCGGTCAGTGACTCGAACCCGAGATCCCTGAAGGGCCGCTTGGCTCCGACCGCCTCGATCTCGCTGTGACCGAGCGTCCCGGCTGCCTCGGTGCGTACCAGCTCCAGGAGCATCTGACCGAGTTCGGCCTCGGACAGTTCGGCCACCGTCCTCCGGAACACTGCCGCGCTGTCCGCGGCGCCGTCTCCGGCTTCTTCCGCCGCGCGTGCGAGCTCCCGCATCTGCGGGACGTCGGCGATCAGCGGGCTGGGCCGGACCGAGGCGACCGAGGGCCCGTAGAGCGCCCAGTCGATGTCCGCGATCAGCAGGGACGGGCCGTCCTGCGCCACCGCCCGTCCCAGCGCGGGCAGAGCGGAGGCGGTCGGCAGAACGGTCAGCCCACGGCGGCCCATCCGTTCGGCGAACGTGTCGTCCGAGGTGGCCGGACCGCCCTCGGCCCACGGGCCCCAGGCGATCGACGTGGCCGTCAGACCGAGCGACCTGCGGTGCACGGCGAACGCGTCAAGATAGGCGCTCGCGGCGGCGAAGGCTCCTTGGCCCGCGCCTCCGACGGTACCGGCGATGCCCGAGAACATGACGAAGGCGGTGAGGTCCAAGCCCTCTGTCACCTCGTGCAGGTTCCGGGCGCCGCCCACATGGGCGCGCAGCGCGGCGGCCAGCCGCTCGGGGGTGAGCGCGCCCATGACCGCGTCGTCCAGTTCCCCGGCACCGTGGAGCACCGCGGTGATCCGATCGCCGTCGGCGGTCAGCCGCGCCACCATGCCGTCCAGCGCGTCACGATCCGCCACGTCGCAGGCGGCGACGGTGATCCTGGTGCCCGATCCCTCCAGCTCCTGGATCAGCTCGGCCGCACCCGGTGCATCGGCTCCCCGCCGGCTCAGGAGCACCACGTGCTCTGCGCCGTCACCGCAGAGCCTTCGGGCCAGCTGCCTGCCGATCGCTCCGGTGCCCCCGGTGACGAGCACCGTGCCCTCGGGCGTCCAGGAGCGGCCCGAACCCACCGGGGGCGCCGGCACCAGGCGGCGGGCGAACACGCCGCCCGGACGTACGGCGAGCTGGTCCTCGTCCCCGGCCCCGGCGAGCAGCCCGCACAGCCGCGACAGCGCACGCTCGTCGGGCGCATCGGCGAGATCGATCAACCCGCCCCAGCGCTCGGGGTGTTCGAGAGCGGCCACCCTGCCCATGCCCCAGACCAGGGACTGCGCGGGGCTGATGGAACCGTCATGACCGTTCGTCCGGACGGCGCCCTGGGTCAGACACCACAGGGGCGCCGCGACGGCTGAATCACCGAGCGCCTGTACGAGCGTCACGGTCGCGGCCAGGCCGTTGGTGAGCTCCGGCGTTCCGGCGACCGGCTCCTCGTCCACGGAGCACAGGGACAGGATCCCGGCGACGGCGGTGCGGTCGCCGAGTGTGCCGGCCAGCTCCTGGGACAGCGTCACCCGGTCGAGTACGTCGTCCACGGAGCAGTGCAGGACGTCGGCCCCCTGGGCGCGCATGGCATGGACGACGGCCGGGGCGAGTTCGGCGCTCGCGCCGGTCGTCGAGGCCACGACCAGCCAGCTGCCCGTGAGAGAGGCTGACCCCTCGGCCAGCGGGGCCCAACTGGACCGGTATCGCCACGAGTCGGTGGTGGAGGCCTCACGCCGTTGCTTCCGCCAGGAGGAAAGAGCGGGCAGGACCGCGCCCAGCGACGCCCCCTCGATGTCCAGCGTCCGGGCGAGCGTGGTGAGGTCACCGTGCTCGACGGCCTCCCAGAACTGGGCGTCGACCGGGTCCACGGTGCCCGCAGTGGGAGCGGCCAGGACTTCGGGCCAGTAGTGCCGGCGCTGGAAGGCGTAGGTGGGCAGGTCGACATGGGCAGGCGCACGACCGGCGAACAGGGCATCCCAGTCCAGCTCGACCCCGTGCACGTGTGCTTCTGCCAGGGAGGTCGTGAAGCGGCGGGCTTCGTCCTCGTCACGGCGCAGCGTCCCTAGCGCCACCGCGTCACTGCCGGCGGCCTCGAACGTCTCCTCCAGCCCCACGGCCAGCACCGGGTGCGGGCTGACCTCGACGAACACACTGTGCCCGGCATCCAGCAGAACCCGGGTCGTGTCCTCCAGGAGAACCGTCCGGCGCAGATTGGTGTACCAGTACTCGGCATCCATACCCGCCGTGTCCAGGAGCTCGCCGGTCACAGTGGAGTACAACGGCACCTGCGAGGAACGCGGGGACAGATCCGCCAGCACCTCCAGCAGCCGGCCGTGGATACGCTCCACATGCGCACTGTGCGACGCGTAATCCACATCGATGCGCTTGGCCCGCACACCGTCGGCCTTGCACTCCAGCAACAGCTCCTCAAGCGCGTCACCGTCACCGGAGACCACCACCGAGGACGGGCCGTTCACCGCCGCGACAGAGAGCCGCCCCTCCCAACGGGCGAGCCGCACACGAACCTCATCCGCCGGCTCCCCGACAGACATCATGCCGCCCAAGCCCGACAGCTCCAGGATCGCCCGGCTCCGCAACGCCACGACCCGCGCACCGTCCTCCAGAGACAGCCCACCAGCCACACACACCGCAGCGATCTCACCCTGCGAATGCCCCATCACCGCCGCAGGCACCACACCAGCCGCCCGCCACACCTCGGCCAACGACACCATCACCGCCCACAACACCGGCTGCACCACATCAACCCGGTCCAACCCAGGAACACCCGGCTCCCCACGCAACACACCCAGCAACGACCAGTCCGTGTGCACGGACAACGCCGCCGCACACTCCCGGATCCGCGCCGCGAACACATCCGAGGACTCCAGCAGACCCGCAGCCATACCCGCCCACTGCGAACCCTGACCAGGGAACACGAACACCGGACGCGTCACATCCGCTGCGGCACCCCGCACCACACCCGGCCCGGAACGACCGGCCACCAGCAGCGCGTCCAGTCCCGCCCGGAGCTCGTCCGAGTCCGCGGCGACGATCACCGCACGGTGCTCGAACCGCGACCGGCTCACGGCCAGTGCGTGTGCGAGATCCGGCACCGAGAGCGCCGGCGCGTCCGCCACGGCCTGTGCCAGACGCGCGGCCTGGTCGCGCAGCGCGCCCTCCGACTTCCCGGAGAGCACGAACGGCAACGCGGTGCCGGCCGGGGGCCCGGACTCGACTGCGGCTGCGGCGTCGTCGTCCGGCGCCTGCTCGAGGATGACGTGCGCGTTCGTGCCACTGATACCGAACGACGAAACTCCCGCACGCCTGGCCTCGCCCGTCTCCGGCCAGGGCGTCGACTCGGTCAGCAGCTCGACAGCACCCGCCGCCCAGTCCACCTGCGAGGACGGAGTGTCCACGTGCAGGGTCCGGGGCAGCACACCGTGGCGGATGGCCTGCACCATCTTGATGATGCCTGCGACGCCCGCCGCGGACTGCGAGTGCCCGATGTTCGACTTGACGGACCCCAGCAGCAGCGGCCGGTCGTCCGTGCGCTCGCGCCCGTAGGTGGCGAGCAGCGCCTGCGCCTCGATCGGGTCACCCAGCTTCGTACCCGTACCGTGCGCCTCCACCGCGTCGACCCGCTCCGGGGAGAGCCCGGCATTCGCCAGAGCCTGTCGGATCACACTCTGCTGCGAGGGTCCGTTCGGCGCCGTCAGGCCGTTGCTCGCACCGTCCTGGTTGACCGCCGACCCTCTCACCACCGCCAGCACCCTGTGCCCGTTGCGCCGCGCGTCGGAGAGCCGCTCCACGAGCACCATGCCGGCGCCCTCGGACCACCCCGTGCCGTCGGCCGTATCGGCGAAGGCCTTGCAGCGGCCGTCGGCCGCCAGACCGCGCTGGCGGGAGAACTCGGCGAAGATGCCCGGGTTCGTCAGCACCGTCACACCGCCGGCCAGCGCCATGGAGCATTCGCCCGACCGCAGGGCCTGCGTCGCCAGGTGCAGAGCCACCAACGAGGACGAGCACGCCGTGTCCACCGTGACGGCCGGGCCCTCGAAACCGAAGGTGTAGGAGACGCGACCGGAGATGACGCTGGTCGCGTTACCGGTCAGCAGGTGGCCTTCGGTCCCCTCCGGCAGCCGCATCCCGGCCCCGTAGCTGGACGAGGCGGTACCCGCGAAGACTCCGATGTGATGGCCCCGCACGGACGTGGGGTCGATCCCGGCGTGCTCGAACGCCTCCCATGAGATTTCGAGCAGCAGCCGCTGCTGTGGGTCCATCGCCACGGCTTCACGGGGCGAGATCCCGAAGAAGCCGGGGTCGAATTCCGCGACGTCGTAGAGGAACCCGCCCTCGAGCGTCGTCGACCCGCCGTCCTCGCCGGCCGCCGCGTACAGGCTGTCCAGGTCCCAGCCGCGGTCGGTCGGGAAACCGGATATTCCGTCCCCGCCCGTGGCGACCAGCCGCCACAGGTCGTCGGCGCTCGCCACCCCACCGGCGTACCGGCAGCTCATGCCGACGATCGCGATCGGGTCGTCGTCCGCCGCCGCAGCGGTCGGCAGGGCTACGGGGGCCTCGGGCTGTGTGCCCAGGACCTCTCCGAGTACGAAGTCGGAAAGGGCCGCCGGAGTGGGATAGTCGAAGATCAGCGTCGCGGGGAGCCGTAGGCCCGTGACCGCGTCGAGCCGGTTACGCAGCTCCACGGCGGTCAGTGAGTCGAAGCCCAGATCCTTGAACGGCCGGTCGACGCCCACCGTTTCGGTACCGCTGTGGCCGAGCACCGCTGCGACCTGGGCACGCACGACATCCAGCAGGGCGGTGCCGCGTTCCTCCCGGGTGAGCCCCGCGAGCTTCTGCAGCAACTTGAGTGAGCCGGCTGCGGATCCCGCCCTGCGGCGTGAGCTCGTACGGACCAGTCCGCGGAACACCCCCGCGAGGGCACCGACGGCAGCCTGTGCGCGCAGGGCCACGAGGTCCAGGTGTACGGGCACGAGAGTGGCGTGGCCGCCGGCGAGCGCCGTGTCGAGGAGCGTCAGGCCTTCGTCGGCCGTCAGGGGGACCACTCCGGACCTGCTCATCCTGCTCGTATCGCCGTCGTGCAGACGTCCGACCATGCCGTCGGCGAGGTCCCACGGACCCCAGGCCAGCGACGTGGCGGCCAGCCCACGGCCCGCGCGGTGCTGGGCCAGCGCGTCGAGGAAGGCGTTCGCCGCCGCGTAGTTGCCCTGGCCCAGGGAACCGAAGGTTCCGGCGACCGAGGAGAACAGGACGAACATCGACAGGTCCAACTGCTCGGTGAGCTCGTGGAGGTGTACGGCAGCGTCGACCTTGGGGCGCAGCACGGTGTCCAGCCGCTCGGCGGTCAGGGAGGAGACGACACCGTCGTCGACGACACCGGCCGCGTGCACCACACCCGTCAGCGGACGGTCGGCAGGGATCGAGGCGAGTACGGCAGCCAGCTGCTGCCGGTCGGCCGCGTCACAGGCCGCCAGCTCGACCTCGGCGCCGGCCGCCCTCAGCTCGGCGGCGAGGTCGGCGGCGCCCGGCGCCTCCGGGCCTCGGCGGCTGGTCAGGACCAGGCTGCGGACACCGTGACGGGCCACGAGGTGCCGTGCGACCAGGGCGCCGATGGCGCCGGTCGCTCCCGTGACCAGGACGGTGCCGTGCTCCACCGGTTCGACTGCTTCGGGGCGCGGCGCCGGCCGTGCCAGCCGAGGTGCGAACGCACGGCCCGCACGGATCGCGACCTGGGGTTCGCCTCCCGCCAGGATCGCCGCCAGGGCGCCGGCCGATTCGGCGTGGTCGTCCAGGTCGATGAGCAGCAGCCGGCCGGGGTTCTCGGACTGGGCCGACCGTACGAGCCCCCAGGCGGTGGCACCCGCCAGGTCGTCCGATCCGCCGTCTCCGACGGCGACCGCTCCCTTGGTCACGATTGCCAGGACGGCGTCCGCGAACCGGTCGTCGCTCAGCCACTCCTGCACGGTTCCGAGAACCACATGACCGGTGGCGTGCGTACGGGAGGCCAGATCGTCGTCGGCGACATCCGGGACGCAGAAGACGACGTCGGGTACCTGGTCGAGGTCGGCGAGGCCGGCATGGGCCGTCAGGCCGAGCGGGGCGAGCGCGCCCGGTTCTCCCAGAACGGCCCAGGTACCCGCGACGGCGTCGGACGGCAGCTTCACCGGCGCCCATTCGAGGGCGAAGAGCGAATCCCGCTCGCCGGAGTCGGTCCGGAGCTGATCCGGCGTCACCGGAGTCAGTACCACGGACTCCGCCGCGGCTACCGGCTCACCGGTCTCGTCGGCCATGAAGACGGCGACGCCCTGTTCCGCCGGGCGAATCAGCACACGCAGGGCCTTCGCGCCCACAGCGGACAGTGTCACGCCGGACCACGAGGACGGCAGACCACCGGAGGCCGGGTGGCAGGCTGCGGCCAGCAGAGCGGGATGCAGACCGAACCCCTGGGTGTCCGTGTCCTCGTCGAGCGCGATCTCGGCGAACACCTCATCGCCTCGGCGCCATACCGAGTGCACTCCACGGAAGACGGGCCCGAAGTCGTATCCGGCGTCGGCCAGATCGTCGTACATGCCCTGCACCGGTACAGGGGCGGCGTCCTTCGGTGGCCACACCTCGAACTCCGGTGCCGAGGTCGGAAGTTCCTGCGCCGTGGCCAGTACACCTGCGGCGTGCAGCGTCCAGTCCGTCTCCGGGCCGCCCGCCGTGGGCCGTGCGTACACCTCGACCTTGCGCCGTCCGGTGCCGTCGTCCGCCGCGACGACCAGCTGGACGCCGACCGACGTGTGCTCGGGGAGGACCAGTGGAGTACGTACGGTCATCGATTCCAGCAGTTCGGCGCCGAACCGCTCGCCCGCGTGGAGCGCCAGCTCCACGAAGGCGGTACTCGGGACGACGACGGAACCCAGCACCAAGTGGTCACCGAGCCAGGCGTGCGACTCGACCGACAGCCGTCCGGTGAACAGGAACCCGTCGGTACCGGCCAGCCGTACGCCGGCCCCCAGCAGCGGGTGATCGGAGCGGCCCATACCGGCCGCCGCCATGTCCCCGAGGGGCGCAGCGGGCGCGGAGAGCCAGAACCGCTCGTGCTGGAAGGCGTAGGTGGGCAGGTCGATGCGGCGGGCGCCGGTACCGGCGAAGTACGCCGCCCAGTCGACGGACCTTCCGCGTACGTGGAGTTCGGCGAGGGCGGTGACGAGCGTCCGGGCCTCGTCGCGGTCCTTGCGGAGAACCGGGAAGAACGCGGAGTCCTCGATGCAGTCCTGACCCATCGCGGACAGCACACCGTCCGGACCAAGCTCCAGGAACGTGGCCACGCCCTGGTCCTGGAGCGCACGCATCCCGTCCACGAAACGGACCGCGTCACGGACATGGCGCACCCAGTAGTCCGCCGAGCAGACCTCGTCGCCCGACACCACCTCACCGGTGACGTTGGAGACGATCCCGATCTCAGGCCGATGGAAGGTCAGAGATTCCGCCACCGCGCGGAAGTCGTCCAGCATCGCGTCCATGCGAGGCGAGTGGAACGCATGGCTCACCCGCAGCCGCTTGGTCTTACGACCCTCCGCCTCGAAATGCGCGGCAATCGCCAGGACCGCGTCCTCGTCACCGGAAACCACCGTCGCAGAGGGCCCGTTCAGTGCGGCGATGGACACGCCGTCCGTCAGCACCGGCAGGACTTCGTCCTCCGTCGCCTGGAGCGAGACCATCGCCCCACCCGCCGGCAACGCCTGCATCAGACGACCACGCGCCGCCACCAGCTTCGCCGCATCCTCAAGCGACAGCACCCCAGCGACGTGCGCGGCCGACAGCTCGCCGATCGAATGACCCAGAAGGTAATCCGGCTTCACACCCCACGCAGAGACCAGGCGGAACAGCGCAACTTCGAGAGCGAACAGCCCAGCCTGGGTGAACTGCGTCTGATCCAGCAGTTCACCACCCTCGAACACCACATCCCGGACCGGACGGTCCAAGTGCCGGTCCAGCTCCGCACACACCGCATCAAACGCATCCGCGAACACCGGATAGGACCCATACAGCTCACGACCCATACCCGACCGCTGCGCACCCTGACCCGAGAACAACACCGCCGACCGGCCTGGCGAGACCGCACCCCTGACCGTCCGGTCACCGACGACCACCGCGCGGTGCTCCAACCGTGCGCGTGTCGTCACCAACGAGAACCCGACATCCAGTGGATTCCGATCGTCGGCGAACGCCGAGACCCGCTCCACCTGCGCATCGAGCGCCTCGGCCGACTTCGCCGACACCACCCACGGCACCACCGGCACCGAGACGTCCACCGAGGACTGCGCGGCCTCGCTCTCCGGAGCCTGCTCCAGGATCACGTGCGCATTCGTCCCGCTGATCCCGAAGGACGACACCGCCGCACGCCGTGCGTCGGCCGTCTCCGGCCACGCCACCGGCTCCGTCAGCAGCTCCACCGAGCCCGCCGACCAGTCGACGTGGGACGTCGGCTCGTCCACGTGGAGGGTGCGGGGCAACAGCCCGTGGCGCATGGCCTGCACCATCTTGATCACACCGGCCACACCTGCGGCAGCCTGCGTGTGACCGATGTTCGACTTGATGGACCCCAGCAGCAGTGGCCTGCCCTCCGGTCGCTCCTGCCCGTACGTCGCCAGCAGTGCCTGTGCCTCGATCGGGTCGCCCAGCCGCGTGCCCGTACCGTGCGCGTCGACGGCATCGATGTGCCCGGCTTCGACTCCCGCGTTCGCCAGCGCCTGGCGGATGACCCGTTGCTGCGAGGGCCCGTTCGGGGCTGTCAGGCCGTTCGACGCACCGTCCTGGTTCACGGCTGAACCGCGTACGACAGCGAGCACACGGTGCCCGTTGCGCTGCGCGTCCGAGAGCCGTTCCACCAGCACCATGCCGGCGCCCTCGGACCACCCCGTGCCGTCCGCCGCCTCGGCGAACGGCTTGCAACGGCCGTCCGGTGCCAGCCCGCGCTGACGGCTGAACTCGATGAAGATGCCGGGGTCGGCCATGATCGTGACACCGCCGGCCAGTGCCATGGTGCACTCACCCTGACGCAGCGCCTGCACCGCGAGGTGAAGGGCCACCAGCGAGGACGAGCACGCCGTGTCCACCGTGACGGCGGGGCCCTCGAGGCCGAAGGTGTACGACACCCGACCGGACACGACGCTGGTCGCGCTGCCGGTCAGGGCGTTCCCTTCGAAGCCTTCGGGCAGTTGCGCCCCGGCGCCGTAGGCGGACGACGACGCACCGGCGAACACTCCGGTCGCGCTCCCGCGCATTTCGGCGGGGTCGATGCCCGCGGATTCGAACGTCTCCCAGGCGGTCTCCAGCAGCAGTCTCTGCTGGGGGTCCATTCCAAGGGCCTCACGGGGCGAGATCCCGAAGAAGCCGGGGTCGAAGGCGCTCGCGCCGGTCAGGAATCCACCGTCGCGCACGGTGACGAGCTGTTCGGCGCCCGCCTCCGGTTCCGGGGTGTTCAGCCGGTCGGCGTGCCAGCCGCGGTCGTCGGGGAACCCGGTGATCGCGTCTCCGTCGTCGAGGAGCAGCCGCCACAGGTCGTCGGGCGAGTTCACCTCGCCGGGGAACCGGCAGCTCATCCCGACGATCGCGATCGGGTCGTCACCGGCGGCCGTGAGAATCGCGCTCGCGTTCTCCGGTACGACGACGCCCAGTATCTCGGTCAGCAGGAATCCGGCGAGTGCGGCGGGCGTGGGGTAGTCGAAGACGAGGGTCGCGGGCAGCCGGAGGCCCGTCGCGGCATTCAGCCGGTTGCGCAGCTCCACCGCTGTGAGGGAGTCGACGCCCAGCTCCTTGAACTGCTTGTCACCGTCGACCGTCTCCGCGCCCGCATGGCCGAGTACGGAGGCCGCCTGGGCCCGTACGAGGTCCAGAAGCTCCCGGTCGCGCTCCTGCGGGGCGAGCCCGGCGAGGCGCTGCCCCAGGGTGGACGCACCCGTCGCGACGGCGGCCGGAGCCCGGCGCCGGCCGGATGTACGGACCAGTCCGCGGAACACTCCGGGCAGCGCACCTGCGGCGGCCTGCGTCTGGAGGGCAATGAGGTCAAGGCCGACCGGCACCAGGGCTGCCCGTGGAGAGGCCAGCGCGGCGTCGAAGAGGGCGAGTCCCTGTTCGTCCGAGAGCGGGAGGACGCCGGAACGCACCATACGGTCCACGTCGGAGCCGTCGAGCTGTCCGAGCATCCCGTCGGTGGTGGCCCAGGGGCCCCACGCCACTGAGGTCGCCGCCAGCCCCGCGCCACGGCGCTGCTGGGCGAGACCGTCGAGGAAGGCGTTGGCCGCCGCGTAGTTCGCCTGGCCGGGTCCGCCGAAGACGCCTGCCACCGAGGAGAACGTGACGAACATCGAGAGGTCGAGCCCTGCGGTGAGCTCATGCAGGTGGACCGCGCCTTCGACCTTGGGACTCAACACGGTGTCGAGGCTCTCGCCCGTCATGGACGACACCACACCGTCGTCGAGGACTCCCGCGGCGTGCACGACCCCGGTCAGCGGCCGGTCCTCGGGCACGGCTGCCAGGACGGCTGCCAGTTGGCCGCGGTCGGTGACATCACAGGCGGCCAGCACGACGTCGGCTCCGGCCTCGGTCAGTTCGGCGGCGAGCGCGGCCGCGCCGGCCGCCGATGCCCCGCGACGGCCCGTCAGCACGAGGCTGCGCACTCCGTGCTCGGCCACGAGGTGGCGTGCGACCAGTCCACCGAGGGCGCCGGTGGCTCCGGTCACCAGGACCGTTCCGTGCCGCTCCACCGGTTCGGGCACGGTCAGGACGACCTTGCCGACGTGGCGTGCCTTGGCCAGGAAGCGGAACGCCTCCGGAGCCTGCCGCACGTCCCAGGTACGGATCGGCAGCGGCTTGAGCGCGCCGCTGTCGAAGAGCGCGAGCACCTCGGCCATCAGCTGACCGATCCGCTCGGGGCCGGCCTCGATGAGGTCGAAGGCCTGATAGGCGACGCCGGGGAAGTTCTCGGCGATCACCTCCGCGTCCCGGATGTCGGTCTTGCCCATCTCCATGAACCGGCCGCCACGCGGCAGCAGTCGCAGTGACGCGTCCACGAACTCCCGGGCGAGGGAGTCCAGGACGACATCGACGCCGCGTCCTTCGGTGACGTCGAGGAACTGTCCTTCGAAGTCGAGTGTGCGCGAGGAGGCGATGTGTGCGTCGTCCAGCCCGAGCGAGCGCACCACGTCCCACTTGCCGCTGCTCGCGGTTCCGAAGACCTCGGCACCCAGGTGCTGCGCGAGTTGCACGGCTGCCATGCCGACACCGCCTGCGGCAGCGTGCACCAGGACCGACTCGCCGGGTTGCAGTCGTCCCAGGTCGACGAGCGCGTAATAGGCGGTCATGAAGACCACCGGGGCCGATGCCGCCTCGGTGAAGGACCAGCCGTCCGGGATACGGGCCAATGTGCGGCGGTCGGTGACCGCAACCGGCCCGAACGCCCCGGAGAACAGGCCCATCACGCGATCGCCGGGCTCCAGCCCGGTGACCCCGGGTCCGGTCTCCAGGACGATTCCGGCGCCCTCGATACCCATGGTCGCGTCACCGGGGTAGACGCCCAGCGCGATGAGGACGTCGCGGAAGTTCAGACCTGCGGCACGCATGCCGACCCGTACCGCCCCTGGGGCGAGGGGCTCGGCAACGTCGGGGCAGCCGGCGAGCGAGAGGTTCTCGAGAGTGCCCTTCTCCGCGATGTCCAGCCGCCACGGGGCGTCCCCGGACGGCGGTACGAGGGACTCCCCGGCCGAAGGACGGCCCAGCCTTGGTACGAACACGTCACCGGCACGGATGGCGAGCTGCGGCTCGCCCGTGGCCAGTGCGGGGAGGAGCGTGGCGTGGGAGTCGTCGAGATCCACGAGGACCAGCCGGCCGGGGTTCTCGGACTGCGCCGAGCGGATCAGGCCCCAGGCCGCCGCTCCGGCCAGGTCGGACAGTTCGTCCTCCCCACGGGGCACGACCGCCCCGCAGGTCGCGACCACCAGCAAGGCGTCGGCGAAGCGGGCATCGGCCAGCCATTCCTGGACCAGCGCGAGCAGCTCGTGCACACTCCGGCGCACGTCGGACGCCAGGTCGTCACCGGCATCGCCGCCGTGCGTGACGAGGACGAGGCCGACGGCCGGGTCCACGGCTGCCAGCTCCGCGCAAGGCTCGGCTCCCAGGGCAACCGGCCAGCCCTCACCGATCACGGCCCACCGTCGGGCGGGACCGTCCGACGGCAGCGGCGGCACGGAGAGGGGCGTCCATTCGAGGTGGAACAACGCGTCCTGATCGGCTCCGGGTGCCGTGAGTTGCTCTGCGGTCACCGGACGCAGAACCAGCGACTCGACGTGTGCGACCGGCGAACCGGAACCGTCGGCGGCCAGCAGGCGGACGCCCGACGCCGTGGGGGTGATCCGCACCCGCAGCACGGAAGCGCCGACCGCGTACACGGAGACGCCCGACCAGGCGAACGGCAGGCCGACCCCCGGCGCATCGCCCTGGGACTCGCCACCGCCGTTCAGCCCCATCGCGTGCAGGGCGGAGTCGAGCAGGGCGGGGTGCAGACCGAAGCGCTCGGCCTCGGCACCGTCGGGCAGCGAGACCTCGGCGAAGATGTCCTCGCCACGGCGCCAGGCGGCCCGCAGCCCTTGGAACACGGGGCCGTAGCCGTAGCCGTGCTCGGCCAGGGCCTCGTAGTGCCCGTCGACGGACACGGCGACAGCGTCGCGGGGCGGCCAGTCGGCCAGCTCCTGATCGCTGACCTCGGCGCCCGCAGGGGCCAGCACGCCGGCCGCGTGCTCCTGCCAAGGCAGGGCGCCGTCCTCACCTTCGGCGGGCCGGGAGTACAAGGCGACGGAACGCTTGCCTTCCGCGTCCTCCGGGCCCACGGTCAGCTGTACGGCGACTCCGCCGTGTTCAGGCAGCACCAGCGGGGTCTGGAGCGTCAGCTCCTCGAGGAGACCGCAACCGACGTGTTCGCCGGCTTGCAGGACAAGTTCCACGTAGGCCGTGCCCGGGAGCAGGACCGCGCCCAGCACGGCGTGGTCACCGAGCCACGGATGTGTCTGCAGCGACAGGCGGCCGGTCATGATCAGCCCGTCCGCGTCGGCCCGCGTCATCGCAGCACCGAGCATCGGGTGTCCGACAGGGCGCAGTCCGAACGCGGAGACGTCACCCATCCACCGTGCTGCGGCGGCGGGCCAGTAGTGCTCGCGCTGGAAGGCGTAGGTGGGCAGGTCGATGCGGCGGGCACCGGTACCGGCGAAGTACGCCGCCCAGTCGACGGACCCTCCGCGTACGTGGAGTTCGGCGAGGGCGGTGACGAGCGTCCGGGCCTCGTCGCGGTCCTTGCGGAGAACCGGGAAGAACGCGGAGTCCTCGATGCAGTCCTGGCCCATCGCGGACAGCACACCGTCCGGACCAAGCTCCAGGAACACGGTCACGCCCTGGTCCTGGAGCGCACGCATCCCGTCCACGAAACGGACCGCGTCACGGACATGGCGCACCCAGTAGTCCGCCGAACAGACCTCGTCGCCCGACACCACCTGACCGGTGACGTTCGAAACGATCCCGATCTCAGGCGCGTGGAAGGAAAGACCTTCGGCCACCGCGCGGAAATCGTCCAGCATCGCGTCCATACGAGGCGAGTGGAACGCATGGCTCACCCGAAGCCGCTTGGTCTTACGACCCTCCGCCTCGAAGTGCCCAGCGATCGCGAGGACCGCGTCCTCGCCACCGGAAACCACCGTGGCCGAGGGCCCGTTGAGCGCGGCGATGGACACGTGCTCGGTCAGCAGCGGCAGGACTTCCGCCTCGGTGGCCTGGAGCGAGACCATCGCCCCACCCGCCGGCAACGCCTGCATCAAACGACCACGCGCCGCCACCAGCACCGCGGCGTCTTCAAGCGACAACACCCCGGCGACGTGCGCAGCCGACAACTCACCGATCGAATGACCCAGAAGGTAATCCGGCTTCACACCCCACGCAGAGACCAGGCGGAACAACGCCACTTCGAGAGCGAACAGCCCCGCCTGCGTGAACTGCGTCTGATCCAGCAGCTCACCACCACCGAACACCACATCCCGGACCGGACGGTCCAGATGCCGGTCCAGCTCCGCACACACCGCATCAAAAGCATCCGCAAACACCGGATAGGACTCGTACAGCTCACGGCCCATACCCGACCGCTGCGCACCCTGACCCGAGAACAACACACCCGTACGCCCCGGGGCCACCGACCCCACGATCGTCCGGTCCCCCACAACCACCGCACGGTGCTCCAACCGCGCACGCGTCGTCACCAACGAGAACCCGACATCCAGAGGATTCCGATCGTCGGCGAACGCCGACAACCTCTCCACCTGCGCATCGAGCGCCTCGGCCGACTTCGCCGACACCACCCACGGCACCACCGGCACCGATGCGCCGGCCCTGTCGACCCTCTGCACATCAGGAGCCTGCTCCAGAATGATGTGCGCGTTAGTACCACTGATACCGAACGACGACACACCCGCCCGCCGCAGCTCACCCGTCTCCGGCCACGCCACCGACTCCGTCAGCAGCTCCACCGAGCCCGCCGACCAGTCCACATGCGACGACGGCTCATCCACATGCAACGTCTGCGGCAGCACACCGTGCCGCATCGCCAGCACCATCTTGATGATCCCGGCCACACCGGCCGCCGCCTGCGTATGACCGATGTTCGACTTGATCGACCCCAGCAGCAGCGGCCGTTCGTTTAGCCGCTCCTGTCCGTATGTGGCGAGCAGTGCCTGCGCCTCGATGGGGTCGCCCAGTGTCGTACCCGTGCCGTGTGCCTCGACCACGTCCACCTGCGCAGGCTCCAGACCGGCGCTGATCAGTGCCTGGTGGATGACCCGCTGCTGCGCGGGGCCGTTGGGTGCGGTCAGTCCGTTGGACGCACCGTCCTGGTTCACCGCGCTGCCCCGCACCACAGCCAGCACCTCATGGCCGTTGCGCCGCGCGTCCGAGAGCCGCTCCACCAGGAGCATGCCCACGCCCTCACCCCAGCCGGTGCCGTCCGCGGCCTCAGCGAACGCCTTGCACCGGCCGTCCACGGCGAGACCGCCCTGCCGGGAGAACTCCACGAAGGCACCTGGCATCGACATGACGGTCACACCGCTGGCCAGGGCCATGGTGCACTCGCCTTCCCTCAGCGCCTGCGCGGCGAGGTGCAGGGCTACCAGGGACGACGAGCAGGCTGTGTCCACCGTCACCGCCGGGCCTTCGAGACCCAGGGTGTACGCGATACGCCCGGACAGGACGCTGGCAGAGCTTCCGGTGGCGCCGTATCCGACGACGGAGTCGCCCGCCCCGCCCAGGACGTAGCCGTAATCCTGTCCGTTGGTACCGGTGAACACACCGACTCGGTCGCCCTTGAGGGACGTCGGGTCGATGCCGGCCCGCTCGAAGACCTCCCACGACGCCTCGAGCAGCAGTCGCTGCTGAGGGTCCATCGCCAGCGCCTCACGCGGGGAGATCCCGAAGAAGTCGGGGTCGAACTCCGCCGCGTCGTGCAGGAATCCGCCTTGCGCGACGTAGGACGTCCCCACGCTCTCGGGGTCGGGGTCATAGAGCGCACCCACGTCCCAGTTGCGGTCCTCCGGGAAGCCTGAGATGCCGTCGCCTCCGGATTCGAGCAGCGCCCACAGCTCTTCGGGAGACGCCACGCCGCCGGGGAACCGGCAGCTCATCCCTACGATGACGATCGGGTCCTCGGCATACTCCTTGGTCACCGATGCAGTACCTCGTGTCTCTGCCACCTCCCCGAACACCTCGGTGCGGATGTGGCCCGCGAGCACCACAGGGGTCGGATAGTCGAAGATCAGTGTCGAGGGCAGGGAGAGACCGGTCGCCGCCGTAAGCCTGTTGCGCAGCTCGACGGCGGTGAGTGAGTCGAAGCCGAGCTGCTGGAAGGCACGGTCGGAGGGCACGTCCTCCGCGCTGCGGTGTCCCAGTACGACCGCGGCCTCACGGCGGACGAGTTCGAGCAGTTCCGCATCACGTTCCGGTGCGGCGAGAACTGCCAGGTGCTGCTTGAAGGCCGATTCCTCTGCCGGGGCCTCGGCGCGCTCCAGTATCTGCCGCACCTCGGGCAGACCGTCGAGGAGCGGGCTAGGCCGCAGGGCCGTGAAGGCGGGCGCGAAGAGTTCCCAGTCGACGTCGGCGACCGCAACGTGCACGTCGTCCTCGGTCAACGCCCGGTGCAGCGCGGTGATCGCCGTCGAAGGAGCCATCGTGGTCAGGCCGCGTCGCCGTAGTTCTGCTTCGCCGATGTCCTCGATCATGCCGCCCTGTCCCCAGGGTCCCCAGGCGATGGAGGTGGCGGTCAGGCCACGGGCCCGCCGCCCCTCGGCCAGGGCGTCGAGGTGCGCGTTCGCCGCCGCATAGGCGGCGTGGCCGCCGCTGCCCCATACGGCGCTGATCGACGAGAACAGCACGAACGCGTCGAGCGTCCGGTCACCGAAGACCGCGTCCAGGTTGTCCGCACCCATCACCTTGGCACGCAGCACACCCGCGAACTCGTCCCCGGTCATACCCACCAGGCCGGTCATCTGACCGACACCAGCCGCATGGAACACCGAGCGCACCGGCCCACCGGACGCCTCGACCTCCTCCACCAGCCCCGCCAGAGCACCCCGGTCACTCACATCACACGCCGCGACCACCACCTCGGCGCCCAGACCCTCCAACTCCTCCACCAACTCCGGCGCAGCCGAACCACCACGACTCACCAGCACCAAACGGCCAGCACCCTCACCCACCGCCCACCGGGCCACATGCCCACCCAGAGCACCCGAACCCCCCGTCACCAACACCGTCCCACCCACAACCACACCCGCACCCGCACCCGCACCCGGGGCACGCACCACACGACGCCCGAACACACCCGAGCCCCGCACCGCCACCTGATCCTCACCACCCCCACCGGCCAGCACACCGCACAACCGGCCCAGCACCCGCTCGTCCACAACAGCCGGAACATCGACCAACCCACCCCACACACCAGGCAACTCCAGCCCAGCCACACGCCCCAGACCCCACACCTGCGCACCCAGCGGATCCACCACACCATCCGCACGCCCCACCGACACCGCACCACTCGTCACACACCACAGACGCACCGGCACATCCACACCGGCCAACACCTGCATCAACCCCAACGTCCCCGCAGCGTCCAACAACGACACCACACCGGACACACCGGCCAACCGCTCCCCCAACACCCCACCATCGACAACCCCGTCGACCACCAGCAACCCCGCACCACGAGCCACCAGCCCCGACACCACCGGACCATCCACACCACCCGGCCCACACACCACCAGCCAACCACCCGCAAGCGACTCCGACACCACACCCGCGACCGACTTCCACACCACCCGATAACGCCAGGAGTCCACGGTGGAGAGTTCACGTGACTGGCGGCGCCAGGACGAGAGAACAGGCATGACGTCGCGGAGCGACCCGATGTCGGTCGAGTCCAGCGTCAGGGCCAAGGCGTCGAGATCACCGCTCTCGACGGCATCCCAGAAACGGTGGTCCGACGTCGAGCCGGCGCTGTCCTCGGCCACCAGGGCGACCGGGGCGGTCTCCGGCCAGTAGCGCTCGTGCTGGAAGGCGTAGGTCGGCAGCTCCAGCCGGGCCGCACCGGAACGCGCGAAGTACGCCTCCCACGCGATCGGCACACCACGCACGTGTGCCTCTGCCAGCGCCTTCACCAGCGACTGCGGCTCGTCGCGGTCCTTGCGAAGGACCGCGACGAACGCCGACTCCGCCGACTCCTCGATGCAGTCCTGGCCAATCGCGGACAGCACACCGTCCGGACCCAACTCCAGGAATGTGGCCACGCCTTGGTCCTGGAGCGCACGCATCCCGTCCACGAAACGGACTGCCTCACGGACATGACGTACCCAGTACTCGGAAGTACAGATCTCGTCCGCCGACACAACCTGACCGGTGACGTTCGAAACGATCCCGATCTCAGGCGCGTGGAAGGAAAGACCCTCGGCAACCGCACGGAAATCGTCCAGCATGGCATCCATACGGGGCGAGTGGAACGCGTGGCTGACCCGCAGCCGCTTGGTCTTACGGCCCTCCGCCTCGAATTGCGCGGCGATCGCGAGAACGGCGTCCTCGTCACCGGAAACCACGGTCGCGGAAGGGCCGTTGAGCGCTGCGATGGACACGCCGTCCGTCAGCACCGGCAGGACCTCGTCCTCCGTCGCCTGGAGCGAGACCATCGCCCCACCCGCCGGCAACGCCTGCATCAGACGACCACGCGCCGCCACCAGCTTCGCCGCATCCTCCAGCGACAACACCCCGGCCACGTGCGCGGCCGACAGCTCGCCGATCGAATGACCCAGCAGGTAATCCGGCTTCACGCCCCATGCAGAGACCAGGCGGAACAAGGCCACTTCGAGAGCGAACAGCCCAGCCTGGGTGAACTGCGTCTGATCCAGCAGCTCACCACCCTCGAACACCAGATCCCGGATCGGCTGGTCCAAGTGCCGGTCCAGCTCCGCGCACACCGCATCGAACGCATCCGCGAACACCGGATAGGACCCATACAGCTCACGGCCCATACCCGACCGCTGCGCACCCTGACCCGAGAACAAAACCGCCGACCGGCCTTCGACCACCTCGCCCCGCACGGACCGGTCACCGATCAGTACAGCACGGTGCTCCAACGCCGCACGCGTCGTCACCAGCGAGAACCCGACATCCACCGGATCCCGGCCCTCGGCGAACGCCGACAACCGCGCCACCTGTGCATCCAGGCCCGCCTCGGACTTCGCCGACACCACCCACGGCACCACCGGCAGCACGACACCGGCCTCCGTGTCCGCCACGGCTTCGGCCTCCAGCGCCTGCTCCAGGACCACGTGCGCGTTCGTGCCGCTGATCCCGAAGGACGACACGGCGGCCCGGCGTGCCTCGCCCGTCTCCGGCCACGCCACCGACTCCGTCAGCAGCTCCACCGAGCCCGCCGACCAGTCCACCTGCGACGACGGCTCATCCACATGCAACGTGCGCGGCACCACACCGTGCCGCATCGCCATCACCATCTTGATCACACCAGCCACACCGGCGGCGGACTGCGTATGACCGATGTTCGACTTGATCGACCCCAGCAGCAGCGGCCTGCCCTCCGACCGACCCTGCCCGTACGTCGCCAGCAGCGCCTGCGCCTCGATCGGGTCACCCAGCCGGGTACCCGTGCCGTGTCCCTCCACGACGTCGACCTGTGCGGGGGACAGCCTGGCACCGGCCAGCGCCTGGCTGATCACACGCTGCTGGGCGGGGCCGTTCGGCGCGGTCAGACCGTTGGACGCACCGTCCTGGTTCACCGCCGAGCCCCGCACGACCGCCAGCACCTGATGGCCGTTACGCCGCGCGTCGGACAGCCGCTCCAGCAGGAGCATGCCCACGCCTTCGCCCCAGCCGGTGCCGTCCGCGGCCTCGGCGTAAGCCTTGCACCGGCCGTCGGCCGCCAGGCCTCGCTGCCGGGAGAATTCGACGAAGACACCGGGGTTGGACATGACAGTGACGCCGCCGGCCAATGCCTGCGTGCACTCACCGGAGCGCAGCGCCTGGATCGCCCAGTGCATCGCGACGAGCGACGAGGAGCACGCCGTGTCCACCGTCACCGCCGGGCCCTCGAGACCCAACGTGTAGGAGACACGGCCGGACAGCACAGAGGTGACATCCCCTGTGAGCGCGTGCCCGTCCGAGCCGGGCGCCGCTGCCATACCGATGCCGTAACCCTGTGTCGAGGCGCCGATGAAGACACCTGTACGGCTGCCGCGTACGGAGAGCGGGTCGATGCCCGCACGCTCGAACGCCTCCCACGACGTCTCCAGCAGCAGGCGCTGCTGCGGATCCATCGACAGCGCCTCACGCGGCGAGATCCCGAAGAGGCCCGGGTCGAAGTCCGCGGCATCGTAGAGGAAGCCGCCCTCGTTCGCGTACGAAGTCCCCGGGTGCGCATGGTCGGCGTCCGGGTCGTACAGCTTCTCGAGGTCCCAGCCACGGTCGGCGGGGAACCCCGCGACGGCGTCACCTCCGGAGGCCACCAGCTCCCACAGCTGCTCCGGAGAAGCCACCTCCCCCGGATAGCGACAGCTCATCGCGACGATCGCGATGGGTTCGGCTTCGCCGGACTCGACATGGCGAAGTCGCTGGCGAGTCTGCTGGAGCTCGCCGACCACCTTGGTCAGGTACTCGCGCAGCTTCTCTTCGTCCGCCATCAGTACATCGCTCCCGTGAGTCGTACAGGAAAATTCATGCTTGCCACGTCAAGAGATCCCGAGGTCGTTGTCGATCAGGTCGAACAACTCCTCGTTCGTCGCGGACTCGTAGCGCTCCGCGCTGCTGTCCCGGCCGGCCTGCCCGTTCGCCTCGTTGAGCTTGGACAACAGGGATTCCAGGCGCAGGACCACTCGCATCCGGCCGAGGTCGTCGTGCGCGCGGACGGCCAGGACCTGTTCCAGACGGTCGAGTTCCTCGCCGGCAGGCAGGTCGCCTTCCGCGTCCTGCAGGATTTCCGCCTGCAGATGGCTCGCGAGCGCGGTCGGGGTCGGGTGGTCGAAGACGGATGTCGCCGGAAGGCGAAGCCCCGTCGCGGCGTTGAGCCGGTTGCGCAGTTCGACCGCGGTGAGCGAATCGAAGCCGAGTTCCCTGAAGGCCCGCCCCGCTTCGACGCTCTTGGGCGTCGCGTGTCCGAGCACTGTCGCCGCATGTCCGCGCACCAGGTCCAGCAGGAGCTGGGCCCGGTCGGCCTCGGACAGCACGATCAGCTCCGCCCTCAGGGCCGGGGCGGTCTCCCGCTCACCGGCCGATTCCGCCGCCGCGTTCCCGATGGCTGCCGCCACCTGCGGGATGCCGGCGATCAGGGGGCGGGGCCGCGCCATGGTGAAGATCGGCGCGAAGCGTTCCCAGTCGACGTCGGCGATCACGACGGTGGTGTCGTCCTGGTCGAGTGCCTGCCGGAGGGCGGCGATGCCCGACGCGGGCTGGATGAGACGTACGCCCTGCCGGTCGAGGAGGACCTTGGCCTCCTCGCTCACCATTCCGCCACCGGCCCACGGCCCCCAGGCCACGGACAGGGCGGGTACGCCCTCGGCACGCCGTTGTTCGGCGAGTGCGTCCGCGTAGGCGTTGGCCGCCGCGTAGGCCCCGTGGTCTCCGACACCCCAGACGGCCGAAACCGATGAGAAGTAGATGACCGCGTCGAGGTCGTCGCGATCGATCAGCTCGTCGAGGTACCGGGCTCCGGTGACCTTGGCGGCAGCGATGTCCGCGAACATGTCGTCGTCCGTCACCGCCAGCGGGGCCAGCTTGCCGACTCCTGCCGCGTGCACGACCGTACGCACCTTGTCCCCGGCCGCCGAGAGCCGCTCCAGCAGACCGGCCACGGCGGCCCGGTCGGTCACATCACACGCGGCGACGGTGACCCTGCTGCCCAGCTCCTCCAGCTCTGCCACCAGCTCGGTGACTCCTGAAGCCTTGTCACCGCTACGGCTCGTGAGGACGACGTGCTCGGCTCCGTCCGCAGCCAGCCAGCGCGCGACATGCCCGCCCAGGGCCCCGGTCCCACCCGTGACGAGTGCCGTGCCGGACGGCTTCCAGGATCGCGCCGGCGACGAACCGTCCGGAGTCGCGGGCAACACCCGTCGGGTGAACACCCCCGTGCCACGCACCGCCAGCTGGTCCTCGCCGTCCGTGCCAGCGAGGGCGGCCACCAGCCGCTTCAGCGCGCGGGCGTCCACCTCCTCCGGCAGGTCGACGAGGCCACCCCACACCTTGGGGTGTTCCAACGAGGCGACTCGCCCCAGGCCCCAGGTCTGTGCCTGAACCGGCCGGGCGAGGACGTCGGACCGCCGGACGGACACAGCGGTCCGGGTGGCGCACCAGAGCGGCGACTCCAGCTCCAGCCAGGTCATCGCCCGCAGAAGGGCCAGGACGCCGAACGAGCCGGACGGCAGCACGTTGTGTACAGGATGGGGGCGCTCGTCGAAGGACAGCAGCGACAGCACGCCGGACAGGCTTCCGTGGCCGTCGACGGTCTCCCGCAGCCGGTCGCCGATCGTGGTGACGTCGTGCGCACCGCCGTCCACCGGCAGCACCACGACGCTCGCCCCGTGGTCGCGCAGGGACGCCGCACAGTCCTCGACAAGAGACTCGTCGATGCCTCCCACGGGAACCGCGAGCACCCATACGCCGGTGAGCACCGGATCGGTCGCGTCGTCGACGGGGGCCCAGCTGACACGGTATCGCCAGGAACCGACTTCCAGGCTTTCGCTGCGGTTGCGGTGCCACTGGGACAGTGCGGGCAGCATGCTCGCGAGGGAAGGCGTACCGGTCTCGCCGACATCGAGCGTCCTGGCCAGGGTATCGATGTCACCACGTGCGACGACGTCCCAGAACTCGGCATCGATCGGGCTGCGCCCGTCGGCAGGTCCACCGGCCGGGACGAGCGGTGCGCTCGGCCAGTAGTGCTCGTGCTGGAAGGCGTAGGTCGGCAGGTCGACGCGGCGGGCGCCGGTGCCGGCGAAGTACGCCGCCCAGTCCACCGCCGTTCCCCGTACGTGGAGCTCGGCGAGCGCGGTCACGAGCGTCCGGGCCTCGTCGCGGTCCTTGCGAAGGACTGGGAAGAACGCGGAGTCCTCGACGCAGTCCTGGCCCATCGCGGACAGCACACCGTCCGGACCCAGCTCCAGGAACACGGTCACACCCTGCTCCTGGAGCGCACGCATCCCGTCCACGAAACGAACCGCCTGACGGACATGACGCACCCAGTACTCGGAAGTGCAGATCTCGTCCGCCGACACCACCTGACCGGTGACGTTCGAGACGATCCCGATCTCAGGCCGGTGGAAGGTCAGGGATTCCGCGACTGTCCGGAAGTCGTCCAGCATCGCGTCCATGCGAGGCGAGTGGAACGCGTGACTCACCCGAAGCCGCTTGGTCTTACGACCCTTCGCCTCGAAATGAGCAGCGATCGCGAGAACGGCGTCCTCATCACCGGAAACCACGGTCGCGGAAGGCCCGTTGAGCGCTGCGATGGACACGCCGTCCGTCAGCACCGGCAGGACTTCCGCCTCCGTCGCCTGGAGCGAGACCATCGCCCCACCCGCCGGCAACGCCTGCATCAGACGACCACGCGCCGCCACCAGCTTCGCCGCATCCTCAAGCGACAACACCCCGGCGACATGTGCAGCCGACAGCTCACCGATCGAATGACCCAGCAGGTAATCCGGCTTCACACCCCACGCAGAGACCAGCCGGAACAACGCAACTTCGAGAGCGAACAGCCCCGCCTGCGTGAACTGCGTCTGACCCAGCAGCTCACCACCACCGAACACCACACCCCGGACCGGACGGTCCAGATGCCGGTCCAGCTCCGCACACACCGCATCAAACGCATCCGCGAACACCGGGTAAGACTCGTACAGCTCACGGCCCATACCCGACCGCTGCGCACCCTGACCCGAGAACAACACACCGGTCCGACCAGGAGCCGCTGCTCCCCGGACCGTCCGGTCACCGACGACCACCGCTCGGTGTTCCAGCACCGCACGCGTCGTCGCCAACGAGAACCCGACATCCACCGGATTCCGGTCCCCGGCGGACCCCGAGACCCGCTCCAGCTGCGCGTCGAGCGCCTCGGCCGTCTTCGCCGAGACCACCCACGGCACCACCGGCACCGAGACATCCACCGAGGATTCCGCGGGCTCGGCCTCCGGGGCCTGCTCCAGGATCACGTGCGCATTCGTGCCGCTGACACCGAAGGACGACACGGCGGCCCGCCGTGGCTCACCCGTCTCAGGCCAGTCGGTCCGGTCCCGCAGGAGCTCGACCGCTCCTGCGGACCAGTCGACGTGTGTGGACGGTTCGTCGACGTGCAGCGTCCGGGGCAGCACTCCGTGCCGCATCGCCATCACCATCTTGATCACACCGGCCACACCCGCGGAAGCCTGTGTGTGACCGATGTTCGACTTGATCGACCCCAGCAGCAGCGGCCTGTCCTCCGGCCGACCCTGCCCATAGGTCGCCAGCAGCGCCTGCGCCTCGATCGGGTCACCCAGCGTCGTACCCGTACCGTGTCCGTCGACCGCGTCCACCTGCGACGGTTCCAGACCTGCCGAAGCGAGTGCCTGGAGGATGACGCGCTGCTGGGCCGGGCCGTTCGGTGCCGTCAGGCCGTTGGACGCACCGTCCTGGTTGACGGCGGAACCACGGAGGACGGCCAGCACCTGGTGTCCGTTCCGCCGCGCGTCAGACAGCCGCTCCAGGAGCAGCATTCCTACGCCCTCGCCCCAGCCCGTCCCGTCCGCCGCGTCGGCGAACGACTTGCAGCGGCCGTCCGAGGCCAGCGCTCCCTGCCTGCTGAACTCCACGAACGCCGCCGGTGTCGACATGACCGTCACCCCACCGGCCAGGGCCAGCGAGCACTCCCCCGCCCGCAGCGCCTGGACCGCCAGGTGCAGCGCTACGAGCGAGGACGAGCATGCGGTGTCGACGGTCACCGCCGGCCCTTCCAGGCCGAAGGTGTACGAGAGCCGGCCCGAGACGACACTCGCGGCGTTGCTGGTGGCCAGCGAGGCCGTTCCGGCGTCGGGGGAGCCGAGCAGAACCGTGGCGTAGTCCTGGCCGTTGGTCCCCGTGAACACGCTGGTGCGGGTGCCCCGCACCGTGGCCGGGCTGATACCGGCCCGCTCGAAGGTCTCCCACGAGGTTTCGAGCAGCAGCCGTTGCTGGGGGTCCATCCCCAGCGCCTCACGGGGCGAGATCCCGAAGAAGCCGGCGTCGAAGTTGCCCGCGTCGTGGACGAAGCCGCCTTCGTCCCAGTAAGTGGTACCGGGGCGGCCCCGGTCCTGGCTGTACAGCCGGCCGAGATCCCAGCCCCGGTCCGCCGGGAACTCCGCGATGGCGTCGCGGCCGGCGGCGACCAGGTCCCACAGGTCCTCCGGGGACCGGACGCCGCCGGGGTAGCGGCAGCTCATGCCGACGATCGCAATCGGGTCGTCGTCGGTGCGGAGAACGGCGGAATCAGATCCGACGGTCTCGGCATCCTGGCCGCCGAGCAGTGGCGCCAGCAGGCCCGTGGCGATGTGGTCGGGCGTCGGGTGGTCGAAGACGAGGGTTGCGGGCAGATCCAGCCCGGTCGCCTTGTCGAGTCGGTTACGCAGCTCGACAGCGGTCAGGGAATCGAAACCAAGATCGCGGAAGGCCCTGTCGGCGGGGACGGCCTCGGCCGACGGGTGGCCGAGTACGGCTGCGGCCTCGGCCCTCACGAGGTCGAGCAGTTCACGGATGCTCTCGGTCGCGGAGAGTCCGGCCAGCCGGGCGCGGAGCACCTCGGAGGCCCCTGTCCGGAGGTCGCCTTCCTCGGACGCGTTGTCCCGCAGAGCTTCGGCCACTTCCGGGATGTCACCGATCAGCGGCCTGGGGCGCGCCAGCGTGAACGCGGGCGCGAACAGGGACCAGTCGATGTCCGCGACGGTCAGGCACGTCTCTCCCGCCTCGACGGCGCGTACGAGCGCTCCGACGGCCAGTCGCGGGTCCATGCCCGAGAGCCCGCGGCGGGCGAGCATGTCCTGGGCTGCGCTGTCGGCCATGCCGCCACCGGACCAGCCGCCCCAGGAGACCGATGTGGCGGGGAGCCCTCGGCTGCGGCGGTGCTCCGCCAGGCCGTCCAGGTAGGCGTTGCCCGCCGCATAGGCGCCCTGTCCGGCGGCGCCCCATACTCCGGCGCCCGAGGCGAACAGGATGAACGCGTCGAGGGTCCCGCCCGATTCCGTCCCGAAGAGGCTGTCGAGGTTCGCGGCGCCGGCCACCTTGGCGGCGAGGGCTTCCGCGACGTCCGTGGGATCGGATTCGGCGAGCCCGGCCATCACGGTCGTTCCTGCGGCGTGGACGACCGTCCCGATTGGCCGGCCGTCGGCTTCCTGGACCTGGTCCACGAGCGCGGCGAGTGCGTCACGGTCGCTGACGTCACAGGATGCGATCGTCACACGGGCGCCCAGCGAGACGAGTTCGTCGTGCAGCGCGAGAGCGCCCTCGGCGGCGGGTCCTCGGCGACCGGTGAGTACTAGGTGCTCGACGCCTCGGCGGGCCAGGTCCCGGGCGACGTGCGCTCCCAGCGCCCCCGTCCCGCCGGTGACGAGAGCGGTGCCACGCGGGCTCCACGGCGTGGAGGCGGCGGGTGCCTGGGCACGGACGAGCCGGCGTCCGAAGACTCCGCCCTGCCGCAGGGCGACCTGGTCCTCTCCGACGGGCCCGGCCAGCACGGCGCGCATTCGCGCCCACGGCCGGGAGTCGAGGGTGTCCGGGTCCGCCGGGAGGTCGATGAGGCCACCCCAGCGCTCGGCGCGCTCCAGACCGAGCACCCGGCCCAGGCCCCAGGTCAGTGACTGAACGGCACCCGCGGGGGCCTCGGACCGCCCGATGGACACCGCACCGCGCGTCACGCACCACAGCGGTATGTCCTCCTCCAGGTCCATGAGGGCCTGGATCAGCGCCAGCAGGGCACAGAGCCCGCCGGGCAGCACAGGGTTGCGGAGGTCCGCCTCCTCGTCCAGCGCGAGCAGCGATACGACACCGGTGAGCGGACCGTTCTCGGCGAGGGCGTCGTTCAGTGCGCCTGCGACCGTCGCCCGGTCGTTCCCGTCCGTGCTGACGAGGAGCCGTACGACGTCGGCGCCGCCTGCTGCCAGCTCGCGCTCGACAGCGGTCACCGCCTCGTCCCCGGCCAGGTCCACGGGGGCCGCGAGCAGCCAGGTGCCGGACGGACCGGCGGTGGAGGCGACCGTCAGCGGCTTCCAGGTGACGCGGTAGCGCCAGGAGTCGACCGTCGACTCGTCACGGTGGCGCCGCCGCCACGACGTCAGGACGGGAACCAGGTCGGTGAGCGAGGACAGCATGTCGTCCTCGACGCCGAGTGCCTCGGCCAGGGCCTGCGGGTCGCCGCCGTCGACGGCCTCCCAGAAGCGGGCCTGAGCCGGGTCCTGCGGCGCCAGCGGGTCGGGGCCGCCCAGCGGGTGTTGCTGGGGCTGTGGCCAGAACTCCTGGTGCTGGAAGACGTACGTCGGAAGGTCGACCCGGTGCGGGGTGGTGCCCTCGAAGCAGGAGGCCCAGTCGACGTGGGAACCGCGTACGTGCAGTTCCGCCAGTGCCTGAAGCAGTGACTGCGGCTCGTTCCGGTTCCGGCGCAGGGCGGGCACGTAGGCGTGTCCCTCGCCGTTCAGGTTCTGCCGCGCGATGCCGGACAGTATGCCGCCGGGGCCGATCTCGAGGAACGTGGCGACGCCCTGTCCCTGAAGGCTCAGCATCCCCTCGTGGAAGCGGACGGCGTGGCGGAGATGACGCGTCCAGTACTCCGGGTCGCCCAGCTCACCGGGCTCGGCGAGCCGGCCGGTGACGGTGGAGACGATGGGGATCCCGGCCGGATGGAAGGTCAGCCCCGCGGCGACCGCGCGGTACTCGTCGAGCACCTCTTCCGTGTGCGGGGAGTGGAACGCGTGGCTGACCCGCAGCCGCTTGGTCCTGCGTCCTTCCGCCTCGAAGTGGGCGGCGATCGCGAGTGCGGCGTCCTCGTCACCCGAAACCACCGTCGACGAGTGTCCGTTGAGCGCGGCGACGGACACACCGTCGGTCAGCAGTGGGAGGACCTCGTCCTCGCTCGCCTCGACGGCCACCATGGCACCGTCTGCCCGCATGGCCTGCGTCAGACGGCCCCGGGCGGCGACCAGTGTCGACGCGTCCTTGAGTGAGAGCACGCCCGCCACGTGGGCGGCGGCCACTTCACCGAAGGAGTGCCCCATCAGGAAGTCGGGAGTGACGCCCCATGACGAGACCAGCCGGAAGAGCGCGACCTCGACGGCGAAGACTCCGGGCTGTGTGTAGCGGGTCTGGTCCAGCAGGTCGCCCTCGCCGAACACGACATCGCGGAGCGGCAGGCCGAGGTGGGTGTCCATCTCCGCGCACACGGCGTCGAAGGCGTCCCTGAACGCCGGGTACGCCTCGTACAGCTCGCGTCCCATGCCCGGCCACTGCGATCCCTGGCCCGGGAAGAGGACCGCCAGCCGGCCGTCCACCGTCGAGCCCCGCACCACACCGGCGGACGGCCGTCCGGCGGTCAGCGCGTGCAGGCCGTCGAGCAGTCCGTCGCGGCCGTCGGCGAGCACCACGGCGCGCTGGGCCAGGGCCGCCCGGCCGGTGGCCAGGGAGAAGCCGACGTCCAGCGCCCCGGACGCGTGTGCGCCCGCCGCCTCCACGTGGTCGGCCAGAGCGCTCGCCTGCGCCTCGAGTGCACCGGGGCCGACCGCGGCGGAGAGCAGCCAGGGCACGACCGGAGGTTCGTGTGCCGGTGTGTCTCCGCTCTCGGCGGTCACCACGGGCGGTTCCTCGATGATGATGTGCGCGTTGGTGCCGCTCACACCGAACGAGGACACTCCCACCCGGCGCGGTTCGCCCGTCTCGGGCCATTCCCGCTGCTCGGTCAGCAGCTGGACGTCCCCGGACTCCCAGTCCACCTGAGGCGTCGGCTCGTCCACGTGCAACGTCTGAGGCAGCACACCGTGCCGCATCGCCATCACCATCTTGATGATCCCGGCAACACCGGCCGCCGCTTGTGTGTGACCGATGTTCGACTTCAGCGAACCCAGCCACAGCGGCCGTCCGTCCGGCCGGTCCTGCCCGTACGTCGCCAGGAGCGCCTGCGCCTCGATCGGGTCACCCAGCGTCGTGCCCGTACCGTGTGCCTCGACGGCGTCGATCCGCTCCGGTGCCAGCCGTGCGTTGGCCAGCGCCTGTCGGATGACGCGCTGCTGCGACGGGCCGTTGGGGGCCGTCATGCCGCTGCTGGCGCCGTCCTGGTTCACGGCGGAGCCGCGGACGACGGCCAGTACGTCGTGTCCCAGCCGGAGCGCGTCGGACAGGCGCTCCACCACGAGGACTCCGGCGCCCTCGGCCCAGCCGGTGCCGTCCGCGCTCGCTGCGAAGGACTTGCAGCGGCCGTCGAAGGAGAGACCGCGCTGGCGTGAGAAGTCCACGAACGTGCCGGGGGTCGCCATGACGCTCACCCCACCGGCCAGGGCCATGGTGCACTCGCCCGACCGCAGCGCCTGCACCGCGAGGTGCAGGGCTACCAGGGAGGAGGAGCACGCCGTGTCGACGGTGACCGCGGGCCCTTCCAGGCCGAGTGTGTACGACACCCGGCCGGACAGGACACTGCCCGAGTTGCCCGTGCCCAGGTATCCCTCCACACCGTCGGGCAGGGTGTGCAGCGTGCTGATGTAGTCGTGGTACATCAGACCGGCGAACACGCCCGTCCTGCTGCCCTTCAGCGACGTGGGGGCGATCCCCGCGCGTTCGCACGCCTCCCACGTGACTTCGAGGAGCACGCGCTGCTGCGGGTCCATCGCCAGCGCCTCGCGGGGCGAGATGCCGAAGAAGCCGGGGTCGAACTCCCCCGCCTCGTGCAGGAATCCGCCCTGGCGGACATAGGAGGTACCCGAACGGTTCGGGTCGGTGTCGAACACTCCCTCGATGTCCCAGCCCCGGTTGGTGGGGAACGGTGATATGCCGTCCCCGCCCGAGGCGACGAGGTCCCACAGCTTCTCGGGGCTCGTCACCCCGCCCGGGTAACGGCAGCCCATGCCCACGATCGCGATGGGCTCCCGCTCCCGGTCCTCCATGTCCCGCAGCCGACGGCGAGTCTCGCGCAGGTCCGCCGTGGCCCGCTTGAGGTAGTCGAGGAACTTCTCCTCGTTCGCCATGGGGTGTCACTCCTTGCAGAGGTCGATCAGGAAGGTGCGGGGCGGGTCGGACTTCGATCAGGAACGTGCGGGGCCGGCCTGGATTCAGTCAGGAAGGTGCGGGCCGGGCCGGGTCTGTCAGGAGGATTCGAGCTCGTCGTCGAGGAGGTCGAAGAGCTCGTCGGCCGTGGCCTCCTCGAGGCTCCGGCCCGTGTCGGGCCCCTCGGAGGCGTCGTCGTGCCAGCCGGCCATCAGTCCGCGCAGCCGTTCGGTCACCCTGACCCGGTCGGCGTCGTCGGACGGAACGCCCGCGAGCGTGGCTTCCAGCCGGTCCAGCTCGGCGAGGAGCGAGAGGGCCGACACCGCGCCGTCGCCGACGAGTTCGTCCCGCAGGTACAGGGCGAGCGACTCGGGGGACGGGTGGTCGAAGACGAGCGTCGACGGCAGCCGCAGCCCGGTGGTGGTGTTGAGCCGGTTGCGCAGCTCCACAGCCGTGAGCGAGTCGAAGCCGATCTCGAGGAAGCCCCGGGTGACGACGATGGCCGCGGCGGAACTGTGGCCCAGTACGTCGGCCATCGCGGTGCGCAGCATGTCGAGCAGGATGCCGGTGCGTTCCGCTCCTCCCGCCGCGCTGAGGCGCTCCTTGAGCGCGGTGGCGGATTCGGCCGTCCGGCCGCTCTTCTCCGCCGTCGGCCTGGCGGGCAGGCGGATCAGACCGCGCAGCAGCGGAGGCATCGCGTCGGCTCGGATCTGCGCGGTGTCGCTGCTCAGCCTGGCCGGCATGAGGGTCGGCCGGCCGGTCGTGCGGGCGAGGTCGAACAGGGCGATGCCCTGTTCCTGCGACAGTGGTACGAGTCCTGACCGGGCCATGCGGGCGATGTCGGCGGCGTCCATCCGGCCGGCCATGCCGCTCTCGGCCCACGGCCCCCAGGCCAGGGCCGTCGCCGGCAGGCCGCGCGCGTGCCGGTGCTGGGCGAGGCCGTCCAGGAAGGCGTTCGCAGCGGCGTAGTTGGCCTGTCCAGGGCCGCCGAAGGTACCGGCGGCGGAGGAGAAGAGGATGAATTCCGCGAGGTCCGACGCCTCGGTCAACTCGTGCAGGTTCCAGGCGGCGTCCACCTTGGGCCGCAGTACGGCCGCGAGCCGCTGCGGGGTCAGGGACGCCACGACCCCGTCGTCCACCACTCCGGCGGCATGGACGACCGAGGTCAGGGGGTGCGCTGCGGGGATGCCGCCGAGGACGCCCGCCAGGGCCTCCCGGTCGGCGGTGTCGCAGGCCGCGAAGGTGACGTTCACGCCCGCTTCCGTGAGCTCCGCGGCCAGTTCCCCGGCGCCCGGCGCGGCCGCGCCACGGCGGCCGACCAGCAGCATGTGCCGCGCACCGCGCTCGGCGAGACGGCGCGCCACGAGGCCGCCCAGCACTCCGCCGGCTCCGGTGACCAGGACCGTTCCGTCCGGGTCGACGTCGCCGGTTCCGGTGGGCTCGGTGGCCTCCACCCTGTTCAGACCTGGAGTGTGGACCTGCCCGTTCCTCAGGGCCAGTTGGGGCTCACCGGTGGCCACGGCGGTGGCGAGGTTGCGGGCCGACAGGGCGGTGTCGTCGAGGTCGGCCAGGACGAACCTGCCGGGTGCCTCCGACTGTACGGAGCGCAGCATGCCCCAGACCGCGGTCTGTGCGAGATCCGTTACGTCCTCGCCGTCGAGGGAGACCGCTCCACGTGTCGCGACGACCATCAGGACGTCGGTGAACCGCTCGTCACCCAGCCAGTTCCGGACGGTGGCCAGGACCTCCGCCGTACGGTCGTGGGTGCGCTGCACGGTCGGTTCGGCCGCCGTCCGCGGCGCGAGGGACAACAGCACGGCCGGCGGCAGGGGCGCGGCTGCGAGGTCGTCCGTCCCAGGGAAGACGTCGATGCCGACCCCCGCCTCGGCGAGCCCGAGGTGGTCCGCCCCGAGCACCGCCCAACGGGCGTCCGGGAGCTCCAGGGAGAGGGGCGCGGCCGTCCAGCCGAGGTGGAACAGCGAGTCGTGGTGCGTGGCCCGCCGTGCCCCGTCGAGCTGTGCGGTCGTGACGGTGCGCAGGACCAGGGACTCGATCGTGGCGACCGGTTCGCCGGACGGTCCGGCGAGGGTCAGCGAGACGCCGTCGGTGTCCTTGGGGGTGATCCGCACGCGCAGGGCATCGGCGCCGGCCGCGTACAGCGTCACGTCGTTCCAGGCGAACGGGAGGCGGTTGCGGCCCACGCTGTCGTCGTCGGTGGAGTCGTGCGAGGTGCTGAGCCCCATGGCGTGCAGGGCCGAGTCGAGGAGGGCCGGGTGCAGGCCGAACCGGCCGGCCCCGGGCTCCGTCGCCTCGGGCAGTGCCACCTCGGCGAAGACCTCTTCGCCGTGCCGCCACGCGGAGCGCAGGCCTTGGAAGACCGGGCCGTAGGCGTACCCGATCGAAGTGAGGTGGTCGTAGAGACCGTCGACCGGTACGGCGACGGCGCCTTCGGGGGGCCAGACGGCGAGGTCGGCCGGCAGGTCGCGGTTCTCGGCAGCCGACAGGGAGCCGCTGGCGTGGCGCGTCCACGCGGCTTCGGGGCCGCCGAGTCCACGCGAGTGGATCTCCAGCGTCCGGCGGCCGGACGCGTCGGCCGGTCCCACCCACAGCTGGAGGGCGACGGCTCCCTCGTCGGGCAGGACGAGCGGGGCCTCGATGACGAGTTCGTCGACGTGGCCGCAGCCGACTTCGTCGCCGGCCTTGACTGCCAGCTCGACGAAAGCGGTGCCCGGCACCAGCACGGTGCCCAGGACGGTGTGGTCGGCGAGCCAGGGTTGGCTGTCCAGCGCGAGACGGCCGGTGAACAGGTAGGCGTCGCTGTGACCGATCTGTACCGCCGCACCCAGCAGGGGGTGGTCGGCGGGGTCGAGGCCTGCCGATCGTACGTCCCCTGCCGCGCCGTCGCCGCGGAGCCAGTAGTTGCGGTGCTGGAAGGCGTAGGTGGGCAGAGCGATGTTCCGGGCGTCGCTGCCTGCGAAGTACCGCGGCCAGTCGACGGACGCGCCGCGCACGTGGAGTGCGGCGAGGGCGTTCAGCAGGGTCCGGGGTTCGGGGCGGTCGGCACGCAGCGCCGGTACGAAGACCGCGTCCCCGTCGGTGGCGCAGTCCTGGGCCATCGCGGAGAGCACACCGTCGGGGCCCAGCTCCAGGTAGGCCGTCACCCCCTGTTCCTGGAGGGTGCGTACGCCGTCCAGGAAGCGGACCGTCCCCCTCACGTGGCGCACCCAGTACTCGGGGTCCGTGATCTCTTCGGCGCTCAGCACGGTCCCGGTCACGTCGGAGACGACCGCGAGGGTGGGTTCGTGGAACGTGAGGCCTTCGGCGACCGTACGGAACTCCTCGAGCACGGCGTCCATGTGCGGGGAGTGGAAGGCGTGGCTGACGCGCAGGCGCTTCGTCTTGCGGCCCTGGGCCTCGAAGTGCTCGGCGATTTCCAGTACTCCGGCTTCGTCGCCCGAGACGACCGTCGACCGGGGCCCGTTGAGCGCGGCGATCGCGACACCGTCGGTGAGCAGCGGCAGGACCTCGTCCTCCGCCGCTTGGAGCGAGACCATCGCGCCCCCTGTGGGCAGCGCGTCCATGAGCCGGCCCCGTGCCGCGACGAGCGTCGCCGCGTCCTCCAGCGAGAGCACTCCCGCCACGTGGGCGGCGGACAGCTCGCCGATCGAGTGTCCGAGCAGGTAGTCGGGTTCGACGCCCCACGAGGACATGAGCCGGTAGAGCGCCACTTCGAGCGCGAACAGTCCTGACTGGGTGTACAGCGTCCGGTCCAGCAGTTCACCGCCGTCGAACACCACATCGCGGACGGGCAGGTCGAGATGGCGGTCCAGCTGCGCGCAGACCGCGTCGAAGGCATCCGCGAACGTGGGGTACGTGTCGTACAGTGCGCGTCCCATTCCGGACCGCTGCGACCCCTGGCCGGAGAACAGCACCGCTGTCCTGCCGCGCGTCTCCGTCCCCCGTACGAGTCCGGGGGCGGTGCCGGTGGCGGCGAGGGCGGTGAGTCCGTCGAGGAAGGCCTCCCTGTCGTCGGCGACGATCACCGCACGCCGTTCGTGCACGGAACGGGCGGTCGCCAGCGTGTGCGCGACGTCCAGGAGGTCGAGGTCCGGGTCGGCGATTATCGCGTCGCGCAGCTGTGCCGCCTGGGCACTCAGTGCAGCCTCGTCGCGTGCGGACACGGTCCAAGGCAGCGGTCCGTCGACGACGGGCGTGCGGGGTGCGGCGGCCGGCTCCGGTGCCTGCTCCAGGATGACGTGCGCGTTCGTACCGCTGACGCCGAACGACGAGACGCCGCACCTTCGGGGGTGCCCGGTCTCCGGCCAGTCCCGCCGCTCTGTCAGCAGTTCCACGGCACCGGAGGACCAGTCGACGTGGGTGGACGGCTCGTCGACGTGCAACGTCTGCGGCAGCACCCCGTGGCGCAGGGCCATCACCATCTTGATGATCCCGGCGACTCCGGCGGCGGCCTGGGTGTGGCCGATGTTGGACTTCAGGGAGCCGAGCAGCAGGGGCCGGTCCGCCGGGCGGTCCTGTCCGTACGTCGACAGCACGGCCTGCGCCTCTATGGGGTCGCCGAGTGTCGTGCCCGTGCCGTGAGCCTCCACGGCGTCGATCCGGTCGGCTGTCAGACCGGCGTTGGCGAGTGCCTGCCGGATGACGCGTCGTTGCGCGGGGCCGTTGGGGGCGCTGAGGCCGTTGCTCGCACCGTCCTGGTTGATGGCACTGCCCCTGACGACTGCCAGGATCCGGTGGCCGTTGCGTTCGGCGTCGGACCGACGCTCCAGCAGCAGGATGCCGACGCCTTCGCCCCAGCCCGTGCCGTCCGCCGCCTCGGCGAACGCCTTGCAGCGGCCGCTGGAGGACAGTCCGCCCTGCCTGCTGAACTCGGCGAACACGGCCGGGGTGGCCATCACTGCGGCGCCGCCCACCAGGGCCATCGAACATTCGCCCTGGCCGAGGGACTGCGCGGCGAGGTGCAGGGCCACCATGGAGGACGAACACGCGGTGTCGATGGTGACGGCGGGGCCCTCCAGCCCGAGCGAGTACGCGATCCGGCCGGAGAGGACCGCGGTGGCGGTCCCCGTCAGCAGATAGCCCTCGACGCCCTCCGGCGGCTGGTGGACGTCGCTGGCGTATCCCTGCGAGGAGGCGCCGACGAAGACACCGGTGCGGGTTCCCCGCGCGGACGCCGGTGCGATACCGGCGCGTTCGAACGCTTCCCACGACGTCTCCAGCAGCAGCCGCTGCTGCGGGTCCATGGCCAGTGCCTCACGCGGCGATATGCCGAAGAAGTCGGCGTCGAACCCGCCGGCCCCGTGGAGGAAACCACCGGCGGGCGTGAACGCCGGAGCGCTTCCGTCGTCGGCACCACGCCCCCAGCCCCGGTCGACGGGGAAGCCCGAGATCGCGTCGGTACCGGTGACCGCGAGGTCCCAGAGCTGTTCCGGCGTCCGGACGTCCCCGGGGAAGCGGCAGCCCATACCGACGATCACGATGGGGTCGTCGTCGAGGACGGTGACGGCAGGGGTGCCGGTGACCGACTCGTCGCCCTGGCCGGAGGACTCGGCGAGGAGGTGCCCGGCCAGTGAGCCCGCAGTCGGGTAGTCGAAGACCACGGTGGTGGGCAGCCGCAGTCCGGTGGCACCGTTGAGCCGGTTGCGCACCTCCACGGCAGTCAGCGAGTCGAAGCCCAGCTCGCGGAACGCGCGGTTGGCGTCCACCGCCGCCGCGTCGGTGAAGCCGAGCACGGAAGCGGCCTCGCCCCGCACCAACTCCAGTACGAAGGAAGGGCGTTCGTTCTCCGGCAGCTCGGCGAGACGCTGCTGGAACGCGGAGAGATCGCCCATTCCCGCAGCCTCGGTCTCGGCCGCCTCCGCCAGCACACGGCGTACCTCCGGCAGGTTCTCCAGGAGCGGGCTGGGCCGGGTCACGGTGAACGTGGGCGCGAACCGCTCCCACCGCACGTCCGCCACGGTCAGCATCGTCTCGCCGGAGCCCACCGCTTCCTGCATCGCGTCGATGGCCAGCTGCGGGTCCATCGCCGGCAGACCTCGCCTGTTCAGGATCTCCTCCGCCGATCCCCTGGCCATACCGCCGCCGCCCCAGGCACCCCACGACATCGCGGTGGCCGCCAGCCCGGCGGCCTTCCGCTGCTGGGCGAGGGCGTCGAGGTAGGCGTTGGCCGCGCCGTAAGCGCCCTGGCCACCACTGCCCCAGACGCCGGAGATCGAGGAGAACAGGATGAACGCGTCGAGCTGCTCGTCGCCGAAGACCTCGTGCAGGTGGGCCGCGCCGAGGACCTTCGCTTCGAGCACAGCGGCGTATTCGGCGGGGCTCGTCTCGGTGATGACGCTGAGCTGGCCGACACCCGCGGCGTGCACGACGGCCGTGACCCGGTCACCCGCGTCGCGCAGCGCACGCACCGTCGCGGCGAGCGCGTCACGGTCGGCGACGTCGCACGCGGCAAGTGTCACCCGGGCGCCCAGGGCCGTCAGTTCTTTCCTCAGGTCCTGCGCGCCGGGAGCGTCGGCACCTCGGCGGCTGGTGAGTACGACGTGCTCGGCGCCCTCACCGATGAGCCTGCGGGCGATGAACGAACCGAGGCCGCCGGTACCACCGGTGATCAGTACGGTGCCCTGCGGGGTCCACTTCTTCCCTGCCGTGCCCGCAGCCGAACGGCCGCGTTGCAGTCGGCGGCCGAAGGCGCCCGACGCCCGTACCGCAACCTGGTCCTCGGCGTCGTCGCCGCCGGTCAGTACGCCACAGACGCGGGTCCAGGCGCGGTCGTCCAGGATTGCGGGCAGGTCGATGAGACCGCCCCACCGGTCGGGGTGCTCCAGCGCGACCACTCGGCCGAAGCCCCAGTGCATCGCCTGGCCTGTGTGGACCGTGCCGTCGGAGCGGCCGACGGAGACCGCGCTTCGGGTGAGGCACCACAGGGGGGCGGACCTGCCCGCGTCACCGAGTGCCTTGACGAGTTCGACGTCGGCGGCGAGTCCCGCCGGGATCACCGGGTGTTCCGGGTCGGGCCCCGCGAGAATCGACAGCAGGGAGACGATCCCGGACGGATCGGGTACGCCGGCCAGCTGTGCGGCGAGCGACTCACGGTCCGCTCCTGCCGGGACGGTGAACACCGAGACATCGGCACCGTGGCGTGTCAGTCCGCCCACGGTCTCGTGCACGGTCTCGTTGCCGGCATCGGACTCAGGTACGACGAGCAGCCAGGTCCCGGACAGGGAAGCGGTCGGCAGGGCGGTCAGCGGCTGCCAGGTCACCCGGTAGCGCCAAGAATCCACGGTCGACTCGTCCCGTTGCCGGCGCCGCCAGGAGGACAGCGCCGGCAGCACCGTGCCCAGCGCTGAGTGCGAGGCGCCGTCCAGCTCCAGATCGGCCGCCAGAGCCTCCGCGTCGCCGCGTTCGACGACGTCCCAGAACCGGGCGTCCAGCGGATCGCCTTCGCCGGACGAGACGGAGGCCGTCTGCGCTTCGGGCCAGAACTTCTGATGCTGGAAGGGGTACGTCGGCAGGTCGACGTGCTGAGCTCCCGAGCCGGCGAACAGGGCCTTCCAGTCGAGGGCGACCCCGTGCACATGTGCTTCTGCGAGGGAGGTGGTGAAGCGGCGGGCTTCGTCCTCGTCACGGCGCAGCGTCCCGAGCGCCACCGCGTCGCTGTCGGCGGCCTCGAAGGTCTCCTCCAGGCCGACGGCCAGCACAGGGTGCGGGCTGACCTCGACGAACACACTGTGCCCTGCATCCAGCAGAACCCGGGTCGTGTCCTCCAGGAGAACCGTCCGGCGCAGATTGGTGTACCAGTACTCGGCATCCATACCCGCCGTGTCCAGAAGTTCCCCGGTCACCGTGGAGTACAACGGCACCTGCGAGGAACGCGGGGACAGATCCGCCAGCACCTCCAGCAGCCGGCCATGGATACGCTCCACATGCGCACTGTGCGACGCGTAATCCACATCGATGCGCTTGGCCCGCACACCGTCGGCCTTGCACTCCAGCAACAGCTCCTCAAGCGCGTCACCGTCACCGGAGACCACCACCGAGGACGGGCCGTTCACCGCCGCGACAGAGAGCCGCCCCTCCCAACGGGCAAGCCGCTCGCCCACCTGACCGGCCGGCTCCGCGACAGACATCATGCCGCCCAGGCCCGACAGCTCCAGGATCGCCCGGCTCCGCAACGCCACGACCCGCGCACCGTCCTCCAGAGACAGCCCACCAGCCACACACACCGCAGCGATCTCACCCTGCGAATGACCCATCACCGCCGCAGGCACCACACCAGCCGCCCGCCACACCTCCGCCAGCGACACCATCACCGCCCACAACACCGGCTGCACCACATCAACCCGGTCCAACCCAGGCGCACCCGGCTCCCCACGCAACACACCCAGCAACGACCAGTCGGTGAACGGCTCCAACGCCGCACCACACTCCGCCAACCGCGCCGCGAACACATCCGAGGACTCCAGCAGACCCGCAGCCATACCCACCCACTGCGAACCCTGACCAGGGAACACGAACACCGGACGCGTCACACCCGCCGCGACACCCCGCACCACACCTGACCCACGCCCGTCCGCCAACGCGTTCAGGCCTGCGGCCAACTCGTCACGCTCCGAGGCCACCACGGCGGCCCTGTGCGTGAACCTCGTACGCGCGGTGGCCAGCGACCACGCCATGTCCGGCAGGGCCACGTCGGGCTGACGACTGAGCAGACCGAGCAACCGCGCGGACTGCTCAGCCACCGCGTCGGACGACTTCCCGGACAGGACGAACGGCATGGCACCGCCCAGGGGCGGGGTGCCTTCGGAGGAAGTCCGGGGAGCCTCGTCGGCGGGTGCCTGCTCAACGATCACATGCGCGTTGGTACCGCTCATACCGAAGGACGAGACGCCCGCCCTACGGGGCTCTCCCCTGCCCGGCCACTCCATCTGCTCGGTCAGCAGCTCGACGGCGCCCGCCGACCAGTCGACCTGTGCGGAAGGAGTGTCGACGTGCAGGGTGCGCGGCAGCGTCCCGTGCCGCATCGCCATGACCATCTTGATCACACCGGCCACGCCGGCCGCGGCCTGCGAATGCCCGATGTTCGACTTCAGGGCTCCGAGGCGCAGGGGCCGAGCCGCGGAGCGGCCCTGGCCGTAGGTCGCCATGAGCGCCTCGGCCTCGATCGGGTCACCGAGCCGGGTACCGGTCCCGTGCGCCTCGACAGCGTCGATGTCCTCGGCAGACAGCCGGGCGTCCGCGAGGGCCTGGAGGATGACACGTTGCTGCGAGGGGCCGTTGGGCGCGGTCAGACCGTTGGACGCACCGTCCTGATTGACGGCGGTGCCCCGTACGACCGCCAGTACGTCGTGGCCGTTGCGGCGGGCGTCCGAGAGCCGTTCCAGCAGCAGAACGCCGACACCTTCGGACCATGCGGTGCCGTCGGCCGTGGACGCGAACGACTTGCAGCGGCCGTCGGCTGCGAGTCCGCCCTGGTCGCTGAAGCCGTAGAAGGCACTGGGGGTCGACATGACGGTCGCTCCCCCCGCCAGAGCCAGCGAGCACTCGCCGGCGCGGAGGGCCTGCACGGCGAGGTGCAGGGTCACGAGGGAGGTGGAACAAGCCGTGTCGACCGTGACGGCCGGCCCTTCCAGACCGAGCGTGTAGGCGATGCGTCCGGAGACGACGCTCGCCGAAGTGCCGGTCAGCACATAGCCGCCGGTTCCTTCCGGGGGCGGCTGGAGCAGCATCGAGTAGTCCTGGCCCGTCGTGCCCGCGAACACGCCGGTACGACTGCCACGGAGCGTTTCCAGGGGTATACCGGCCCGCTCCACGGCTTCCCAGGAGGTCTCCAGGAGCAGCCGCTGCTGCGGGTCCATCGCCAGCGCCTCGCGGGGCGAGATCCCGAAGAACGCCGGGTCGAACCCACCGACGTCGTCAAGGAACCCCCCTTCCATGGCGAACGAGGGCCCTGCGGAGTCCGTGGCCTCGCCGAGGCTTTCCCAGCCCCGGTCCAGAGGGAATGCGGATATGGCGTCGACGCCCGAGGTGGTCAGCTCCCACAGGTCCTCGGGGCTGCGCACACCGCCCGGGTACCGGCAGCTCATGCCGACGATCGCGACGGGCTCCGGGTCAGCAGCTTCGACCTCCTGAAGACGCTGACGGGCCTGGTGCAGATCCGCGGTGACCCACTTGAGGTATTCCCGCAGCGTCTCTTCGTTCGCCATTCAATCCCACCCTGAGCAGACAGCACCTAATAGCGATGGAGGACCAATAAAGGGGCAGAACGTCGGACGACGTTTCAGCTGTCAACGAATAGAGACGCCCCCGGGAATCGAATTTCCCGAGGCGACAAACCCCGCACCCATAGCCTTTGCGTGACGATCCATGAATATCGATACCGTCTGGCAATTCCGTCGACATTCCAGCAGATCAACTCGCAATGCGAAGTTATTCGACCCCCCTTGACCGCACAACCCCTACAGATCAGCAGGGGCCCCCTAACGGGGCTCCCCCCATCCCTGGACCCCTGCCGGGTACACCACGGCAGTCGACGCCCCGGCCCCTCGGCCTCGTACGAGCGGGGGCGGCCGGCCTCAGGCCGGCCGCCCCCGCCGAAACGCCCCGACGTATCCGTTCGAGGGAGGTATCCCCGTCCCGAACACACTTGCCCGGCCTGCTGCGGTGGGCCCGAACCGTCAAGGATCAGGGGACATCAGTGCTTGAGATCCGCCCTCTTGGCATCCGCTGCTTCTCAAGATCTCTGCCCCTTCAGGACTGTGGCCCTTGAAGGCTGTGGCCCTTGAGGACTGTGGCCCTTGAAGTCCTTGCATCCGAGGTCCGTGGCTCTCGGGTTCCGTGACCCCCGAGGGCCGCTGCCTCCGGTGCGCGTCCCCGGCGTGGCGACGGTTCGTCCGCCACGCCGGGGACGGGGCAGTCAGTTCGAGCGCCCCAGTTCGTTGTTGATGAAGTCGAATATCTCATCGTCGGAGGCGGATTCGAGCTTGTCGGTCACGTTCGCCGGGTCCGCCTCGGGAGTCGCGTCTTCGGACCACTTGGCCAGGAACGCCTGGAGACGCATGGCGACCTTCGCCCTGGTGAGGGTGTCGGGTTCGTTCGTCTCCGTTGCCGCCTCCAGCTTGTCCAACTCCGCCAGCAGGGAGGCCCCTGTGGTGTCCGAGCCGAACCGGAGCTCCGTGCGCAGGAAGCCGGCGGCGGCGACAGCGCTCGGATAATCGAAGGCCAGCCCTGCGGGCAGACGCAGGCCTGTGGCCCTCGTCAGCCTGTTGCGGAGTTCCACGGCCGTAAGCGAGTCGAAGCCGAGTTCGCGGAAGACCCGACCGGGGCCGACCTCCTCGATCCCTCCGTAGCCCAGAACGGCGGCGGCGTGAGTGCGCACCAGGCGTATCAGTTCCGCCTCCCTGTCCGCCTCGGACAGCCCCGCGAGGCGCTGGCGCAGCTCCTCGGCGGCATCCTTGTCGATGCCTTCGCCGGCAGCGTCACGGCCCAGCGCCTCCACCGCTTCCGGCAGGTCCGCCAGCAGCGCGCTCGGCCTCATGGCTGTGAACGACGGCACGAACCGCGCCCAGTCCACGTCGGCCACAGTGAGCAACGGATCGTTGTCGCCGGCCGCGCGCCGCAGGACGGTGAGCGCCAGCTCAGGCGCCATCGCGGGCAGCCCCCGCAGGCGGAGCCTTTCCTCCGCCGCCGCGGCCTCGGGGCCCGCGGTCGCCGTTTCGGCCCACGGCCCCCAGGCCACCGAGGTGGCGGCCAGGCCGCGCGCCCGGCGGTTCTGCGCCAGACCGTCCAGGTACGCGCCTGCGGCGGCGTACGCCCCTTGGCCGCCACCGCCCCAGACTCCGGCGATGGTGGAGAACAGGACGAACGCGTCCAGTTCCGTGTCGGCGAAGATCTCGTCGAGGTGGGCCGCGCCCACCACCTTCGCCGTCAGCCGTCCGTCGACGTCGTCCATACGGAGCGCGTCGAGCGGGGTGAGCTGGTTGCCGCCGACCGTGTGCAGCACGGCACGGACCGGGCTGCCCTCGTCGGTGAGCTCGAGGACCAGGGCCTCCAGGGCCTTGCGGTCGGCCACGTCGCAGTGCACGACGGTACCGCGCCCCTCGAGCGCTGCCAGGGCATCCGTTGCCGGTTCGGCGCCTTCCGGAACCATCAGCACAACCTTGTCGGCCTCGGTCCCGGCCAGCCAGCGCGCGGCGTGCGAGCCGAAAGGCGTCGAGGCGTCGGTGACCAGCACCGTGCCCCTGGGCGCCCACTCGGCCCCTGACGTGCCGGCCGGTACCCGCTCGAGGCGCGGGACGAACGCCCCGGAGGAGCGCACCGCGACCTGGTCCTCGGTGCCACTTCCCGTGAGCAGGGCGATCACCCGGCTCACGGCCCGCTCGTCCATCGACGGGGGTACGTCGATCAACCCGCCCCACCGATGCGGCTGTTCGAGACCGGCGACCCGGCCCAGACCCCACAGTCGCGACTGCTCGGGGTCAGGCGCGGCATCGGTACGGCTCACGCTCACCCCTGCTCGGGTGACACACCACAGGGGCGCCGGGACCTCGGCGACACCCAGGGCCTGCACGAGACTCAGGTTCGCCTCGGTCGGGTCGTGGGTCAGCGCCATCAGGGAGACGATGCCGGCGATCTCCCCGCGCCCGTTCGGCCTCTCGGCCAGCTTCTCGGCCAGTTCCTCGGCCGGCACCGAACGATGCCGCGCCCCACTGGCGACCGTCAGGAGTTCGACGTCCCCGCCGTGCTCCCGCAGACCGGTGACGACGGGATGGTTGTGGTGGTCCTCCGCCGCCACGACCAGCCAGACCCCGGACGCCGTCGCCCCACCGGATGCCGCGGCGGGCATCCAGGTGGTCCGGTAGCGCCAGGCGTCGACGGTGGACTGCTCACGGGACTGCCTACGCCACGAGGACAGCAGCGGCAGCACCGTGCTGAGTGGCTGATCGGCGGAGAACCCGGAGCCCTCCACCAGACCGGTCAGGTCCTCCTGGTCCACCGCCGCCCAGAACTGCTCGTCCAGGGCGGACGTCCCGGTGGCGACGACGCCACCGGCTTCCCGTTCAGCCGGCTGCGGCCAGTACTGCTGCCGCTGGAAGGCGTACGTCGGAAGCTCGACCCGCCGGGCGCCGGTACCGGCGAAGAACGCCGGCCAGTCGACGGTCGCTCCCCGTGCGTGCAGCCCGGCGAGCGAGGCGACCACGGTCGCCGGCTCGTCCCTGTCCTTGCGCAGGGCGGGGATGAACGCCGCCGCCTCGGTGACGCAGCCCTGGCCCATGGCGCTCAGCACCCCGTCGGGGCCCAGCTCCAGGAAGGTCGTGACTCCCAGGTCCTCCAGCCCTCGCATCCCTTCGAGGAAGCGGACGGCCTGCCGGACGTGCCGGACCCAGTATTCGGGGTCGCACAGTTCATCCGGTCCGACTGTCCGTCCGGTGACGTTGGAGACGATCCCGATCTCGGGCTGATGGAAGGTCAGGGATTCCGCGACCGTACGGAATTCGTCGAGCATGGCGTCCATGCGAGGCGAGTGGAACGCGTGGCTGACCCGCAGCCGCTTGGTCTTACGGCCTTCGGCCTCGAAGTGCCCAGCGAGCGCGAGGACGGCGTCCTCGTCACCGGAAACCACGGTCGCGGAAGGGCCGTTGAGCGCTGCGATGGACACGCCGTCCGTCAGCACCGGCAGGACCTCGTCCTCCGTCGCCTGGAGCGAGACCATCGCCCCACCCGCCGGCAACGCCTGCATCAGACGACCACGCGCCGCCACCAGCTTCGCCGCATCCTCCAGCGACAACACCCCAGCGACGTGCGCGGCCGACAGCTCGCCGATCGAATGACCCAGCAGGTAGTCCGGCTTCACGCCCCATGCAGAGACCAGGCGGAACAGCGCAACTTCGAGAGCGAACAGCCCGGCCTGGGTGAACTGCGTCTGATCCAGCAGTTCACCACCCTCGAACACCAGATCCCGGATCGGCTGGTCCAAGTGCCGGTCCAGCTCCGCACACACCGCATCGAAAGCATCGGCGAACACCGGATACGCCTCGTACAGCTCACGGCCCATACCCGACCGCTGCGCACCCTGACCCGAGAACAACACCGCGACTTGTCCGGAAACCTCTTCGTCCACGGTCACCTGCGGATCGGTGCCGCCCTCGGCCAGGGCCGTGACGCCACGCAACAGCGCGTCACGGTCCGTACCGCTGACCACCGCTCGGTGGGTGAACGCCGCTCGGCCGGTGGCGAGCGAGAAGGCCACGTCGAGCGCATCGAGTCCCGGACGTCGCAGGAGGTGCGACCGCAGGAGCCCGGCCTGATCCACCAGCGCCCGTTCCGTCCGGCCCGCCAGCACCCACGGCACAACCGGCGGGGCGACGGCGTCGGCCTCAGCCGGGGCAGGAGGTGCCTGTTCGATGATCGTGTGGGCGTTGGTGCCGCTGATCCCGAACGACGACACCCCCGCACGCCACGGCTCCTCCGTCTCCGGCCAGCCGACCGACTCCGTCAGCAGCTCGACTGCTCCCGCCGACCAGTCCACCTGTGAGGACGGGCTGTCGACGTGCAGGGTGCGCGGCAGCGTCCCGTGCCGCATCGCCATCACCATCTTGATGATCCCGGCCACGCCGGCCGCAGCCTGGGTGTGACCGATGTTCGACTTGATCGACCCGAGCAGCAGCGGCCTGCCGTCCACGCGCTCCTGTCCGTAGGTCGCCATGAGCGCCTGCGCCTCGATCGGGTCACCCAGCCGCGTGCCCGTACCGTGCGCCTCGACCACGTCGACCTGGGAGGCGGAAAGCCCCGCCGAGGCAAGTGCCTGCCGGATGACACGCTGCTGGGCCGGACCGTTCGGCGCCGTCATGCCGTTCGACGCCCCGTCCTGGTTGACCGCAGAACCTCGCACGACCGCCAGGACCTCGTGACCGTTTCGCCGCGCGTCCGACAGCCGCTCCACCAGCAGCATTCCGACACCTTCGCCCCAGCCCGTACCGTCCGCCGCGTCGGCGAACGCCTTGCACCGGCCGTCCTCGGCCAGACCGCGCTGACGGGAGAACTCGATGAACGCCCCGGGCGTCGACATCACCGTGACGCCACCGGCCAGGGCCAGTGAGCACTCCCCCGCCCGCAGCGCCTGAATCGCCAGGTGCAGCGCGACGAGCGACGACGAGCACGCCGTGTCCACCGTCACCGCCGGGCCCTCGAGCCCGAAGGTGTACGAGAGCCGGCCCGACACGGCACTGGCACCGTTGCCGGTCCCCATGTGGCCCTCGGCGTTCTGAGCCGACATGAACAGCAGCGCCGAGTAGTCCTGGCCGTTCGTACCGGTGAACACGCCGGTACGGCTTCCACGCAAGGAGGCCGGGTCGATTCCTGCCCGTTCGAACGCCTCCCACGACGTCTCGAGCAGCAGCCGCTGCTGCGGGTCCATCGCGGTGGCCTCGCGGGGAGAGATCCCGAAGAAGCCGGGGTCGAAGTCCCCGACGTCATGGAGGAATCCGCCCTCCGACACGTACGACGTACCGGGGTGGTCCGGGTCCGGGTCGTACAGCGAGTCCAGGTCCCAGCCTCGGTTGACCGGGAACGCGGACACCCCGTCGGCGCCTGCGGCAAGCAGCTCCCACAGTTCTTCCGGCGAGCGGACGCCCCCGGGGAACCGGCAGCTCATACCGACGATCACGATGGGATCGTCGTGGTCCGCCACTGCCACGGCCGCGAAGGCGTCGGACTGCTGGAGTTCGCCGCCGAACAGCTCGGTACGCAGATGGTCGGCAAGGACCGTCGGCGTCGGGTAGTCGAACACCATGGTGGCGGGGAGCGTCAGCCCGGTCTCCCGGGCAAGGGTGTTACGGAGCTCGACAGCGGTCAGCGAGTCGAAGCCCAGCTCACGGAACGTACTCGCCGCCGTGACCGACTCGGCACTCGGGTGCGCCAGCACGACCGCGGCCTGCTTGCGTACGAGCTCCAGCAGGGCCCTGGTCCTCTCCCCGCCCGTGGCCGCCGTCAGCCGGTCCCGCAGAGCTGACGTACCGTCACCGACCGCCGTCGACGCCGACTCCTCCAGCTTGCGTACTTCGGCGACCCCCGCCAACAGCCTGCTCGGGCGGAGCGCGGTGTACGCCGGGGCGAAACGCGCCCAGTCGACATCGGCCACCGCGATGAGGGAGTCGCCCTCGGACAGCGCCTGCTGCAGAGCCGCGACAGCTCGCTCCGGTGCCATGGCCGGCAGTCCGCGTCGGAGCAGGTGGGCCTCGGCCTCACCCTGCGCCATGCCGCCCTCGGCCCACGGCCCCCAGGCGACCGAGGTGGCGGCCCGACCGCGTGCGCGACGGCTGAGCGCCAGGGCGTCGAGGTGTGCGTTGGCCGCCGCATAGGCGGCCTGGCCTCCGCTGCCCCACACTCCCGCGATCGACGAGAAGAGGACGAAGGCGTCAAGCGGCCCCTCGTCGCCGTCGTCCGTGAACACCGCGTCCAGGTTCGTCGCCCCGGTGACCTTGGCGTGCAGTACGGCTTCCAGGCCGGAGGCGTCCAGTTCGGCAAGCGGATGCGACGCAGCCTCTCCGGCCGTGTGCAGCACTGCCCTTACCGGTGAGCCGGCGGCCCTGAGGCCGTCTGCCAGTTCGGTGAGTGCGGCACGGTCGGTGACGTCGCACGATGCGACGGTGACAGCCGCTCCGAGCGAGACCAGTTCCTCCCGCAGCTCCGCCGCACCCGGGGCGTCCATGCCCCGTCGGCTGGTGAGCACCAGCCGCTCGGCACCGTTGCGGGCTGCCCAGCGGGCCACGTGAGCCCCCAGTACTCCCGTTCCGCCGGTGACAAGTACGGTCCCGCGCGGCGACCATGCGGATCCCTGCCCGGTACCGGGTGCACGAATGAGGCGTCGTACATACACGCCCGACGCCCGGACCGCGATCTGGTCCTCGTCGTCGATGCCCGCGAGCGCCGCGCAGACACGTCCCACAGCACGCTCGTCCAGCACCTCGGGCAGGTCGATCAACCCGCCCCAGTGCTGGGGGTGTTCGAGTGCTGCCACCCGTCCCAGCCCCCAGACCTGCGCCTGAACGGGGCTGACGATCCCGTCCGACCTGCCCACCGACACCGCACCGCGGGTCAGGCACCACAGCGGTACCGTCCTGCCCGCGTCACCCAAGGCCTGGACGAGGGTCAGGGCCCTCAGGACCCCTGCGCCCACCACTCCGGAGGCCGGATCGACGTCCGCTGCCGGCAGGGCTACCACTCCGGCGAGACCGGGGTATCCGGCGAGTATTCCGGCCAGCTCGTCCCGGCCGACGGTATCGACGAGCGGAAGGTGGATGACGTCGGCGCCGTGTGCGCTGATCCCGTCGACGACGGGATGCGCCGCGCGGCCCGCTTCGGGCGTGAGCACCAGCCAGGTGCCAGTCAGCTCCGTACGCGGAACCGCGGAGACGGACTGCCAGGTGGCGCGGTAGCGCCAGGCATCGACCGTGGACAGGTTGCGGCTCTGCCGACGCCACGACGAAAGCGCGGGCAGCATCGCCTCGATCGGTTCCAGCTCGGCTGACCCCAGGGCCGCCCCGAGCGCTGCGGCATCTTCCTGTTCCACAGCGTCCCAGAACTTCGCGTCGAGGGACGAGGCATCCGGGGCTCCCTTGCCACCCATGAGGGGCGCCCCGCCCTCGGGCCAGAAGCGCTCGCGTTGGAAGGCGTACGTCGGCAGGTCGATGCGGCGGGCACCAGTGCCGGCGAAGTACGCCGCCCAGTCCACCGCCGCTCCCCGTACGTGGAGCTCGGCGAGCGCGGTCACCAGTGTCTGCGCCTCGTCGCGGTCCTTGCGGAGAACCGGGACGAACGCGGAGTCCTCGACGCAGTCCTGGCCCATCGCGGACAGCACACCGTCCGGACCCAGCTCCAGGAACACGGTCACACCCTGCTCCTGGAGCGCACGCATCCCGTCCACGAAGCGAACCGCCTGACGGACATGACGCACCCAGTACTCGGAAGTGCAGATCTCGTCCGCCGACACCACCTGACCGGTGACGTTCGAGACCATCCCGATCTCAGGCCGGTGGAAGGTCAGGGATTCCGCGACTGTCCGGAAGTCATCAAGCATCGCGTCCATACGGGGCGAGTGGAACGCATGGCTGACCCGCAGCCGCTTGGTCTTACGACCCTCCGCCTCGAAATGCGCGGCAATCGCCAGGACGGCATCCTCGTCACCGGAAACCACCGTGGCCGAGGGCCCGTTGAGCGCGGCGATGGACACGTGCTCGGTCAGCAGCGGCAGGACTTCCGCCTCCGTCGCCTGGAGCGAGACCATCGCCCCACCCGCCGGCAACGCCTGCATCAGACGACCACGCGCCGCCACCAGCTTCGCCGCATCCTCCAGCGACAACACCCCAGCGACGTGTGCAGCCGACAGCTCGCCGATCGAATGACCCAGCAGGTAATCCGGCTTCACACCCCACGCAGAAACCAGGCGGAACAACGCCACTTCGAGAGCGAACAGCCCAGCCTGCGTGAACTGCGTCTGATCCAGCAGCTCACCACCACCGAACACCACACCCCGGACCGGACGGTCCAAGTGCCGGTCCAGCTCCGCACACACCGCATCAAACGCATCCGCAAACACCGGATAGGACTCATAGAGCTCACGGCCCATACCCGACCGCTGCGCACCCTGACCCGAGAACAAAACCGCCGACCGGCCTGGCGAGACCGCACCCCTGACCGTCCGGTCACCGACGACCACCGCGCGGTGGTTCATGGCCGCACGCGTCGTCACCAACGAGAACCCGACATCCACCGGTTCTTGATCCGTGGCGAATTCGGAGAGCCGCGCCACCTGCGCCGACAGACCGGCCTCGGACTTCGCCGACACCACCCACGGCACCACCGGCAACGACACCGAAGGCTCGTGGCGCTCCTCGGCAGCCGGGGTGTGCTCGACGATCACATGGGCGTTGGTTCCGCTGATTCCGAACGACGACACACCCGCCCGGCGCGCTTCACCCGTCTCCGGCCAGGCCACCGACTCCGTCAGCAGCTCCACCGAACCCGCCGCCCAGTCCACCTGAGGCGTGGGCGCGTCGACGTGGAGGGTGCGCGGCAGCGTCCCGTGCCGCATCGCCATCACCATCTTGATGACCCCGGCCACACCGGCGGCTGCCTGGGTGTGACCGATGTTCGACTTGATCGACCCGAGCCACAGGGGCTGTCCTTCCGACCGCCCCTGCCCGTACGTCGCCAGCAGCGCCTGCGCCTCGATCGGGTCACCCAACGTCGTGCCCGTACCGTGCGCCTCCACCGCGTCCACCTGCGCCGGGGACAGTCCGGCATTGGCCAGCGCCTGGCGGATGACCCGCTGCTGCGAAGGACCGTTCGGCGCCGTGAGACCGTTCGACGCACCGTCCTGGTTCACCGCACTGCCCCGCACCACCGCCAGCACCTCGTGCCCGTTCCGCCGCGCATCCGACAGACGCTCCAGCAGCAGCATGCCCACGCCCTCGCCCCAGCCGGTGCCGTCGGCGCCCGCGGCGAACGACTTGCACCGGCCGTCGGCGGCCAGTCCACGCTGACGGCTGAACTCGATGAAGCTCCCCGGCGTGGCCATCACACTCGCGCCGCCGGCCAGTGCCATCGAGCACTCGCCCGACCGCAGGGCCTGCGCAGCGAGGTGCAGGGCCACCAGGGAGGACGAGCAAGCGGTGTCGACCGTTACGGCAGGTCCTTCGAGTCCGAGCGTGTAGGAGACACGGCCGGAGACGACGCTGCCGGAGGTGCCGGTGGCGAGGTACCCCTCGACGCCTTCCGGAACGGTGGCGAGCTGAGCCACGTAGTCGTGGTACATCAACCCTGCGAAGACGCCGGTGCTCGTACCGCGCAGCGACGCCGGATCGATGCCCGCGGACTCGATGGCCTCCCAGGAGCCTTCCAGCAGCAGCCGCTGCTGGGGGTCCATGGCCAGTGCCTCACGCGGCGAGATCCCGAAGAAGCCCGGGTCGAACTCCGCCGCATCGTGCAGGAATCCGCCTTCACGGGTGAAGGAGGTGCCGGGGTTGTCCGGGTCCGGGTCGTAGAGCCCTTCCACGTCCCAGTTCCGGTCCGTGGGCAGGCCGGTGATTCCCTCGTTGCCACCGGCCACCAGCTCCCACAGCTTGCCGGGCGACTCCGCGCCTCCCGGGAACCGGCAGCTCATGCCCACGATGACGACCGGGTCGTCACCGGAGCCGGCGCCGTTGCCGGTCAGGGCGGGACGGCTGGTGGCGGCTTCCTCCTGCACGCCGGCGATCTCGGTCCGTACGTAGTCGGCCATCGCGAGCGGCGTCGGGTAGTCGAACACGAGCGTGGCCGGCAGGCGCAGCCCTGTGGCCGCGCTCATGCGGTTACGGAGTTCGACTGCGGTGAGGGAGTCGAAGCCCAGCTCGGTGAACGCCCGCTCAGGCTGTACCGCCTCGCCGGAGTCGTGCCCGAGCACGGCAGCCGCCTGGGCCCTCACCAGATCCTGCACCAGCTGGTGCTGCTCCGCCACGGGGAGGGCGAGGAGGGTGCGCCCGAAGGATGCGGAGCGATCGGTACCGACATCGGCCTGCCGCCGGTTCGGCACCCGGACCAGCCCCCGCAGCATCAGCGGAGTCATCTCCGGACGTACCCGCAAGGCAGCCATGTCGACCCGGATCGGCACAAGCACGGCCTCGTCGGCCAAGCCGCCGGCCAGGTCGAAGAGCTCGAGCCCCTGCTCCGAGGACAACGGCGTCAGACCACCCCGGGCCATACGCCGAAGATCACCGCTGTCCAGCTGCCCAGTCATCGCGCTCGCCTGGGCCCACAGCCCCCATGCCAGCGACTGCCCCGCGAGGCCTTCCGCCCGCCGGACCTCGGCCAAGGCGTCCAGGAACGCGTTTGCCGCAGCGTAGTTCGCCTGACCGGCACCACCGAACACACCGGCGGCGGAGGAGAACAGCGTGAACATCGACAGATCCATGTCACGCGTCAGTTCATGAAGGTTCCAGGCTGCGTCGACCTTCGGCCGCATCACCGCTGCCAGCCGCTCCGGCGTCAGCGAGGACACCACGCCGTCGTCCAGCACACCGGCGGTGTGCACCACGCCGATGAGCGGGTTCTCGGCCCCTAGGCCGGCCAGGACCTGGGCCAGCGCATCGCGATCCGCGACGTCACAGGCCGCGAAGCGTGCTTCTGCCCCCGATTCGGCCAGTTCGGCCCGGAGCTCAGCCGTCCCTGGAGCGTCCGCACCTCGACGGCTCAGCAGGAGCAGGTGCCGTACGCCGTGCTCGGCGGCCAGGTGACGTGCCACCACCCCGCCCAGCACACCGCTGGCGCCCGTCACCAGCACGGTGCCGGACGGTTCGGCGAATGCGGGCTGCTCGGCGAATGCGGCCTGCGGCTCGGCAGGCAAGGCCACCCGTGCCAGCCTCGGAACGAACACCTCTCCCGCGCGCACGGCAGCCTGCGGCTCACCCGAAGCCACCACAGCCTGCAGAACCGGCTCCTGCGTCTCGTCGGCGTCCACCAGGACGAACCGCCCAGGGTTCTCCGACTCGGCCGTCCGCACCAGACCCCACACGGCAGCCTGTACGGGATCGGGCGAGTCACAGAACACGGCGCCCTGGGTCACCACCACCAGCCGCGCATCGGCGAACCGCTCGTCCGCCAGCCACCCCTGCACCAACTCCATGGCCTGCCGCGCGATTTCATGTGTACGAGACACCACGTCCCCGGAGCCGGAACCCGCGAACGACACCGCCACCACATCCGGAACCTCGTCCACGGAGGCGAGATCCTCGTACCGCTCCGTGCCGGGGAGGAATTCCGCTCCCCCGACAACGGCCCAGGTGCCCTCCGTGTTCTGAGTGCTGACCGGCTTCGCGGACCATTCCACGCGGAACAACGAGTCGGCGTGGGCGTGGCCGCTTCCGCGCAGTTGCTCCGGTGAGATCGGGCGAAGCGCGATCGATTCCACCGAGGCCACGTGCGATCCGGCTCCGTCGGCCAGCAGCAGCGACGCTCCCGACTTCTCGCGGCGGACGCGAACCCGCAGGAGCTGCGCTCCCACTGCGGAAAGGGACACTCCGGTCCAGGCGAACGGCAGGCCTACCACTCCCGCCGTCCCGTCCGTGTCGGTGTCGGTGGCGGTTTCGGTTGCGAGGCCCATCGCGTGCAGGGCCGCGTCCAGAAGGGCTGGGTGCAGCCCGAAGCCGTCGACCTCGGCGTCGTCCGGCAGGGCGACTTCCGCGTATACGTCGTCTCCCTGTCGCCATGCGGCCCGCAGCCCCTGGAACAGGGGACCGTACTCGTACCCCGCATCGGCGAGCGATGCATAGAGCGTGTCCACCGCGACAGCTTGCGCTCCCGCGGGTGGCCACTCACTCAGCCCGTCCGTAGCCGATGCGCCGGCCGCGAGTGTGCCGCTGGCGTGCCGCGTCCAGGCTTCGTCCGAGGCATCGGCGGGACGGGAGTACACCGTGATCGCATGCCGGCCCGTCAGGTCCGCTGCGGCCACTGCGACCTGGATGACGATCGCGTCCTGACCGGCGATGACAAGGGGCGCCTCGATCGTGAGCTCTTCCACGAGGTCGCAGGCGACCTGATCGGCGGCTTGCAGAGCGAGTTCGACGAAGGCTGTGCCCGGCAGCAGGACCGAACCCCATACAGCGTGGTCGGCGAGCCAGGGGTGAGTCTCGACCGAGACCCTGCCCGTCATCACCACACCGTCGGTGCCGGCCAAGCCCATCGCACTGGACAGCATGGCGTGGTCGAGGGATTTCAGTCCGGCCGAGGACACGTCCACGGCGCCGTTCCCGGCAGACGGGTTCAGCCAGTAGCGCTGATGCTGGAAGGCATAGGTCGGCAGGTCGACGTGCTGAGCTCCCGAGCCGGCGAACAGGGCCTTCCAGTCGAGGGCGACCCCGTGCACATGTGCTTCGGCGAGGGAGGTGGTGAAGCGGCGGGCTTCGTCCTCGTCACGGCGCAGCGTCCCGAGCGCCACCGCGTCGCTGCCGGCGGCCTCGAACGTCTCCTCCAGGCCGACGGCCAGCACCGGGTGCGGGCTGACCTCGACGAACACACTGTGCCCGGCATCCAGCAGAACCCGGGTCGTGTCCTCCAGGAGAACCGTCCGGCGCAGATTGGTGTACCAGTACTCGGCGTCCATACCCGCCGTGTCCAGGAGTTCCCCGGTCACCGTCGAGTACAACGGCACCTGCGAGGAACGCGGGGACAGATCCGCCAGCACCTCCAGCAGCCGGCCGTGGATACGCTCCACATGCGCACTGTGCGACGCGTAGTCCACATCGATGCGCTTGCAGCGCACACCGTCGGCCTTGCATGCCTCCCGCAATTCGTCCAGCGCGTCAGCGTCGCCGGAGACGACCACCGAGGACGGGCCGTTCACCGCCGCGACGGAGAGACGCCCCTCCCACCGGGCAAGCCGCTCGCCCACCTGACCGGCCGGCTCCGCGACGGACATCATGCCGCCCGGACCCGACAGCTCCAGGATCGCCCGGCTGCGCAACGCCACGACCCGCGCGCCGTCCTCCAGGGACAGCCCACCAGCCACACACGCCGCAGCGATCTCACCCTGGGAATGACCCATCACGGCCGCAGGCACCACGCCAGCCGCCCGCCACACCTCGGCCAAGGACACCATCACCGCCCACAGCACCGGCTGCACCACATCAACCCGGTCCAACCCAGGCGCACCCGGCTCCCCACGCAACACACCCAGCAACGACCAGTCCGTGTGCACGGACAACGCCGCCGCACACTCCCGGATCCGCTCCGCGAACACATCCGAGGACTCCAGCAGACCCGCAGCCATACCCGCCCACTGCGAACCCTGACCAGGGAACACAAACACCGGACGCGTCACATCCGCTGCGGCACCCCGCACCACACCCGGCCCGGGGCGCTCCCCTGCCAACGCACTCAGTCCAGCCCGGAGCTCGTCCGAGTCCGCGGCGACGATCACCGCACGGTGCTCGAACCGCGACCGGCCCGTCGCCAGCGACAGGCCGATCCCGCCAGGCGTGACCCCTGCGCCGGCTGCCATCATCCCGCTCAGGCGCGCGGCCTGGTCCCGCAGCGCACCCTCCGACTTCCCGGAGAGCACGAACGGCAGCACTGCCCCGCCCAGCGGTGAGACCTCGTCCGCCTGCGTCGCGACGCCGGCGTCAACGGGCGCCTGCTCGAGGATGACGTGTGCGTTGGTGCCGCTGATACCGAACGACGAGACAGCCGCCCGACGCACGTCGCCGGTCTCCGGCCAGGCCACCGATTCGGTCAGGAGTTCAACTGACCCTGCCGACCAGTCCACCTGGGACGACGGTTCGTCCACGTGCAGCGTCTGCGGCAGCACACCGTGCCGCATGGCCTGCACCATCTTGATGATCCCGGCCACACCCGCGGCAGCCTGGGTGTGCCCGATGTTCGACTTGATCGACCCGAGCCACAACGGACGCTCCTCCGCCCGCTCCTGCCCGTACGTCGCCAGCAACGCCTGCGCCTCGATCGGGTCACCCAGCTTCGTACCCGTACCGTGCGCCTCCACCGCATCCACCTGCGAAGCCGACAGACCCGCGTTCGCCAACGCCTGACGAATCACCCGCTGCTGCGAAGGACCGTTCGGCGCCGTCAGACCGTTCGACGCACCGTCCTGATTCACCGCACTGCCCCGCACCACAGCCAGCACCTCGTGGCCGTTACGCCGCGCATCCGACAGACGCTCCACCAGGAGCATCCCCACACCCTCGGACCACCCCGTACCGTCCGCCGCATCAGCGAACGCCTTGCACCGGCCATCCGCCGCCAGACCACGCTGCCGGGAGAACTCCACGAACGTCCCAGGCGTCGCCATCACCGTCACACCGCCGGCCAGCGCCATCGAACACTCACCCGACCGCAACGCCTGAATCGCCCAGTGCAACGCCACCAACGACGACGAACACGCCGTATCCACCGTCACCGCCGGACCCTCAAGACCCAACGTGTACGACACCCGGCCCGACGCCACACTGCCCGAGTTGCCTGTTCCCAGGAAGGCGCCGACGTCTTGGGGCACAGCGCCCAGGCGGGCGGCGTAGTCGTGGTACATCAGGCCCGCGAACACGCCCGTACGGGTGCCGCGCAGTGAGTCGGGGTCGATACCGGCCCGCTCGATGGCTTCCCAGGAGGTTTCCAGGAGCAGCCGCTGCTGCGGATCCATCGCCAGCGCCTCACGCGGCGAGATCCCGAAGAAGCCGGGGTCGAACTGGCCTGCGTCGTAAAGGAATCCACCTTCGATGGTCCTCGACTTGCCCTCCCGGCCGGCATCGGATTCGTACATGCCGTCCAGGCTCCAACCGCGGTCGGTCGGGAATCCGGAGATCCCTTCCCCTGCCATGGAGACGAGGCGCCACAGGTCCTCCGGAGCGGTGACCCCGCCCGGGTAGCGGCAGCTCATGCCGACGATCGCGATGGGTTCGTCGTCCGCGAAGCCCGCCACTCCCTTGATCGCTGCCGCTTCGGGTTCAGTCCCCCGTGCCTCGTCCAACAGGAATTCGGCGAGCACGGCAGGAGTGGGGTAGTCGAAGACCAGGGTCGCGGGCAGCCGCAGCCCGGTCGCCGCGTTGAGCCGGTTTCGGAGCTCGACGGCTGTCAGGGAGTCGAAGCCCAGTTCCTTGAAAGCATGCCTGGACTTGATCGACTCGCTCGACGCGTACCCAAGGACCGCCGCGACCTGGGTGCGCACCAAGCCGTCGACGAGACGAGTCCGCTCTTCCTCCGCCAGCCCCTTCAGCCGTGCGGCGAAGCCCGACTCGGACTCACCGGACTTCGCGGTGCGGCGGCCGGGCACGCGTACGAGTGCCCGGAATAGAGGCGGCACGCCTTCGGCCGCAGCCCGCTTGCGCCACACAGGGAGATCGAGCCGTACCGGAACCACGGCTGCGCGGTCGAGTCCCGCAGCGGCGTCGAGCAGTGCCAGGCCCTCGTCCACCGACAGCGGCGGCACACCGGAGCGGGCCATGCGCTGGGTGTCGGCGTCGTCGAGGCGCCCGAGCATCCCACTTTCCGCCCAGGGCCCCCAGGCCAGCGACTGCCCCGCCAGCCCTTCCGCCCGCCGGACCTCGGCCAAAGCGTCCAGGAACGCGTTCGCCGCCGCGTAGTTCGCCTGACCTGCACCACCGAACACACCGGCAGCGGAGGAGAACAGCGTGAACATCGACAGATCCATGCCACGCGTCAGCTCATGCAGATGCCACGCCGCATCGACCTTCGGCCGCAACACCGCAGCCAGCCGCTCCGGCGTCAGCGAGGACACGACACCGTCGTCCAGCACACCGGCCGTGTGCACCACGCCGATGAGCGGGTTCTCGGCCCCTAGGCCGGCCAGAACCTGGGCCAGCGCATCGCGATCCGCGACGTCACACGCGACGAAACGAGCCCGCGCTCCCAACTCCTCCAGCTCCGCAACCAAGTCGGCCGCCCCCGGAGCATCCGCACCCCGACGACTCACCAGCAACAGATCCCGGACACCACGCTCCACCACCAGATGACGCGCCACCAGACCACCCAGCGCACCACTGGCACCCGTCACCAGCACCGTGCCCGCACCGACCACCGGAGCACCGCCACCCGTACCGGCCGACACCCGCACCAGCCTCGGTACGAACGCCGCACCTCCACGCACCGCGACCTGCGGCTCACCCGAAGCCACCACAGCCGACAAAACCGCCCACGACGCCTCCGCCCCGTCGACATCCGCCAGAACGAACCGGCCAGGGTTCTCCGACTGCGCCGACCGCACCAAACCCCACACAGCAGCCTGGACAGGATTCGGCGCAGCCCCCGTCTCGCAGGCAACGGCGCCCGAAGTCACCACGACCAAGCGCGTATCGGCGAACCGCTCATCTGCCGACCACTCCTGCAACAACCCCAGTGCCCGCTCCGCCACTTCGTGCGTACGGGACACCACATCCACGGCCCCCGAACCCGACTCCGACTCCGCGAACGACACCGCCACCACACCCGGCAACGACTCGCCGGCGTCGGCCGCAGCGGTGAGCGCGGTCAGGTCGGCGTACCGAAGTCCGGGTACGCCGATCGCGTCGCCCAGCGCCGCCCAGCGGGCCTCGACCCGCTCCTCCTCCACGTCGTGGCCTGTCCAGTCCACCTGGAACAGCGCATCGCGTGTCGCGGCGTCGGCGGCAGCCGTGAGCTGGTCCGGCGAGATCGCCCGCAGAGCGAGCGACTCGACGAAGGCAACCGGGGCGCCCGCGCTGTCCGCGAGCGCCAGGGAGATACCCGAACCGGCGGTCGTGATCCGCACCCGCAGGACAGTCGCCCCCACGGCGGACACCGACACCCCGCTCCACGCGAACGGCAGCCGAGCTTCTCCGGCCGTGTCTCCGCCGTCCCCGGCGGCAAGACCCATCGTGTGCAGTGCCGCGTCCAGCAGTGCGGGGTGGACGCCGAACCCTGCGGCATCAGTTCCTTCCGGCAGGGCGACCTCGGCGAATACATCGCCGCCGCGGCGCCAGGCGGCCCGCAGCCCCTGGAACGTCGGACCGTAGCCGAACCCGATCTCCGCCAGGTTCTCGTACAGACCCTCGGCATCGAGGGCGACAGCATCGTGCGGCGGCCACTCCTCCAGCGGCTCACCTGTCGGCGCGCCGCCTGCGGAGAGTGTGCCGGACGCATGCCGTGTCCACTTCGCGTCCGCGTCTTCAGCGGTCCGCCCGTGAACGGCGATCGCCCGGCTGCCGTCGTCCTCGGCAGCCCCCAGAGTGAGCTGGACGGCCACCGCTCCGTGATCGGGGAGAACCAAGGGCGCCTCGAGCGTGAGATCGCCCAGCAGGTCGAGCCCGACTTGTTCACCGACGTGCAGGGCCAGGTCGACGAAGGCTGTACCCGGCAGCAACACCGAGCCCATGACCATGTGGTCACCGAGCCACGGGTGCGACTCGACCGACAGTCTGCCCGTGAACAGGTACTCATCTGCCTGAGCCACGACGACCTTGGCTCCCAGCAGCGGATGCTCACCCGCGCTCTGTCCGAGGGCCCTTGCATCCGCAGCCCCGCTGAAGGACGAAGCAAGCCAGTAGTGCTCGTGCTGGAAGGCGTAGGTGGGCAGGTCGATGCGGTGGGCACCGGTACCGGCGAAGTACGCCACCCAGTCCACCGCCGATCCCCGTACGTGGAGTTCGGCGAGCGCGGTCACCAGTGTCCGGGCCTCGTCGCGGTCCTTGCGGAGAACCGGGAAGAACGCGGAGTCCTCGACGCAGTCCTGGCCCATCGCGGACAGCACACCGTCCGGGCCAAGCTCCAGGAACACGGTCACACCCTGCCCTTGGAGCGCGCGCATCCCGTCCACGAAACGGACCGCGTCACGGACATGACGCACCCAGTAGTCCGCCGAGCAAACCTCATCGTCCGACACGACCTGACCGGTGACGTTCGAAACGATCCCGATCTCGGGCGCGTGGAAGGAAAGACCTTCGGCCACCGCGCGGAAATCGTCCAGCATGGCGTCCATGCGGGGCGAGTGGAACGCGTGACTCACCCGCAGCCGCTTGGTCTTACGACCCTCCGCCTCGAAATGAGCAGCGATCGCGAGGACCGCGTCCTCGTCACCGGAAACCACGGTCGCGGAAGGGCCGTTGAGCGCGGCGATGGACACGCCGTCCGTCAGCAGCGGCAGGACCTCGTCCTCCGTCGCCTGGAGCGAGGCCATCGCCCCACCCGTCGGCAGCGCCTGCATCAGACGGCCACGCGCCGCCACCAGCACCGCGGCGTCTTCAAGCGACAACACCCCGGCGACATGCGCGGCCGACAGCTCACCGATCGAATGACCCAGAAGGTAATCCGGCTTCACGCCCCATGCAGAGACCAGGCGGAACAGCGCAACTTCGAGCGCGAACAGCCCAGCCTGCGTGAACTGCGTCTGATCCAGCAGTTCACCACCCTCGAACACCAGATCCCGGATCGGCTGGTCCAAGTGCCGGTCCAGCTCCGCACACACCGCATCAAACGCATCCGCGAACACCGGATAGGACTCGTACAGCTCACGGCCCATACCCGACCGCTGCGCACCCTGACCCGAGAACAACACCGCTGTGCGCCCCGGGGCCACCGACCCCACGACCGTCCGGTCCCCCACAACCACCGCACGGTGCTCCAACCGCGCACGCGTCGTCACCAACGAGAACCCGACATCCAGAGGATTCCGGTCGTCGGCGAACGCCGAGACCCGCTCCACCTGCGCATCGAGCGCCTCGGCCGACTTCGCCGACACCACCCACGGCACCACCGGCACCGATGCGCCGGCCACCTCCGCCACCGCTGTCTCGGACGGCTGCTCCAGGATGACGTGCGCGTTGGTGCCGCTGACACCGAAGGACGACACGCCGGCGCGGCGCGGTTCGCCCGTCTCCGGCCATTCCCGCGGCTCGGTCAGCAACTGGACGTCCCCGGACTCCCAGTCCACCTGAGGTGTCGGCTCGTCCACGTGCAGGGTCTGCGGCAGCACCCCGTGCCGCATCGCCATCACCATCTTGATCACACCGGCCACGCCCGCGGCAGCCTGCGTATGACCGATGTTCGACTTCAACGACCCGAGCCACAGCGGCTGCCCCTCCGGCCGCTCCTGCCCGTACGTCGCCAGGAGGGCCTGCGCCTCGATCGGGTCACCCAGCGTCGTACCCGTACCGTGCGCCTCAACCGCGTCCACCTGGGCAGCCGACAAGCCGGAGGCGGCCAGCGCCTGTCGGATGACGCGCTGCTGCGAAGGCCCGTTCGGGGCTGTCAGGCCGTTCGACGCACCGTCCTGGTTCACCGCTGAACCCCGCACGAGAGCGAGCACCGGATGGCCGTTCCGCCGCGCGTCGGACAGCCGCTCCACCAGGAGCATGCCCACGCCCTCCGACCAGCCGGTCCCGTCCGCGCTCGCAGAGAACGACTTGCACCGGCCGTCAGAAGCCAGACCGCCCTGACGGCTGAACTCGATGAACGCGCCTGGAGTGGACATCACCGTCACACCGCCGGCCAGTGCCATGGTGCACTCGCCCTTGCGCAGGGCCTGAGCGGCCAGGTGCAGGGCGACCAGCGATGACGAGCACGCCGTGTCGATGGTCATGGTCGGTCCCTCGAGACCGAAGGTGTACGCCACCCGGCCCGACAGGACGCTGCCCGAGGTGCCGATACCCAGGAACCCGTCAACGCCTTCCGGCACGGAGGCGGTCTGCGACGCGTAGTCGTGATACATCATGCCGGCGTACACACCGGTCCGGCTTCCGCGCAGTGTGCCCGGGTCGATGCCCGCGCGCTCGAACGCCTCCCAGGTGGCCTCCAGCAGCAGTCGCTGCTGGGGATCCATGGCCAACGCCTCGTGGGGAGAGATCCCGAAGAACGCCGGGTCGAACTTCCCCGCGTCGTAAAGGAATCCGCCCTCGGCGGTGTACGAGGCAGTCCGGTTCTCCGGGTCGGGGTCGTACACGCCGTTCAGGTCCCAGCCCCGGTCCGTGGGGAACGGTGCGACGCCGTCGCCCCCACCGATCGTCAGCTGCCACAGATCCTCCGGGCTGAGGACTCCACCCGGGTAGCGGCAGCTCATGCCGACGATCGCGATGGGATCGTCGTCCAGCGCGTCCATGCGGGCCGCGACATTCCGGCTCAGCTCGTCCTGGCCACCCACGAGCTCGTCGCGGATGTACTCGGCGAGCGACTCCGGAGTGGGGTAGTCGAATATCAGCGTGGCCGGCAGGCGGAGGCCGGTCACCTCATTCAGACGGTTTCGAAGCTCGACGGCAGTCAGCGAGTCGAAGCCCAGCTCCTTGAACGCCTGTCCGGAGGTGACCGAGTCTCCGGACGCGTGCCCGAGTACGAGGGCGACTTCACCCCTCACGAGGTCCAGGACGTGCCGGACGCGTTCTGCCTCGTCCATGCCGCGCAGGCGGTTGGCAAGAACCGACTCAGCCGCTCCGGACTTCGCGACGCGGCGTCCCGATACGCGTACGAGGCCGCGCAGCAGAGGTGCCACACCGTTGGAGGCAGCGCCCTGGCGCAGGACCGGGAGATCAAGCCGCAGCGGAAGGACCGCAGCCCGCCCGGTCGTCTCTGCAGCATCGAACAGGGCGACACCCTGCTCGGCAGTGAGTGCAGGCAGCCCGGCCCGGGCCATGCGCTGGAGGTCGGCGGCGTCGAGACGCCCGAGCATCCCGCCCTCGGCCCAGGGGCCCCAGCCCAGCGACAGACCCGCCAAGCCCTCGGACTGCCGGACCTCGGCCAAGGCATCCAGGAACGCGTTCGCCGCCGCATAGTTCGCCTGACCCGACGACCCCAACGTCGCCGCAGCCGAGGAGAACAGCGTGAACATCGACAGATCCATGCCACGCGTCAGCTCATGCAGATGCCACGCCGCATCGACCTTCGGCCGCAACACCGCAGCCAACCGCTCCTGCGTCAGCGACGACACCACACCGTCATCCAGCACACCGGCCGTGTGCACCACACCCGACAACGCAGACTCCGGGGCAATACCGGCCAGAACCCCAGCCAGCGCCGTACGGTCCGCGACGTCACACGCGACGAAACGAGCCCGCGCGCCCAACCCCTCCAGCTCCGCAACCAAGTCGGCCGCCCCCGGAGCATCCGCACCCCGACGACTCACCAGCAACAGATCCCGGACACCACGCTCCACCACCAGATGACGCGCCACCAGACCACCCAGCGCACCACTGGCACCCGTCACCAGCACCGTGCCCGCACCGACCTCAGGAGCACCGCCACCCATACCGGCCGACACCCGCACCAGCCTCGGTACGAACGCCGCACCTCCACGCACCGCGACCTGCGGCTCACCCGAAGCCACCACAGCCGACAGGACCGGCTCCCGGACCTCGTCGACATCCGCCAGAACGAACCGGCCAGGGTTCTCCGACTGCGCCGACCGCACCAAACCCCACACAGCAGCCTGGACAGGATCCGGCACCGCTCCCGTCTCGCAAGCAACCGCACCCGAAGTCACCACGACCAACCGGGCATCGGCGAACCGCTCATCCGCCAGCCACGCCTGCACCAACCCCAGCGCCCGCCCCGCCACCTCGTGCGCACGGGACACCACATCCCCGGACCCAGAACCCGACTCCGACTCCGACTCCGCGAACGACACCGCCACCACACCCGGCACCGCATCCAACACATCCAGACCGGTGACCAGCCGTACGCCAAGAGCAGGATCCGCCGCACCAAGCGCGTGCTCGACCCAGCCGACCTGGAACAACGCATCGCGCAACCCGCCCGACGACTGCACCTGCTCAGCCGAAACAGGCCTCAGTACCAGCGAGTCCACCGACGCCACCGGACCACCGGCCGCATCAGCCAGCACCAACGACACACCGGAACCCTCCGGCGTGATCCGCACCCTCAGAACCGACGCACCCACAGCATGAAGCGAGACCCCCGACCACGCGAACGGCAGGCCTGTGCCTCCACCGCCCTCGGCTCGGTCGCCCACCAGCCCCATCGCGTGCAAGGCCGAGTCCAGCAAGGCCGGATGCACACCGAATCCGTCCCCGGTGATCTCCTCCGGCAACGCGACCTCGGCGAAAACCTGTTCACCGCGCCGCCACACAGCCCGAAGCCCCTGGAAGGCAGGACCGTACCCGTACCCCAGCCCGAGCAGTTCCTCGTAGAACCGCTCCACACCAACTGCCACTGCGTCCCGCGGCGGCCACTCCACCAGCGGCTCACCCGTGTCTGAGCCCACCGCCGACAGCACACCCGTCGCATGCCTGGTCCACTCACCGTCGGCGTCCTCAGCCGGCCGTGAATGCACCCCGACCACCCGACGACCATCCGCCGAAGGCCCACCCACCGACAACTGCAACGACACACCACCACGCTCAGGCATCACCAAAGGCGCCTGCAGCGTCAACTCCTCCAGATACCCACACCCAACCCGCTCCCCCGCATACAACACCAACTCCACGAACGCCGTACCCGGCAACAGCACAGAACCCAGAACCACATGATCCGCAAGCCACCCGTGCGACTGAAGCGACAACCGCCCCGTCAACACCAGCCCGTCCCCCTCAGCAAGGGACACCTCCGCACTCAGCAGAGGATGATCAACCGCACGCGCACCCAGACCCGAACCGTCAACCGCACCCGCCGGAAGAGACGCCAGCCAAAAATGCTCACGCTGGAAGGCATACGTCGGCAGGTCGACACGACAGGCCCCGGAGCCGGCGAAATACGCCGCCCAGTCGACGGACCCTCCGCGTACGTGGAACTCGGCAAGCGCGGTCACCAGCGTCAGGGCCTCGTCACGCTCCTTGCGGAGAACCGGGACGAACACAGACTCCTCGACACAGTCCTGGCCCATCGCGGACAGCACACCGTCCGGACCCAACTCCAGGAATGTGGCCACGCCCTGGTCCTGGAGCGCACGCATCCCGTCCACGAAACGGACCGCGTCACGGACATGACGCACCCAGTAGTCCGCCGAGCAAACCTCGTCGCCCGATACGACCTCACCGGTGACGTTCGAAACGATCCCGATCCCAGGCGCGTGGAAGGAAAGACCTTCGGCCACCGCGCGGAAATCGTCCAGCATCGCGTCCACACGAGGCGAGTGGAACGCATGGCTCACCCGCAGCCGCTTGGTCTTACGGCCCTCCGCCTCGAAATGCGCGGCGATCGCGAGAACAGCTGCTTCGTCACCGGAAACCACGGTCGCCGAGGGCCCGTTGAGCGCTGCGATGGACACGCCGTCCGTCAGCACCGGCAGGACCTCGTCCTCGGCGGCCTGGAGCGAGACCATCGCCCCACCCGCCGGCAACGCCTGCATCAGACGACCACGCGCCGCCACCAGCTTCGCCGCATCCTCCAGCGACAACACCCCAGCGACGTGCGCGGCCGACAACTCACCGATCGAATGACCCAGCAGATAGTCCGGCTTCACGCCCCATGCAGAGACCAGGCGGAACAGCGCAACTTCGAGAGCGAACAGCCCGGCCTGGGTGAACTGCGTCTGATCCAGCAGTTCACCACCCTCGAACACCACATCCCGGATCGGCTGGTCCAAGTGCCGGTCCAGCTCCGCACACACCGCATCAAACGCATCCGCAAACACCGGATACGCCTCGTACAGCTCACGGCCCATACCCGACCGCTGCGCACCCTGACCCGAGAACAAAACCGCCAGACCACCGGACACGGCAGCCCCGCGAACCACCCGGTCACCGACGACCACCGCACGGTGATTCATCACCGCACGCGTCGTCACCAACGAGAACCCGACATCCACCGGATCCCGATCCCCGGCGAACGCCGAGACCCGCCCCACCTGCGCCGAGAGCCCGGCCTCGGACTTCGCCGACACCACCCACGGCACCACCGGCACCGATGCGCCGGCCCTGTCGACCCTCTGCACATCAGGAGCCTGCTCCAGAATGATGTGCGCGTTAGTACCACTGATACCGAACGACGACACACCCGCCCGCCGCAGCTCACCCGTCTCCGGCCACGCAACCGACTCCGTCAGCAGCTCCACCGAGCCCGCCGACCAGTCCACATGCGACGACGGCTCATCCACATGCAACGTCTGCGGCAGCACACCGTGCCGCATCGCCAGCACCATCTTGATGATCCCGCCGACACCGGCGGCGGCAGCCGCGTGGCCGATGTTCGACTTGATCGACCCGAGCCACAGGGGCTGGTCATCCGACCGGCGCTCCTGACCGTAGGTGGCAAGGAGTGCCTGTGCCTCGATCGGGTCGCCGAGCCGGGTACCCGTGCCGTGTGCCTCCACGGCGTCGATCTGGGCGGCCGAGAGGCCCGCGCTGGTCAGGGCCTGCCGGATGACCCGCTGCTGCGCGGGGCCGTTCGGCGCGGTCAGACCGTTCGACGCACCGTCCTGGTTGATCGCAGACCCGCGTACCACCGCCAGGACCTCATGGCCGTTACGCCGAGCATCCGACAGCCGCTCCACGAGCAGCATGCCGACACCCTCGGCCCATCCCGTACCGTCCGCTCCCTCCGCGAACGGCTTGCAGCGGCCGTCCGCCGACAGGCCACGCTGGCGGGAGAACTCCACGAACGCGGTCGGGCTGGCAAGAAGCGCGACCCCGCCGGCGAGCGCCATGGTGCATTCACCCTGGCGGAGAGCCTGGGCCGCGAGGTGCAGGGCGACCAGTGACGAGGAGCAGGCGGTGTCGACCGTGACGGCAGGGCCTTCCAGACCCAGCATGTAGGCGATGCGGCCGGACACCACGCTCGTCGCGGTGCCTGTGAGGAGATGCCCTTCACTGCCTTCTGAGCCCTGAGCCACTCCCACGCCGTACCCGGAGGAGGAGGCTCCCGCGAACACGCCAATCTGCTCACCGCGCACCGAGGTCGGGTCGATGCCCGCACCCTCGAAGAGCTCCCATGACGCCTCCAGCAGCAGTCGCTGCTGGGGGTCCATCGCCAGCGCCTCACGCGGCGAGATCCCGAAGAATCCGGCGTCGAACTCACCGGCGTCGTGGAGGAACCCGCCGTGGCGGGTGTACGTGGTGCCCGGATGCGCCGGGTCGGGGTCGTAGATGCCTTCCAGGTCCCAGCCACGGTCGGTCGGGAATTCCGAGATGCCGTCGGTGCCGGACACGAGGAGTCGCCACAGGTCATCGGGATTCGAAACCTCTCCCGGGTAGCGGCAGCTCATACCGACGATGGCTATGAGGTCGTCGTCCTTCGTCGGCGCCTGGAACTCGGTGGCCGACAGCCTCGACTGCGTACCCGAAAGCCCGGGCATTTCGTACTGTGCGGAGAGTTCGGCCGCGAGGAAGCGTGCCAGGACCGTCGGCGTCGGGTGGTCGAAGACCATGGTGGTGGGCAGCTGCAGCCGGGTCTCGGCGACGAGTGCGTTGCGCAGCTCGACGGCGGTCAGCGAGTCGAAGCCCAGCTCGCGGAAGGCACGATCGGGCTCGACACCGTCGGGCGAAGCGTGCCCCAGGACACCGGCCGCCAAGGACCGCACCATGTCGGTCAGCGCTTCGGTGCGCTCGGCCGGGGCCAGGCCCGCGATCCGGTTCCACAGGGGCGAGTCGCCATCCGTGGCAGAGGACGCGGCACCGGGGGACTGCGCGAGCGCTTGCCGTACCTCGGCCAGTTCACTGATCAGAGGGCGGCTGCGGGCGGCGGTGAACACCGGTACGAACCGCGCCCAGTCCATGTCCGCGACGGTAACCAGGGTGTCGTCCCGGTCGAGTGCCTGCTGCAGGGCGGCGATCGCCGGCTCGGGTGCCATGGTCCGGATGCCCAGGCGGAGCAACTGCTCGCCTTCTTCGCCGTCGGCCATGCCGCCACCCGCCCAGGCGCCCCAAGCAACCGCGGTCGCCGGAAGGCCCCGCGTCCTGCGGCGCTGCGCCAGCGCGTCGAGGTGGGCGTTGGCGGTGGCGTAACCGCTCTGGCCCCCACTGCCCCAGACTCCGGCTACGGACGAGAAGACGACGAAGGCATCGAGGTCATGGCCCTCGAGGAGTTCGTCCAGGTGCACGGCGCCCGCGACCTTCGCGGAGATCTCCTCGGCGAGGGTCTCGGCAGTGGCTTCGGACAGCAGGGTGGCGGTGGCGACCCCTGCCGCGTGTACGACGGTCCGGAGAGCAGCGCCCGGGTAGTCGGCCGCCGCGGCGTCGCACGCTTCGATCAGCGCGGCCACGGCTGCGCGGTCGGACACGTCGCATGCTACGACGGTGGCCTTGGTGCCGAGCTCCTCCAGTTCGGCGACGAGTTCGGCCGCGCCAGGGGCGTTCGGGCCACGGCGGCTGGTGAGGACGAGGTGCTCGGCACCGTTACGGGCGAGCCATCGGGCCACGTGACCGCCCAGTGCACCGGTTCCGCCGGTGATCAGCGCGGTACCTTGCGCTGTCCATACAGGTCCGACGAGGTCGGGACGGGTGTCCCGTACGAGACGGCGGACGAACGCCCCGGAGGGTCGCACCGCCGCCTGGTCCTCGTTGCCGTCGGCGAGGAGGCCGATCAGCCGGGCGGCTGCACGGTCGTCCAGTGTCTCCGGGAGGTCCAGGAGTCCGCCCCAGCGGTGGGCGCACTCCAGGCCGACGACTCGCCCGAGTCCCCACAGCGAGGCCTGGACGGCGCTGGCCAGCGGGTCGGAGCGACCGACGGACACGGCACCACGGGTGGCCAGCCACAGCGGGGCGTCGATGCCCGTGTCTCCGAGTGCCTGGACGAGCGCCAGTGTCCCGGTCATGCTGGCGGTGACGACCGGATAGACGGGGGACGGCTGTTCGTCCAATGCCAGCAGGGAGAGTACGCCCGCCGGCTGAGTGCCCTGCGCGCAGGCGTCGTCGAGCAGCTGGGCGAGCGAGAGGCGGTCGGCAGCAGCGGCGTCGAGCTCGACGGGGATCACCCTGGCGCCGTGGGCGGTCAGTGCCTCGACCGTACGGGCGACAAGCGCGCTGTCCATGTGTCCGGCAGGCACGACGACAAGCCAGTCGCCCGACAGCTCAGCCGCTGCCGGCAGGGCGAAGGGCTTCCATGTGATGCCGTAACGCCAGCCGCCGGCAGTGGAGTTGACCAGGCTCTGCCGACGCCAGGCGGAGAGTGCGGGCAGTGCGCCGGCCAGCGCTTCGGTGTCCTCGGGGCGTATCGCGTCGACGAGTGAAGCCAGATCCTCCCGCTCGACGGCGTCCCAGAACTGCGCCTCCGCCGGTGTGTTGCCCACCACGGCGGTCCCGCTGTCGAGCTTCATGGGGACATGCGGCCAGTAGCGCTCACGTTGGAAGGCGTAGGTGGGGAGCTGCACCTGGCGTGCCCCGGCGCCGGCGAAGTACCGGTTCCAGTCGACGTTCTGGCCGCGCACGTGGAGCTCGGCCGTTGCCGTGACGCAGGCCGACGCCTCGGGGCGCCCCTTGCGCAGGGCCGGAACGAAGACACGGCTCTCCGCGTCGGCGATGAGGCAGTCCTGTCCCATGGCCGACAGGACACCGTCCGGGCCCAGCTCCAGGAACGCCGTCACGCCCTGGTCCTGCAGGGTACGTATCCCGTCGAGGAAGCGGACCGCCTGCCGGACGTGGCGCACCCAGTACTCGGGGGTGCATATCTCGCGCGACGGAACGATCGCTCCGGTGACGTTCGAGACGATGGCGATCCCGGGTGCGTGGAAGTCGAGGCCGTCGGCGATCGCACTGAATTCTTCCAGCATCGCGTCCATGCGAGGCGAGTGGAACGCGTGGCTCACCCGAAGCCGCTTGGTCTTACGACCCTCCGCCTCGAAATGCGCGGCAATCGCGAGGACCGCGTCCTCATCACCGGAAACTACCGTCGCAGAGGGCCCGTTGAGCGCTGCGATGGACACGCCGTCCGTCAGCAGCGGCAGGACCTCGTCCTCCGTCGCCTGGAGCGAGACCATCGCCCCACCCGCCGGCAACGCCTGCATCAGACGACCACGCGCCGCCACCAGCTTCGCCGCATCCTCAAGGGACAACACCCCAGCAACATGCGCGGCCGACAACTCACCGATCGAATGACCCAGCAGGTAATCCGGCTTCACACCCCACGCAGAGACCAGACGGAACAGCGCAACTTCGAGAGCGAACAGCCCGGCCTGCGTGAACTGCGTCTGATCCAGCAGCTCACCACCCTCGAACACCACATCCCGGATCGGCTGGTCCAAGTGCCGGTCCAGCTCCGCACACACCGCATCAAACGCATCCGCAAACACCGGATACGCCTCGTACAGCTCACGGCCCATACCCGACCGCTGCGCACCCTGACCCGAGAACAACACCGCCAGACCACCGGGTGCGGTCGTTCCACGGACCACCCGCGCCCCGTCGCCGGAAGCGGCAAGATCCCGTACGCCGTCCAGAAGGCCTTCGCGTCCGGCCGCGAGCACCACGGCCCGGTGCTCGAGGGCAGCGCGGCCTACGGCAAGGGAGTATCCGATGTCGAGCGCGCCCGAGGGTGCGTCCGCCGTCTCCACGTGCGCGATCAAGGCTTGGGCCTGTGTCTGCAGTGCCTGGGCGCCGGCCGCCGAGACGAGCCACGGGATGACCGGCGGGACCCAGCCGGGGACGGCCTCGTCGGCGCCTTCGGCGCTGTCCCGCACCGGTGCCTGCTCGACGATGATGTGCGCGTTGGTGCCACTCACACCGAACGACGACACCCCCGCCCGGCGCGGCTGCCCGGTCTCCGGCCAGTCCGCCGGCTCGGTCAACAGTCTTACCGCACCCGCCGACCAGTCGACGTGGGGCGTCGGCTCGTCCACATGCAGGGTCTGCGGGAGCGAGGCGTGGCGCAGTGCCATGACCATCTTGATCACACCGGCCACACCTGAAGCAGCTTGTGCGTGACCGAAGTTGGACTTCATCGAACCCAGCAGCAGCGGGCGGTCCTGCGGCCGGTCCTGGCCGTACGTCTCGACCAGGGCCTGGGCCTCGATGGGGTCACCCAGCACGGTGCCGGTGCCGTGGGCCTCGACGGCGTCGATCTGGGCGGGTGAGAGGGCGGCATTCGCGAGGGCCGCTCGGATGACGCGCCGCTGAGAGGGGCCGTGGGGCGCAGTCAAACCGTTGGACGCGCCGTCCTGATTCACGGCGGAGCCCCGTACGACCGCCAGTACGTTGTGCCCGTTGCGAATCGCGTCGGACAGCCGCTCCACGAGAAGCACGCCCACGCCCTCGGCCCAGCCCGTGCCGTCGGCGGCAGCTGCGAACGACTTGCAGCGGCCGTCGCCGGCTAGGCCGCCCTGCTGGCTGAACTCGGCGAATGCGCCGGGGTTGTTCATGACGGTCACACCGGCTGCCAGGGCGAGGGTGCACTCGCGCTGACGCAGCGCTTGGACAGCCAGGTGAAGAGCCACGAGCGAGGACGAGCACGCGGTGTCCACGGTCACCGCGGGCCCTTGCAGGCCGAGCGAGTACGCGATGCGGCCGGATACGACGCTGCCGGCGGTGCCGGTGACGTAGTAGCCGTCGACGTTGTCGTCGGACTGGCGCAGGCTGGTCTCGTATCCGGAGCTCTGGGCACCGACGAAGACACCGGTCTGGGTGGAGTGGAGGGAGGTCGGGGCGATTCCGGCCCGCTCCAGTGCCTTCCACGACTCCTCGAGCAGGAGGCGCTGCTGCGGATCCATGGAAAGCGCCTCACGCGGCGAGATCCCGAAGAACGAGGCGTCGAAGTCGGTGGCACCGTCGACGAAACCGCCCTCGAAGGTCGTCGCGTTGGCGCCGTCCGCCTGGTAGAGCCCGTCGAGGTCCCAGCCGCGGTCCGTCGGGAACGTGTCCACCGCGTCGGTACCGGAGGCGACCAGACGCCACAGGTCTTCCGGACTCGCCACCCCACCCGGGTAGCGGCAGCTCATCCCGATGATCGCGATCGGCTCCCTGGCCGCGCCGGTGAGCTGGGTGTTCTCCCTCCGCAACCGGTCGACCTCTTTGAGAGACGCGCGCAGCGCTTCGAGAACCTTGTCACCCGAACTAGCCATCATGAACTCCACACTTCGCGCATCATCAGGAATCGCCGTTGCCCAGAGCCATCTGAATCAGGCTCTCGGCGTCCATCTCGTCGATCGAGTCGTTGTCGTCACCCGCGGTCGAGGAGGCATGTGCTCCGTCGTGTTCATCCGCGAGCGTCATCAAGGTGTCCAGCAGTCCGGCTGCCCTCAGCCGGTCCAGGGGCACGGTGGCCAGTGCACTGCGCACCACGGCCTCGTCCACGTCGCCGTACGCGACGGTGTCCTCACTGCCCGCCCGGCCGGTCTCCGGAAGCAGCTTGCTCCGCAGGTAGGCGATGAGGGCGGAGGGCGTCGGGTGGTCGAAGACCAGCGCGGCCGGCAGCCGCAGGCCTGTCGCCTCCGCGAGCCGGTTACGCAGCTCGACGGCCGTCAGCGAGTCGAACCCGAGATTGCGGAAGGCCCGGTCGGGGCGTACCGCGTTCGGTGTGTCCAGCCGCAGCACGGTGGCCGCTCGCTCCTGTACGAGCTCCAGCAGCATGTGGTCCTGCTCCGGCCCCGACAGCTCCCTCATACGCCGGGTCAGCTCGTCGGCCGTGCCGACGGCCTCGGCCTCCGCGGTTTCCTCGGTCTTCTCGAGCGCGGCCCTCACTTCGGGCAGGCCGGCGATGAGCGGGCTCTGCCGCAGGGTCGTGAACGCGGTGGCGAACCGTGGCCAGTCCACGTCCACCGTGACGATCGGTGGTTCGTCGTGCTCGATCGCCTGTTGCAGGGCGGCAACCGCCAGGCCCGGATCCATCGGGGCCAGTCCCAGTCGTGTCAGCTGCTCGCCTGTGTCACCGGCTGCCATTCCGCTGTCGGCCCACTGACCCCATGCCACGGAAGTGGCAGCCCAGCCCTGGGCGCGGCGACGGTGGGCCAGCGCGTCGAGTGCCGCGTTCGCGGTCGCGTACGCGGCCTGACGCGCGCTGCCCCATACCCCGGCGATGGACGAGAACATGACGAACGCGTCCACCGTTCCGCCGAGCAGTTCGTCCAGGTGGGCGGCGCCCGCCGTCTTGCCGGACAGGACGTCGGCGAACGCGGCCGGCTCCGTGTCCGCGAGGGCGACGCTGTCGCTGACCCCGGCGGTGTGGATGACGCTGCGGACAGGGCTGCCTTCCTTGCTCAGTCGCCCGACGAGCTCGGCCACTTGGGACCGGTCGGCGACGTCGCAGGCGACCACTGAGACCTTGGCGCCCAGAGCCGTGAGCTCCGCCTCCAGTTCTTCCGCGCCTGGCGCGGCGATCCCCCGGCGGCTGGTCAGGACGAGCCGCTCAGCGCCTCGCCCGGCCAGCCACCTGGCCACATGCCCGCCCAGGGCACCTGTGCCGCCGGTGATGAGCACGGTGCCTTCGGTCTTCCACGGGGTGCTGGAGCCGGCTCCGCCAAGGGGTGCCCGCACCAGTCGGCGGCCGAAGGCGCCGGCCTGGCGCAGAGCCATCTGATCTTCTCCGGCCGGGTCGGAGAGGATGCCGCACAGGCCGTCGGTGATGCGCGTGTCGACGCCGTCGGCCGGCAGGTCGATGAGGCCGCCCCAGTTACCGGGCCGCTCCAGACCGACGACCCTTCCCATCCCCCATACCTGCGCCTGGGCGACGCTCACGGTACGGTCGGTGGTCGCGCTGACCTGCACGGCTCCCATGGTGGCGCACCACAGGGGGGCCTGAAGTTCCACGGCGTCGAGAGCCTGCACCAGGGCCAGCGTCGATGTAACGGCGGCGGGAACCGCAGGGTGTACGCGATCAGGGCTCTCGTCCGCCCCGAGGAACGACAGCACGCCGGCAACTTCGTCGTCGCTCGCGTCGACGAGTCGGCGGAGATGTGCGGCCAGTGTGTCCCGGTCGGATTCGCCCGGCGGCACCACGAGGGCCGTCACGCGTGCACCGTGCCCCGCCAGGGCCGCGTCACAGGCGCAGACCGTCGTATCGTCGCGCAGCGCCTCCGGTATCAGCACGATCCATCGTCCGGAGAGCCTGGAGACATTCGCCTCGCCCAGCGGCGTCCAGTCGATGCGGTAGCGCCAGCGGTCGATGGTGGCCCCGTTGCGGCGGTCACGCCGCCAGGACGCGAGCGCAGGCAGAACCGTCTGCAGGGCAACCTCACTCTGCGTCCCGCCCAGGGTGCGCATCAGGGCGTCCAGATCCTCGCCCTCGACGGCCTCCCAGAACTGGGCGTCGACCGGGTCCACGGTGCCCGCAGTGGGAGCGGCCAGGACTTCGGGCCAGTAGTGCCGGCGCTGGAAGGCGTAGGTGGGCAGGTCGACATGGGCAGGCGCACGACCGGCGAACAGGGCCTTCCAGTCCAGCTCGACCCCGTGCACGTGTGCTTCTGCCAGGGAGGTCGTGAAGCGGCGGGCTTCGTCCTCGTCACGGCGCAGCGTCCCGAGCGCCACCGCGTCACTGCCGGCGGCCTCGAACGTCTCCTCCAGCCCCACGGCCAGCACCGGGTGCGGGCTGACCTCGACGAACACACTGTGCCCGGCATCCAGCAGAACCCGGGTCGTGTCCTCCAGGAGAACCGTCCGGCGCAGATTGGTGTACCAGTACTCGGCGTCCATACCCGCCGTGTCCAGAAGTTCCCCAGTCACCGTCGAGTACAACGGCACCTGCGAGGAACTCGGGGACAGATCCGCCAGCACCTCCAGCAGCCGGCCATGGATACGCTCCACATGCGCACTGTGCGACGCGTAATCCACATCGATGCGCTTGGCCCGCACACCGTCGGCCTTGCACTCCAGCAACAGCTCCTCAAGCGCGTCACCGTCGCCGGAGACCACCACCGAGGACGGGCCGTTCACCGCCGCGACGGAGAGACGCCCCGCCCACCGGGCAAGCCGCTCGCCCACCTGACCGGCCGGCTCCGCGACAGACATCATGCCGCCCAGGCCCGACAGCTCCAGGATCGCCCGGCTCCGCAACGCCACGACCCGCGCACCGTCCTCCAGGGACAGCCCACCAGCCACACACACCGCAGCGATCTCACCCTGCGAATGCCCCATCACCGCCGCAGGCACCACACCAGCCGCCCGCCACACCTCGGCCAACGACACCATCACCGCCCACAACACCGGCTGCACCACATCAACCCGGTCCAACCCAGGCGCACCCGGCTCCCCACGCAACACACCCAGCAACGACCAGTCGGTGAACGGCTCCAACGCCGCACCGCACTCCGCCAACCGCGCCGCGAACACATCCGAGGACTCCAGCAGACCCGCAGCCATACCCGCCCACTGCGAACCCTGACCGGGGAACACGAACACCGGAGCCACCGCACCATCGGCGACACCCCGCACCACACCCGGCCCGGAACGACCGGCAGCGAGGGCGGCGAGACCGGCCAGCAACTCCTCACTCCCGGAAGCCGTCACCACAGCACGGTGATCGAACCGGGAACGGCTCGACGCCAGTGCGTGTGCGAGGTCGCCCACCGACAACTCCGTTGCGCCTGCCAATGATTCCGTGAGACGCGCGGCCTGGCCCCGCAGCGCGCCCTCCGACTTCCCGGAGAGCACGAACGGCAGCACGGTGCCGGCCGGGGGCCCGGACTCGACTGCGGCTGCGGCGTCGCCGTCCGGCGCCTGCTCGAGGATGACGTGCGCGTTGGTACCGCTGATACCGAACGACGAGACAGCCGCTCGACGTGGTTCGCCCGTCTCCGGCCAGGGCGTCGACTCGGTCAGCAGCTCGACAGCACCCGCCGACCAGTCCACCTGAGGCGTGGGTTCGTCCACGTGCAGCGTCTGCGGCAGCACACCGTGCCGCATGGCCAGAACCATCTTGATGATCCCGGCCACACCCGCGGCAGCCTGGGTGTGCCCGATGTTCGACTTGATCGACCCGAGCCACAACGGACGCTCCTCCGCGCGTCCCTGCCCGTACGTCGCCAGCAGCGCCTGCGCCTCGATCGGGTCACCCAGCTTCGTACCCGTACCGTGCGCCTCCACCGCGTCCACCTGCGCCGGTTCGAGACCGGCGTTGGCCAGCGCCTGACGGATCACCCGCTGCTGCGAAGGACCGTTCGGCGCCGTCAGACCGTTCGACGCACCGTCCTGATTCACCGCACTGCCCCGCACCACAGCCAGGACCTCATGCCCATTGCGCCGCGCATCCGACAGACGCTCCACCAGGAGCATCCCCACGCCCTCGCCCCAGCCCGTGCCGTCGGCCCCGGCGGCGAAGGACTTGCAGCGGCCGTCCACCGCGAGAGCTCGTTGCCGGGAGAACTCCACGAACGTCCCAGGCGTGGCCATCACCGTGACACCGCCGGCCAGCGCCATCGAGCACTCACCCGACCGCAACGCCTGAATCGCCCAGTGCAACGCCACCAACGACGACGAACACGCCGTGTCCACCGTCACCGCCGGACCCTCAAGACCCAACGTGTACGACACCCGACCCGACGCCACACTGCCTGCGGTGCCGGTGGTGAGGTGCCCTTCCAGGCTTTCGGCGGACGCGGCGGCATAGGCCGCGAAGTCGTGGTACATCAGCCCGGCGAATACGCCTGTATCGCTGCCACGCAGAGAGGCGGGATCGATGTCCGCCGACTCCACGGCTTCCCAGGAGGACTCCAGGAGCAATCGCTGCTGAGGGTCCATCGCCACCGCCTCGCGCGGCGAGATCCCGAAGAACTCCGCATCGAAATGTGTGGCGTCGTGCAGGAATCCGCCCTCGCTGGTGTACGACGTCCCGGGCTTGTCCGGGTCGGGGTCGAACAGCTCTTCCACGTTCCAGCCCCGGTCGGTGGGGATGCCCGTCACCGCGTCGCCTGCGGTGGAGAGCAGCCGCCACAGGTCCTTCGGCCCGGACACTCCGCCGGGATAGCGGCAGCTCATGCCGATGATCGCGATCGGGTCGTCCGCCGTGGTGCCGGCCGTCCCGGCTGTCGAGATCGGCTCGCTGTGCGTGCCGAGGGTCTCCGCCCTGATGAAGCCGGCCAGCGCCGCAGGGGTCGGGTAGTCGAAGACCAGCGTCGCCGGCAGTCGCAGGCCCATGACGGCGTTCAGCCGGTTGCGCAGGTCCACGGCGGTCAGCGAGTCGAACCCGAGATCGGTGAAGGCGTGCCGCGGCTTGATCGCTTCGCCGGAGCTGTGGCCCAGGGTCGAGGCGACCTCGTTGCGTACCAGCTCGAGGACGTGCGCCTCCTGTTCGGTCGGCTCCAGCCTGAGGAGGGTGCGCGCGAAGGACTGGGAGCGGTCGTCCCCCGCTTCGGCATGCCGCCTGTTCGGCACCCGGACCAATCCCCGGAGCATCGGCGGAGTCGTCTCCGGACGCGCCCGCAGAGCAGCCGTATCCACCCGGATCGGCACCAGCGCGGCCTCTCCGGTCAGAGCTCCGGCCGCGTCGAACAGGCTGAGCCCCTGTTCCGTGGACAACGGCAGAAGACCACCCCTGGCCATCCGCCGCAGATCATCCTCACCGAGCTGCCCCGTCATCTCGCTCGCCTGGGCCCACAGCCCCCACGCCAGCGACTGCCCCGCCAGCCCCTCCGCCCGCCGGACCTCCGCCAAAGCGTCCAGGAACGCGTTCGCCGCCGCGTAGTTCGCCTGACCTGCACCACCGAACACACCGGCAGCCGAGGAGAACAGAGTGAACATCGACAGATCCATGCCACGCGTCAGCTCATGCAGATGCCACGCCGCATCGACCTTCGGCCGCAACACCGCAGCCAACCGCTCCTGCGTCAGCGAGGACACGACACCGTCATCCAGAACACCCGCGGTGTGCACCACGCCCGACAACGCAGACTCCGGGGCAATACCCGCCAGAACCCCAGCCAGCGCCGCACGGTCCGCGACGTCACACGCGACGAAACGAGCCCGCGCCCCCAACCCCTCCAGCTCCGCAACCAAGTCGGCCGCACCCGGAGCATCCGCACCCCGACGGCTCACCAGCAACAGATCCCGGACACCACGCTCCACCACCAGATGACGCGCCACCACACCACCCAGCGCACCACTGGCACCCGTCACCAGCACCGTGCCCGCACCGACCTCAGGAGCACCGCCACCCGTACCGGCCGACACCCGCACCAGCCTCGGTACGAACACCTCGCCACTACGCACAGCCATTTGCTGCTCGTCCGAAGCGACCGCGGCCGGCAGAGCGGACTCATCGGTCCCGTCGACGTCGATCAGTACGAACCGCCCCGGGTTCTCCGTCTGGGCGGTTCGCACCAGACCCCAGACGGCAGCCTGTGCCGGATCCGGCGCGGAGTCGCCGTCGCAAGCCACCGCGCCCCGAGTCGTCACCACCAGCCGGGATTCGGCGAACCGCTCGTCCGCCAGCCAATTCTGGACGAACTCCATTGTCTTGAGCGCGAGTTCATGCGCCCGGGACGCGGCGTCCTCACTCGCGGAACCCGTATCGGCGAATGACACCGCCACCACGCCCGGCACCGCGTCCGCGGAAGCCAGGTCCGCGTGGCGAGCGATTCCTGGAAGGTTCCCCGCGGAGCCCACCGGCTTCTTCGCCCACTCGACCCGGAACATTGCGTCACCGAGCGCGTGATCCGCAGGCATCAGCTGCTCCGGCCTGATGGGTCGCAGCGCGAGCGTGTCGACGGAAGCGACCGGGTGGCCCGTTCCGTCGGCCAGCAGCAGTGAGACTCCGGACCGGACGCGCCGGATCCGGACCCTCAGTGCGCGTGCGCCGACCGCGCTCAGCGCGACACCGCTCCAGGCGAACGGCAGCTCGACGGATCCCGGCTCACTCCCGGCGCCAGGTGTCGCCGACCAGCGCATGGCGTGCAGCGCCGCGTCCAGCAGTGCGGGGTGCACCCCGAAGCCCTCGGCGGCGGCGTCGTCCGGAAGGGCCACCTCCGCGTATACGTCGTCACCCTGCTGCCAGGCAGCCCGCAGTCCTTGGAACAGAGGGCCGTACTCGTAGCCGGACTCGGTGAGCGATGCGTACAGGGTGTCGACGGCGAGCGCCCGGGCCCCGGCCGGTGGCCACTCGTCCAGACCGTCGTCCGTCGGAGCTGGAGCGAGCGTCGCCGTCCCGGACGCGTGGAGAGTCCACACGTCCTCCGGTGCGTCGGCGGGCGTCGCGTAGATCTGCACGTTGCTACGGCCCGTCGCGTCCGGCAGGGTCGCCGTCACCTGGAGCACGACCGCGCCCGAGTCAGGGACGACCAGCGGAGCCTCGATCGTCAGCTCTTCCAGCAGCTCGCATCCGACCTGGTCAGCGGCGTGCAGGGCCAGGTCGACGAAGGCCGTGCCCGGGAGCAGCACCGAACCGAGAACGACGTGGTCGGCGAGCCAGGGGTGCGTCTCGGCCGACAGCTTGCCCGTCATCACCACACCGTCGGAGTCGGCCAGCCTGATCGCTCCGGAGAGCAACTCGTGCCCACCGGGCCGCATCCCGGTCGCCGAGATGTCGCGTCCCTGACCGGGAGCCGACTTCAGCCAGTAGTGCTGGTGCTGGAAGGCGTACGTCGGCAGGTCGACGCGCTGCGCGCCGGATCCCGCGAACAGGGCCTTCCAGTCCAGCTCGACCCCGTGCGCATGCGCCTCGGCCAGCGATGTCGTGAAGCGCCGGGCTTCGTCCTCGTCACGGCGCAGCGTGCCGAGGGTCACGGCATCGGAGCCTGTGGCGGCGAATGTCTCCTGCAGTCCCATGGTGAGCACGGGGTGCGGGCTGACCTCGATGAAGACACCGTGTCCGGAGCTCAGCAGTGCCCGGGTCGCCTTCTCCAGGAGGACTGTCCGGCGCAGGTTGGTGTACCAGTACTCGGCGTCCATACCTGCCGTGTCCAGGAGTTCGCCGGTCACGGTGGAGTACAACGGCACCTGCGAGGAGCGCGGGGACACGTCCGCGAGCACTTCCAGCAGCCGGCCGTGGATGCGTTCCACATGCGCACTGTGCGAGGCGTAGTCCACATCGATGCGCTTACAGCGCACACCGTCGGCCCTGCATGCCTCACGGAATTCGTCCAGCGCGTCAGCGTCACCGGAGACCACGGCAGAGGTCGGCCCGTTGACCGCCGCGACCGACAGCCGCCCCTCCCAGCGGGTCAGCCGTTCACGTATCAGATCGGCGGAATCCGCCACAGCCAGCATGCCGCCCAGGCCCGACAGCTCCAGAATGGCGCGGCTCCGCAACGCCACGACCCGCGCACCGTCCTCCAGGGACAGCCCACCAGCCACACACGCCGCAGCGATCTCGCCCTGGGAATGCCCCATCACGGCCGCAGGCACCACGCCAGCCGCCCGCCACACCTCGGCCAGCGACACCATCACCGCCCACAACACCGGCTGCACCACATCAACCCGGTCCAACCCAGGCGCACCCGGCTCCCCACGCAACACACCCAGCAACGACCAGTCCGTGTGCACGGACAACGCCGCCGCACACTCCCGGATCCGCTCCGCGAACACATCCGAGGACTCCAGCAGACCCGCAGCCATACCCACCCACTGCGAACCCTGACCAGGGAAGACCAGTACCGGACGCGTTACGTCCGGCGCGACACCCCGCGCCACACCCGGCCCGGAGCGACCGGCAGCGAGGGCACCGAGAGCCGTCCGGAGTGCATCTGCGTCGCCTGCGACCAGCACAGCACGATGCGGGAACCTGGTACGGGCGGTGGCCAGCGACCACGCCACGTTCTGCAGGGCCGGCTCGGGCTGCCGGTCCAGCAGCCCTGCGAGTCGGACCGCCTGCTCCGTCACGGCGTCGGGTGATTTCCCGGAGAGAATGAAAGGCAGCGCCGCACTGCTGAGCGGTGACGCCCCGTCCGCCGCAGTCCCCGGCATGTCCTCCACGGGTGCCTGCTCAAGAATGACGTGCGCGTTCGTACCGCTGATACCGAACGATGACACACCTGCCCGACGCGGCTCGTGCTTCTCCGGCCACTCCACCGACCGGGCCAGGAGCTCAACGGCCCCCGCCGACCAGTCGACTTGGGGTGACGGCTCGTTCAGGTGCAGGGTCTGCGGCAGCACACCGTGCCGCATCGCCATCACCATCTTGATGACACCGGCCACACCCGCGGCAGCCTGTGCGTGACCGATGTTCGACTTCAGCGAGCCCAGCAGGAGGGGGCGGTCGTCCGGTCGGCCCTGGCCGTACGTCGCGAGCAGCGCCTGTGCCTCGATCGGGTCACCCAGCTTCGTACCCGTGCCGTGTGCCTCCACCGCGTCCACCTGCGCCGGTTCGAGACCGGCGTTGGCCAGCGCCTGACGGATCACCCGCTGCTGCGAAGGACCGTTCGGCGCCGTCAGACCGTTCGACGCACCGTCCTGATTCACCGCACTGCCCCGCACCACCGCCAGCACCTGGTGGCCGTTGCGACGCGCGTCGGAGAGTCGTTCGAGGAGCAGCAGGCCGGCGCCCTCGGACCACGCGGTGCCGTCCGCGTCGTCCGAGAAGGCCTTGCATCGGGCGTTTCCGGCGAGGCCGCCGTGCCCGCCGAACTCGGCGAAGATCCCTTCGTCGGCCATGATCATGACGCCGCCCGCCAGCGCCATGGAGCACTCGCCCGCCCGCAGCGCCTGCGTGGCGAGGTGCAGCGCCACCAGCGAGGAGGAACACGCCGTGTCGACCGACACCGCGGGCCCCTCCAGGCCGAAGGTGTACGACACCCGACCTGAGACGACACTGCCGGCGGTACCGGTCAGCACATGTCCGGCGACACCCTCGGGGATCCGGTCGAGCGACGTGGCGTACCCGGAGGACGATGTTCCGGCGAAGACGCCGGTGCGACTGCCGCGTACGGACGAGGGGTCGATGCCGGCCCGCTCGAAAGCTTCCCATGCCGCTTCGAGGAGCAGTCGCTGCTGCGGGTCCATCGCCAGCGCCTCACGCGGCGAGATCCCGAAGAACGCGGCGTCGAAACCGCCTGCGTCGTGGACGAACCCGCCCTCGTGGGGCAGGTCGGAGCCGTCGTCGGAGGAAGGCAGTTGCCAGCCGCGGTCGGTGGGGAAGCCCGAGATGCCGTCGGTGCCGGTGGCCACGAGCTCCCAGAGGTCCTCGGGCGAATTGACGCCGCCGGGGTAGCGGCAGCTCATGGCCACGATCGCGATCGGCTCGTCGGTGTCCGCGACTCCGGCCCGCACGGCGGAATCAGCGAGCGCGGGTGCTCCGGGTGTCTCGACCAGCGCCGTGTGCAGGTGGCCGGCCAGCAGGGCCGGAGTCGGGTAGTCGAAGATCAGCGATGCGGGAAGCCGTAGGCCCGTGGCAGCCCCCAGGCGGTTGCGCAGCTCCACAGCGGTGAGGGAGTCGAAGCCGAGCTCCTTGAACGCCCGGCCGGGGCGTACGGCGTCCGCGTCGGAGTGTCCGAGAACAGCGGCCGCCTGAGCGCTGACGAGTTCCACCAGCGTCTGCGTACGCTCGGACTCGTCCAGCCCCCTCAGCCGTTCGGTCAGCGTGAATGCCTCGATGGCCGCCGAAGCCACGCTGCGCCTGCTGGACCTGCGCCCGCCGAGTCCCAGTCCTCTGAACAGGGACGGCTCGTCCGCCCGGCCGCGCAGGGAGGCCGTGTCGAGCTTCATCGGTACGAGAACGGCGTCGTCGACGGCGAGGGCGGCGTCGAACAGGGCCACGCCCTCCTCCGCCGACAGGCTGGTCAGTCCTCCTCGGGTGCTGCGGCCCGCGCTCGTCCCACGAAGCCGGTCGATCATGCCGCCGGCCTGTTCCCAGGGCCCCCAGGCGAGGGAGGTCGCTGCGAGCCCCTCCCTCCGTCTGACCTGGGCCAGCGAGTCGAGGAAGGCGTTGGCGGCCGCGTAGTTCCCCTGGCCGGGCGCCCCCAGCAGGCCGGAGGTGGACGAGAACAGTGCGAACACCGCCAGATCCAGATCGCGGGTCAGCCGGTGCAGATGCCAGGCGGCGTCCGCCTTGGGCTTGAGCACCGCGTCGATACGTGCGCCTGTGAGTGAGGAGATGATGCCGTCGTCGAGTACACCCGCGGCGTGGACCACGGCGGTCAGCGGGTGTTCGTGGTCGATGGCGGCGAGAAGGCCGGCGAGCGCGTCGGCGTCGGAGACGTCGCAGGCCGCAAGGGTGACGGTTGTGGCGCCGAGCTCCGTGAGTTCGGCGGCGAGTTCCTGAGCACCCGGTGCGTCAGGCCCGCTCCGGCCTGCCAGGACGAGGTGCCGGGCACCGTGCGTGGCGACCAGGTGCCGGGCGAGTACGCCGCCGAGCGATCCGGTGCCTCCGGTGAGAAGCACGGTTCCGTCGCGGTCGAGCGGCTGCGGAACGGTGAGCACGACCTTTCCCACGTGCCGGGCCTGGCTGAGGAAGCGGAAGGCCTCCGGTGCCCGGCGGACGTCCCAGGTCCGCACCGGCAGTGGACGCAGTGCCCCGCTCTCGAACAGCGCGACGACCTCGGCCAGCATCCGGCCGATCCGCTCGGGCCCTGCCTGTATGACGTCGAACGCCTGGTAGGCGACCCCCGGGTGGGCATGTGCGACCGCTTCGGGATCGCGTACGTCCGCCTTGCCCATCTCCACGAACCGACCGCCGCGCGGCAGCAGCCGCAGCGAGGCATCCACGAACGGCCCGGCGAGGGAATCCAGCACGACGTCGACGCCACGCCCGTCGGTGGCGGCGAGGAACTGCTCCTCGAACTCCAGCGTGCGCGAGGACGCCAAGTGCTCGTCGTGCAGCCCGAGCCCCCGCAGGGCGTCCCACTTGCCCGGGCCTGCCGTCCCGAACACCTCGGCGCCGAGGTGGCGCGCCAACTGTGTGGCCGCCATGCCGACACCGCCCGCCGCGGCGTGCACGAGGACCGACTCCCCCGGCTGGAGTGCGGCGAGGTCGACGAGACCGTAGTAGGCGGTGAGGAACACGATGGGCACCGAGGCTGCCTCGGTGAACGACCATCCGTCGGGAATCTTCGCGATCATGCGCTGATCGGTCACCGCGGTGGGGCCGAAACCTCCGCTCAGCAGGCCCATGACCCGGTCACCGGGCACGATCCCGGTCACGCCGGGGCCGGTCTCCAGCACGACGCCGGCGCCCTCGATGCCCATCGTGGCGTGTCCCGGATACATGTCGAGAGCAATCAGGACGTCGCGGAAGTTGAGCCCCGCTGCGCGTACGGCCACGCGCACCTGGCCGGATTCGAGTTCGCCGCGCGCTTCCGGGTGGGGCAACAGCCGCAGTCCGTCGAGCGTCCCCTTGCTCATGCTGTCGAGCCGCCAGGCCGTCCCGTCCACAGGCGGCAGCAGTGTGCCGTCCTGCCCGGGCCGTACGAAGCGGAGGGCGAGGAGCGCTCCCCCGCGTACCGCCAGCTGCGGCTCACCGCTGTCCACGGCACGTCGTACGACACCGACGTCGGGCCGCGCCGCATCGTCCAGGTCCAGCAGGACGAAGCGCTGGGGGTTCTCCGACTGCGCCGACCGCAGCAAGCCCCACACCGGGGCGGCGGACAGGTCGGTGGTGGCGCTCGTGTCGCCGCCCGTGTCGACGGCCCGACGGGTGACGACGACCAGCCGGGACGCGTCGAAGCGCGGATCGGCCAGCCACTCCTGCAGGAGCCCGAGCGTACGGTGCGCTGTGCGGTGCGCGGCTCCGAGGATGTCGGCGTCCTCGGCCGCGCTGTCGGTGGTGTCGATCAGGACGACTTCCGGTGCTGCGGCCCCCGCGTCGAGGGCTGCGGTCAGCGCGGTCATGTCCGCGTACACGTCACAACCGTCGGGGCCAGGGCCGGCTCCGTCGGCGAGCACGGTCAGCACGGCCAAGGACCGTGCCTCACCATCCGGCTCCGAGGACGCGTCCTGGGCGACCTCGACCCAGCTCAGTTGGAACAGCGAGTCCGCGGTGGCACGGTGCCGGTCGTCGAACTGCTCAGCGGTCACCTCACGCATTGCCAACGCGTCCACGTGCGCGACGAGTTGACCGGCGGCATCGGCCAGGACCAGTGACATCGTGCTGTCGCGGCCCGCGGGGGCGATCCGCATCCGCAGCGTGGTGGACCCGGTGGCGCGGAGGAACACACCGTTCCAGGAGAACGGCAGCCAGCCGCGCCGCTCGCCGCTCGCCGGATCCTCCGGCCCGCCGCCGCCCAGCAGACCGCCCACGGCGAGGGAGTGGAGAGCGGAGTCGAGGAGCGCCGGGTGCACACCGAAGCCGGCTACGTCGAGGTCGGCCACCGCCACTTCGGCGAAGACCTCCTCGCCACGGCGCCAGGCCCGCTGCAGCCCTCGGAAGGCCGGGCCATAGCCGAACCCCTGGGCAGCGAGTCGCTCGTACAGTCCTTCGACATCGATCTCCGTCGCCTCGCGCGGCGGCCAAGCCCGCAGGGACTCCCGGACCGATGATTCGGCAGCTGACTCGACAGCGGCGTCGACGGGCGCGAGCAGTCCGGTGGCATGTTGGATCCAGTCGCTCTCCTCGGCGTCTGCCTCCCCGGGACGGGAGTGCACGCTGACAGGCCTCCGCCCGTCCGCCTCAGGGGTGCCGACAACGACCTGCAGCTGGACGCCTGCCGACTCATGGAGCACCAGCGGCGCCTGCAGTGTCAGCTCGTCCACCAACTCGCAGCCCACATGATCACCCGCATGCAGGGCCAGATCGACGAAGGCTGTTCCTGGCAGCAGCACCGAACCCATGACGGCATGGTCGGCGAGCCATGGCTGTGTCTGCAGCGACAGACGCCCCGTGAAGAGGAACTCATCCGTGTGGGCCAGCCCAACAGCGGCCGCGAGCAGCGGATGATCGCCGGTGCGCAGCCCGAGTCCGGCTACGTCCCCGGTCTGAGGCCAGGTGTTCTTGGGCCAGTACCGCTGCCGCTGGAAGGCGTAGGTGGGCAGGTCGGTTTGGCGGGCGCCGGTACCGGCGAAGTACGCCGCCCAGTCCACCCCCGAACCCCGTACGTAGAGCTCGGCGAGCGCGGTCACCAGTGTCCGGGCCTCGTCGCGGTCCTTGCGGAGAACCGGGACGAATGCCGATTCCTCGACGCAGTCCTGGCCCATCGCGGACAGCACACCGTCCGGACCCAACTCCAGGAACACGGTCACGCCCTGGTCCTGGAGCGCACGCATCCCGTCCACGAAACGGACCGCGTCACGGACATGGCGCACCCAGTAGTCCGCCGAACAGACCTCGTCGCCCGACACCACCTGACCGGTGACGTTCGAAACGATCCCGATCTCAGGCGCGTGGAAGGAAAGACCTTCGGCCACCGCGCGGAAATCGTCCAGCATCGCGTCCATACGAGGCGAGTGGAACGCATGGCTCACCCGAAGCCGCTTGGTCTTACGACCCTCCGCCTCGAAGTGCCCAGCGATCGCGAGGACCGCGTCCTCGCCACCGGAAACCACCGTGGCCGAGGGCCCGTTGAGCGCGGCGATGGACACGTGCTCGGTCAGCAGCGGCAGGACTTCCGCCTCGGTGGCCTGAAGCGAGACCATCGCCCCACCCGCCGGCAACGCCTGCATCAGACGACCACGCGCCGCCACCAGCTTCGCCGCATCCTCCAGCGACAACACCCCAGCGACGTGCGCGGCCGACAACTCACCGATCGAATGACCCAGAAGGTAATCCGGCTTCACGCCCCATGCAGAGACCAGGCGGAACAGCGCAACTTCGAGCGCGAACAGCCCAGCCTGCGTGAACTGCGTCTGATCCAGCAGCTCACCACCCTCGAACACCACATCCCGGACCGGACGGTCCAGATGCCGGTCCAGCTCCGCACACACCGCATCAAACGCATCCGCGAACACCGGATAGGACTCGTACAGCTCACGGCCCATACCCGACCGCTGCGCACCCTGACCCGAGAACAGCATGGCGACCGGGCCGTCCTCGGTCGCCGTGGCCGTGACCACATCGGCGGCCCGTGGATCATCGGCGAGTGCCTCGACCTGGCGGAGGAGGCTGTCCGGGTCCGCGCCGAGGAGCACCGCCCGGCTCTCCATCGCGGTCCTGGCCACGGCGAGGGAGTATCCGACGTCGACGGCGCTGTGCGCCGTTCCGTGGCGGAAGTCCAGCAGGCGAGCGGCTTGGTCGGCCAGTGCCGAAGCGGACTTCGCTGACAGGATCCACGGAACGACCGGGAGCACGGTGGTCGCCGGCAGTACCTCCTCAGCCTCTTCCTCAAGCTGCTCGAGGATGACGTGCGCGTTGGTGCCGCTCATCCCGAACGACGAAACACCCGCCCGTCGTGGCTGTCCCGTCTCGGGCCAGGCAATCGACTCGGTCAGCAGCTCGACGCCGCCCGCCGACCAGTCCACGTGGGATGAGGGCTCGTCCACGTGCAGGGTCTGCGGCAGCACCCCGTGCCGCATCGCCATCACCATCTTGATCACACCGGCCACACCGGCCGCACCCGCTGTGTGACCGATGTTCGACTTGAGCGATCCCAGCCGCAGCGGCCGGTTCTCGTGTCGGTCCTGCCCGTAGGTCGCCAGCAAGGACTGTGCTTCGATCGGATCGCCGAGCCGGGTCCCCGTGCCGTGGGCCTCCACCACGTCGACGTCGGCCGGGGACAGACCGGCGTCGGACAGCGCCTGGCGGATCACCCTCTGCTGGGAGGGCCCGTGGGGGACGGTGAGACCGCTACTCGCCCCGTCCTGGTTGATCGCCGAGCCCCGGATCACGGCCAGGACCCTGTGTCCGTTGCTGCGTGCGTCCGACAGCCGTTCCACCAGCAGCATGCCGATGCCTTCGCCCCAGCCGGTGCCGTCGGCCGCTTCGGCAAAGGCCTTGCACCGGCCGTCGGCCGCCAGACCACGCTGCCGGGAGAACTCCAGGAAGGCCCCCGGGGTGGACATCACCGACGCCCCACCCACAAGAGCCATGGAGCACTCGTTCCGGCGCAAGGCCTGGGCCGCCCAGTGCAGCGCTACCAGCGACGACGAGCACGCGGTGTCCACGGTCGCGGCCGGCCCTTGGAAACCCAGGGAATAGGCGATCCGGCCGGACATGACGCTCGCGGCGTTTCCGATGGCGAGATAGCCACCGAGCTCTGCCGTGTCGTTGTGCAACAGGGCGGCGTAGTCCTGAGCATTGGACCCGATGAACACACCGGTGCGGCTGCCGTGCAGCGAAGCCGGGTCGATACCTGCCCGTTCCAGCGCCTCCCAGGCTGTCTCGAGCAGCAGCCGCTGCTGGGGGTCCATCGCCAGCGCCTCACGCGGCGAGATCCCGAAGAACTCGGCGTCGAAGTCGCCGACGGAGCTCAGGAAGCCGCCCTGGTCGGCGTAGGTCGTCCCGGGGTGATCCGGATCGGGATGGAAGAGCCCGTCCGTGTCCCAGCCACGGTCCGGCGGGAAGCCGGCGATCGCGTCCGAGCCGTCGGCCACCAACTGCCACAACTGCTCGGGCGAGCGGACGTCACCGGGGAACCGGCAGCTCATGCCGACGATGGCGATCGGCTCCTGGCCCTCGGACTCGACCTCGTGGAGCCGCTGCTTCGTCTGCCGAAGCTCAGCGGTCATCCACTTGAGGTGATCCAGGAGTTTCTCTTCACTCGCCATCGGAAACAGCACCGCCCCTTGAGAAAGCCATGGTTTGCACGCGCGTCGACAACTGCCGGTCAGGACTTGCCGAATTCGCGCTGAATGAGGTCGAACAATTCATCCGACGTGGCCGCGTCGAGCGCGGGGTCCACCTCGACGGTCGTCGGCGTGGACGTGTCCGACGACGTGACAGGCGCCTGTGAGCCACCCCACGCCGCCAAAAGGCCCTGAAGTCTCTCCGTGATGTCCTCACGGTCGACGCCGGTGGCAGGCAACCCGGAGAGCATGCGTTCCAACTCGGTGATGGCCGACGCGACCGGGGCCGCGGCGGACATGTCCTGAGCCAGCTCGGAACACAGGTGCTCCGCCAGCGCGGCTGACGAGGTGAAGTCGAAGAGGAGCGTGGTCGGCAGACGGAGCCCTGTGAGGGAAGCCAGCCGGTTACGCACCTCGACAGCCATGAGCGAGTCGAAGCCCAGCTCCACGAAGCCCCGTCTGGGCTTGACTGCGTCGGACGACTCGTGTCCCAGCACCCGCGCCGCCTCGCCTCGCACGAGTTCGAGCAGGATACGGCTCTGCTCCGGCACGGTGGCCGCCGACAGCCGCTCACGCAGTTGCATCGCCGCATCACCAGGTCCGGTGTCCGTCGCTGCATCTGACTGCTTCAGCGCCTCATGCGCGTCGATGAGTTCACCGAGAAGAGGGCTGGGGCGTCGAGCCGTGAACGCGGGTGCGAAGCGTTCCCAGTCCACCTCGGCGACCGTGAGGGTGGTCTCGTCTTCAGCCAGCGCCTGGTGCAGCTTGGTGACCGCCCGGGATGGAGCCAGCGCGACGAGTCCGTGCCGGTGCAGGTCCTCGGTCGTGCCCTCCGCCATTCCGCCTTCGGCCCAGGGTCCCCAGGCGATGGAGGTGGCGGTCAGGCCACGGGCCCGCCGCCCCTCGGCCAGGGCGTCGAGGTGCGCGTTCGCCGCCGCATAAGCGGCCTGGCCGCCGCTGCCCCATACGGCGCTGATCGACGAGAACAGCACGAACGCGTCGAGCGTCCGGTCACCGAAGACCGCGTCCAGGTTGTCCGCACCCATCACCTTGGCACGCAGCACACCCGCGAACTCGTCCCCGGTCATACCCACCAGGCCGGTCATCTGACCGACACCAGCCGCGTGGAACACCGAGCGCACCGGCCCACCGGACGCCTCGACCTCCTCCACCAGCCCCGCCAGAGCACCCCGGTCACTCACATCACACGCCGCGACCACCACCTCGGCGCCCAGACCCTCCAACTCCTCCACCAACTCCGGCGCAGCCGAACCACCACGACTCACCAGCACCACACGGCCGGCACCCTCACCCACCGCCCACCGGGCCACATGCCCACCCAGAGCACCCGAACCCCCCGTCACCAACACCGTCCCACCCACAACCACACCCGCACCCGCACCCGCACCCGGGGCACGCACCACACGACGCCCGAACACACCCGAGCCCCGCACCGCCACCTGATCCTCACCACCCCCACCGGCCAACACACCGCACAACCGGCCCAGCACCCGCTCGTCCACAACAGCCGGAACATCGACCAACCCACCCCACACACCAGGCAACTCCAGCCCGGCCACACGCCCCAGACCCCACACCTGCGCACCCAGCGGATCCACCACACCATCCGCACGCCCCACCGACACCGCACCACTCGTCACACACCACAGACGCACCGGCACATCCACACCGGCCAACACCTGCACCAACCCCAACGTCCCCGCAGCGTCCAACAACGACACCACACCGGACACACCGGCCAACCGCTCCCCCAACACCCCACCATCGACAACCCCGTCGACCACCAGCAACCCCGCACCACGAGCCACCAGCCCCGACACCACCGGACCATCCACACCACCCGGCCCACACACCACTAGCCAACCACCCGCAAGCGACTCCGACACCACACCCGCGACCGACTTCCACACCACCCGATAACGCCAGGCATCAGTGGGGTCGGTGCGTGAAGCAGTCGGCTCCTCGAACCAGTAGTGGTTCCGCTGGAAGGCGTAGGTGGGCAGGTCGATGCGGCAGGCGCCGGTACCGGCGAAGTACGCCACCCAGTCCACCGCCGATCCCCGTACGTGGAGCTCGGCGAGGGCAATGACAAGCGTCCGGGCCTCGTCGCGGTCCTTGCGGAGAACCGGGACGAACGCGGAGTCCTCGACGCAGTCCTGGCCCATCGCGGACAGCACACCGTCCGGACCCAACTCCAGGAACACGGTCACACCCTGCTCCTGGAGCGCACGCATCCCGTCCACGAAACGGACCGCGTCACGGACATGGCGCACCCAGTAGTCCGCCGAGCAAACCTCGTCGCCCGATACGACCTCACCGGTGACGTTCGAGACGATCCCAATCCCAGGCCGGTGGAAGGTCAGGGACTCCGCGACTGTCCGGAAGTCGTCCAGCATGGCGTCCATGCGGGGCGAGTGGAACGCGTGGCTCACCCGAAGCCGCTTGGTCTTACGACCCTCCGCCTCGAATTGCGCGGCAATCGCCAGGACCGCGTCCTCATCACCGGAAACCACCGTCGCAGAGGGCCCGTTGAGCGCTGCGATGGACACGCCGTCCGTCAGCAGCGGCAGGACTTCCGCCTCCGTCGCCTGGAGCGAGACCATCGCCCCACCCGCCGGCAACGCCTGCATCAGACGACCACGCGCCGCCACCAGCTTCGCCGCATCCTCCAGCGACAACACCCCGGCCACGTGCGCGGCCGACAGCTCGCCGATCGAATGACCCAGCAGGTAATCCGGCTTCACGCCCCATGCAGAGACCAGGCGGAACAGCGCAACTTCGAGAGCGAACAGCCCAGCCTGGGTGAACTGCGTCTGATCCAGCAGTTCACCACCCTCGAACACCACATCCCGGATCGGCTGGTCCAAGTGCCGGTCCAGCTCCGCGCACACCGCATCGAACGCATCCGCGAACACCGGATAGGACCCATACAGCTCACGGCCCATACCCGACCGCTGCGCACCCTGACCCGAGAACAAAAACGCCGACCGGCCTTCGACCACCTCGCCCCGCACGGACCGGTCACCGATCAGCACAGCACGGTGCTCCAACGCCGCACGCGTCGTCACCAGCGAGAACCCGATATCCACCGGATTCCGGCCCTCGGCGAACGCCGACAACCTCTCCACTTGCGCATCGAGCGCCTCGGCCGACTTCGCCGACACCACCCACGGCACCACCGGCACCGGGGCCGGAGCCGAAGGAGCAATCGCCTCCGTATGCGGCGCCTGCTCAAGAATCACGTGCGCGTTCGTACCACTGATACCGAACGACGACACAGCCGCCCGGCGTGCCTCACCCGTCTCCGGCCACGCCACCGACTCCGTCAGCAGCTCCACCGAGCCTGCCGACCAGTCCACCTGCGACGACGGCTCATCCACATGCAACGTGCGCGGCACCACACCGTGCCGCATCGCCATCACCATCTTGATCACACCAGCCACACCCGCAGCAGCCTGCGTATGACCGATGTTCGACTTCAGCGAGCCCAGGTGCAGCGGATGTGCGTCGTCACGCCCCTGCCCGTACGTAGCGAGAACTGCCTGCGCCTCGATCGGGTCGCCCAGGGCAGTACCGGTGCCATGCGCTTCCACGGCGTCCACCTGGGAAGCCGACAAACCGGCGTTCAGCAACGCTTCTCGGATCACCCGCTGCTGCGACGGGCCGTTCGGTGCCGTGAGACCGTTCGACGCACCGTCCTGGTTCACCGCACTGCCCCGCACCACAGCCAGCACCTCATGGCCGTTGCGCCGCGCATCGGACAGCCGCTCCACCAGCAGCACACCCACGCCTTCGGACCAGCCCGTGCCGTCCGCAGCCTCTGCGAATGACTTGCACCGGCCGTCCCCTGCAAGCCCGCCCTGCCGGGAGAACTCCGAGAACGTCACCGGAGTGCCCATAACCGTCACGCCACCGACCAGTGCCAGCGAGCACTCGCCCGACCGCAGGGCCTGAGCAGCAAGGTGCAGAGCCACCAAAGACGACGAGCACGCCGTATCCAGCGTGACGGCCGGCCCTTCGAGCCCGAAGGCGTACGAGACGCGACCGGACAGGACACTCGTTGCGTTGCCCGTCAGGAGATGCCCGCCGACGCCCTCCACCTCACCGGCGTTCGCTCCCGATGCGTATCCCTGGCTCGCGGCTCCGGCGAAAACAGCTGTGCGGCTGCCGCGTACGGAGAGCGGGTCGATGCCCGCACGCTCGAACGCCTCCCACGACGCTTCGAGCAACAGGCGCTGCTGCGGGTCCATCGCCAGCGCCTCACGCGGCGAGATCCCGAAGAACTCGGCATCGAACGAGGCAGCGTCGTGCAGGAAGCCGCCCGAGCGTGCAAAGGAGGCGTTCGGGTCCACGGCCCAGCCCCGGTCGACCGGGAATCCGGTGATTCCGTCGGCCTCCGCGACCAGCAGGGACCAGAGGTCCTCCGGAGTACGGACGTCGCCGGGGAGTCGGCAGCTCATGCCCACGATGACGATCGGGTCGTCGCCCGTGACGGACGTGCCCGTCGCGGTCTGTGACGAGGGCTCTCCGGCACCGAAGAGCCGCACACGCAGGTAGTCCGCCAGCGCAGCGGGGTTCGGGCAGTCGAAGACAAGAGTGGTGGGCAGATCGAGACCGGATTCCTTCTGCAGCAGATTCCGTAGCTCGACGGCCGTCAGGGAGTCGAACCCCAGTTGCTGAAACGCTCGGTCCGCCGGGATCCTGGCCGTGTTCCGGTGGCCCAGAACCGACGCGACCTGCCGGCGCACGAGGTCGAGCAGCGCAGCGGCCCGCTCCATCTCCGGAAGGTCGCCGAACCTGGCAGGAGGGGAGGAGGGCCGGCTGTCGGCAGTGCCGGATCCGTCGAGCTCGGTGAGTTCCCTCAGCAGTGGGCTCACGCGTACGGCGGTGAACGTCGGCGTGAAGAGTTGCCAGTCCACATCGGCGACCGTGATCACGGAGTCACTCTCATCGAGAGCTTGCTCGAGTCCAGCGATCGCCATGGCCGGCGCCATGGCGATCAGACCACGTCGACGCAGGTGCTCCGCGGCTTCTCCCTCGGCCATTCCGCCTTCGGCCCAGGGTCCCCAGGCGATGGAGGTGGCGGTCAGGCCACGGGCCCGCCGCCCCTCGGCCAGGGCGTCGAGATGCGCGTTCGCCGCCGCATAAGCGGCCTGGCCACCGCTGCCCCAGATCCCAGCGATCGACGAGAACAGCACGAACGCGTCAAGCGTCCGGTCACCGAAGACCGCGTCCAGGTTGTCCGCACCCATCACCTTGGCACGCAGCACCTCGTCGAAGTCGTCCCGCCGAGTGTCGGCAACTGACGCAAAGCGGTTGATACCAGCCGTATGGAACACCGAGCGCACCGGCCCACCGGACGCCTCGACCTCCTCCACCAGCCCCGCCAGGGCACCCCGGTCACTCACATCACACGCCGCGACCACCACCTCGGCGCCCAGACCCTCCAACTCCTCCACCAACTCCGGCGCAGCCGAACCACCACGACTCACCAGCACCACACGGCCGGCACCCTCACCCACCGCCCACCGGGCCACATGCCCACCCAGAGCACCCGAACCCCCCGTCACCAACACCGTCCCACCCACAACCACACCCGCACCCGCACCCGCACCCGGGGCACGCACCACACGACGCCCGAACACACCCGAGCCCCGCACCGCCACCTGATCCTCACCACCCCCACCGGCCAACACACCGCACAACCGGCCCATCACCCGCTCGTCCACAACAGCCGGAACATCGACCAACCCACCCCACACACCAGGCAATTCCAGCCCGGCCACACGCCCCAGACCCCACACCTGCGCACCCAGCGGATCCACAACACCGTCCGCACGCCCCACCGACACCGCACCACTCGTCACACACCACAGACGCACCGGCACATCCACACCGGCCAACACCTGCACCAACCCCAACGTCCCCGCAGCGGCCAACAACGACACCACACCGGACACACCGGCCAACCGCTCCCCCAACACCCCACCATCGACAACCCCGTCGACCACCAGCAACCCCGCACCACGAGCCACCAGCCCCGACACCACCGGACCATCCACACCACCCGGCCCACACACCACCAGCCAACCACCCGCAAGCGACTCCGACACCACACCCGCGACCGACTTCCACACCACCCGATAACGCCAGGCATCAGGGGCGAACTGCGCCTCGTTGCCGGAATGAACTGACGTCGCCATCTCGGGCCAGTACCGCTGCCGTTGGAAGGCGTAGGTCGGCAGCTCGATGCGGCGGGCACCGGTGCCGGCGAAGTACGCCGCCCAGTCCACCCCCGAACCCCGTACATGAAGCTCGGCAAGCGCGGTGACCAGCGTCCCTGCCTCGTCACGCTCCTTGCGGAGAACCGGGACGAACACCGACTCCTCGATGCAGTCCTGGCCCATCGCGGACAGCACACCGTCCGGACCCAACTCCAGGAACACGGCCACACCCTGGTCCTGGAGCGCACGCATCCCGTCCACGAAGCGGACCGCCTCACGGACATGACGCACCCAGTACTCGGAAGTACAGATCTCGTCCGCCGACACCACCTGCCCGGTGACATTCGAAACGATCCCGATCCCAGGCGCGTGGAAGGAAAGACCCTCGGCAACCGCACGGAAATCGTCCAGCATGGCATCCATACGGGGCGAGTGGAACGCGTGGCTGACCCGCAGCCGCTTGGTCTTACGGCCCTCCGCCTCGAAGTGCCCAGCGAGCGCGAGGACGGCGTCCTCGTCACCGGAAACCACGCTCGCGGAAGGGCCGTTGAGCGCTGCGATGGACACGCCGTCCGTCAGCAGCGGCAGGACTTCCGCCTCCGTCGCCTGGAGCGAGACCATCGCCCCACCCGCCGGCAACGCCTGCATCAGACGACCACGCGCCGCCACCAGCTTCGCCGCATCCTCCAGCGACAACACCCCAGCGACGTGCGCGGCCGACAGCTCGCCGATCGAATGACCCAGCAGGTAATCCGGCTTCACACCCCACGCCGAAACGAGACGGAACAAGGCCACTTCGAGAGCGAACAGCCCGGCCTGGGTGAACTGCGTCTGATCCAGCAGCTCACCACCCTCGAACACCACATCCCGGATCGGCTGGTCCAAGTGCCGGTCCAGCTCCGCACACACCGCATCAAACGCATCCGCGAACACCGGATAGGACTCGTACAGCTCACGGCCCATACCCGACCGCTGCGCACCCTGACCCGAGAACAACACACCCATACGCCCCGGGGCCACCGACCCCACGACCGTCCGGTCCCCCACAACCACAGCACGGTGCTCCAACCGCGCACGCGTCGTCACCAACGAGAACCCGACATCCAGAGGATTCCGATCGTCGGCGAACGCCGAGACCCGCTCCACCTGCGCATCGAGCGCCTCGGCCGACTTCGCCGACACCACCCACGGCACCACCGGCACCGGGACCGGAGCCGAAGGAGCAATCGCCTCCGCATGCGGCGCCTGCTCAAGAATCACGTGCGCGTTCGTACCACTGATACCGAACGACGACACACCCGCCCGTCGCGCCTCACCCGTCTCCGGCCACGCCACCGACTCCGTCAGCAGCTCCACCGAGCCCGCCGACCAGTCCACCTGCGACGACGGCTCATCCACATGCAACGTGCGCGGCACCACACCGTGCCGCATCGCCATCACCATCTTGATCACACCAGCCACACCCGCAGCAGCCTGCGTATGACCGATGTTCGACTTGATCGACCCCAGCAGCAGCGGCCTGCCCTCCGACCGACCCTGCCCGTACGTCGCCAGCAGCGCCTGCGCCTCGATCGGGTCACCCAGCCGGGTACCCGTACCGTGTGCCTCGACCATGTCCACCTGGTCCGGGCCGAGACCTGCGTTCGCCAGGGCCTGGTTGATGACCCGCTGCTGCGAAGGACCGTTCGGCGCCGTGAGACCGTTCGACGCACCGTCCTGGTTCACCGCACTGCCCCGCACCACCGCCAGCACCTCGTGCCCGTTCCGCCGCGCATCCGACAGACGCTCCAGCAGCAGTACGCCCACACCTTCGCCCCACGCCGTCCCGTCCGCGGCTTCCGCGAACGCCTTGCACCGGCCGTCCGGTGCCAGGCCGCCCTGCCGGGAGAATTCGACGAATGCGCCGGGAGTCGACATGACCGTCACCCCACCGGCCAGGGCCAGTGAGCATTCGCCCGAGCTCAGCGCCTGGCTCGCCCAGTGCAGCGCCACCAGGGACGACGAGCACGCCGTGTCCACCGTCACTGCGGGGCCCTCGAGTCCCAGCGTGTAGGACACCCGGCCGGAGAGCACACTGGCGGAGCTGCCCGTGGCACCGTACCCGGCGACCGACTCGCCTGCACCGCCCATGAGATGGGCGTAGTCCTGCCCGTTCGTACCGGCGAAGACTCCGGTCGAGCTGCCGAAAAGCGACGAAGGGTCGATGCCCGCGCGTTCGAGGACCTCCCAGGACGCTTCGAGCAGCAGCCGCTGCTGGGGGTCCATCGCCAGCGCCTCACGCGGCGAGATCCCGAAGAACTCGGCGTCGAAGTCAGCGGCTTCGTGCAGGAAGCCGCCCTCTCCTGTGGACGAGGTGCCCGTGCCGGCGGAGTCGGCACGCGGACCGTGGAGCGAACCGAGGTCCCATCCGCGGTTCTCCGGCAGGGTGGTGATTCCGTCCGATCCGGCGGCCAGCAGGTCCCACAGCTCTTCCGGCGAGGTGACGCCACCGGGGAACCGGCAGCTCATGCCGACGATGGCGATCGGGTCGTCCGCATCGTCCCTGCGGTCGTCCGGAGCCGTCAGGGTTCCGCTGTCCTGCGACGGCGCCAGCTGGGAACGCAGGTGGCGTGCCAGAGCAACTGGGGACGGGTAGTCGTAAACGAGTGTCGTCGGCAGGCTGAGCCCAGATGCGGCGTCGAGCCGGTTACGCAGTTCGACCGCGCTGATCGAGCTGAATCCGAGGTCCAGGAATGCTCTGTCTGCTGGCACCGCTTCCCTGGATCCGTGGCCCAGCAGCGCGGCGGCCTCGTCGCGGACCAGGTCCAGCAAGAGGCGGAGGCCCTCCTGTTCCGGCATGGTGCGCAGGCGTGCGGCGAGCGCCGAACGGTGTACGGGCTCCTGCTGCGCCGGGCCGGCTGCACCCGGGCCCGCCTCATGGACGTGGGCCAGCTCGCGGAGCAGTGGGTTGGGCCGAAGCGCAGCGTTCCGCCCGGCGGCCCGGTCCCACCGCACATCTGCCACGACGAGCGAGGTCTCGTCGTCCTGGAGAGCCTGTTGCAGGGCCAGGAGAGCCAGTTCGGGGTCCATGGAGCCGACACCGCCGCGCGCGAAGTTCTCTTCCTGCGCGGCTCCGAGGCCTCTGCCGTGCCAGTGACCCCATTGGATCGCGACGGCTGTCAGGCCTTCGGCGCGGCGATGGTGGGCGAGGGCGTCGAGGAAGGCGTTGGCAGGGGCGTAGTTCCCCTGACCGGCGCCGCCGATCAGACCTGCGACGGAGGAGAAGAGCACGAAAGCGGAGAGGTCGAGCTCGCGGGTGAGTTCGTGCAGATTCATCGCGGCTCGTGACTTCGCCTGGAGTGCACGTTCGAGCTGGCCGATGCTCAGGGTGTCCAGCAGGCTGTCGTCCAGCAGCGCCGCGCTGTGCACGACCGCCGTCAGGGGCAGTTCGGCCGGGACCGAGGCGAGCAGGGCGGCCAGCGCGGACCGGTCACCCGCGTCACAGGCCGCGAGGGTGACCTTGCAGCCCTTCGCCGTGAGTTCGGCCGCCAGGGACTCCGCGCCGGGTGCTTCGGCGCCGCGTCGGCCGACGAGCAGCAGGTGTTCGGCGCCCCTCTCCGCGAACCAGTGGGCGGTGTGCGCGCCCAGCGCGCCGGTGCCGCCCGTGATGAGCACCGTGCCTCGGGGGGAGCGCCAGTCGTGGGAGGCAGGAGTACGGGCAGGGCGGGGTGCGGGGACGAGCCGGCGCCCGTGCACACCTGTGGCACGGATCGCCAACTGGTTCTCCTCGTCGTCGCGCGCCGCGAGGACTGCGCGGAGACGACGGGACGCCCGCCGGTCGAGGTCTTCGGGGAGGTCGAGCAGGCCTCCCCAGCTCTGCGGGCGTTCGGCACTGATCACGCCGCCCAGTCCCCAGAGCAGGGCCTGGGCGGGGTCGGTCACGTGATCCGTGCGGCCCACCGAGACGGCGCCACGGGTGGCGATCCACAGCGGAGCTTGCACCGCGGTGTCCGTGAGGGCCTGGACGAGGGCAACCGTGTGCGCGAGCCCGGCCGGAACGGCGTCCGTCCGGGGGTGGGTGCGTACGTCCAGAGCGAGCAGCGAGAGCACCCCGGCCATGGCTGTGTCGGGTGCGTCGCCCAGCGCGGTGCGTATGAGGGTGGCCAACGCGTCGCGATCGCTGCCCGGAGCCACACGGACGACGACGGTGTCGGCGGGGGCGAGTGCGTCGAGGCACGCGTCGAGGTACGGGTCGGCTGCGGTCGTCGCGGGCACCGCCACCAGATACGTGCCCGTCGGCTGAGGTGTTGCGGTCGCTTCTGCGATGCGCTTCCACAGCACGCGGTAGCGCCAGGAATCGACGGTGGACAGAGCGGTGCGCTGTCGGCGCCACGCGGACAATGCGGGCAGTGCCGCTGCGAACGACTGCTCGGTGTCGACCGCGAGTGTCCGTGTGAGGGCCTCCAGATCCGCGCCCTCGACGGCGGTCCAGAACGCGTCGTCCTCCGGGGCGGTTCCGGGCCGGTTCGTGTCCGTCGTGCCGGCCAGGGCCAACCAGTAGCGCCGGTGCTGGAACGCGTACGTGGGCAGGTCCACGCGCCGGGCGCCGGTACCTGCGTACACGGCACGCCAGTCCGGCTCCACACCGTTCGTGTGGGCGGCGGCGAGCGAGGTCATGAACCGGCGGGGCTCGTCCTCACCTCGCCGCAGGGTGCCGAGCGCCACCGCGTCGCCGCCCACCGTGTTGAAGGTCTCCTGAAGTCCTGCTGTGAGTACCGAGTGCGGGCTGACCTCGATGAACACCGTGTGCCCGTCGGCGAGTGCGGCGGTGGTCGCCGCCTCGAACTCCACCATGGACCGCAGGTTCCGGTACCAGTAGTCGGCGTCCAGGCCGGCGGTGTCGATGAGCCCGCCCGTCAGCGTGGAGTAGAAGGGAATCTCCGCGGAGCGTGGGGCGAGCCCCTGCAGGGCCTCCGCCAGCCCCTCACGGATGCTTTCGATTTGCGCCGAATGGGACGCGTAGTCCATCGCGATGCGCCGGGTCCGTACGTCGGCTGCCGCGCACGCGGACACGAAGGCGTCCAATGCGTCCAGGTCACCCGATACGACGACGGACATGGGCCCGTTGACGGCCGCCACCGACAGCCGGGTGCCGTACGGCCGCACCTGCTCGCGCACCCATTCCACCGGGCGCGGCACCGACACCATCCCGCCCTTGCCGGAGAGAGGCATCGTCACCTCTCGCCGTCGCGCCACCAGGCGGGCCGCGTCCGGGAGGGAAAGGGCTCCGGCAACGGTGGCTGCGGTGATCTCGCCCTGGGAGTGGCCGATGACAGCGGCCGGCTCCACTCCGCACGAACGCCAGAGCTCGGCCAGCGAGACCATGACCGCCCACAGCACCAGCTGCATGACGTCCGCCCGGTCCGACGAAGGGGCGCCCTCCACGCGTCGCACCACGTCCAGGAGGGACCAGTCCGTGTAGGGGGCCAGCGCCTCACCGCACTCTGCGAGCCGCGCCGCGAAGACGGGGGACGACTCCACGAGGCCGGACGCCATCCCGGTCCACTGCGCACCCTGCCCCGGGAACACGAAGACCGGCTTGACCCTGCGGGACGCGGTCCCCTGTACGGCGCCGGGGGCTGTCCCGACGTGGGCCACGGACCGGAGCGCGGACAGGAAGCCGTCGTGGTCCTCAGCCACCAGGGCCACGCGATGTTCGAGCGAGGCCCTGGTGGTCGCGAGCGACCAAGCGATGTCCACCGGGGCGGGACCGCCACCGCGGCGTGTCTCCAGATGCGCCAGGAGACGGGCGGCCTGGGCAGCGACCGCCTCCGGCGACTTCCCTGAGAGCACCCATGGTGCGGTGCCGGTGGCCAGCAGGGTTCGTGCGTCAGCTCCTGGTGCGTCTGCCGGGCCGGGGGCCGACGGGCTGTCGAGGACTGCCTGTTCGAGGATCACATGCGCGTTGGTGCCGCTGATTCCGAACGAGGACACCCCCGCCCGGCGCGGCTCGCCCGTCTCGGGCCAGTCCATCTGCTCGGTCAGCAGCTCGACGCGCCCGGCCGACCAGTCGACGTGCACCGACGGCTTGTCGACGTGCAGGGTCTGCGGCAGCACCCCGTGCCGCATCGCCATCACCATCTTGATCACACCGGCCACACCTGCGGCAGCCTGCGTGTGCCCGATGTTCGACTTCAGCGACCCGAGCCACAGCGGCCGGCCGTGAGTCCTCTCCTGCCCGTACGTGGCGATGAGTGCCTGCGCCTCGATCGGGTCGCCGAGTGTGGTGCCGGTGCCGTGCGCTTCCACGGCATCCACCTGGGCGGCCGTCAGCCTGGCGCCTGCCAGGGCCTGCCGGATGACGCGCTGCTGGGAAGGACCGTTGGGCGCCGTCAGGCCGTTGGACGCCCCGTCCTGGTTGACGGCGGAACCGCGTACGACGGCGAGCACCTCGTGCCCGTTGCGGCGCGCGTCCGACAGCCGCTCCACCAGGAGTACGCCTACGCCTTCACCCCAGCCCGTGCCGTCGGCTGCGGCGGAGAAGGCCTTGCACCGGCCGTCTGCGGCAAGGCCACGCTGCCTGCTGAAGTCGATGAATGTGGCCGGGGTCGTCATCACCGTGACCCCGCCGGCTATCGCCATGGTGCACTCACCAGATCGCAGCGACTGCACAGCGAGGTGCAACGCCACCAATGACGACGAGCACGCGGTGTCGACGGTGACCGCCGGTCCTTCGAGTCCCAGGGTGTACGAGACCCGGCCCGTGACGACGCTGCTCGCGGTGCCGGTACCGAGGTATCCGTCGACGCCCTCGGGCACGGCACCGACGCTCGCCGCGTGATTGTGGTACATCACCCCGGCGAACACACCCGTACGGCTGCCCCGCAGTGACAGCGGATCGATTCCGGCGCTCTCGAACGCCTCCCAGGAAGCCTCCAGCAGCAGGCGCTGCTGCGGATCCATGGCCAGCGCCTCACGCGGCGAGATCTTGAACGGTTCCGGGTCGAAGTCGCCGGCGTCGTGCAGGAACCCGCCCTCGCGGGTGTAGCTGGTGCCTGGCCGCTGCATCTCGGGGTCGTACAGCGCTTCCAGGTCCCAGCCGCGGTCGGTGGGGAAGTCGGTGATCCCGTCCCGGCCGGAGGCCGCCAGTTCCCACAGCTCGTCGGGGGTCCGTACGTCACCCGGGTACCGGCAGCTCATCGCCACGATGGCGATCGGCTCGTTGTCCTTCTCCTCGACGGAGCGCAAGCGCTCGCCGGTCTCGTGCAGCTCAGCGGTGACCCGCCGGAGGTATTCGCGGAGCTTGTCTTCGTTCGCCATCAGCGATTCACCTGCCGAACTTGTTGTCGATGAAGTCGAACAGCTCGTCGTCTGAGGCTGTACCGAGTGTCTTACTGAGGTTGAAGCCGTCACCGGCCTCGTCACCCAGGCCGTCCTGGGCACCCGCCGGCACGCGCTCCTCGTTCCACCTGGCCATGAGTGCGTTCAGCCGGGCAGTGATGGTGGCGACGGAGTCCTCGCCTTCCGGCGTGAGCGCGTCGAACACCGTCTCCAGCCGATCGAGGGTTTCGAGCACCGAGTCCATCGCCGCATCGCCGGGGGCGATCTCGGTCAGGATGTGCTCCGACAACTCGCCGGGGGTGGGGTGATCGAAGACCAGAGTCGCGGGCAGCCTCAACCCTGTCGCCCTGTTCAGCCGGTTGCGGAGGTCCACGGCAGTGAGCGAGTCGAAGCCCAGCTCGGTGAAGGCCTCGTGCGGCCTGATGGACGCCCCCGAGGCGTGGCCGAGCACCTCAGCCACCTGGTCGCAGACCAGCTGAAGTGCCAGCCGCTCACGCTCTGCGGCGGGTACCGCACGCATCCGGTCGGCATAGTGAGGGGTGCCGCCGGACTCGGCGTCGCGGCCCTCCTCGCCGAGGCGCCTGATCGGCTTTCGTACGAGCGACCGAAGCACCGCGGGCACGTCGTCCGTCAGGGCGTTCTCACGCAGCACGGCGAAGTCGAGGGGGACGGGGACGAGTACCGGCTCGTCGATCAAGGCTCCGGCCGCGTCGAACAGGCTGAGCCCCTGCTCCGTGGACAACGGCAGAAGACCACCCCGGGCCATCCGCCGCAGATCATCCTCACCGAGCTGCCCCGTCATCGCACTCGCCTGGGCCCACAGCCCCCACGCCAGCGACTGCCCCGCCAGCCCCTCCGCCCGCCGGACCTCCGCCAAAGCATCCAGGAACGCGTTCGCCGCCGCATAGTTCGCCTGACCTGCACCACCGAACACACCGGCAGCGGAGGAGAACAGAGTGAACATCGACAGATCCATGCCACGCGTCAGCTCATGCAGATGCCACGCCGCATCGACCTTCGGCCGCAACACCGCAGCCAACCGCTCCGGCGTCAGCGAGGACACCACACCGTCATCCAGCACACCGGCCGTGTGCACCACACCCGACAACGCACACTCCGGGGCAATACCGGCCAGAACCCCAGCCAGCGCGGCACGGTCCGCGACGTCACACGCGACGAAACGAGCCCGCGCTCCCAACTCCTCCAGCTCCGCAACCAAGTCGGCCGCCCCCGGAGCATCCGCACCCCGACGACTCACCAGCAACAGATCCCGGACACCACGCTCCACCACCAGATGACGCGCCACCAGACCACCCAGCGCACCACTGGCACCCGTCACCAGCACCGTGCCCGCACCGACCACCGGAGCACCGCCACCCGTACCGGCCGACACCCGCACCAGCCTCGGTACGAACGCCGCACCTCCACGCACCGCGACCTGCGGCTCACCCGAAGCCACCACAGCCGACAGGACCGGCTCCCGGACCTCGTCGACATCCGCCAGAACGAACCGGCCAGGATTCTCCGACTGCGCCGACCGCACCAAACCCCACACAGCAGCCTGGACAGGATCCGGCACCGCTCCCGTCTCGCAAGCAACCGCACCCGAAGTCACCACGACCAACCGCGCATCGGCGAACCGCTCATCCGCCAGCCACGCCTGCACCAACCCCAGCGCCCGCCCCGCCACCTCGTGCGCACGGGACACCACATCCCCGGCCCCCGAACCCGAACCCGCGAACGACACCGCCACCACACCCGGCGTCGGCTCACCGGGGTCCACCGAAACTCTCCAGTCCTCGACGGACCCCACCTTCAACGAACGCTCAGATCCGCCCACTGCCAGCCGCAGCTCCGACCACTCCATACGGAACAAGGAATCCGAGGCCGCGCCGGCCGCCCGGACCTGGTCAGCCGAAACAGGCCTCAGTACCAGCGAGTCCACCGACGCCACCGGACCACCGGCCGCATCAGCCAGCACCAACGACACACCGGAACCCTCCGGCGTGATCCGCACCCTCAGAACCGACGCACCCACAGCATGAAGCGAGACCCCCGACCACGCGAACGGCAGACGCGCATCGCCATCCTGACCGCCCGCCAGCCCCATCCCATGCAAGGCAGCATCGAGCAGAGCCGGATGAAGCCCAAAGCCCTCGGCATCCGCCCCATCAGGGAGGGCGACCTCCGCAAACAGGTCATCCCCACGCCGCCACGCAGCACGAAGCCCCCGGAACACCGGCCCGTACCCAAGACCCAGATCGAGCAACTGACCGTACAGACCCGCCACGTCCAGCCCGACAGCACCCCGCGGCGGCCACTCCTCCAGCGACTCACCCACGCCCGCACCCACGGCCAACGTGCCTACCGCATGCCTCGTCCACTCCGCGCCCACGTCCGAGCTCACCGCAGGGCGGGCATGCACGGCGACCTCACGACGCCCGGCACTGTCTGCGGACCCGACGACCAGCTGCAACTGGGTGTCGACCTGCTCGGACAGCACCAGTGGCGCCTCGAGCGTCAACTCCTCGATCAGGTCGCACTCAACGTACGAGGCAGCATGCAGCGCGAGGTCGACGAACGCGGTGGCGGGCAGAAGGACCGAGCTCATGACCGTATGGTCGGCAAGCCACGGATACCGGCCGGGTGACAGCAAGCCGGTGAAAACCGTGCTCCCTCCTCCGGCAAGCGGAACCGCCGCTCCGAGGAGTGGGTGACCGACGGAGCTCTGTCCGAGGCCACTCGCATCGGTGGGCTGCGCGACGGCGTCGGCGAGCCAGTAGTGCGCACGCCGGAAGGCATACGTGGGGAGATCGATGCGGCGGGCGCCGGTGCCGGCGAAGTACGCCGCCCAGTCGACGGCCCCTCCGCGTACATGGAGTCCGGCGAGCGCGGTCACCAGTGTCTGCGCCTCGTCACGGTCCTTGCGGAGAACCGGGACGAACGCCGACTCCGCCGACTCCTCGATGCAGTCCTGGCCCATCGCGGACAGCACACCGTCCGGACCCAGCTCCAGGAACGTGGCCACGCCCTGGTCCTGGAGCGCGCGCACTCCGTCCACGAAGCGGACCGCCTCACGGACATGGCGCACCCAGTAGTCCGCCGAACAGATCTCCTCGTCCGACACAACGCGACCAGAAACGTTTGAGACGACAGTCAATTGCGGCGACCCAAACGTAAGGCTCTCCGCGATTTTTCGGAATTCCGCCAGCATGGCGTCCATGCGAGGCGAGTGGAACGCATGGCTGACCCGCAGCCGCTTGGTCTTACGACCCTCCGCCTCGAAATGCGCGGCAATCGCCAGGACCGCGTCCTCATCACCGGAAACCACCGTCGCAGAGGGCCCGTTGAGCGCTGCGATGGACACCCCGTCCGTCAACAGCGGCAGGACCTCGTCCTCGGCGGCCTGGAGCGAGACCATCGCCCCACCAACTGGCAGCTCCTGCATCAAACGGCCACGCGCCGCCACCAGCTTCGCCGCGTCCTCCAGCGACAACACCCCGGCGACGTGTGCGGCCGACAACTCACCGATCGAATGACCCAGAAGGTAAGCCGGCTTCACACCCCACGCCGAAACGAGTCGGAACAAAGCCACTTCGAGAGCGAACAGCCCCGCCTGCGTGAACTGCGTCTGATCCAGCAGCTCACCACCACCGAACACCACATCCCGAACGGGCTTATCCATATACAGGTCCAGCGCCGCACACACCGCGTCGAAAGCATCCGCGAACACCGGATACGCCTCGTACAGCTCACGGCCCATACCCGACCGCTGCGCACCCTGACCCGAGAACAACACCGCCAGACCACCGGACACGGCAGCCCCGCGAACCACCCGGTCACCGACGACCACCGCACGGTGATTCATCAGCGCACGCGTCGTCACCAACGAGAACCCGACATCCACCGGATCCCGATCCCCGGCGAACGCCGAGACCCGCTCCACCTGCGCATCGAGCGCATCGGCCGACTTCGCCGACACCACCCACGGCACCACAGGCACCGAGCACACCGCGGGGGAATCCGGCTTCCCCACTTCACGAGCCTCTTCGACGATCACGTGTGCGTTGGTGCCGCTGATACCGAACGACGAGACAGCCGCCCGACGCAGCTCACCCGTCTCCGGCCACGCCACCGACTCCGTCAGCAACCGTACGTTTCCAGCCGACCAGTCCACCTGGGACGACGGTTCGTCCACGTGCAGCGTCTGCGGCAGCACACCGTGCCGCATGGCCTGCACCATCTTGATGATCCCGGCCACACCCGCGGCAGCCTGGGTGTGCCCGATGTTCGACTTGATCGACCCGAGCCACAACGGACGCTCCTCCGCCCGCTCCTGCCCGTACGTCGCCAGCAACGCCTGCGCCTCGATCGGGTCACCCAGCTTCGTACCCGTACCGTGCGCCTCCACCGCATCCACCTGCGAAGCCGACAGACCCGCGTTCGCCAACGCCTGACGGATCACCCGCTGCTGCGAAGGACCGTTCGGCGCCGTCAGGCCGTTCGACGCACCGTCCTGATTCACCGCACTGCCCCGCACCACAGCCAGCACCTCGTGGCCGTTACGCCGCGCATCCGACAGACGCTCCACCAGGAGCATCCCCACACCCTCGGACCACCCCGTACCGTCCGCCGCATCAGCGAACGCCTTGCACCGGCCATCCGCCGCCAGACCACGCTGCCGGGAGAACTCCACGAACGTCCCAGGCGTCGCCATCACCGTCACACCGCCGGCCAGCGCCATCGAACACTCACCCGACCGCAACGCCTGAATCGCCCAGTGCAACGCCACCAACGACGACGAACACGCCGTATCCACCGTCACCGCCGGACCCTCAAGACCCAACGTGTACGACACCCGACCCGACGCCACACTGCCCGAGTTACCGATGCCGAGGTATCCCTCGGTGTCGTCCGGCACGCCCTTCAGACGGGAGGCGTAGTCGTGGTACATCACACCGGCGAACACACCCGTACGGCTTCCACGCAGCGAAGCGGGGTCGATGCCCGCCCGCTCGACAGCCTCCCACGAGGCTTCGAGGAGGAGCCGTTGCTGCGGGTCCATCGCCAAAGCCTCACGCGGCGAGATCCCGAAGAACTCGGGGTCGAACTCAGCTGCTCCGTAGAGGAATCCGCCCCTCTGCGTGTACGTCGTGCCCGTCCGGTCAGGATCGGCGTCGAAGAGCTTGGAGATGTCCCAGCCTCGGTCGGTGGGGAAGCTGTCGATGCCGTCGCCGCCGTCCGCCACCAGTCGCCACAGGCCGTCCGGATCGGACACCGCACCCGGATAGCGGCAGCTCATACCGACGATCGCGATCGGGTCGTCCGCCGCCACGACGTCCACGGCCGTGTCGTGAGTGGAGCCGGTCTCGTCCCCGAGCGCCTGAGAGAGAACGTACGCGGCCAGGTCCGCAGGGGTCGGATAGTCGAAGACCAGGGTGGCCGGAAGGTGCAGCCCCGTCGCAGCCGCGAGCCTGTTGCGTAGTTCGACGGCGGTGAGAGAGTCGAAGCCCAGCTCCTTGAACGCCTGCGTCGCTTCGATGTCACGGCTGGACGCGTACCCGAGGACAGTCGCTACCTGGGCCTTCACCAGCCCGTCCACGAGCCGCTCCCGATCTGCGGACGAAAGACCGGCCACGCGGTCGGCGAGCGCGGCACCTCGGGCTACCCCTGATCCGGCAGCTCGCGTCCTGTGTAGCTGCACAAGATCCCGAAGCAGCGGAGGTACGTCCGCCGTGGAAGCGAGGCGACGCAGGGCGGCACGGTCCAGTTTGATGGGCACGAGGACGCCCACGCCGGCACCTGGTGCGGCATCGAACAAGGACAGGCCCTCGGGCGCGCTCAGTGGCATGACGCCGTCCCGGGCCATGCGCTGGAGGTCGGCGGCGTCGAGACGCCCGAGCATCCCGCCCTCGGCCCAGGGGCCCCAGCCCAGCGACAGACCCGCCAAGCCCTCGGACTGCCGGACCTCGGCCAAGGCATCCAGGAACGCGTTCGCCGCCGCATAGTTCGCCTGACCCGACGACCCCAACGTCGCCGCAGCCGAGGAGAACAGCGTGAACATCGACAGATCCATGCCACGCGTCAGCTCATGCAGATGCCACGCCGCATCGACCTTCGGCCGCAACACCGCAGCCAACCGCTCCTGCGTCAACGACGACACCACACCGTCATCCAGCACACCCGCGGTGTGCACCACACCCGACAACGCACACTCCGGGGCAATACCCGCCAGAACCCCAGCCAGCGCCGCACGGTCCGCGACATCACACGCGACGAAACGAGCCCGCGCCCCCAACCCCTCCAACTCCGCAACCAAGTCGGCCGCCCCCGGAGCATCCGCACCCCGACGACTCACCAGCAACAGATCCCGGACACCACGCTCCACCACCAGATGACGCGCCACCACACCACCCAGCGCACCACTGGCACCCGTCACCAGCACCGTGCCCGCACCGACCTCAGGAGCACCGCCACCCGTACCGGCCGACACCCGCACCAGCCTCGGTACGAACGCCGCACCTCCACGCACCGCGACCTGCGGCTCACCCGAAGCCACCACAGCCGACAGGACCGGCTCCCGGACCTCGTCGACATCCGCCAGAACGAACCGGCCAGGATTCTCCGACTGCGCCGACCGCACCAAACCCCACACAGCAGCCTGGACAGGATCCGGCACCGCTCCCGTCTCGCAAGCAACCGCACCGGAAGTCACCACGACCAACCGGGCATCGGCGAACCGCTCATCCGCCAGCCACGCCTGCACCAACCCCAGCGCCCGCCCCGCCACCTCGTGCGCACGGGACACCACATCCCCGGACCCAGAACCCGACTCCGACTCCGACTCCGACTCCGACTCCGACTCCGCGAACGACACCGCCACCACACCCGGCACCGCATCCAACACGTCCAGACCGGTGACCAGCCGCACGCCAAGAGCAGGATCCGCCGCGCCAAGCGCGTGCTCGACCCAGCCGACCTGGAACAACGCATCGCGCAACCCGCCCGACGACTGCACCTGGTCAGCCGAAACAGGCCTCAGTACCAGCGAGTCCACCGACGCCACCGGACCACCGGCCGCATCAGCCAGCACCAACGACACACCGGAACCCTCCGGCGTGATCCGCACCCTCAGAACCGACGCACCCACAGCATGAAGCGAGACCCCCGACCACGCGAACGGCAGACGCGCATCGCCATCCTGACCGCCCGCCAGCCCCATCCCATGCAAGGCAGCATCGAGCAGAGCCGGATGAAGCCCAAAGCCCTCGGCATCCGCCCCATCAGGAAGGGCGACCTCCGCAAACAGGTCATCCCCACGCCGCCACGCAGCACGAAGCCCCCGGAACACCGGCCCGTACCCAAGACCCAGATCGAGCAACTGACCGTACAGACCCGCCACGTCCAGCCCGACAGCACCCCGCGGCGGCCACTCCTCCAGCGACTCACCCACGCCCGCACCCACGGCCAACGTGCCTACCGCATGCCTCGTCCACTCACCATCGGCGTCCTCAGCCGGCCGTGAATGCACCCCGACCACCCGACGACCATCCGCCGAAGGCCCACCCACCGACAACTGCAACGACACACCACCACGCTCAGGCATCACCAAAGGCGCCTGCAGCGTCAACTCCTCCAGATACCCACACCCAACCCGCTCCCCCGCATACAACACCAACTCCACGAACGCCGTACCCGGCAACAGCACAGAACCCAGAACCACATGATCCGCAAGCCACCCGTGCGACTGAAGCGACAACCGCCCCGTCAACACCAGCCCGTCCCCCTCAGCAAGGGACACCTCCGCACTCAGCAGAGGATGATCAACCGCACGCGCACCCAGACCCGAACCGTCAACCGCACCCGCCGGAAGAGACGCCAGCCAAAAATGCTCACGCTGGAAGGCATACGTCGGCAGGTCGACACGACGGGCCCCGGAGCCGGCGAAATACGCCGCCCAGTCGACGGACCCTCCGCGTACGTGGAACTCGGCAAGCGCGGTCACCAGCGTCAGGGCCTCGTCACGCTCCTTGCGGAGAACCGGGACGAACACAGACTCCTCGACGCAGTCCTGGCCCATCGCGGACAGCACACCGTCCGGACCCAACTCCAGGAGCCTGGTCACGCCCCGGCCCTGGAGCGCACGCATCCCATCGACGAAGCGAACCGCCTCACGGACATGACGCACCCAGTAGTCCGCCGAACAGACCTCGTCGCCCGATACGACCTGACCGGTGACGTTCGAGACGATCCCGATCCCAGGCCGGTGGAAGGTCAGGGACTCCGCGACTGTGCGGAAGTCGTCCAGCATCGCGTCCATACGCGGTGAATGGAACGCGTGGCTGACCCGAAGCCGCTTGGTCTTACGACCCTCCGCATCGAAATGAGCAGCGATCGCCAGGACGGCATCCTCGTCACCGGAAACCACCGTCGCAGACGGCCCGTTGAGCGCGGCGATGGACACGTGCTCGGTCAGCAGCGGCAGGACTTCCGCCTCGGTGGCCTGGAGCGAGACCATCGCCCCACCCGCCGGCAACGCCTGCATCAAACGACCACGCGCCGCCACCAGCTTCGCCGCATCCTCCAGCGACAACACCCCAGCGACGTGCGCGGCCGACAACTCACCGATCGAATGACCCAGCAGATAGTCCGGCTTCACACCCCACGCCGACACCAACCGGAACAACGCCACTTCGAGAGCGAACAGCCCCGCCTGCGTGAACTGCGTCTGATCCAGCAGCTCACCACCACCGAACACCACATCCCGAACCGGACGGTCCAGATGCCGGTCCAGCTCCGCACACACCGCATCAAAAGCATCCGCGAACACCGGATACGCCCCATACAGCTCACGGCCCATACCCGACCGCTGCGCACCCTGACCCGAGAACAACACACCGGTCCGACCAGGAGCCGCTACTCCCCGGACCGTCCGGTCACCGACGACCACCGCGCGGTGGTTCATGGCCGCACGCGTCGTCACCAACGAGAACCCGACATCGACCGGATCCCGATCCCCGGCGAACGCCGACAACCGCTCCACCTGCGCCGAGAGCCCGGCCTCGGACTTCGCCGACACCACCCACGGCACGACCGGCACAGGGGCGGGGGCCGAGGCAGCAACCTCCTCCGCGTGCGGCGCCTGCTCGAGAATCACATGCGCGTTCGTGCCACTCACACCGAACGACGACACACCCGCCCGCCGACGCTCACCCGTCTCCGGCCACGCCACCGGCTCCGTCAGCAACCGTACGTTTCCGGCTGACCAGTCCACCTGAGGCGTCGGCTGGTCCACGTGCAACGTCTGCGGCAGCACACCGTGCCGCATCGCCATCACCATCTTGATGACCCCGGCCACACCGGCAGCTGCCTGGGTGTGGCCGAGGTTCGACTTGATCGACCCGAGCCACAACGACCGGTCCTCCGGACGCTCCTGGCCGTAGGTCTCCAGGAGGGCCTGTGCCTCGATGGGGTCACCCAGTGTCGTGCCCGTGCCGTGCGCCTCGACGGCGTCGACCTGTGAGGCGTTCAGGCCCGCGCTGGTCAGGGCCTGCCGGATGACCCGCTGCTGCGCGGGTCCGTTCGGCGCGGTCAGACCGTTCGACGCACCGTCCTGGTTGATCGCAGACCCGCGTACCACCGCCAGGACCTCATGGCCGTTACGCCGAGCATCCGACAGCCGCTCCACCACCAGGACGCCGACACCCTCCGACCAGCCCGTGCCGTCGGCGGCCGACGAGAAGGATTTACATCGCCCGTCGCCCGCGAGGCCGCGCTGGCGGCTGAAGTCCACGAAGGTGCCGGGTGTCGCCATCACCGTCACGCCACCGGCCAGCGCCATGGTGCACTCGCCCTTGCGCAGCGACTGCACCGCCAGGTGCAGGGCGACCAGCGACGACGAACACGCCGTGTCCACGGTGACGGCGGGGCCTTCGAGGCCGAAGGTGTACGCCACTCGCCCCGAGACCACGCTGCCTGAGTTCCCGACCCCCAGGAACGCTTCCACGCCCTCGGGAACCGCCGCGAGACGGGCGGCGTAGTCGTGGTACATCAGTCCGGCGAACACGCCCGTGCGGCTGCCCCGCAAGGTGCCCGGGTCGATGCCGGCCCGCTCGAGCGCCTCCCACGAGGTCTCGAGGAGCAGCCGTTGCTGCGGGTCCATCGCCAGCGCCTCACGGGGCGAGATCCCGAAGAATCCGGCGTCGAATTCGCCCGCGTCGTGGAGGAATCCGCCTTCTTCCGTGGCGGATCTGCCGTCCTGGCCGGAGCCGGCGTCATAAAGGTTGCCGAGATCCCATCCACGGTCGTCCGGAAATGCGGAGATGCCGTCGGTGCCGGCGGCCACGAGTTGCCAGAGGTCCTCGGGACTCGTCACTCCACCCGGATACCGACAGCTCATTCCCACAATCGCGATGGGCTGCTGATCCTGGGCCTCTACATCTCGGAGGCGCTGTCGCGTACGGCGCAGATCTGCGGTCGTCCGCTTGAGGTACTCACGGAGCTTCTCTTCGTTGTCCACTCAACCCAACCCGTCGCGGCGGCCAGCAGGTGAATTTCGACCCACCGTCAAAGGTCCGTCAACACGGAAAACCGGCCCAGCGTCAGCGCGATTTCCTTACGGTTGTTTCGCGGTTCCGCCGCTCCGAAACACTCGGCAGCATTCGAATTGTTCCCCTTACTCGGGGAATCTACGGGGGGTCCGTAGAACCGGACAACCCCTAGGGGGTTGGCTCAGCCCCCTACCGCGAAGCCCCCTACCCGGGGTGTGTGCCCCGGGCGAGGAGGACGGCGCCACGCAGGGACGACAGGCCGCCGAGTGAGGCGGCGCGTACCTGGGCGACCGGGTGGCCCGGCCTGGATAGCGCGTGCGCTCTTTCGGCCACCGTGCCGGCGAAGCCGGGCAGTCCGTCGGCGAATCCGCCACCGATCAGGACCAGTGCGGGACGGACGAGCTCGTTGAGGTTGACGATCGCCACCGCGAGCGCGTCGCAGCTCTCTCCGATCGCTGTGACGGCCCAGTCGTGTTCGTCGTGAAGGCCGTCCCTGAGCTCGGCGAAGGCGACGGGCCGGCCTCGTAGGTGGCCGGCCCTGCGCAGGGTGGCCGGGCCGGAGGCGACGGCCTGCACGCAGCCGCGTCGACCGCAGTCGCACCGGGGGCCCTTGGGGTCGACGACCACGTGACCGACCTCGCACGAGCCGCGGGCGGTCCCGGGGCAGAGGCGCCCGTCGAGGACGATGCCGCCGCCGACGCCGGTGCCGACTCCGAGGTAGGCGACGTCCGGGCAGTCCGCTTCGTCGGCCTCTGCGAGGGCTGCCAGGTCTCCGTCGTCCGCCCAGTGCACCGCGCTTCGGGGAAAGAGGGAGCGTAGAGCGGCACGGAGGTCCAGTCCGGTCCAGCTGGGGCGGCCCGGCCAGGTGGTCACCAGACCGTCCGCGCCCACGGTCGCCGGCATGGCGACGCCGACCGCCTCGACGGGCTGCTCGGTGCCGTCGAGCAGCGCGCGGACGTTCCTGGTGAGAGCTTCCAGGTCGTCCGCGACGCTGCTCGTCCGCGGCCACGGGAACACGGCGCTGCGGGACTGTGTACCGCCGTCGGTCTGCAGGGCGACCTTCGTGCCACCGACGTCGATCCCCAGGAACGTCACGCCGGCGAGGCGACGACGTCGAGGGTGAGAGTCAGGTGGCGGGCGGTCATGCCCTTGTCGGCGGTGATGCCGAAGGCGTACCGGTCGATCTTCGTGGTGGCCCGGAAGCTGATCTCTTCCGCGCCGCTGCTGGACTGCTCGATGAGGAGTTCCACCGGCCGGGTGGTGGCTCGGACGGTCAGCTCGCCGTGGAGGGTGTAGGAACCCTGGGACTCCCGTACCACGTCGGAGGTGAACGAGATGTGAGGGTGCGCGGCAGTAGCCAGGTACTTGTCGGAACGTACGACCTTGTCCCGCGTGTCGTTGCCGGTGGTGAAGCTGGCGGCGTCGACGACGGCCGTGGCGTCGGATTCCGCGGCTTCGGCCGCGATCCGGATCCGGCCGCTGAGGACGGAGAAGGAGCCGTCGACACCAGCGAGGCCGAAGACGTGTCGGGTGCGGAAGGTGATGGTGCTGCGCTCGGGGTCGATGGTGTAGGTGCCGGGGGCGGGCACGGTCAGGGAGTTCGCCGCTGTCTGGGACACGTTGCTACCTCTGTAGGGGGTTCGGGGGGCGTTCGCGGGAATGGAAGTCACCCGCAGTCGAGTTGGGCTCGTTCAGTCTTGACCACATCGCTGCGGAGATCCACAGGGAGGTCCTTGCGGCGTTTCACGTTGAGCTTCCGGTACACGCGGGTGAGGTGCTGCTCGACCGTGCTCGCGGTGATGTGGAGCTTGCCCGCGATCTCACGGTTGGTGCAGCCCATGACGGCCAGCGAGGCGACGCGCCGTTCCGATCCGGTGAGTGAGGGGATCCCGTCGGTGCTGCCGGAGGACGTCTCCGGGTTGTTGAAGTCACCTGTGGACGCGAGGAGTTCCTTCGTCAGGGGGCCGGCGTCGCACAGGTTGGCCACGTGCCAGGCCCTTCGGAAGACCATGCGCGCCCGCCGGTACTCCTCGAGTTGGTAGTAGCTGCGGTTGAGGTCGACGAGGGCTCTCGCCTGCTCGTAGCGGTCGCCGCAGTCCTCCAGCAGATCGAGCGCCTCGGTGAGCAGGTCCGGACGTCTGGCGGTGGGGCCCGTCGCGGCGAGCAGGCGCAGGGCGGAGCCCCGGATACGCGGCCGGTCCGCCCCCGCAGAGGTCAGCTGGTCGTGGAGGAGCCGCTTGGCCTGGTCGCGGTTGCCGAGTCGTAGCCAGGCTTCGGCCGCGCCGGTCCTCCAGGGCACGAGGGCTGCTGCGTCGAGACCCCAGCTGCGCATGAGTTCGCCGCAGGAGATGAAGTCGGCGAGCGCGGCGTGCGGGTGGTCGGTGGCGAGGTAGTAGTGGCCACGGGCATGGAGGTAGTGCAGCCCGTAGCGGCTCTGGAACATGCTGTCGGTCGCGGAGTACGTGAGGTGCTTCGCGGCTTCCTCGTAGTCGCCCATCCTCGTCACGGCGAGGATGAGGCTGCCCAGCGGAAAGCCGATCGCGACGCCCCACGCCTGGGGCGGCAGATGGGTGAGTGCCTGCCGGGCGTGTTCGGCGCCTGCTGCCAGGTCGCCCTGTCGGACGGCGATCTCCGCGCGTGTCGCGGAGGCCATCGCCGACCGGACGGGGGCCTCCCGTGAGTCCGTCTCGGCCAGGAGCTTGTCGCACTGGTCGGCCGCGCTGCGCAGGCGTCCCGCGCAGATCAGGCCGAGCAGGGCCAGTTGCACGGCTTCCTCGGTCCAGGGAGAGCTTCGGCCCAGGCCGAGGCCGAGGCCGTCCAGGACTCGCTCCGCACGGTCCGCGGCCGGTTCGCCGGGCCCGTCGGTCAGCAGAGCCGCCAGTTCGGCTGCCGACCGCAGCCACGGATCGCCGCGGGGGTCGGCGAGGCTGGGGGATCCGTCATCGGCGGGGCCTGGCCCCTGGTGTCTGCGGGCGAGCTGGGGATGGGTGGCGGCCAGCCACAGTTCGGCGTTCCGCGTCGGTGCGGCCTGCGAGGTGTCTCCGGCTTCGGGCCTGGCGCCGCGGATCCGTTCGAGTACGGTTTTCGCCTCGGCCGTGCGGCCGTGCCAGAGCAGGTGCCGGAGCAGGACCAGCAGGTCGCTGTGGGCCAGCTGACCGCTGCCGGCCGCCGCGGCCAGCGGGGTGAGGTGGCGCGCGGCCGCGGAGGGGTTGAGTTCCCATTCGGCCTGGGTCAGCCGCGCCCTGATGCCGGGCCGTTCCTGCTCGTTGCCGCAGGATCTGTGGGCGAGTGCGAGGCATTCCGTCGCGAACCCGGTCCTGCCCCCGAGCAGCGCCTGATCGGCGGCCTCCAGCAGCACCTGGACCGCCCACGGGCCCTGCGTGTGCTTGGACTCCACCAGGTGGTGGGCGACGGTCATGGCGGGCGCGCCCCGTGCGTGCATGAGCTGTGCGGCGCGGCGGTGCAGGGCAGCCCGGTCCGGTGTGTGCAGGCCGTCGAGGATGGTCGAGCGGGCAACCGGATGGCGGAACACGCCGTTGTCCGTGAGACCGGCCGCTTCCATGTCGTGCAGTGCGCGGCCGACCGCCTCGGTGTCGGCTCCGGCCAGCTGGGCCAGCGCCTTGACGTCCCCTTCCTGGTCGAGCACGGCCAGGGCGCGCGCCACCTGGGTGACGACGGGCTTGTCCCGGTAGAGGCAGTTGAGCAGTGCCAGCCCGTAACCCTGCGGCCGTGCCTCGCCGGCGAGGTGGTGGTCCTCGATGAGGGCGTGCAGGAGCAGGGGGTTGCCGCCACTGATCCGGAAGAAGTCGTCCACGCCCCAAGGGGCGTCCCGCCCCTCCGGCTTCCGTGGGGGGAGCCTGTGCTCCGGTTCGACGGAGCGTCCGGAGGGGCGGTCACGGAGCACCTCGGCGACGCCCGCCCGGGTGAGCGGTGCGAGGCGCAGCCGGTGGAACTGCGACTGGCGTCGTAGTTCCGCGCGGAACGGAGAGTGCTGCGCTCCAAGTTCCGCGTCCTCGGTCAGGACCGCCATGATCCGCGCGGATCCGATCCTGCGCACGATGTGGAGCAGACAGTGCAGGGACGAGTCGTCGGCGTGCTGGACGTCGTCGACGGCGATCAGCACAGGTGATTCCCCGGCCAGGTCGAGCAGCACGGCGCCGAGGCCCTGGAATATCTGGACGGCTTCCGGCTCGACGGTGTCCTGGTGGGTCCGGGGCAGAGCGTCCGAGGCCGCTCCCTCCTTCAGCAGCTGAGCGGCCCGGTCGGCTATGTCCAGGGGAAGGCTGGCGCTGTGCAGCAGCTGGGTCAGGACTCCGAGGGGCAGGGTGCGCTCCGCGCGCGAGCAGGTCGCGCGGAGCACGAGGACGTCCGTGGAGGCGCGCTCGGTGAACACGCGCAGGAGCTCGGTCTTGCCCGTGGTGACCGGGCCGTCGAGCACGACGACGTGTCCCCGTCTTCCGCGGCATTTGTCCAGCAGACCGTCCAGAGACCTCACGTGCTCGTCACGCTCGACCAAACGCACCCTTCCACCCCTGCCCTTGCACGGTTGTCACTGTCCCGGCGCGTCCCGCATCCGGGTAATGCTCAGATCGTCGGCTTCTTGGCGACCGCGATGACGTAGTCGATGGTGTCCAGCTCCTTCTTCAGCAGCTCCTGGTCACTCCAGTTCTGGCTGATTCCCTTGTACTGGGTGGGAGTGACCAGTTTCTTGTACTCGTCGCTCGCGATCTTCTCGACCATGAATGTGCGGTACTGCTCCCAGACCCGGTCCCGGATCGAATCGACTCGGTTCTCCTCGAATCCTGCCTTGGCCAGCTTGTCGGCGTAGACCCCGGAGGTGTACCAGTTCTCCTCGTCGTAACTGAGGAGTATCCAGCTGAGTGCGCGGGACTTGAGTTCCTTACGCACAACCGTGTCGTGTGTCGGGAGGACGTCCGCGACGGCGAGTACGCCGCCGGGCCGCAGGACCCGGAACGCTTCCTCGAAGAATGCGCTGCGCGGGTAGAAGTGGAATGCGGATTCGAGGGCGACGACCTTGTCGAAGGTGTTGTCCGGATAGGGGATGTCCGTGGCGGATCCCTGCTTGAATTCGAGCCGGTCCTCGAGCCCTTCCGCCTTGGCCCGTGCCTGTGCCGCCTCTATCTGGTGCGGGGTGATGTTCAGGCCGTGGATCTTCTTGGGCTGTCGGTTGCGCATCCAGGAGAAGTCCTGGTCGCCGTAGCCGAACCCCAGGTCGAGCACCGTGTCACCGGCCTCGATGCCTGCGGCGTCACCCAGCCGGGTGGCGAGCTCCTCCGCGGCCTCGTCGAGGCTGACGCATCCGTCGTTCCAGTACCCGAAGTTGCAGTACGTGGTGGTGCGGTCGACGAACTCGAAACTGGGTGGCATGAACTGGTAGAGGCGCCTGGTCCGCTTGACGGGGTCGCCCGTCGAGATCATCTGGATGAGCTTCCCGAACTGTTTGGCCGCTTCCAACATGGAGGTGATGCCTTTCGTGAGGTGGGGTGGACGTTCAGGCAGCGGTGCGGCCGAGACGGGCGCGCAGGTCTTCGACGAGCGCGGCCAGGTCGTCGGGGCCGTGCGCGACGCCGAAGAGATAGAAGTCCGGGCGTACGAGCATGCCGACGGCCCCGTCCGGCCCCTGGCCGGGCAGCCCGGCCAGGTAGGGCAGATAGAGGTCCTCGGCGTCGATGACCGCGTGTTCCCCCGCCTTCTCCGGCAGGGTCTCCGCAGGCAGTACGTGCACGAGGTGGCAGCCGAGTGTGTCGAGGAAGGCCAGGTCGGCGGTGTCGAGGAGCATGCGCGGGTCTTCGGCGCAGAGCAGGGTGAAGCCGGTGCCGACGATGTCGTCGAGGAGGCCCCGGGATCCGCCGCGCACCACCTCCGCCTGCGGGACGAGCTGGCCGGCCGACCGCGGGGATCCGTCGGACGTGGCGGCGCCGGTACGCAGGAGTCCGTCACTGAGGGAGTCGGCCAGCGAGGGCCCGTCCGGGGCTGCCTGGTCCCGGCCGCCGCGGGCGCGCATCCGGGCGGCGAGCATGAACGCGTCGCGCCCGGCCGCCGCGGCGCGGTCGGTCTGGCAGATGACGTTGCCGAGCGCGATGGACGTCTCGATGGCGGGCCGTACGTGTGCGCTACGTTCGAGGGTGTAGGTGTCGAGCAGGTCCTCGCCCGCGAGGCCGCCCAGGACGAGGTTCAGCTTCCACGCGAGGTTGGCGGCGTCACGGAAGCCCGAGCACATGCCCTGTCCGACGAAGGGCGGCATGACGTGTGCCGCGTCGCCCGCGACCAGCAGCCTCCCGGAGCGCCACTGGTCGGCGCAGGTGCCCTGCGTGGTGTAGACGGCGTGCCTCTCCAGGGTGGCGTTCTCCGGGGTGAGGTCGAACAGCCCCAGCAGTCGCCATACCGTCGTCTCCTGCCCGAGTTCCTCGATCGTCTCGCCGGGCATCCGCATGAACTCCCAGCGCCGGTGCCCAGGACCTGCGGAGACGGCGGTCCGGGGCCGGGCCGGGTCGCAGATCTGAAGGTTGTTGGGCGTGTAGTCGCGCTTGTCATGCGTCACGACGTCGCAGATGAGCCAGTCGTGCGTGAACCCGTAGTCGGTGACGGTCGTCTCGATGTGCCTGCCGACGAAGCTGTTGGCACCGTCGCAGCCGATGACCCAGCGGGCGCCGTAGGTGTGCCGGTTGCCGTCCGCGTCCTCCGTGACCACCTCCACGTGGTCCTCGTGGCTGGTCAGCTCGACCGCCGTCCGGCCGCGGTGCACGGTGACGCCGGGCAGTTCCGCTCCGCGTGCCGCGAGGGCGGCCTCCAGGCCGGGCTGGTACATCGAGGTCGACTCGGGCCAGCCCGACGGGCTCTTCCCCGGCACCTCCATGTGGATGAGGGTCTGTCCCCGGGCGTTCTCCCAGACGTACTCGCCGGTGGGTTCCCGTACGTCCTCGAGGCGGTCGGCGACACCCACGGCGGCGAGGATGCGGGCCGCCTCGCCGTCGTACGCGACGGCGCGGGGCATCGGATAGGGCTGCGGCCAGCGCTCGACCACGGTGACCGTGCGGCCGTGCTGGGCCAGCAGGATCGCCGCCAGTTGGCCCACCGGACCGTATCCGACGATCAGCACATCGGAGTTCACCACGTCTGTATCTCCCTGAATGCTGCGGCGGGGACCCGAACGGTATTCAGGACGACCCCAGTTCCTTGTCGATGAGCCCGAAGATCTCGTCGTCGGAGGCCGTGTCGAAGTCGAACGCGTCCTCCTCGTCATCGATCCGGCCCGCGGGCCCCCAGGAGGCGGTCAGTGCTTCCAGCCGCGACAGCCGCGACATGAGATCCGCTCGCAGCGCCTCGTCGGGGTCGGCGTGCGCGAACGCCGCCTCCAGCCGGTCGAGTTCGGCGGCCAGCACCAGCGGCTGCGGGCCGGCGGCCGGTGTGTCGGCCGGTTCCGGGCGGAGCCGCCCTGCCAGGCAGCCCGCAAGCGCCAGGGGGGTCGGGTAGTCGAAGATCAACGTCGCCGGCAGCCGGACCCCGGTGGCGGCGACCAGGCGGTTGCGGAGCTCCACGGCCGTCAGGGAGTCGAAGCCGACGTCCTTGAACGCCTGCTCGGAATCGATTGTCCCGGCGGTGCCGTGGCCGAGCACGGTCGCCGCCTCGGCGAGTACCAGCTCCAGCAGTGCCGTCTCGCGCTCCGGCTCCTTCAAGCCGGCCAGCTGCTGCGCCGGCACGCGCTCCGCTGCGGAGGCACCGCCGCGCGAGCTCTTGCGGGTGGCACGCACCAGGCCGCGCAGCAGCGGCGGTACGGCTGTGCCTTCCGCGCCGTACGCGCCGAGGGCGAGTTCGGCGGGCATCAGTTTCGCGTGTCCGAGGTGCAGTGCGGTGTCCAGCAGCTCCATGCCCTCCCGTGAGCTCAGGGCGTCCATGCCGCCGCGCCGGCCGCGCTCCAGCTCCGCGCTGCCGAGGCCGCCGGTCATGGCGGAAGCCTCGGCCCACAGTCCCCAGGCGAGGGACGTCGCGGGCAGTCCCAGGGCACGCCGGTGTTCGGCCAGGGAGTCGAGGAAGGCGTTGGAGGCCGCGTAGTTGGCCTGGCCCGGGGTTCCGAGGAGAGCGGAGGCCGACGAGAACAGCATGAAGACGGCCAGGTCGGTGTCCCGGGTCAGCTCGTGCAGGTGCCAGGCCGCGTCGGCCTTGGGCCGCAGCACGGTGTCCAGGCGTTCGGGGGTGAGTGCCGAGATCACACCGTCGTCCAGCACACCGGCGGCGTGGACGACACCGGTGAGGGGCCGTTCGGCGGGGATCGCTCCGATTACGTCGGCGAGTGCCCCACGGTCGGAGACGTCGCAGGCGGCGAACGTCACGTCCGCGCCCAGTCCGGCCAGTTCGGTCTCGAGGGCGCGGGCACCGGTGCTGCTTCCTCCACTGCGGCTGACCAGCAGCACGCCGCGTACTCCGTGCTCGGTGACCAGGTGCCGGGCGACCATCGCTCCCAGGGTTCCGGTGCCGCCGGTGATCAGCACGGTGCCCTGCCGGTCGAGCGGGCGTCCTTCGGCCGGCGCCTCGGAGGAGACCCGGGCCAGCCTGGGCACCCGCGCCTCACCGGCCCGGATGGCGAGCTGCGCCTCACCCGAGGCCACGGCACGCGGCAGTGCGCGCCGTGAGCCGTCCTCGGTGTCGATGTCGGCGAGGACGATGCGGTCCGGGTTCTCCGACTGGGCGGCACGCACCAGGCCCCACACGGCGGCGGCCGCCGGGTCGGTTCCGGGCAGGCATGCGTTGCGGGTGAGTACGACCAGCCGTGCGGAGGCCGGCCGGTCCTCGTCCAGCCAGGACCGCACGGCGTGCAGGGCCCGCCCCAGCAGGTCCCGTACCCGGGCAGGTCCTTCCGCGTCCGGCGTGTCGGTCAGGTCGGCGTACTCCAACCCCTGTGACGGGTCCGGGTGTTCCGGCAACGCCACGGCGGGCCAGTCCAGGTGGAACAGCCGGTCGTACGTCGCGGGCCCGGTCCGGAGCTGATCGGGGGACACCGGGCGGAAGACCAGGGACTCGACGGACATCACCGGTACGCCGTCCGCGTCGGTGGCCTCCAGCGCGAAGGCGTCCGGGCCTGCCGGGGTCACCTTGACGCGCAGGGCGCAGGCGCCCGACGCGTGCAGGGTCACTCCGGTCCATGCGAACGGAAGGAGGAGCCTGTCCTGTCCCATGCCGCCCAGGGCCCCGAAGCTCGCGGCGTGCAGCGCCGCGTCCAGCAGGGCGGGGTGGATGCCGAACTGCCGGGCATCGTCCTCGTGGTCATCGGGCAGGGTGACCTCGGCGAAGATCTCCTCGCCTCGGGTCCACACGGACCGCAGGCCTCTGAAGGCCGGACCGTACACGTAGCCCGCCTCCGCCATGGAGGGGTAGAAGTGGTCGGAGACGACCCGTCCGGCGCCTTCCGGCGGCCACTCCACGGCCCCGGGCAGCGGTGCCGTGCCGACCGTCGCCAGCAGACCTCCCGCGTGCCTGGTCCAAGGGGCGTCGGGGTCCTGGCCGGCGGGACGGGAATGGACGGCCACGGGGCGGCGGCCGGTCGCGTCCGGCGCGGCCACGGCGACCTGCAGCTGTACGGCGGCGTGGCCGGGCAGTACGAGAGGGGCTTCGATGACGAGTTCGTCGAGAACCGGGTACCCGGCCTCGTCGCCGGCCCGCACGACCGCTTCCACGAGCGCGGTGCCCGGCACCAGCACCTGTCCGCCCACCTCGTGGTCGGCGAGCCAGCCGTGGGTGGCCACGGACAGCCTGCCGGTGGCGAGCACCCCGTCGCTGTCCGGCAGTGTGACGGTGCCGCGGAGGAGCGGGTGGCCCGCGTCGGTGAGACCGGCCGCGCCCGCGTCCGGCATCGCACCGGCTGGGTCGAGCCAGTAGCGCCGGCGCTGGAAGGCGTACGTGGGCAGGTCGACCTTCCGTGCGCCGCTGCCCTCGAACAGAGCGGCCCAGTCCACCGGGACGCCCCGGACATGGAGTCGTGCGAGCGCTGAGACGACCGCTTGCGGTTCGGGTCTGTCACGTCGCAGCGTCGGGACCGCCGCGATGGTTTCCGCGACGTCGCTGAGGCAGTCCTGGACCATCGCGGTGAGGACACCACCCGGGCCGAGCTCCAGGAAGGTGCTGACGCCCTGGCTGTGCAGGGTGCGCACGGCATCGTGGAAGCGCACGGGCCGCCGCACCTGGTCGGTCCAGTGGTCCGGGCTGCACAGGACGTCGGCGCCGGCCGCTTCGGGGGCGCTGGTCGACACGACGTCGATGCGAGGTGGCTGGAAGTCGAGCTGTTCCACGACCGCGCGGAACGCGTCGAGCATCGGGTCCATCAGCGGGGAGTGGAAGGCGTGGCTGACCCGGAGCCTCCTGGTCTCGGTGCCGCGTCCGGTGAACTCCGCCGCCAGTTCCTGAACGGCCTGCTCGTCGCCGGAGAGCACCACGGCGGAGGGCCCGTTGACCGCCGCGATGCTCACCCGGTGCTCCAGGCCGGCGAGCAGGGGGAGCACCTCCTCCTCGGAGGCGGCGACGGCGATCATGGAGCCGCCCGTGGGCAGGGCCTGCATGAGCGCCCCGCGTGCGGCGACCAGCGCGCATGCGTCGGACAGCGACAGGACCCCGGCGACGTGTGCGGCGGCGATCTCACCCACCGAGTGTCCGGCGACGGCGTCGGGCCGTACGCCCCAGGACTCCATCAGACGGAACAGGGCCACTTCGACGCTGAACAAGGCCGCCTGGGCCATCGCCGTCTGTTCCAGCTGAGCGGGATCGCTCCCCAGGAGCACGCTGTGCAGGGGACGTCCCAGGCGCGGGTCGAGTTCCGCGCACGCCTCGTCGAAGGCTTCTGCGAACGCGGGGTAGGCGTCGTACAGTTCACGCCCCATGCCGAGGCGTTGCGCGCCCTGGCCGGTGAACAGGACGGCGGTCCGGCCGGCCGCGCGCGTGCCCTGTACGAGCGTGCCGGCGGCCTCGCCTTGCGTGAGGGCTCGCAGCCCCGGCAGCGGGGCCTCGCCGTCCCCGGCCACGATCACCGCGCGGTGTTCCAGGTCCGACCGTGCGGTGAGGGAGTACGCGACGTCGGCGGGGTCGGGGCCGTCGGGCCCCTCCAGGACGGGCAGCAGGCGTGCGGCCTGGGCGGACAGCGCTTCCGAGGTGCGTGCGGAGAGCAGCCACGGGACGGCGGGTGGGGTCCTGCGTGCCTCGGGGGTGGCCGCTCCTTCGACGGGTGCCTGCTCCAGGATGACGTGGCCGTTGGTGCCGCTGATCCCGAAGGACGACACCCCGGCCCGTCGGGGCCGGTTCAGGTCGGGCCACTCCTGGGCCTCGGTCAGCAGCTCCACCGCGCCGGACGTCCAGTCGATGTGCGGGGAGGGTTCGTCGACGTGGAGGGTCCGGGGCAGTACGCCGTGGCGCATCGCCATCACCATCTTGATCACGCCGGCCACACCGGCGGCGGCCTGTGTGTGACCGATGTTGGACTTGAGCGAGCCCAGCCACAGCGGGTGGCCCTCGGGCCGGTTCCGGCCGTATGCGGCGAGTACCGCGTGTGCCTCGATCGGGTCGCCCAGCGTCGTCCCCGTGCCGTGGGCCTCCACGACGTCCACGTCGGGCGCGGTGAGACCGGCGTCGGCCAGGGCCTGCCGGATGACCCGTTGCTGGGACGTCCCGTTGGGGGCCGTCAGTCCGTTGCTCGCACCGTCCTGGTTGATCGCTGTGCCGCGCACGACGGCGAGGACGGGGTGTCCGTTGCGTCGGGCGTCGGACAGCCTCTCGACGAGCAGGAGTCCTGCTCCCTCGGACCAGCCGGTGCCGCCGGCGGAGGCAGCGAAGGCACGGCATCTGCCGTCCGTGGAGAGCCCTCGCTGACGGGAGAACTCCACGAAGCCGTCAGGTGTGGCCATGACGGTCACCCCGCCGGCCATCGCCAGGTCGCATTCGCCGGAGCGCAGTGCCTGGGCGGCCATGTGGAGGGCGACCAGCGAGGAGGAGCAAGCGGTGTCCACCGTGACGGCGGGGCCTTCGAGACCGAGGGTGTAGGCGACCCGGCCGGACAGCACGCTGGACGCGTTGCCGGTGACGAAGTATCCCTCGGCTCCTCTGCGGGCGGGGCTCTGCCCCGTGCCGTAGTCCTGGTGCATGGCGCCGACGAAGACGCCCGTCCGGCTGCCGTGCAGGGAGGCGGGGTCGATGCCTGCCCGCTCGACCACTTCCCAGGCCGTCTCCAGCAGGACGCGTTGCTGCGGGTCCATGGCCAGCGCCTCGCGCGGCGATATCCCGAAGAAGGCGGCGTCGAAGTCCCCGGCGTCGTACAGGAAGCTGCCGTGGCGCACGTAGGACTTCCCGGTCTGCCCGGGGTCCGGGTCGAAGAGGTTGTCGACGTCCCAGCCGCGGTCGGTGGGAAAGTCGGAAACCGCGTCGCCGCCGCCCGCGACGAGGTTCCACAGGTCTTCCGGCGAGGCGATCCCGCCCGGCAGCCGGGCACTCATGGCGACGATCACGATCGGGTCGTCGTCGCGTGCCGCACCGGGGACGGGGGCCGAGGTGGCGTCCTGTTCCCCCAGGAGCAGGCCGCGCAGATGGGCGGCGAGGGCGGTGGGGGTGGGGTGGTCGAAGACGATCGTGGACGGCAGCGCGACGCCGGCCTCGGTGGCCAGACGGTTACGCAGGTCCAGCGCGGTCATGGAGTCGAAGCCCTGGTCGCGGAAGGCGCGGTTCGCGTCCACCGCGTCCGCCCCTGAGTGACCGAGCACGGCGGCGGACTGTGCCCGCACCAGATCGAGCACGAGCCTCTCGCGCTCGGGGCCGGCGAGCGCGGCGAGACGCCCGGCCGTTCCCGAGGTGTCCCGCTTCTCTTCCTCCTCGTCAGCTCCGGTGCCCCGGACCCCGGGGACGTCGGAGATGAGCGGGCTGGGACGGGCCATGGTGAACGCGGCACCGAACCGCTGCCAGTCCATGTGCGTCACCGACACGCAGGTGTCGTCGTGCTCGACGGCGCGCATCAGCGCCGAGACGGCCGCCCCGGGCTCCATCTCGAGTACGCCCGCCCGCCTGAGGCGTTCGGACGCGCCGTCCCGCGCTCCGAGTCCGATGCCGCCGCCCCAGGCGCCCCAGGCGACGGAGGTCGCCGTGCGGCCCCGGGCGCGGCGCCGTTCGGCGAGGGAGTCCAGGAAGGCGTTGGCCGCGGCGTAGGCGCTCTGGCCTCCGCCGCCCCAGACACCGGAGTTGGACGACATCAGGACGAAGGCGTCCAGGTCGGTGTCCCCGAGCAGTTCGTCGAGGTGTGCGGCGCCGGCCGCTTTGCCCGCGAGGACGGCGGCGAAGTCGTCGGGGGCGGTGTCCGCGAGCAGGCTGTTCTGCCCGACGCCCGCGGCGTGCACCACTGCGGTGAGCGTGCCCGGCAACGAAGCGAGGAGGTGGCGCACCGCGTCCCGGTCGGCGACGTCGCACGCGTGGAGGGTCACCTCGGCCCCGGAGGCACGTATCTCGTCGGCCAGTTGCTCGGCTCCGGGGGTCTGCGGGCCGCGCCGGCCGGTCAGGACCAGATGAGCGGCGCCGTCGGACGCGAGCCTGCGGGCCACCTCGGCGCCGACGCCCCCGGTCCCGCCGGTCACCAGGACGGTGCCGCGGGGCTTCCAGCGGCGGTGGGCGGGAGCACCGGCCGTCGGTGCCGGCACGAGGCGGCGGGCGAAGACCCCGGTCGGACGGACGGCCAGCTGGTCCTCGCCGTCGGGAGCGCTCAGCGCGGTGGTCAACCGGGTCATCGCCCGGTCGTCGAGGGTGTCGGGCAGATCCACCAACCCGCCCCAGCGGCGCGGCAGTTCCAGTGCGACGACTCGGCCGAGTCCCCACACCATCGCCTGCGCCGGGCTGGGTTCCGGGCTGCCGGGGCCCGTCGCGACCGCACCGCACGTGAGCGCCCAGACCGGGGCGTCGACGGAACTCGCCTCGAGCGCGGTCAGGAGCAGGACCGTGGCGGCCAGGCCGGCAGTGTGGGCGGGGGCTCCTGACACGGGCCGTTCGTCGAAGGCCAGCAGGGACAGCACGCCGCTGATCCCGCCGGGCTGCCCGGCTTCCTCCCGGATGCGTGCGGCGAGCTCGGCCGTGTCGGTGCCCCGGGCGTTCACCTCCATCCGTACGCACTCGGAGCCACGGGCGCGCAGCCCGTCGAGGACGCCGTGGGCGCGTCCGCCGGTGGCGTCGGACGCCGCGGGCACCATCACGAGCCATCTGCCGGGCAGTTCGTCACGGCCCGCACCGGCCAGACGTTTCCAGGTCACCCGGTAACGCCAGGTGTCGCCGGCGGACCTCTCGCGGTACCGCCGACGCCAGTCGGCCAGCACCGGCAGCGCGTCGGCGACCGCGCCGAACGCGTCGGCGTCCGCCCGGCCACCCGCCGTCAGGGAAGCGGCCAGGCCCTCCAGGTCCTCGCTGTCGACGGCCTTCCAGAACGCCGCCTCCACGGGATCCGCCGGCGCACCCGCGCCGTGGGCGCTCCGGTCCGAGGGGGCCTGGAGCCAGAAGCGGCGGCGCTGGAACGCGTAGGTGGGCAGGTCGGCGTCCGCACGTGCGGACGGGGTGGGCCAGTCGACGGCCAGGCCGCGCACCCAGGCCCCGGCGAGCGAGGTGAGCAGTCGCCGTGTGCCTCCGTCGTCCCGGCGCAGGGTGCCGACGACGGTGACGGCGCCGCCGCCCGTGTGCTCGGCGGTGGCCTGTACCGCCGGTACCAGAACGGGGTGCGAGCTGACTTCCACGAAGAAGCCGAAGCCCTGCGCCAGGAGGGCTCGTACCGCCTCCTCCATCCGTACGGTCCCACGGAGGTTGCGGTACCAGTACTCCGCGTTCAGCTCTCGCGTGTCCATCCATCGGTTGTGGACGGTGGAGTAGAAGGGGATGTCCGAGCGGCGGGGGCCGATCGGGGCCAGTGCGCTCGCGAGTTCCGCCTCGATGCGCTCGACGTGCGCGGAGTGGGAGGCGTAGTCCACGGGGATCCTGCGGACCCGGACGCCCTCGGACGTCAGTTCGGCGGCCATGGCGTCCAGTGCCTCGGGTGCTCCGGCGACGACCACGGACGACGGCCCGTTGACGGCCGCGAGTGACAGGTGTTCCCCGTCCGAGGTGCGGTCCAGCCGTCGGCCCGCCTCTTCGGCGGACAGGGCGACCGACATCATGCCGCCCCGGCCGGCCAGGTGCTGGGCGATGGCACGACTGCGCAGCGCCACGACCCGTGCGGCGTCCGGCAGGGAGAGCGCTCCGGCGATGCAGGCCGCGGCGATCTCCCCCTGCGAGTGACCGACGACCGCGTCGGGCTCGACGCCGTGGGACCTCCATACCTGTGCGAGCGAGACCATGACGGCGAACGACACGGGCTGGACGACGTCGACCCGGTCGAGCGTGGGTGCTCCGGGGACCTGCCGGACCACATCGGTCAGCGACCAGTCGACGTGCGGTGCGAGGGCCTCCGCGCACAGGGCCATGTGCCGAGCGAACGCCGGTGACACGTCGAGCAGTTCGGCGCCCATCCCGGCCCACTGGGAGCCCTGGCCGGGCAGCACGAAGACCACCTTGCCCTCGGTGTCGGCGCTGCCCGAGACGACGGACGTCGTGGGCCGGCCGACGGCCAGCGCGTCCAGGGCGGCCCGTGCCTCTTCGACGTCGTCGGCCACGACGACGGCCCGCTGTTCCAGCGCGGCCCGGGTGGTCGCCAGCGCGTGCGCGACGTCGCCGAGTTCGAGTCGCGGACGGTTCGCGAGATGCTCCGCGAGGCGTGCGGCCTGGGCGGCGAGGGCCCGGCCCCCGCGCGCGGAGACCAGCAGGGGCAGAGTCCCATGTCCGCCGCCCGCGTCCCCGTCGCGTTCGCTTACCCGGGCGGCCTCGGGAACGTGCTCCAGGATGACGTGGGCGTTCGTACCGCTGACCCCGAACGAGGACACCGCGGACCGGCGCGGCCGCCCGGTCTCGGGCCAGTCGCGGGCCTCCGTCAGCAGTTCCACCGCGCCCGACGCCCAGTCGACGTGGGGTGACGGCGCATCGACGTGAAGGGTCCCCGGCAGCACGCCGTGCCGCATCGCCATCACCATCTTGATCACGCCCGCCACACCGGCGGCGGCCTGGGCGTGCCCGATGTTCGACTTCAGCGAGCCCAGCCACAGCGGGCGGTCCGCGGACCGGTCCTGCCCGTAGGTGGCCAGGAGGGCCTGTGCCTCGATCGGGTCGCCCAGGGTGGTACCCGTCCCGTGCGCCTCGACCGCGTCCACCTCGTGCCCGGCCAGGCGGGCGTTGGCCAGCGCCTGGCGGATGACCCGGCGCTGCGCGGGTCCGCTGGGAGCGGTCAGGCCGTTGCTGGCACCGTCCTGGTTGACCGCCGATCCGCGCAGCAGCGCCAGTACCCGGTGCCCGTTGCGCTGCGCGTCCGAGAGCCGTTCGAGGAGCAGTACGCCGACGCCCTCGGACCAGGAGGTGCCGTCCGCGGCCGCCGCGAAGGCCTTGCACCTGCTGTCCGGTGCCAGTGCGCGCTGTCGGGAGAACTCGATGAAGGAGCCGGGCTTGGCCATGACCGCCGCTCCTCCGGCCAGCGCCATGGAGCATTCGCCGGACCGCAGTGCCTGCGCCGCCAGGTGCAGTGCCACCAGCGAGGAGGAGCAAGCGGTGTCCACCGTGATCGCCGGGCCCTCCAGGCCGAGGGTGTAGGCGACGCGGCCCGAGACGACACTGCCCGCGGTACCCGTGCCGATGTATCCGCCGACGCCCTCGGGGGCGTCTGCGGCGTCGGTGCCGTAGTCGTGGTGCATGAGCCCGGAGAACACACCGACGTTCTCCCCGCGCAGCGACGTCGGGTCGATGCCCGCCCGCTCGAAGACCTCCCACGACGCCTCGAGCAGCAGCCGTTGCTGCGGGTCCATCGCCAGCGCCTCACGCGGGGAGATCCCGAAGAAGTCGGCGTCGAAGTCGCCGGCGTCGTGGAGGAAACCGCCCTCGCGGACGTACGTGGTGCCCTGCCTGTCCGGGTCGGGGTCGTACAGCGCCTCGACGTCCCAGCCTCGGTCGTCGGGAAACGGGGTGACACCGTCCAGGCCGAGCTCGACGAGCTGCCACAGCTCCTCGGGGGAGGTGATTCCGCCGGGCAGCCGGCAGCCCATGGCGACGATGGCGACCGGTTCGCCGGACACCACCGTGGAGGGCGCGGGCGGAGTGACGGCCGGATCGTCGTCGAGCAGCAGGGCCCTCAGATGGCGGGCGAGGGCCGTCGGTGTCGGGTGGTCGAAGGCGGCGGTCGCCGACATGCGCAGGCCGGTCGCCCCGGTCAGGGCGTTCCGCAGGGCCACGGCCGCGACGGAGGTGAAGCCGAGTTCCTTGAAGGCCCTGTCCGCGCCGACGGTCGCGTCCTCCGGCAGGTCCAGGACTCGGGCAGCGTGGGTGCGCACGAGTTCCAGGAGCATCCGCCCCCGCTCGTTGTCCGGGACGGCGAGCAGCTCTGCGCGCAGTGCGGCGCTGCCGGCCTCGTCCGGAGCGGCCGCGCGGGGAGTCACCTCGATGACACCGCGCAGCGGGGCGGGGACGTCGTCGGTGTGGAGCGTCCCGGTGTCCAGCCGCATCGGCACCAGGACGGCATGGTCCACGGTCCGGGCGGCGTCGGACATGGCGCGGCAGTCGTGTGCCGTCAGACGGCCGACGCCCGCGGGCGTCGGGGTCCCCGTGTCGCCGTCGTGCGCTTCCGAGGGACCCCAGGCGAGGGACAGTGCGGCGTGTCCCGCGGCACGGCGGTTCTGTGCCAGTCCGTCGAGGAAGGCGGCGACGGCACCGTGTCCGGGCGGTTCGGCCGCCCCGAGCAGACCGGCCGCCGAGGAGTGGAGTACGAACGCGTCGAGGCCGGCGTCGAGGGTCGATTCGTGCAGGTTCAGGGCCCGGAGCGCCGCCGCCCGCAGGGGGTCCTCCCCGGCCCCGGTGTCCGCCCCGGGGGTGTGCACCACGGCGGTGAGGGGACGCCGGATCCGGGTCAGTACGTCGGCGAGTGCGGCACGGTCGGTGAGGTCACAGGCCGCAAGCACGACCCTGGCGCCGGCCCGGGTCAGCTCGTCCTCGAGCTCGACCGCGGCTCGGTCGCGGGGGCCTCCGTCACTGACCAGCATCACATGGCGGACGCCGTGCGCGATGACGAGGTGCCGTGCGGCTGCCGCCGCGTCCGGCCCGTCGGCGCCGGTGACCAGGACCGTGCGCCGGGGGTCGGGCGCGGGTTCCCGCTCGCCAGGCGCGGGGGCGGCCGCGCGGGTCAGCCTGGGCAGCAGCGCTACGCCGGAGCGGACCGCGAACTGCGGTTCGTCGCCCGGCAGCAGGGTGGGCAGCACCGCACCCGCCTGCGCGTCGGTGACGTCCATGTCGGCGAGCACGACACGCCCGGGGTGCTGCCTCTGGACGTCGCGCAGGCCGCCCCACAGCGCGGCCTGCCACAGGTCGGGGATCTCCTCGTCGGACGCGGTGGCGACCGCTCGCCTGGTCGCGAGCAGCAACTGCCCGCCGCTGAAGCGTTCGTCGGCCAGCCAGGCGGTGACCGTGCCGGTCAGCTCGTGCACCGTCCGGCCGTCGGTGGAATCCGCGACCGGGGCCAGCACCGTGACGTCCGGGACCGCTTGCCCGGTGGCGGACACGGCGTCCCGCAGCGCCCCCGCGTCGGAGTGGCATGACACCTCCATGCCCTGGTCGAGCAACCCCTGCGTCAGCTCTTCCGTACCGGGACCGACCAGCGCCCACCGGCCGGGAGCCACGGCCGGCGGCGGCACCGAGGGCAGCGGGATCCAGTCCAGCCGGAACAGCGACTCGTAATGGCTGGCTCCGGCCGCGCGCAGTCGCGCGGGCTGTTCGAGGAGGACGTGCCGGGTGATCTTGCCGGATGCCGTACGGGGCACCCGGGCGATCTCGTAGAGCTCCTCGGGCACCTTGTAGTACGAGAGCTCCTCACGGCAGGCCGCGAACAGCGCCTGCGGGTCCAGCCCTTCGGGCCCGGGCACCAGACAGGCCACCGGCACCTCACCGAGCGTCTCGTGCGGTCGGCCGACCACGGCCACGTCCGCCACGCCCGGGACCCGCCGGAGGACCTCCTCGATCTCACCGGGATGGATGTTCTCCCCACCGCGGATGATGAGTTCCTTGATGCGCCCGGTCACGGTGAAGTAGCCGGCGGCGTCGCGCCTGGCCAGGTCGCCGGTGCGGTACCAGCCGTGCCGGATCGCCTCGGCGGTGGCCTCGGGCTGGTTGTGGTAGCCGGCCATCACGCTGGGCCCGCTCACCCAGACCTCGCCCTCACGCTCCGCGGGGACGTCCTCTCCGGTCTCCGGGTCCACGAGACGCACGCCGAGACCGGGCACCGGAAGACCGCAGGAACCCTCGACCCGGGCGCCGGTCGGCCAGTTGATGGTGATGGAACCGCACGTCTCGGTGGATCCGTACGCGTCGAGCAGCGGCGCCCCGAAGGCCTCCTCGAACGAGCGGCGCAGTGACGCGGTGGTGATGGCTCCGCCGACGAGGCACATCCGCAGGTGTGGCGCCTTGAAGCCCTGCCGGCGCGCGGCCCGCACCAGGTAGTGGTACATGGTGGGCACACCTGCGAGGAAGGTCGCCGAGTCCTCGCGCAGCGCGTCCAGGACCTCATCGGCCTCGAACCCGTCCACGATCCGGGCCGTCGCGCCGACCGCGGTGACACCGAGCACGCACGCGATGTGGGACAGGCTGTGGAAGAGCGGAAGGGGCCACACCACCCTGTCCTCGGAGTTCAGCCCCGGCACGGGTGCGTAGCAGGCGGCCACCGACCACAAGCAGTTGCGCTGCGTGGACAGGACGCCTTTGGGCCGGCCCGTGGTCCCCGAGGTGTAGAGCATCCACGCGAGGTCGTCGAGTCCCAGGTCGTCCCGGGGCCCGACAGCCGGTTCGGTGCCTGCGAGGGTCTCGAAGCGCAACGCCCCTTCGGGCGCGTCGCCGGTGATGACGACCCGCACGTCACCCCGGTCCCCCAGGACCCGTCCGAGCTGGTCGGCGTGGGCGGCGTCGGTGATGACGACGCGCGCGTTGCTGTCCTCGAGCAGATACGAGAGTTCGGCGTCGGTGGCACGCGGGTTGAACGGCGAGCCGATGGCACCCGCTCTGACGACCGCCAGGTAGCTCTCGATGACTTCGACGCAGTTGCCGAGGTAGATCGCCACGCAGTCGCCCGGCTGCAGCCTCATCTGCACGAGGTGACCGGCGATGTTCCCCGAGCGGCGCTCCAGCTCGGCGTAGGTCACGCTCCGGCGGGCGTCCCGGAAGGCGACCTTGTCCCCGAACCGGTCGGCGTGCGCCTTCAGGAGTTCGGGCAGCGGCCGTATCAGTTCGGTACGCAGCATCTCACCACTCCGTCGGTCGGCGAGGCACCTCGCACGGGCCGGTATCCGTTGCCACCCACGGAAGTGGGCGAGTCACCGCTCAGTCTCGGTCGCGCCAATCCCCCGCCCTACCCCTACCGGCCCCCTAGGGCATCCCTAACTCCGCGGGGTTCCGGGCCACATGACACCCCGAGCCGGGCCGGCCGTACGGGTGCGGTCCGTCCCGTGGCGGTACCGGGCCACAGGGGCCCGTCATGGGTGGGCCGGCCCGCACCGTACGGTGCGGGCCGGCCCAGGGGTCGGTCGGGTCGGTCAGCCGAGGGCTCCGGCCGGCCACAGCGCCAGGAGGTCCCCCGGCTTCTGGAGTACCGCGTCCGGCGCGGCCGCCAGCAACGCCGGTTCGTCCGTCTCACCCCACAGTGCCGCCAGGGCAGCCACTCCCGCGGCGTGTGCGCTCGCTATGTCGGTCACCGCGTCGCCGACCATCACCGCGCTGTCGGGGTCGGCCCCGAGCAGCTCCAGCGCCTTGAGGACGATGTCCGGAGCCGGCTTCGGGCGAGCGATCTCGTCGGACCCGATCACGTGGTCGAAGAGATCCAGCACCCCCAGCTGCGACAGCAGCGAGCGTGCCCGCGGCCCGCTCTTCCCCGTCGCCACGGCGAGCCGGATGCCCCGCTCGCGCAGCGTGTGCAGCATCTCCGGTACTCCGTCGAACAGGGGCACCAGATGAGCCATCCGGTAGCTCTCCCTGACGAAGGGCTCCTCCATCTCGAGGGGAAGGTCCATGATCCGCATGATGTCGGGGAAGTACCGGCCCAGGTGCCGGTTGTATTCCGCGAACGGGGCCGGCCCCTCGCCCACGACCTCCGCGTACGCGATCGAGAACGCTTCTCGCATCACCTCGGTGCTGTCCACCAGCACTCCGTCGAGGTCGAACACGACCACACTTCTGGGGTGCTCCAGCGGGCCGACGACGGGCGTGTTCCCCGTGAGTCCCGTTATGCGCCTGTCCATCCGGTACTCCCCGGTCGCGTCGTCGTTCGGAACGTTCTGCCGAGCACAGGCGTACAGACGCTCGATCACCCCGATGTTCCGGAGCGCGTCCGCCACCGCCCGCCCGGTCATGGCCGGTTCACCCAGCAACCCGGGCAGTTCGTCGAGCTGCCGGTCGTACTCCGCACCGATCCGCTCGGCCTCGAACGGCACCGGCGCCGTCTCACCGTCACTGGTGAACGTCAGGTCGGACCCGCCCTCGCGGTTCGGGCTGAACCCGAAGGTGCAACGCAGCGAGACCACACCCGCACTGCCCTCGACCCTGATCAGCGTGACGTCGCGCGCCTCGTGCGACGCCCAGCTCGCGCGGAGCGCGACCGAGACACCGTCCTCGGTGACCAGGAAACCCCGGGCGGTGTCCTCGACGTCGCCGCCTCCCGCGCCGGCGCCCGCAGCCTCCGGGCCGTCACGCCAGCCGGCCCGGGCGCCCGAGGTGTTGACGAAGTCGTCGGACGACGTGCCCACCACCTGCGTCAGCGCGGCCGGCCCCAGGATCGGCGCGATGCTGTCCAGCAGATGCCATCCGAGGTCCACCAGCGCGCCTCCGCCCGAGAGCTGGGCCTGTGTGAACCATCCCCCCGAGTCCGGAACGCCACGGGCCCGCACCCAGGACACGTCGATGTGACGGATCCGTCCCACCGCCGACGCCCGCTCGTACAAGGCCCGGACATCTGCCCGGTACCGGGACGCGCTGCCGGCGAGCAGTACCGCGCCTCCGGCGCGCTCCGCCTCGGCGAGACGGCCGGCCTCGGCGGAGGTGAGGCACACCGGCTTCTCGAGGAACACGGGGATGCCCCGGAGCAGTAGCTCCTCGGCGATGTCGGCGTGCAGGTGGTTCGGCACGGCGACGACCGCGAGGTCGACCGTGCCGGGCTCGATCTCCGCGACGTCACCCAGCAGCGGGACCCCGGAGTCCGCCGGGCCTGCCACCGGATCCACCACGGCCATGACCTCGAAGGCCGGATGCTGTGTCAGCCGGGGGAGCCAGATCTCCCGGCCCGCCCAGCCCATCCCGACCACCACGACACGGACGGGCCGGTTCACGCCGTGGCCATGCTCTCGGCGATGACGGCCGCGATGTCGTGCATCTGCTGCTCGGTGCCCAGCAGTGTCCGGTGGTGCAGCCAGACGGAGTCCCGGGTGAGTGCCTCGGAGTTCGGGCAGCGACGCGCGATCTCCTCCACGGTCTCGTCCGGAGCGGAGGACTCCCAGAAGCCGTCGCTGCGGTAGATGGCGCGGAAGCCGACGAAGGCCGGCAGCCCTCGCTCGATCAGGGTGTCCACGAGGGCGTTGCGGCGCTCCTCACCGAGGCCGGGGACCCGGAACATGGCCATGTAGTGCGGGTTGCGGTCATTGCGCTCGTCCCTGCCCTGAGGTACGACGCCGGGGATCTCGGCGAGCAGGCTCGCCAGCAGCGGCCAGCGCTCCTCACGCGTGTCGATCTGCCCGGCCAGCCGCCCGAGTTGGGCACGGAGGACCGACGCGCTGAACTCGTTCATACGGAAGTTGGAGCCCGAGGTGTTGTGGAAGTACTTGCGGTCCGTCGGGGGCCGCCCGCAGCTGTGCCGCAGGAACGCGGCGTCGTAAAGCTCACGGGTCGGGAACGTCACGGCCCCTCCCTCGCCCGCTGTCATGAGCTTGCCGTTCTGGAAGCTGAAGGCGGCGACGGATCCCAGCTCACCGACCCTCTTCCCCTGCCACCGCGCACCGTGGGCGTGCGCCGCGTCCTGGAGGATCGCCACGCCCGCGTCGGCGCAGATCTTGTCCAGCGCGTCCATGTCCGCCACCTGGCCGGCCATGTGGACGGGCATGACGGCCTTGGTCCGAGGAGTGATCGCGGCAGCGACGGCAGCGGGATCGATGCAGTACGTCTCCGGGTCGACATCCACCGGAACGGCGACCGCGCCCAGCCTCTGGGCCGCCTGCGAGGAAGAAATGAAAGTGAATGCGGGAACGATGACTTCCGAGCCGGGGCCGACTCCGAGGACCTGCAGCGCGAGCTCCAGCGCGTGCGTCCCGTTGGTCACCGCGAGCGCGTACGGCGCGCCGTGGTAAGCGGCGAACTCCTCCTCGAAGGTGTCGACCTCACTCCCCCCGATACGCCACCATTGCCCCTGGTCGAGAGCACGGTGCAGAGCCGTCCGCTCCTCGTCGCCGTACTGCGGCCAGGCAGGGAATTCAAATGACTGCGGCGAACGTCCCATGGATTACACACTCTCTCGGTGAATTGAATCGATGCGGGCCGTGACGCTATCGCAGCAATTCGTTCCGTCCTCCCCCTTCCTTTTCCCCTATCACCCCCCTATCTCCGTGCAGCAGGAAGTATTCGGAGCACGGGATATCGGCCTCCGGGTCACACGTGCGTGAAATTGCGGTGAACCCGTCGCCGCCCCCCGTGTACGGCGTGCTGACGACGGCCGCTCGTGGGAGAAAGCTCTGCACGGCCGGACCGCACGGCTGGAACCGGAACGCCGGACCGCGCCGCAGGACTCCACGGCGGTCCGGGCCGTCGCCCGGCCCCGGCGCGCGGGGTGGGCGATCATCCCGGCACCGGTGAGGTCCGGTGCGCAGAGGCCTGCGAAGGCCCCCGTGAAGCCCCAGGCCGTGAAGTGTCCCGTTGCCGCGGCACCGCGCGTCGCGCTCTCGTCGGACAGCCGGGTGGCGTCGAGGGTGGGACACTGCCAGAACTACAGCTCTCCGCTGCTGCCTTCGGCCGACGGCAGGACTCTCCTGCAGATCGCCACCGGCTGGGACGGCTCGGTGTGCCGGCCGTACTTCGCGACCGGTTCCCTCACGGGCAGCGGCGACGCGGCCGGCATCGCGGACGGTGCGCTCCACCGGCTGCGGAACGCCAAGAGCGGGCAGTGCCTCGACGTGGCCGAGGGCTCCCGTACGCCGGGCGGCAACGTCCAGCAGTGGACCTGCAACGGCCTGCAGCCGCAGATCTGGCGGCTGCAGCGGGTCTGAGGGCGCCCTTCAGGCCGGAGCGAGCCCGGACGCACCGGCGGCGGCCTCCCCAGGATTCGGGGAGACCGCTGCCTGCGGGACCGCTACTCCTCCTCGATGGCCGCCGGGCGCGACTGCGCGGCCCTGATCCGCTTCACGTCGAGTTTGCTGCCCCGGTCGAAGCGGTAGATTCCGTTCTGCTCCTGGAAGACGTCGGTCAGCTGCGTGTAGCAGTAGCCGAACATGGCCGGGTCCCGCAACAGCACACCCGTCAGGCCGCTGAACCGCTCGTGGAACTCCTCCTCGTTGCGCACACGTTCGCCGTAACCCCAGGAGACGGTCCGGTCCTCCCCGGACTGAGCGGCGGCGGCCTCCGGGTCCCACCAGATGCCGCCGAACTCGCTGACGAAGTAGGGCTGCCCCCGGTAGGGCTGGGAGTAGGCGTTTCCGTTCTCGTAGGTGTTGACGAACGGCTCACCCTTGGCCAGACCGGCCATCAGCTGCCGGAACGCCTCGGGGTCCTGCTCGTAGCTGTGGGAGTCGTAGATGTCGGTCTCCACGACCCGGTGGGCGTAGCCGGACGCGTCGATCACGGGCCGGGTGCTGTCCAGGGCCTTGGTGGCCAGGAACATGGCCCGGGTCACGTCGTCGAGCCGGGTGATGCGGTCGTGCAGCTTCTGGTACGTCTCGTTGAGCGGGCACCAGCCCACGATCGAGGGGTGCGAGTAGTCACGTTCGACGGCTTCCAGCCACTGGCCGACGTAGGACGCGTCGGGCTGCTGGTTGTCGCCCGACGACCCTCCGGTCTCGCAGCCCCAGTCGCCGAACTCACCCCAGACCAGGTATCCGAGACGGTCCGCGTGGTAGAGGAAGCGCTCCTCGAAGACCTTCTGGTGGAGCCGTGCCCCGTTGAAGCCGGCGTCCATGGCGAGCTCGATGTCCCGGACCAGTGCCTCGTCGGTGGGCGCGGTCATCAGCCCGTCGGGGTACCAGCCCTGGTCGAGAACGAGCCGCTGGAAGAGGGGACGCCCGTTCAGGGTGACCGCCTTGCCCCGCAGGCCGATGGCTCGCAGCCCGGCGTAGCTGTCCACCGTGTCGAGCACCTCCCCCTGCTCGTCGACGAGTTCGAGCACGATGCTGTACAGGTGCGGGTCGCCGGGGCCCCACTCGCGCCTCCTGTCGGAGGGAACGGGCAGGTGGAGGCGGGGTGCGAGGTCGAGGTCGGCGCGGGCCTCCGCCCGGCTCACCTCACCGTCCCCGTCGCTCAGGACCGCTCGCACCCGGTGGCCAGGCAGGTTGCCGGACAGCGGGAGTTCCAGCTGGAAGGCGGAGCCGGCGAGGTCCGGGGTGATCCGCGGCCGCCTCAGGTGAAGCTCGTGGACGGGCTCCAGCCAGACGGTCTGCCAGATGCCCGTGACACGTGTGTAGTTGCAGTCGTGGTTGGCGTACTTGATCGCCTGTTTGCCGCGGGCCTGCGGGCCCGAGCGGGAGTCACGGGCCCGGACGGTGATGACCACGTCCTGTCCGGAGCCCGCGATGTCACCGAGATCGGCGGTGAACGGGGTGAAGCCGCCGCGGTGGCGGGCGACCTCGGTGCCGTCCGCCCAGACGGTCGTGTCGTGGTCGACGGCGCCGAAGTGCAGCAGGATCCTGCGGCCGGCCCAGTCGGCTGGCAGCGTGAGGACACGCCGGTACCAGACGGCTTCGAGGAAGTCGGTGTCGCCGACACCCGACAGTTCGGACTCGGGCGGGAAGGGGACGAGGATCTCGCCCGTCAGTTCACGGGTGAGGAGACCGCGCTCGATGCCGCTGTCCCCCCGGTCGGTCTCGAACTGCCAGAGGCCGTTCAGGTTGAGCCAGTCGCGACGGACGAACTGCGGTCGCGGGTACTCGGGGCGGGGTACGGACGGAGTGGGCACACATGCTCCAGGGAGTCGTCGGGCCGACGGGGACCGCCGGCCCGGGGTGGTACGGAGGGTGGAAGGGCGGGTCAGGCTCCGCCGAGGCCGGTGGTGGCCACCGAGCTGACGATGCGGCGCTGGAAGAGCAGGAACACCACGATCAGCGGCAGTGCCGCGAGCAGCGCCGAGGCCATGGCCTGGGCGTACTGGATGCCGAAGGCGTCCTTGACGGTGGCCAGTCCGACGGGGAGCGTCATCAGGTCGGGGTCGTTGGTGACGATGAACGGCCACATGAAGTTGTTCCACGCGCCGATGAACACGAAGATCGAGACGGCGGCGACGATCGGCCGGGACAGCGGCAGGACGACCGACAGGAAGACGCGCACCTCGGACGCTCCGTCGAGCCGTGCCGCCTCCTCCAGCTCCCGCGGGATGCTGTCGAAGAACCTCTTGAGGATGAAGACCATCATGGGCGCCACGACCTGCGGCAGGATCATCGCCGCGTAGGTGTCCACCAGGTTGAACATCAGCATCTGCTCGAAGAGGGGCACGACGAGCAGTTGCGGCGGAACCATGACGGCCGCGACGGTGACGGCGAGCAGGGCGCGGCGGCCCCGGAAGGTGCCCCGCGAGAAGCCGTAGGCCGCCAGGGTGGAGATCACGACGGTGATCAGCGTGACCAGTCCGGCCACGAGGAAGCTGTTGGCGGCCCAGACGGTCACGTTCCCGCGTTCGAGGATCTGCTGGTAGGCGTCCAGGGTGAAGGCGCCCTTGAAGGGCGACAGGCCGGGCTTCGCGACGTCCTGTTCGCTCTGGAAGGACGTCGCCACGGCCCAGAGGAACGGCAGCAGCCAGACGGCCGCCAGCACGGTGAGCGCGGTACCGGCCAGGACGCGCGGCAGCCGGCCGTGGCCGAGGAGCAGGGGGGAGCCGGCCGTTTCCCGGTGGGGGCGGCGCATGGTCCGTGCGACGGGTGTGGTCGTGGACATCGGTCAGTCCTCCTGGCGGAAGAGGCGGAGCTGTGCGAGCGATACGACGATGACGAGGGCGAAGAAGACGTAGGAGACCGCCGACGCGTAGCCCAGCCGGTAGCCGGTGAACCCGATGTCGTAGACGTACTCGAGGATCGGCCGGGTGGAGCCGTTGGGCCCGCCCTTGGTGAGGATGTAGATCTGGTCGAACACCTTCAGCGAAGCGAGGATCTGGAGCATGGCTACCAGGACGCTGGTCCGGCGCAGCTGCGGCAGGGTGACGGACCACAGGCGCCGCCACGCGCCGGCACCGTCGAGCGCGGCGGCCTCGTCGTAGGCCGACGGCAGGGACTGGAGCGCGGCCAGGTAGAGCAGGAAGTTGAAGCCGACCGTCCACCAGACGGTGAGTGCGGCGACCGACCACATCGTGACCGCTTCGTCGGACAGCCAGCCGACGGGCTCGAGGCCGAGCGAGCCGAGGAGCTCGTTGCCCAGTCCGACCTCCGGCTGGTAGAGCCAGGTCCATATGAGGGTCACGACGGTCACCGGCAACAGGTAGGGCGCGAAGAAGGACAGCCGCCACACCCACTGCCCGGCGAGCCCGCTGTGCACCAGGAGCGCCATGGCCAGCGCGATCAGCACCAGGGGCACGCTGGAAGCCGCCGTGAAGAAGACGGTGTTGCCGAGGCTGCTCCAGACGTCGGGGTCGCCGAACGCCTCGGCGTAGTTGTCGAGCCCGACGAAGGATGTGTCGCGCAGCGTGAGGGAACTGTCGGTGAGGCTCATCCAGAGGCCCTGGACCACGGGCCACACGAGGAAGAGCGCGAAGGGGACCGCGAAGGGCAGGACGAAGAGCATGCCGGGTCCGCGGCGGCCGGTGCCGCGGCGTGGGGCCGGGACGACCGGCGGCTCGCCGGCCGGCGCGGGGGCGCCGGTGGGCGCGATGGTGGTCACGTCGGAAACTCCTTCTGCTCGGTCAGGCAACCGGGTTGGGCTGCCGCAGCAGCGAGTTCGCCTCACGGACCATCTGCCGTACGGCCTTCTCGGCGGAGGTGTTGCCCAGCAACGCCGACTGGAGCGGCTGGCACATGCGGTTCTGGAAGTTCGACGCCGCCCCGGCGAACCAGTTCGGCGGATCGAGCACCGCGACCTCTCCGGCGTCGGCGTACGAGGACTGCGGCTTCAGCGCCGCGTACCCCGGCTCGGCGAGCACCGGCTGGTACGCGGGGATGTGCCCGGCGCTCGCCCAGGTCAGGCTCTGCTTGAGTATCTCGGCGACGTAGCGGTGCGCTTCCCTACGGCGGGCCGGGTCCGGGCTGTCCTGATGCGGCAGGACGAAGCTGTGGGAGTCGGTGTAGACGGCGGGCCGGCCGAACACCTGGGGGAAGGGTGCGGCGCCGAGCGGGATGCCGGACTTCTGGAGCGTCGGCAGCTCCCATTCCCCGAGCATGGCCATCCCGCCACGGCCTCCGACGAAGCCGGCCAACGCGGCGTTGTAGTCGAGGTTGTTGGGATTCGTCCTGCCGTCGAAGAGCTGCTGCATGAAGGACACGACCTGTACCGCGGCGTCCGTGTCGATCTCGGCGGGCCCGCCGTCCGGCAGGGTGAAGGAGGCACCGGTCTGCGCGTAGAGCGCCGCGAACTGCCGCCAGCTCTGCGCGGTGTCGGTCACGTGCCCGAAGAGGATGCCCGATTTTCCCGTCACATCCGCCAGGGCCTTCCCCGCCTCCAGAAGGGCCTTCGGTGACCCCATCGGAGCGAGTTCACCCTTCGGATCGAGCAGCCCGGCTTCGCCTGCGGCCTTCCGGTCGTAGAAGACGATGAACGGGTGGACGTCCAGGGGAATGGCGTAGACGCGCCCCTGATGCTTCGTGCGGGACCAGACCGCCGACGTGAAGTCCTTCTCGGTGACGCCGAATTCGGCGAGTACGTCGAGGTCGAAGGGGTCCAGCAGCCCGCCGGGCGCGTAGCCGGCCAGACGGGAGAGGTGCAGGACCGCCACGTCCGAGGCTCGTCCTCCGGCGGCCGACATGGCGAGCTTGGTGTAGTACGAGGGCCCCCAGTCGAGGATCGTGCGGTCGACCTGGAAGCCCTCGGGGCCCTCGGAGGCGGCCCGGATCATGTCGTTCATCAACATGCCGTCACCGCCCTGGAACAGGTCCCAGACGCTCAAGGCGGAGGCGTCGGAGGCGGAGGCCCGCGAGGAGCAGCCGGCCAGTGGGCCCGTGGCGAGCAGGGCGGTCGCGCCGGCTGCTCCGTAGCGCAGGAACCGACGGCGGCCGGTGCCTGGCGCCGGGCCGGGGCCGTGCGAGGCCGAGACCTCGTGGGCGGGGGACGAAGAACTCATCGCGGACCTTTCGACGGCCGGACGCTCATGCCGGATCGGCGGTGGACCCGCCGCACGGACGGGTCCACCGCACACGGCAGGTGGGTGACCGCACTGGCTGAAACGGTGCGGTCACATGTTTTTACATCGATGTACATTGGCTGTAAAGAGTTCGGACGGTACGGGTGTTCGACACCTTTCGACACCTGGGGGACTCACCGCGTGCCGTATACCGGACACCTCTGTCGGCCCCCGGAGCGCCGGGACATAGACTCGGCAGCGCGCGAGGGCAGGGAGGTCGGTCGTGGCACGGCCCAGGATCAAGGACGTCGCACGGCACGCGGGGGTGTCGGAGAAGACGGTGTCCAACGTGATCAACGATTACGTCCATGTCTCCGACCGGACCCGGCAGGTGGTCCGCGAGGCCATCGACCATCTCGGCTACCGGGTGAACCTGGCCGGGCGCCATCTGCGTAAGGGCCGGACCGGCATCATCGCCCTGGTGGTGCCCGAACTGGACGTTCCGTACTTCGCCGAGCTCGCCCGGCATGTGATCCGCGAGGCCGAACAGCGCTCCCTGACGGTGCTCATCCACCAGAGCGGCGCGGACCGCGAGCACGAGCTGGCGGCCCTGGCGGGTTTCGCCTCCGACTTCGTCGACGGGATAATCCTCAGCCCGCTCGCCCTGACCGCGGACGACCTCCGCGAGCGAGCCGGGGCTCCACCCACCGTGCTGCTCGGGGAGTTGCTGGAGGAGGGTGCCGACCATGTGGCCATCGACAACGAGAAGGCCGCGCGCGAGGCCACCGAGCATCTGATCGGCCTGGGCCGCCGGACCGTTCTCGCGGTGGGTGGCCGGGACGCACCGGGACTCGGGACCGCGGAGGCCCGCACCCGCGGCTACCTGACGGCCCTCGCCGAGGCCGGCATCACCCACCGTCCGGACGCACTGCTGCCGGTGGACGACTTCAGGATGCCCGACGGCGCCCGCGCGGTGGCCCGGGCCCTTGCTTCCGGGATGCGGCCGGACGCACTGCTGTGCCTCAACGACCAGCTCGCCCTGGGAGCCCTGCGCGCCCTGTACGAACACGGGCTGCGCGTACCGGACGACGTGGCGGTGGTGGGCTTCGACGACGTGGAAGGCGGCCGTTTCAGCGTGCCGACGCTGAGCACCGTGTCACCCGACAAGGCCGCGGTGGCCAGGGTCGCCGTCGAGCTCCTGCTCCGACGCATCGAGGAGGCCACACAGAGCCAGGAGGCGCACAGCCCCACCGGCCCCGGTGTCCAGTCGACTCAGGACCGCGTGGTGGCACACCGCCTGGTCCTGCGCGAGAGCACCGAGGGGCCGGGCGCCTGACACCTCCCGTCGGCGTCGTTGCCGCCGACGGGATCCGGGGTGCACCGAGGTGCGCTCGGCAGTTCTGAGGCCTGCACGGTTCGAGCGGATCTTCCCGAGCACGCATCACGTGACACTCAGCAGGTGCCGCCGGCAGCCGGCGTCTCTCCTTCCGTCCGGTCGGTCTCGGTGCGTTCGGGTCTCGGGGTGAAGAAGCTGCGGGTCAGTGCCAGGATCGGCACCGCTGTCACTCCCGCGATGACCACGACGGAGACACCGCGTCGGCCGGGTGCCACCAGCAACCCCGCCGCTGTGGCACCGAGCAGGACGAACAGGTCTTTGGCCGGCAGCAGCATCGAGTAGTGGTGCGCGTCAGCTCACGCCGATGACTTGCAACACACGACAAGCAAGTCGGAGCAAGGACCGATTCCCACCATCTCACCGCTGGACGGCGGCAATTCAGCCCTCCGCAGGACGCGAGGCCTCCCGGGCGGTGGAGGTGCCGCGGTCCAGCACCCCGCTCGATGGGCGTCCGCACCGGAAATCGCTCCCTGTCCCTCCCGCGTGAGAACCGGCGTGAGAACTCCTCGTGCGGCAGGCCCGCAAGCATGGTCCGCTGCCGGGTCGGCCGGTCGGTCACCAGACGCTCATCCGATGAGGGTACGCAGGACCGGAACGCTGCCTCCGGCGCTGGACACGCCCGCGATGACGGCCGCCGCGACCGGGACACCGGTGAGGACGGTCAGGCAGCCGATGACCATGCCGACGACGACGGCGGCCAGCAGTACGACGGCGGTGTGCAGGGACAGGAATGCGTCAGGTGGAGTGGACATGACTCGACTCTGACCCATGTCACCGCTGTGACCTGCACGGATCGAACGAATCCAGGGAACGCCGATCGCTCGCCCAACTCCTCCGTACGTGAGGCGTGTTCGGCCGAACACCCGAGCACGGCCGCGTCGTGTACGCGTTGTACGGGACTGTTCCGTCAAGTTCGGCACCGTTCGGTCCACAGCCCCCTACGCTGCTGATGACTTGGCGCAGCACGGGGGACGGAGCCCATGGCAGAGCATGTCGACGCCACCGACCGGTCGAGCGCGTACGAGGAGGCGCTGCGGGATCAGGCCGTTCACCTCAGCCGCCTGAGGGTGGAGCGGGGGAATCCGTCGCTGCGTACGATCGAGGCCCGCGCGCGGAGGCTGTTCGCCCAGGAGCAGGCGTCGTTGCCGATCGCCACGCAGAGCGCCGCGCTCGGGGCCAAGTACGTGAGCGTCGACAAAGTGATCCTGCTCGTCCGCACACTGCTGTCCTGGGACGAGTACGGACAGGAATGTGCGCCACCGGACCGCAGATCACCCGTTCTGGAGCCGTGGCGTGCCCGGTGGGTCGCCGTCGCGTCGGCGCGGCCGGCCCGACGGCAGACTCGTGCCGTACGGCAGGAGGCGGTGAGCGGCCCGCCGAGGACTTCGCCCCGGGTCACGTCCTCGTCCCGCTTCGCCCTCGCCTACGCCCCGCTGGTGCACACGGGCCCGGTCGTGTCGGCGGCGTTCTCCCCGGACGGGCGACTGATCGCCACGGGGAGCGCGGACAACACCGTACGGCTGTGGGACTCCGCGTCCGGTGTTGCCGTCGGCAACGCACTCACCGGCCACACCGAGGGGGTGGCGTCGGTGGTGTTCTCGCCCGACGGAAGGCTGCTGGCCACCGCGAGCGCCGACCGCACGGTGCGCCTTTGGGACACCGTGTCCGGGGTTCCGGTCGGCGAACCGCTCACCGGCCACACCGACGAGGTCTGGTCGGTGGCGTTCTCCCCCGACGGACGGCTGTTGGCCAGCGCGAGCGCGGACGAGACCGTACGGCTGTGGTACACCACCACGCGCACTCCGGCCGGGGACGCCCTCACCGGTCACGGCGATCCTGTGTGGTCGACCGCGTTCTCCCCTGACGGCAGCCTCCTCGCCACGGCGAGCCGCGACAAGACCGTGCGCCTGTGGAACCCCGCCACGGGCGCCCCCGTCGGAAGACCCCTCATCGGTCATACCGACGACGTCGAGTCGGTGGCGTTCTCCCCCGACGGACAGATGCTGGCCACGGCCGGATCCGACGGAACGGTGCGGCTGTGGAGTTCGATCACCGGCACCGCGGTCCTTGCCCCGCTCACCGGCCACACCGGCCCGGTCTTCTCCGTGAGATTCTCCCCGGACGGTCGGCTGCTGGCCACCGCCAGCCGCGACAGGACCGTGCGGCTGTGGGACCCCTCGACCGGTGCTCCGGTCGGCGAACCCCTCACCGGCCACACCGACCAGGTCTGGTCGGTGGCGTTCTCCCCCGACGGGTCCCTGTTCGCCACCGCGAGTCACGACAACACCGTGCGCGTCCACCGGAGCGGTCAGCCCCGCACTCGGGTGCCCCTCGTCGCGTCCACCTCGGCCCTACGGGCGGTCGAGCACGCGCTCTCTGCCGGACACCCCATCCCGTTGCCCGCCATCCGTGGGAGCCATGAGGTTCCGGTCCACTCCGTGGCGTTCTCTCCGGACGCGCGTCTGCTCGCCACAGCGGGATCCGACGGAATCGTCCACCTGTGGGACCCGGTCACCCGTCTCCCCGTCGGCAACCCCCTCACCGGCCACACCGACACGGTCCGCGCTGTGGTGTTCTCCCCTGACGGCCGCCTCGTCGTCACAGCCAGTGACGATGAATCCGTACGGATGTGGACCGCCGACACCCGCCTCCCCATCGGCAGACGCCTCGTCGATCCTGACGGAGATCACGGCTCCTACCTTTCTGTGGCCGTCTCCCCCGACGGACGTCTCCTCGCCACGGCCTGCCACGACGCCCAGCTGTGGGACACCGCGAGGGGGACCCCCCTCGGTGGCCCCCTCCGCGGCCACACGGACAGTGTCGGATCCGTGGCATTCTCACCCGACGGCCGTCTCCTCGCCACCGGCAGCCACGACCACGTCATCCGCCTGTGGGACCCCGCCAGGCGCCTGCCCGTCGGCCCCCCTCTGACAGGCCACACGGGCAGCGTCGAATCGGTGGCGTTCTCCCCCGACGGCCGTCTTCTCGCCACCGGCAGCCAGGACGGGACGGTCCGTCTGTGGGAAACCGCGACCGGCACCCCGGTCCGCGAGTCCCTCACCGGCCACACCGGTCCCGTCGCCTCGGTGGCGTTCTCGCCCGACGGACATCTCCTGGCCACAGGCAGCAGCGACAGAACCGTCCGCCTGTGGAACACACTCACGCGCCACCCTGTCGGAGAACCACTGCCCGGCCACAGCGAGCGGGTTCAGGCCGTCGCGTTCTCCCCCGACGGCCACTTCATCGCCTCGGCCGGTGGCGACGGGACCGTACGGCTGTGGGCAGGACGCTTTCAACAGCCGTACGTTCAGCCGGCCGGTTGAGAACACTCGCCCTCCACGCGACGTCCGGCTGCCCGGAGGGAGAGATGGCTGACGGTGCCGGACCGGGCATCGCGACGGAACTCGCCTCGCACCGGTCGGACGCTCGGCCGCCTGGAACAGCGGCGCGGCGCGTAACGCGTGGGCAAGGGTGGTGTTTCGGGTCCGCGCACAGTAGAACTGCCTGCATGTCCAACCAGCAGCCGCCCCCGTACGCGCCCCAGATGCCCGGTGCGCACCACCCGTACGCGCGTCCTCAGGCCCCGGGGGTCAGCGACGGGTACCGGCGGTGGGCCCGCATCCTCATCTGGCTCGCCATCGTCATCGCGGCCCTCATGGTGGTTGCTTTCGTGGTGAGCGTTGTCCTTCTCGTACAGGCGGACAAGGAAGTGAGCAACGCGGCATACGGTTACCTCGCCCTCGTCCTCTGGTTCGGGATCGCCGCCGCGATTCCCGTCCTGCTCGCGGTCGGCATCCCCGGTGTGGTCATGAGGCGGCGTGTACGGCAGCAGGGGCAGGCGGGATACCCGCCGCGGTGGACGCCGTAGGCCGAGAAGGCTTCCAGCCGCATCAGCTCGATCGTCCGGCTCCGTTCCGCCCACCGGACACCAGGGTGACGGAAGGAAGGGAGCCCGTGTCGGACATGTCCAGAGGCGAGCTGCTGGAGCACTCGGGGACGGCCGTGGCGGGCGCCGTGTTCGCGCCACCTCACTCCCACCGGCCGGACCTCGCGCCGGGTCCTGTCCGAGCCGTCGTCCGCGGTACTCCGGGGTGTGCCGGTCGTGGCGCAGTCGGATCCGCACGATCCGGTGCAGGCCGGCGTCCACCTGCGGGTCGCCACCTGTTGCCGACGAATCCCGGACTCAGCTCACCAGGACGACCGGGTACAGTGCGCGCGTCGGCAGTCCGGCTAATTGAGGTGGGGAAGCGTGACCGACACCAGCGAAACCCGGTCCGCGGACGGTGAAGCGCATGCGACCCGGCAGAGTCGACTGCACCGCCTGATGCGCTACATCCCTTTGGTCGCCCCCGTCCTGCTGTGGACCGTGCCCTGCTGGGTGCTCCTGCACACGGGTCAGGACTGGCCTCTCCCGGTGGCACTGGGTGGCACCGCCCTGTTCGTCCTCGGTCTGATCGCCATGCCGCTCACGATGGCGCGCGGCCACGGCCGGCGGCAGCAGGACCGGGCAGCGATCATCGGAGACACCCTCCTCGGGGCCGTCTGGGTGCTGTTCACCTGGTCCGTCCTGCTCGGAGTCCTGCTGCGCGTCGCTTTGACCGTGACGGGCGTGGGCGACGGTCAGAACCGGGCCCGGATCGTCACCTGGGCGGTCCTCGGCGTAGCCGCCGTGCTGCTCGCCTGGGGATACGCCGAGGCCCGCCGGGTGCCACGCGTGCGCCGACTCGACGTGCAACTCCCCCGCCTGGGGGCCGGCTTGGACGGCACCCGCGTCGTCCTCATCACCGACACCCACTACGGCCCGCTCGACCGGGCCCGCTGGTCGGAACGGGTCTGCGCGAAGGTCAACACCCTGGAGGCCGACCTGGTCTGCCACACCGGCGACATCGCGGACGGCACGGCCGAACGCCGCCGCGCCCAGGCCGCTCCGCTCGGCACCGTGCGAGCCACCCGGGCCCGGGTCTACGTCACCGGGAACCACGAGTACTACAGCGAGGCCCAGGGCTGGGTCGACCTGATGGACGAGCTGGGCTGGGAGCCACTGCGCAACCGTCATCTGCTGCTCGAACGCGGCGGTGACACCCTTGTGGTCGCCGGCGTGGATGACGTCACCGCCGAGTCGTCCGGGCTGGCAGGCCACCGCGCCCACCTCGCCGGAGCCCTGAACGGCGCCGACCCCGACCTTCCCGTCCTGCTCCTGGCCCACCAGCCCAAGTTCGTCGACCGGGCAGCGGCGGGCGGCGTCGACCTCCAGCTCTCCGGCCACACCCACGGCGGCCAGATCTGGCCGTTCCACCACCTCGTCCGCCTCGACCAGCCCGCCCTCGCGGGCCTCAGCAGCCACGGCGCCCGCACCCTCCTCTACACCAGCCGCGGCACCGGTTTCTGGGGCCCGCCGTTCCGCGTCTTCGCCCCCAGCGAGATCACCCTGCTCGTACTCCGCTCCCCGCAGCAGCCTCCCGCACAGCCCCGGTGAGCGGGGTCCCGGCCGGGACTGTCAGGCCGGTGGGGGACTTCCCGGGCCGCTCAGGTGTACTCGAGAGCGCCGGCGCCCTCCCTCACCGCTCGCCCGCCAGGTCGACTTCCTCCTTCTGCACCGGTGCGGTGTCAGCCACCTCGGAGATACGCCACGGGTACGCGATGGGAGTGGACACCGCACGCCACCATGGGTCCGAGGGGACCTTCCCCGCGGGCTCGAAAGGCTCACCCGGCCGGGGCAGGGCCACCGTCTGCCCGGCCTCCTCCGCGGCGTCCTTCATCCACTCACCGGGCTCCGACCACGGGTGCGGGGCCAGGTTGAAGGTGCCCCAGTGGATGGGCAGCAGCGCACCGTGCGGTCCTCCGCCCTGGAGGTCCAGGTGCGCCCGCATGCCCTCGGCGGGAGTCATGTGGATGTCGGGCCAGTACTCCGAGTAGGCGCCGACCTGGATCATCGTCACGTCGAAGGGGCCGTGCTCGGCGCCGATGTCCTGGAAGCCCGAGAAATAGCCGGTGTCCCCACTGTGGTAGACCCGGTGCTCCGGGCCCGCGACGACCCACGACGCCCAGAGTGTGTGCTGCTGATTGCGCAGCCCGCGCCCACAGAAGTGCCGCGCGGGGGTCGCGGTCAGGCTGATGCCGGCGATCTGCGCGGTCTCGTTCCAGTCGAGCTCGCGGATACGGTCCGGCGGCACCCCCCACCGCTCCAGGTGTGCGCCTACGCCGAGTGGCACCGCGAAGACCGTTTCCGTCCCGGCCAGTGACCTGATGGTGGGCAGATCGAGGTGGTCGTAATGGTCGTGGGAGATCACCACGGCGTCGACGGGCCCGAGCGAGGCGAGCGGCAGCGGGACGGGGTGCAGCCGTTTGGGTCCGGCGAACGGGAACGGTGAGCAGCGCTCGCCCCAGACCGGGTCGAACAGCACCCGGCGGCCATCGATCTCGATGAGGACGCTGGAGTGGCCCAGCCAGGTCACCCGCAGGCCGGTCGCCGGCGGCGCGGCCAGATCTGCCAGTGTCGTGGCGTGGACGGGCACGGTGCCCAGCGGGGATCTACGGGCCCGTTCCTCCTTGCGGAAGTACACCTTGGCGAATTCCAGCATGGAGCCGGACGGCCTGGTCCGCGCCCCTTCCGGATTCTGGAACACTCCGTCGGCGAAATTGGGCGAGCGGCGGATCCGCTCCATCCGTGCCCCGGCCGGGTCCGCCCCGAAGGCGTCGGGGCGGAGCGAGCGGAGTCGGTCACGAAGCGAGGGCTGGTCGGCGCCGGTCACAACATCTCCTGAGGGAGTCGGTCGTCTCATTATGGTCGGGGGGTGCGGCGGAGCGAGAGCTGGACGGTGGAGGAGGCGCCGTCGGGCGCGCCCCCGAGCCGTGTCGCAGAGGGTGTCGCGTCAGGCACGCGGCTGGCCGTAGACATGGTCGATCCGCAGGGTGAGGACCACTCTGCGGTCCTGGACCATCACCCGACGGTAGTCGTCCCAGTCGGGATGCTCCCCACGGACGTCCCGGTAGAGGGTGACCAGCTGCTCCACGGTCGCGTCATGGGGGTCGGCGGCGGGAGAGGTCAGCTCGGCGGTGACATCGGCGACGGTCCAGGCCCACCGGTCGTCGCTGGTCACGTGGTAGCTCGCCCGCGGGTCGCGGCGGAGGTTACGGGTCTTCGCCCGACCTTCCGTGATGGATACACGGATCACCCCTTCTTCGGGGTAATAGGCATGGTTCACGTTGGACAGCTGAGGCCTGCCGTCACGCTTGAGGGTGACGAGCACCCCGCCGTCGTACTCCCCGAAGAGTCGGAGCAGTGCCGCGTGCCCGGGTTCGAAGTCCGTCATGCCGACTCCAACGTCCGTGCTGTCCCCAGGATTCCGCGTTCCGGGTCCGACGATGTCACACCCGACGCACCTGTACGCGTTGACAGCCGTGCCCGGTCTGCCAATACTGACTCGCTGTTCAGTAAGTCCACGCCGGTGCCCCCAGGAGCCGCCCCATGACGTCAGCCTCCCCCGCCCCACTGATCTCCCTGACCTGGACGGACCACGTCACCGGCACCGAGGGGTACCTGGTCGTCGACCGGCTGGTGCGCGGCGTCTCCAGCGGAGGTCTGCGGATGAGGGAGGGCTGCACCCTCGCCGAGGTGGCGGGTCTGGCGCGGGGCATGACCATGAAGGAGGCCCTGCACTTCCACGCCGACGACCAACGGGCGCGGTACATCCCGCTGGGCGGCGCGAAGGGAGGCATCGACTGCGACCCACGGAGCCCCGCCGCCTACGGGGTGCTCGTCCGCTTCCTGCAGGCGATGCGTCCGTACATCGAGCACGTCTGGACGACCGGCGAGGATCTCGGGCTCAGCCAGGACCTCGTCGACCGGGCAGCGGTGGAGGCCGGGCTCGTCTCCACGGTCCAGGCGGTCCACCCCCTGCTGGACGACGAGGCGGCGGCACGGCGACGCCTGGCGGACGCCTTCGCCGTCACGGTCGACGGCATCGGGCTGGACGAGCTGGTCGGCGGGTGCGGGGTCGCGGAGTCAGCCCTCGCCGCACTGGACCGGGCGGGTGTGGCCCACAGCGGGGCCCGGGTGTCCCTCCAGGGGCTCGGCACCATGGGCGGGGCGACCGCACGCTTCCTCTCCCGGGCCGGGCTCACTGTTGTCGCGGTCGCCGACATCGAGGGCACGATCGCCAATCCGGACGGCCTGGACGTCGAGGCACTGCTGGCCGCCCGGGACGCACACGGGACGGTGGACCGCAGGAAGCTGCGGGACGGGGACCGGGAGCTGCCGGCCGATGCCTGGCTGTCCGCCGACGCGGAGGTGCTGGTCCCGGCCGCCGTGTCGTACGCCGTGGATGCCGTGAACCAGGCTTCGGTCAGGGCTCGCTGGGTGGTCGAGGCCGCGAACATGCCGGTGCTTCCGGAAGCGGAGTCCCTGCTGGCCGAGCGCGGAATCACGGTGCTCCCCGATGTGGTCGTCAACTCCGGTACGAACGCGTGGTGGTGGTGGACGCTGTTCGGTGACATCGGGCCCGAGGCGGAGGAGGCGCTCGGGCACACCCGCCGCTCGGTGCGGGCACTCGTCGACCAGGTGCTGGAGCGGGCGGCCGCGGACGACTGCACGCCGCGTGCGGCCGCGCACGCGCTCGCAGCGGCCCGCCTGCCGGTGATGGCGGAGCGGTTCGGCTGGTACCGGTAGGCCGTCGGGGACCGGGGCGGCCACAGGGAAAAGGTGGTTGGCTAAGGTAACCGCGTGGCAAGAGTACGGCTGAGCGTGGCGGAGCGTCGTGAGGAACTCCTGCGCGCTGCCGTCGAACAGATCGAGGTGCGGGGCGTGTCCGCGGTCCGGATCGCCGATGTGGCAGCCGTCCTCGGGGTGAGCAACGCCCTGGTGCTGTACCACTTCTCGTCCAAGGAGAAGTTGGTGGCGGCCGCCTTCGCCTACGCCGCGGAGGCTGATCTCGCCCATCTGCGCAAACTCCTGACCCGCCGGACCAGCGCGGTCCGCCGGCTCCGGGCGGCCGTTCGCTGGTACGCGCCGACCGGCCAGGCCAAGGGGTGGCGGTTGTGGATCGAGGGCTGGGCGTCCTCGCTGCGTGATCCGGTGCTGCGCGACGTGGCCGGAGATCTCGACCAGCAGTGGAAGGCGGAGCTGGCCGAGGTGATCGAGGAGGGTGCGGCGGCGGGTGAGTTCCACTGCGACGATCCGATGTCCGTGGCCTGGCGGCTGACGGCTCTCCTGGATGGGCTGGCCGTCCAGATGACGTCGTACGCGGGTCCGCTCTCCCGGGCCACGATGCTGCAGTGGACCGAAGAGGCGCTCGCCCGCGAACTCGGCATCGACCACGAGGTTCTGACCGCCTGAAGCCGGCGGGCGCGGCCGCCCGGTGGACCGTCGACGACTGGCCGGCCGACGGCGGCACACGTCCGCTCAGGTCTGGTGCACCGGCGCGTAGACCTCTCCCTCCAGGCCGAACGTCCAGGCGACGCCCTCCTTCGCGGTCCGGATCCTGGGCGGCACGCGCAGCCAGTAGGTGCGGTGCGTTCCGTCCGGCTCCGGGGTGGAGTTGACGACTTCGACCATCACGACGTCCTCGTCGCCCTCCATCGGGATGCGCCAGAGGATGCCGGTCTCGTCCCGGTGCACGGGTTCCGCGCCCGACTCCGCGAGGTAGCGGTCGTAGCCGTAGTACTCGAGCATCACGCGGCGCAGCTCCGCGTTCTCCTCGGCGCGTATCCGGTCCGGAGTGAGGCTCGCCAGACCTTCCAGGAACTCGACAGGGACGGGCATTCCGCGCCAGGCGTGCAGAGCGAAGCCGTCCCGGTAGGCGAGCGCCGGCCCGTCGCCCCGGTCGAGCCGACCCGCCTCGTCACGGTGGAGCACCTCGGGTCGCTCGCTGATCACCACGGTGTGCTCGAACGGCCACCACCAGCCGGCGTTCCTGGCGACCTCCGACAGTCCGGTCAGCCGGTCGCCGCGGCCGTCGAAGGCCGCGAGCCAGGCAGCGTCGTGCTGGCCGAGGACGGCGTCGAGCAGCACGAGGCGGATCGCGGATTCGTCCTCGGGCCGGGTCGCGAGTTCGGCCACGACTCCCGCCCGTATCCGCTCGGCCAGCGCGGCCATGGTCTCCCAGAGCTGGGCACCGGTCGCGGACCACAGGGCGGACCAGCCGGCCGGGCCCAGCTCGTCGTACATCCGGCGCCGTTCCGCGGCCCAGGGGCGGGTGCGGACCTCTTCGCGCACCGAGCGCCCCGCGCCGGACAGCTTCTCCACCACCTCGACGGCCGCCCTGGGCGAATCCACCCAGATGATGTGCGCGGGCTCCTCGAGCCCCGCGCTGCGGTAGGCGAGCCGCACCCCGTCCTCGGCCGCGCCCCGGTCGGCCCCTCCGGTGGCCGCCGCCACGGTCCGCCACGCGTTCACGTACTGCATCGAATTCCCCGTCCCCTGTTCCTTTTCCTGACCGCACGACACCACTTCACCGGGCCCCGCGCCACACACCGCGCACCGCGCTCGGATCAGTCCGCGACCATCCGGACCGCCCCGGGGGCGTACTCGCGCTGGCGCACCACGCGGAACCACCCCTTCGGCAGCGCTATCGGCGCGTGCTCCTCGTGGACCACCCGTCCGCCCTCGGGGAGATGAAGCAGCATCGGGCCGAACGGCCCCGCCTCCCTCAGCAGCCGGCCAGGCCCCTGCACGGCGTGCGCGTGTCCGGTGACCTCGCCCAGCGCGAGGACCAGCCTCCCCCGCCCGTCTCGCAGTTCGCCCGGTGCCTCGAGGAAGTGCGCGGGCACCTCCGACGCCTCCAGCGCCATCATCAGTACATCGCCCTGCCGGTACACAGACGTCTCCCCTCCGTCCCGGCACCGCTTGTGCCGGCCACATGGAAGACGCTACGAGTGGGGTCTGACAGTGAGGTTCTGCTCGGCCTTCCCCAACGGCCGGGCTCCGGGGCGGAACAGCGCTGCGGCTGGCTGTCCGTCGGCGCCCCGCACCGCGTCGGCCTTGGCGGAGAAGGCCGGCACGCCGAGGCGCCGAAGGAGCACAAGCATCCTGCGCGGCAGGCTCCGACGGAGCCCCGTCAGAGCGCTGGGCGGCTGCCGTCCGGGTCGACGGGGTCGAACGACTCGGCTGCGGTCAGCCGCTCGACGAACGTCCGGAAGTCCGCCGCCAGCGGGAGTTCCGTACCGCGTTCGACGTCGAACCACGTCACGGCCGGCTCCCCTTGCTCTCCGCATGCCCGGTAGTCGAGAGCGATCCAGCAGTGGCCGTCACCGGAGAGCAGGACCAGGGGTGAGGGAAGACCCACTCCTCGACCAGGTAGGGCGAGTCGAGCAACGACAACTGTCCGTCGTGACCACCGATGCCCATCACGTCGTCGAGCGGAACATGGTTCGCGCTCCAAGACGTCGGCGCGTCGGTCGGGAACGCGTTCCACGGATCCGCCACCGGCCCACCGTTCCGCACGCGCAGGATCTCCAGCAACGAGGCCGGCAGACGGACACCGAGCCGACGCTCGGCATCCTGGACGGCCGCATCCGTCAAGGGCGGCCGGCCCCCGTACACGCCGTCGTCCCAGAAGGCCGCTGCCACCTCGGCAAACCTGTCCACGCGCGCATCCTACGGACCCTGCCGACCGGCTCGACGATCGCTGTGCCCGATACAGGCCCTCGTCCCGGAGCCGCCTTGGCCTCATAGGACCGGGCCACGGCACGCGCCCAGCTGCGTCGTCATCGGCTTGCCGGGCCGGAGGGGCGGCGCCGGGGCGCCGGGGCCGGTCACGCCGTTGTCAGTGGCACTTGATAAACCTTGCGGACATCAGTCGTCCCAGTATCAGGAGCTCAGTGCCATGTCCGACGCGGACCGTCTGCACGAGTTGCTCGGCCTTCCGGCCGTTGATTTCCAGCGCGAGACCGAGGGTTCGGCCCGCCCCACGGCCGATGCCGCGGCCTGGCGCATCAGCGTCGACCCGTTCGCCCCGGACGAGAGGGAGTTCAGCTGGGAGGAGGAGTTCGGCGCCTTCCTCGAGGCCGTCGACCCGTCAGGTGTCGAGGCCCTGATCATCGGGCAGTGGGGCGAGGCGTACGAGGAGGCCTCCGACTACCCCATCGAGCTCGTCGTCGCAGCAGCCGACCGGCTCACCTCGCTGAGGGCGGTCTTCGTCGGGGACCTGGTGGTGGAGGAGGCCGAGATCTCGTGGATCCAGCAGTCCGACGTCACCGCTCTGCTCACCGCCTTCCCTGACCTGACCCATCTCGGCGTACGCGGCGGCACTGACCTGACGTTCCCGCCCGTCAAGCACGAGTCGCTGCGGGGCCTCGTCGTCGAGAGCGGGGGGCTGCCCGCCGAAGCGCTGCGCGGAATACTCGACAGCGAACTGCCGGCGCTGGAACGTCTGGAGCTCTGGCTCGGGGTCTCGGCGTACGGAGGCGATGCGGTCGTGCCGGATCTGGCGCCGCTGCTCTCCGGTACCCGCTTCCCCCGGCTGCGCCACCTGGGCCTGCGCAACAGCGAGTTGCAGAACGAGATCGCCGCCGCTATCGGTTCGGCGCCGGTCGTCGCACAGCTCCGCACACTCGACCTGTCGAACGGCACGCTGGGCGACGAGGGCGCGGCCGCGCTGCTCGAGGGCCAGCCCCTCACCCATCTCACCTCGCTCGACCTGCACCACCACTTCCTGACCGAGCCGATGGAGCGGCGCCTCTCCGAGGCCCTGGAACCGCACGGTGTGTCGGTCGACCTGTCGGAGCGCTGCGAGCCGTGGGACGGCCTCGGCCCCGAGGGCCGCTACACCGCGGTCGCGGAGTGAGGACGCGATGACCGACATCACCCACCTCGAAACCTTTCACGGCCTGCCGGTCCACACCATGTCCCCGCCCGGACCGGCGGACTCCGCGGCACTGCCTGCGGCAGGCTCCGTGGCGTGGCGGCTGGACTGCTATCCCTATGAGCTGCCGTTCGAAGAGGTCTGGCAGCGCTTCCTCGACGAGGTCGACACCGCTCAGGTCCGGGCGCTGCTCATCGGTCCCTGGTGGGAGGACGACTACGTCTCCCTCGCACCGGTCGTCGGGGCGATCGTCGCCGACGCACACCGGTTCCCGGCGCTGCGCGCGCTCTTCCTCGCGGATGTGGATAGCGAGGAGTGCGAGCTGTCCTGGCTGGAGCTGTGCGACATCACTCCCGTGCTGGAAGCACTCCCCCTCCTCGAGGAGCTGGGCGTGCGTGGCTGCGGTGAGGGAGCACCGGGAGAAGAGAATCTCCGGCTGCGGCCGGTGCGTCATCATGCTTTGAAGACGCTCCGCTTCGAGTCGGGCGGTCTGCCGGGGCACGTCGTCCGCGCGGTCGGCTCGTCCGAACTGCCCGCCCTGGAGCACCTGGAGTTCTGGTTCGGCGCCCAGTGGTACGGCGGTGACACCACGGTGGCGGACCTTGCGCCCGTGCTCTCCGGGGCCTCGTTCCCCCGGCTTCGCCATCTGGGACTGCAGAACAGCGAGATCCAGGACGAGATCGCGGCCGCCGTCGCCTCGGCGCCGGTGGTCGCCCGGCTCGAGTCCCTGTCCCTCGCGATGGGTACCCTGGGCGATTCCGGGGCGCAGTCCCTGCTCGACGGCCAGCCGCTCGCCCATCTGTCCGCCCTGGATCTGCACCACCACTACCTCTCGGATCCGTTCGTCTCCCGCATCGAGGCCCTGTGCGCCCGGGCGGACGTACGGGTCCTTCTCGACCGGGCGGAACGCTGGGACTCCGAGGACGACGAGGTCCGCTATGTCGCCGTCAGCGAGTAGTCGGCCGCCGCACCTCGCGGTCGTCGGTGTTCCCGCCAACCGCAGGGTCGGCCTCTTTCAGGACGCCGTGCGCGCCGCCGGGCTGCCCGAGGCACGCGCGGTGTCCTGGCTGGACGTGCTGCGGGGTGAGGCGGTCTTCCTGCCGGGGGAGACCGTGCGCATCGATTCGCCCGGCGAGGATCCCGAGGTTGACCGGCTGCTGCGCGGGGGTGACGACCCGACCAGGGTCGAGGGTTCGGCTCGCTGGTACGCGCGCTTCACCTCGGCCGTGCAGGAGGTCGCGCGGGCCGCCGCGGAGGCGGGCGCGGTCCTGCTGGACGACCCGCATGACATCGCCGTGCTGTTCGACAAGCGGATCTGTCACGGCGTACTGGACTCAGCCGGGGTACCGGTGCCGGACTCACCCACGTCGGGACCCGCCGCGCAGCCCGTGCGGGGGTGGGCGGATGTGCGTCGGCTGATGTCGGAGCACCGCATGCCGAGGGTGTTCGTGAAGCCGGCGCACGGCTCGTCCGCCTCCGGGGTGATGGCCCTGGAGACGGCGGGCCCGGGCAGGATACGGGCGACCACCTCCGTGGAGCGGGATGAGGAGGGACGGCTGTTCAATTCGCTTAGGGTGCGCCGCTGCACGACGGAGCGGGAGGTGGCGACGCTCGTCGACGCCCTGGCACCGGACGGACTGCACATCGAGCGCTGGCTGCCCAAGGCGTCCCAGCGGGGGCGCGTCGCCGACCTCCGGGTCGTGGTGGTCGCGGGGCGGGTGACCCATGCCGTCGTACGGACGAGCCGGTCCCCCATGACCAATCTGCACCTGGGCGGCGCGCGCGGTGATCTGGACGAGGTCCGGGCCGCCGTGGAGGCTTCGGGCGGCAGTTGGAGTTCCGCGCTCGCTGTGTGCGAGCGGGCGGCGGACTGCTTCCCCGGCACGCTGTGTGTGGGCGTCGACCTCCTGCCCGCGACGGGCTGGCGGCGCTTCGCCGTCGGCGAGGTGAACGCCTTCGGGGACCTCCTGCCGCGTCTGACCGGCCTGCCGGGCAGCGGCGCGGAGGGTCTGGACACCTACGGCGCACAGGTCGCCGCCGTAGTGGCGGCTTCCACGCACGGCGACGGGCCTGGCGGCATCCGCCGTGAGGACGGCCGGACGAATGACGAACGAGCAAGGAACCACCGTGTCATCGACGCCCCCTGATCCCGCGTCCCGCGACGGCCGCCCCCCGAACCCCGACATGAACGAGGTCGTGGGCAGCCACGACCTCCTGCTCGTCACCCTGGACACCCTGCGGTTCGACGTGGCCGAGGAGTTGGCCGCGGCCGGGCGCATCCCGAATCTCGTGCGGCATCTGCCCGGCGGCGTCTGGGAGAAGAGGCATGCCCCGGGCAGCTTCACGTACGCATCCCACCAGGCGATCTTCGCCGGGTTCCTGCCGACACCCGCCGCACCCGGCCCTCATCCGAGACTGTTCGCCGCACGCTTCGCGGGCAGTGAGTCGACCGCGGACGGAACTTTCGTCCACGAGACCCCCGATCTGCTCTCCGGTCTGGCAGCCGTGGGCTATCGCACGGTGTGCGTCGGCGGCGTGGGGTTCTTCAACCGCCGTCCCCCTCTCGGCTCGGTACTGCCCGACATGTTCCAGGAGAGTCACTGGGAGCCGGAGTTCGGCGTGGCCTCTCCGACGTCCTTCGAGGCACAGGTCTCGCGCGCCGAGCAGGTCGTCGCGGAACTCCCGCCGGAGCGGCGGCTGTTCCTCTTCCTCAACGTGTCGGCGCTGCACCAGCCCAACTGGTTCCACCTGCCCGGTGCCACCGCTGACGCGGGCGACTCCAGGGCCACCCACGCTGCGGCCCTCGAGTACGTGGACCGGCACATAGGGCGCCTGTTCGCGGCGGCGAGCAGCCGCCGCAGGTGTTTCGCCATCGTCTGCTCCGATCACGGCACGGCGTACGGCGACGACGGCTACACCGGTCACCGGATCGGTCACGAAGCGGTGTGGACCGTGCCCTATGCCCATTTCTTCCTCGAACCCGGGACGCCCAGATGACCGGCCACACGCACAGCAGCCGCCCGTACGTCAGCTACGTCTACGCCTACCCGCACAAGACCGCTTACCGTCCGCTCGCCGGCCACCCGGCCGGGCGTCCGTTGCTGAGCGGGCTCTGGGCGGCGGAGCGCAAGGACGCGCTCTCGCTCTACCTGCACATACCGTTCTGCGAGGTCCGCTGCGGCTTCTGCAATCTGTTCACCCGGATCGGAGCCCCCGAGGAGCTGACGACACGCTACCTCGACGCGCTCGACCGGCAGGCCACCGCCGTCCGGGACGCGCTGGGCGACGACCAGCCGGTGCGTTTCGCCGCCGCCGCGTTCGGCGGCGGCACCCCCACCTTCCTCACCGCCGATGAGCTGGAGCGCCTCTGCGACATCGCGGAGAAGCGGATGGGCGCCGATCTGAAGGCGGTGCCCCTGTCCGTCGAGACCTCGCCGTCGACGGCGACGGCGGAGCGGCTCGCCGTACTGGCCGACCGGGGCACCACCCGGATCAGCATCGGTGTGCAGAGCTTCGTCGACGCCGAGGCCCGGGCGGCGGTCCGCCCGCAGCGCCGCTCGGAGGTGGAGGCCGCCCTCGGCCGGATACGCGATGCCCGCATCCCGGTCCTCAACATCGACCTGATCTACGGAATCGAGGGTCAGACCGAGGCGACCTGGCGCACCTCGCTGGACGCCGCCCTGGCCTGGCGCCCGGAGGAGCTGTACCTCTACCCCCTGTACGTGCGCCCGCTGACCGGCCTCGGGCGGCTGGGCTCGACGGCGGAGGTGTCGGAGGCCGCGTGGGACGAACAGCGGCTGCGGCTGTACCGCGCGGGGCGTGACCACCTGCTGGCCCACGGGTACGAGCAGGTGTCGATGCGGATGTTCCGCCGAGCGGACGCCCCGCACGCGGGCCCCGACGACTACGCCTGCCAGACCGACGGCATGATCGGCCTCGGCTGTGGGGCCCGCTCGTACACCTCCTCCCTGCACTACTCCTTCGACTACGCGGTGGAGATGCGGGAGATCCGGGGCATCATCGACGGCTTCACCACCACCACGGACTTCTCCCGGGCGGAGGTCGGCCGGTACGTCGACGGCGAGGAGGCGCGCCGCCGCCATCTCCTGCAGTCACTCCTCCAGGCCGAGGGCATACGGGCCTCCGAGTACCGCGAGCGCTTCGGCACGGATCCGTACGAGGACTTCCCCGCCGAGCTGGAACTCTTCGCCGGACGCGGCTGGCTGGACGGTTCCGCGGGCCCCGGCCTGCTTCGCCTCTCCCCCGAAGGCCTGGCCCACTCCGACGGGCTGGGCCCGGAGCTGTTCTCCCCGGCGGTGCGGGCCGCGATGGCCGCGTACGAGGCGAAGTGAGGCGGCCGATGAGCAGTGACCTGACGATTCTCTACCGGGGTCCGCTGGCGTCGTGCGACTACGACTGCCCCTACTGCCCGTTCGCGAAGCGGCGGGACAGCGGGGAGCAGCTGCGGTCCGACCGGGCGGCCCTGGAGCGGTTCACCGCGTGGGCCGCCGCCCGGACCGGCGAGCGGCTGTCGGTGCTGTTCACCCCGTGGGGCGAGGCCCTCGTGCGGTCCTGGTACCGCAGGGCGCTCGTCGAGATGTCGCGGCTGCCGCACATCGACCGGGTCGCAGTCCAGACCAATCTCAGCGGCCGTACCGGCTGGCTGGCCGGGGCGGACCGCGACAAGGTCGCCCTGTGGTGCACGTACCACCCCGGGCAGACACCGTACGAGCGGTTCCTCGGCCGGTGCCGGGAACTGACGGACCTCGGGGTGCGCTACAGCGTCGGAATCGTCGGTCTCGACGAGCACCTGGAGGAGGCCCGCAGGCTGCGCTCCTCGCTGCCTGCCGAGGTGTATCTCTGGGTCAACGCCGCCGAGGGGCACACCTACACGGACGAACAGGCGGACCGCTGGACGGCCCTGGACCCGCTGTTCCCCTACAGCAGGCATCCGCACCGCTCGGCCGGTATGCCCTGCCGGACCGGCGAGTCGGTCGTATCGGTGGACGGTGACGGGACGGTGCGCCGCTGTCACTTCGTCCGTGCGGAGCTGGGCAACCTCTACGACGGGAGCTACCGGAGCTCGCTGGGTCCGCGCGGCTGCCCGCTCGACGTGTGCGACTGCCACATCGGCTACGTGCACCTCGAGACGCTGCCGCTCTACGACGTCTTCGCCGGTGGCGTGCTGGAGCGGATACCCGCCCGCCCGGTGCGGATACCCGCTCCGGACGGGCTTGTGTCCCCCGGCACCACCCGGCGTCCGCTCCCCTTCGTCAGCCGCTGACCAGGCGTGGGCGGGCGAGGGGGTCAGAGCGGCAGCAGGTCGGGGCGCTTGGCCTCGACGTGGTCCCCGGAGGACTCGCCACGCAGCCGGCGGCCGATCCACGGGACGAGGTATTCACGCGCCCACTGGATGTCGTCGCGCCGCACCTCGAGCGTCCCGCGCTGCGCCTGCGGGGGCCACACCTGGTCGGGGTCGGCCGGCACGTCGAGGCCGAGCACCTGGGCGGCACGGAGCGCGACCCTGGTGTGCCCTTCCGGCGAGAGGTGCAGCCGGTCGTTGTCCCAGGCCCGCCTGTCCTGTACGGACCGCAGGGACCACAGGTCCAGGACCGGACAGTCGTAGCGGTCGGCGATGGACCGGACATGTGCGGTGTACATGGCGATCTTGCCCCGCAGGTGCTTGAGCACGGGGATGCCGCGGGTGTCGAAGCCGGTGGTGACCATGACGGTGCCGACCGCCTGTGTCAGCTCGGCGACCGCGCGCTCGAATCGTTCTGCCACGTCGTCCGGGTCGGAACCGGGACGGAGGATGTCGTTGCCGCCCGCGCAGAAGCTCACCAGATCAGGTGCCAGCTCCATGGCGCGGGGGACCTGTTCCTCGACTACCTGGTCGAGGAGGCGTCCGCGTACGGCGAGATTGGCGTACCGGAAGTTCCCGTGTGTGTCGTCCGGAGGGCCGACCACAGCGCCGGGGACGGGGAGCTGGTCCGCGAGGAGGACCGCGAGGCGGTCCGCCCATCCGACGGGCGTCCCGCCCGGGCCAGGGTCCCCGACCCCTTCGGTGAAGCTGTCGCCAATCGCCGCGTACGACCCGATGATGCCTCGTTGTTTGTTTCTCGAATCGTCTGCCACAAGGGCTTATCTTGCACCTTCGAATGTGACCTACGCGACCGTAATAAGGGGTTGACGGGTGGTGAGAAAGACCACCCGGTCAGTTTTTGGTAAAGCCGGAATAAGGAGAGAGGGGCGGTGCGCAGCCGCGCACCGCCCCTCTCGTCCACCGTCAGGTGGTGTGCCTCAGATCGAGACGCCGTGCGAACGGAGGTATGCGATCGGGTCGACGTCCGAGCCGTAGCTCGGGCCGGTCCGGACCTCGAAGTGGAGGTGCGGGCCGGTGGAGTTGCCGGTGGAGCCGGAGAGGCCGATCTGCTGGCCGCCGGTCACGGTCTGGCCGGCCGAGACCTCGAGGGACGACAGGTGCGCGTACTGGGAGTACATGCCGTCGGTGTGCTGGATGACGACCTCGTTGCCGTACGAGCCGCTCCAGCCCGCGGAGACCACGGTGCCCGGGCCGATGGAGCGGACGCTGGTACCGGAGGCCGCCTGGAAGTCGGAGCCGGTGTGGTAACCACTGGACCAGCTGGCGCCGGAGGCGCGGTACTGGGTGGTGACGTTGGCGTTCTCGACCGGGGTGGCGTAGCCGGAGCTGCTGCTCTCGGACGCACCGGAGTCGCTGGTCGCCGCGGCCTGCTTCTCGGCCGGGGCGGCCGGGGCGGCAGCGGGCTTCTCGGCCTTGGCTGCCGTCTTGGCCTTCGAGGGGGCGGCCTTGGGGGCGGCCTCGGCGGACTTCTCGACGGGGCCGGATGCCTTGGCGCCGAGGGTCAGCTTCATGCCCGGGAGGATCAGGCTCGGGTTCTCGCCGACGACGTCACGGTTGTCCTGGTACAGCTTCTGCCAGCCGCCCTTGACCTTCTGGTCGGCAGCGATCTTCGCCAGGTAGTCACCGGAGACCACGGAGTAGGTCTTCGGGGAGCTCTTCGCCGCGGCGGGAGCGCTGTGCGCGGCGGCGGACTTGGCCGCCGGTGCGGCCTGCTCGGCGGCGTGGGCGCCGGTGGCGCCGATCAGCGGAAGGGCGAGAACGGCGCCGCCGGCCCCTGCGGCGATGACGCCACGGGAGATCGGGCCGGTCTTCGTACGACGGTGCTTGCCTTTTGCGGGCATGGGGAATTCCTCTCCGGCGCCTACGAGGTGAGCTGTCGGGTTCGGACTGGAGATGCCCGGCCGCGCGGTGCGCGACTTGACCCCGAGCCGTACCGGATCCCTCCGGCCGGCGGCTTACCTGGTTCCCCCGCTCCTGCCACACGTGAGTCGGTGCGGATTCCGGGCGGCGGCAGGATTAGGCGTTCCGTCCGGATTGACCGTGACCGTAAGCGAGCCGGGACGCCGTGAACAAGCTGCGGATTGCCCACCGGAATGCATGCTTCATTTCCGGCACGGAATTCCCGTCACACTCCGTGGATTACGGATCTTGGCTTTCCGCGCGGCGTCCGGAATGCCCGCCGGAATCCTCACCACGCACCGTCACGGATATGATCCCGCTCACCCACCTCACCCCATCTGCCGTACAAGTGGGGCATGTTCTGTTAAATGCACCAATACGGACACACGTGCGGCGGTCGCGGCCTGCGTCACCGGCTCCGGCCCGACCGAGACGGTTGCCTGATGCAGCCATGTCGTATCGTCGCGGGCGTGCCCCGTCGGCGAGCGGCGCCGACGCCCGACACTCCAGGAGCCCTTGTGACGCAGCTGCCAGAGGTCCCGCCGGTCGGCCCCGAGCCGACGGACGTCAGCCTGACCGGTGTCCGCAACTTCCGCGACGTCGGGGGCCTTCCGACCGTGGACGGCCGCACCGTGCGGTTCGGGCGCCTCTACCGCAGCGGCCACCTCGCCCATGCCACCGAGGCCGACGCCGCCTTCCTCGCCGGGCTCGGCCTGCACACGATCTTCGACTTCCGCAACGCGGCCGACCACAAGCTCGACGGCCTCGACGTGGAGCTCCCAGGCGTCCGGAATGTCAGCATTCCCCTCTCCGACCCGGCGGACGGCGCGGAGTTCTGGAGGCTCGTGCGCGACGGGAACATCCAGCAGCTGCGTTCGATCCTGGCCGACGGCAAGGGCACCGAGCGGATGGTCGCCTCGTACCGCTCGATCATCAAGGACCGCACCGTCGAGCACAGTCGTGTGCTGCACGCGCTGGCCGAGGACAGCGTGCCGGCGCTGATGCACTGTGCGGCCGGCAAGGACCGGGCCGGCCTGTCGATCGCGGTTTCGCTGCTCGCGGTCGGCGTCGAGAAGGAGGCCATCGAGGCCGATTACCTCAAGTCGAACGACGCCCACCGCCGCTACAAGGTGAAGCGCAGTGACACGTCGCCGGTAGGAATGTCCGACGAGGTGATGGAGCTGCTCAATCCGCTCTTCGGAGCCCGCGCCGAATACCTCGACGCGGCCTTCGCCACCATCGAGGAGATCTGGGGCAGCACGGACCGCTACCTCCTCGAAGGACTGAAGGTCAGCGACGGGACCCGTGCGAAGCTGCGCGAGCGCCTCGTCCAGGACGCGTGACGCCGGGGGTCAGCCCTTACCGGCCACGGTGAAGAGAAGGAAGAGGAAAGCCGCGATGACGTGCCCGGCCACCAGGTAGGCGAAGAGCCGGATCACGACACCGCGGGGCATCCGGCGCTCCTGCGTGTCCGCGCTCTTCGACCTGCGCGGGGTGAGCGGGTCGTAGTGCTCAGAATCGGACATGGCAGTCCTCTCTTCCGGCCGCTCGGGCCGGGACGACAGAAGGGGGCTCGGGGAACGAAGGAGCAGGGGGCGGACGGGGGCGGGCGGGGCGGACGGGCGGGATCAGAGCCGGTGCATCCCGCCGCCCAGGCACAGCTCGGCGGCCGGACTCTGCAGCAGCGTGTGGACGAAGAGCAGGGTCGCTCCACCGGCGTCGAGCGCCGCGATCCGGTGCGGGGTGAGCGAGTCGAAGTGCGCGCTGTCTCCCGGGGCGAGGTCGTGCACGGTCTCCCCGAGCACAACCCGCAGCCGGCCTTCGAGGACGTAGAGCCATTCCTCTCCGGGATGGACGCGTACGAGATCACCTTCGGTGCCGTACGGGACGCGGACGCGCAGGGCCTGCATGGCGCGGCCCGATCCTCCCGCCTGCCGGTAGAGCCAGCCGCCCGCTTCGGCACCGCGTGGCGCACCGTCGGGCGTGCCGCCACGGACGATCGCGTCACGTTCGGGGGCCATTTCCCCCAGCAGCTCGGAAACGGTCGTACCGTAGACGCGGGCAAGACCGAGGAGCATCGGCAGCGAGGGCTGCCTCCGGCCCGTTTCGAGCCGGGAGAGGTGGGCCGGGGAGAGGCCCGCCCGTCCGGCTGCGGCCTCCAGGGTGAGGCCACGGCCACGGCGCAGGTCGCGCAGGCGTGGCGCGATCCCCGGAAGTTCGTCGGCCACCCCTCCGTCAGGAGAGTTCATTCCTCCATTGGGCCAGGATTTATCCTCTGAGGCAAATAAGTTGCCTCAGAGGCAAACCTGCCGCCAGGCCGTCGCCGGTGTCTTCGTCAGCGGTTGGCGACGGCCTGTTTCACCAGTGTCCTGCCGAAGTCCCACATCAGCCCGCCTCCGCTGTGCGCGTCGTCCATGACGGCGGTGAAGGCGGTTACGAAACGGTCCACCTCCGCCTCCCCGATGACCAGCGGCGGGATCAGTTTGATCACCTCCAGGTGATCACCGGAGACCTGCGTGAGGATCCGGTGTCTCTGCAGCAGCGGCACCACCACCATCTGCGCGAAGAGACCTTTGCGCGCCGCCTGCAGCATCGTCCAGCGACTGCGGAGCCTGAGGGAGGACGGCCGGCCGAACTCGATGCCGATCATCAGTCCGCGGCCGCGGACCTCGTGCAGCAGTTCGTAGCGGCCGACGAGCGCGGCGAGCCGCTCACGCAGCAGATCGCCGGTGCGACGGGCGTTCGCGACCGTCTCCTCCTGCTCCATCACCGCGAGGACGGCGAGCCCCGCCGCCATCGCCTGGGCGTTGGATCCGAAGCTCGCGGAGTGGACGAGGACCCTGTCCATGGACGAGTAGACGCGCTTGAAGATCCAGTCCTTGCCGAGTGTCGCACCGACGGGGACGTACCCCCCTGAGAGCGCTTTGGCCACACAGAGGAGGTCCGGTTCGACTCCCTCCTCGTGCTGGTACGCGTAGAAGTCCCCGGTCCTGCCGAGCCCCGTCTGAACCTCGTCCGCGATGAGCACGGCCTTGTGCCGGTGCAGCAGCTCCTGCGCCTCACGCAGGAAGCCCGGCGGTGCGGCATGGACTCCCTTGCCCTGGACCGGCTCCACGACCAGCCCCGCCACATCACCCCGCCGCAGCTCACGTCGCAGCGCGTCGAGGTCGCCGAGCGCGATGGCGGTGTCCGGCAGCAGGGGCGCGAACCCGTCCCTGAAGCCCTTCTCGCCGTTGACCGAGAGCGAACCGGCCGTCAGCCCGTGGAAGGCGTGGTCGCAGTAGAGGACGCGTGGCTTCCCGGTGGCGTACCGGGCGAATTTGAGCGCGGTCTCGACCGCTTCCGTGCCGCTGTTGCCGAAGAACACCCGGTCCAGATGCGGGCTGTGCGCCAGCAGCCTCTCGGCCAGCAGACCGGGCAACGGCTGGCAGTCGAAGCGGGTCAGGTCGGCGAGCGAGGCGTCCAGGACGTCATGGAGCGCCCGGCGTACGACGGGGTGGTGCCTGCCGAGCCCCATCACGCCGAAGCCGGCGAGCATGTCGAGGTAGTCGTTGCCCTCCGCGTCCCAGAAGTGCGCGCCCTCGGCCCGCTCGTAGACCTTGTCGAAGCCGAGCGTGTGCAGCATCCGTGGCAGCTGGTGGTTGAGGTGCCGGGTGTGCAGCTCGTAGCGTTCGGCGCCTCGTTCAGCGAGGAGCCGCCCCAGATCGAAGCCCTGCGGTTCGTCCTTCATGCCCGTTCCCCTTCTTCGGCATGTCCCTCCCACCGCCGTGCGGCGCCGCCCCGGCACCGCCCGGCATGCGTCCGGCGTTCGTCACCGGCGCGGGTCCGGTCCCGGCCGCCGGATCCCCGCCCGTCGCGTGCGGAGAGCTGCTCGGGACGCCCGACGTCCTCAGCGGTGGCCCGGCGCCGCGCAGCGCGCGAGGCCGGGCCGGCGGCCCGGGGGGCCCGGGAGGGCCGGCCCGGCCTTCGTCATGACGTCACCGGCTCCCGCCGACGGTCTCCCGCGCCGCTCGCAGGGATTCCTTAAGCGACCCCATGGTGGCGAGCACCGCGGTGGGCTCGTAGCCGCAGTGCGCCATGCAGTTGGCGCAGCGCGGATCCTTGCCCCGGCCGTACTTGTCCCAGTCGGTGTCCTCGATGAGCTCCCTGTACGTGGGGACGTACCCGTCGCTCATCAGGTAGCAGGGCCGCTGCCAGCCGAAGAGCGAGTAGTTGGGGATGGCCCAGGCCGTGCACGGGAAGTCCGCCTTGCCCTCGAGGAAGTCCAGGAAGAGCGGAGAGTGGTTGAGCCTCCAGCGGCTGCGGTTACCGCCCGCGAAGGACTTCTTGAAGAGCTCACGGGTCTGCTCGACACCCAGGAAGTGTTCCTGGTCGGGTGCCTTCTCGTAGGCGTAGGCGGGCGAGATCATCATCTCGTCGACCTTCAGTTCGTCATTGAGGTAGTTGAGGACCTCGATGACGGTCTGAGGGGTGTCGGTGTTGAAGAAGGTGGAGTTGGTGGTGACCCGGAAGCCGCGCCTCTTGGCCTCCTTCATCGCCTCGACCGCTTCGTCGAAGACGCCCTCCTTGGCGACCGACTCGTCGTGCCTCTCGCGCAGTCCGTCGATGTGCACGGCGAAGGCGAAGTAGGGCGACGGGGTGAACTTGTCGAGCTTCTTGCGCATCAGCATGGCGTTGGTGCAAAGGAAGACGTACTTCTTCTTCGCCACCAGCTGACGCACGATCTCGTCGATCTGCGGGTGCATGAGCGGTTCTCCACCGGCGATGGAGACCATCGGGGCACCCGATTCCAGGACCGCCCCGACCGCCTGCGCGACCGGCATGCGCTGCTTGAGCACTCCGGCCGGGTGCTGGATCTTTCCGCAGCCCTCGCACGCCAGGTTGCAGGCGAACAAGGGTTCCAGCTCGACGATCAGCGGGAACTTGTCCCGCTTGCGGAGCTTCTGTTCGAAGAGATACGTCGCAACCTTGATGGACTGACGGAGCGGCATGGCCATCTGGGCTCACCTCCTGGGGAGCAGCAAAGATCGGTGCCATTCATGTAAAGCCGGAAGGACAGCACGAAGAACGCGGAATGCCGATATTCCACCGCGGACCGTGCCGATACGGACGAGCTCATGCTCTGGAGCGTCCACGACCACCCGTACGGCCGCAACCGGGCGCGGCCCTGTCCGCACCGCCGTGCGGAGGGTGGCGGCGGACTCCATGTCCACCGCGATGGCACCGGTGGCGCGGAGCCCGGCCCGCTCCGGCCCCCGGACGACGTTTCCGGAGCCGGTCAGCGGGCCGGTGTGGACGGTACGGCCGGGCACCGCCCTGACCAGTGCGTCGACCAGCAGGCCGGTTCCTGTGCAGGCGGTTGTGCCTCCGGTGTCACGGGTCTCCTCGGCCACCACGAGGTCGCCGGGGTGCATGCCGGGTTCCAGACCGGCGCAGAAGCCGGAGGCGATGACCGCGGTGCCGCCGGCCCCTCGCAGCCCCAGCGCGTGCCGGACGGCGTTCTCCGCGGCACGCGGGCCCATCCCGGACCTGATGATGCTGACGGGGCCGGGGCCCGGGACACCTCCGCTCCTTCCCGTACGCAGGGCGAAGCGCTCGATGCCGAGCGCACAGGCGATCAGCAGCGGCGTGGTGGGGCCGGGCGGCTCCTGTGCACCACCCATCGGCTCAGGCCCCCTTGCCCGTGCCGGCACCGATGCCGGTGGCGGTGGCGAAGGGGTCGCCGTAGACGTAACGGCCGAGCGCCGTGAGTGGGAAGACCTGCCGGTACAGGTGGTAGTTGATGGAGAAGTCCCAGGGGAAGCCGGTCCCCGTGAAATGAGGCTCGTCCCAGGAGCCGTCGGCCTGCTGGGTCTCCGCCAGCCAGGCGACTCCCCGTTCCGCGGACCTGCTCTCCCGCTCTCCCGCGGCCAGGAGGGCGAGCAGCGCCCACGCGGTCTGGGAGGCGGTCGAAGCGCCGTGGCCGATCCACTTCTCCTCACGGTAGGAACGCAGATCCTCGCCCCAGCCCCCGTCGTCGTTCTGGACGGACTTCAGCCAGTCGACGGCCCGCCGCACCGAGGGGTGCGCGGCCGGCAGCCCGGCGGCGACGAGCGCGGGCACCACGGAGCCCGTTCCGTAGATGTAGTTGACCCCCCATCGGCCGAACCACGCGCCGCTCGGCTCCTGTTCGGCGAGTAGCCACTCGATGCCCCGCCTGGTGCGGGGGTGGTCGGCACGCCCTTCGACTGCCAGCATCTCCACCACGTGCCCGGTGACATCGGCCGACGGGGGGTCGATGACCTCGCCGAAGTCGCAGAACGGCAGCCGGTTGGGGAACGGGCTGGTGTTGTCGGCGTCGAAGGCCCCCCAGGCACCGTTGCGTGACTGCATGCCGAGGTTCCACCGCACTCCCCGCTCGATGGCCGCCTCGACCCTGGCGGGGTCGGGGTGGCGCACACGGCGCAGGGCGAGGACGACCTCGGCGGTGTCGTCGATGTCGGGGTAGTTGTCGTTGTGGAACTCGAACGCCCACCCGCCCGGGGCGAGTTCGGGCTTGCGTACGGACCAGTCGCCGGGCCGCACGATCTCCTCGCCGAGCATCCAGTCCGCCGCCCGCACGAGGGCGGGGTGGTCGGCGCTGACCCCCGCGTCGGCCAGGGCGATGGTGGCGAGGCAGGTGTCCCACACCGGGGACTGGCAGGCCTCGATCATCCGGGCGCCGTCCTCACGCCACACGGCGAAGCGGTCGAGCGATCCGAGCCCCGCCCGCATGACCGGGTGGTCGAGGTCGTAGCCGAGCAGGTGGAGGGCGATGACGGAGTAGACAGCGGGCGGCTGGATGCCGCCCCAGCAGCCGTCGTTCTCCTGGCGTTCGATGATCCACCGGGCGGCGGCGTTCATGGCGATGCGCCGCAGCCTGCGTGGGGCCACCTTGTGGTAGAGGTGCAGCGCCTTGTCGAGCCGCTGGAACACTCCGTCCCAACTCGCGGCGGGTGCGGCGGGTTTGGACGGACTGGGGAACGCCGGGTCGGTGTGCAGTTCGTCCAGGGTGAACGGGGCCGGGCGTACGGGCCGCTTCGCGGACACGATGGTGAGCGGCACGATGGTCTGGCGGGCCCAGCAGCCGAAGTCGTAGATGTTGAGCGGGACCCACTTCGGGAAGAACATCAGCTCGGGCGGGAGCTCCGGGAGGTCGTCCCACTTCCACCAGCCGAAGAGCGCGAGCCAGATGCGGGTGAAGACCCGGGACTCGGCGATGCCGCCCTGTTCCCTGACCCAGCCGGCCGCGCGTCTCATGTGCGGGTCGTCCGGCCGGTCTCCGGCCAGCCGCAGGGCCACGTACGCCTCGATGGTGGCGGAGAGGTCGGGCGGCCCCTCGTAGAAGGTGTTCCAGGTGCCGTCGCCGAGCTGCTCACCCCGGATGAAGCGGGCCGAGGCCTTGACGGTGTCCGGGTCCTGGATCCCGAGGAACTGACGGAGCAGCAGGTCCTCCGCGTCCATCGTGACGTTGGTGGCGAGGTCGCCCTTCCACCAGCCCTGCTCGTCCTGTCTGCCGAGGAGGTGCTCAACCGAGCGTTCCGCGGCCCGCCGCGCGACGGCCAGCATGTCGTCCGCGGTGATGGTTGATTCGGTCGGATCGCCGACCGAGGCTGCGCGGAGGTTCGCGGCCCCGGTGCTTCCGTCTGTCGTCGCTGTCATGGCTTCCCCTTCGTGCAGTTTGGTCCTCTGCTGTGCTGGGGTCTCCGTCGGCGGGCGCCCCATGGGGCGCCCGCCGGCGACTGCGAGTCATATCTGGATGGTGATCATCTCTTTCGTACGACCACGAAGTCGGCGAGCTCGGTGAGCTGCGCCCGCACTCGTTCCGGCATGTCGACGCCGTGCAGCGCCTCGATGGCTACCGCGTGCTGACGGCGGGCTTCCTGGGCGGTCCACTCACGGCCGCCCGCCTCCTCGATGAGCGCCGCACGCGCGGCGAACTCCTCTTCGGAGAAGCTGTCGAAGTCGCTGCTCTTGGCGTCTGCGGCGAGGAGCTCGCCCAGACGCTCGGAGGCGGGTCCGCCTGCGGCGAGCGCCGCGACGACGGGCAGGGACTTCTTGCGCTGGCGCAGATCACTCCAGGTCTGCTTGCCCGTGGACTCCGGGTCGCCCCAGATCCCGAGCAGGTCGTCGACAGCCTGGAAGGCGAGGCCGAGGTGGTAGCCGTAGGCCTCCAGGATGTCGGCGGTACGGTCGTCGGCTCCGCCGAGTACGGCGCCGATGGAGACGGCGCAGGCGAGCAGGGCGCCCGTCTTGTTGCCCTCCATCTCCAGGCACTCCTCGACGGTGACCCGCTCGCGGTGCTCGTAGGAGATGTCCTGGGCCTGACCGTCGATCAGCTTGCGGCTTGCCGTGGTCAGCCGGCGGGCGGCACGGCCGGCCTCGACGGTGCCGAGCTCCAGCAGGACCTCGTTGGCCAGGGCGAAGAGCGCGTCGCCGACGAGGATCGCCTGGGCGGGGCCGTGCACCTTCCATACCGTGTCGCGGTGGCGGCGCTGCTCGTCGCCGTCCATCAGGTCGTCGTGCAGCAGCGAGAAGTTGTGCACGAGTTCGACGGCGACGGCTCCGGGGATCCCGGCCTCCGCCGGGGCACCCGCCGCCTCCGCGGACAGCAGTGCCAGCGCGGGACGCACGGCCTTGCCTCCGTCGCCGTCGGCAGGCCGGCCCTGGGCATCGATCCAGCCGAAGTGGTAGGCCGCGACGGTGTCCATGGGCGGCGCCAGCCGGTCCACGGCAGCTCGCAGCACCGGCGCTGACAGGGCCCTTCCGCGCTCCAGAAGCGCGGTGACGTCCGTGGGGTCCGCCACGGTGTCGTAAGCCGGATTCGCCGGGGTCACAGACTCTCCTCTTGTTCCGGTGGTACTGCTCATGCCGCCTCCTGCAGCGGATGTTCGTGTGGCCGGCCGAGGGCCTGGAGCGCGGCGTCCGCGGCGCTGAAGCCACTGCGGACGGCTCCCTCCATCGTGGCGGGCCAGCCGGTGGCGGTCCATGCTCCCGCCAGGTGCAGCCCGGCGGCGCGGGTGTGGGTGTCCGGCCTCAGGCGTCCCACACCCGGCGTGGGTGCGAAGGTCGCGGTGCGTTCCCGGGTGACGAAGAAGTCGCGGATCCCGGCCCCTCGCGCCGCCGGGAGAAGCCTCTCCAGCTCGGGCAGGTAGCGCCTGCGCAGCTCCGCGACGGGCAGATCGATCTCGTCCTGCGCGGCGGACTGGGACACCGCGAGGTACTGGCCGCCGCCCTGGAGGCCGGAGGAGGCCGTCCGGTCGAAGACCCACTGCACGGGTGATCCGAGAGCGGCGAAGAACGGTCTGCGCAGCACCTTGCGGTCATAGACGACGTGCACGTTCAGGATCGGTGCGTCGGTGAGGTCGAGCAGCCGGCCCGGGTCGTCGAGCGCCCCGTCGGGCAGCAGACCGTGGGTCTCGCCCTGCGGCACGGCGAGGACGACGGTTTCCGCCTCGAACCGTTCACCGTCGGTCTCGACGGCCCATCGGCCGCCCTCGGCGCGGGTGAGGGAACCGGCCCGGGCGCGCAGGTGGATCTCCACGCCGGCCGATTCCAGGGCCCTGCGGGCGAGGGTGTCGTGGAGGTCCCCGAGCGGTACGGCGGCCCAGCCGATGTCGGCGGCCCCAGGTTCGGAGAGGAGCCCGGTCTTGAAGACCTTCGCGGCGAGCGCCATCGAGGCGTTCTCCGCGGTGGCGTTCAGCGTGGCGACGCCGACGAGGTCCCAGAGGGCCTCGATGGTGCGGTGCGACTGACCCTGACGGCGGAGCCAGGTGGCGAAGTCGATGCCGTCGAGCGCGGGATCGGCGGGGTCGAGACGGCCCAGCGCCAGCGCGGCACGGGCGACGCCCGCCTTCTCCGCGAGCGACAGGTGCGGATAGGCGGCGAGCCCTCCGGCGAGGTGCAGCGGTACGGGCAGCCCTGTGCGGCGGAGCCGTCCGAGCCTCGGTCCGGCGGGGCGGCCGACGTCGAGCACGGGCACGTCCAGGCGGTCCTGCAGCGGGGCCAGGTGGGCCCCCTCGATCCGGTCGAGGAACCAGCGGTAGCCGGTACAGCAGCGCAGGTAGACGTGCTGGCCGTTGTCGACGGACAGGTCACCGCGCCGGAAGGAGAATGCGAGTCCGCCCAGCCGGGGGCGGCCTTCGAGCAGGGTCACGCCGAGCCCCGCGTCGGCGAGGCGCAGCGCCGCGGTGACGCCGGCGAGGCCGCCGCCGACGACCACAGCGCGGGAGGACCGAGGGCTCCGGCCGGTCATGACTGCTCCCCTCGCCGTGTCACCGCGGTCAGCGGTGTACGCCGTGACGTCGCACACAGGGACGCACCGGGGTTCCCGGGGGTTGCCCGCTCCGCGCTTCGGATCGGACCCGACATCAGACCCTCCCCCTGGCCGTCCGGCGTGAGATGTAGCGCGCGTCGAGACCCGACAGTCCTCGCACCGCAACGTACGCCTTCTCATGGCCGGGGAGCGAGACCCTGCCGCGCAGGACGGCTTCGGGATCCCGTTCGATCCGGTCGAGGAGCCGCCGGTAGATACCGGCCATGGCGGCCACACAGGCTCCGCTGCGCCGGTCCAGCATGGGCAGGAGCCGGTAGCCCTCGGCGAAGAGCGCCCGGGCGCGCCGGACCTCGAAGTGCACCAGGCCGGCGAAGTCCGAGCCGGGGGGCGGGGTGGCCCGGTGGAATCCGGCGGAGCAGCCGAACTTGGCGAGGTCGTCGGCCGGCAGGTACGTACGCCCGTTGCCGGCGTCCTCCCGGACGTCACGCAGGATGTTGGTGAGCTGGAGTGCCAGGCCGAGGGTGTCGGCGTACTCCGCGGCCCGCTCGGCGCCGGGTGCACCCGCCTCCGTCCCGAAGACGCCCAGGCTGAGGCGCCCGATGGCACCCGCGACACACCGGCAGTACGTCTTCAGGTCGTCCCACGTCTCGTAGGTCGCTCCGCGTACGTCCATCAGTACGCCGTCGATCAGCTCGTCGAGGCCACCGAGCGGCAGCGGGAACCGGTGCGCGGCGTCGGCCAGCGCGACCGCGACCGGGTCGGTGTCGTCCTCTTCGACCGCCTTGTCCCGGATACGGACGAGCAGGTTCCGGGTGTCCTCCAGCCGGGCGTGCTTGGTCTCCGGATCCAGCTCACCGTCGCCGATGTCGTCGACCCGACGGGAGAAGGCGTACAGCGCCGACATGGCCTGCCGCTTCTCGTACGGCAGCAGTCGGATGCCGTACGCGAAATTGCGGGCCTGCTGTCCGGTGACGGCCTCGCAGTAGCTGTATGCGGCCTGTACCGGTGCCGACATGTACGTCGTCTGTCCCTCCACGGTCCGGCTCACCCCTCTCTGTGCGCTCTTCGCAAGACGTCTCCCACTTCGCGCAGCAGTCTTGGCGCGGTGGGCTTGGGCGGTCCGGGCAGTACGTCGAATCCGGCGGCCGAGATCGCGCCGAGTGCGGCCCGCCCGCCGCCGACGAATCCGGCGAGCAGCAGCTTGAGCCGGCCGTGGACGCTGCCCACCAGGGGGATGCCCTCGTCCAGCAGGTCACGGGCGCGCTCCGCCTCGTACGCGACCAGGGTGCGTACCGCCGCGCCTGCGGACGGTGCGGCCAGGTCGGGTTCGCCGACATGGAAACGGGCCATGTCCTCGGCCGGCAGGTAGATCCGGTCGCGGCCGAGGTCCTCGGTGACGTCCTGGAGGTGCTCGGCGATCTGCAGCGCGGTGCAGACGGCGTCGGAGCGGCGGATCCGTTCGGGGCTCGCGGTGCCGGTGATCTGGAGCACGAGGCGGCCGACGGGGTTGGCGGAGAGCTCGCAGTAGGCCAGCAGATCCCCGTAGGTCCCGTAGCGGCGGACCTTCTGGTCCTGCCGGTTGGCCTCGACGAGTCCGAGGAAGGGTTCGGGGGTGAGCGCGCAGCGCCGCACGGTGGGGCGCAGGGCGCCCATCAGGGGGTGGCGCGGGTCCTCGCCGGTACGGGAGAAGACCCGGTGCAGATCGGCTTCGAGGGCGTCCAGCGCCGCGAGCCGGTCCTCGCCCTGCCCGGGTTCGAGGCCGAGGTGGCGGGCGTCGGCACCGCCGGGAGCCAGGTCACCGTCGCCGATGTCGTCGACGAGGCGGGCGAATCCGTAGACCGCCATCAGGTCGTCGCGCCAGGCGCGGGGCAGGAAGAAGGGGGCCACGGGGAAGTTCTCGTCCGCGGCCTTGTCGAGCGTGGCGGTTGCGGCGTCGGCGCGCGCCTGCTGGGTACGGGTCACTGCGTACCGCCCGACGCGGGGACGGCGAAACCACGTCGGAGCTGGAGATTTTCCATCATTGCCGTCATATCTCCCGTTCTACACTGCTGACCCAAAACATCCCTTTTCGGACACGCCGCTCGTCCGGCCGAGTGCGACATGCACACAACGGGCGATGTGCCGGGGGCGTATCACCCCACATTGCCGCGAATCAGCACCGTTACAGCTTACGTTGTACAGCTCGAAGGACCGCGCCGGGGTGCAGCACGCCCGCGCGGACCAGGCCTGTCACCATCAACCTTCCCCGGGCCGAGGGCAATTGACGTCATCCGCCGGAATGAGATCCCCCGTTTCCTCTGCGGCCCGGGGGCCTTCCCGCCGGGGTTCCGCGCATCGCAGTGGTCCCCGCCACAGAACTGCGGCGGGGACCACACGCACGTGACGGCTACTTGCCCGTCTCCCGCTCGTAGGCCTTCAGCACCTCTTCGGTGGGGCCGTCCATCAGGAGCTCGCCCTTCTCCAGCCACAGCACCCGGTCGCAGGTGTCCCTGATGGTCTTGTTGTTGTGGCTGACCAGGAAGACGGTGCCCGCCTCCTTGCGCAGCTCGCGGATCCGCTCCTCGGAGCGGACCCGGAACTTGCGGTCACCGGTGGCCAGCGCCTCGTCGATCATGAGGACGTCGTGGTTCTTGGCGGCCGCGATCGAGAAGCGGAGCCGGGCCGCCATGCCGGACGAGTACGTCCGCATCGGCAGCGTGATGAAGTCGCCCTTCTCGTTGATCCCGGAGAAGTCCACGATGTCCTGGTACCGCGCCCGGATCTCCTCGCGGCTCATGCCCATGGCGAGGCCGCCGAGCACGACGTTGCGCTCGCCGGTCAGGTCGCTCATCAGCGCCGCGTTGACTCCGAGCAGCGAGGGCTGACCGTCCGTGTACACCTTGCCGTGCTCGGTCGGCAGCAGGCCGGCGATGGCCCGCAGCAGGGTGGACTTGCCCGAACCGTTGGTACCGATGAGGCCGATGGCCTGGCCTCGGTAGGCGGTGAAGGAGACGCCCCGCACCGCGTGCACCTTGCGCACACCGCGCGGTTCGCCCTTGCCTCGGCGCATGATCCTGCTCAGCGCGGCGGTGGCGCTGCCCTTTCCACCGCCCGTGCCACTGACGCGGTACACGATGTGCACGTCGTCCGCGATCACGGTGGGGATGTGTCCCTGGGACGATTCCTCAGCCACGGCCGTACCGTTCCTCTGCCTTCCAGAAGTACACGAAGCCCACGACGCCCACCACGAGCGCCCAGGCGAGGCCGACGGCCCAGACGTGCTGCGGCAGGTTCTCCGAGCCGTAGCCGTCGATCAGTGCGAAGCGGACCAGGTCCATGTAGATGGCCGCCGGGTTGTACTGCAGCACGTCGGCGATCCACTGCGGCTTGTCCGCCAGCATCACGGGAATGGAGAACATCACACCCGAGGCGTACATCCAGGTGCGCATGACGAACGGCATGAGCTGGGCGAGGTCGGGGGTCTTGCTGCCCAGCCGGGCCATGACGAGCGCCAGGCCGGTGTTGAAGAGGAACTGCATGGCCAGCGCCGGAATGACGAGCAGCCACGAGAGCGACGGGTAGCTGCCGAAACCCACCGCCACGGCCAGCAGCACGATCATGGAGTACAGCAGCTGCTGAAGCTGCTGGAGCGAGAACGAGACGGGCAGCGAGGCCCTGGGGAAGTGCAGGGCGCGGACCAGGCCGATGTTGCCGGAGATGGAGCGCACCCCCGCCATGACCGAGCTCTGGGTGAACGTGAAGACGAACACTCCGGTCACCAGGAACGGGATGAAGACCTCCTGGCTCATCCCCCTGGCGGTGCCCAGGATGATCCCGAAGATCAGGAAGTAGACCAGGGCGTTCAGCAGTGGCGTGGCCACCTGCCACAGCTGGCCGAGCTTGGCCTGGCTGTACTGCGCGGTCAGCTTCGCCCTGGAGAAGGCCAGGATGAAGTGCCGACGGCCCCAGAGTTGCCGGATGTACGCGGACAGCCCGGGCCGGGCGCCGCTCACCGTCAAGCCGTACTTGTCGGCCAGCTGGTGCGCGCTCAGGCCCTCGTCGGCGGACGGCGGGCTGCTCAGGGCAATCCCGCCGTCGCGGGTCGTGTCACTCACAGTTAAGAACTCTCGTCTTCACAATGCGCAGCCGGTCGCGGGCGCGGCCAAGGCGGACAGGGGTTCCCCGTACGGAATGAATACGGCTCATGGTCTCAGAGGAGAGCCTCTCAGATCACCGGCGGCCGGCCCAGTCTGGTCAGCCGCCATACCGTACGCCACCTCATGGGGCGCCGGGGCCCGCAGGGCTTCGTCCAGCCTTCCCGGAACCCTCCGAACCATGCCTTGAGGGCGGGCAGGGAGGGCCGGCGCACCAGGGTGAGGAGCAGCCAGACCCCGACGTAGAGGGGTACCAGCGGTGCGGGCAGGTTCCGGCGCGCGAGCCAGACGCGGTTGCGGGCCACCATGCGGTGGTAGACCGCGTGCCGCGAGGGAGCGGTGGTGGGGTGGTTCAGCACCATGTCGGCGCGGTACTCGATCATCCAGCCGGCGTCCAGGGCCCGCCAGGCGAGGTCGGTCTCCTCGTGCGCGTAGAAGAACTCGCCGGGGAGGGGGCCGGCCTCGGCGATCACCTGGCTCCGCACGGCGTTCGCGCCGCCGAGGAACGTCGTGACGCGGGACGAGCGCATCGGGTCGGAGGCACGCAGTCGCGGAACGTGCCGCCGCTGGGTGACACCGGTGTCCGGGTCCGCGATGCGGAAGGTGACGATACCGAGCTTCGGGTCCGCCTCGAACGCCTTCCGGCAGAGTTCGGCGGTGTCGGTGTTCGGCAGGTGACCGTCGTCGTCGAGGAACAGCAGGGCGTCCACATCGGCCCCGGACGGGCCGAACGCCTCGATGCCGACGTTGCGGCCGCCCGGGATACCCAGATTCTCGGGCAGCTCGACGGTCCGCACGCCCGGGGGGACGTCGGGGACCGGGGCGCCGTTGCCGACGACGACCACCTCGATCCGGTCGCCCTCCTGCTCGGCGACCGAATCCAGAAGGGCGCGCAGTTCGTCGGGGCGGTTGCCCATGGTGATGATGACCGCGCCGAGTTTCATGGGAGAGCTCACTTCAGCCTGCTGGACGCCAGGATCGACACCAGGTGCAGGACGGTCTGGAGAAGGGCGATGCCGGCCATGACCGCGACCGCGAGACGGCTGAAGAAGAGGTCGTCCCTGACCACGTCGAGTACGGCCACCACCAGGATCACGAACGACGCCTCGATGCCGAGGATCAGCCGGTGGAACTTGAGTGCGCCGGCGGCCCGGCGGGCGAGCGCCATGCCGGAGGAGCGGGGCTCGGACGCGGCCTCCTTGACGGGCGGCAGCCCGCCCTGGTGGCGTGCCACGCCGACGAGGTCCGTCTCGGCCTTGATCAGGATGGCGCCCAGCGCGGCGAGCGTGCCCAGGAAGGCCCACAGCCAGTCGACGCGTCCCGGGCCCCACAGGTCGGCGGCGCGCAGGCCGAAGCCGACCAGCACCGCCGCGTCGCACAGGTAGGCGGCCACCCGGTCCAGGTAGACCCCGCCCAGCGAGTACTGCTTCTTCCACCGCGCCACCTCGCCGTCGACGCAGTCGAACAGCAGGTAGAGCTGGACGGCGAGTACGCCGAGCAGGGCGCCGGGGATACCCGGGATCAGCAGTGCCGGGGCCGCGAGCACGCCGGCGACGGTCATCACGTAGGTCAGCTGGTTGGGCGTGACCTTGGTGGTCACCAGGCGGCGGGTGATGCGCAGCGAGATCTCGCGCATGTAGAGCCGACCCGCCCAGTGCTCGCCGCTGCGCCGGTCCTTCACACCCGGCGGGTGCACGACCGGGCGGAGTTCAGCTATGGATGGCTTTTGCATAGTCGGCGTACGCGTCCCTGATCTGGTCGGTGGACAGGTTGAGGTGTTCCAGGATCGTGAAGCGTCCCGGGCGCGTCTGCGGGGCGTAGTCGACGGCCCGCACGAATTCTTCGGTGGTGAAGCCGATCTCGTCGGGCAGCACCGGCAGCCCGTGGCGCCGCAGCACGGACGCCATCTCGACGGACTCCGCGTGCGCGCCCCGCAGGTGCATGGCGAAGCAGGCGCCGAGGCCGACCTGCTCGCCGTGGCTGGCCGCGCGCTTCGGGTACAGCAGGTCGAAGGCGTGGTTGATCTCGTGGCAGGCGCCCGAGGCGGGCCGGGAGTCCCCGGCGATCGACATCGAGATGCCGGTGAGGACGAGTCCCTCGGCGAGCACCTTGAGGAAGGCGTCGTCGCCGACGACTCCGGGGTGGCGCAGCACGGCCTCGCCGGCCTGCCGGGCCATGGCCGCCGCGAGCCCGTCGATGTCCTCGCGGCGGACCTCGTGGGCGAGCTCCCAGTCGGCGACGCAGGAGATGTTGGAGACCGCGTCGCCGATTCCCGAGCGCACGTACCGCGCGGGGGCCTCACGGATCACGTCGAGGTCGATGACCACGGCGATCGGGGTGGGGACCCCGTAGGAGCCCCGTCCGTTGTCGTTGTCCAGGGTCGCGACCGGCGAGCAGAGCCCGTCGTGGGAGAGGTTCGTCGCGACGGCGACCATGGGCGTGCCCACGCGTGCCGCGGCGTACTTGGCCACGTCGATGATCTTGCCCCCGCCGAGGCCGACCACGGCGTCGTAGCGGTTGCCCTTGATCCCGTCGGCGAGCCGCACCGCGGAGTCGATCGTGCCGTCGGCGACCGGGTACCAGTCGGCACCGGGCAGCACCGGAGCGAGCCTCTCGCGCAGGGCACGCCCGGAACCGCCGCTGATCGCGATGGCGAGCTTGCCCGACGCGGAGATCCGCTGGTCGGCAAGGAGACCGGCCAGATCGTCCATCGCGCCGCGCCGGATGTCGACGACGACGGGGGACGGGATGAGGCGGGTCAGTACAGGCACGCGATCTCCCTGCCCCTGGCGAGATCGTCGTGGTTGTCGATCTCGACCCAGGTCACCTCGCCGATGGGCGCGACGTCGACCGTGAAGCCGCGGTTCACGAGCTCCTGGTAGCCGTCCTCGTAGTAGAGGTCGGGGTCGCGCTCGAAGGTGGCCTTCAGGGCGTCGGCGAGCTCCTCGGCGGCCTCGGGCTCGATCAGGGTGACACCGATGTACTCGCCGGTCGCGGTGGCCGGGTCCATCAGCTTCGTGATCCGCCGGACGCCCTTGCCGTCCTCGGTGATCACCTTCATCTCCTCGTCGGCGAGGGTCTTCACCGTGTCGAGGGCGAGGACGATCTTCTGGCCCTTGCCGCGCGCGTCCAGGAGGGTCTTCTCGACCGAGACCGGGTGCACGGTGTCGCCGTTGGCGAGGATGACGCCCTGCTTCAGGACCTCACGGGCGCACCAGAGGGAGTAGGCGTTGTTCCACTCCTCGGCCTTGTCGTTGTCGATGAGCGTCAGCGTCACGCCGTACTTCGCCTCGAACTCGGCCTTGCGGGCGTAGACCGCTTCCTTGCGGTAGCCGACGACGACCGCGACCTCGGTGAGTCCGACCTCCGCGAAGTTGGCCAGTGTCAGGTCCAGGACCGTCTTCTCGCCGTCCACCGGCACCAGCGCCTTGGGCAGCGTGTCCGTGTAGGGACGCAGACGGCGTCCTGCACCGGCAGCCAGTACGAGGCCGATCATGCGAGTTCTCCTTCGTCGTGTACAGCGGGGGCCGATGAGGACACCCAGAAGCGGATGGACTCCACGAGCACCACCAGAGCCACGGCGGCCGCGAGCGCGGTGAGAGCCGTGGTGAATCCTGAACCGTGGGTCAGTACGGCGGCGAGGACGGCCACGACCAGGGTCCGGCCCTCGTGGCCGCCGATGGCGCGCACCAGCCACTGCGGCGGCGCTCCGGTGCCGCCCCGGATGCGGTAGACCGTGTCGTAGTGATGGTAGGCGACGGCCGAAACGAGGCCGAATGCGGCGGGAACGGCGTGCGGTACATCACTGCGGGCGGCCAGCACCAGGATCGTGCAGTACTCGGCGGCACGGAAGACCGGCGGGACGAGCCAGTCGAGGGCGCCCTTGAGCGGCCGCGAGACGGCGGATCCGGAGATGATCGCGTACAACGCCGCGGCCCCCACGGTCAGCCAGCCGCCGTACGGCGCGAACAGCGCCGCGGCGACCATCACCAGGGCTCCCACGAGTGCCAGGAGCGGGGCCGTGAAGCCACCGCCGGGCCGCCGGAGCGAGGCGGCGACGGCCTGGGCGACCGGGCCCGAGTCGGCGAGGTCGGCCAGTGCCTGTGCGGCGCGGTCGGTGCGCTGCGCCTTGCGGGTCAGCGAGCGCAGCAAGCGGCCCGCCGTGGTGTAGCAGGCCGCCAGGGAGCAGCCGATGAGCAGGGCGTAGAAGACGATCCGGGGCGTGGTGACGGCGGTGAGCACGGCGATCATGGCCCATCGTTCACCGATGGGCAGCACTATCATCCGGCGCAGCCAGACCGTCCACCCGACGCTGTCGAGCTTGTCCGAGAGGGCGGCGGTAGGGCTCGTGTTGGACACCGCGTCGTGGTTCGCCTCGTTGAACGAGAAGTCGACGACATGGCGGCAGGCCTGGAGCACCATGGCGCCGAGCGCGAGGACCCATACGTCGTCGCCGCCACGGGCGGCGCCGAGGGCGAGGCCCGCGTAGTAGGCGTACTCCTTGGCCCGGTCGAAGGTGGCGTCCAGCCAGGCGCCCATCGTCGAGTACTGCAGCGAGTACCGGGCGAGCTGCCCGTCGGTGCAGTCCAGGACGAAGGAGAGCAGCAGGAGCACTCCGGCCGCGACGTAGCCGCCGCGGGTGCCGGTCGCCGCGCTGCCGGCCGCGATCAGCGCGGTGATCAGCGAGGCGGTGGTGACCTGGTTCGGGGTGAGGCCCCGGCGGGCGCACCAGCGGGCGATGTAGCGGGAGTAAGGGCTGATGAAGTACGTGGTGAAGAAGCCGTCGTGCGCCTTCACCGCGCTGCGCAGGCGTACGGCCTCGTCGTCGACGGCTGCCACCGCGGCCCGTGCGGCGTTCCGCTCCTCGGGGGCCGTGGGCACAGCGGCCGTGAGGGACCCGAGCTCGGGGCGCTTCACCGCGATGCCCTCCGCGTCCAGGGCCGAGGCCAGGCGGCCGGGGACCGTGCGGTCCTCGGTGACGGGTTCGGCATCGGCATGCGCGACGGGGCTCCCGGCACCGACGGCGGCCACGGCCCGTCGCAGGGCACGGAGCAGCGCGGGACGGGCCTCGGGCTGCGCGGTGAGCGCCCCCGGGATCGACGCGGCGGCGAAGCGGGGGTCGGTGAGTCCGAGCCTGAGGGCGTGGACGTGGCCGACGAAGCGGGGGTCCACGAGCGCGACGCGCCTGCTGAGCGGGACTGCGGCGAGCAGTGCGGCGGCCTCGGTGGCGTCTGCTGCGGCAGTCACGTCGAAGCCGAGCGACCGCAGATCGTCCTCGAGCGACGATCCGGGTACCGGCGCACCGGTGAGGATTGCGGTCGACAGACGAACTCACTCCTTGGTGCTGACGGGAACGGCGCGCGACATAGCGGCCCGGAGGTGGGCCGGCGGCACGTCGGCTGAGGCTATCGGATGAACGGAAGACCGAGTTCATCGCCCGTTTGTGCTCCGTTCGGGCGAATCGGCCATCATGCGGCGCCGTTCGCGATCATCATCGTCGATCAACGCCTCGACCCACAAACCGCGTCCGGACAGCGGGCTGGACCTGCCGGGAGCTGAGGGCGGCTTCGCGGGGGCTCCTCCCTCCGCCTCCCGTCTCCCGGCCGGTCTAAGCTGACCCGCATGACGTGGTTGATCACAGGCGGGGCCGGTTACATCGGGGCACATGTGGCGAAGGCCATGACGGGAGCCGGCGAACGTGTCGTCGTCCTCGACGACATCTCGACCGGCGTCGAGGAGCGGCTGCCCGGTGAGATCACGCTGGTGCGGGGATCGGCCTCGGACCGTGAGGTGCTCGACCGGGTCCTGACGGAGCACGCGGTCACGGGTGTGGTGCACCTCGCGGCGAAGAAGCAGGTCGGCGAGTCCGTCGAGAAGCCGCTGCTCTACTACCGCGAGAACGTCACCGGGCTCTCCGTGCTGCTGGAGGCCGTGGTCGCGGCCGGTGTGCGGCGCTTCCTCTTCTCCTCCTCGGCGGCGGTCTACGGCGTCCCGGATGTGGAGCTCATCACGGAGGGCACGCCGTGCGCGCCCATCAACCCGTACGGCGAGACCAAACTCGCCGGAGAGTGGCTGGTCCGGGCGACGGGCCGGGCGCACGGCATCTCGACGGCCTGCCTGCGGTACTTCAACGTGGCCGGGGCCGCCGCGCCCGAGCTGGCCGACACGGGTGTCTTCAACGTCGTACCGATGTTCTTCGACCGGCTGACACGGGGAGAGGCGCCACGGATCTTCGGTGACGACTACCCGACGCCGGACGGCACCTGCGTGCGCGACTACATCCACGTAGCCGATCTGGCGGAGGCGCACCTCGCCGTCGCCAGGCATCTGGACAAGCACTCGGACGGCGGGGACCTCACCGTGAACATCGGCCGGGGCGAGGGCGTATCGGTGCGCCGGCTCGCCGAGCTGGTGGGCGAGGTCACCGGGCTGCGCACCGAACCGGTGGTCGAGCCGCGCAGGCCCGGGGACGCGGCCCAGGCGGTCGCGTCGGCCGCCCTGATGGCCGGGGAGCTGGGCTGGACGGCACGCCGCGGAATGCGCGAGATGGTGGAGTCCGCCTGGGAGGGCTGGTGCCTGAGCCACCCGGAGGCCCGCGCCGCACAGTGAGTCACAGCACCCGGGCGACGCCCTGACCTGCAATCGTTTCCGCAGGTCAGAGCACATGACAACGGTGTTCAGTGCCGTGTTGCCCCCTACCCCTCCCCCGTAGTTCACTGGCCGCATCGGGCGAGGTGCGTCCGAGCTGTCCGCAGGACACGAGGGGCTTACGGAGGCGTTCTCATGGGGGCTGGCCATGATCACGGGCACACGCACGGAGGGCCTCCCCCGACCGGGACGGCAGCCGCCGCGTACCGCGGCCGGCTCCGGGTCGCCCTGGGCATCACGCTCGGCGTCATGGTCATGGAGATCGTCGGCGGGCTCCTCGCCGACTCCCTCGCCCTGATCGCGGACGCGGCCCACATGGCGACCGACGCGCTGGGGCTGGGCATGGCCCTGCTGGCCATCCACTTCGCCAACAGGCCCGCGGGGCCCAACCGCACCTTCGGCTACGCCCGTGCCGAGATCCTCGCCGCGCTGGCCAACTGCCTGCTGCTCCTCGGCGTCGGCGGCTACCTGGTCTTCGAGGCCGTCGACCGCTTCATCACCCCGGCGGAGACCAAGGGAGGCCTGGCCATCGCGTTCGCCGCCGTCGGCCTGGTCGCCAACGTCGTCTCCTTGTCCCTGCTGATGCGCGGGCAGCAGGACAGCCTCAATGTGCGTGGCGCCTACCTCGAGGTGGTCGCGGACACGCTCGGCTCGGTGACGGTCCTCGTCTCGGCGGGCATCATCATGGCCACGGGTTGGCAGGCCGCCGACCCCATCGCCTCGCTGCTGATCGGCCTGATGATCGTCCCCCGTACGGTGAAACTCCTGCGGGAGACGCTCGACGTGCTGCTGGAATCGGCACCGAAGGGGGTCGACATGGAGGAGGTACGCGCCCACATCACGGCGCTGCCCGGCGTGCTGGACGTCCATGACCTGCACGCCTGGACGATCACCTCGGGCATGCCCGTCCTCTCCGCCCACGTCGTCGTGCACCAGGAGATGCTGGACTCGATCGGGCACGAGAAGCTCCTGCACGACCTTCAGGGCTGCCTCGGCCATCACTTCGACGTGGAACACTGCACCTTCCAGCTGGAGCCCAGTGGGCACGCGGAGCACGAGGCACGGCTGTGCCACTGAGCTGGTCGACGCCCTGCGCACCGACCCCGGAGCATGGCTGCCCGGTCTTTCGTACGTGCTTTCGTACGTGCTTTCGTACGTGGCCGAGGCCCCGGACGGTTCCGTCGCCGCCCATGCCCTGCTGACCCCGTGCCGGGTCGGGGACGCCCCGGCGCTCGCGCCGGCCCCGGTGGCGACCGCGCCGGATCACCGGCGAGGGGGCGCCGGGCGGGCGGTCGTACGGGCGTTGCCGGACGCCGCACGGCTGCGCGGGGAGTCACTCGTCCTGGTGCTCGGACATCCGGAGTACTACCCGGCCTTCGGCTTCGTGCCGGCGTCGCGGTTCGGGATCGGACCGGGCTTCGAGGTTCCCGCCGAGGTGATGACGGCGCTGGTCCTGGACGACTCCGTGCCCGTGCCGATGGGCGTGATCCGCTACCCGGCGGCCTTCGGCGTCTGACGCGGTGTCCGTCCCGCCGCGGCCGCAGCGCGGGGCGGGACGGACATGCCAGCCCCCGAAGTGCGGACAAGCGGCTTTTGTACGGCAGACTTGACCGCACTCGAGGGGTCCGGCGCACGAGGCCGGGAACCAAAGCGAAGGATGGGTATGCCGACCACACCAGCCACCGCGGCGCACAGCTCGTCGAACGGCACAGCAGACGCGATCATGCTCGAACTGGTCGACGAGAACGGCACCACCATCGGCACGGCGGAGAAGCTCGCCGCTCACCAGGCCCCCGGCCAGCTGCACCGGGCGTTCTCCGTCTTCCTCTTCGACGAGCAGGGGCGGCTGCTGCTCCAGCGTCGTGCGCTCGGCAAGTACCACTCCCCCGGCGTGTGGTCGAACACCTGCTGCGGCCACCCGTACCCGGGAGAGGCTCCGTTCGCGGCGGCCGCCCGGCGTACGTACGAGGAGCTGGGGGTCTCGCCCTCGCTGCTCGCCGCGGCGGGCACGGTCCGCTACAACCACCCCGATCCGATGTCGGGCCTGGTGGAGCAGGAGTTCAACCACCTGTTCGTCGGAATGGTGCAGGAAGGCCTGCGGCCGGACGAGGAGGAGGTCGGCGAGACGGCTTTCGTGACCGCCGGTGAGCTCGCGGAGCGTCATGCCGCCGCGCCGTTCTCGGCGTGGTTCATGACCGTGCTGGACGCCGCACGGCCCGCGATCAGGGAGCTGACGGGGCCGTCCGCGGGCTGGTGAGGCCCGCCCGCCGCGCAGGGGCGGTCAGAGCTGCGTCTTCAGGGGCAGCGCCGCCCAGATGATCTTCCCGCCGTCCGCGGTGTGCTCCACGTCGCAGGTGCCGCCGGCCTCGGCGGTGATCTCACGGACCAGGAGCAGGCCGCGGCCGCCGGTCTGTGCGTAGTCGGTGATCAGCGCCGTCGGGCGGTAGGGGTGGTTGTCCTCGACGGAGACCCTGATCCATTCCGCCCCGATGGCCACCTCGACCGCCAGCTCGGGCGAGAGCAGCGCCGCGTGCCGGACGGCGTTGGTGACCAGCTCGGAGACGATCAGCAGGAGCCCCTGGAGGATGTCGTCCTCGACGGGCACGCCCTGCCGGTCGATCAGATCCCGGACCGCGTGCCGGGCCTGCGGCACCGAGACGTCGACGGCGGGCGCGGTGAAGCGCCACACGCCCTCGTACGGCACGGGATGGGCCGGAACACTCCCACGGCTCTCCATGGACCGCCACCCGCTCTCGACTCGCACTCACCGACCATCGGGTAACGAGTGTCGGGAAGGGCGTGGTCCGGGTCGCAGCACTGATCGCAAGTGGTCGTTTACAGGCCTGATTTGACCGAGTGCGTATGGCGCCGTCCGGTGATTGGACTACTTCTCGCCCTCTTCGGGCTTCATCTGGTCCGTCACCATGCTGACGACCCGTCTCCCGCCCACTCCGATCGCGATCAGCCCGAGCCCGTCGAACAGAAGGGCGAGGGAGAAGAAGCAGCCGAGCACATAGAGAGTGCTGTGCGGCCAGTCGACGAGCACCAGCACGCCCAGGAGCAGCCCGAAGGCGCCCTGGAGCAGCGTCCAGCCGAACTGGGGCCCCCGCACGACGACACTGCCGACCAGCCGGAAGACTCCCCCGGTGAGGAAGAGCAGCGCCGCGAACATCGTCAGTGCCTCGGCGGTGCCGACCGGGTTCTTGATGACGACGACCCCGGCGGCGATGTTGAGGGCTGCGACCACCACACCGAGCCAGAAGTACGAGGTGCCGCGCGCCTGGACGGCGTGCACGAGCCCGACGAGCCCGCCGACGAGCAGCAGCCAGCCGAAGAGGATCATCGAGGTGAGTGTGGCGACGCCGGTGTAGACGAGGCCGACGAGCCCCGCGACGACCAGCAGGACGCCGAGCAGGGCGAGCCCTCCGAAACTCCGGCTGAGCTTCCTGCCCTCGGTCGTGGGTCCGGCCATCGACAGCTCCTCACGGTGCGTGCCCTGCTTCGCGGCCCCTTCTTGATCATAGGTTCGGGCCGTACGGATAGCATCCGGCGCATGGACCTCAGGGAGCAGGCGGCGGCACGGACGGAGCCGCGGCTGGAACACACGGTCGCGGACGGCGTCGCCACCGTCGTCATCAGCAACCCGGCCAAGCGCAACGCCATGACGGCGGACATGTGGCAGGCGCTGCCCGTGCTGCTGGAGGGGCTGGCCGCCGACCCCGGCGTACGGGTGGTCGTCCTCACCGGCGCCGGTGACACCTTCTGCGCCGGTGCGGACATCTCCTCCCTCCGGGACCCCGGCGGGCGTCCGCAGGCCCTCGCCGTCCGGGCGGAGGAGGCCCTGGCGGCGTTTCCCCGGCCGACGCTGGCCGCCGTGCGCGGATACTGCGTGGGCGGCGGCAGCCAGCTCGCGGCGGCGTGCGACCTGCGGTTCGCCGAGGAGGGCGCATCGTTCGGTGTCACCCCGGCCAAGCTCGGGATCGTCTACCCCTCGTCGTCGACGCGTCGCCTGGTCACGCTGGTCGGCCCGGCCGCCGCGAAGTTCCTGCTGTTCTCCGGGGAGCTGATCGGGACGGAACGGGCTCTGCGCACGGGGCTGGTGGACGAGGTGCTGCCGGAGGGCGGTCTCGAGGACCGGGTGCGTGCGTTCTCCCGGGTCCTGGCGTCGCGTTCCCAGCTGACCCAGGCCGCGGCGAAGGAGTTCGCCGACGGCCGCGAGGACCGGGACGGGTACTGGTCGCGGCAGGCGAGCGGCAGCGGCGACACCGCCGAGGGGGTCGCCGCCTTCCTGGAGCGCCGCGCTCCCCGCTTCACCTGGACGACGGAAGGCGCCGGGCCCACGCCTACGTCAGGATGAACCGGGTCTTCGCCCGCCACTCCTCGACCACGGCCGCCGGGGCCTTGCCCGGCGCTCCGCAGTCGTAGGGCGGCTGGGGGTCGTACTCCGTCAGCAGCTGGACGGTCTGCGCGTGTCCGTCGCCCGCGATCCTGCCGAGCAGGGTGAGGGCCATGTCGATGCCTGCGGAGACACCGGCGGCGGTGACGTACTTTCCGTCGAGGACCACCCGCTCGCCCGTCGGCTCGGCCCCGAAGGTCTTCAGGACGTCGAGGGCCAGCCAGTGCGAGGTGGCACGCCGACCGGTGAGAAGTCCGGCGGCGGCGAGCAGCAGGGAGCCGGTGCACACCGAGGTCGTCCAGGTGCTGGTGACATCCGTCGTCCGCAGCCAGCCGAGCAGCGACTCGTTCTCCATCTGCTCGCTCTGTCCAGGGCCTCCCGGCACGATCACCACGTCAGGGGCCGGCACCTCGGCGAGCGTACGGTCTGCGACGAGGGAGAGGCTGCCGCTGTCGTTGCGCACGGCCCCGCGCCGCTCGGCGACGAAGACGGTCTCGGCTCCGGGAGCCCGGCTGAGCATCTCGTACGGGCCCACGGCGTCGAGCGCGGTGAAGCGGTCGAAGAGCACGATGGCGATCTGCATGAGGTTCCTTCCGTTGCTGCTGTCGTGGTGCTGCAGGACGTGTCGCGCGTCAGGCAGGCTGGGCGCGGAAGCGGCGCCGGTATTCGGCGGGCGCCGTCCCGAGTGCCTTGACGAAGGCGCGGCGCATGGCTTCCGGCGTGCCGTAGCCGCTGGCGCGGGAGATGCCCGCAATGCCGTCGGCCGTGTCCTCCAGGAGCCGGCGGGCCTGTTCGAGGCGTACGCGCTCGACGTACCGTCCGGGGGTCAGACCGGTCTCGGCCTGGAAGGCACGGGCGAAGTGACGGGGCGAGAGCCTCGCGCGGACCGCGAGCGCCTCCACCGAGAGGTCGGCGTCCGGATGCTCGGTGATCCAGTGCTGGACGTCGCGGAGGGGCTCGCGGGCGGCGGTCTGCGCGGTGAGCTGGGCGCTGAACTGGGCCTGGTTGCCCGGGCGCCGCAGGAAGACGACGAGGTGGCGGGCCACGGTGAGCGCCACGTCCCGGCCGTGGTCCTCCTCGACCAGGGCGAGCGCGAGGTCGATGCCGGCCGTGACACCGGCCGATGTCGCCAGCCGTCCGTCCCTCACGAAGATCGGGTCCGGGTCCACCCGCACCGCCGGATACGTCCGGGCGAGCGTCTCGCAGACCGACCAGTGGGTCGTCACCCGGTGACCGTCGAGCTGACCCGCTTCGGCGAGCAGGAGGGCGCCGGTGCACACCGACACCAGCTGCCGCGCGCGTGGTCCGTGGGTGCGGAGCCAGTCGACCAGCTCCGGATCGGGCGTCCTCGTGCCCGTGCCTCCCGGTACGAGGAGCAGGTCCGGCGCCGGGGCGTCCGCCAGCGTGCCGTCGGGGACGAGCGTGAGACCGCTGGAGCAGCGGACCGGCTCTCCGTCGAGCGAGGCGGTGCGCAGGTCGTAGGAGATGCCGGGGAAGCGGGAGGCACCCGCGAAGACCTCCATCGGGCCGCTCACATCGAGGCTCTGCACGCCCTCGAAGAGGACGACGAGCACGGATCGCTGCTTCATGTCCGCAATCGTGTCCGGACGGCCCGATGGCCGCAATGACGAACTTCCCACCTTTCCTGCCACGCGGACCCGGGGTCATTCGGTCGGATCAGGCCGGACCGGGGAGCCGGGTCCGGTGGTGGGGGCACCTCCCACGCCGTTCAGGCTGTTGGGGAGCATCGCGGGCGGAGGATCGGGGCAACGCGTCGGGGCCTGCCGTGCTCCGGCGGAGCCGAGAGCTCGGGGCAGTCGTGGACGGACGGCGACGCGCGAGGTGCGGTTCCAGGGCACGCGGGTCGGGGTGATCCGGACCGACGGCCCTGGACGTGCATGAGTCCGGCACCCGGGTATCCCCACGTACCAACCAGTCGGTAACGTGCTGGCATGAGTACTCTTCCGCCGCGTGCAGGACGCCGCTGCCACAACGCGCTCAACCCGCTGCACTCCTGCGTCTACTTCTCCCCCGACCTCGGCAAGGAGTTCGGGGGCCTCGGAGTCGATGACGAGAGCCGGGTCTACTTCGCCGCGCGCGGCGCGGCCCTGGGTGCCGTCGGGGCGGGCACCGTCACCGCGACCTTCTACAACTTCAACCACGAGCTGGTGGCCCGCCATCTGCCCTCCGTCTGGTCGGACATCACCCCGCAGGCGGCGCTCGACGCACGGCTGAGGGCTGCCGACTCGACGCTGCGCCGGGTGCTCGGCGAGGAGGCCCTCGGCTCTCCCGAGATGGCGGAGGCGGCGGGCCTGGCACTGCGGGCCGCCGAGGCCTGCACCCGCCACGCGCGTCCGCTGTACGCCGCGCACGCGGACCTGGACGTGCCGGACCAGCCGCACCTGGCGTACTGGCACGCGGCGACGCTGCTGCGCGAGCACCGCGGCGACGGACACCTGGCCGCTCTGCTCTCGGCCGGTCTCGACCCCCTCGAAGCCCTGGTCAGCCACACCGCCACCGGCAAGGGCATGGCACCGCGCTGGATCCTCGCCACCCGCGGCTGGCGTCGCACGGACTGGGACGCGGCGGCGGAGCGGCTGCGTGACCGGGGCGTGCTGGACGCGGAGGGCGAGCTGACCGACGCTGGCACGGCTCTAAGGGCGGAGCTGGAGGAGGCGACCGACCGCATGGACGCCGCACCGTACGAGCACCTGGGCGCCGAGGCCGTGGACCGGCTCACCGAGCTGGGCCGCGGATTCCTCTTCGCCGCGGCCTCCGCCGGGGCGTTCCCCGACGATCTCGTCGGCAAGGGCTGAGCCCTCCGGCACGTTTACGACGGACGGGACGGGCCAGGCGGTAGGCACACCCTACGAAGGAGGCACACCGTGTTCCGTGCGATCGCAAACGCTCTGAGTACCGTCGGATCGGCCGTGGCCACCGTGGTGACTCTGCCCTTCAGGCTCCTGGCGGGCCTTTTCGGCGGCGCGTCGCGCAGCGGCAGGACCCGGCGCGCGTAGTCCTTCCGTCCGGATCCGGCATGATCCGGACGAAAGGACCGCGAACCGTTCGAGAGGACGCCGGGGCCGTGATCGGCACCGTGATCGACCAGGTCACGCGACACGGCCCCCGGCCACCCGGCACAATGCAGGCGAAGGGGCCCACCCGGGTGTGGACCACCCCAGTGGCACAGCCAGCACAGCCAGTACGAGAAGGCGAGTCGGGAAAACCGTGACGACGTCCATCGAAGGCAGGATCGCCGAGGAGCTCGGCGTACGTGAGCGTCAGGTGAAGGCGGCCGTCGACTTGCTCGACGGCGGGTCCACCGTTCCGTTCATCGCGCGCTACCGCAAGGAAGCGACCGAGATGCTCGACGATGCGCAGCTGCGCACGCTCGAGGAGAGGCTGCGGTACCTGCGGGAACTCGAGGACCGCCGTGCGGCGGTCCTCGAGTCCGTACGCGAGCAGGGCAAGCTCGACGCCACCCTGGAGGCGCAGATCCGGGCGGCCGACACCAAGGCGCGGCTGGAGGACATCTACCTCCCGTTCAAGCCGAAGCGCCGGACGAAGGCGCAGATCGCGCGCGAGGCGGGCCTGGAGCCCCTGGCCGACGCGCTCCTCGGGGACCCGTCCGTGGACCCCCTGACCGCCGCCGCGTCGTTCGTCGGCGCCGAGAACGGTGTGGCGGACCCGGCGGCGGCGCTGGAAGGCGCCCGGGCGATCCTGACCGAGCGCTTCTCGGAGGACGCCGATCTGACCGGCGAACTGCGGGAACGCATGTGGTCGCGGGGCAGGGTCGTCGCGAGGGTACGCGACGGGAAGGAGGAGGCGGGCGCGAAGTTCGCCGACTACTTCGACTTCGCAGAGCCGTTCACCGCGCTGCCCTCGCACCGCGTCCTCGCGATGCTCCGGGGTGAGAAGGAGGACGTGCTCGACCTGGTCCTGGAGCCGGAGGAGCCGTCGGAGCAGCCCGGGCCGTCGCCGTACGAGAACATGATCGCCCGGCGGTTCGAGGTCGCGGACCGTGGCCGGCCGGGGGACAAATGGCTGGGTGACACGGTGCGCTGGGCCTGGCGCACCCGGATCCTGGTGCACCTCGGGATCGACCTGCGGCTGCGGCTGCGCACGGCGGCGGAGGACGAGGCGGTGCGTGTCTTCGCGTCGAACCTGCGCGATCTGCTGCTCGCGGCCCCGGCCGGCACCCGGGCGACGCTGGGGCTCGACCCCGGATTCCGTACGGGCGTGAAGGTCGCCGTCGTGGACGCGACCGGCAAGGTCGTGGCGACGGATGTCATCCACCCCCATGTGCCGGCCAACAAGTGGGACCAGTCGCTGGCCGCGCTGGAGCGGCTCGCCAGGGAGCACCAGGTCGATCTGATCGCGATCGGCAACGGCACCGCCTCCCGCGAGACCGACAAGCTCGCCGGTGAACTGTGCGACAAGCACCCGGAGCTGAAGCTCACCAAGGTGATGGTCTCGGAGGCGGGCGCTTCCGTGTACTCGGCTTCGGCCTTCGCCTCGCAGGAACTCCCCGACATGGACGTGTCGTTGCGCGGAGCCGTCTCGATCGCACGCCGGCTTCAGGACCCGCTGGCCGAGCTGGTGAAGATCGATCCGAAGTCCATCGGCGTGGGTCAGTACCAGCACGACCTGGCCGAGGTGAAGCTCTCGCGTTCCCTGGACGCGGTGGTCGAGGACTGCGTGAACGGCGTGGGGGTCGACGTCAACACCGCGTCGGCGCCGCTGCTCTCGCGCGTGTCGGGTATCGGATCCGGGCTGGCCGAGAACATCGTGGCTCACCGCGACGCGAACGGCCCCTTCCGCTCCCGGCGGGCGCTCAAGGACGTGGCACGGCTGGGCCCGAAGGCGTACGAGCAGTGCGCGGGATTCCTCAGGATCCGGGGCGGCGACGATCCCCTGGACGCGTCGAGCGTCCATCCGGAGGCGTATCCCGTGGTCCGGACGATGGTGAAGCGGACGGGCGGTGACGTCGCCTCGCTGATCGGCAACACGGACACCCTCCGGTCGTTGCGGCCGGACGACTTCGTGGACGAGAAGTTCGGTCTGCCGACGGTCACGGACATCCTCAAGGAGCTGGAGAAGCCGGGCCGCGACCCACGGCCCGCCTTCCGTACGGCCACCTTCAAGGAGGGGGTCGAGAAGCTCGGCGACCTGGCTCCCGGAATGGTGCTGGAGGGTGTCGTCACGAACGTCGCGGCGTTCGGCGCGTTCGTGGACGTCGGCGTCCACCAGGACGGCCTCGTCCATGTGTCGGCGATGTCGCGGACGTTCGTCAAGGACCCGAGGGATGTCGTGAAGCCGGGCGACATCGTCAAGGTGAAGGTCATGGACGTCGACATCCCGCGCAAGCGCGTCTCACTGACCTTGCGCCTCGACGACGAGACCACGGTGGGCCAGGGCGGCGGACAGGGCGCGAAGCGCGAGCGGAACGCGCAGGGCGGCGGCGAGCGGCCGCCCAGGCAGCGTCAGGGCCAGGGCCAGGGGCAGCAGCGTCAGGGCCAGGGCCAGGACGGCCGCCAGGGAGGCACGGGCCGACGGCGTGACGGGCGTGCGGGCGGTGGCAGCGGCGGCGGCGCACCACGCCCCGCCGCCGCGCCGGCCAACAGCGCGATGGCCGACGCGCTTCGGCGCGCGGGACTCACGGGCGACTCCGGCCAGGGCGGCCGCAAGCGCTGAAGCGGAGGGGCGGGCGGACGGGGCGTCAGTCCTGTCCGCCCGCCGCGGTTTTCGCCTGACATCGCACCGCTGACAAGGCACGACGACCTCCCCCGGAAAGAGTGCTGCCGGAAGCATTGACATGCCCAGGACGCACCATCACCCTGAGTGCCAACCCGGGATGCAACCGGTTGCACAGCATCGGCTGCATCCCGGTAGCACGGACCACAGGCTTCAGGAGTGGGACTCCCCACCACTCACACCCCTATGACCCCGCCGCGGAAAGGACTGCCGATGTCCCGCACGGCAAGAGCACCCACTCGCATCGCATAGCCCTGGCGGCCGGAGCCGAGTCCTGGCCGACATCCAGGCCCTTTCAGCTTCTTGACGCACCTCCTGTTGTGCAACCGGTTGCAGAGAATCGGGTCCCAAGGGTGTTCATGACCTGCGGATCCCTGTATGCAGCGAGGGCCGGCAGGGGTACGTTCGGTGGCAGGCGGCTGATGCCGCAGGACGGGCAAGGGGTAGCAACCGTGGCGATGACCATCCGTGATGTCGCGCAGGCCGCGGGGGTTCACGTCTCCACCGTCTCGCGGGCCTTCTCGGCCTCCCATCTCGTGAAGCGGGAGACCCGGGACCGGGTCCTGGCCGTCGCCGCGGAGCTGGGCTACCAGCCCAACGAGACGGCGCGGGCGCTGACAACGGGCCGCACGAGGAATCTCGGGCTGATCGTCTCCGACATCGCCAACCCCTTCTATCCGCCGCTCATCAAGGCGGCCCAGGCATACGCACGCGTCCGCGGCTACCAGGTCTTCGTCGCGGACACCGACGAGGACGTCCACGCCGAGGAGGAGCTGATCCAGACCCTGGCCCGCCAGGTGGACGGTGTGGTCCTGGTCAGCCCCCGACTGGCCAACGACGTCATCGCCCGGCTGGGCGGCGACCTGCCCTTCGTCCTGGTCAACCGCCAGGTGGCGGGCCTCTCCGCCGTACTGATGGACGTGGCTCACGGCGCGGCCCTCGCGGTGGAACACCTCGCGGGGCTGGGCCACGGGCATCTGGCCCTGGTCGGCGGCCCGCGGGGGTCGTGGACCAGCGCGGAGATGCGACGGGCCGCCGGCCGGGCGGCGGCGGACCAGGGGATCCGGCTCGACGTGCTCGGCCCCAACGCGCCGACGGAGCAGGGCGGGATCAAGGCGACGGCCGCCGTACTGAGGACAGGAGCCACCGGGGTGATCGCCTACAACGACCTGGTCGCCATCGGGCTCATCGAGGGCCTGGACGGCAGGGACGTACGGGTGCCTCGCGACATCAGCGTGGTCGGCGTGGACGACACCGTCGCCGGGCGGCTGAACCGGCCACGGCTCACCACGGTCGCCATGCCCACCGCACCGGCCGGCCGGACGGCGGTCGATCTGCTGATCCAGACGATCGAGACGGCGGGCACCGGCCCCGCCACGGCGCAGACCACGCTGGCCACCTCGCTGGTCGTCAGGGATTCCACCGCGAACCCGGGCCACTGATCGTCCGCTTCATCTTGTTGACCGCTCAGGACGGGTGTCGTACCGTCACCGCTGTTCGCATACACGAACTCGGTTCAGTATACGGAATTTAGTTTTCGGAGCCGGGACAGCCTTCACCACCGCACCAACCACTGACAGGTGCCTGCGGAGGACGCCGCAGGCGGTGAAAGGAATAGCCAGTGCGCACTGAGAATCAGCACGTCAGAAGACGTGGCGGCCGTGCGGCCGCCACCTTGGTCGCCGTGGTTTCGCTGCTAGCCGCGGGACTCACCGCGCTCTTCGCGACCGGCTCGGCCTCGGCTGCCCCGGCCGCAGGCTCGTACAGGCTGGCGAACGCCGCCAGCGGTCTGTGTCTGGGCGTACCGGGCTCCAGCACCTCTGCGGGGACGCAGCTCGCCCAGAGTGCCTGCAACGGCGCCGCGAGCCAGACCTGGAAGCTCACCGCGTCAGGCAGCGGGTACACCCTGGCCGCCGCGAGCAGCGCCAAGTGCGCCGGGGTGAAGGACGCCTCCACCAGTGCCGGCAAGGCGGTGGAGCAGCAGAACTGCAGCACTGCCGCGACCCAGGTGTGGACCCTGACCGCGGTCAGCGGCAACACCTACCGCGTCGTCAACAGCAACGGCGGCAAGTGCCTCAACGTGAAGGACAGCTCGACCGCCTCGGGCGCCCTGGTCCAGCAGAACTCCTGCGACTCGGTGAGCAGCAAGAGCTGGACCTTCACCGCCTCGGGCACCGTTCCCACGGACCCGCCGACGGATCCGCCGACCGACCCGCCCACGGACCCGCCCACCGACCGTCCGTCGTGGCCGAGTGCCAACGGCAGCCAGGCCGTCTCCTCGACCATCGAGGTCTCGGGCACGTACGACGGTGGCATGAAGCGCCTGTACGGCAGCGGTGACCTGGGCAGTGGCGACCAGGGCGAGGACCAGCCGCCGATGATCAAGCTGGCCGACGGCGCAACCCTGCAGAACGTCATCCTCGGTGCTCCGGCCGCCGACGGTGTGCACTGCGCGGGCACCTGCACGATCAAGAACGTCTGGTGGGAGGACGTGGGCGAGGACGCCGCGACCTTCCGCGGTGGCTCCTCCTCGACGGTCCGCACGATCGACGGCGGCGGCGCGAAGCTGGCCGAGGACAAGGTGTTCCAGCACAACGGCGTCGGCACCCTGGTCGTGAAGAACTTCCAGGTCGACGACTTCGGCAAGCTGGTCCGTTCCTGCGGCAACTGCTCCACCCAGAACGCCCGGCACATCCAGCTGCAGAACATCTGGGCGACGGCCCCCGGCACGAGCCTGGTCGGCATCAACACCAACTACGGTGACACGGCCCGGATCTCGGACGTCACGATCTACGAGGACGGCGACCGTGACATGAAGATCTGCACCAAGTACAAGGGGACGACGAGCGGCGAGCCGAGTGAGATCGGCTCGGGTGCGGACGGCACCAACTGCATCTACTCCTCGTCCGAGATCAGTTACGTCGACTGACACGCGGACCGGCCGGGCCCGACCCTCCTCCGGGAGGGACGGGCTCCTCGCCGTCAGCCGGACTCGGTGACCTTGCCGTCGGACACCTCGACGCGGCGGGTCGTACGGACCGCCTCCAGCATCCGCCGGTCGTGAGTGACCAGCAGCAGCGTCCCGGTGTACGCCTCCAGCGCCGACTCAAGCTGTTCGATCGCCGGCAGGTCCAGGTGGTTCGTCGGCTCGTCCAGGACGAGCAGGTTCACGCCCTTGCCCTGGAGGAGGGCGAGGCCGGCCCGGGTGCGTTCGCCGGGAGAGAGCGTGGTCGCGGGGCGCAGGACATGGGCCGCGCGCAGACCGAACTTCGCGAGCAGCGTGCGCACCTCGGCGGGCTCGGTGTCCGGTACGGCGGCGCAGAACGCGTCCAGCAGGCTCTCCGTGCCGTGGAACAGTTTGCGCGCCTGGTCGACCTCCCCCACCACGACGCCCGAGCCGAGCGTGGCGTGGCCCGCGTCGAGCGGAAGCCTGCCGAGCAGGGCGGCGAGCAGCGTGGACTTGCCCGCCCCGTTGGCGCCGGTGATGGCTACCCGGTCCGCCCAGTCGATCTGCAGGGTGGCCGGACCGAAGGCGAAGCCGCCGCGGACCACGGCGGCATCGCGCAGGGTGGCCACGACGGAACCGGAGCGCGGTGCGGACGCGATCTCCATCCGCAGCTCCCACTCCTTGCGGGGCTCCTCGACGACGTCGAGGCGCTCGATCATGCGCTGCGTCTGTTTGGCCTTCGCCGCCTGCTTCTCGCTGGCCTCACTGCGGAACTTGCGGCCGATCTTGTCGTTGTCGGTGGCCTTGCGCCGGGCGTTCTTGACGCCCTTGTCCATCCAGCCGCGCTGCATCTGGGCACGGCCCTCGAGCGCGGAGCGCTTGTCGGCGTACTCCTCGAACTCCTCGCGGGCGTGCGTCCGCGCGCGCTCGCGCTCCTCCAAGTAGGAGGCGTAGCCGCCACCGTAGAGGTTGATCTCCTGCTGGGCGAGATCGAGTTCCAGGACCTTGGTGACCGTGCGCATCAGGAACTCGCGGTCGTGGCTGACGACGACGGTTCCGGCGCGCAGCCCGGACACGAAGCGTTCCAGTCGCTCCAGTCCGTCGAGGTCCAGGTCGTTGGTGGGCTCGTCGAGCAGGAACACGTCGTAGCGCGACAGCAGCAGCGACGCCAGGCCGGCGCGGGCCGCCTGGCCGCCTGAGAGAGCCGTCATCGGCAGGTCGAGGCCGATGGTCAGGCCGAGGTCGGCGGCGACCTCCTCGGCACGTTCGTCCAGGTCGGCACCGCCGAGGGACAGCCAGCGCTCCAAGGTCTCGGAGTAGGCGTCGTCCGCGCCGGGGGCTCCGTCGACCAGCGCCTGGGTCGCGGTGTCCATGGCGGCCTGTGCCTCGGCGACCCCGGTGCGGCGGGCGAGGAACTCCCGTACGGACTCTCCCGTGCGGCGTTCGGGCTCCTGCGGGAGGTGGCCGACGGTGGCCGTGGGCGGGGAGAGCCTCAGCTCGCCCTCCTCCGGCCGGTCGAGCCCGGCGAGCAGGCGGAGCAGCGAGGACTTTCCGGCGCCGTTGGCTCCGACGAGACCGATCACGTCACCGGGCGCGACCACGAGGTCGAGCCCTGCGAAGAGTGTGCGGTCGCCGTGTCCGGCGGCGAGATCCTTGGCGACGAGAGTGGCAGTCATCAGGGTGCCGATCCTAACGAACCGCGGCGGCGGTGTTTCCCGCCGGACCGGGGTGCGACCATGGCCTGTCCGGCCCCGGGACGCGCGGGGCGACGCGGTGACAGGGGTGAGCGCGGTGGCGGATGTGGTCGTGGTGGGTGGCGGGGTCAGCGGGCTGACCACCGCCCTGCTGCTGGCGGAGCGCGGACTGCGCGTGCGGGTCTGGTCCAGGGACCCGGCCTCGGGGACGACCTCGGCCGTGGCCGGTGCGCTGTGGTGGCCGTACCGGATCGAGCCCGAGGCGCTGGTGGGCGGGTGGGCGCTCGAGACCCTCCGGGTGTACGAGGAACTGGCCTCGGCCCCCGAGGAGACCGGTGTGCGCATGGTCGCCGGGGTGCACGGGGGCGAGCGGCTGGCCGCACTGGGGCCGTGGGCCCGCGGCCTGCGTGCGTCCGAGGTGGCGGAAGGGCTACGGGTGACCCTTCCGCTGATCGACATGCCGGCCCATCTGCGCTGGCTCGAGAACAGGCTTTCCGCCGCGGGAGGTGTGGTCGAGCGGCGTTCGGTGCATGGCTTCGAGGAGGCGGCGGCCGAGGCGGGGGTGGTGGTCAACTGTGCCGGTCTCGGCGCACGCGAGCTGGTGCCCGATCCCGGGGTACGACCGGTCCGGGGCCAGCTGGTGGTGGTGGATAACCCCGGCATCGACGAGTGGTTCACGCTGGCGGATCCGGCCTCCAGCGCGACGACGTACTTCTTCCCGCAGCCGGGTGGGCTGGTGCTGGGCGGAACGGCGGAGGTGGACGATCCGCGCACGGAGCCCGATCCGCGTACGGCCGGGGAGATCGTGGCTCGGTGCGCGCGGATACGGCCGGAGATCGTCGGGGCGCGTGTCATCGGCCACCGGGTGGGCCTGCGGCCGGCCCGTGACGCCGGGGTGCGCATCGAGGCGGAGGAGCTGCCGGGCGGCGGACTGCTGGTGCACAACTACGGGCACGGGGGCGCCGGGGTGACGGTGGCCCGGGGCTGCGCACGGGCCGCGGCCCAGCTGGTGGGCTGAGCCACGACCCGTGACCGGGGCGAGGCGGAGGCGGCACGGGAGCGAGCCGGGTCAGGCGGGCGGCTCGTGCTTGTGCCGCTCGTCGCTGGTGACCTCCGCGGGGCCGGGGCCGATCCGGATCTCGAAGTCTCCGTCGTACTTGGCGTGTCCCTGGATGACCGCGGTTTCGACGGCCTCCACGCCGAACTCCCTGCGGACGATCATCGGGTCGTGGCGCAGGTCCCTCATCAGGGACACGCACATGCCGATCATGACGATGGTGAACGGCGCGGCCACGAGGATGGTCAGGTTCTGCAGGCCCGCGAGCGCGTCGCCCTGGCCGTTGCCGACGAGCAGCATGACCGCCGCGACGGCGCCGGTGACGACGCCCCAGAAGATCACGACCCACTTGGTGGGTTCGAGTACGCCCTTCTGCGAGAGGGTGCCCATCACGATGGACGCGGCGTCGGCGCCCGAGACGAAGAAGATGCCGACGAGGACCATCACCAGGATGCTCATGAGGGTGGCGACCGGGAACTGCTGCAGGACGCCGAAGAGCTGTGCCTCCGGGGTGTCGCCGACGTCGGCGAGCCGGCCCGCCTCCTCCAGCCGGATCGCCGACCCGCCGAAGACGGCGAACCAGACCAGACTGACGGTGCTGGGCACGAGGATCACGCCGCCGACGAACTGACGGATCGTCCGGCCCCGGCTGATCCTGGCGATGAACATGCCGACGAAGGGCGTCCAGGAGATCCACCACGCCCAGTAGAAGACCGTCCAGCTGGCGAGCCAGTCGGCCACCTCGCCCTTTCCGGTGGCTTCGGTGCGCCCGGCGAGCTGGGCGAGGTCACCGAAGTAGGCGCCGATGGAGGTGGGCAGCAGGTCGAGCACGATGATGGTGGGCCCCGCGATGAAGACGAAGATCACCAGGATGAGGGCGAGCACCATGTTGATGTTGGACAGCCACTGGATGCCCTTCTCGACGCCGGACACGGCGGAGGCGACGAAGGCGACCGTCAGCGCGGCGATGATCGCGACCAGCAGGCCCGTGCCGGTCTTCTCCATCCAGTTGAGCTCCTGGAAGCCGCTTCCGATCTGGAGCGCTCCGAGCCCGAGCGAGGCCGCGGAACCGAACAGGGTCGCGAAGATGGCGAGGATGTCGATGATCCGGCCGACCGTCCCGTGAGCGCGCTTCTCTCCGATGAGCGGTACGAAGACCGAGCTGATCGTCTGCCTTCTGTGCCGGCGGTAGGCGCTGTAGGCGATGGCGAGCCCGACGACCGCGTAGATCGCCCACGGGTGCAGGGTCCAGTGGAAGAGGGTGGTGGCCATCGCCGTCTGCATCGCCTCGGCGGCGTCCTCGGGGCGTGTCCCGGGCGGCGGATTCACGAAGTGGGCCAGGGGCTCACCGACGCCGTAGAACATCAGGCCGATTCCCATGCCGGCGCTGAACATCATGGCGACCCATGAGACCGTACGGAATTCGGGTTCCTCGCCCTCCTGCCCGAGCGAGATCTTCCCGTATCGGCTGATCGCGAGCCAGAGGGCGAACACCACGAAACCGGAAGCCGCCAGCATGAAGGCCCAGCCACCGTTGTGGATGAGGCCGTTGAGCAGCTTGTTGGAGACGCTCTCCAGTGAGTCGGTGGCCGTGGAGCCCCAGACCACGAAGGCGACGGTGAGCACCGCCGTGACGCCGAAGACCACCCGGTCGGTCGTGGCGCGCCGGCCGTGGTGCGGGTCGGCGGGTAGATCGGCCGTGACGGGGAGATAGTCTCCCCGCCCGCCGGTTCCCTGCTCGTCGTGTGACACAGATGGCACCTTTCACGCAGTGCGAAATTTCGCTCTCCGTAGGCAGTACCACACGTTGTGTGCATCTCACGGGACCAACAAGCCGTCCCCATCAACCACATATGCGCCGATCTGCCAGGATTTGCGAGGGTGACGAGCCGTCCGACTGCCCGGACCAGGCGGTTAGGCTGACGCCGTTCGCGCCGAACCACAGTCCGTTCGCGCCGAACCAGCCGGTTCCAGCCGTTCCCCGACGGGGCGCGCGTGCACGAGGAGCGACCATTGCCCGACCCGACCCCCGATCCGCAGCACGACGCCCGGCCCACCCTGGAGGCCGTGGCGGCCCGTGCCGGGGTGTCCAGGGCGACGGCGTCCCGAGTCGTCAACGGCGGTGCGGGCGTTCGGCAGCCCCTGGTGGACCAGGTGCGCAAGGCGGTCGACGAGCTCGGCTACATCCCGAACCACGCGGCGCGGACGCTGGTCACCCGGCGCAACGGCGCCGTCGCCGTGATCATCGACGAGCCCGAGTTCCGGATCTTCTCCGACCCCTTCTTCTCCCGCCAGATCCGTGGGATCAGCCGCGAGCTCAACGCCCACGACGCACAGCTGGTCCTGCTACTGGTGGAGGGCAGTGGCGACTTCGACCGGGTCACGCGCTATCTGGCCGGTGGCCATGTGGACGGGGTACTGGCCTTCTCGCTGCACACCGACGACGAACTGCCCTCGATCATCCGCCGGTTCCGGGTCCCGACGGTCTTCGGGGGCCGCCCGGAACACCCGGCTCCGGGCGAGGACGCGCAGCCGGTGCCGTACGTCGACTGCGACAACCGGGGCGGCGCCCGGCAGGCCGTACGCCATCTGGTCTCCCTGGGCCGGCGGCGCATCGCGCACATCGCCGGGCCCCGCGACCAGACTTCGGCCCTCGACCGGATCGACGGGTACCACGACGTCCTCCCCGACGCCGGGCCGGACCTCGTCGCGGAGGGCGACTTCACCGCGGAGGGCGGTGCCCGGGCCATGAGGGACCTGCTGGACGCCCATCCGGATCTCGACGCCGTGTTCGTGTCCAACGACATGATGGCGTCGGGTGCCCTGCGGGTGCTGCGCGAGCGGGGTGTCCGGGTACCGGAGGACGTGGCCATGGTCGGATTCGACGACATGGAGTCGGTGGCGGAGGCCACCGAACCACCGCTGACGACGGTGCGTCAGGACGTCGAGGGAATGGGCCGGCTGATGGTGCGGCTGCTGATGGAGCGGCTGAACAGTGACACGGGCACCTGGCCCGGGTCCGTGATCACCCCGACCGAACTGGTGCGCCGGGCCTCGGCCTGAGGCCCCGCGCCGGGGGCCGCCTCCTCGCGGAGGACCGGGTACCGGGAGCCGCCGCGGGCGGCAGCGGTCGCGCCGTCCGGAGCCCGGCCACCGCCCCCGGGCCCGCACGTCGCCGCGGGGCGCCGGCCCCGGCGGTCACCCGGGTCCGCCCCCGCCGGCCCGCCACTCGGCCCGCGCCGACCTGGCGAGCGGAAGATAGCGCAGCCGCTCGGGTAGCAGGGGAACCACCCGCCGCACCACGGCGCCGAAGCGCCGCAGGCGGCGCTCCTGCGCCGGCGTCCAGTCGAGCCCGATGGCCTGACGGGCGTCCGGCGGCATCAGTCCGACGGTGATGAACCCGCGGAACCGCGCCAGAGGCGGGAAGAGCACCGGCCACAGCGCCTTCAGCAGCAGCCGCAGCAGGAGGGGCCCACGGTCGGGCGGCGGCACGGGAGCGTCCGTGGCGACCAGTTCCCGTACGACGACGGTTGCCTCCACCTCCTCGGCCAGCATCTTGCGGTAGTACGGCCAGAACTCCTCGATCGTCTGCGGCATGTCCCGGTCGTGGATGCCCAGGATCCGGCCGACCTGGAGCCACTCCCGGTACAGGGCGCGTTCCTGCGCGTCGGTGAGCGGGCGGACCAGGTAGCGCGACGCGTGCCGGTAGACGGGGAAGCCGGTGGCGTGGACCCACGCGTAGTTCGCGGGCGTGAGCGCGTGGTAGCGCCGGCCCCGGGTGTCGGTCCCCTGGATCGCGCGGTGCAGTTCCCTGAGCCTGCGCCCTTCCTCGGCGGCGGCCTCTCCCCCGTACACCCAGAGCTGGAGCGAGCTCAGGGACCGCTCGCCACGCCCCCAGGGGTCCGTACGGAATACCGAGTGCTCGTCGACGCCGGCACCGACGGCCGGACGGGCGACCTGGAGGGTGAGAGCCGCCGGCAGCATCAGCAGTCCCCGGATGTCACCGGCGAGGCTCCACAGGACGCCGCCCGGCGGGGGCGGTGCGGGCTCTCCTGCGCTGGTCATGCGGGTGCTCCCAAGGGTCGGCGGGTCTCGGATCGGTGCGGGGCCCGTGTGTTCCAGTATGCGATCGCCGGAGCGCCGGCGACCCGCAGGGGCGGCGGGGCCGGTTTCACGGGCACCGCGACTGCCGGGCGGAGCGGCGCAGGGCGCGTTCCTCGCGCGGGCCCCGTTCCGGGCCCGGACGTGCAGGAGGCACCCGCCATCGGTGGTCCCGGCTGTCCGCCCCCGCAGATCACGGCGTGCGGCGACGACACCGTGGCCGCCGCACGCCGCGGAGCTGGATGCGGCCGGCTCCGGAGCAACGCCGTGCGGCGCCGCCCCGGAGCGGTGCCCCGACGAGGGAGGTCTGTCTCGGCATCCTTGTCCATGTCCGCGCGGGCCCCCTTCCTGGAATCTGTGTCAGCAGTGTTGACGCACCCTGTGAAACAAGTCAATAGTATTTGTAACTTTGACTCTCAGGGCGAGAGGGGCCATCAAATACCTTCCAAAGAAGGCAAGTTGGCTCCGAGCGATGCAGTCGTCCACCACACCACCCACCTGCCGACGGCGTCGGGAGGCAGAGCCTGACCGCGAAGTCCGTCGAGGCGGGCCAGATCCTCGTGGACGCGCAGGACGTCCGCCGTACGGGCCTCACCGCCGGCTCCCGCACCTGAACGGCCACACCGAACAGAGGAGGTTGCCCACCATGGGCCGCTACAGCCGACTGCACGAGATCCGCCGGATGGATCCCGCCCGCGACTGCGCCGAGATACTCCGGCTGATGTCCCAGTACGAATTCCCGTGGGACTACCGGCAGGGGATCAGCGTCGCCTTCCTGCGCGACTACGGCGTCCCCCGGATCTCCGTGCTGCTCGACCGCACCCAGGAGTTCGAGCGCAACGGCCAGAAACGCTACGACGACACCGTCCTGTTCGGGTACGAGATGGCGGCCGACGGCTTCGACTCGGAGCGCGCCCGGGCCGCGGCCCGCCATCTCAACCGGATCCACGGCAAGTACCGCATCCCGAACGAGGACTACCTCTATGTTCTGGCCACCACGGTCGTCGGCCCCAAACGCTGGATCGACCGGTTCGGGTGGCGGCCCCTGTGTGCGCAGGAGACTGCGGCACTGGCGGAGGTGGGGCGGCGGATGGCCGCGATGATGGGCATAGAGGGCGCTCCGGACACCTACGAGGAATTCGAGGAGCTGCTCGACTCCTACGAGGGCCGGATGTTCGCCTACGACCCCGCGAACCGCCGTGTCGCCAATGCCACCTTCAGGGTCATGGCCGCCTGGTACCCGGCTCCGCTGCGCCCCCTGGTGGCCAGGTTCGCACTCGCGCTGCTGGACGAACCGCTGCTGCGGGCGCTGGGCTTCCCGACGCAGCCCCCGTGGGTGCGCGGCGCGGCCACACGTCTGGTGCGGGCCCGGGCACACGGTGTACGCCTGCTGCCCGCCCGCCCCCGGTGGCTGCCCTCCAGACCCCGGCCACGCAGCTATCCCTTCGGATACCAGCTCGACGATCTCGGTCCGCACTGGGCGCAGAGCCGCCCGTTGGAACCACTGCCCATGGAGAAGTCATGACGACCGGAACAGACCGTACGGTGCACGGCATCGAGGACATCCGCGCCGCGGTCACGCGGGCCAGGGGCGCGGGCCGGGCCTGGGCCGCGTCCGGGTGGCGTGACCGGCGTTCCGCACTGCTGCGGTGGAAGCGTGAGCTGGCGGGCCGCGCGGACGAGTTCGCCGAGGTGATCGCGTCCGAGACCGGGAAGCCCGTGCACGACGCCCGCTCCGAGGTGCTGCTGACACTGGTCCATCTGGACTGGGCGGCACGCAACGCCCGCCGGGTGCTGGGCAGGCGGCGGGTGCCGTCCGGACTGCTGTCGGTGCATCAGCGGGCGCTGCTGGCCTACCGCCCGCTCGGGGTGATCGGCGTCATCGGACCGTGGAACTACCCGCTCTACACACCGATGGGCTCGATCGGCTACGCCCTCGCGGCGGGCAACGCCGTGGTTTTCAAGCCGTCGGAACTCACCCCGGGGACAGGGGTGCTGCTGGCACGCAGCTTCGGGGAGGCCGTCCCGGACCATGCGGACCTGCTCCAGGCGGTGACCGGCCCGGGTTCCACCGGGGCCGCCCTGGCCGGAGCGGAAGGACCCACCGGTGTGGACAAGGTCGCCTTCACCGGCTCGCCCGGCACCGCGCGCAAGGTCGCTGCGGCCTGCGCGTCGACGCTCACGCCACTGCTCGCCGAGTGCGGGGGCAAGGACGCGGTGCTGGTCGCGGCGGACGCCGATCTCGACGCGGCGGCCGACGCGATCGTGTGGGGCGCGATGGGCAATGCCGGCCAGACCTGCGCCGGCGTGGAGCGGGTCTACGCGGTGGCGTCGGTGCACGAGGCCCTCTGCTCACGCATCGTGAGCCGGGCGCGGGCGCTGGCGCCGGGTGAGGCCTACGGCGCGCTCACCCTGCCGTCCCAGCTCGACGTGGTGGAACGCCATGTGAAACAGGCCCTGGTGGACGGTGGAACCGCCAGGCTGGGCGGCCCCGACGCGCTGCGGGGCCGCGTCCTCGGTCCGGTGGTGCTCTCGGATGTGCCGGAGGACTCACCGGCCGTGACCGAGGAGACCTTCGGACCGGTGGTCGTGGTGAACCCGGTGCGCGACATGGACGAGGCCGTGGAACGGGCCAACGCGTCGGCGTACTCCCTGGGGGCCGCCGTGTTCACCCGGTCCCGTGCGGCCGGGATCGCCGTGGCAGAGCGCCTCGGCTCGGGCGCGGTGTCGGTGAACTCGGTGCTCGGCTTCGCCGCGATCCCCTCGCTGCCGTTCGGTGGTGCGGGCGAGTCGGGGTACGGGCGGATCCACGGCGAGGAGGGGCTGCGGGCCTTCGCGGCACCGCACTCGGTCACCGTACGGCGGTTCGCACCGGCGGTGGACCTGACGTCGTTCTCGACGCCCCGGGCCAAGGTCGCCCGGGCCGTGGAGCTGGGCAGGAAGCTGCACGCCCGCTTCTGAAGGCGGTCACCCCACGTTGAGCAGCGGCACCAGATAGCGGCGGGCGAAGTCGCCCACCTGCTCGTCGTCGTCGAGTTCGAAGCAGCTCACCGGGTTGAGGAGGAAGGAGACGGTGATCCGCACCATCAGTTCGGCGACCGGTGTCGGGTCCGTCTCCGGCCTCCCTTCGACGCGCTGGGCGTGGCGGAGCCGGTCGGCCAGATATCCGCGCATCGCAAGAAAGGCGGGACCGCTCTCCAGTGTGAGGAAGGGGAGCATGATCTCCGGCTCCAGCCTCAGCAGTCCTCCCACCAGCGGGTGTTCCCGGATGTGCTTGAGCACCGTGACGAAGCCGGCGACGAGCCGGTCCTCCATGGTGGGCAGGGCGGCCACCGCCTCGTCGACGTCCACGACGAAATTGCGGTACTCCCGCAGCAGGCAGGCCGAGACCAGGCTGTCCTTGTTGCCGATACGGCGGTACACGGTGACCCGCGAGACCTTGGCGCGCTTGGCCACGTCGTCGACGGTCGAGCGGCGCAGCCCGAAGGTCATGAACTGCTCGCGCGCCGCGTCCAGGATCTGCTCGCTCAGCGCGTCGGACGGTGGCTTCTCGCCGAGCGCCTTGGCCAGCAGTGTCTCGTCGGTACCTGGTGCCGCCATGAGCCCTCCCCGTCCGTTGTCACCACTCAACCATAACGACAACGCAACGGTGTTACCCAGTCCGTGTCTTTGTAACTCTTATCCGGAGGTTACCCATGTCCACCACCCACGCCCTCCCGCGGTCGGTCTCCGCCGAGCAGCGGGCATTCGTCACGGCTCTGCGCGACTTCGCCCGGCGCGAGTGCGGTACGCGTGAGCAGCGCGACGCGCTGGCCGCGGAGACCGGCGGCCCGCACGCGCCGTCGCTCTACGCGCGGCTCGCGGAGCTCGGCTGGCTCGGCGTGTGCCTGCCCGAGGCCTACGGGGGCTCGGGCGGCGGGATGACGGATGCCTGCCTGTTCCTGCGGGAGACGGCGCGAGGTCTCGTACCGGCGGGCGGTTTCATCACCTCGGTGATCACCGCGAAGGCTTACGAGCGTTTCGGCAGCGAGGCCCAGTGCAAGGCGGCGATCGGTGGTGCGGTGGCCGGCCAGGTGCTGTCCATCGCGATGTCGGAACCTGAGGCGGGATCCGACGTGGCGGCGCTGCGCTGCAAGGCCGAGCGAACCCCGGACGGCGGCTGGCTGGTCAACGGTCACAAGACCTGGATCTCCAACGCGCACCTGGCCGAGCACATCCTGCTGGTGGCCAGGACCGACGCGGGCGGCGCGAAGCACGAGGGGCTGACCATGTTCCATGTCCCGGCCGGAACCCCGGGGATCGGGATACGGCCCATCGAGACGATGGGCGGCCGCGAGGTCAACGACGTCTTCCTCACCGACGTCCGGCTGCCGGCCGACGCCGTGATCGGCACCGCCGACCGCGCCTGGACCCAGCTGATGGCCGGCCTCGACGCGGAGCGGCTCTTCCTGGCGGCGAACATGCTGGGTCTGGCGGAGCGGGTCCTGGAGGACATCGTCGCGTACGTTCGCGGACGCGAGCAGTTCGGCCGTCCGGTCGGCTCCTTCCAGGCCTTGCGGCACCGGCTGGCCGACCTGGCGACCGAGATCGAGTGCGCACGCCTGCTGGTCTTCGACGTGGCGGCGGCCTGCGACGCCGAGCCGGAGAAGTCGTTCTCCCGTGAGGCCTCCATGGCGAAGCTCAAGGCCACCGAGACGGCGAGGCACGCGGCGCTGGAGGGCATGCAGATGATGGGCGGCTACGGCTACGCGACCGAGTACGACATGGAACGTCATCTGAGGACGGCGGTGGTGTCGACGGTGTACGGCGGCACGAGCGAGATCCAGCGCGACATCATCGGCAAGAGCTACGGCCTCTGAGGGCTCCACGCCGGGCGGCCCCCACCCGGATCCCGGGAGGGGCGCTCCGCCGGGCGGCCCCTCACCCGTGGTCGTAAACCGTCACGTCGATGCCGCGGCTCACCAGCCGCTCGGTGATGAGGGGTTCGACCCTGGGCCAGGTGCCGCCCGCCAGCCCGCAGCCGATCCGCGGCATGTGGACGGAGGCCCCCAGATCGGCGGCCTTGGCGGCCACCTTGTCCAGCCCCGCGTCGATCGCCTCGTAGCGCACCGGGACTCCCTTGCTGCCGGTGCGTATCCCCCGCTGACCCACCACGTTCGCCACCCAGATGTACCGCTCGGCCTGGACGAACTGCACCGCCCCCAGCCCGAAGTCGTTGCCCGAGCGCTCGCGGTGCCAGCGCCGGTAGGCGGCTTCGGGCCCGGGCCAGCGGCGGGACACGGCGAGGACGAAGCCCTTGCCCCAGCCGCCCAGGTCGTTGCAGACGTGCACGATCAGCTTGACGCCCTTGCCCTGGGGCGCGGTGGCGTCGCCCTGCACATATGTGATCCCCGACATGTGCCCAGCGTACGGACCGCCACTGACAACGGGCCCTCGCTCAGGCCCTGTCCTGCGCGTACAGCGCGTCGAGGATCTCCCCGTACTGATCGCGGATCACCCTGCGGCGGAGCTTCAGGGAGGGGGTCAGCTCACCGGTCTCCGGGCCCCATTCCCTCGTCAGCAGCCGGTAGCGCTTGATCTGTTCGGTACGGTTCAGCCGGGCGTTGGCCGCCTCGACGGCGCGCGCGATCTCCGCGTGCACTTCCGGGTGGGCGGCCGGGTCGCCTTCGATGCCGCGGGCTGCCGCCCAGGCCGGCGCCATCTCCGCGTCGAGCACGAGCAGGGCGACCAGGTAGGAACGGCCGTCGCCGTGAACGAGGGCCTGGCCGATCAACGGGTGTTCCTTGAGGGTGTTCTCGACGAGCGCGGGCGAGACGTTCTTGCCGGTCGAGGTGATGATCATTTCCTTCTTGCGGTCCGTGAGCCAGAGGTAGCCGTCCTCGTCCGTACGGCCGATGTCCCCGGTCGCGAACCAGCCGTCCTCGTCGAGGGCCCTGTCCACGGTGCCGTCGTCGCGCAGGTATCCGGCGAACACCGTCTCACCCCGGACAAGGATCTCGCCGTCGTCGGCGATCCGTAGCTCCAGCCCCTCCAACGGGCGCCCCACCGAACCGAGGCGGAAGGCCGACGGGCTGTTGGTGGTGAACACCCCGACGGTCTCGGTGAGCCCCCAGGCGTCCATGACGACGATGCCGAAGCCCGCCCAGAAGCGCACGACGTCGAGGGGCATCGGTGCGGAGGCGCTGGCCGTCCACACCAGCCGTTCGAACCCCGCCAGCGAGAGCAGGGGGTCGAGCACCGTGTCCTTGGCCGCCCTGTAAGCGGCCTCCAGCTCGGCGGAGGGGGTCTCGCCGCGCTCCCGGCACGAAACGTGCTCACGGGCCGTCCCGCTCGCCTCCTCGATCGCGGTCCGCTGTTCCTCCGGCAGCGTCGCCAGGGCCGCCCGCACGGACGCGGCGAGCTTCTCCCACACCCGGGGCACACCGAAGAACTGGGCGGGGTGGAGGGAGCGTGCCGTGGCGGCGACGGCTGCGGCGTCCGCGCAGAGGTGGACGTGCGAAGCCCTGAAGACCGGCAGATAGATGCCCAGCATCCGCTCCGCGATGTGAGCGAAGGGGAGGTAGCAGATGTGCTCGACGTGGTCGGGGAGCTCCACCACCCGGTCCAGGGCGAGTGCGTTGACCACGACGCTCCGGTGGGTGATCGGGACGGCCTTCGGGTCGCCGGTGGTGCCCGAGGTGTAGACGACCGTCAGCGGATCCTGGGCGCGGGTCTCCCGCCATGCCTTGTCGAAGGCCTCGTCGCTGCGCAGCCGCTCCCCCGTCGCGTGCAGCGTGGCGTACGACTGGTGGGGCCCGGCGGCGCCGGGCTCCACGACGACGAGCGCCTCCAGCGGTACGGTGCCGTCCGCCAGCAGGGGCTCCCAGAGCTCCCGCTCCCTGGCGCCCTCCACGATCGCGAGCCTGGCGCGGCTGTGCCGGGCGATGTGGGCGATCTGGCCGGGTGCCGCGGTTCCGTACACGGTGACGGGGACGGCACCGAGGTGGGTGAGGGCCAGGTCGCTGAGCCAGTGCTCGGCCCGGTTGCCCATCATCATGAGGACCTGTTCGCCACGTTCCACGCCGAGGGCGCCGTAGCCGGCGGCGAGCACGGCCGCCTCGCGGCGTACGTCCCGCCAGGTGAGGGTGGTCCATCCGCCGTCGTCGCCCGCGCCTTCGCCCGCACGCCAGGAGAGGGCCGGACGGTCCCCGTGGTCCTCGGCGTTGCGCAGCAGCAAGGCAGGGAGTGTGAGTTGCCCGGGTTCGGTGGGAAGTCTCAGGATCGTGGTCACGGCCGCCTCCTGTCCGTTCGGCCGGACCGTGCGGTCCGTACCGGGGGTGGGACTGCGCTTCGATGCTGCCGGACACTTTCACAACAGTGGTGAGACAGCAATACTGTTGCACCTGATCGGTACACAGGCGCGGGCACGGGAACAAGCACGGGCACGGACAGCGGCACAGGAACGACGGTGCCTTGGCAACAAGGAGTGGACATGACGACCGGGACCGACGAGCCGACGCTGACCGTCGACGAACTGGCGGCACGCGCGGGGGTCACCGTGCGCACCGTGCGCTTCTACAGCACAAGAGGCCTGCTGCCGCCCCCGGTGATCGGGCCCCGGCGCGTCGGGCACTACGGGCACGACCACCTGTCCCGGCTGGCCCTCATCGAGGAACTCCAGCACCAGGGCATGACGCTGGCCGCCATCGAGCGCTACCTGGAGCAGCTGCCACCCGACCTGAGCGCGCAGGACCTGGCGATCCACCGCGCCCTGGTGGCGTCCTGGGCCCCGGACTCCGCCGAGGACATGGAGCGTGCCGAGCTGGAGCGGCGGGCGGGGAGGCCCCTGAGCGCGCAGGACGTGGACCGGCTGGCGGCCATGGGGGTGCTGGAGCGTCCCCGGACACCCGACGGGCCGTTCAGTGTGGCGCCCGGCCTGCTGCGGCTCGGGGTGGAGCTCCTGGACGTGCCCATCGCGCACGAGACGATCCTGGCCGCGCGCACGGTCCTGCTGGAGCACACCCGCTCGGCCGCCCACGAGCTGACGCGGCTGTTCCGGGACGAGGTGTGGACCCCCTACCGGGAGCGGGAGTCGGACCCGGAACACGTACAGGCGATGAAGTCGCTCTCGGCCCACATGCAGCCGATGGTGCTCCAGGCGCTGCTGACGGCCTTCCAGCGGTCGCTGAAGGAGGAGCTGCGGGCCGCGTTCACCACGGGCAAGGAGGAGTGAACACGGCCCGCGGAGAGCCGTCAGTCGTGGAAGGTCTCGCCCTTGGCCGCCTTCTCCAGCAGGAGCGTGGACGGCAGGAAGCGGTCTCCGTAGCGCTCTGCGAGCTGCCGGGCGCGCGCCACGAAGCCGGGCAGGCCGCCCTCGTACCCGTTGATGTACTGGAGCACGCCGCCGGTCCAGGCGGGGAAGCCGATGCCCATGATGGAGCCGATGTTGGCGTCGGCGACGGTCATGAGGACGTTCTCCTCCAGGCAGCGGACGCTGTCCAGCGCCTCGGAGAAGAGCATCCGCTCCTTCATGTCCTCGAAGGGCACGTCGGTGCCGGGCTTCGTGAAGTGCTCACGCAGGCCCGGCCAGAGCGCACCGCGCGCGCCGTCCTCGCCGTAATCGTAGAAGCCCGCTCCCCCGCTGCGTCCGGGCCTGCCGAACTCGTCGACCATCCGGTCGATGACCCCGTCCGCGGGGTGCGTGGCCCAGGCACCGCCTGCCTCCTCGACGGCGCGCCGGGTCTCGTTGCGGATCTTGCGGGGCAGGGTCAGCGTCAGCTCGTCCATGAGGGAGAGCACCTTGGCCGGGTAGCCGGCCTGCGCCGCCGCCTGTTCGACCGACGCGGGCTCCACGCCCTCGCCGACCATCGCGACGCCCTCGTTGATGAAGTGGCCGATGACGCGTGAGGTGAAGAAGCCGCGCGAGTCGTTGACGACGATCGGGGTCTTCTTGATCCGGCGGACCAGGTCGAAGGCGCGTGCCAGAGCCTCGTCGCCGGTCTTCTCGCCCTTGATGATCTCGACGAGCGGCATCTTGTCGACCGGCGAGAAGAAGTGCAGCCCGATGAAGTCCACCGGCCTGCTGACGCCTTCGGCGAGCACGGTGATGGGCAGCGTCGAGGTGTTGGAGCAGAGCAGCGCGTCGGGGTCGACGATGTCCTGGATCTCCTTGAACACCTTGTGCTTGAGGGCGGTGTCCTCGAAGACCGCCTCGATCACGGCGTCGCAGCCGGCGAGGTCGGCAGGGTCCCCGGTCGGGGTGATGCGGGCCAGCAGCTCGTCCCGCTTCGCCTCGGTCGTGCGGCCCCGGGAGAGCGCCTTGGCGAGGAGCTTCTCGCTGTACGCCTTGCCCTTGGCGGCGGCCTCGGCGGAGACGTCCTTCAGGACGACGTCGATGCCGGCGCGTGCGCAGGAGTAGGCGATGCCCGCCCCCATCATCCCGGCTCCGAGGACCGCCACCTTGCGGACCTGGCGTTCCTCGACGCCCTCCGGGCGGCTGGCGCCGGAGTTGACGGCCTGGAGATCGAAGAAGAACGCCTGGATCATGTTCTTGGCGACCTGGCCGGTGACCAGCTCGGTGAAGTAGCGCGCCTCGATGGTCTGCGCGGTCTCGAAGTCGACCTGCGCCCCCTCGACCGCCGCGGCCATGATGTTGCGGGGTGCGGGCATGGGCGCGCCCGCGAGCTGCTTCTTCAGGTTGGCCGGGAAGGCGGGCAGGTTGGCCGCGAACTTCGGGTTCGACGGGGTGCCGCCGGGAATCCGGTAGCCCTTGACGTCCCAGGGCTGCTGCGACTCGGGGTTGGCGTCGATGAAGGCGCGGGCCTTGTCGAGCATCTCATCACGGGTGGCCGCGACCTCGTGGACCAGGCCGTTCTCCAGCGCCCGCTGCGGGGTGTACTGGGTGCCCTGGAGCAGGACCTTCAGCAGGGCGTCGGTGATGCCCATCAGCCGCACGGTGCGGGTGACACCGCCGCCTGCGGGAAGCAGGCCGAGGGTGACCTCGGGCAGGCCGATACGGGAGCCGGGGGCGTCCAGGGCGACGCGGTGGTGGGCGGCGAGCGCGATCTCGTAACCGCCGCCGAGCGCGGCGCCGTTGATGGCGGCCACGACAGGCTTGCCGAGGGTCTCGATGCGGCGCAGCGACTTCTTGATGGCCGTTCCGGCGTCGAACGCCGCCTGGGCGTTCTCGGGACCGATCCTGATCATGTCCTTGAGGTCGCCGCCCGCGAAGAAGGTCTTCTTGGCGGAGGTGTAGATGATGCCCCGGATGGAGTCCTTCTCGGCCTCGGCGCGCTCGGCGACGGCGGCGATGGAGTCCTTGAAGCCCTGGTTCATCGTATTGGCGGACTGGTTGGGGTCGTCGAGTACGAGGGTGACGACGCCGGTCTCGTCCTGTTCCCAGCGAATGGTCGTGCTCTCGGTCATTGCTTGTCTTCTCCGTAGGCAGGGATGGCCGGGGGACGGTCAGAGACGCTCGATGACGGTGGCGACACCCATGCCGCCGCCGACGCAGAGGGTGACGAGGCCGTAGCGCTTGTCCTGACGCTCCAGTTCGTCGATGAGCGTGCCCAGGATCATCGCGCCGGTCGCGCCGAGCGGGTGGCCGAGTGCGATGGCGCCGCCGTTGACGTTCACCTTGTCGAGGCTCAGGCCCATGTCCTTGACGAAGCGCAGGACGACTCCGGCGAAGGCCTCGTTGATCTCGACGAGGTCGATGTCGTCGATGGTGAGCCCTGCCTTGGCCAGCGCCTTGCGGGTGGCGGGGGCCGGTCCGGTGAGCATGATGGTCGGCTCGGACCCGGAGACGGCGGCGGAGACGATCCGGGCACGCGGGGTGAGCCCGTAGCGCTCACCGGTCTCCTTGGAGCCGATCGCGACGAGTGCCGCGCCGTCGACGATCCCGGAGGAGTTGCCCGCGTGGTGGACGTGGTCGATCTTCTCGACCCAGTGGTACTTCTGGAGGGCCACGGCGTCGAATCCGCCCATCTCGCCGATCGTGGCGAACGAGGGCTTGAGGGACGCGAGGGAGTCGGCGGTGGTGCCGGGGCGCATGTGCTCGTCGTGGTCGAGGACGAGCAGGCCGTTGCGGTCCCTGACGGGGACGACGGAACGGGCGAAGCGCTCCTCCTTCCAGGCGATCGCGGCGCGCTCCTGCGAGAGGGCGGCGTACTCGTCGACGTCCCGGCGCGAGAAGCCCTCGACGGTGGCGATGAGGTCGGCGCCGACGCCCTGCGGGGCGAAGCCGGTCTCGAAGCTGGTCATCGGGTCCATGGCCCAGGCCCCGCCGTCGGATCCCATGGGCACCCGGGACATCGACTCGACGCCGCCGGCCAGGACGAGGTCCTCCCAGCCCGAACGGACCTTCGCGGCGGCCAGGTTGACCGCTTCGAGGCCGGAGGCGCAGAAGCGGTTCTCCTGGACGCCCGCGACGGAGTCCGGGAGTCCCGCGGCGATCGCCGCGATCCGGGCGATGTCGGATCCCTGGTCACCGAGCGGGCTGACGACACCGAGGACGATGTCGTCGATGGCCGCCGGGTCGAGTCCGGGGAAACGGTCACGGATCTCGTGGATGAGGCCGACGACGAGGTCGATCGGCTTGGTGCCGTGCAGGGCGCCGTTGGCCTTGCCGCGGCCGCGCGGGGTGCGGATCGCGTCGTAGACGAATGCTTCGGTACTCAAGGCAGCTGCCTTTCGGATCGGTGCTGGGCGGGCGGGTCAGGAGAGCAGCGAGCGGCCGATGATCTCCTTCATGATCTCGGTCGTCCCGCCGTAGATGGTCTGGATGCGGCCGTCCGTGAAGGCCTTGGCGACCCGGTACTCCGTCATGTAGCCGTATCCGCCGTGGAGCTGGAGACAGCGGTCGGCCACCCTCTTCTGCAACTCGGTGGCCCACCACTTGGCCATCGAGGCGTGGACGGCGTCGAGTGTCCCCTCGGAGTGGTCGACGATGCACCGGTCGAGGAAGGTACGGGTGACGGCGCACTCGGTGGCCATCTCGGCGATCTCGAAGCGGATGTGCTGGAGCTTGGAGAGGGGGCGCCCGAATGCCTCGCGTTCCTTGACGTACCGGGTGGTGATCTCCAGGAGGTACTCGGCGGCGGCGATCCCCGCGACCGCTATGCCCATCCGTTCCTGGGCCAGGTTGGTCATGAGGTGGATGAAGGCGCCGTCGAGCTCGCCGAGGAGGTTTCCCTTGGGGACGCGTACGTCGTTGAAGAACAGCTCGGCGGTGTCCTGGGACTTCTGGCCGATCTTGTCGAGGTTGCGGCCGCGCTCGAACCCTTCGGCGCCGCGCTCGACGACGAGCAGCGACAGCCCTTTCGCACCACCCTCCGGCGAGGTCTTCGCGACGACGATCACCAGGTCGGCGAGGATGCCGTTGGAGATGAAGGTCTTGGAGCCGTTGAGGAGCCAGTGGTCGCCCTTGTCCTCGGCAGTGGTGCGGATGCCCTGGAGGTCGGAGCCCGCACCGGGTTCCGTCATCGCGATGGCGGTGATGATCTCGCCGCTGCAGAAGCCGGGCAGCCAGCGCCGCTTCTGTTCCTCGGTGGCGAGGTCGGTGAGATACGGGCCGATGATGTCGTTGTGCAGACCGAGCGCCAGCCCGGAGACACCGGCCCGGGTGAACTCCTCGGCGATGACCGCGCTGTAGCGGAAGTCCGTGTTGCCCCCGCCGCCGTACTCCTCGGGGACGGCGAGGCCGAGCAGTCCCTGCCGGCCGGCCGCGAGCCAGGCCTCACGCGAGACGATGCCGTCCTTCTCCCACTGCTCGTAGTGCGGGAGGACCTCCTTGGCCAGGAAGGTGCGGACGGTCTCGCGGAACGCGTCGTGCTCTTCGGTGAAGATCTGCCGCTGCACTTCAAGCCCCCTGGAGCCAGTTCTTGACGGTGGAGATCAGCCGTGCCGGCTCGGGGCCGACGGGCGTGACGTTGAGCATGGTGACCCCGGCCTCGCGGAAGGCCTCGATGCGGTCGCGCACGTAGCCCTCTGGGCCGCACAGCGTCATGAGCTCGCAGAATTCGTCCGGGACGGCGGCCTCGGCCTCTCTCTTCTTCCCGGAGAGGTAGAGCTCCTGGATGGTGGCGGCCTCCTTCTCGTAGCCGTAGGCGACGGCGAGGTCGTTGTAGAAGTTCTTGCCCGGCGCGCCCATGCCGCCGACGTACAGCGCGATCTGCGGACGGGCGAGGTCCCTGACGGCGGCCGCGTCGTCGCCGATGGCCAGCAGGCCGCCGGCGACGGTCTGCAGGGGGCCGAGCGCCGGGTCGCGCTTCGCCGCGCCCTCTGCCAGTGCCGTGCCCCAGACCTGCTCGGCCTTCTCGGGGATGTAGAGGGTGGGCAGCCAGCCGTCGGCGATCTCGGCGGTCAGCCGGACGTTGGCGGGGCCGAGCGAGGCGACGTAGAGGGGGATGGTCTCGCGCACCGGCCTGGTGAGGATCTTGAGCGGCTTACCCAGCTTGCCGCCCTTCTCCTTGGGCAGCGGCATGTCGGTGATGCCGTGGTGGTCGATGACCTCGCGGCGCCAGATCCGCCGGCAGAGCTCGACGGTCTCGCGGGTCCGGCCGAGCGGCTTGTCGTAGGGCTTGCCGTGCCAGCCCTCCACGACCTGCGGGCCCGACGCACCGAGCCCGAGCAGCGCCCGGCCGCCGGACACCGCGTCGAGGCCCGCGCCGGTCTGGGCGATGAGGGCGGGGGTACGGGAGTAGACGTTGAGGATCGCCGCGCCGATCTTCAGGTGCTGGGTGCGGGCGGCGAGGTAGCCCATGAGGGTGGGCGAGTCGAAGCCGTACGCCTCGGCGACCCAGACGGCGTCGAGTCCTGCGGACTCGAGCGCGGCGACCTCGTCGCAGGCGGCGCGCGGGTCGCCCGCGTAGTTCAGCGGCAGGGAGAGTTCCATCAGCCGGTCGTTTCCTTCCCGGTGGTGAGCAGGCACGGCACGTCCCAGTCCGCGGCGACGGCCTCGGTGTCCGCCCCGGGCAGCGCGGGTCCGCTGCGTACGGAGACGGGCGTCGCGGAGAAGCGGGGGGCGGGGGCGGGCTGGGTGAGACCGCTGTGCTCCACATAGGTGGAGCGGGCGGCCAGGTGGGGGTGGCGGGGTGCCTCACGGAGCGAGAGGACGGGCGCCACGCAGGCGTCCGTCCCCTCGAAGGTCTCGGTCCACTCGGCGCGCGTACGGGTGGCGAACCGGTCGGCGACGAGGGCGCGCAGCTCCTCCCAGCGCCCGAGGTCGTTGCGGTCCGGGGCCTCGTCCCCGAGGCCGAGGAGCCCGGCGAACTCCTCGTAGAAGCGCGGCTCCAGAGCCCCGACCGCCATGTACAGGCCGTCGGAGGTCTCGTACGAGCCGTAGAAGGGGCAGCCGCCGTCGAGGAGGTTGGAGCCGCGCCGGTCCTGCCAGCTGCCGGCCGCCAGCATGCCGTGGATCATCGTGGCGAGATGGGCGGCGCCGTCGACGATGGCCGCGTCGACGACCTGCCCGGTCCCGCCGGGCGTACGGGCGTGCTGGAGGGCGGCGAGCACGCCGACGACGAGATAGAGCGAGCCGCCCGCGTAGTCACCGACGAGGTTGGCGGGCACCGTGGGCGGTTCGCCGGATCTTCCGATCATGGACAGGGTTCCGGTGAGAGCGATGTAGCCGATGTCGTGTCCGGCCCGCTCGGCCAGCGGACCGTCCTGGCCCCAGCCGGTCATCCGTCCGTAGACGAGCTGCGGATTGCGTTCCAGGCAGGCGTCAGGACCCACACCGAGGCGTTCGGCGACGCCCGGCCGGTAACCCTCGATGAGAACGTCGGCCCGCTCGACGAGGTCGAGGACCTGCCCTGCTCCGCCGTCGGCCTTCAGATCGACGAGCACCGATCTCTTGTTGCGGTTGGTGAGGTCGAAGGCCGACTCGACGCCGATCACCGAACCTCCGGGCCGGTCGACGCGCACCACGTCGGCACCGAGATCGGCGAGGAGCATCGCGGCGAACGGTCCCGGGCCGATGCCCGCCAGTTCGACGACGCGCACCCCGGCCAGCGGGCCCCGCGGTCCCTGTCCTGTCGTTGCCATCAAGCCCCCAGCGGTATGACACAACTGATGTAACATCGATGATGCTAAGAACGGACCGCGTTCCGCACAACCCTTTTGGCCGAGCAAGCGCTTAGTTCTTTCCCCGGATCCTCTCGCACCGGAGCCCGCCCGGCCGCGCGGCACCACGAGGGTCTCCGCTAGCCTCTGCCTGCTACATCGGCGCCGGCCCCTGCGGAGGCACGCATGAACAGGCAGAACGGGGCGGAACGCCCCTATGACGTCGTCCTATTCGGAGCTACCGGCTTCGTGGGCGCGCTCACGGCCGAGTATCTCGCCGCACATGCTCCGGACGGCTGCCGCTGGGCCCTGGCCGGCCGCAGCCGCGGCAAACTGGAACAGCTGCGCGAGCGCCTCACCGAGAGCCACCCGCACTGCGCGGACCTGCCTCTGCTGACGGCCGATGCAGACGACGCCGGAGCCCTGCGTGAACTCGCCGAGTCCTCGCACGTGGTGGCGTCGACGGTCGGACCGTACGTCTGGTACGGCGAGAAGCTGGTCGCCGCCTGCGCGGAGGCCGGCACCGACTACACGGACCTCACCGGGGAGGCGGAGTTCGTCGACCGGATGTACCTGGAGCACGACGGCCGGGCCCGCGAGACGGGCGCCCGGCTCGTGCACGCCTGCGGCTTCGACTCCGTACCCCACGACCTCGGCGTCTACTTCACCGTCCAGCAGCTCCCGGAGGGCGTCCCGCTGACCGTCGACGGCTACGTCCGCACCGGCGCGGTCTTCTCCGGCGGTACGTTCGCCTCGGCACTCACCGCGATGGGCCGCGGCCCACAGACGATGCGGGCCGCGCGGGAACGGCGTCTGCACGAACCACGCCTGGTCGGCCGTCGTGCCCGCGCACCAAAGGGAGCACCGCACTTCAGCGCGGAGACCGGCACCTGGGCCCTTCCGCTGCCGACCCTCGACCCCCGCGTCGTGGAACGGTCGGGGCGCGGACTGGAGCGGTACGGCCCCGACTTCCGCTACCGGCACTTCGCCTCGGTGAAGCACCTGCCGGTGGCGCTGGGCGGCGCGGCGGCGACGGTACTGCTGGTGGGAGCCGCCCAGATCCCCGCCGCGCGGCAGTGGCTCTCGGCCCGGGTAGAGCCCGGCACTGGCCCCGACGAGCGGCGCAGGCAGCGCAGCTGGTTCACCGTCCGCTTCATCGGGGAGGGCGGCGGCAGGCAGGTCCTGACAGAGGTCTCGGGCGGCGACCCCGGCTATGGCGAGACGGCGAAGATGCTGGCCGAAGCCGCTCTGGCGCTCGCCCTCGACGACCTGCCGGCGACGTCGGGTCAGGTCACGACGGCCGTGGCGATGGGCGATGCGCTGCTGGAGCGGCTGCAGGCGGCGGGGCTGCGCTTCCGGGTCGCGGCGTCGCGCTGAGCACCGGGGGGCGGCCGCACCCGGTCAGAGCATCCAGGACGCCAGCGTGACAACCATGGACACGGTCCAGCCCGCGCCCGCGAGGACGCCCAGGGTCATGCCCACGGCGACGCCGCGCTGGGAGAGACGTACGGTTCCGGTGCTCATCTGAGGCGCGTGGTGGTCGATCATGTGTACCAGCCTGCCCTTGATGTTCGACGGGGAACATCCGTACTTGTACTCAGTCGGCAACAGAACCCCGAGCGGGGCCACGTCGGCCGATCGCTTCCCGGAGCGCGGACCGGCACAGCGCGTCCGCCCTTCGTGTCGTCTCCGGCTGACGGAAGTCCCGCGCCAGCGCGAGCACATGGGCGCAGGCGTTGTCCAGACCGGTGCGGTGCCCGACGGAGACAAAGACGGGCTTCGTGCCGTCCTGCGTGCGCAGGGCCCGGCCCACTTCCTCGTCGCCGTCCATCAGCGGGGTGAAGTCACCACGCCGGGGACCGGGTTGCTCGTAGCGGAAGGTGAAGGGGTTCTTCGCGACGCCGATGACCGGGAGACCGGTGAGCACACCGAGATGGCTGGCGAGCCCGAACCTGCGCGGGTGCGCCCGCCCGTACCCGTCGCAGACGACGAGCCCCGGGTCCACCGGCAGGCCCTCCAACGCGGCCAGGACGGCCGGGATCTCGCGGAAGGCGAGCAGCCCGGGGACGTACGGGAACGTCACACGGCCGTCGGCGGTGGACTCGGCGATCACATCCAGGGTCGCCGCGTCCAGGACCACGGCCGCCGCGACGACGAGGTCCCGCTCGTCGTCGTAGGCGACGTCGACCCCGGTGACCCGGCCGCTTCCCGGCGGCGGCCCGGGCTCGCCCAGCACCACCCGTGCACGCAACGCGTCCTGGACGGCGCGGGCTTCGCCCTCGTCGGCGGGCATCCGGAAAGTCGTCATGACGGGCCAGTCTAGGCGGCCCGGCGGCCCGGGGATCATGCTCGTAGGCGAGTTGACGGCACCGCGCCGGCCGAGCGCGCGGACGCCCCCATGACGGCGCACATCACCTGGTCGTCACGCCGGGCCGGCGGTCCACGGCCAGGCGGCACGGCTGCCCGCCTCGATGAGACCGACCATCCTGAACGCTGCGTCCGTGAGGCCGCCGAAGGTGTGCCGGTGGGGGCCTGTGGGGCCGTGTGCGGGCAGGTATCCCGCCAGGTTCCAGGTGTAGACCGGGGTACCGTCCGGCACCGGGTCCTCGGGCCTGCCCGCGCCGTGGGGTGCGGCCTGTTCATCGGTGACGACCAGGACCCTGTCGTGCCCCGTGAAGTGGGTACGCACCGCTTTCGTGGTCTGGGTGCCCCCGAGGCGATGGAATCGTTTCAGCACTTCGAGCACCGGTTCCCCCGCCCGGATCGCCACCGCCGCGCTGGACCAGCCGTACTCCACCAGGTCCGCCTGCTCGGCTCGCAGCGCCAGCGCGGCACCGAACACGGCCGCCGCGTCGGCCCGGGTCAGTTCGGAGCGCTCGGAGACGGTGTCCCAGAACATCGAGTCGGACCGGTCCACCAGGACCAGCGTCCGGCCGGGCAGGGCTGGTACACCGTTCAGCGAGTGGCCCAGCGCCCGTTCCAGCGGGTCCGCCCAGCGCGGCGACGGCGCGTGCCGGTGGGCGGCCAGGTAGCGGAAGGGGAACTGCCGGGACCTGGCGACCTCGGTGGCGTCCGAGAGCCTGGCTGCCACCTGTGCCGCGACCTCGTCCCGGACTCCCGCCTCGTCGAAGTTCCGCAGGTTCCGCAGGAGCGCCATCGGCCCCATCGAGGGGATCACGGCCTCCCAGACGGCGGCGTCCATCGGCCCCCGGAGCCAGCCCGCCGTGGCCTCCCAGGTCATGCCCGCCCCGGCCAGCCGCTCGGCGCCGTCCGGTCCGGTCACCAGGCTCCGCCGCTCGTCGGCCGGCAGATCCGTCAGCGCCCGGTGAGCGGTGAGCATCCGGTCGGAGGCAGGCGGAACCGCCTTGTCCGGGTGATGGCGGCGGTCCAGCGCGTGTTTGAACAGCGCCCCCTGCCAGGGCTTCCCGGGATCGGGGGAGGCATGCACCAGGTTGAGCACGTCCCCGAAGCGGAAGCCCTTGGACGCGGTGTCGTACTTCAGGAGCGACCTGGAGGTGTACAGCCGGCGTACGGCGTCGGCGACGCCCCGCTTCACTGGCTGCGGCACGTTCCGCCCGTACACCGAGGTCCAGTGGGCGAGCAGTTCACCGGGCTCGTCGGCGCGCTGGAGCACCGAGGCGATCACGGACCGGTTGGAGGGGCCTTCCGACGTCCCCGCGTCGAGCCGGGCCCGGACGTACGCGGCGGCACCCACCAGGGACGCCGTACGCATGTTGCCCTCGCTCCGGAGCCAGCACAGCAGGCCGGCCGTCCATGCCGGGTCCTCGACGGCGAGTCCGCCCACGAGGCGGGCGAACCGCTCGTCGCGCTCCTCGCCGCTCTCGTAGTAGGTCCGCTGCGAGACGAAGTTGCCGACGGCCAGCAGGAAGAGCTCCTCCCGGGGTTCCCGGACGTAGGCCCGGCCGCCTTCGTACGTGTGGGTGGCGGACCCGGTGCGGCGGTTACGGAGCCCCGGGTCCGCCGGGGTTCGGGCGGCCGCCGAGACATGCGGGGCCACGAGCATCTCGGTCCAGATCTTCGAGACGCGCTGGGTGTGACGAGGCAGTGAATCCCCCCGGATTCAGGGAAGGGACCATCCCCCGGTCGCGTGTGCGACGGGGACGGTGCGGGAAACGCCGCGCCGCCCGAGATCAACAAGAGGGCTGCGGCGTGACTTGGTTTCAGAAGGAAGTAGCCACAGCCGGGCGCATCGGGGGCGCGGTCGCACTGCCACCCTAGACGGGCCGTGGGACCGCGCACCACTGATTTACGTCCGCCCCGTCCGCCCCGTCCGCCCCGTCCGCCCGTCCGCCCGTCCGCCCCGTCACGGACGGCGTCCTCCCCGCCTCGCCCGACGCCGGAACTCCCTACCGGCCGGCAGCGCGTGTGGTGAGGTCCTCGTCCGTGATGGGGCGAACCACCCGGCAAGGCGTTCCGAGCGCGACGGTCATCGGCGGAATGCTGCGGCTGACGACACTGCCCGCGCCGATGACCGACCCGTACCCGATGCGGACTCCGGGCAGGATCACCGCGTTGCTGCCGATCCACACCTTGTCCTCGATCACGATCGGCTCGGAGAACCGCCCGAAGTCGGCGCGCCGCGTGGGATGTACGGGGTGTCCCGTCGTGGTCAGCGTCACGCCGGGAGCGATCATGACGTCGTCGCCGATGTGGATGTCCACGTCGTCGACGAACGTCAGGTTGACGTTCCCGAAGAAGTCGTCGCCGATGTGGACGTTGCTGCCGAACCCCGCGTGGAACGGGGGCAGGAGCACCGTGCGTTCGCCGACCGAGCCGAGGATCTCGACCAGTAGCGACCGACGTCTGTCCGCCCGGCTCGGTGGTGTGCGGTTGTACTCGAATATCTGGTCCGTCCGGCGCAGGGGGGCGAGGAAGGCCGCTTCCGACTCCGTGTAGACGAGCCCTTGGGCGATCCGGGCGAGAACTTCCTCGTCATGAGCATCCGTCACAGCGGAACGGTCCCTTCGTCAACTTCTTCGGTACAGCTCGGCCGGCTCCGGGCGACCGCGCGCCAGGAGCCCGTGTGCACCGCCAGGACACCGGGCCCGTGAGCCCGCGACGACACGGACGGGCATCCCTCGTGCGACGGCCTGGGACGCTACCGCAGCCGCGCGACCCTGCCCTTCTCGCCCGCGGCCCAGCAGCCGCCGTCCGCTGCGCAGTCGACCGTGTCGTACGAGCCGGTGTCGACGGTCCGCCAGGTGCGCCCGCCGTCGCGGGTGACGTCTGTGCCGGTCGGCCCGACGGCGAGTGCCGACCGCCGGCTGTGCGGCAGCCATGCGACACCCGACCGGTAGGCGGGCGGCGGTGCGGCCGCGCTCCGCCAGCTCCGGCCCCCGTCCCCGGTGACGGACGCGGCGTCCGGGGAGGCCTGGTCCGCCCGGTAGTCTCCGCCGACCGCGATGCCGTGCGTACGGTCCCGGAAGGCGACACCGAACACCCCACGCGCCGGATCTCCCGCAGGGATCCGCGACCCCGCCTCGGTCCAGGTCAGGCCCCGGTCGCCGGAGTGCAGCACGCGTGCCGCCGCCGCACCGCCGGTGGCGAGCCAGACGTCCTTCGTGCCCGAGCTGACGAGGCATTGGCCGCTCGCGGCGAAACCGGCCTCGCCGGGCTGGGCCGCGGGCATCCCTGCGTCGGGCAGCACCCGCCAGTTCCGTCCGCCGTCCGAGGTCGACAGAATGCGGAACTTCCCGTCCACCGGGTCGCTCATCGCCAGACCGTGACGGCTGTCGAAGAAGGTCAGACAGTCGTAGAAGGCCCGTTCGTCGGGGTTGCGGAAGGATTCGGTCCAGGTCCTGCCCCCGTCCCCGGTACGGAAGACCCGGGACGCCTCGCCCTCGCCGATGGCCAGGGCGACGGCGTGCCGCCGGTCGAAGGCCTCGATGTCACGGAACTCCAGACCGGCCGCGCCCTCCGGCGAGACATCACGCCAGTGGCGTCCACCGTCCGTGGTGCGCAGCACCGTACCCCCGGAGCCCGCGACCCAGGCGGTCGTGTGGCCGACGGCGTCGAGCCCGCGGAAGCGAGCCTCCGTTCCCGTCGCCGTGAGCGCCCATTCCGGTTCGTGGCGCTCGTGCCCCTCCGGCGTGGCCTGCGCCGACGGTGCGGCCAGGGCGGCGGTCACCGCCGCGCCGCACATCCCCAGCGCCCACAGCCTTCTCGTCTTCCCCATGGCCCTCATGGCGCTGGAAGCTAACCCACCGGCGGACAGGCGTCCAGGGTGCGCCGCGCGAAACGGGGCAGTTGATCAAAGGGGGCGATGGCGGTGACGCAGCTCACGCCACCCGCCAGTGCACGGATGGAGGCGTTCCGTCGTCTACTCCAATGCCGGGAACCGTTGTCCGAGGCGAGAGGGAGCAGGTCTTGTCCAGCCTTATCGAGCAGTCCGTACAGGCCCGTATGGTCGCGTCCGCGCCGCGTATGGAGACCCTGCCGGCCACTCTGCACTACGACCGCAAGGACCCTTTCGCCGTCCGTATGGCGTTCCCGGCGCCGGCGACCCTGGAAGGCACCGAGGTCTCCTGGGAGTTCTCCCGCGAGCTGCTCGCCACGGGCATGGACGCACCGGCCGGCGTCGGTGACGTACGGGTCCGGCCGTTCGGGTACGACCGTACGGTGCTGGAGTTCCACGCGGTCGAGGGAATCGCCATGGTCCATGTCCTGACGTCCGAGCTGCGCCGCTTCCTGAAGCGGGCGCAGGAGCTGGTCCCGGTGGGGGACGAGTACCGCTTCCTGGATCTGGACGGCGATCTCAGCGATCTGCTGGGCGGGGCTTCCTGAGGGCGGGCTCACCTGACGGAAGGACGGCCGGAATTCGGTTGCGAGGCGACGGGGCCCGCTCGTAACGTCACCGGTGTCCCTGTTGTCGTCGGATCGGAGAAGGACGTTGCTCCACATCTGAGGTGTCCGCACACCGTGCCGCGTGCCCTGACGCGCGTGCCCCTGCGTGACCCCCGATGTCCGAGCCGTTCTCCGTGATTCCCCGACGCATCCGGGAGGCCCCTGTGCCTGCATCCACCACGCATATCCTCTGCTCCTCGCTCTCGTTCGCCTGGCCCGACGGGAGCGAGGTCCTCGACGGCTTCCAACTGGCCGTGGGACCGGGCCGGACCGGTCTCATCGGTCTCAACGGTTCCGGCAAGTCGACCTTGTTGCGACTGATCGCAGGCGAACTCGTCCCGACCGGGGGACACATCAGGACGGCCGGCGACATCGGGTACCTCCCCCAGGATCTCGTACTGGACACCTCCCTGCGGGTGGACGAGGCGCTGGGCGTCGCCACGGCACGGGCGGCGCTCCACGCCATCGAGGCCGGCGATGCGGGCGAGGAACACTTCACGGCGGTCGGGGACGACTGGGACGTCGAGGAACGCGCCCGCGCAGTGCTCGACGAGCTGGGCCTGACCGGTATCGGTCTCGACCGGACGATCGGCGAGCTGTCCGGTGGTGAGTGCGTGCTGCTGCGCCTGGCGGCCCTGCTGCTGGCCCGGCCGTCCGTCCTCCTGCTGGACGAACCCACCAACAACCTCGACCTGTACGCCCGCGGGCGCCTGTACGACGCCGTCGACGCCTGGGCGGGTGTGCTGGTCGTGGTCAGTCACGACCGGGAGCTGCTGGAACGCGTGGACCGGATCGCGGATCTCCGCGACGGCGCGGTCACCTGGTACGGCGGCAGCCTGTCGGCGTACGAGGAGGCGCTGGCCGTGGAACAGGAAGCGGCCGAGCGCATGGTGCGGGTCGCGGAGGCCGATGTCAGACGGCAGAAGCGCGAACTGGCCGACGCACACGTCAAGCTGTCCCGGCGCAAGCGGTACGGGCAGAAGATGTGGGACACCAAGCGCGAGCCGAAGGCCGTGATGGGGCAGCGCAAGCAGACCGCCCAGGAGTCGGCCGGCAAGCACCGCATCATGCACACCGAGCGGCTGGCCGAAGCGGTGGACCGCCTCGACGAGGCGGTCGAGGCGGTACGGGACGACGAGGCGATCCGGATCGAGCTGCCGGACACGCGGGTGCATCCGGGCAGCGGCGTGCTGGTGCTCCGCGATCTCGAACCGGCCCACGGTGCACCGATCCGGGGCGAGTGGGAGCTGCGTGGTCCGGAGCGGATCGCGCTGACCGGCCGCAACGGCGCGGGGAAGACGACGCTGCTGCGCACCATCGCGGGCGAGCTTGATCCGGTGTCGGGCGAGGCGACCGCCCTGGTTCCGGTGGGCTACCTTCCACAGCGCCTCGACGTCCTCGACGACACGCTGTCGCTGGTGGGCAACGTGGCACGCGTCGCGCCCGGCACCACGGACAACGGCATCCGGGCGAGGCTGGCGCACTTCCTTTTCAGGGGCGGGCGCGCGGACCGTCCCGCCGGCGCGCTCTCCGGCGGTGAGCGCCTCCGGGCCACACTGGCGGCGCTGCTGCTCACCGAGCCGGCCCCTCGGCTGCTGATGCTGGACGAGCCGACGAACAGCCTGGACCTGTCCGGCGTGCACCGCCTGACCTCGGCGCTCGGGGCGTACCGGGGAGCCCTGATCGTGGCGAGCCACGACGTTCCGTTCCTGGAGTCGCTGGGGATCACCCGGTGGCTGCTCCTGGACGGGGACAGGCTCCTGGACATCGACCACGGAGAGCTTCCGGGGACAGAGGGCGAGAGCACCTGACTTACCCCCTCCGTTTACGCCCATGACCTGCATGGATAACCGTGAGTGATCGCGCGCCGCGAGGGCCGGGCTTGGCTGCACCCTTACCGTCGCCTTAACCTACGGTCACGTAACCTACGAAGCCGTAGGTAATTCTCCCGTCCCCAGGAGCACCCGTGACAGTCACCTCTCCCCATCTCGGCAGTTCGAAGGCGTGGACGGACGCCCAGCTGCTGTACGCACTGGAAGAGGTGGTGGAGAAGGAACTCAACCGCCATCTCAAGGTAGCCAAGGACTGGATGCCCCACGAGTACGTGCCGTTCTCCGACGGCCGCAACTTCCCCGGCCTCTTCGAGGACGGGGAGGCCTGGGAGACCGGCCAGTCCAAGGTCACCGACATCGGGCGCATCGCCCTCGTCGTGAATCTGCTGACCGAGGACAACCTCCCCAGCTACCACCACGAGATCGCCTCGCTCTTCGGCCGCGACGGCGCCTGGGGGACCTGGGTGCACCGCTGGACGGCGGAGGAGGGCCGGCACGGCATCGTGATGCGCGACTACCTGCTCACCTCCCGCGCCGTCGACCCGGACAAGCTGGAGCAGTTCCGCATGGCGCACATGGCGGAGGGCTTCGAGTCCGACAACCGCCACTCGATGCTGCACTCCGTGGCCTATGTCGCCTTCCAGGAGCTCGCGACCCGCGTGTCGCACCGCAACACCGGCCACCAGTCGGGCGACCCCGTCTGCGACCGGATGCTGGCACGGATCGCGACCGACGAGAACCTGCACATGGTCTTCTACCGGAACCTGCTGGGTGCCGCCTTCGAGCTGGCCCCGGACCTCACGATGCAGTCCGTGCGCGACGTCGTCGTCAACTTCCGGATGCCCGGACACGGCATGCCCGGTTTCGAGCGCGCCGCCGCGCAGATGGCCATCGGCGAGATCTACAACATGCGCATCCACCACGACGACGTGATCCAGCCCGTCCTGCGGTACCTGAAGGTCCTCGACATCGACGGCCTCGGCCCGGAGGGCCTCGCGGCGCAGGAGGAGCTCGGTCTCTACATGAACGGCCTGGACAGCGAGGCGTCGAAGTTCGACGAGAAGCTGGCGGCCCGCAAGGCCCGCGTGGCGGCCCGGGCCGCTCAGGGCTGACCCGTCCACAACTGCCCGGACGGGCTCGGGATCCGCTCCCCGACCCGCCGGACCGGGGCGGCGTACGCATCACGCGTGCGCCGCCATTTCGCGTCAGGCTGCCCCCACAGCCTTACGGAACGTACTCTGTGCCGGTGAAACCTGTGACGCGTCTTGTTCTCTTCGGTGCACCGATCGCCATCGTCGCTTCGATCCTGTTCAACGGCGGCGACTCCGAGCCGCCTACGGTGACCCGACAGGCCGACGGCCCGGGGAAAGCCGGCGCGGCGGAGCCGGAAGCGGCCGGACAGGCCGACGCGCGGGCCGACGAGATCGACGCGCTCCCGCCCGGGCTGGCCGCGCCGGCCATGAAGGAGACCGCCTCCCGTCTCGTCGCCAGCGCGGAGGCGTCCACCCTGGACTGGCGCAGTCAGTACGGAGCGATCGAGGACGTCGGCGACGGCACCGGCTACACCGCCGGAATAGTCGGCTTCTGCTCCGGGACCAACGACATGCTGCAGCTGGTCGAGGCGTACACCGAGGAGCATCCCGACAATCCGCTCGCGCCGTTCCTTCCTGCCCTGCGCGCGGTCGACGGCTCCGACTCGCACGAGGGTCTCGACCCCGGCTTCACGGACGCCTGGCGCGAGGCCGCGCAGGATCCGGCCTTCCGCAAGGCTCAGGACGCGACGCGCGACAGGCTGTACTTCGAGCCCGCGGTCCGGCTGGCCAAGATGGACGGCCTCGGCACCCTGGGACAGTTCATCTACTACGACGCGATGGTCCTGCACGGGCCCGGTGTCGAGGCGGACGGCTTCTACGGCATCCGCGACGCCGCGATGAGGGCGGCGGACACGGCGGCGGAGGGCGGCGACGAGACCACGTACCTGAACGCCTTCCTCGACGGGAGCCGGTCGGCGATCAAGGCCCGCAAGGTGCAGCGGGACACGACCCGGATCGACACGGCGCAGCGGGTGTTCCTGCGCGACGGCAATCTCGGGATGGAGAAGCCGCTGGTGTGGCAGGTGTACGGCGAGACCTTCCGGATCACCTGACGGAGAGTTCCGGGCTGTAACAGGCCGCTCGGGGAACGGTGTTCGAGGCGGTCGGCCACTGCTGCCGACGCCCGGGGCCGCCGGTGTTCAGCGCCTGGCGGACCGGGCTCTGCGCAGCCGGTCCCGCTCCTTCTCGGAGAGCCCTCCCCAGACACCGAAGCGCTCGTCGTGGGTGAGTGCGTACTCCAGGCAGGCCACACGGCCCTCGCACGCGTTGCACAGCTGCTTGGCCTCGCGGGTGGAACTGCCCGGCGCCGGGAAGAAGAACTCCGGCCCGGCCTGCGCGCACAGGGCGCTCTCCTGCCAGGTGAGCTCGTCGGTCATGGTGTTGATCGGCATGACGCACACGATGCCCGGTGGCGATAAACATGTGATCAACGATGGTTCAACGCACGGTCCGGCCGAGGGGCCACACACCCGGCCGGACCGTCCTCGCAGGTCAGGTGCCTACGGCATCGGCGCGGGCCTGATCACCGCGAAGGCGGCACCCGCGGGGTCGGCGAAGGTGGCGATCCGGCCCACCTCCGGCAGATCCGTGGCGGCCATGGTCACCCGGCCGCCCAGCCGCTCCGCGGCGGACACCGTGGCGTCCGTGTCGTCCACGGCGAAGTACGGCAGCCAGTGCGGTCCGGCCGCGCTCTCACTGGGGACCTGGTCGAGAGGCACGAGCCCTCCGAAGGCGGACTCGTCGTTGTCCGTTCCCGCGGGCCGCACGACCGTGTACGAACCGCCGGGGAAGTCCGTCTGGCTGGTCTGCCACCCGAAGACCGTGTGGAAGAAGGCCGCTGCCGACGGCACGTCCGGGGTGTACAGCTCGGACCAGATCAGTGAGCCGGGTTCCATGATCATGCCGAGACCCGGGTTCGTCCCGGGCTGCCAGACGCCGAAGTATCCGCCGGTGTTGTCGGTGAAGCCGCCCATGCGCCCGTAGTCCAGCACGTCCATCGGAGGGAACGCGGCGGTTCCGCCGGCCTGCTCGACCGTCCGTGCGGTGGCGTCGGCGTCGGGGGTCTGGAAGTAGACGGACCAGGCGGGCTTCCCCTGGTCCTCCGGCACGGTCATCACTCCCGCGACGGTGCTGTCCCGCAGCCGGTACGTCCCGTAGCCACCGGTCTCGGGGCCGCCTGGCACGAGGCCCCACCCGAAAAGACCGTTGTAGAAGGTGGTGGCCGCCTCGACGTCGGGGGTGCCGAGGTCGATCCAGTTGGGGGCACCGGTGACGAAAACTGGGTCGGGCATGGTGTGCTCCTCAAACGAGTCCCGTCGCCCCCCTCGTCATCTCGGACATGGAGATGCCGCATTCATCCGAGTCTTGCACCAGGCACCGACGATCGCAGTTCGCGCAGTCCCATGCGGGACTGCGCGAGTCCCCTGCGACCATGAGGCCGGTCGTGGCGGGCCCGAGGCGGCGACAGCGGACCGCGGGGCGGGAACAGAAGGCCGTACACGGGCCGGGCCGGGCCCACGGGAGGTGTGCCCACGGGAAGAGCCGCACGGCAGCCGCTCGATGGAACCCAGGCGCTCACGGGAACGGCGAGTGCGGTGCCGGCCGATCACCGCCGTGCCGTCGATGCAGCCCGCACCCCCTGTTGGACTCCCTCGTGAACACTCCGTCGTAGACATCGGGCCGTCCTCCGTCCCCGTCTCCCGGCCGGCAGAGGTCACGTAGGGCAGGCTGCGGCTGCGAGCACCGGAACAGGCCCGGTAGGTGACGGTCGGCGGGGTGCGCGGAGCCGTTCGCCATGAGCTCCGCCGGATCCCGGGACGGCCGCGCGGACGGCGGACCAGGCGCGGCCGGTCGCCACGCGGTCCGGGACACCGTCGCCGTACGGATGGACGTCGCGGCACCGGACTCGGCCACGACGGCGCTGCTCATCGCCCCGCACCGGCTGGTGGAGGCCGGCCCCGACGCCCGCCGGACGGCGACGCCGCTCTGCGCACGACGGCGAACCGGTCCTCTCGCTCGCCGCGGCATCGAGGAGTAGCTGCGGACCGGCGGCGTGGTCCGACGGCAGCGCTCTCAGTGCTCGTGCGCCTCGGACCCGCCTGAGGCGTGGTGCGGCGGGTCGTACCCGGGAACGGTGCCGTCCGCCTTGGCGACGAGCAGCAGACCGGCCATCCCCATGTCGGAGTGGCTCTGGACGTGGCAGTGGTACATCCACGCCCCGGCGCCCACGTGTTCACCCGCGATCATCTGGAATCCGAAGGAGTCGGCGGGTCCGCAGATCTTCGTGTCGACCACGCGGCTGGGGTCGTCGGGGCCGGTGAGCAGCCCGGTCCTGTTGTCCGCCCACCGGTGCCCGTGGATGTGGAACGTGTGGTAGTACTCACCGTGCGTGATCATCACGACCTCGACCCGGTCACCCACGGTGGCCTCGAAGTTCGGGCTCTCGTGGGCCGCCCTGTTGTTGATCGTCATGTCGTTGAAGACGATCGTGATCGTCTTGTCCGGCAGGACGTCCCCCTTGCGCCGCACGACGAGGGGCCCGTAGAGCCCCTTTCGGATGCCTCCCGTGCCGTGGTCCGTGCCGACGACGTGGTCGTGGTAGTGCCAGTAGCCGGCGCTGCCCGCCTGCCAGGTGCCGTCCTTCCGGCGGCCGGGCGCGTGGGTGCGCCAGGTGTAGGTACGGGTGCCGCCGGGCTCGACGTGACTGCGGTTCATCCGCGTGCCGTCGCTCGCGATGTCGTAGTCCACGCCGTGGACATGGAGGCTGGCATCGACGTCGGTGGTGTTCTCGAACTCGATGTGCAGCGTGTCGCCCTCGGTGATCTCGATGAGCGGCCCGGGGATCGACGCCTTGCCCTTCTCGAAGCCGTATCCGAGCTGACCGCCCGCCAGCTTCTCGGCGTAGAGCTTGAGATGGCGCACGACTCCGCCGGCGGGGGCCGTCTTCGCCGGGTTCTCCGCGGAGGTGGCCTGCACCGCGCCGAGTGACATCGATGTCACACCGGTGGCGGCCGCCACTCCCCCGCCCACCAGCATCCGGCGGTTGAAGGTCCTTCGGTCCATGTCGAACTCCCCACTGCGAGACGGAAACTGACGTGCTGCTCCCCTGGACGGCCCACACGGTAGCCGGGGGCCGTTGGTTTATCCACACTCAGGACAAAGTTGGTTCGATTGCTGCCATACCTATTGGCGAGTCACGAAAAGAGGTCTAGCTTCGTGCGCTGTCGCAGTGACCACAGAGGCGCGGTGACGAGGAAGTGACCGGAGAAGCGACCAAGAGGGGTGGGTGACCACATGCAGCGCACACCACATCACAGGTCCAGATCGCGCCGCGGCATCGCGGCGGCCGTGGCGGCGGGCGCTCTGACGGCGTCCCTGCTGGGCGGCAACGCGGCCACCGCAAGCCCGTATCCGGACCCGGGGCTGAAGGAACGGATGGCGACAACGTTGTCCCTTCCTTCGCCGCCGGGCGGGGCCGATGTGAGAGTGCTGGTGTTCCACGCTTCGGCGGGTGAGGAGCCGCCGACCGTGGACGCGGGTATAGCGGCCATCGAGAAGATCGGGCTCAGCGGTCCTGAGGCCGGGCGGTTCAAGACCGTCGCCACCGACGACGCCGGGGTCTTCACCAACGGCAAGAAGCTCGGAAAATTCAACGCGGTCGTCTTCCTGACCGGCGGCGGCGACGTGCTCGACCCGGAGCAGGAGGCGGGCCTGGAGGCGTACATGGAGGCCGGTGGCGGCTTCCTCGGCATCCATGACGCTGCGCGCACCGAACCGTACTCCGACTGGTTCACCGGTCTCGTGGGCGCCCGCCCCGCGGCGGACAGCCCGACGGCCGTCCAGCGTGCCACCGTGGAGATCGGCGACCGGCAGCACCCGGCGACGAAGAACCTCCCGCTGGAGTGGAAGCGCCCGGACAAGTGGCTGAACTGGAAGGAGAACCCGTCCGGCGACGTCCACACCGTGGCCCGCGTCCGCGAGCTCACCTACACGCCGGGGAAGAGCGCCAACGGCTGGGACCACCCGGTCTCCTGGTGCCGTGACTACGACGGCGGCCGCTCCTTCTACACCGCCATGGGCGGTACGGCCGCCGGCTTCGCCGAGACCGACTTCCGGGATCATCTGCGCGGCGCGCTGGCCTGGACGAGCCGCATCTCGCAGGCCGACTGCAAGGCGACCATCGACTCCAACTACACGGCCGAGCGGCTCACCCAGCCCAACCAGCCCGGGCAGAACGACCAGATCGGCGAACCGCACGGTCTGGTGACCGCGAAGGACGGGCGGGTCTTCTACATCGGGCGCGGCGGCGCCGACAGCAGCGCGCCGGTGGTCACGGACTGGAACAACCCGGACATCGGCAAGGGCAACGGCGAGATCCACGTCTACGACCCCGCCACCAGGAAGGTCTCCCTCGCCGGCAAACTGAGCGTCTTCGGCAACAAGGGCGGCGGCGACGAACTGGTGAAGGTGGAGGAGGGCCTGCTCGGAATCGAGCTGGACCCGGACTTCGCCGCCAACGGCTGGGTGTACCTGCACTACACCCCGCACGCGAAGATCGACCGCGACAAGCGGATGGCGGTGCGCCAGGTCTCGCGCTTCACCTTCGACCGGGCCACGAACAAGCTGGACCTGGCGTCCGAGAAGGTGCTGCTGAAGTGGCCCGTCCAGATCCACAGCTGCTGCCACGCGGGCGGCGGCATGGCATGGGACTCCAAGGGCAACCTCTACATCGCCACGGGTGACAACAACTCCTCGGGCTTCAGCGACGGCTACTCGGGCAACAACCCGCAGCCGAACTACAAGGGCGTGTCGTTCGCCGACGCCCGCCGCACGGCGGGCAACACCAACAACCTCAACGGCAAGATCCTGCGGATCCACCCCGAGGACGACGGCACCTACACGCTGCCCGAGGGCAACCTCTTCACGGGCAGGGAGCCGGACGAGGGCGGCGGCAAGACCCGCGGTGAGATCTACGTGATGGGTGTCCGCAACCCCGCCCGCATCTCCGTCGACAAGTCGACCGACACCCTGTACGCGGGCTGGGTCGGCCCCGACGCGGGCGCTCCGAGCACGACCTGGGGGCCCGCCAAGTACGACACGTTCGCGGCGATCACCAAGGCCGGCAACCACGGCTGGCCGTACTGCATGGGCAACAAGCAGCCCTACCGGGACCGCAATCTGCCCGACCCCACCAAGCCGCTGGGCTGGTACGACTGCAACGCGCCCAGGAACGAGTCGCCGAACAACGACGGCCTGGTGAAGCTGCCGCCGGTGACCGGCAACACCGTCTGGTACTCGCCGCAGGGCGGCGGCGTCGACTACCCGCGCGACGCGAACGGCATCCCGAGCTACAAGGTGGAGGACCAGAAGCAGCTCCTGCCCTGGCTCAAGGGCGGTGGCCAGGCCACGATGAACGGCCCGGTCTACCGCTACGACGCGTCGAGCACGAGCGAGGCCAAGTGGCCCGCGTACTGGGACGGCAAGTGGTTCGTCGGTGACTTCTACGACGACACCCAGCCGCGTCACGCCGTGCTGACCGACCCGAAGACCGTGGGCAAGGGCGGTCTGCCCACGCACGCCGAGTCCCTGAAGAAGATCATCCCGGTCGGGGCGGAAGGCATCCGCAACCTCATGGACTGGAAGTTCGCCCCGGACGGATCGCTCTACGTCCTGGACTACGGGCGCGGCTTCTTCACCTCCGACTCCAAGTCCGCGCTGTGGCGCGTGACGTACAAGGGCGGCGGTCAGACCCCGGCCGCCGCAGACCTGGCCAGGAAGGCGGCAGCGCAGTGAGACATCCTTCACTCCTCGCGCGACGGCGGTACGGACCGGCACAGGTGTGGCTCGCCCTGTTCGGCTCGTTCCTGATGGTCCTGGGACTGACGTCGACAGTGGCGTACGGGCGGGAGGACGACCGTCCCGCCGCCGCGGCCGACCAGGTCCTGACCTGGACCGCGGGCGACCCCATCGACCACTACCTGTCGGCTCCGAAGACCGCGGTGGCCGGCCCCGCGACGATCGTCTTCGAGAACAGCACGGCCACCGGCAACACCACGGGCATGCCGCACACGCTGACCTTCAGCGTCTCGGACGTGGAGTTCAACAACGACGTCCCGCTGAACATCCTGGCCAACCCCAGTGACAGCGAGGGCGGCAAGCACAGCGTCGAGGTCACCCTGACCCCCGGCCGGTACTTCTACCACTGCACCATCCCCGGCCACGGGTCGATGCAGGGCATCCTCACCGTGACGGAGGGCGGCGGCGAGGACACCACCGCCCCCGAGACGTCGGCGACGGTGGACGGCGACAAGAACGCCGACGGCGCGTACATCGGTCAGGCCACCGTCACCTTGGCGGCGACCGACGCGGACTCGGGCGTGGACACCGTCGAGTACGCGGTCGGGGCCGACGGCGCCTGGCAGCCGTACACCACGCCGGTCGTGGTGAACGAGGTGGGCAGCCACACCGTCCGTTACCGCGCGACCGACAAGTCGGGCAACGTCGCGGCGGAGAAGTCCGTCGACTTCGCGGTCGCGGCACCGCCCACCGATGACGAGACGGCGCCGGAGACCTCGGCGACCGTCTCCGGCGAGAAGGACACGGCCGGCGCCTACCTGGGCATGGCCACGGTCACCGTGACCGCGTCCGACACCGGGTCGGGCGTCAACACCATCGAGTACGCGACCGGAACGGACGGAGCCTGGCAGCCCTACACCGCGCCCGTCATGGTGCACGAGGTCGGGACGCACACCGTCCGCTACCGCGCCACCGACAGGTCGGGCAACGTCGCTGCGGAGAAGTCCGTCGACTTCACGGTCGTCGAGCCGCCGTCGCAGGACAAGACACCGCCGGTCACCTCCGTGGTGGTGACGGGCGACAAGAACTCGGACGGCGCCTTCATCACCAGCGCCGAGGCCACGGTCACCGCCACGGACTCGGACTCAGGCGTGGACAAGGTCGAGTACTCCCTCGACGGCGGGCCCTACCTGGCCTACTCCTCCCCCGTCATCGTGGACCGCGTCGGCCGCCACACCTTCGCGCACCGGGCGACGGACAAGGCCGGCAACACCTCCGAGGCGAAGCAGTCCTCGTTCACCGTCGCCGAGAGCGGCGGGGTCCCGGCACCCAACTGCCCCGAGTACGACGAACGGCACACCGTCATCGTCGGCACGGTGGACACGGGTGTGCCCAACCGGCTCACGGGCAACCGCTGCACGATCAACGAGCTGATCGAGGACGAGAAGGACTGGTCGTCGCACGCGCTGTTCCTCAAGCACGTCGACAAGGTCCTGGACAAGCTGCTCACCGACGGGGTCGTCGACGCCCGTGAGCACAAGAAGATCTACAAGGCGGCCAAGCAGTCCGGCATCGGCAAGCCGGGCCAGGACGAGGGCTACCGCAAGCTGTTCGACGGCACCGCCGAGTCCCTCGCGAAGTGGCAGCAGGTCGGCGGCGGCAAGTTCGGGCTGAACGCGGAGGAGGGCTCGATCACCAGCTCCACCACCGTGGACGGCATGGGGATGCTGTGGTTCCCGGCCAGGCAGTACGGCGACTTCTCGCTGAAGCTCCAGTGGCGCGACGACGCCCCCGGTGCGGGCAACGCCAACGGTGGTGTCTTCGTCCGCTTCCCGAACGTCCACGACCACCCGGAGGAGTCCCGTCCGGAGTGGGTCGCCATCAAGTACGGCCATGAGATCCAGGTCAACGACCGGCCCGACGGCGACATGTACAAGACCGGTTCCGTCTACGGCTTCGACCGGGTCGGTCTCGGCGGCGCCGGGGTCACACCCAAGGGCACCTGGAACGACTACGAGGTCAGGGTGGTGGACCAGCACTACTCGATCTACCGCAACGGTGTCCTGATCAACGAGTTCGACAACAACGGCGGCCAGCTCTTCGAGCCGCCGCGGGGCGACGACCCCGGCACCGACGGCCGGCGGTACGCCTCCGGATACATCGGGCTCCAGGTCCACGGTACGTCCGACGTGATCTCGTACCGCGACATCCGCATCCAGGAGTTGTAGGGACGGGGGCACGAACTCAGGAGGCCGTGGCCGCGTGCTCAGGCATGCGGCCACGGCCTCCCGGGTGCCGGTGGCGCCACACCCAGAAGACCGTGCAGGAGACGAGCGCCCAGGCCGCCAGCACCAGGAACGGGAGGGCGTACTGGTGGCCCTGGTAGTAGACCGCCGTGTGCTGGGCATTGACCGAGGCGCCGGGCGGCAGCCAGCGTCCGATGTGGCCGAGCGCCGAGGGCAGCAGCGGCCAGGACACCGCGCCGCCCGACGACGGATTGCCCAGCAGCACCATGAGCCCCCAGGTGGGGATCATCGCCCAGCGCCCCATGATGGTGTTGAACATGGTGAAGACCATGCCCGAGGCGAACAAAGTGAGCGCCAGGATCAGCCAGGACTCGACGAACGGCAGGTCCAGAGCGCCGATCAGCCAGTCCACCACGGCGGCGATCGCGAAGCCGCCCAGCAGCGCGTAGGCGACGGTGAAGCCGATCCGTTCGAGCGGGTCGAGCGCCCGGGCGTGCACGCTCAGCTGGATGGCTCCGACGAAGCCGATGATGACGGCGGCCAGCGAGATGTAGAAGAGCGCCAGTCCGCGCGGGTCGCCCTTCTGGAGGGGCTTGACGTCCGTGATCGTCACGGGGACCCCGGTGGCTTTCGCGACCTTCGCACCGGTCTCCGCGAGCAGCTGGGCGACCGTGGCACCGCCGGCCCCGGCGATGTCCATGGCCACCCCGCCCTCCCCCGGCCGCACGGTCACGAAGACCTTCTGCTCCTCCATGGCCAGGCGAGCGGCGCCCCGGGTGGCGTACGGGTGCAGCTGGAGGGAGGCGTCGAGAGCCTTCTCCATCCCCGCGATGAACTCCTTCCCGCCCCGGTCGCCGACGCCGCTGACCACGGCGGCGGGGATCCGGCGCGGCGTCGGGTCGGCCATCGTGTAGGTGTACGAGCCGGCGAAGAGTCCGGCCGCGGCGGCGAGGATGAAGACCAGCACGAGGGCGGGGACGTACGGCGACTGCTTGTAGGAGGCCCACTTCTCGGCCCGCGTGGGGGGTCTGCCGTGCGCGCCGTGCGCGGCGGGCTCCGTCCCGTCGCCGCCGTGCGCGGCGGGCTCCGTCCCGTCGCCGGCGCTCACGCGTCGTCACCGGTGTCGTGCCGGGCCCGGCTGGGCTGCACGCGCTTGGGCTCGCCGGGCATCTTCGGGTACTCCGGCGGATAGGGCAGGTCACCGAGTTCGTGCTCGTGCTCGTCCCGCCTCGCCAGCTCCAGCAGCTGGTCCAGCCGGAAGGCGTGGTCGTCCATGTCGGCGTGCAGGTCACCCACCTCGGCGTACCGCACGGGCATGGTCCGGAGGTCGAAATCTCGCGGCTCGGCGTCGTCGATCTCCTCCCAGCGCAGCGGGGCGGAGACAGGGGCGTGCGGAAAGGGGCGTACGGAGTAGGCGGAGGCGATCGTGCGGTCCCGGGCCGTCTGGTTGTAGTCGACGAAGATCCGCTCGCCGCGTTCCTCCTTCCACCAGGCGGTGGTGACCCGGTCCGGCATCCTGCGCTCCAGTTCCCGCCCCACCGCGATGGCACAGCGCCTGACCTGGGTGAACGTCCACTCGGGGACAAGGGGTACGAAGACGTGGATGCCGCGACCGCCGGACGTCTTGGGCCAGCCGCGCAGTCCGTTGTCGTCCAGGACCGAGCGCAGTTCGTGGGCGGCTCTCACCGCGTCGGCGTAGTCGGTGCCGGGCTGCGGGTCGAGGTCGATCCGCAGCTCGTCGGGGTGGTCGGTGTCCGTCCTGCGCACCGGCCAGGGGTGAAAGGTCAGGGTGCCGAGATTGGCCGCCCAGAGGACGGCCCCCAGCTCCGTGGGGCACATCTCGTCGGCATGCCGGCCGCTGGGGAACTCGATCCTGGCGGTGGGGGTCCAGTCGGGGAGGTTCTTCGGCGCCCGCTTCTGGTAGAAGAAGTCGCCCTCGACCCCGTCGACGAAGCGCTGGAGGGTGGTTGGCCGCTCGCGCAGGGCCCGGAGGATTCCGGGTCCCACGGCCCGGAAGTAGTCGGCCACGTCCTTCTTGGTGTAGCCCTTCTCCGGGAAGTACACCTTGTCCGGGTTGGACAGCCTTACGGCCCGTCCGTCCACGTCCAGCTCCACCGCTGCTCCTGCTCCCATGTCGGACACCGTAGGCCGGGCCCACATATGCCGCATATCGGAAGACGCGCCCTGCGGGGTGCGCGAGAATCGGGCCATGGATCTGCCGGTGATGCCTCCTGTGAAGCCGATGCTCGCCAAGTCCGTGTCCGCCATTCCTCCCGGCATGCAGTACGAGGCGAAGTGGGACGGCTTCCGGGCGATCGTGCACCGGGACGGCGAGGAGGTGGTGATCGGCAGCCGGACGGGGAAGCCCCTCACCCGCTACTTCCCCGAGGTGGTCACCGCGGTGCGGGAGAATCTGCCGCCACGCTGTGTGATCGACGGTGAGATCGTCCTGCCTCACGAGGGGCGGCTGGACTTCGACCGGCTGAGCGAGCGCATCCATCCGGCCGATTCCCGGGTGCGGATGCTGGCGGAGCGGACACCGGCGAGCTTCGTGGCATTCGACGTCCTCGCGCTGGACGACACCTCTCTGCTCGCCGCACCGCAGACCGAACGGCGTGCGGTCCTGGAGGAGGCCCTGGCCGGTGCCTCGGCACCCGTCCATCTCGCCCCGTCCACCACCGACGCGGCCCTCGCCCGGGAGTGGTTCGAGCGCTACGAGGGCGCGGGGCTCGACGGGGTGGTCGCCAAACCGCTCGATCTGCCGTACCGGCCGGACGCACGCGTCATGTACAAGATCAAGCACGAGCGGACCGCCGACTGCGTGGTGGCGGGCTACCGCTTCCACAAGAGCGGCCCGGTGGTCGGCTCGCTGCTGCTCGGGCTGTACGACGACGGGGGCACCCTCCAGCACGTCGGGGTGTGTGCGGCCTTCTCGATGAAACGGCGCGCCGAACTCCTGGAGGAGTTGGACCCGTTGCGCATCGACCCCGCCGGACATCCGTGGGCGGCGTGGGCGGACGCGGCGGCGCACGAGGGCTCACGGCTGCCGGGGGCGCCGAGCCGCTGGTCGGGCAAGAAGGACCTGTCCTGGGTGGCGCTCGCGCCGGAACGGGTCTGCGAGGTGGCGTACGACCACATGGAGGGCGACCGCTTCCGCCACACCACCCAGTTCCGGCGGTGGCGGCCGGACCGCACCCCCGCCGGCTGCACCTACGCGCAACTGGAGGAAGTGGTGCGGTACGACCTCTCCGAGGTGCTCGACGCCGGCTGACCCGTCAGGCGGTGGGTGTGGGGCACGGGCCGTCGGTGGGCGCCTCGGGAGCAGCCGTCTCCGCGGGGGCGTCGGGGCAGCCGGGGCCGGTGGTGCCGGGGTCCGGGTCCGGGGAGGTCGGCGTCGTGGTCGGGTCCGGCGTCGTGGTCGGGTCGGGCGTGGTCGTCGGGTCCGGTGTGGTCGTCGGGTCAGGAGGGGTCGTCGGATCCGTGGGGCCGCTGTCGGTGGGGTCGGGTCCCGGGTCCGTCGGGCTCGGGGATCCGCCGGGGCCGGGGCTGCCGGAATCCGTGGGGGCGGGGGTGGGCGAGGTCGACGGCTCCGGCGTGCCGCTGGGCTGCGGGCCGACGATGATGCCGCCACCGGGGTCACTCGGACTGCCGGGGCCCCCGACCGGCGCCTTCGGCTTGTCGGGGCTTCCGGCCCCGGGGCTCCGGGGGATCACGCCGCTGCCGTCGGCCACAGGGTGGACGCCCTTGCGGTAGAACTCCAGCCAGGCCAGGACCGTGCGCAGATAGGTGTCCGAGTGGTTGTAACTGAGGATCGCGCGGTCCAGGTCCCCGCTCACCGAGAGGTTGCGTGGTCCGGCGCAGAGGTAGTGGCCGGCGGCGAGCGCCGCGTCGTGGATGTTGTCGGGGTCCTTGCGCCCGTCGCCGTTGCCGTCCTTCCCCCAGTGCGCCCAGGTGGACGGGATGAACTGCATCGGGCCGACCGCCCGGTCGTACCGGGTGTCGCCGTCGTACGCGCCGCCGTCCGTGTCCGGAATGTTGGCGAAGCCGGCTCCGTTGAGGACGGGGCCGAGGATGGGGGTGAGCGTGGTCCCCGCGGCGTCCACGCGGCCTCCGCCCGCATGGCCCGACTCGACCTTGCCGATGGCCGCGAGTAACTGCCAGGGCAGGCGGCAGCCGGGGTCGCTGCGGCCGAGGGCGCTCTGCGCCTGACGGTAGGCGGCGAGGACGGTGGCGGGGACGCCCGCCTCGGCCCGGGTCCGGACGGCGGCGGGGCCGGGCTTCTTCCCCGTGGTCCTCGGCGGTTCCGGTGACTCCAGCGGCGGCAGCTCGGTGTGGTAGCTGTCGTCGTTCGGCACCTCGGTCCAGACGACGTCGTCCGAAGCCACGTTCTTCACGTCGTCGGCCGTACCGCCGCCGACGAGCCCGGGGCCCTGGGACGCGGTGAGCGCGGCCATGGCGGCGACCGCGGTGGCCGTGCCGGTGAGCCCTCGGCGCATGGTTCCGTTGAACCTCATGTGTCCTCCCTCTCCTGGGTCATCGCGTGAACGTGTCGATGGCCGCGATCCGCCAGGTGTCACCGCGGCGAACGGCGTCCACGGCGAACATGGCGGCGGCGTACGTCGTCTCCTCCTCCTTGCCGGTGCGGGTGTTGCTCTGGTCGGCGAAGACCAGCAGCCGGGCCCGGTCGCCGTCGAGGTGTTCGACGCCGCTCTCGGTGACGGTCGTGGTGAGCACGAGCTTCTGCTTCGGCGCCTGGGCCCGTACCTCGGCGAGCATGTCCTTGTGCTGCTGGACCGCCCTTCCGGTCAGATGCTTCTGCGCGGCCAGGTCGGATTTCCCGGGCGAGGCGTAGTTGTACGAGAAGACCGCGCCGACGGCTTCGGCGATCTGTCCCTTCACCTCGCTGGTCCGGCCGATGTCGGTGAGGGCCGTGTTCTGCCGGGTGGGGTCGTCGCGGAGGGCCGCGGCGGAGGTGAACGACCATGCGGCGAAGCCACCGAGGAGGACGGTGGCCGCGCAGAGGACGGCGGGGAGCCGGATCCGGAGGCGGGGCGTCCTGCTGCGGCGCGGTGCGTCCGGCTTGCCGTCGTCCCCGGCCTTGGCGCTGCCGCCGCCGCTGCTGTCGCTGTCCCCGGCCTCGCCTGCGGCTTCGGCTTCGGCTTCGGCTTCGGCTTCGGCTTCGGCTTCGGCTTCGGCTTCGGCTTCGGCTTCGGCTTCGGCCACTGTCTCCGGCGGGCCCGCCTCGTCCACGGGTGGTGTGTGTTCCTGTCCTGCCGTGTCGCGCGGCGGGGCCGCCGCGGCCACGACTGCCAGTCGGCGGCGGCGGTTGACGAGGTGTCGGGTCGTCGACATGCGGGTGGTCCTCCCAGGGCCGGGGTGGCGATTCGGGTGCGTACGGGTCAGCCGGCGGTGTTGCCGACGGGCGCCTGTCCGAGCGCGCTGAGCTTCCACCCCTCCGGGGTGCGGGTCAGCTGCCCGAGCATCCGGCTCTCCTTCACCGCGGGCTTCCCCTCCGGCGCGGTCACCGTGACCCGGAGGGCCACCATCACCCCCGCCCTGCCCGCCCGTTCGTCGAGCTCGGTCACCGCCCCGGAAAGGATGCTGGCGGTGCTCACGGTCCTGGCCGACTCGATCTGTTCGACGAACGCGGCCCGCCCGTGCACTAGTTGCTTGTGCAGATCGCCGGTGGTCGAGTCCTCCCAGCTGTCGAGGCCCTTCTCCACCTGTGCGTGATCGAGCGTGTTCATGTTCTGCACCGCCTGCTCACCGGCGGCCAGCGCGTCGTCGCGGGCCTCGGCGTAGGCCGCCGAGTCGTCGTGTGCCGCGTCGTAGCGCGACCAGCCGCCCCAGCCCGCCGCACCGGCCGCCGCGACCGTCAGCACGACCGCCGCCACCACCAGCGGATTCCTCGTCGTCCGTACCCGTGCCATTGGTGCCTCTCCCCTACCTGGAGGTGATGTCGACGATGATCCAGCGGCCGCCGCGCAGCTCCGCGGTCACCGAGAGCTGGGCCGCCGCCGTGGTGGTGGCCTTCCCCTCGCGCTCGTACACCTGGTCGAGGAAGACCAGGAGGTGGGCGCTGCCGGTGCCGAGCCGGGTGACTCCGGCGCGTACGGCCTGCGAGGTGAGCGTCAGCTTCTGGTCGGCGGCCTGCTTCTCGACCTGGCCGAACAGCGCCGCGTACTGCCTGAGCGCCTTGCCCGCGAGTAGGCGCTTCGCCGACTCCTTGGTCGCCGCGGTGCCCTGCGGGCTGTACGAGAAGACCTTGCCCAGGGCGCTGCTGACGTCGCCCACGACCCGAGTGGTCTCGGCGGTGTCGGTGAGTGCGCGGTTCGAGGTGGCGGGGGTGTCGCGCAACTGCCGCGCCTCGACGAACAGGACGGCGCCGGCGGCCAGCAGGGCGACTGCCGACACCGCCGCGAGCACGCGGCGCCAAGCCGCGCGGCCCGGCGTGCCCGGGTGCCCGGCGGCGTCGGCCCCCTCCTCCGGCACGGCGGTGCCGGTCCCTTCGTCCCGGACGTCCTCGTCAGGGCCCGGGGTCGACGAGGTGTTCTCGACAGCGGTGCCTCCGGTCCGTCTCATCCGCCGCTCCCGACCGGTATGGCGTCCAGTGCCTTGATCTTCCAGCCGTCCCCGGTACGGGCCAGAGCCGCTTCGAAGCGTTTCCGCTCCGTGCCGCCCTTTCCGGTGCGGGGGGTGACCTCGACGTCCACCGTGGCGATCAGCGCCGCCGTGCCGGCCCGTACGTCGAGTGCGGTGAGCGCCGCGTCGGTGACCTTGCCGCGTGCGGTGGCCCCGGACTCGGTGAGCTCGGCGACGTCCTTCTCCCGGCTGCTCTCCAGCCGGTCGTGCAGCGGCCCCGTGGAGGCGGCGAGCCAGGCCGCGAGTCCGGACTTCACGCTCGCGGCGCTCTTGCCGTCCATGCTGTTCAGCCGTGCCAGGTGGCTCCTGCCGTCGGCGACCGCCGCGTCACGTGCCTTGGCGTACGCCAGGGTGTCGTCGCCGCGCGCCTGCGCGTAGGACCAGCCGCCGAATCCACAGACCAGCACGGCCGCGAGCATGACGACCCATCCGCTCAGGCTCCTGCCACGGGCGTTCACTCGTCGCCTCCCAGACCCAGCAGCCCTGCCATGCCGTCGGCCGGACGCCCGGTGTCTCCGGTGGCACCGAGGGCTCCGGGCAGCCCGGCCGGGTCGGTACCGGCGAGCGGGGATCCGGGCAGCACCGGTTTCGGCACGCCGCCGCCCCGGGGTGCGTTGGCGCTGCCGCGGACGTTGATGCCGCTGCCTGGCGGGGAGGCGCAGCGCGCCTTGGTGTTGACGGCGGGAGCCGGCGATACGGCCTTGCCGGGGCGGTAGGTGGTGGCGCCGTATCCGGCGGTGCAGGGCAGCGGTTCGAAGAAGGTGACGGACATCCCGAACCGGGCTCTCCCGTCCTCGTCGATGATGCTCGCTCCGGCCGCCGCCACCGCGGGCAGCTTGACCAGCAGTTCCTCCATGCCCCGTTGCCGGGTCACGGCGACCTCGGAGGTGGTGAGGAGGTTGGCGACGACGACTCCGAAGCCGGGTTCGAGGTCACGCAGGAGCCCGCTGATCTGGGCGGTGGCTCCGGGCGCGGTCGCGATCAGCCGGCGCAGGTCGGTGTCGGATCCCTTGAGTTCGGCGGCGAGTTCCTCGGCTCCGGACGCGAACCCCTTGAGGGCCTCGCCCTGTTCGGCCTGAGTACGCAGGACCCTCTCGCCGTCCGCCATCAGCTTGGTGGTGGTCGGCAGGGCCTCGTCGGCGGCGTCGACGAACTCGCTGCCCGTGTCGAGCAGGACCTGGAGGTCGTCGCCACGCCCCTCGAACGCCGCGCCGAACTCCTCGACGACGGTGCGCAGGGCCTCTGTGTCGACGGAGGCGGTGAGGTCGTTGACACTGGTGAGTACGTCGGTCACGGGCGCGGGGACGGTGGTGTCGGCCTGGTCGATGACCGAGCCGTTCTCCAGGAACGGGCCGTCGTCGCGGGTGGGCCGCAGGTCGATGTACTGCTCGCCGACGGCGGAGAGACTGGCGACGACGGCTTGCAGACTGTCGGGGATGCGCGGCGCGTCGTTCTCGATGCGGAGCTCGGCCTCGACTCCGTCGTCGGTGAGCTCGATCGGGCCGACCCGGCCGACGGAGACACCCCGATAGGTGATGTTGGAGTGGGTGAACAGACCTCCTGTCTGTGGGAGTTGGACCGTGACGGTGTAGTAGCCGCGCAGGCCCACGTAGTGGCCGAGGTCGGCGTACCGGGCGCCCAGGTAGCCGAGGACGAGCACCGCGATGATCAGGAAGGCGATGTTCTTGAGCCGGGTGGCGAGAGTGATCATCAGCGGGTGCCCTCCGTGCCGGACGCGGTGACCGACGGAAGCGGCAGGGGCAGTGCCGGTCCGGACTTCCGGGTGCCGGTCGCCGCCGGCGGGGCGCCCGGGGTGAGTGCGGGGATTATCTGTGTGCCGGGCATGGCGGTGACGTCCAGGTAGACGTTGAGGTAGTCGCCCTTCACCCCGCGCAGCACCTCGTCGGTGAACGGGTAGGTGAGCAGCACCTGAAGGGAGTCGGGGAGGTCGTTTCCGGAGTCGGCCAGCGCTGTGAGGGTGGGGGCGAGGGCCTTGAGGTCGGCGATCATGTCCGCCTTGCTCCTGTTGACCGTGTCGACGGCGACCGTGGAGAGGGTGTCGAGCGAGCGCAGCATGGTGAGAAGCGATCCGCGTTGCTTCTCCAGTACCTTCAGCCCCGGGCTGAGTCCGGTGAGGACGGTTCCCACGTCCTGCTTGCGGGTGGCGAGTGTGGCGGCGAGCCGGTTGACGCCGTCGAGCGCGTCGGTGATGTCCTCCTTGTGCTCGTCCAGGTTGGTGACCAGCGTGTCGACACGGCTCAGCATCGAGCGGATCTGGGGTTCCTGTCCGGCCAGTGCCTTGTTGAGCTCGGTGGTGATGGTCTTCAGCTGGGCGACGCCGCCGCCGTTGAGGAGCATGGACAAGGCGCCGAAGACCTCTTCGACCTCGGGGTTGCGGTTGGTGCGGACGAGCGGGATCCGGTCGCCGTCGGAGAGCGCGCCCTCGGCCGTGCCGTCGGCGGGCGGCGAGAGCTGGACGTACTTCTCGCCCAGGAGGCTGGACTGCTCGAGGTGTGCATAGGCGTTGGCCGGCATCTTGATCTTCCCGTTGACGCGCATGGTCACCTTGGCGGTCCAGCTCCCCGGGGTGAGGGAGATCTTGGTGACCCGGCCGACGGCTACGTCGTTGACCTTGACGGACGACTGCGGTGCGAGGCTGAGGACGTCCCCGAACTCTGCGGTGATCTCGTACGGGTGATCGCCGAGGTCTGCTCCGCCGGGCAGCGGCAGCTGGTCGATGCCGGTGAGCGACGGCAGGCCGGTGGTCGTGGCGACGAGCGTGAAGCAGACTCCGGCGGCGACCAGGGCGCCCAGACCCGCGACCACGCGGGTGCCGGCTCTGCGCGGGGCGGGGCTCATCGGTCCGCCTCCTTCTTCTCGCCCGTACCGGTCTTCTTCTCGGACGTCCCTCTGTCCGCCGGGGTGCCGTAGACGGTGCCGACGGCGGGCAGCGGCAGGACGGGCAGGGCCTTCTGCCTGGTGGCGTCCGCCGGGGCCAGGCCCTCGAGGCCGGCGGTGCCCTTCTCGGGTTCGACGAGTGGGCCGCCCATGGACAGCTCGTTGAGGTTCGTGCGCCCGTTGAGGGTGCGGTTCGCCGGGTCGTAGGCGTTGAGCACGTTGCCCGCCGCGAGCGGCAGCGTGTCGAGCGACTCGGCGAGCGAGGCACGCTGGTCGACCAGGGTCTGGGTGAGCGGCACCAGGAGGTCCACGTTCTTCTTGAGGGCGCCGCGGTTCTTCTGGATGAAGCTCTTGACCTGGCCGAGCGCGGTGCCGAGCTCCTTCAGCGCGGCGCTGAGATTCTCCTTGTCGTCGGCGAGGAAGCCGGTGACGGTGTTGAGCTGCTGCTCCGCGGTCCGCACCTCGCCGTCCTTCTCCTTGAGCATGGTGGTGAAGGTCTGCAGGTAGGACAGCGTGTCGAAGAGGTTGCCGCTGCTCTTGTCCAGGGTCTTGGTCGCCTTGCCGAACTGCTCGATGGAGTCCCCGATCGCCTCTCCGTTTCCCTTGAGGTTCTCGGAGCCGGTCTTCAGGAGTCCGGAGAGCGCTCCGTCGGCGTTGGCACCGTCGGGGCCGAGCGCGGTGGAGAGCTCCGTGATCGACTCGTAGAGCTGGTCGACCTCGATGGGCGTGGCGTTGTTCGCGGCGGGCAGCACGGCGCCGGCTTCCAGCTGTGCTCCCCCGGTGTATGCCGGAGCGAGCTGGACGTACCGGTCGGCGACGACGCTGGGGGTGACGACGAGGGCGTGCGCGTCCGCGGGGACCTTGACACCCTTGTCGAGCCGCAGTGTGATCCGGACCTCCTCACCGCGCGGTCTCACCGATTCGACGGTGCCCACCTTCACCCCGAGGATCCTGAGGTCCGACCCGGGGTACACGCCGGTGGCCCGGTCGAAGTAGGCGGTGATGGTCGTCGTGCCCTCCTGGTCCATGGCCGTCACACCCGAGCCGACGGCCACCGCCACGACCGCCAGTCCGGCACCGATGCCGATGATGCGGATGCGTCTCATGTCAGCGGCCCCCCTGTTTCGGCGGCATGCAGTCGTCGTCCGGGGGCGTGTCCTTCGGCAGGTAGTCCTTGGGGACGACCCCGCATACGTAGTTGTCGAACCAGCGCCCGTTGCCGAGGGTGTTGCCGACGAGCCGGTTGTAGGTGCCGGCCATGGAGAGCACCTCGTCCAGGCTCTTGCGGTTCTTCACCAGCACGGTGGTGACCCGTCCCAGTGAGTCCAGGGTGGGCTGCAACTGCTTGTTGTTGTCGGTGACGAGACCGGTGAGCTGTGTGCCGAGGTCCCGGGTGCCGGTGAGCAGCAGGTGGATGGAGTCGCGCCTGGCCTTGATCTCGCCGAGGAGCAGGTTGCCGTCCTCCAGCAGGGTCTCGAAGCTGCTCTTCTTCGAGGCGAGCGTCCTGGTGAGCTGCTTGCTGCCCTGGAGGAGGGTGGCCAGCTGCGCGTCGCGCTCGGAGACCGTCCTCGACAGTGCGGAGAGCCCTTCGGCGGCGCTGCGCACGTCGGGCGGCGAGTCCTTGAAGGTGTCCGAGATGGTCTGGAAACTCTGGGCGAGCTGTGCCGTGTCGATCTCCTCGATGGTCTCGCCCAGTCCGTTGAAGGCCTGGGTGACGTCGTACGGGGAGGTCGTGCGGCTCGACCTGATGCGGGAGTCCGGGTCCTGCGGGGCGTTGCCGAGCGGATCGACCGCCAGGTACTTCTCTCCCAGGAGGGTCTTGATGGCGATGCCGACGGTGGAGGAGTTGCCTATCCAGGCGTCCTTCACCTTGAAGTCGACCTTCACCGCGGCACCGTCGAGCGATACACCGGTGACCTCTCCGACCTTCACGCCGGCGATGCGTACCTCGTCACCGGCACCCAGTCCGGCGGACTCGGTGAAGTCGGCGCTGTACGAGGTGCCGTCGCCGATGAAGGGCAGTGCGTCGGCGCGGTAGGCGGCGAGACCGACCAGGGCCAGGACGACGAGTCCGATGACGCCGATGGCGACCGGGTTGCGTTCCCGTACGGGCTTGATCCTCATCCCGCGCACCTCGATCCGCCGATCGTGATGCCGGTGGGCGGGGCGCTGCCGTCCTCGGTCGTCACACCGGCGACCTTGGCCTCGCAGAGGTAGAGGTTGAGCCAGGAACCGTAGGAGGTGAGGCGGGTGATCGCCTCCATCTTGTCGGGTGTCTTCTCCAGGAAGCTCTCGATCTTCGGTGCGTTCTCGTCGAGCCGGCCGGTGAGCCGGCCGAGTTGCGCGATGTCCTCCTTGAGCGGCGCACGGCCGTCCTGCAGGAGGTCCGCGGTGACGGTGGTGAGCGCGCCCATGGCGGTGACGGCTTCGCCGAGCGGCTTGCGGTCGCCGGAGAAGCCCTTGACGAGCTTCTCCAGGGTGACGACGAGGTCGTCGAAGCCTGCCTCACGGTCGTTGACGGTCTTGAGAACCGTGTTGAGGTTCTTGATCACCTCACCGATCACCTTGTCCTTGGCCGCGACGGTTCCGGTCAGCGATCCGACGTGGGAGAGGATGCTGTCGACGGTGCCGCCCTCGCCCTGGAGGACCTGCACGATGGAACCCGCGAGTTGGTTGACGTCCGGCGGGGAGAGCCCTTCGAAGAGGGGCTGGAAGCCGTTGAAGAGCTGGGTGAGGTCGAGTGCGGGCGTGGTGCGCGAGAGCGGGATCGTCGCCCCTGACCTGAAGGTCGCCCCCACGGGCCCGGCGCCCTGGTCGAGGTCGATGAACCGCTGGCCGACCATGTTGAGGTACTTGATCGACGCGGTCACCGAGGCCGGCAGCTCGCGGCCCTCCCGTACGCCGAAGGCGACCTCGGCCTCCCGTCGGTCGGCGACCCGGATGGACTCGACCTGCCCGACCTTGACGCCCGCGATTCTGACGCTGTCACCGACGACCAGCCCGGTGACGTCGGCGAACCTCGCCTTGTACGTGGTGGTGTCGCCGACACCGGTGTTGGCTATGGACAGGGCGAGGACGGTGGTGGCCATTGCGGTCACCACGACGAAGACGAGGGATTTCGCGAGCGGTCCCGCGAGGGAGCGGCGCTTCACTTGAGCTTCACCTCCGCACCGCGGAAGGCCGGACCGATGAGCACGCTGCTCCAGTCGGGCAGGGACTGTGGCTGGACTTCGAGTGAGGGGGCGACGAGTTCGTTGACGAGCCGGCTCTCCTCGGGAGAGTTCGGCATGCCCAGCGCGCTGTCGGCGGCGGGTGCTTCTGCCGGTCCCGGGGCACCGGCGGCCTGAGCAGGGGCGGGGGCCTCACGCACGTCGGCGGTCGGTACCGCTCTGCCGGTGTACGGGACCGAGTAGCAGTGCGGGCCGCCGGTCGCGTCGTAGACCGGGGTGTCCTTGCCGGCGACGTACTTGCCCTTGGACTTCACGGCCTTGAGGGTGACGTGGAGTCCCGGCTCGTCGGTGCCCTTGCCGAGCGCCTTGTCCATGGCGGGGACGAACCCCGCCATGGTGCGCAGGGTGCAGGGGAAGGCGTCGGAGTACTCCGCGAGGAGTTCGAGTGTCGGGCGGCCGGCGGCGGAGAGGCGGATCAGGTTGTCCTTGTTCTTCCGCAGGAAGGCTGTGACGTCGTTCGCGGAGGCGGTGGTGGAGCCGTACAGGCCGGCGAGTTCCGCCTGCTGCTCGGCGATCGTGCCGCTGGTGGTGGTGAAGTCGGTGAGGGCGTCCAGGACGTCGGGCGCGGCATCCGCGTAGAGGTGGCTCACCTTGACGAGTTCCTTGATGTCCGCGTTCAGTGTGGGGAGTTGCGGGTTGAACTCCTTCAGGTGCGCGTCGAGGGTGACCAGGGTGTCGCCGAGCTTGTCGCCGCGTCCTTGGAGAGCCTGGGAGACGGCGCTCAGGGTCGCGGCGAGCTTCTCCGGCTTGACGGCGGTCAGCATCGGCAGGACGTTGTCGAGGACCTCCTCCAGTTCGATGGCGTTGCTGGAGCGGTCCTGCGGTATCACCGCCCCGGCCCGCAGGGTCTCGGCCGAGGGGACGGCGGGGGGCACGAGGGCGACGAACCGTTCCCCGAAGAGCGTGGTGGGCAGCATCTGCGCGGTGACGTCGGCCGGGATCCGTTCGAGCCGGCCGGGTTCGATCGCGAGGGTGAGACGGGCTCCGTCGCCGTCGGCCGAGATGTGACGCACCTCGCCGATCACGACGCCGCGCAGCTTCACCTCGGCGTTGTCGTGCATCTCGTTGCCTGCGCTTCCCGTGCGTACCGTCACGGTGGCGTCGTCGGTGAAGTCCTTCTCGTACACCGAGACCGACACCCATACGAGTACGGCGGGCACGAGCACGAAAGCCACACCCGCGAGTCTGCGGCGCACCGTCTGCGCCGTGGAGGAGGACATCAGCCGGCCACCTTCACCGTTGTCGTCGCGCCCCAGATGGCGAGCGAGAGGAAGAAGTCGGTCACGCTGATGAGCACGATGGCGTTGCGCACCGAACGGCCCACGGCGACGCCCACTCCGGCGGGCCCGCCGGTGGCGTGGAAGCCGTAGTAGCAGTGGGCGAGGATCACCAGCACGCTGAAGATCAGCACCTTGAGCACCGACAGCAGGACGTCGTCCGGGGAGAGGAAGAGATTGAAGTAGTGGTCGTAGGTGCCGGCGGACTGCCCGTTGAAGAGGACCGTGATGTAGCGGGACGCGAGGTACGAGGAAAGCAGCCCGATCGCGTACAGCGGGATGATGGCGACGACGCCGGCGATGATCCGCGTCGTGACCAGATAGGGCATGGAGCGCACGCCCATCGCTTCGAGGGCGTCGACCTCCTCGTTGATCCGCATGGCGCCGAGCTGCGCGGTGAAGCCCGCGCCGACGGTCGCGGAGAGCGCGAGGCCGGCGACGAGTGGGGCGATCTCCCGGGTGTTGAAGTACGCGGAGATGAAGCCGGTGAAGGCCGAGGTGCCGATCTGGTCGAGAGCGGCGTACCCCTGGAGGCCGACGACCGAGCCGGTGGCGAGGGTCATCGCGATCATCACGCCGATGGTTCCGCCGATGACGCCCAGGCCGCCGCTGCCGAAGGCCACCTCGGCCAGGAGCCGCTGCACCTCCTTGAGGTAGCGGCGCAGCGTCCTCGGGATCCAGATCAGGGCGCGCACGTAGAAGGTGAGCTGTTCGCCTGAGCGGTCCAGCCAGCCGAGCATCGACATCGCTCAGCCCCCCTTCGGGGGGACGATCTGGAGATAGATCGCCGTCATGATCATGTTGACGGCGAACAGGAGCATGAAGGTGATGACCACGGACTGGTTGACCGCGTCGCCGACGCCCTTGGGCCCGCCGCGCGGGTTGAGCCCCCGGTAGGCGGCGACGATGCCGGCGATGAAGCCGAAGATCAGCGCCTTGAGTTCACCGATGTAGAGGTCGGGCAGCTGGGCCAGGGCGGAGAAGCTCGCGAGGTAGGCGCCGGGGGTTCCGCCCTGCATGATCACGTTGAAGAAGTAGCCGCCGAGAGTGCCGACGACGGACACCAGCCCGTTGAGCAGGACGGCGACGGACATGGTGGCGAGCACGCGCGGGACCACGAGGCGCTGGATGGGCGAGACTCCCATGACCTCCATCGCGTCGAGCTCCTCGCGGATCTTCCGCGAACCGAGGTCGGCACAGATGGCGGATCCCGCCGCCCCGGCGATCAGCAGCGCCACGATGAGCGGGCTGGCCTGCTGGATGACGGCGAGGACACTGGCGCCACCGGTGAAGGACTGGGCTCCCAGCTGCTCGGTCAGGGAGCCGACCTGGAGGGCGATGACGGCGCCGAACGGGATGGAGACGAGTGCGGCCGGCAGGATGGTGACGCTGGCGACGAACCAGAACTGCTCGACGAACTCACGTACCTGGAAGGGCCGGCGGAAGACGGCCCGGGAGACCGCCAGAGCGAGCGCGAACAGCTGACCGGTCTGACGCAGCGGCGCGAGGAGCCGGGAGGGCGGCCGCTGCTGCGGTGTCTTCCCGCGAGCCTCTCCGGTGTCCGGCTCGGGCGGCCGGACGGGCAGCGGTGCCGTCATCGGCGCCCACCGTCCAAGGTCGGCGTGTAGCTGTTCATGATGGCCGTACGGGCGGCCTCCGGCAGCTGGCCCATCATGGAGACGACCCGCTCCCGGCGGCGCAGTGCCGCCTGCCGCACGGGCATGCCGGGTGAGGGCTCCAGTTGCGGTACGACGGTCCGCGGGGCTGTTTGTACGTAGCCGTTGCCGTTCGTCTGCTCGGCGGCCAGGGTGGCCGCGTCCTTCTCCTCCGACATACCGATGGGGCCCTCGCGGCGTCCGGCGAGGAACTGGGAGACCACCGGCATGTCGCTGGTGAGCAGCACCTCGCGGGGTCCGAAGGTGACGAGGTTGCGGCAGAACAGCATCCCCATGTTGTCGGGGACGGTGGCCGCGATGTCGAGGTTGTGGGTGACGATGAGCATCGTCGCGTCGATCTGCGCGTTGAGATCGATGAGGAGCTGCGAGAGGTAGGCGGTGCGCACGGGGTCGAGCCCGGAGTCCGGCTCGTCGCAGAGGATGATCTGCGGGTCCAGGACAAGGGCGCGGGCGAGGCCGGCCCGCTTGCGCATGCCCCCGGATATCTCGCCCGGCAGCTTTCCCTCCGCGCCGAGGAGGCCGACGATGTCGATCCGTTCCATGACGATGCGCCGGATCTCGGACTCGCTCTTGCGGGTGTGTTCACGCAAGGGGAAGGCGATGTTGTCGAAGAGCGACATCGACCCGAAGAGGGCACCGTCCTGGAACATGAGGCCGAACAGCTTCCGGGTCTCCATGATTTCCCGCTCGGGGCTGTTCACCATGTCGACGCCGTTGATGAGGACGCGGCCCTTTTCGGGCTTCAGCAGTCCGATGATGGATTTCAGGAACACGGTCTTCCCGGTGCCGGATGGGCCGAGCATGACGCTCACCTCACCGGCCGGCAGCGTGAGACTGACGTCCTGCCAGATGTTCTGCTTGCCGAAGGACTTCGTCAGGCCTTCGACGACTACTTCGATTCCCATCGGCCCTCCCTCGAAGTGGTGGTGAACGACGTCATCTGTCTGCGCTCCGGCTCCGGTAAATGCAAGGACGGCTCGTCACACATGCACCAGGAGGCGCACGTTATGTCCGTCGAATCCGCCAGGACAAGCCGTTGAACAGCGGGAATCGCCGGAAGTGGATCTCCGGGTGGATCATTTGTCACCGAATGACAAACCCGCCCGGCGGCTTTGTCGGATTCTGCGCAAGCTCTCTCCGACTGCACCGGGATCCCGCGGCCCAGGGGGGCCGGAGCCGCGAGACCCCAGCAGTTGGGAGTACCCCGCCCCGGTGAGAGGGTTCAGAGACGGCGGAACTCCCGGAGGAATCCCGGATCAAGGGGGCGCGACCAGGACTCCACGTGCGTCGAACGAGCAGGTGCGGACGCGTTTCCGATCTGCTCAAGCCGGACGCTACGGGCCGGTAACCTAAGTCCGCAATAGCGCTTCCCGAACTTTCTCCCAGGTAATTGCGCAGCACCGTTTTCTTATGACGCGATGAGCAATCAGGGCGCGAAACCTATCGAAAAGTGAGGGCCTGCGTGCCGGAGCGGCGGGCACCGGAACCCCGCTCCGGACACGCCGAAGCCCGCCCCGACCAGGGTCCATTCGGTCGGGGCGGGCTCATGGGCGGTCGACGGCGGGACGCACGAAATGACAAGAAGCCGGATGCGGCGCCCGCAGCGTTCCGTGCGGCTACTTCACCGCGGAGTGCCAGCTCTCGGAGAGCTCCTTGCCGGCGTCGGGCACCGACAGACCCGGAGCGGTGAGACCGGCCGTGTAGGTCTTGGCGTCGTTGAGAACGAGGTTGCTCGAGCCGGCGGCGGCGGGCAGCCCGACCTTGAGGTCGATCGCCCAGCTGAGGAGACCGCCGAGACCGCAGCCGGCGGCCTTCGGCACGGAGAACTGGCTGTCGCCCTGGGCCGCCCCGGAGAGGGCGATCTGGATCAGGGAGCCCTCGTCCTGGTCAGGCGTACCGTCGGCGTCGAATCGCGAGGCCGCGAAGCTGGGGGCGCTGATGTTGCCGGGACGCAGCAGCACCGGGTTACTGCTGCTGCCTATGTAGCAGTTGGATCCGAGCAGCGGGTTCTCCAGACGGATCTTGACGGGCAGCTTGACGATCGGCCCGGAGGATATGCCCGCGACCAGGCTGAAGTCGGTCGGCGTACCCGCCGACTCGACCGTCGCGGTCACCTTGTTCAGGGTGGCGTTGGTGATCTGCCCGCAGACGGCCGAGACCACGGGGACGTTGCTGGGGCACATGATGCCCAGCAGCCCGCCGGGGATGGTGGTCTTACCTGTGATGAGGGATCCGGCCGCCGGCGGGACGACGGTGTAGGTCCCCTCGGCCGGGTGCTGGATGACACCGAACTGAAGGTTCGTCGAGCCGGTCGTCGCCTCGGTGTTGCCCAGCTTGATCGACCCGTTGGGCGAGGTCGACGTGACGCACAGGGGGACGTCCGTGTCGCCGTCCGCCGCGAGCATCGCAGGGGCATCCACCGGACAGCGGTCGAACGGTGCCCAGCTGCCGTTGAGCTGGGTCGCCGCGGCAGTGGCGGCACCGGCCGGCGACGCGGTCAGGGGCATGACCAGCGCGGCTGACGCGGCGACGGCTCCGCCGGCCTTGATCCAGGTCTTCGAGGCAGATCTCATTGTTCCCTCAATTCGTCAGGCGGGTCGGGGGATTGCTGTGTTCGGTGCGGTCGGTCGGTTCGGCTGAAGGTCAACGCCTCGCTTCGGGCACGTCCACCGGCTCGTAGGCGTCCGTGCACACCCCACCGGCACCGGGCGTGTGCTGTGAGGGCGCGCAAGGAGCCCCCTGCACCTGTTTGACGTAGCCGGGCACTCCGGACAGGGAGGCGGTGAAGACGTTGTCCAGGTCCTCTTCGGCACCGCACCCGCTGAAGGGGGGCAGTGTCACCGCCCCGGTCAGCTCGCCCCCGGTGGCCAGGGTGTACCCCACCTGGACTCCGTCCTTCAGCGTCATGTGCCCCTCGAGCCTCAGCTGGAAGGGTTTGCTGGTGCGGCAGTTGTCACCCACGTCCATGGGGACTCCGTTGACCTCGACGTCACGGAGCCTGAGCATCAGCTCGAGAGTCACCACCGTCACGGCCTTGGTGGAGCCCTCCGCGATATTGATCGCCAGGTCCGACTTGATGTTCGGGACTCGAGTCCCGTCGGGGTTGGTCGCCGGGGGGATCTGTGTCATTTCAAGGGTCGCGGTCGTCGGCATGAATCCGAACGTCAAGAAGGTGCCGGAAGCAGGGGGAAGCTGTGGTTTCCCCTCGTGGTCGAGGTCGACAGCCGAGTCCTGGTAGATATGCAGGAATTCACCGTCGGGCACGATCCTGCTTTCGCCCTGCGTGATCCGTGCGCAGGCCAGGGGGAATTTGGTCGCCCCCTTGAGTTTTGCCACGTTGGCGTAGCCGGTGACATAGGCGACCATGCTCAGGGCGTCACTCGGATCGCCCACGCACGGAGGCGCTTCGGCCGCAGCAGGCCGCTGCGCCGGAGCTCCCACCTCCGGGAGGCCGTCGTCCCCGCCTGTCACCTGCTCCTCGGGCCAGGCTCCGGTCGGAGTGGGCTCCGGCTCCGCGTCCCCGCCCTCGTCACCCACTGGCACCTCTGCCAGCGTCGCCTCCTGCCCGGCGTCCGGCGCGCAGCTCAGCGAGAGGGCCGGCGGCTCGGCCGGTGCCCCGTCGGCCTTCTTGAGAGCGAGTTCCACGGAGAGGGCGCCCGCCTCGAACGCCAGGTCGCCGGGCGCCTCGGGCTTCACGTAGGGGACGCTCCCCGACGTACTCAGCACCAGGTCGCCCGCTTCGGGAACCGGTACGGGCTCGGCGGTCGTCCCGATCCACTCCGCCCGGGCGTGCTGATCACCCTGGGCGACGTCGACCGAGAGCCGCGCCTCCGCGCTCACGGTCGCAGCTCCGGAGCCGGCGAGTGCGGCCGGCACCCCCTCGGGCAGCGTCAGGTCCAGCCCCACGTCCTCGGGCTGGATCAGCTGTCCTGCCTGAGCGGACTCGGGAACCTTCGCGGTGACCTCGACCTTCACCGACTGCTCGCCCTCAGGGAGGCCGCAGGTGTAGGCCAGCTCCGCATCGACGTCCTGCACGCCGACTGCGGCCTGCGCACCGGGGACCATGCTTCCCAGCAGCACCGCGGTGGCCACTGCGGCACCCCGTGCCGTGCGCCTGCGTGCTCCCGTCGTACGAGTCCCTCTCACTGACGATGTCCCCTTTCGGACCGGTCGGACGTGCCTCGCGTGGCGGGTGCGCCCGCCACGGGCTCCCTGCTCGCTCAGTACTGGTGTGTGCCCGGATCAGGGAGTGTGGACGATGCCCGGCACGGTGGTTCCGCCGCTCGGCGTGGTCACCGCGTGAAGGGCTTCGTACGCCCAGTTGTCGCCCACGGCCGCGAGGTCGGCACCCCGCGGAGGCCGTACCCACCGTGAGCTCGTAGGTGCTGTCGTTGTCGACATCCGGTTCGCCTGTGGAGTCGGTGCGGGTGACGGCGAGCCGGCCCGGGACCGCCATGGAGCAGGTGGGCATCCGCAGCGTGGGCTTCACGCCGGTTACGTGTTCCCCAGGGGGTCGCACGGCGGGCGGACCCGCCGTGCGACCCGTGCTCATTCCTGAGTGGCTCGTGGCCGGATCAGGGGGTGTACACGATGCCGGGCTTGATGGTGGTACCCGTCTTGACCGCGTTGTACTTGGCGGTGTAGGTCGGGTGCTGGCCCACGGCCGCGATGCCGGCGCAGCCCGGGGTGACGGTGGCGACGGTCAGCTGGTAGGTGGCGTTGTTGCCGATCGTGAGCTGACCGCTGGTGTTGTTGTATCCGGCCGTGACGTCGCCCGTCACCGTGAAGGTGCACGTGAGGACCGTCAGCGTGGCCTTCACTCCGGTGATGTAACCGGTGGTGGTCCCGGCGCTGTAGGTGTTCGCCTTCAGCTGCCACGCCGGGGAGGTGTTGGCGGTCGGTGTCACCGGGCCGAACGGGCTGGTGCACCCGCTCCAGGTCAGCGGAGCGATGGTGCCGACCGTCACGTTCGAGGTACCGGAGGCGGTCGCCAGCACGGCGCTGGCCGCCGATGTCGTACACGTCAGCGGGATGCCGTTGAGGCTGAGAGAGACGGTGCCGGAGTTGGTGGCCGAGACCGCGACCGGCGAGGGCGCGGGGGTGACGGTCCAGGTCGGGGCGGCGACGCCGGCGGTGGCGGTGGTGGCGCCGAGCGTTACAGCGGCTGCGGCGGCACCGGCCGCGATCGCGATCTTTCTGAGGGAGTTGCGCACAGTGAGTTCCTCCGATTCGCCAGTGCGGGTGCACTGTTGCGGGGAAGGCACCCGAATTCCTGCAAAGGCGCAGGGAGTGCCGCGAAGAATCGTGTTGCGTGGGGGCCGTGCTGCTCTTTCAGCCACACACGTTCTGTGACAGGGCGTGACGTTACTTGCGGGAAACTTCCAGCACAATCCCGTCGGTCAAGATTGGTTCGGCAAGTTTTTTTCCTCGTCAACAGGTCACTAATCCGCCCGGCGCACTTGTCACTTGGTGCGCAATATCCCGGGGAAATGTCGCATGGCGCCGGGATCACCCGACTCGGCACGACCGCCGTCCGGCGCACCTGGAGAAGATCGAAGGGTGCCCGTAAGGGCCATGCGGAACCGTCCCGGACGGCCGGCGCCGCGGCTGCCGGACCGCAGCACCGGCAGCCCTGACGCGGTCCACGGCCGAAAACATTGTCCGGAAGTGAGCATTTACCGCCCCACCTGCACCGAAGCCCCACAACAGGGCCAAGTTGTGTGCCCCTTGCACTTCGATCTTGTTCAGACAGTGTGCACCCCGCCCGACTTGGTCTATCTTCGGCGCCGATGTTGGTATACACCTGTCGGTCCGTGGGAGCGCTTTCCCCCACCTGCTCCACCCACGCCGGGCCCGGGAAAGCAAGGGGACGGTCATGCCGAGACTTATCCAGCCGCTGGACACCGGAGACCCGCTGGGGCCCCTCCCCCAGGAGTTCGCCGCGATCATGCGACCCGAACTGCCGAGCCTGATCAAAGAGATAGGCATGGAGGTGACCCGCGCCTATCCGGAATACGCACGCCTGCTCAACGGCCCCAACGGCACATCCATCCGGATGGGTGTCGAACAGAGCCTTTCCTCGTTCGTCGACCTGGTCGCCGAACCCTCGTCCCCCACGGTCCTGCGTGACGACATGTGCCGGAGGTTCGGCAGGTTCGAGGCGTACGAGGGCCGCACCATGGACGCCCTCCAAGGGGCGTACCGGCTGGGCGCGCGGGTCGCCCTGCGGCGGGCGAAGAAGGTGGGACGGAGTTACAACTTCTCGCCGGCGCTGATGCTCAGCTTCGCGGACGCGCTGTTCGCGTACGTGGACGAGCTCGAGTCGCTGTCCCGCGAGGGCTATCTGGAAGTGCACGCCCAGTCCGACCAGCAGAGCGAGGCGGTTCGCCGACGGCTGCTGCACCTGATCCTCACGGGCAGGCCCGTACCCCGCAGCGCCATCGCCGAGCTCTGCGAGCAGACCGGGTGGACGCTCCCCGAGCAGGTCACCCTCGTCGCCGTACGCGCCCCGTCCGGGGTGGACCGGATCAGCGCGGACCACGACGTCCTGATCGACCCGGCCGATCCGCAGCCGCACCTGCTGATCCCCGGGCCGATGGACGACGCGCGCAGGGAGATGCTCGACCGGACGATCCCCGGTGGTGGTGCGGCGGTCGGGCTGACCGTGCCGACCGCGCTCGCCGCCGACTCGATCCGCTGGGCCCGGCGTGTCCTCGAACTGGTGGACGCGGGGGTCATCGACGACGCGCCCGTGATCCTCTGCGAGGACCACCTCATCACCCTGTGGCTCCTGTCCGACCCAGCTCTCCTCGACCAGCTCGCCGAGCGCGAACTGGCCCCCGTCTCCGGCATCAGCGCCACACGGCGCGAGCGGCTGGTCGAGACGCTGCGGATCTGGCTCGACACCCGTGGCACCGCCGCCCAGATGGGCGAGCTGCTGGATGTGCATCCCCAGACGGTCCGCTACCGGATGCGCAGCCTCGAAGCCATCTTCGGTGAGCAGCTCACCGATCCCGAGAGCCGCTTCTCGACCGAAGCCGTGCTGCGCGCCACGCGGTTACGCGCCCGCGGCGGCCAGTCCCTCAACTGAGGGGGCATCACACGCCGCCGCCCACCGAGTCAACTTACTGCCAGGTAACGCGAAATAGACGGTCAGTCCCAAACGGTTGCGACACGGAGACGTTCTCAACGAGAAACCCGGAACTGCGTCCCGTTACATAAGGAGGAGCGGCGGCCCACCGGCCGTCGCGGAGCACCACCTCCTGGCCAACCATCCGAGAGGGAACCCCCCATGACCGCCTCGCACCTCCTCGTCCCCGTGCCGATCCCCGACCGGGTCGCCGCACTGATCGGGTCCTGCACCCCGCCGCACATCCTCCAGGCGGAGTTCGACGCCGACTGCGCCGCCCGCGAGGTGCGCAGGTTCCGGGGACCGAGGCTCGGCATCGAGGACCAGGCCGACCGCGAGCAGGCGCTGTCGGAGCTCGCGTGGGCCAACAAGGTGCTGTCCGCCCATCACCCGCACCTGGCGGTGCACCCCGACGGAGCCTGGTGACGCTTCTTGCGAAGCGGCGGCGGCCGCCTTACCTTACTCAGAAGTAAGTTTACTCTGGAGTAAGGATTTGGCGTGTCCGACAACAGCAGCGGCAGCCTCACCGATGAACTGTCCGGGCTCGACTTCACCGCCGTCTCCCCGGAGGAGTTCGCGCGGATCGTCAAGGGCCTGTCCGCCAAGCAGCTCGGCGAGGTCATGCACGGTGAACTGCGCGCCCGGGTGCTGGGCGAGGTCTTCGGCCGGATGCGGCAGCAGTTCCGCCCGGAGGCGGCCGGTCAGCTGAAGGCCCTGATCCGCTGGAAGATCACCGGCGAGAGCGAGGAGGTCTACGAGACCTCCATAGCCGACGGGGCGTGCACGGTGAGCGCGGGCCGCTCGGACGCCGAGCCCCGTACGACGCTGGTGATGGGCGACGCCGAATTCCTCAAGCTGGTCTCCGGCAACGGCAATCCCGTGACGATGTTCATGATGCGCAGGCTGAAGGTCGCCGGTGACGTCGGCCTGGCCTCGGGACTCACGCGCTACTTCGACATCCCGAAGGCCTGAGCCCATGAGCTACTTCTCCCTCGCCCTGACCGAGGAACAGCAGGATCTGCGCGACTGGGTGCACGGCTTCGCCGCCCAGGTGGTGCGCCCGGCGGCTGCGGAGTGGGACGCCAGGGAAGAGACTCCCTGGCCGGTCATCCAGGAGGCGGCCAAGATCGGTCTGTACGGATTCGAGTCGCTCGCCGACATGTACGGGGACCCGAGCGGACTCTCCCTCCAGATCGCCAACGAGGAGCTCTTCTGGGGCGATGCCGGCATCGGTATGGCGCTGTTCGGCACCTCGCTCGCGGTTGCCGGGATATTCGCCTCCGGCACACCCGACCAGCTCGCCGAGTGGGTCCCCCAGTGCTACGGCGACGAGGACGACCCGAAAGTGGCGGCCTTCTGCGTCTCCGAGCCGCAGGCCGGTTCCGACGTCTCCGCGATGTCCACCAGGGCCCGTTACGACGAGGCCAGGGACGAGTGGGTGATCTCCGGCCAGAAGGCGTGGATCACGAACGGCGGGATCGCCGAGATCCATGTGGTGGTCGCCTCGGTCGACCCCTCACTCGGCGCCCGCGGGCAGGCCGCCTTCATCGTGCCGCCCGGCACGAGGGGCCTGGAGGCGGGCCGCACCATCAAGAAGCTCGGCCTGCGCGCCTCGCACACCGCGGACGTGTTCCTCGACGACGTGCGCGTGCCGGGCCACTGCCTGCTGGGCGGGAAGGAGAAGCTGGACGGCCGGCTGGCCCGCGCCCGCGAGGGCGGCACCGCCAAGGGCCAGGCCGCCATGGCGACGTTCGAGGTCAGCCGCCCCACAGTGGGCGCCCAGGCGCTGGGCATCGCGAGGGCCGCGTACGAGTACGCGCTGGAGTACGCCGGACAGCGCGAGGCGTTCGGCAGGCCCGTCATCGAGAACCAGTCGATAGCGTTCGCCCTCGCCGACATCCGTACGGAGATCGAGGCCGTCCGCCTGCTGATCTGGCAGGCGGCCTGGATGGCCCGCAACGACCGGAACTTCGACGCGGGACAGGGCTCCATGTCCAAGCTCCGCGCCGGTGAACTCGCGGTCTCCGCGACGGAGAAGGCCGTCCAGATCCTCGGCGGCGCCGGGTACAGCAGGGAGCACCCGGTGGAGCGTATGTACCGCGACGCCAAGATCTACACGATCTTCGAGGGTACGAGCGAGATCCAGCGCCTGGTCATCGCGCGGGCCATTTCGGGGCGTCACATCCGCTGACGCCCGAGCGCGCTTCCCTGCCCCCGGGCCGGGCGGCCGACAGCGGGCTCAGCTTTCTCGTTGTGTGTCAACTGGCGTAGACCGAGGGGTCGCCCTTGTCATACAACTGGGGCCACTGATCGAGCCGTTGCCGTTTTGAGCCTGTGGGGAGAGCGACATGTCCGGTGAGGCGACGCACTGCTGGATAGTGGTGCTGGACATCGAGAACTTCAGCTCCCGGCCCGATCCGATCCAGCGTTCCCTGCGGGCCGGGATGTACGAGGTGCTCCGTGAAGCGCTCCTGGTGGCCGGGCTGGCGACCGATGACGTCGTCACCGAGGACCGTGGCGACGGCGTCCTGATGATCGTCCTCGCGACGGTCTCACCGATGGTTCTGGCCGGACCGTTCGTACGCGCCCTCGACGAGGAGCTGAAGCAGAAGGCCGTCGTCTACGGCCCCGCCCACGCGATGAGGTTCCGGGTCGCCCTGCACCAGGGGATCGTTGCGCGGGACGGCGAGGGATGGTCCGGGGACGCGGTCAACACCGCCTGCAGGCTGGTGGACGCCGGGCCTCTGCGCGAGGTCCTGGCCGCCGCGTCCTCGTCGCGGATGGTCTTCGTCGTGTCCGACGAGATCTACCGGGCAGTCGTCCGCCACGGGCACCGCTCCATCGACCCGGCCGCGTACCTGCCGATGCCGTTCCGGACCAAACACGGCGAGCTCATCGGGAGCTGGGTGACCGTGCCCGGATCTCCGGCGCCCCCGGGCCTCCCGGCAGCGTCGGGCGGGCAGGACGGGCAGGAGGGACCGGGCGGGTCGTCCGGGGACGGCGGAGCCGAGCCCGGTGGCGAGCACACCGGCACGGGCGGGCAGGGGCGAACAGGGACCGGCCGTCGTCGTGCGGGCGGCGGTATCAGCGTCGGGACCGTCCACGGAGACGTGTTCCAGGGTGACAAGACCGTCAACGTCAACACGACGGGGCCGGTCCGGCCATGACCACACCGACGGGGGGAGCACCGGCTGGGGGTGCCGCGGGAGCGGCACCGGCAGCCGGTTCGGGGGGCGGGCCGGGCGGGGCGGCGGGCAACGCCGCCGCGCCGTCCGGCCCGGCGCAGCCACCCGGCCCGGACGCCGGAACACCGGCCCAGGCCCCGGACGGCGCGGCCGGCGCGCAGGGCGGCGGGGACGGCGCGCCGGGCGAGCCTCCCCGGTCCGGCCCGGGCGCCGAGTCCTACGAGGCCACCGGCCGGATGGGCCAGGGGTCCCTGCGCCACGACCGGGTGCGCAACGCCTTCGCCAACGTCGAGGGCGATGTCGTCGGCGGCGACAAGTACGTTCTGCTCCTCGGTGGTGCACAGCGGCGCCTGCGGACCATCTCCCCGCTCCTGGACGAGCGCGTGCGCTTCGCCTACCAGGAGCCCCCCGGTCTGCCGGCCGCCCGTGAGGCACTGGCGGGCCGGCATCTGCTGATCCTGCGCGGCGCTCCCGGTTACGGGAAGACGGCCATGGCCGTGCGCCTGCTCCAGGGCATGGGGGCCACCACCAAGTACCACCTGGACAGTGACGTCGACTTCAGCTCGCTCGCCGATCTCCTGGAGCGCGGCACGGACTCCATCGAGCGCGGTGCGGCCTTTCTGCTCGACCAGCCGTCCGCGATCGCCGGACTGCGCGGGGAGGTGTACGAGAAGGTCCAGGGCGCGCTCGCCGTCGCTGGGGCATGGCTGGTCATGACCGTCTCCAGCACCGAGGTCGCGGACAGTGAGCTGCTGACGGCCGTGGTCGACGTCACCGCGGCACCCGACCAGCGCGACATCGTCTCCTCCCATCTGCGCTGGCGGCTGGGTGACGCCGTCCGGGACCGGCTGCTCGCCGACGACGGCATCGGGAATCTGCTGGACGAACTGCTCGACGGCGACCCCGCGTGCAAGCAGGCGGCGGACCTGGCGGCCGCGATCATGGAGGAGTGGGACACCGGCCGGCTGGATCCCGCGAACATCAAGATGCGCCGTGCCCGGCAGGCCGACGAGGACTTCGACATCTGGGTCGAGAGCCTGCGGGAGCCCGCGGTCCGGAGTCTCGCGCTGGCCCTCGCCGTCCTCAACGGGCTCCCGCAGGAGTACATAGCCACAGCGGCCCGATCCCTTCGCGAGCGGCTGGAGGACGACCGCCCGCATGTGCTGATGGCCGGGCCCGACGGTGATCTGCCCCGTGTGAAGGACCCCTTCGCCGCCCCGCGCCGCACACAGCTGACCCGGCTGCGCGCCCGGGACACGGTGAAGGAGGACGGGGAGCCGGGCCGCGCGCTGGAGTACAAGGACCCCTCGTACCCGAGACGGATCATCCGGCACGCATGGACCCAGTACGAGATCCAGGGTGAACTGCTCGGCTGGCTGTCCGAGCTCGTCGTGGACCCGGCGGAAGAGGTGCGGGTCTACGCGGCCGCGGCACTCGGGGCGATCGCGGCCGAGTCCTACACCTACCTCTGCGACCAGCTCCTGCACGGCTGGGCGAGGAGCGAGAACTGGCTGTACCGCGACGCCGTCGCCTACGCGCTGCAGGTCGCCTCGCGCGACCCCTGGATCGCGGAACGGGCGGACGTGCTGGTGCAGGGCTGGTTCGCCGACCGCAGTCTGCCGTTCGCGCAGGCCACGGCGGCACGGGTGTACGGCATGCGTGAGGACGCCGAGCTCGCCGTCTCGGCGCTGGTCCGCCTCGCGGTCGTCGACCGGGCGACCGTGGCCGTGGCCATCGGCCGCAGCCTGACCGATCTGCTCGCGCGTGACCCTGACACGGCGGGAATGGTGCTGAACACGCTCCACGAGAGGTCCGCCGATCACCGGAGGCGGCCGACGGCACTGCTCTCGTTCCTGATCGTCGCGGCCCAGGTGGTGGTGGGAAGGGCCGAATGGGAGACCGGCGGCGAAGTGGAGCAGTGGCCCGCCCTCCTCTATCTGGCGCACAACCGGGAGGAGTTGCGCGCTCCGTTCATCGGTCTGTGGCGTGAGTCGCTCAACCAGGCGGAATTCGGCGAGGAGGCGCAGCAGGTGCTGCGCAACTGGGCAGCGCTCGCCGAACGCGACGCGGCCCTGAGGGAGATGTTCCAGCTGATGGTGGGCGCCATGGCGTACGCGGACCCGAGGACGGGCCGCATCCTGCGACGGTGCGCGGCCGACTGGGTCGACCGGGACGAGCTGGCACCACTGCCGCTGGCCGCCGCCGTCGTCCATGCGCAGCTCGATCTTGAAAGGGTGTGACATGTCGGTCTCACTGATCCTGAACAACCGTCCGGTGCCCCGTGCACAGCTCGCCGACCTCCCCGGCCTTCCGCCGAACTTCGCGGTCGTCTATCCGATGGACGGCGGCGGATGGGAGGTCGAGTCGCAGCGCCACCGGACGATGACCCAGCGGTGGCTGACCAAGAACAAGCTGTGCTACGTCGTGGACCTGGGGGATCACAGGCGCACGGCCAAACTCACCAGGACCCCGCTCACCTGCAAGGACCAGGCACACCGCTTCGAAGCGACCATCGACGTCGGATTCCGGGTGCACGACCCGGTGGCGGTGGTTCGGAGCAATCTCCCCGATGTGCTGAGCGCCGTCTATCCGTATCTGATCAGCAAGATCCGGCCGCATGCGGCGCAGTTCGCGATCGATGAGGCGTTCGAGGCACAGGCCAGGATCAACGGCTCTCTGGTACTGCCCATGCCACTCTCCGAGGGCATGACGCTCTACTACTGCGATGTGCAGCTCGAACCCGACGAGGCGGCGAGGGAGTTCATCCGCAGTCGCACGAAGGCGGGACGCGCCTCGGAGATGGGGCGGCTACAGCACCACGCGGTCCTCGGGAACACCCGCCACCAGGAAGCGGTCAAGGACATCGAGCAGGAGGCCCGGATCGCACGGGACAGGAGGGAGCGCGCCGCCCTCTCCTCCGTGCAGCTCGACTTCCGCGGCCTCATCCTGGAGCACCTGGCGAAGCATCCGGACGACACCGAGAAGTCCATGGAACTCCTGTTGCGCTGGGACGAGGGACGACAGCTTCGAGCCCTGGACCAGGAGCAGCGCCAGGTCGAGATGGTCCGGTACATGATCGACAAGGGCATCGTGCGGGAGGTGGACGTGCCCGGCCTGCGTGAGGGCGTGCTCGGGCCGTCGACCGTGGCCTTCGGCGGGATGCTGCCGCCGGGCAGCGGGGAGCCGGCGCAGCCGGCTCCGGCGTCGGCGCACACGCACCCGCCCGCGGCGCAGCCGTCGCCGGCTGCGGGCCGGCCTCCCACTCCCCCGCCACCGCCTGCCCCTCCGTGGGGCGGCACCCGCCCCGACAGTGCCCAGGCGCCGGGCGGCTCCCCGTCCGCCGCGCCGTCGGACAGCCGGGCGGTGGTCGGCCTGGCTCCGGTCTACGTCGTCCTGGACACCTCGTCGGCCGCTGCCGGCTGTGTCACCGAACTCCGTGACGCACTGCGGTCGTTGCAGACCGTACTGGCCAACAGCCCCGATGTGACGACGGCCGTGCGGCTGTCCGTGCTGACCTTCTCCGGCACTTCCGATGTCCGGCTGCCGCTGACGCAGATCTCGTGGCAGACCGGAATTCCCGATCTCCTGACCGGGGACGGCTGCCGGTACGAACCCGTGTTCCGCCGTCTGCTGGAGCTCGTGCCCCTGGAGACGGAACGGCTCAAGCAGCAGGCACGAGTCAACCGCCCCACCGTCTTCTTCCTCGCCGTGGGCGACCCGGAGGACGGCGGCGAGTGGCAGGCCGCACACCAGGAGCTGATGCGGCACCGGTACCGTCCCAACATCGTCGCCTGCGGCATCGGCGCGACCGACCGGCGGACGGTGGCGCGGATCGCCAGCCCCTCCGAATTCGCAGTCGCGGCCGATGCGCGGGCGGGCCTCGCGGAGTCGGTGGCGCAGTTCTCGATGCTCCTCCAGAACACCGTGCTCCACCTGGGGCGAAGTGCCGTCGCGGGCTCGTCGGAGCTACAACTGGAACGCCCCCAGGGGCTCACCCCCATCGAAGACGTCGAGTAGGGAGACTCGGAAGAAATGGCAGAAAACCAAGGGCAGTTGCTGCCGGTGTACGTCCTGGCGGACGAGTCCGGCTCCATGCATCCGTACGTCGGTGACCTCAATGCCGGACTCGCCTCGCTGCACCGGTCCCTGCTCGGCGAACCGATGGCGGCGGCGAAGGTCCGGTTCTCCGTGCTCGGGTTCGCCAACAGTGTGACCGAACGGCTGATACTCGCCGACCTCCGGGCGGAGAACGAGCTGCCCCGTCTGACGGCGAGCGGCGGAACGAGTTACGAGGCGGCCTTCGACGCGCTGCTGCGACGGATCCCGCAAGATGTGGACACGCTCAAGAGCCAGGGCTACCGCGTGCACCGGCCCGCGGTGTTCTTCCTCAGTGACGGCCAGCCCAACTCCGGCGAGGCGTGGCAGAACAGTCACCGGGAGCTCACCGACCGCTCGGTCACCAAGGCGGCGCCCAACATCATCGCCTGTGGCATCGGGCAGGCCGAGGCCGAGACCATGCTGAGCGTCGCCACCCAGTCCGACTTCGCCTTCATCTCGGTGCCGGGAGCCCAGCTCGGGGCTTCCATCGCCCGGTTCTTCACCGCGCTCACCAAGAGCGTGGTGGAGTCCGGCAACGCGATGGCGTCGGGAAACCCAGAACTGGTGGTCGAGCGGCCGGAAGGCTTCCGGCTCGCGATTGACGAGGTGTGAGCGTGGCGCGCTTCTTCGGTCGCCGGCAGGAGGACGAGGAGGAGCCCCCGGGCTCCTCCGGCCCGTCCGGGGCGCCGGACCGGTCCGGCGCACCCGGGCTTCCTGGGCAGGCCAGGACGCCGGACGGCCGGGCCCCGGCCGACGGGCCGTATCCCGTACGGCCCGCGCCCGGGGACGGGCCCGCGCCCGCCGGGCCTCTCCCACCCGTATCCCGTCACGACGCGCCCGGCGGCCCCGGCCCGTCGGCCGGTCACCGGGCGCCGGCGGAACAGGAGCAGCAGGCGCCGTCCTCACCGCCGCGCCGGCGGCAGGCCCGGGGTGCCTCCGTCCCCGCACGGGAAACACGGGAGCCCCGGCTCCCCGGGGCGCAGACTCCGGCCTGGTCACGTTTCATCCTGGGCCGGCCGGCTGCCCGGTTCGAGCCGAAGCCGCCCCCGGCGGACCCCTACCGCCCCGACACTCTCTTCGACGGCTGGTCCACACCAGGGCTCACCGTCCGGCTCGCCTCCGTACGCGGTGACGCGCACCGCTTCGGGGGGCAGCCGCGCCAGGACGACATCGTGGTGGCATCGCACGGGCCGACCGGATCAGTGGTGTTCGCGGTGGCCGACGGGGTCTCATCAGCTGCCCAGTCGCATGTGGGAGCGGCGCTGGCCTGCCGTACCGCCGTCGCCGACGTGTTGCGCCAGCTCGACGAGGAACGGCATCAGGTCGACTGGAAGCGGGTCGTGACCGCGGCGGCGTACCAGCTCTTGATGCGGGTGACCCGCGGCTCGGAGCCGACCCGCGAGCAGAAGCACGAGGCCCAGGTCCTGCTGGCCACGACCCTGGTGACGGGTTTCGTGCGGCTGACCGGGAGCGGCCTGCTGGAGGTCAATCTGGTGCACGTGGGGGACAGCGGCGCCTGGATGCTGCACAAGAACCGTTTCCACCCTCTGCTGGGCGGCAAGGAGGAGCGCGCGGACGGCGTCTTCTCGTCCGCGGTGTCCGCGCTGCCGTGGCTCCCGCCGCAGATCGAGGGGACCTGGTACACGTTCCCCGAGGACGGGGTGCTGCTGATCGGGACGGACGGGTTCGGCGATCCGCTGGGGGACGGTACCGGGAGGATCGGGTCGGTGATGGCGTACGAGTTGGGCCGCCCGCCGCGAGAGCCGCAGGCCGTCGCGCAGCTGCTCGACTTCTCGCGCGAGACGTTCGACGACGACCGGACCCTGCTCGCCGTGTGGCCGCGTCACCGGCTCGACGAGAGCGGCGGCCCCGGAGCCGCGAAGGCGTGGCCGGACGGGGCAGCGGGATGACCGGGGCCTACCCGGGTGCCATGGACGCCGGCCGCGTGGTGAAGGGGACGAAGTTCAACGCCGGCGGGCAGGGCTCGGTGTGGGCGGTCGAGGACCGGACCATCAACGGCTCCTGGCCGGTGGCCTACAAGGAGTACCACGCCAGGATCCGCCCCTCGCTGAAGGCCGACGTCCTTGCCGGGATGGTCGACTTCATTCCGTCCCTGCCACGCGGTACCGGCCGGTGGCTCGCCGAGTGCACCGCCTGGCCGGCCGTGCTGGTGACGGACTCCTCCGGGGTGAGCGGCTTCCTGATGCGTCAGATCCCCGAGCGGTTCTTCCGCCGGTTCGCCTTCGATCCGGACAAACCGCAGCCGGCCGGCTTCCAGTACCTGCTGAACCCTCCGGCCTACTTCCGGCGGGCGGGCTTCGCGATCACTCCGCGCCAGCGGTTCGAGCTGCTTCTGGACCTCGCCGGCACGCTGGTGCGACTGCATTCCCTCGGTGCCGTCGTGGGCGACGTGTCACCGAACAACGTGCTCTTCTGTCTCGACGGAACACCCAGTTGTTTCCTCATCGACTGTGACGCCATGTCGCTGCACGGCAAGTGGGCCCTCCCTGCCGTGGAGACACCCAACTGGGGCCTTCCGCAGGGCGAGCGGATGGGCGCCGCGACTGGGGACACGTACAAGTTCGCGCTGCTCGCCGCCCGGCTCTTCGCGGGAGAGCAGGACGGCCGGGACGTGACCGTTCTGCGGGCCGCGGACGAGGCGGTGGGACGGCTCGCCGAGCAGAGCCTGGCCGCCGATCCTGCGCGGCGTCCGGTGCTGGAGCAGTGGCTGGGGGCACTGGCCGACGCGGTGGCGACGGCGCCCGCCACCCTGCCGCAGCCTCCCTTCGGGCCGTCGGTGGGCGCGGCTCCGCCGTCGCGGAACACCGGGCAGTCGCAACAGCCGGCGCCTCCCGTGCGCAACACCCCTCCGCCGGCGACGCCCGGGGCCGGCAGGTCGAAGGCCGGCCGGTGGTTCGTCGCACTGGTACTGCTCGTCCTGGCCGTCGTCTACGGTCCGGATCTCTACGACACGTTGGAGGAGGACAACCGGTCCTCCGGCAGCAGCGGCCTTTCGGAGAGCGCCGTATCCGGCGGTACCGACTCGTCCGCCCCGGGGACGGAGGACGGCCAGGGGATGGAGGACGGCCAGGTCCGTTCCCTGGCCGCCCTGCTGGAACGCAACGAGGGCAACCGCAGCGGCGTGGGAGAAGCGGTGAGCCGCATGACCACCTGTCCGGGAGGCGCCGGACTCCGCGAGGTCAAGGAGGTGTTCGATGACGCGGCGGCCGAACGGGACGAGCTCGTACGGGATCTGAAGGACCTCGATCCGGACCTGCTGTCCTCCTCCATGACGGCTGATCTCCGATCGGGCTGGCAGGCGTCGGCCGATGCCGACCGCGCCTATTCCCTGCTGGCCGAGGAGTCGATGGGCGGATGCTCGTCCGGGTCCGTGACGTCCTCGTCGCACTGGCGGGACGCGTCCCGCGCCAGCGCACGGGCGACGAGCGCGAAGAAGGACTTCGTGGCCGCCTGGAACCCGTTGGCCGAACAGCACGGGCTGGCCACGATGTCCTGGGACGAGGTGTGACGACGCGCCCGCCCTGCCCGGCATGAGGCGGACGGAGCACCTAGTACCCCGAGACGCTCAGCCGTTTCAGCTCGTCCGGACGGTCGATGGTCAGCCTGTTGCGCCCCGTCGTCACCCAGCCGTGCCCGCGCCACTGCTCCAGGACGCGGCTGACCGTCCGCCGCGAGCTGAGGACGAGACCGGCGAAGTCGTCCTGGGACAGCGGCAGGGCGATGAGAACGGCCCCGTCCGCCTGCGGGCGCCCGTACTCCGCGCCGAGATCCAGCAGCAGTGCCGCCAGCCGGGCCTGGACGGCTTCCGAACCGGCGGCTGCCCGATGGCCGTCCGACTCGCGCAGGCGCTCGGAGAGCACCTGCTGGAGCGCGAGCGCGATGCTGGGCACGGACCGGGCGGCTTCACCGAACGCGGACGAGGGGATCATCAGGGCCTCGACCCTGGTGAGCGAGGTGAGTGTGGCGGAGCGCGGTCCACCGTCCAGTGCGGCCTGCTCGCCGAGCAGGTCGCCGGCTCTGCGGATGGCGAGGACGGCCTGGTAGCCCGCGGCGGAATTGGCGGCGACCTTGGCGCAGCCACGCCGCAGGACGAGCAGGTGGTCGGTGAGATCGTACTGCCGCAGCAGGGTCTCCTTGGCCGGAAACGCCACCATGGCACCGGCAGTGCGCAGTCGGGCCCTGGCGTCGTCGTCGAGCAGCGACCAGAAGGGCATCCGGTGCGGGCGGTGGCGGGGTGCGCTGTCCACGGCGGCCGGTTCAGGCGAACGCGATGACGGCGGCCACCAGAAGACTGCCGGCGACGGCGAGCACCAGCGACTGCTGCACGCGCCTGTGCTTCGTCCAGGCGATCGCGCTCATGACGACGAGCTGGCGGCTGAGGGTGGGCAGGGCGTCCGTGTCGGCGAGCCGCTGCGCGAGGTCGTCGGGGGCCCAGTGGCGCAGATGGCCGTAGAAGAGGAACTCGTCCTCGCCGGGACCGGGTGTGCGGCCTTCACCGTTGTGGCGCGGCAGGACGACGAGTACGGCGAGGATCGCGGCGAGTCCGAGGAGGACCACACCGGACCAGAGGACGAACTCCGCGAAGCCGGTCACGCGCCCGAGCGCTCGGCCACTGCCCGACAGTGCGGCGATGCCGGCGAGGACCGCGGACTCCATGGCCAGGGCGAAGGACGCCTTGGCGTCGACCGTGCGGGTCGACTCGTGGAGCGAGGCATGGATCTGCCATGCCGTCCTCACCGCGCGGGCCTGAGATTCCTCCTGCGACACTGAAGCATCCCCCGATTCTCGAAGCCTTCGCCACTATAGCCAGGGGACGGGCCGGCGCGGCGCCCTCTCGGCCACCTCAACATGCTTCTCCGCGAACGGACTTGAGGTGACCACGGCCGTTCCCGGCCGGAGCGGCGAGCACGGGGACGGCGGCCGGCCCGCCCGGAGTGGACGCCGGCCGCCGCATGCCGGACCGGCGCTCAGCCGCCCACAGGGGTGAACCGGACGGGAAGCGACGCCGGGCCCCGTGGTGGATCAGGGGGGCGCTCTCGCGCATCGCCCGGTAGGCCCCGTAGGGATCGGCGGCGAAGGCGGGCGAGAGAATGTCGGGCGGTGACGACGCCTGGGACACGTGTGACTCCTGTGGGGCAGAGATCAGAGTGCTTCATGACGGTGAACGGGCAACACCAGCACCGCTATTGACCTCCGGCCCGATACCGAACCCCCTGGGAGTATTCTTGATCGCCTCGTCCGGCGCACCACGTCCGTCCGTCCTGTTCGTCACCGACCTCGCCTACGAGGCGCGCGGGCGGCGCTACTGCGACGAGGACATCTTCCTGACCTCCCGGCTGCGCGAGACCTTCGACGTAGCGCTCTGTCACCCCAGGGACGCGGCGGCGCTGCTGGACGGCTTCGACGCGGTCGTCGTCCGCAACAGCGGCCCCGTACTGCACTACCAGGAGGCGTACGACGCGTTCCGGGCCCGGGCACGGGAGTCGGGGACCCGGGTGTACAACACGCTCGACGGGCGCGGGGACATGGCGGGCAAGCAGTATCTGGTCGACCTGAGCCGGGCCGGCTTCCCGGTGATCCCGACCGTGGACAGCGCCGCGGATCTCGGGCTGCTCCCCCGGTCGGCCGGGTACGTGGTCAAGCCCAAGCTCGGCGCGGACTCCGTGGGGCTGCGGTTCACCGAGCGGCCGGAGATCCCCGCAGGCGCCGACGGCACCCTGCTCGTCCAGCCCCGGATCGACTTCCGCTACGAGGTGTCGTTCTACTTCGTCGACGACGACTTCCAGTACGCCCTCCACGCTCCGCGTCCGGAGCGGCGCTGGGTGCTCGAACCCTACGCGCCGAGCTCCGAGGACCTGGACTTCGCGCGCCGCTTCGTCTCGTGGAACACGCTCACCCACGGCATCCAGCGGGTCGACGCCTGCCGGACCCCGGAGGGCGGCCTGCTCCTCGTCGAGCTGGAGGACCTCAATCCGTACCTGTCGCTCGACCGGGTCCCTGAAGAGGTCCGCGACGCGTTCGTCGCCCGGATGAGGGACTCCGTCCGGGAGCTGCTGGCCTGACCCGTCCGGCCCGCGCCCGCATGCGTGGGGCAGGGCCGGGTGTGAGGGTGCGAGGGTGACCACTGCCAGCGAGACCGCCCCCGCCGCGCAGAGTGCCGCAGCGCCACCCGTCCTCGACCCCGGACGCCGGAACATCGTGTTCGCCACGATCGTGCTGGGGATCCTGCTCGCGGCTCTGGACCAGACGATCGTGGGGACGGCCCTCCCCACGATCGTCTCGGACCTCGGCGGCGCGGAGCACATGTCGTGGGTCGTGACGGCCTATCTGCTGGCGGAGACCGTGGCGACGGTGCTGGTCGGCAAGTTCGGTGACCTCTTCGGACGCAAGCTGATCTTCCAGATCTCGGCGGTCGTCTTCATCACCGGCTCGTTCCTCTGCGGCCTCGCGTCGAACATGCTGCTGCTGATCATCTGGCGCGGTCTGCAGGGCATCGGCGCGGGCGGGCTCATGGTCACGTCCATGGCCCTGATCGCCGATGTCATCCCACTGCGCGACCGGGGCAAGTACCAGGGGGCGATCGGTGCGGTCTTCGGCGTGGCCACGGTCGTCGGACCGCTGCTGGGCGGGCTGTTCACCGATCATCTGACGTGGCGCTGGGCGTTCTACGTCAACGTTCCGATCGCGATCGTGGTGGTTGTCGCCGCAGCCCGCACCATCCCCTCCGTGCGCGCGGCGGGGCGCCCGGTCATCGACTATCTGGGCATCGCGCTGGTCGCGGTCGGTGCCAGCGCGCTGATCCTCGGTACGAGCTGGGGCGGCAACGAGTACGCCTGGGGCTCGCCGGTCATCATCGGTCTGTTCGCCGGGGGCCTCGTAGCCCTTGCGCTCTTCTGCCTCGTGGAGACACGCGCGAAGGAGCCGATGCTGCCGATGCGCCTGTTCCGCAATCCGGTGTTCGCGGTCTGCTCGATCCTGAGCTTCATCGTGGGCTTCGCCATGCTCGGCGCGATGATCTATCTGCCGACCTATCTGCAGTACGTCGACGGGGACTCGGCCACCTTGTCCGGTGTGCGGACCCTGCCGCTGGTGGTGGGCCTGCTGGCGGCCTCGATCTTCAGCGGCAACGTGGTGAGCAAGACCGGCCACTACCGTTTCTTCCCCGTCGTCGGGTCGCTCGTGATGGCGGCGGGGCTCTATCTCCTGTCCCGGATGGGCCCGGGCACCGGGGTCTGGCTGGAGTCGCTGTACATGCTCGTGCTCGGCATCGGCATCGGCCTGTCGATGCAGGTGCTGACGATCGCGGTGCAGAACACGGTCGACTACTCGGACCTCGGCACCGCGACCTCCGGAGTGACTTTCTTCCGTACGCTCGGCAGCTCGTTCGGTACGGCGGTGTTCGGCACGATCTACGCCAACGCGCTGGGGCCGAATCTGACGCAGGGTGTCGAACAGGCGGCGCGGGCGGGCGGTGATCCGACGTCGTTGGCACGGGCAGCCGAGAGCCCGCAGGCCGTGCACGCCCTGCCGGCCGGCCAGACCGCGCCTCTGGCCCAGGCCTACGCGGACACCCTCCACACGGTCTTCCTCTGGACGGTTCCGGTGGCCCTGCTGGGGTTCGTCGTCTCGCTCTTCCTGAAGCAGGTGAAGCTGCGCGACAGCGCCCGGGCGAGCTCCACCGACATGGGCGAGGGATTCGCCCAGCCGAGCACCGGGGACGCGACGAAGGTACTCGAATCCGCGGTGGCCAGGATCCTGCACCGGGCCGGTCCCGACACGGCACGGCGCATCGTGGCGGAGTCCGACACCCGGCTCGACATGGCGGGTGCCTGGGCCGTGATGCAGGTCGACCTCTTCACCCGGATGGTGGGCCACGCGGGGCTCAGGCTCATCGCCGCCCGGCACCGGATCCCGCCGGAGGTGCTGGTGCCCGTCTTCGACCGGATGATCGAGGAGGGCTACCTCACGGGGGACGGCCACCTCTTCACCCACACGGCGGCCGGCAGTCGTGAGGCGGCGACGCTTTCGGCGGCCTGGGCCGGGTGGCTCAACGAGCGGCTGGCCGAGGACGGTGCCCGTCCCGACGACCGGCAGCTGCGGGCGGCGGTCGACGTGATCGCCAAACGGCTGCTCGCGGAGGACCTGGCGCAGCAGCTGGCCCCGCCCGGGCGGACGGTGGCCGCGGTCTGACGGCGGCCCTACTCGACGAAGACCGCCGTCTCGTACACCCACGCGCCCTGCTCGCGCACGAAGCGGCTCTGCTCGTGGAGCGAGTCGCGCCTGCCGCCGTCGGTGTAGTGCGCGCGGAAGGTGACCGTACCGGTGGTGTGGAAGGCACTGCCCTCGGTGGTCGCCAGGATCTCCAGCCGCTCCCAGCGCATCGCGGGGTCGAAGTCGATGGCCGGCGGGCGGGTCGCCGGATGCCACGTCCGCAGGAGATACCCGGCGTCCTGGACGACGAAGGCCGCGTACCGCGAGCGCATCAGCGCCTCGCACGTCGGGGCCGCGACGGTGCCCGCGTGCAGCCGGCCGCAGCAGTCCCCGTAGGCGGCCGGCAGACCGCACGGGCACGGGGCGTCCGGGGTGATGCGCGGGGGCCCGGCCTGCGGGGCCGCCGGCCGGCGGGGGCGTGAGGTACGTCGTGACATGGGTCCATTGTGGCCTGTGGGCCGGGGCGCACCGCCGGTGGTGCCGGGTGCCCCGCCGCACGCACTCCACGGGCGGCCGCGGGTCAGCGCTTGCGTGCCACGCCCGCGTATCCGGGGATCGGCTCGTGGCCGGGGACGTCGATGGGATCGCCGAGTTCGGGGCGCCAGTCCGCGGAGAGGGAGACGCCGGGCGCGACGAGTTCGAGGCCGTGGAAGAACTCGGTGAGTTCGGCGCGCGAGCGCGGCCGCAGGGTCATTCCCCGTGCCTCGTACATCGCACGGGCCTTGGCCGCACCCTCGGGGTCGAAGTCACCCGTGGTGTGAGACAGCACGAGGTAGCTGCCCGAGGGCAGCCGTTCCACGAGCCGGTCCACGAGCTCGGCGGCCCCGTCCTCGTCGTCCACGAAGTGCAGCAGCGCGAGGAGGGAGAGTGCGATCGGCCGGTCGAAGTCGAGGATCTTGCCGGCCGCCTCCAGGATGGCGTCGGGCCGCCGGGCGTCCGCCTGGATGTACTCGGTGGCGCCCTCGGGAGTGGAACGCAGCAGGGCCGCCGCGTGCGCGAGCACGATCGGGTCGTTGTCGCAGTAGACGACGCGTGCGTCCGGGGCGGTCCGCTGGGCGATCTGGTGGAGATTCGGTTCGGTGGGTATGCCCGAGCCGATGTCGAGGAACTGGCGCACTCCGGTCCCGGCGAGCCAGCGGGTGGCCCGGTGCATGAAGGCACGGTTGACGCGGGCCATGTCGCGCCCGCGGGCGTCCAGGGCGAGCAGTTGCCGGGCCATCTGTTCGTCGACCGGGTAGTTGTCCTTGCCGCCGAGGAACCAGTCGTACATCCGTGCGGGATGCGGCTTGCTGGTGTCGATCTCGACGGCCTGGGATTCCTGTCCGGTCATGAACGCACTCCGTTGGTCGGGAACTTCGGCGAACAGCGCGTGGTGCGGATCTATGTGACTGTGCGTCAGGTGAGGAGGAAGTCGGCCGTCCCGGCCTTGGCGCCCTGGATGAAGGCGGCGATCTCCCCGTTCGAGTAGATGAGTGCGGGGCCGTCGGGATCGGCGGACTGGCGGACCGCCACCCTGCCGTCCGCCAGCTTCATGGCCTCGACGCAGTTGCCCCCGTTACCACCGCTCCACGGCTTGTACCAGCCTTCGGTGCCGAGGTCGGCGGCCGGCATGCCGTTGTATATGTGGTTCATCACAGCTCCTTGCGGAAGTCCCTGAGGATTTCCTTCGTGCGTTGTGCAGTTGCGGCCTGAGCCGCCATGCGGTCCATGACCTCGAGGTAGGAAGCGACCTCGGGGCGCGCGTCGAAGTAGACGGCGCCGGTCAGGTACTCGCTGTAGACCATGTCGGGGAGCTCGGGAACCGCGAAGCGGAAGAGGACGAACGGGCCGTACGTGCCCGGGTGGTGGCCGGTCGCGAACTCCGCGATCTGCAGGGTCACGTTGGGCAGGTCGGTCGCCTCCAGCAGACGGTCGACCTGGGCACGCATGGCCTCGGGGCTGCCGACGGGGCGCCGCAGGACCGTCTCGTCCATCACCACCCACAGCTTCGGAGCCTCCGCCTTGGTGAGCAGTGACTGCCGTTCCATCCGCAGCGCGACGTGGCGCTCGATGTCGGCGGGCCTCGTCTGGCCGACCGCTCCGGTGCGCAGGACGGAGCGCGCGTAGTCCTCGGTCTGCAGCAGACCGGGGACGAAGTGCGGCTCGTAGGTGCGCAGGAGACTCGCGGCGCCCTCCAGGCTGACGTACATGCTGAACCAGTCGGGCAGCACGTCGTGGAAGCGCTGCCACCAGCCGGGTTTGTTGGCCTCTTCGGCAAGTTCGACGAAGGCGTCGGTCTCGTCGTCGGCGATCCCGTAGGCCTTGAGGAGGAGCTGGACGTACGGGATCTTCAGGCCGACCTCGGCCGTCTCCATCCTGCGTATGGTCCCCGGGGCGACGCGGAGCACCTTCGCCGCCTGATCACGGCTCAGGCCGACGCGCTCCCGCAGATCCTGCAGGCGCTTGCCGAGAACGACCTGACCCACGGTCGGGGCGGACCGCGGTTCGCTCACTTCAGACCTCCCGATGCGCTGTGTGCCAGCAGTGTGCCACGAGCCCGGCTCCAGGGACACTGCCACTCTGAATTTTTCAGAGTGCCTCTTGCCAAGTGTTCATGTCAGGGGGAGAGTTGGTGTCCGAACCAAGTTCGCGTGATCACCTCACCCCCTTTTTCGGGGCGGTGCGAAGCGTGACACAGCCCCCACTGTGAGGAATCGGTCGTGGCACCTGGCAGTGCGCTCATCCCCCGGCTCATGGACCTCAGCCCCGGGACGGAAGCGCTCCGTTACTGCTTCGCGCTGCCGGCGCACCCCGAGTCGGTGGCCGGTGCCCGGCGCCTCACGCGCGCCCGGCTGGCCGACTGGCGCCTGACCGGGGACGCCCACGACGCCGCGGTGCTCATCGTCTCGGAGCTGGTCACCAACGCGGTGGTGCACACCACGAGCGCCCGGGTCGTCTGCGAGCTCCGCTGCGACGACGGCCGGCTGCGCGTCTCCGTACAGGACCAGGGGCATCAGCCCGGTGGCCCCCGGCTGTCCCTCACCGCCGAGGGGGAACACGGACGCGGACTGCTGCTCGTCGACTCCATGAGCGCCGCCTGGGGATCCCATGCCGCGGGGAACCACTCGGGGCGCATCGTATGGGCCGAACTGCCCTACGGCCCGGAGCGGACATGCTGAAGCACACCCTGTCCCAGCTGCTCGGCGCGCGTCGCGCCCGTCCCGTGGAGGAGGACCGCGCACCGGGCAGGGTCCGGCTGGCGCTGCCGCCCGCCCTCTCGGCGAGCCTCGGCTGTGACGCGGTGGGGGTACCGGCCCGGTACGGGTTCCGGTTGATGTCGCATCTGCCGCGCGCCGGATGCGTGTTCGCCGACGCCGACCGGTGGTGGTGGATCGTCCCCTCGGGCTCGGATCTCGATCTCGACTGGCCGGAGCAGGCTTCCTACGCCACCGGCGCCTACGTGCCGGCCGGCCGGCCCCGGCTGATCCACGCTCCGGACAGCCGAACGCCCTACACGCCCCCCATTCCGCTCTTCCTCATGGTGTGTCAGGTCACCGGTGTCGTGCCGTCCTGGGCCCCGTCCGGCCGGCCGAGGGCCGTGCCCGCTCCCTGACCGGTCGCCGCGGGTGCCTCCCGGGTGCGTTGTCAGTGGCCGTATCTAGTCTGGCCCCATTGATCCACAAACCCGCAGCGGAGCTGGGGTCGTGTGAAGGGGGGACAGGCCTGTGCGCCGCTAGGAGTTCGTAGAGGGCAGTGCGTCGAAGTTCTGGGAGACCGGGGCGGACGGCAGTGTGGTGACCGTGCGGTACGGGCGGTGCGGAAGCGACGGACGGACGCAGACCAAGGAGTACCCGTCGGCCGAGGCGGCCGGCGCACAGGTTTTGAAGACGATCGCCGAGAAGGAGCGCAAGGGGTATCGCGAGGTGGGGGCGTCCGGTGCGGTGGCTGCCGCGGTCTCCTCCTCCACGGCCTCCCCGTCGGCTGATTCCTCCCCTGCCCCCCAGGAGCCCGGGGCGCTGCCGGACGAGGACACATTCGTGCTGCCCGCCAGCGGACTGCGCCGTCTTTCCGCCCAGGCCCGTGCCCGTGTCGACGAAGCCGCCACCGCCCTGTCACGGACCGGGCTGACACACTCCGCGGCACTGCTGCGGGCGTTCCTGGGCAAGGCGTGCACGCTCGACACGGCGGAGGCGGCTGCTGCCGCCGCCTGGCTGGATGCGCACCTGCACATCCTGGTCAGCGGCGAACTCCTGGCCGCCGGAAGCGCCGACCCAGCTCACGGCCGGTCGAGATAGGCGAGCCCCGGGTGGACCCTGGTGTATCCGTCGACCAGCCGACGGGCCACGGACACGGAATCGACCAACGGGTGCAGGGCGAAGGCCCGCGCGGCCGCCGCCCGTGATCCGCTCTCCGCGGCTTCGAGCACCGCCCGTTCAACGGCCTTGACCGCCGTGACCAGCCCGACCGCGTGGTACGGGAGCGGGTCGACGGCGACGGGATGCGCGCCGTTGGCGTCGACCAGGCACGGCACCTCGATGACGGCATCGGCGTCGAGCACGGAGAGGGTGCCCCGGTTACGTACGTCGAGGATCAGCGAGGTGCGTTCGTCGCGGGCCACGGCGCGCATCAGGGCGAGGGCCACCTGTTCGTAGCCCCCGGACTCCAGATCGCTCTCCTCGCGTTCACCGGCTCCGGCCACGTCCCGGTTCTCCGCCATGTACGTCGCCTCCCGTTCGGCACGCGTACGGTCCCAGGTGGCCAGCGGCGGGGCGGCCGGGTCCTTCATCCGGGCGTAGAAACCCTCCTGCTGTTCGCGGAGGAAGGCACCGCGGGTCTGCTCGGCGTCCTGGTAGGCGCGGACCGCTTCCCGGTTGAAGTAGTAGTAGTGCAGGTACTCGTTGGGGATCGCGCCCAGCGAGCTCAGCCAGTCGGGGCCGAAGAGCCTACCTTCCTCGAAGGAGCCGAGCAGGGCGGGATCGGCGAGCAGGCGCGGGAGTTCGTCGCGACCGTCGATGTGGAGCCCGCGCACCCAGCCGAGGTGGTTGAGCCCGACGTAGTCGATCCACGCCCGGTCCGGGTCCGCGCCCAGCACCCGGGCGATCCGGCGGCCGAGCCCCACCGGCGAGTCACAGATGCCGATGACCCGGTCGCCGAGGTACCGGGCCATGGCCTCGGTTACCAGACCCGCCGGATTGGTGAAGTTGATGACCCACGCGTCGGGTGCCAGCCGGGCGATGCGCCGGGCGAGGTCCGTCGCGACGGGAACGGTCCGCAGCCCGTAGGCGATGCCGCCGGCACCGACCGTCTCCTGTCCGAGGACGCCCTCGTCGAGCGCGACGCGTTCGTCGGCCGCGCGGCCTTCCAGACCGCCGACCCTGATCGCGGAGAAGACGAAGTCCGCGCCCCTCAGGGCCTCGTCGATGTCACCGGTGGCGAGGACGGCGGGCGCGTCGTCGATGCCGGCGGCCTGCTCTGCCAGGACCCGTGCGACGGCCGTCAGCCGGTCCGCGTCCGTGTCGTACAGGGTCACCCGCGAGACGCGGCCTTCGGCGTGATCGCCGAGCAGTGCCCCGTACACGAGAGGGACCCGGAATCCGCCGCCGCCAAGAATTGTCAGCTTCACGCTGCTCGATGGTACGGGGCGGGATGCCCGGGTCCCCGGACCCGAAGGCCCTGGGACCGGGCACGGCGCACGGCCCCGCCAGGGACCGCCAGCGACCACTAGTGACCGCTAGTGACCGCTAGTGACCGCTAGTGACCGCTAGTGACCGCTCCACCATCGCACGACGGCGTGCCAGATCTTCGTCGGCCCACTGCTCTGCGCCGGGACGACGGCTCCCTCTCCGGATTCCGCCTGCTCGGAGGTGCGGGCCGCGGGTAGCGCCGCCGCGGAACGGCGCCGGGAAGCGACCGGCGACGAAACCTCCCAGTCGGCCTGGGACCGGGACCGGGCCACCGCCGGCAGGGGTTCCGCGTCGATCTCCTGCTGCGGGCTGGAGGCGAAGCCCGCCGGCAGGTCGACCAGGTGCCGCGACACGAAGTTCCCCGTCCAGCGCAACTCGTGCTCTTCGACGCTGAGTTCCAGATCGGGCAGGCGCATCAGCAAGGCGTCGACACCGACGTCGGCGATGGCGCGTCCGATGTCCTGGCCGGGGCACTCGTGAGGGCCGCTGCTGAACGCCATGTGGGCCCGGTTGCCCTCCATGCTCGCGGTGAGGTCGGGCCGTACGACGGGATCCGTGTTGGCGGGCGCGATACCGACGATCAGGGCGTCGCCGGCCTTGATCTGCTGCCCGCCGAGCTCGGTGTCGCCCACCGCCCAGCGGCCGAGGATGGAGGTGAACGGCGGTTCGTCCCACAGTGTCTGCTCGACGGCCTCGGGCACGGTCATGTGCCCGCCGCTGAGCCTGGCCCGGAACCTCGGGTCGGTGAGAACCATGCGCAGCACGTTGGCGATCAGGTTGGTCGTGGTCTCGTAGGCGACGATGAGAACGACCCGCAGGTGCTCGCTGACCTCCTTGTCCGTGAGTCCGGCGGGGTGTTCGACCAGCCAGGTGGCGAAGTCCTCGGCCGGCGCCTCCCGACGGCGCCGGACCAGCCGGTCCAGCGCGCCGATCACGTACGCGTTGCTCGCGACCGCCGTCTCCGAGCCTCGTGTCATGTCACGGGCCGCCTGCACCAGGCGGTCGCCGTACTCCTCCGGCATGCCGATGATCGCGCACATCACCATCATCGGCAGCCGCTCGGCGAAGTCGCTGACCAGCTCCGCCCGGCCTTCCTCGCAGAAGTCGTTGACGAGCCGGTTGCTGTAGCGGTTGATGTGGCGGCGTACACCACGGGTGTCGATGCGCGCCATGCTGTCGGTGACCGCGCCGCGCAGCCGTTCGTGGGTGGCGCCTTCGGCGAACGAGCACACCGGTTGCCAGGTGAAGACCGGGGCGAGTGGGTGGTCCGGCGCCACGCTGCCCTCCTGCAGGGCGCGCCACCTGCGCGAGTCGCGGGAGAACTGCGAGGGGGTTCGGGTCATGTGGAGGTTCTCGCTGTGTCCGAGCACGAGCCAGGCGGGGACGTCCCCGTGCATCAGGACAGGCGCCACCGTGCCGTGTTCGGCACGGAGCTTCGCGTAGAGACCGGCGGGGTCGGCCTCGGCTTCGGGACCGTAGAGCCGTCGCAGCCCGCCGGGCCCGGTGCCCATGCCGTGGGCGGGACATTGCGGGGGCGGCACCGGACCTGTGGCCGATCCGGGTTCATCGTGGAAGGGGGTTGTCACTGTGGCTCCAGGAATAAGGCGTTCCAAGACCGGGCCGCGCTGGGGACAGGGCCCGGTCAGAGGCAGAGGTGCGTGCCGCCGTCAGGCGAGCGGCACGGCAAGGCTGTGCAGGTAGCGCATGAGGGTCATCAGCACATCGCGGCTGGAGGCACGCAGCCGTGCGTCGCAGTCGATCATCGGAACCTCGTCCGGCAGGTCCAGAGCGTTGCGAAGGGCCTCGACGGGGTGGTGCGGTGCGCCTGGGAAGGTGTTGACGGCCACCACGAACGGCACGCCGCGCTCCTCCAGCCTGCCGATGACGTCGAAGCTGACCTGGAGCCGTCGGGTGTCGATGAGGACGACGGCTCCGAGCGCTCCTTCGAAGAGCCCGTTCCAGAGGAACCAGAAGCGCTCCTGGCCGGGTGTGCCGAACAGGTAGAGGATCAGTTCCTCGCTGAGGCTGATCCGGCCGAAGTCCATGGCCACCGTGGTGGCGGTCTTGGTCTCCACACCCACGTTGTCGTCCACGCCGACACCGGCCTGGGTCATGGTCTCTTCGGTCGTCAGGGGCCGGATCTCGCTCACCGAGCCGACCATGGTCGTCTTGCCGACCCCGAACCCGCCCACGACGACGACCTTCACCGCGGCCGTGGCCGTGTCGGGGAGGACGTCCTCGCTACGGGGGCCCGTGATCGTGTCAGAGCTTCTGAAGTCCATGCATCACCGCTTCGAGGAGGGACCGGTCCGGGAGCGCGGCGCGGACGATGGGCGCGCGCGATTCGATCAGTTCGGTCGCCAGGAGTTCTGTCAGGAGCGAGGTGACCACGCTGAAGGGGAGACTCAGATAGGCCGAGATCTCGGCGACGGACAACGGCGCCTTGCAGAGCCGCAGGATCGCGGCCTGCTCGGGCTGGACCGTGGGTGACGGCTCCGCCTGAGCGACCACCATGGTGACGAGGTCGAGTTCAGCTCTTTCGCCGTCGGGGGCGCCGGTGATCACGTACAGCCGTTCCGGGTCGCTCACCGCCGGGTCGGCCTTTCGGCGTTCTCGTCGGGGAGGACTCATCCGGACTGCCCGTCGTGGCGCGGAGGGCTCGTCAGATGGGCCCCGATGCGGACGACCATGTCCCGCATCCGGGCACCCACAAGCCCGGCGTCGACCGTCTCGCCGGCGAGGACCGCGAGGTAGGCGCCGGCGCCGGCGGCCATCAGGTAGAAGAACCCTCCGGTCACCTCGATGACGACCAGCTTCATCAGACCGTCGCTGTACGGGATCTCGGTGGCGACGGCCGCAGCCAGGCTCTGCAGCCCGGCGCAGGCCGCGGCGAGGCGGTCGGCGACGTCGGGGTCGCCGCCGTGCCGGGCGATGCGCAGGCCGTCGGCGGAGAGCACCACGATCTGGTGGATGCTCGGTACGTCGTCGGCCAGTTCCTTGAGCATCCAGTCCATGTTTCCCCGCTGCTGGATCACTTCTCGTCTCCCTTGTCCCACGCGTCGTCAGAGTCTGTGTCGTTCTTCGGCTCCTTGGGCACACCGTTGACGGCCTGGGTGAAGGCCTCCAACCAGAGACCGGGAGGTGCCGAGCCGGCACCGCCGTGTCCGTTGTGCCCGTTGCGCGCGACGGGCTCTGCGGCCGACGCGGACTGCTGCGGGAGGTTGTGCGAACCGAGGGGTGCTCGCCCTCGGCTGCGGCGCTGCGGGAGCCCGCCCTCGGTCCACTCGGTCACCACGATCTCGTCGTCGCCCATGGCTGCCGCCGCGGGCGCGGGCCGGGCGGCGGATGCCACCGGGGCCGGGGTGGGGGCGGAGGGTGCGGGGGACGCGAGCGACGGGACGGGTCCGGTCGCGGTGGGGCGCGCCTTGTGCTTGCCGCGCGGGGGGACGACGTGCTGCATCTGCGACATGTCGAGCGAGCTCTGGGGCCGCGAGGTGGCGCCGATCCCGTGCGCGATGCCCGGGGCGGGGCCTGTGGTGATCATGTCGCGCGGCACGATGAGTACGGCGCGGACCCCTCCGTACGCGGACTGCCTCAGGGAGACCTGGAGCTGGTACATGCGGGCGAGACGGCCGACCACGGCCATGCCGAGGCGCGGGGACTCCCCGAGGTCGTTCATGTTGATGCCGGCCTGGGCCTGGGCGAGCATGTTCTCGGCCCGCACGCGGGCCTCCTCGCTCAGGCTGACGCCGCCGTCCTCGATCTCGATGGCGATGCCCGTCTGCACCTCGACCGCTGTGACGTGCACCCGGGTCTGGGGCGGCGAGTAGCGCGTCGCGTTGTCGAGGAGTTCGGCGCAGGCGTGGATGAGCGGTTCGACCGCGGTGCCGACGATGGCGACCTTGGCGATCGAGTGCAGATCGACGCGCTGGTACTCCAGGATCCGGGACATCGCGCCGCGCAGCACGCTGAACAGCGGTACGGCCTTGGGCCACTGGCGGCTGGGGCGGGCGCCGCCGAGTACGGCGATCGAGTCGGCGAGCCGCCCGATCAGCGCGGTGCCGTGGTCGATGCGCAGCAGGTCGTCGAAGACGTCCGGGTTGCGCCCGTGGTGGTCCTCCATCTCCCGGAGTTCACTGGCCTGCCGGTGGACGATGGCCTGGACGCGGCGGGCGACACTGACGAAGGCGCGCTGTGCGGAGTCCCGCATCGCCTCTTCGTTGTCGATGATGTCGAGGACCTGGAGCACCAGGGCGCGTTGCGCCTTGGGCAGGTTGCGGTACGACTCGTCCGCGTCGACGACGTCGCGCATCACCTCCTGCGGCGAGTTGCTGGCCCGCAGCCTGCGGATCGCGGCGGGCAGGAGCTCCTTGCTGAGCCGTTCGGTCTCCTGGTCGTACGAGGCGATGCGGTACTCGAGGACCGCGATGCGCTGTTCGTACTCGGCGCGCTGGACGCGCATCGCCCGGCGCCGGCGGTTCAGTACGACGGTGAGCGTGGCGACCACGACTGTGGCGATCGCCCCGCACCATACGACTGCCGCCCGTGCGGCCCCGGTGACCGGGACGGCGCCGGCGGCGGTTGCGCCGGCCATCAGCACGACGGGCAGGAGCGCGGCGCGGACTACGGGGATGTCTCTTTTGGTCGGCGGTGATTCAACACGGACCATCTAAACCCTCTGGCGGTTGATTCGGGAGGTATACACACTTGCACGGACAGTTAGGAACAAGTGCTCGAATTCATCTCAACTCGACTTGACTGTGCGTGAGCCTAGCCAGATCAGAACAGTGCTTCGGCACATTCACCCAACCACCTGCGTGAGCACGCCACCGGTAATACACTCGCCAGGTTTCGCACTCACCGACGTCAAGCGTGCGCGAGGAGTGACGTGACGCAGGAATCGGGAGGAAGTGGGCCGCATCGTCCCGCCCTGCGGGACAACCGGTCGGCCAGGGCATCCGCAAGGGACTACGAATTTCCTGCACAAAAAGAAATTTCGGCGCACGCGCGAGCGGAAATCCTCAGCACGTACGAATAGCAGCGCACCTCAGAGCGGGACGAGGGCACATGTGATCGAATCGGATCGAAAGGCGCAGATTCCTGAGCGACGGACAGGTGTGCGAGTGCTTCGGCACGGAGTCGTCGGGGGACGCCCCGGCGGCTCCCGGTCCACCGGGGCAAGGCCGTTCCCGGCCCGGCGGCTCGGCTACCGTCGGTGAGGCGGCCCCGGTCGCGCAGGAACGGCCCGGCGCCCTCCGCCCATGGGAGCGCCGCGGTTCAGCGACGGCCGCCGAGCCGGCCCTCCAGCTGCACCAGCAGCTCGCCGAGCTGCCCGCCGAGCCCACTGCGGGTCTCCTCGTCCAGTCCGGACAGCACCGACCGCTCGTAGGCGAGCTGATCGGGCAGCAGACGGTCCACCAGTTCACGCCCCGCTTCCGTCAGCCCGACGTGGGCGACCCGGCGGTCCCTGGCATCGCTGCGGCGGCCGATCAGACCGGATTCCTGGAGGGCTCGCAGCCGTTTCGTGACGGCCGCTCCGGACGAGAAGGTCTCGCGGGCCAGCTCGCCGGGGGTGAGTTCGCGGTCGGTGCGCCGCATCGCGCCGAGCAGATCGAATTCGGCGCGGGTGAGTCCGGCGGCGCGCAGTGGTGCGTCCTCGGCCTGCTGGAGCAGTGCCGCGCAGCGGTTGATGCGGCCGATGATCTCCATCGGTCTGGTGTCCAGGCCCGGGTTGACGGCCTGCCACTGCCGCACCACCGAGGCCACGATGTCGTCGGTCACACCGCTCCGTTCGCCGGGGGCAGGGTGGTCAGCCCCTGCCGTTGTGCTGTCGCCGCGAGCGTACGGTGTCCTGCCTGCTCGGCCGCCAGCAGCTCTTCCTCGGGCAGAGCGCGTTGCCACCATTCGCCCTCCGCGACGTCGCCGGCGTCACGCAGCTCGACGAGGGAGGCGGTGAGCCTCCTGCGTGCCGTCTCCAGCGTGAGGGCGTCGGCCGTGGGGTCGGCGACCGCCCGCTCGGCGCGGTCGCGGGCCTCCCCCGCGGCGGCGAGTGCCCGTTCCACGCGGCCGGACGCCCGGCGGTTGGTGACGGCGACCGCGGCGAGGAAGCCGACCCCGACACCCACCAGCGTGTCCAGGGCCCGGTCGGCGATGAGCTCCCCCGCCGGCTGGAAGCCGCCGAACTCCAGGATCAGCAGGGCCATCGGGGTGACGGCGACGGAGCCGAGCCAGTAGTTGCGGGTGATCAGGGCCTCGGCGGCGAAGTTGAAGAAGAGCACGCACAGGACGAGGGCCAGCGGACTCACCCGGGCGAGCGGGATGACGGCCGCGAAGACCAGCACGCCGAGAAGGTTGCCGACGGTCCGCTGCAGCGCCCTGCTCCAGGAGAGGGTGAGGTTGGGCTGATAGACGGAGGCGGCGGTGACGAGGGCCCAGTACGGGTGACCCACGCCGAGCGCCGAGGACACGTAGCCGGCCAGGGCGCACCCGATGAGGGTACGGAAGGCGACCGGCAGCACCGGGGATCCGGGGCCGAGGGCGCGCAGCAGCCTGCGTCGCGCCTCGCGCCGGCCGCGTCGCATCCGCTGTCCGGCCCGTTCGGCATCGATCCCGAAGAGCTGCTCGACGGTGCCGGGTGCGGGCGGCGGGGCGGGCACCGGGCCGCGGGCGCGAGTGGCCGTCGCCCAGCGGTGCAGCTCCCCCGGGTCGGCGCCGGAGAGGCGGCCGTCGGCCGCGGTGGTGGCCAGGGCGCGTTCGGCGTGGACGACGAGCCGCTCCAGTTCCCGGCGTACGGGGGTGGGGCGTCCGGCGGCCAGCAGCGACTGCCAGGCGGCGTGGATCGCCGAGGCCGCGGCGTGCCGGGTCCGGGCGTCGGGCTCCGCCGCGTACACCGCGGCGGCGTCGAGCGCGCGGGCGGTGGCGAGACGCTCCGGCCCCTCCCTGTGCCAGAGGACCGGGCCGGCGGTGACCAGCCAGGAGAAGGCGCCCGCGGCCAGCATCAGCGCCATGTGGCCCGGAACCTGCCCGATTTCCTGCGGGGCGAAGAGCGCGGCCGAGGTGACGAAGGCGAAGATCACGTTGCCGGGCGGGCCGATGCGGGTCGCGTCGCAGAAGATCTTCTGCACGGCTGCGAGCAGCGCTCCGACGGCGATCAGCACGGCGGTCGAGCCGGTGACCGAGGCGGCGACCAGGGCGACGGCGAATCCCGCGGCCATCCCCAGGATCACGCGGAGGACGGTGTGGGCCCTGCGGGCGTACGGCAGGTTGTGCCCGTAGAGCGCACAGAGCGAACCCGCCATCGTGTACATGACGAGGTCGAGGCGGTCGAGCGAGTACAGCAGCAGATTCGGGACGGCCGAGGCGACCACCACACTCAGCGCGGGCTTGTACCAGATCTCCGCGGGACTCTTCAGCCGCAGGACACCGATGACCGGCAGTTTGTGGACGGATGGCTTCCGGAGTCGCATGGATGTATCACTCACTCATTTACTTTAACAGGTGTTACACACGTAAAATACTTTCGCCTGCCGATGGACCGTCTCCGGTAGCCGCCGCCTCGGCGCAGCCCTAGCGTTCTGGACAGCAGCGTAGGAACGAGACAGGCCGGATGCCTCGGGAGGAAACAGATGAAGCTCACCAAGCCGGTACCCGGAGGTCCCTGCTGGGTCGAGCTGAGCACCCCGGACGTGGGGGCCGCCCAGGCGTTCTACGCAGGGCTCTTCGGCTGGCGGTCCGAGACCGATCCGCGCCCGGAGGCCGGCGGGTACACGACGGCGCGCGTCGGCGAGGACGCCGTCGCGGCCTTCAGCCCCCTCTACCGACCGGAGCAGCGGTCCGCCTGGACCGTCTCCTTCGCCACCGACGACGCGGACGCCTCGGCCGATGCCGTGCGAGGAGCAGGCGGCACGGTACTGATGGGCCCGATGGACGTCTTCGACCAGGGCAGGTTCGCGGTGGCCGCCGATCCGTCCGGGGCGGTGTTCACCCTCTGGCAGGCACGCGCCTTCCAGGGCGCGGGGCGCTTCAACGATCCGGGGGCCCTCGGCTGGACCGAGCTCCGCACCCCGGATCCGCAGGGCGCGCTCGCCTTCTACCCTGCGGTGTTCGGCTGGACGGCCGACGTCTCCGAACGCTTCACCCACTGGGGTGTGGACGGAGCCGACTTCGGCGGCATGAAGGCGCAGGACGAGGGCGAACAGGCCGGGACGCCGCCGCACTGGTTGCCCTACTTCACCGTCCCCGACACCGGGACGACGGCCGCCATGGCCCTGACCTCGGGCGGAGAGCCGCTCTCGCCCCCGACGCACGTCCCGGGCGGGCCCTGGGTCGCCACGCTCCGCGACGCCCAGGGCGCGCGGTTCGGCATCATCACACCCTGAGGACCTGTCGTCACACCCTGAGGAGTGTCGTCACACCCTGAGGAGTGTCGTCACACCCTGAGGACGTGTCGTCACCGGCCCGCCGGGGGCCCGGCCTCCTCCGGCAGCCGGAAGGCTTCGGCGGCGTCCGCCGCCCGGCGCATCAGGTCGAAGAGCGTCTGCCGTTCGTCCGGGGAGAGCGGGCCCAGGAAGACCTGGTTCATCCCGACCGTACGCAGGGCCAGCAGGCGGTGGGTGCGCGCGCCCTCGTCCGTGAGACGCAGCAGGAAGCGCCGCCCGTCGTGCGGGTCGCGCACCTTGTCCAGCAGCTCACGGCGCAGCAGACGGGTGATCACCTCGGCGACGGTGGACCTGTCGAGGCCGACCCGCTCCCCCACGGTCCTCTGGTCCAGGCCCGGTTCGGCGGTCAGGGCGTTGAGCACGGCGAACTGGGGCGAGGTGGTCTCCTGGGAGACCATCGTGTTCCAGAGCAGGTGGTGGGCCTGCTGAAGACGCCGGGCGAGATGCCCGGGGTGGGTGCTGAGATCGACCGCCTGCACGGAACCGCCCTCTCCTCTGTCGGCCGCCGGCACCGTCGGCCGGAATGACACCGGCACCCGGCACCGTGGACCGGGATGACGCCGGTTCCCTGGGCGGGAACGCCGAAGATACACAGTGTACTGAGGGTATTGACCATGACAGCAAGCCCTGGGTAGCTTCATGGCCATCGCTTTTTACTCAGTGTACTGAGCATTATCAGCACTTCACGGAGCCGTGACATGACCGCACGTGACCTTCCCTCACATCCGCTGCCCGACGGCCTGAGCCAGCGGGAGATCGACGCCGAGGTGGCCAGGGCCCAGGCCGCGGCGGAACCGGGCGCCCACCATCCGCCCCGCGACTATCCCCCGTACCGCAGCAGCCATTTCCGCCACCCGCACCGCTCGCCCGTACCCCTGCGCGATCCGGAGGCGGTGGAACTGTCCGGGCCGGCGTTCGGCGTCACGGACGTGACCGCCCTGGACCGCGACCTCACCGCGCAGCACCACGGCGAGCCGCTCGGCGAGCGGATCACCGTCAGCGGCCGGGTGCTGGACCGGGCCGGCAGGCCGGTGCGGGGGCAGCTCGTGGAGGTGTGGCAGGCCAACGCCTCCGGGCGGTACGCCCACCAGCTCGACCGGCACCCGGCACCACTCGACCCCAACTTCACCGGGTTCGGACGCTGCCTGACCGACGACGACGGCGGCTACTCGTTCACCACCGTCAAGCCGGGCGCCTATCCGTGGCGCAACCACACGAACGCCTGGCGCCCCGCGCACATCCACTTCTCGCTGTTCGGCACGTCGTTCAGCCAGCGGCTCGTCACCCAGATGTACTTCCCCGGCGATCCGCTGCTCCCCTACGACCCGGTGATCCGCTCCGTCACGGACCGGGCCGCGCGCGAGCGGCTCGTGTCGACGTACGACCACGACCTGTCCGTTCCCGAGTGGTCCCTCGGCTACCGCTGGGACATGGTCCTGGACGGACCGTGCGCCACCTGGACCGAGGAAGAAGGCGACGCCTGATGTCCCACGCCCCGACTCCCTCCCAGACCGTGGGACCGTTCTACGGCTACGCCCTGCCCTTCCCCGGCGGCAGCGAGGTCGCCCCTGCCGGGCATCCCGGTACGGTCACCGTGCACGGCTACGTGCTCGACGGCCGGGGCGACCCCGTGCCCGACGCGATCGTCGAGACCTGGCAGTCCGCACCCGACGGATCGCGCACCGGCCTCCCGGGATCGCTGCGCCACGATCCCGCGACCGGCAGGGTGACCGGACGGAACGGGGTGGACTTCACCGGGTTCGGCCGGGCGCCGACGGACGCCGCGGGGCGCTGGTTCGTGCGTACGCTCCGGCCTGGTGGGGTCCCTTACCTCTGCGCGGCCGTGTTCGCCCGCGGCCTGGTCCACCATCTGTACACCCGCGTGTATCTGCCCGACCTTCTCGACGAGGGTGCGGGGACGGGCGACCCGCTGCTGGGGTCGCTCGACGCGGAGCGGCGCGCCACACTGATCGCTACACGCACCGATCCGCGCACCTACCGCTTCGACATCCGTCTCCAGGGCGACGACGAGACGGTCTTCCTGGAGTTCAGCTGATGCACGAGAGCGATGCCGGGCTCCTCGCCCCCGGACGGGCGGGCTCCGCCGCCGAGACCGCCACCGGCGACCATGCCTTCCTCCAGGCGCTGCTGGACGCCGAGGCCGCGCTGACGCGGGCCATGTCGGCCTCCGGGCTCGCCCCCTCCGGGGCGGGGCGGGCGGTCACCGCGGCGGCGGACGCGAGCCGGTTCGACGTGCGGGACCTGGCGCTGCGGGCCCGGTCCGGCGGCAATCCGGTGATCCCGCTGGCCGCCGCCCTCTCGGCGGCGGTCGACGAGGACGTGCGGCCCCACGTGCACCGGGGCGCGACGAGCCAGGACATCCTCGACACGGCGGCGATGCTGGTGGCATCCAGGACGCTGACGATCCTCCTCGACGACCTGGGGCGGACCGCCGACGCGCTGGAGCGGCTGGCGGCCGGGCATCGCGACACGCCGATGCCCGGCAGGACCCTGACGCAGCACGCCGTGCCGACCACCTTCGGCCTCAAGGCGGCGGGCTGGCGGTCGCTGGTGCTCGACGCACGGGACCGGGTACGGACGGTGCGCGACGCGCTCCCCGTCCAGCTGGGCGGTGCGGCGGGCACGCTCGCCGCCTTCTCGGCGGCCGGCGCGGACGGGATGGAGATCGTCCCAGCCTACGCCCGGGAACTGGGCCTCGCCGAGCCCCTGCTGCCTTGGCACACCCTGCGTACCCCGGTCGCGGACCTGGCCGGTGCGCTCGCCTTCACGGCGGGCGCGCTCGGAAAGACGGCGGCCGATGTGCTCATCCTGTCCCGCACCGAGATCGCCGAGCTCGCGGAGGGCTCCGGCGGCGGCTCCTCGGCGATGCCGCACAAGGCCAACCCGGTCCGCGCCACCCTGATCGCCGCCGCGGCCCGCCGCGCGCCCGCGGCGGCGGCCACGCTGTACGGCTCGCTCGCCGCCGAGGACGAACGGCCCGCCGGGGCCTGGCACGCCGAATGGGAGCCGCTGCGCGACCTGTTGCGCCTGGTCGGCGGGGCGGCCCGGGACGCCGTGGAGCTCACCGAGGGGCTGAGGGTGTTCCCGTCGGCCATGCGCAGCCACCTGGCGCTGACCGGCGGACTGATCGTGTCGGAACGCCTGGCCGTCGTCGCAGCCGGGCGGGTCGGCCACGCCCGCGCCAGGGAGATCCTCACCGGAGCAGCCGGCAGGGCCCGCGACGAGGGCAGGCCACTCGCGGAGATCCTCGCGGAGGAGCCCGCCCTCGAAGGCCTCGATCTGGCAGAACTGACCGACCCCGCCCGGTACACCGGCAGCGCGGGGCTTCTCACCGACCGCGCTCTGGAGCGCCGATGACCACGACACCGTCCCGGATCCTCCACCACAGCGCCGAGGGGCCGCCGAGCGCTCCGGTGCTCCTGCTCGGCCCGTCCCTCGGCACCTCCACCGCGCTCTGGGACGGCGTCGCCCCCGAACTGTCCGCGACCCACCGGGTCGTGCGGTGGGACCTGCCGGGGCACGGCGGCTCGCCGGCGGACCTGATCGGCCCCGGGGCCGGGATCGCCGACCTGGGCGCCCTGGTCCTGTCGCTCGCCGACTCGCTGTCCCTGGAGCGGTTCTCGTACGCCGGGGTGTCGCTCGGCGGTGCGGTGGGCCTCTGGCTCGCCGTCCACCACCCGGAACGCGTCGGCCGGCTGGCCGTCGTCTGTTCGTCCGCCCACTTCGGTGACCCGGGACCGTGGCGGGAGCGGGCCGCCCTTGTGCGCTCCGAAGGCCTCGGCAAGGTCGCGGAGAGCGCGGCGGGCCGCTGGTTCACGCCCGGATTCACCGAGCCCCGGCTGCTCGACGACCTGCTGGGTACGGATCCTTCGGCGTACGCCGCCTGCTGCGACGCACTCGCCGAGTGCGATCTGCGGCCCGGGCTGTCAGCGGTACGCGCGCCGACGCTGGTCATCGCGGGCCGCGACGACCCGGCGACACCGCCCGCACACGCCCGGGAGATCGCCGACGGGATCCCGGGCGCCTCGCTGACCGAGCTGCCGCACGCCTCCCACCTGGCCCCCGCCGAACGTCCGGAGGCCGTGCGGGAGGCCCTGCGCGCCCACTTCACGCCCAGGGAGCGCGACAGCGGGACGGCGGTGCGACGTGAGGTGCTCGGCGATGCGCATGTGGACCGCGCGCAGGCGCGGACCACGGAGTTCACCGCCCCCTTCCAGGACTTCATCTCCCGCTACGCCTGGGGCGAGATCTGGACCGACCCCACGCTGTCCCGGCGCGAACGCAGCCTGATCACACTGACCGCCCTGGTCGCCCACGGCCATCACGACGAGCTGGCGATGCACGTCCGGGCAGCGGTGCGCAACGGTCTGAGCCCGCGGGAGATCGGCGCGGCCCTCCTGCAGACGGGGGTCTACTGCGGGGTCCCGGCCGCGAACGCGGCGTTCGCGGTGGCAGAGCGGGTGCTGGCGGAGCTGGACGGGACCGCTCGGGCGCAGCACCGGGACGGCGGGACGGGCTGACCGTCTTCCCTCAGCCGGCGAGGACGTGCGTGTCGTACCGGAATCGGCGTGCACGTCGCGCTGCGGGACGCCGGGCCGGTCTGCCGGAAGGTCAGCCGAAGCCGCGGGCGTCCTGCTTCAGTGCGGTGTCCACGGTCAGCGCCGTCGCCACGACGAGGCTCAGCAGCGGTTCGGGGAGCTGGTAGTGGATCTGCAGCACGTAGTTGTCCGCCGTGGTGAACATGGTCTTCGCCAGGCCCTCCCAGGTCTTGGTGATCCTGGCGATCTCGGCGTCGTTGCGGTCGACGATGGCGAAGTTCCAGGCGCGCCAGTTCTCGGCCTTGATCGCTCCGACCTGCTGCCCGTCGACCATGATGGCGAAGTTGATCTTGCCGATCGCGTTCTGCTGGACGATCTCACCGACGGGCTGTCCGTCCGGGCGCTGCACGACGACCCGGGACTTGATGAACTTCGCCGGGCGGGTCAGGAGCAGCTGCGGCTGCCCGTAGGCGTCGCGGATCTCCAGACGGTGGGTGAGGTACTGGTCGATGCTGGAGACGAACCTGAGCACCTTCCGGAAGCTGCTCTGACCGACCTGGGCGACCGAACCGACGGTGTTGCCCTGCTGGTCGAAGACGCTGTACTCGTTGGTGAGCTCGATCAGCTTGGCCTTCTGGTTGACGACCAGGACCTGCTGGTTGAACAGCGAGCCGGCACCGGGCGCGCCCTGCTGGGGAACGGCCTGTACGTGGGGCGCCTGCTGGGGAACGAACTGGGGAGCCGCCTGCTGCGGAGCGGCCTGCTGCTGCGGCTGAGCGGCGTACGACGTCGCGGCCTGCGGCTGGGGGGCGTAAGGCGCCGCGTGCGACTGAGCGGCTTGCGGCTGAGCAGCTACGGGCGCCTGGGCCTGGGCGGGTGCCTGCTCCTGGACCGGGTGGGTGTGCTCGGTCCAGCGGGAGCCGTCCCAGTAGCGCAGCAGTTGGGGCGCCCCATGGGGATCAGGATGCCAACCCGCAGGTACGTTCGATTGCGTCGTCACCGGGGCACACTATCCTGCCAAGCTGTGGGCCGAACTCATTGAAGATTCACACACCATTTACGATGGCGGCGATGACCAGAGCGAGCGGACGGACGGACCGGCGACGGGGCGGCATCGGCCTGCCCGTCGCACCGGTCTGGGCACTGCTGCTCGTGGCGGTGTTCCTCTGCTGCTCCCCCGCCGGCACGTCGTCACCCCGCGCCGAGGCCCCTTCCGGAACCGCGGTCAGGGCCTTCACCCCGACCCCCGAGGCGGCAGCCTCGGTCGTCGTGGCCGACGCCCCTGACGAACGCGGGATCGGCAGTTCCTGTCACGGGACGGCGGACCACTCCACGGCCGTCGTGCTGCCCGGCCACCCCGCCCCCGTCGCCCTGCCCTGCCCCTCGGCCGCGCTCCCGGCCGCCCCGCTCACGGGCGCCGCGGCCATCCGCGGGCCCGCCAACGACGCCGTGGGCGCCGTGGACCAACTACGCCTGCAGGTCCAGCGGATCTAGGCCGCCCCGGAACCGCCCTCCGCGCCGCCGACGCGCGAAGGGGGTGAATCCGTGCGCCCTTGTCCCCCCGCGTGGCGCGCCTTCCGCGCCCGCGATCCGCTGAACCCGAGGACCTGACATGGCTTCCGCCAAGAATCAGAACAGCTCTGCCGCCGCGCGCCGCGCCAAGCTCGAGGAGGCCCGCCGCAAGGAACGCGCCCGAGAGCGCCGGAGCCGCATCATCACGATCACCGCGGCCGTCGCCGTGGTCGCCGGCCTCGTCGCCGGGGGCGGTTACCTGATGTCGGCCGCCGACGAGCAGGACAAGGCCGAGGAAAAGGCCAGGACCTCGCCCGTCACCGGAGAGAAGTCCTGGGACGACCTGGCCCAGGACCACGTCGAGACGCCCGTCGACTACCCGATGAACCCGCCCGTGGGCGGTAACCACAACCCGGTGTGGATGAACTGCGACGCCGACGTCTACACCGAGGCGATACCGAACGAGAACGCCGTCCACTCCCTGGAGCACGGCGCCGTCTGGGTCACGTACAACGACAAGGCGAAGGAGGCGGACGTCAAGGCGCTCTCCGAGCGCGTCTCCAAGACGCCCTACTCCCTGATGAGCCCCGTTTCCGACCAGAAGGACCCGCTGATGCTCAGCGCCTGGGGCAAGCAGCTCACCGTGAAGAGCGCCACCGACGCCCGCGTCGCACAGTTCTTCACCAAGTACGTCCAAGGGGCCCAGACCCCGGAGCCGGGCGCCGCCTGCTCCGGCGGTGTCGCCAAGTGACCCCGTCCGCGCGCGCTCCCCGTTCGCTGGTCTGGGCGGGGGCCGTGGTGTTCGCCGTGGCCGTGGGTCTCGTCCTGCTGATGGTCGTACAACCTTCGGCGGCTTCCTCGTCCGGCTCCGGAGCATCCGGCGCCGTCCCCGCGGAGAGCTCGGCAGATGTGGGCTTCGCCCGGGACATGTCGGTCCACCACCAGCAGGCGGTGGAGATGGCGTTCATCGTCCGGGACCGCACCGATGACGAGGACGTGCGCCGGCTCGCGTACGACATCATCAACACCCAGGCCAACCAGCGCGGCATGATGCTGGGCTGGCTGGAGACCTGGGACCGGCCCAAGAGTTCGGACCGGCCGCCGATGGAGTGGATGGGCCACCCCGTCACCCCGTCCGACGGCTCCCTCATGCCGGGCATGGCGACGGACACCCAGCTGAACACGCTGCGCGCGGCCGAGGGCCGGGACGCCGAGGTGCTGTTCCTGCGGCTGATGACCGTGCACCACCGTGCCGGGGCCGACATGGCGGAGGCGGCGGCCGGTGCGGCGGGCACGGAGGAGATCAGGAGTCTGGCCTCGGGGATGGACCGGGCGCAGCTTTCGGAGATCACGCTCATGGCCGACATGCTGAAGGCCCGGGGCGCGAAGCCCTGACATCCCGGGCCGCGGCGTCGGGACGGCTCCGGTGGCACACGCCGCCGGATCCGCCCGGCCCGCGGCGCCGCGAATTCACCTGGTGCCCGTGTCCTCCTCATGGGCACGACACCCCAGCGGCCCTGCGCCGCCCGACACTTCCTGACGAGTCATGGACATGTCCCTCTCACGACAGGAAGCATCCGTGCGCATGCACCGCTCGCCTCGCCTCGCGGCCACCGCCCTCCTCGGCACGGCTCTGATCACCCTCGTCCCGCTGTCCCCCGCCCACGCACGGTCACTGCCGTCCGTCGGCGCGACGGCCGAGACGGCCGCGCTGTACGACGACGAGGCGGGCGGCAACGCCAACGCGGACGACCCCGCGATCTGGCGCAACGACGCCGATCCGGGCCGCAGTCTGGTCGTCGCGACGGCCAAGGAGGGCGGCCTGCGGGTCTACGGTCTGGACGCGTCCCTGGTCCAGACGATCCCGGCGCCGGCACCGGGATCGGAGGACGACGCCCCGGGCAGGTTCAACAACGTCGACCTGGTTACCGGCCTCCGCACCCCGTCCGGCCGCGCCGATGTGGCCGTGGTGAGCGACCGGGGCAACGACCGGCTCCGTATCTACCGCGTCGACCCCTCGCAGCCCGGCGGCCCGCTGAAGGACGTCACCGATCCCGGTGCCGCCCCGGTCTTCTCGTCCGGTCAGGCCGAGATCAACGAGCAGCGGACCGCGTACGGTCTGGCCACCTGGCAGGACCGCTCCACCGGCCGTTCGTACGCGCTCGTCAGCCGGCGCAACACCACGGACCTCGCGCTGCTGGAGTTGCGGCCGACGGCGGCGGGCACGGTGGGCTACCGCCTGGTGCGCACCCTCTCGCTCCCCTCGTCCTTCCGGCTCCCGGACGGCACCAGGTGGACACCGTGCGGCGAGCCCGGTGAGCTGCCGCAGGTCGAGGGCATGGTCGTCGACCCGGAGAACGGAACGCTCTACGCGGGCCAGGAGGACGTCGGCATCTGGCGGCTGCCCGCCGGGCTGGACGGGCGCCCGGTCCTGGTGGACAAGGTCCGTGAGTACGGCGTCCCCGGGACCTACGACCCGGGAACCGAGGAGTGCGAGCCCGGCGCCGACCCGGGCTTCGGCGGAAAGCGCCTGGCAGCGGACGTGGAGGGTCTGACCCTCTTCGAGGAGTCCGGCGGCGACGGCTACCTCATGGCTTCCGGCCAGGGTGACGACAGCTTCGCCCTCTACGACCGCGAGCTCTCCGAGGGCAACGAGTACGAGGGCGGCTTCCGTGTCACCGCCGTATCGGCCGACCTCGACGGCAGCGAGGAGTGCGACGGTGCCGCAGTGCTCAACGAGCCGCTGGGATCGCGTTATCCGAACGGACTGCTCGTCGTGCAGGACGGCCACGAGACCTCCGCGTCGGGCGACGAGGAGGGCCGGGAGGCGACCGGCTTCAAGTTCGTCGACCTGGGCGCGGTGACGGACGCCGCGGACATGTAACGCGGCCCGCGCCTCGTGACGCGAGTACGCGAGTACCCCGGGCACGCGAGTACGCGCGAGTACCCCGAGTACCGCGAGCCGCGTTCCGGCGGGCATCGCTTAGGCTCGTCGGCGATATGAAGAGCTACCTCGCGCCCCTGGGGTCCAAGGCCGACAAGGACACCGTGCGGCGCCACAACCTGAGCCTCGTGCTGCGCGCCGTACGGGACGAGGGTGAGGCCGGTGAGGCGACCCGGGCCGGAGTGTCGGCCCGGGTCGGGCTCACCCGGGCCGCGGTGTCCTCCCTGGTCGAGCAGTTGCTGGACAGCGGCTTCGTGACGGAGTCGGGGAAGACGTTCAGCGGCCAGGCGGGGCGCCCCGGCACGGCTCTGAAGGTGGCGCGCACCGGACCCGCCGGGCTCGGGGTGGAGATCAACATCGACTACGTGTCGGTGTGCGTCGTGGATCTGGCGGGCACCGGCCGGGTGCGGCAGACCGAGCACCTGGACAACCGCGGCGCCCCGCCCGAGGAGGTCCTGGCCCGGGCGGCCGGGATCGCCGCCCGCACCCTGGACTCGGCGCGGGAGCAGGATCTGCGTCCGGTCGGTACGGCGCTCGCGCTGCCGGGACTCGTCTCGGGCGGCTCGGTTCGCCAGGCGCCGAACCTGGGCTGGAACCAGGTCGCCGCCGAGGAGCTCTTCGCGGAGTCACTCGCCGGCCTGCGTCCCGGCACGGCACCGCTGCCCGTGCGCTCGGAGAACGAGGCGAACCTCGCGGCACTGGCCGAGCTCTGGTTCGGCGGGCTCGACGCGGTCCGCAGCTTCCTCTATCTGACGGGCGAGATCGGTGTCGGCGGCGCCCTGGTTCTCGACGGGGAACTGCTGCGCGGAGCACACGGTTTCGCCGGGGAGATCGGGCACGTGGTCGTGGACCCCGCGGGTCCGGAGTGCCGCTGCGGCTCGCGCGGCTGCCTGGAGCAGTACGCCGGCCAGTCGGCTCTCCTTCGCGCCGCCGGCGTCGACGAGGGCACGGGCGGGGCGGCAGGAGTGATGGAGCTGGAGCGTCGCGCGCAGGCGGGCGACCCGGTGACGCTGGCAGCCGTGGCCGACGCCGGCCGGATGCTGGGGCAGGTGCTGTCGGGCGCGGTCAATCTGTTCGACCCGGACGCGGTCGTGCTCGGCGGGATCTACCGCAACCTGATGCCGTGGCTCTCGCCGCCCGCCGACGAGGAACTGACGGACCGTGTGGTGTCCGGTCTCTGGTCCAGGGGCGGCGGCAGGCTGCGCGCGTCGTCCGTCGCGGGTGACGCGGCGCGCGGCGCGGCGGCGCTGGTGGTGCAGGACGTGCTGGCCGACCCGGTGGCGTACGCCCCTTCGTCCATGGACGCCTGACAGCGGGCCCTGCTGGGGCCGTGGGCACCCGGCGGTTGCGCCGGGTGCCCACGGGGCCGGTGTCAGCGGACGCCGATGAGGTGTTCCATGGCGAGCTGGTCGAGGGCTTCGAAGGCCATGGAGCGTTCCGCTGCGGCGGTGGCGTCGAAGTCCTCGTAGGCGGACCTGTCGGCGAGGAGTGCCTTGAGGCCGTCGGCGGCGGTGGGCTCGGCGAGCTCGTGGAGGCGGGAGGCGGTCAGGGCCTCCTGGACGGCGGGGTCGGCACGGAAGGCGGTGGCGCGCTCCTTGAGGATGAGGTAGTTGCGCATGCAGTTCTTCGCGGACTCCCAGACCCCGTCGATGCCGTCGGTGCGCACGGGCTTGAAGTCGAAGTGGAGGGATCCGGTGTAGTCGGAGGTCTCCAGGAGGTCGACGAGCCAGAACGCCTGGCGCAGGTCGCCGGCGCCGAAGCGGAAGTCCTGGTCGTACTTGATGCCGGACTGGCCGTTGAGGTCGATGTGGAAGAGCTTGCCGGCCCACAGGGCCTGGGCGATGCCGTGGGGGAAGTTCAGTCCGGCCATCTGCTCGTGGCCGGTCTCCGGGTTCACGCCGACCATCTCGGGGCGTTCCAGGCGCTCGATGAAGGCCAGGGCGTGGCCGATCGTGGGCAGCAGGATGTCGCCGCGGGGCTCGTTGGGCTTGGGCTCGATCGCGAAGCGCAGGTCGTAGCCCTGCTCGGTGACGTAGTCGCCCAGGAGGTCGAAGGCCTCCTTCATCCGGTCCAGGGCCACGCGCACGTCCTTGGCCCCGCCGGACTCCGCGCCCTCGCGCCCGCCCCAGGCGACATAGGTCTTCGCGCCGAGCTCGGCGGCCAGGTCGATGTTGCGGATGACCTTGCGCAGCGCGAAACGGCGCACGTCGCGGTCGTTGGAGGTGAAGCCGCCGTCCTTGAACACGGGGTGCGTGAACAGGTTGGTGGTGGCCATCGGGACCTTCATCCCGGTGCGCTCCAGCGCGTCCTTGAACCGGCCGATCAGCCGGGCCCGCTCGGCCTCGGTGGACCCGAAGGGGATCAGGTCGTCGTCGTGGAACGTCACACCGTGCGCGCCGAGCTCGGCGAGCCGCTCCACCGACTCGACCGGGTCCAGCGCGGGACGCGTCGCGTCACCGAACGGGTCGTTGCCACGCCAGCCCACGGTCCACAGACCGAAGGTGAACCTGTCCGCAGGGGTGGGAGTGAAGCGCTCGGTCATGGTGTGTCCGCCTTCGCCTGCCTGGGGTCCGGAGTCGTCGTCAGTACCCCGGGCCTATTTGTTCACTGACATGATTAATTATGCACGCGCCACCGTGTGGACGTAACCCCCCGGACGACGAAACGAGGGCCACCCCTGTTCCGGACGCCGTCGATCACGTAATTTGTTTGTCGCACTCCCAAAACCCGCACCACCGGAAACCGCACGAGAAGAGGTAGCCCATGCCGCCGCGTACCGTCGTCATCGGCGTGGACAGCTCCACCCAGTCCACCAAGGCTGCAGTCACCGACGTCGAGACCGGTGAGCTGCTCGCCGTCGGCCGCGCCCCGCACGTCGTCACGGGTGAGGGCGGAGCGCGCGAGACGGACCCGGAGGTCTGGTGGCGCGCGCTGTGCGACGCCGTCGCGGCCGGGCTCAAGGAGTCGGGGCTCTCCGCGTCCGCCGTCACCGGCATCGCCGTCGCAGGACAGCAGCACGGCCTCGTGACCCTCGACGGGACCGGCCGCCCGCTGCGCCCCGCGCTCCTCTGGAACGACACGCGGTCCGCGCCGCAGGCCGCCGCACTCGTCGAGGAGCTGGGCGGCCCCGAGGCGTGGACCGCGCGCACCGGCACCGTGCCCGTCGCTTCCATGACCGCGACCAAGTGGCGGTGGCTGCGCGAGAACGACCCGGCGAACGCCGAGGCCACGGCCGCCGTGCGACTGCCCCACGACTTCCTCACGGAGAGGCTCGCGGGCGTCGCGGCGACGGACCCGGGGGACGCGTCGGGCACCTGCTGGTACTCCACGGTCACTGGGGCCTACGACCCGGAGCTCCTGGACCGCCTCGGCCTGGACGTGTCGATGCTCCCGGAGGTCGCCGCCACGGGCGGGACCCGCGTCGGCTCCCTCACCGAGTCGGCGGCCGAGGCACTCGGCCTGCCGGCCGGGATCGCCGTCGCGGCCGGCACCGGTGACAACATGAGCGCCGCCGTGGGCCTCGGCCTGGGCGGCGCGGGACTGCTGGACCATCCCGTCCTGAGCCTCGGTACCTCCGGCACGGTCTTCGCGGCGTCCCTGGCCCGCCCCGCTTCCACGGCCCTCTCCGGCTTCGCCGCGGCAGACGGTACGTACCTCCCGCTGGCCTGCACCCTCAACTGCACCCTGGCCGTCGACAAGGTGGCCGGCCTGCTCGGACTGCACCGCGACGACGCGACGCCCGGCGGCGAGGCCGTCCTCCTCCCGTACCTCGACGGCGAGCGCACGCCGGACCTTCCCCACTCCTCCGGCCTGCTCACCGGGCTCCGCCACGACACCACGCCGCAGCAGCTGCTCGGCGCGGCCTACGAGGGCGCGGCCTTCACCGTGCTGCGGGCGCTCGACGAGCTGCTGCGGGCGTGCGGCCTCGACCCGGCCGACCCCGAGGTCGCCGGCCGGCCGCTCCGGCTGATCGGCGGCGGCGCCCAGGGCCGCACCTGGGTGGAGACGGTGCGCCGGCTCTCAGGCCGGCCCCTGATCGTGCCGGCCGGCGGCGAGCTCGTCGCACTCGGCGCGGCGGCGCTGGCCGCCTCCGCGGCGGGCGGGGGCGACCCGGTCGCCATCGCGACCCGGTGGAACGCGAAGGCGGAGGACGCCGAACTCCCGCCGGTGGAAAGGGACACCGAGACCTGGGAGCGCGTCGGTTCGGTTCTGGACAGGGCGGCGGAGCCAGTGCTCGGCCGATGAGGAAGAACCCGGGATCGCGCCCGTAGCACGCGTTTTGAGGTTGACTGTGGATCTTCAATAAGATCCGGCGATGATCATAAGAAAACGGCTGACGGCCGGGGTGTGCGTTCTGCTCGCCACCCTGGCCGCCGGGCTCGGCACCGCCCTTCCGGCCGCAGCCGACGAACCTCCCACCGCCGCTTCGCCCAAGGTCGAGCTGGTCCTTGACGTCAGCGGTTCCATGCGCACGCGTGACATCGACGGTGAGTCCCGGATGTCCGCCGCCAAGCAGGCGTTCAACGACGTCCTGGACGCGGTGCCCGAGGAGGTCGAACTCGGCATCCGTACGCTCGGCGCCGACTATCCGGGCGACGACCGGAAGACCGGCTGCAAGGACACCAGGCAGCTCTACCCGGTCGGCCCGCTCGACCGCACGGAGGCCAAGACGGCCGTCGCCACTCTGGCGCCGACCGGCTGGACCCCGATCGGACCGGCCCTGCTCGGTGCCGCCGACGACCTCGAGGGCGGGGACGCCACCCGGCGGATCGTCCTGATCACCGACGGCGAGGACACCTGCGGTCCGCTGGATCCCTGCGAGGTCGCGCGCGACATCGCCGCCAAGGGGATCCACCTGGTCATCGACACGCTCGGTCTGGTGCCGAACGCCAAGATCCGGCAGCAGCTGACCTGCATCGCCGAGGCCACCGGTGGCACCTACACGGCGGTCCAGCACACCGATGAACTCTCGACACGCGTCAAGCAGTTGGTGGACAGGGCCGCCGAGCCCGTCATCACCCCGGTGGCGACCGAGGGCGCGGGCAGCTGCTCCTCGGCCCCCGAGCTGAAGCCCGGGCTCTACACGGACCGGCAGGAGATCGGCAAGCACCGCTGGTACCGGGTGGACGTCCTGCCCGGCCAGGAACTGCGCGCCTCGGTGAGCGTGTCGGCGGACCGCGCCGTCGACAACGACTACGGGGTCCTGCTGCGCGCCCTGACCACGCACGGCCGCGAGATCGTCCGGGGTGCCGAGGGCGGCACCGGGCGCACGGACGCCGTCTCCACCGGACTGCGCTACCCCAAGCCCGAGATGGACGACGTCGACGCCGATGTGAAGCCCGCCGCCGAGGTGGTGTGCCTCCAGCTCGGCAACTCCTTCTCGGCGCCCGCGTCCGTGAAGACCACTCCCGGTATGCCCGTCGAGCTGACCATCGATCTGGTGGACGCTCCCGACGAGGCGGCCGACGCCGCCGCGTTCGGACTGGGCCGCGGCTGGTGGCTGCTGGGTGTGCTGGTGCTGACCGGACTGATCGCCGGCCTGGTGTTCGGCTGGATCTCGCGCTGGCGCGTCGCCGTATGGAGGACCAACTGATGCGTACCACCCGCAGAAACAGCTTGAGGCGCGGATGCGTGGGGGTGCTGCTGGCAGCCGTCACCCTGCTCACCTCGGCGGGCACGGCCGTCGCCGACGACCCGTCCGCGAGCGCGAGCCCGGCGGACGGCGAGGCGGCAGGCCCGACCGAGGCGGGCACCACCTTCCGCACCGCCACGGCGGTCCGGCAGGGGCAGACGGCCACCGCGGACGCGTCCACCGGTGACTACCTGTACTGGGCCTTCCCCGCCGACGCCGGGCAACGGCCCACCGTCCGCGCGAAGGTGAGCCTGCCGGAGAGCGCCACCCCGCACGGCGCGTCCACCTGGCAGGTCGACGTGTACGACGGGCTCCGCCGCCGGCAGGCCTGCGTGTACGGCCACCAGACCAGGAAGGCGGCGCCCGACACGGGTGCCGTCGAACTGTCCTGCGTGCTGCGTACCGTGCGCGCCTGGTCCGAGCCGTGGGCTTCCGACCCGCTGCCCGGAAGCTACTACATCCGTCTGACGGTGGTCGGCCTGGATGAGGAGGACCTCGGCCTGCCGGTCCACGTCGAGACCGAAGTGACCTCCGCCGACGGGGGCGGCGCCCACGATGTGGACGGCGCCCTCGCCGAGCCCCTGGTGCCGGGGGTCTCCACCGTGTCGGCTCAGGGCGGTTCCGCCCCGGCGGGTACCGAACCGGAGGACGGCTGGTCCTCGGGCTGGTGGACGGACCGGTGGCTGTGGACCGTCGGCGGCGGTGTGCTCGCCGCGCTGGCAGCGGTGTTCGGCTATTCCCTGACGCGCGGCGGCGGACGTCCGTCGGGGGTGCCGCCGAGGGCCTGACGGCGCCGCAACCCCGCACCGAGGGCCGCAGGCCGTGGCCTGCGGCCCTCGGCCGTGTGCTTCCCGGCACGGCTGGAATCCACGCGTCGGACTCCCGACGACTGCCGCTAGGCTCAGCAACTCACCTACTGCGCAAGGCAGATGACGGGAGACCCCCATGTCCACGGAAACCGGTGCGGCCCTCGACACCGAGCCGCGCGGTCACCGGCTCGTCCAGGGGCCGAGGGGCCTCCCCTTACTGGGGAGCCTCCCGCAGTTCGGCAAGGACCCGCTCGCCTTCTTCGAGCGCCTGCGCGGGTACGGGGACATGGTGCGCTGGCGCTTCGGCCGCAACGACTGCGTGTTCATCGCCGATCCCGAGTGCATCGGTGAACTGCTGACCGAGACGGAGCGCACCTTCGACCAGCCGCTGCTGGGCATAGCCTTCCGTACGGTGATGGGCAACGGTGTGGTCGTCGCGCGCGGCAGCGACTGGCGGCGCAAGCGGTCGCTGGTACAGCCCTCGGTGCGCCCCAAGCAGGTGAAGTCGTACGCCGCCACCATGACGGCGTGCGCGGTGGAGCTGGCCGACTCCTGGTCGGGCGGCGAGCGCGTCGACATCAAGCGGGCGATGGCGGCTCTGACACAGAAGATCGCCGTCCGGACCATCTTCGGGGTGGACACCCCCGCCGACGCGGAGTCGATGGGCCGCGCGATGGACATCGCCCAGCAGGAGATAGGCAAGGAGTTCAGCGGCCTCGGCGCCGTCCTGCCCGACTGGGTGCCGACTCCCGGGCGGAACAGGATCAAGAAGGCCGCAGCGGTCATCGACGCCGAGGTCGGGCGCGTGGTGGCCCGCCATCGCGACGGGGAGGGGGAGCGCCCCGACCTGCTGAGCCGGCTGCTCACCGCGGTGGACGAGACCGGGGCCCACCTCTCCGACAAGGAGATCCGCGACGAGACGGTCACGCTCTACATCGGCGGTCACGAGACGACCAGCTCGACACTGGTGTGGGCCTGGTATCTGCTCTCCCGCACCCCGCACGCACTCGCGGCACTCACCGAGGAGCTGGACCGGGTGCTGGGCGACCGGGAGCCGGGCATCGACGACTACGCACGGCTGACCTACGCCCAGGCGGTGGTGAAGGAGACCCTCCGGCTGTACCCGACGATCTGGCTGGTCACCGGGATCGCCAAGGAAGGCGCCCGGCTCGGTGGCGTGCCGATGCCGGAGGGCACGCGGGTGTGGAGCAGCCAGTGGGCCACGCACCGGGACGAGCGGTGGTTCCCGGAGCCCGAGGCGTTCCGCCCCGAGCGGTGGGACGCGGAGGACGGGGACGAGATTCCCGAGTACGCCTGGTATCCGTTCGGCGGCGGGCCCCGCGTCTGCCTCGGCACACGCTTCGCGATGGTCGAGTCGGTGCTGATCCTCGCCGTCCTGGCGCGCAGGTTCGAGCTGGAGGTGGACCCGGGCACCGTCAACCCGGTACCGACGCTGACACTGCAGCCGGACCGGGAGGTCCTGGCGACCGTACGGGCGCGCTGAACGCGCCGACGGGTGAAGCCGGTCGGGAACGCTTGACCTCAAGTTTGCCTGAGGTCCTAGCGTGCCATGCATACCGACCGACTTCGGAGGCACCGCATGGACATGGAAGTCACCGCGTGGCATTCACTGCACAGCACGATGAACGCGCAGAAGGACCGCAGGCCGTTCTCCCGGGCCACACTTCACCGCATCGCGGCATTCGCCCGGCCGCACCGGGGCAGGATCCTCCGCTTCCTGCTCCTCAGCGTGGTCACCGCGCTGTCGGCGGTGGCCACACCGGTGCTGGCGGGCCGCGTCGTCGACGCGATCGTGCGGGGCGAGCGGGCCGGGACGGTCGCGTGGATCGCCCTGCTCATCGCCCTGATCGCGGTGGCCGAGGCCGGGCTCGGGCTCCTCGTCCGCTGGCTGTCGGCGACCCTGGGCGAGGGGCTGATCCTCGATCTGCGTACCGCGGTGTTCGACCACGTCCAGCGGATGCCCGTCGCCTTCTTCACCCGCACCAGGACCGGCGCGCTGGTCAGCCGGCTCAACAACGACGTGATCGGCGCCCAGCGGGCGTTCAGCAACACCCTTTCCGGTGTCGTCTCCAACCTTGTCACCCTGCTGCTGACCCTTGCCGTGATGCTCACGATCTCCTGGCAGATCACGCTGCTCGCCCTGGTGCTGTTGCCGGTGTTCGTCGTCCCCGCCCGCCGGCTGGGCGCGCGGATGGCGGACCTCCAGCGGGAGGCCGCCGACCACAACGCCACCATGGGCACCCAGATGACCGAACGCTTCTCGGCCCCGGGCGCGACGCTCATCAAGCTCTTCGGACGCCCGGCCGACGAGTCCGCCGAATTCGCCGCCCGCGCGGGACGGGTGCGTGACATCGGCGTCCGCACGGCGATGCTCCAGTCCACCTTCATCACGGCACTCACCCTCGTGTCGGCCCTCGCCCTGGCCCTGGTCTACGGACTCGGCGGCTACTACGCGCTGCGCGGCAGCCTGGAACCCGGCGCCGTCGTCGCCCTCGCCCTGCTCCTCACCCGGCTCTACGCACCGCTGACGGCACTGGCCGGGGCGCGGGTAGAGGTGATGAGCGCCCTGGTCAGCTTCGAGCGGGTCTTCGAGATCCTCGACCTCAAGCCGCTGATCGCGGAGAAGCCAGACGCCCGCCGCGTCCCGGAGGGGCCGGTCTCCGTGGAGTTCGAGGGGGTCTCCTTCGGCTACCCCTCCGCCGACAAGGTCTCCCTAGCCTCGCTCGAGGAGGTCGCCACGCTGGACTCGGGAAGCGGCGCCCAGGTGCTGCACGACGTCTCCTTCACGGCGGAGCCCGGCCGGATGGTCGCACTCGTGGGATCCTCCGGAGCCGGGAAGTCGACGATCGCCCAGCTGCTCCCCCGGCTGTACGACACCGACGCGGGGGCCGTACGCCTCAACGGCGTCGACGTACGCGACCTGACGGCCGATTCGATCCGGGAGACGCTCGGCATGGTCACGCAGGACGGGCACCTCTTCCACGAGTCGGTGCGCGCCAACCTCCTGCTCGCCCGGCCGGAGGCCACCGAGGAGGAGATCTGGGACGCGTTGCGCCGCTCCCGTCTGGACGGTCTCGTCGCGTCACTGCCCGACGGACTGGACACGATCGTCGGCGAGCGCGGCTACCGGCTCTCCGGCGGCGAACGCCAGCGGCTGACCATCGCCCGTCTGCTGCTGGCCCGTCAGCGGGTCGTGATCCTGGACGAGGCGACCGCCCACCTCGACTCGACCTCGGAGGCCGCCGTCCAGGAGGCACTGGCCGAGGCCCTGGAGGGGCGTACCGCGGTGGTGATCGCCCACCGGCTGTCGACGGTGCGGGCCGCGGACCTGATCCTGGTCGTCGAGGACGGCCGGGTGGTCGAACGCGGCACGCACGAGACGCTGATGGGCCTCGGAGGCCGGTACGAGGAGCTGCACCGGACCCAGTTCGAGCGGCCGGGGACGGAGGCGACCGTCCGGTCGGCCCCCTGACCGCCCCCTCGCCCGCGCACGCCGCGGCCCCCGTCCCCGCCCGCCGGCTCCCCCGGCGGGCGGGGACGGGGGCTCTCCGCCGCCACCCGGCCGGGACCTGCGCGGGCGTCGGCTCAGAACCCGTCCGGAGGCTGGTGCAGGCCGAACGGGGAGCCCTGATCGTCGTGGCACAGCCGGAAACGGCCGAAGCGGGCGACGGCATCCTCGTCACCGCCCGCATCGGCGTCCTCCGCGACCGTGCCGCCGAGCGCGCGTACGAGAGCGACGGCCGTCCGCATGTCGTCCACCCGGAAGAAGACGTACGGGCCTGCGCCGGGGTCCCCTCCGTGCACCCCGCCACGACTCCCCTGGGTGCGGATCGCGTATCCACCACCCTCCGTCGTCCCGGGCTCGAAGGTCCATCCGAAGAGCCTCGCGTAGAAGGTCCGGGCCCGCTCGGGGTCGGCGACGCCCAGTTCGAAGAACGAGATCTCTCCGGCCATGACGGCTCCCGTGTCCGTGTCGTAACCGCTCCGTCCCACGGTACGGCGGCTGCGGGGCGGAGGCATCCGGCCGGGACGGCGGCGAGGACGCGAGGATCCCGGCCCGCAGCACCGGCCGAGGATGTCCGCTACGCCCCCTGGCCTCCCACGCAACAGTGATACATACTGCGGATGTTTGTTTCACCCGACGAGGAGGGAAGCCCATGGGCATCGACGAGGCACGGACCCGGTTCGCCGTCCTGCGCGCCGAGGACTCCGCCGTGCCGGCCGAGGAACTCGACGCGGTCTGGGCCGCGTTGCCCACCGTCCGCGTGGAGGAGATCCTCGGGGAGTGGAAGGGCAGTGAGTTCGACACCGGACATCCGCTCAACGGGATGCTGCAGAAGGCCGGTTGGTACGGCAAGAGGTTCCTCTCGGCAGGCGACGCCAAGCCGCTCATGATGCGCGGTGAGGACGGCCTGCTCCACAGCGACACCGAACTCGGCAAGGGTGAGGCGAGCCTGTGGATGGTCGAGTTCCGGGGGGAGTCGACGGCCACCATGGTCTACGACGGTCAGCCGGTGTTCGATCATTTCAAGGCGGTCGACGACCACACCCTCATGGGCATCATGAACCGCAAGGGCGTCGGCGCCGACGGCCCCTTCTACTACTTCGCCCTCGAACGAGTCTGATCCGGGACGAAGTGCCAGGCCGACAGGGACGGAGGTGGTCGTGAAGGCCGCAGTGGTGGACTCGGTGGGCGGGGGGTTCGCACTCCAGGACGTCGACATCGCCGAACCCCTGGGGCGCGAGGTCCTGGTGGAGGTGAGGGCGTCCGGTCTCTGCCACACCGACCTCACCGTCGCCACCCATGCCTTCGCGGACTTCCCCACTCCCGTGGTCCTGGGACACGAGATGGCCGGCGTCGTGGGCGGCCTCGGCCCGGAAGCCCGCGCGTTCGCGGTCGGCGACCACGTCGTGGGCTGCCTGGTCCAGTGGTGCGGCAGCTGCCCGGCGTGCGTGGACGGCAGGGCGTACCAGTGCGGCAGGCCCGGGACCACGCTGCGCGATCCGGTGCGCGACGCGCCACGGCTCAGCCGCGCCGGCCGGCCCGTCACCCAGGGGATGGGGCTGGGCGGCTTCGCCCAGCACGCCCTTGTCCACGAGAACCAGCTGACCGCCGTCCCTCGTCGGCTGCCCTTCGCCCCTGCCGCCCTGCTGGGGTGCGGCGTGCTGACCGGCGCGGGATCCGTCCTCAACGGCGCGCGCGTCCGGGCGGGCGAGACCGTGGCCGTGATCGGCGCCGGGGGTGTCGGGCTGAACGCGGTCGGCGCGGCGAGGATCGCCGGGGCCTCCCGCATCGTCGCGATCGACGTGCGGGACGCCAAACTGCGGCGTGCGCGGGCGTTCGGTGCGACGGACGTGGTCAACTCCGCCACCACGGACGCCGTCACGGCCGTACGTGAACTGACCGGCGGCGGCGTCCGGCACGCGTTCGACGTCGTCGGCGTCGCCGCGACCACCGAACAGGCGCTGCGCATGACGGCCCTCGGTGGCGGCGTGTACGTCGTGGGGCTGGCGGGGAGCGGAGGCGACCTGAAGTTGTCGCTGCCCCGGCTGCTGCTGGAACAGAAGAGCATCCAGGGGCTGATCATGGGATCGGGGAACCCGCGGCGCGACATCCCCCGTTACGCGGACCTGTACCTCCAGGGACGCCTGGACCTCGACGCCCTCGTCTCCCGGCAGATCGCCCTGGGCGAGATCGACACCGGTTACGCCTCCCTCCGGGACCCCGAGGTGGCACGGGTCGTCATCACGTCCTTCTGAGCGTGCGTCCGGACATCCTTCTGAGCGTGCGTCCGGCCCCGGCGGCTGTGCGGGTGTGCCGCCTTCTCGTGACCCTCCGGTGGGCCCGCCGGAGCCGGCTCCACGGCTTCGAAGTCGCCGTACGGCGTGCGGCCGCGCGAGACGTGGGGCCCCGCCTCGGCCGCACGGGGTGCCTCGCGCCGTTTGCACGGCTCTGTGCGGCGCTCGTAACGTGACCGGTGTCCGTCGGAGCCGCCGGGCCGGCCCGGCCTGCACAGTCGGTGTCGTCAGGCCCGGCCGCCCTCGCGTCCGTCAGGGCCCGAACCTCCCCTCCCACCGCTGAGAACCAGGTACGCATGAGTCAGTCACAATCCGCCTTCGGCGCATGGCGCCGGCCGATGGTCGCCCGCACCGCGGGCGAGCAGCACCGCACGGCCACCGCGCTCGAGCTGTTCTTCGACCTGTGTTTCGTCACCGCCGTGGCCCAGGCGTCGGGCGCCTTCGAGCACGAACTCGCCGAGGGACACATCGGGGACGGGGTCCTCGGCTACGCGATGGTCTTCTTCGCGATCTGGTGGGCCTGGATGAACTTCACCTGGTTCGCCTCCGCGTACGACACCGACGACGTCCCGTACCGGCTGCTCACCCTGGTCCAGATCACCGGTGCGCTCGTCGTGGCCGCCGGCGCGGCCGAAGCCCTCCAGCAGGAGGACTTCACCGTCATCACCTGGGGCTACGTCATCATGCGGCTCGCCATGGTCACCCAGTGGCTGCGCGCCGCACGCTCCGACCCCGAACGCCGGCGCTCCTGCGTGCGTTACGCGGTCGGCATCCTGGTCGTGCAGGTCGGCTGGGTCGCCCGGCTGGCCCTGCCGGAAGACTGGGGCCTGCCGGCGTTCGCCGTCCTGGTCCTGGCCGAGATCGCCGTCCCCGCGTGGGCCGAGAGCGCGGCCATGACCACCTGGCACCCCCACCACATCGCCGAACGGTACGGGCTGTTCACCCTCATCGTGCTGGGCGAGACCATGACCGCGGCCACTGTGGCCGTCCGTACCGCCCTCGACGACGAGGCCGCGCTCGGCGACATCGCGACCCTGGTCGTCGGCGGCGTACTCACCGTCTTCGCCCTGTGGTGGCTGTACTTCTCGCAGAACGCGCCGCAACGGCTCACCGGCCTCAAGGCGGCGCTCCTGTGGGGCTACGGTCACTACCTCGTCTTCGCCTCGGCCGCCGCGGTCGGCGCCGGACTCGCGGTCAACGTCGCCCACACCACCGGTCACGGTCACCTCTCCGACCACGCCGCCGCCGCGACGTTCACCGTGCCGGTGGCCGTGTTCATCACCCTCGTGTGGCTGTTGCACCACCGTGGGGAGGAACTCCGCAGCCGCAACGACCTCATCCATCCCGTGGCCGTCCTCACGGTGCTGGCGATGACGTTCACCCCTGCCCCGGTCCTCGCCACCGGCATCGTCTCCGCCGTGCTCGTCGCCGCCACGCTCGTGGTGGCGGCGCGAGCGCGCGGCGGGGCGGACGCGGCTAGGTGAACCGCAGCTCCGCCGGGTGCGCCATGCGCCGCAGGAGCGGCAACGACGTCACCGCGGCCAGCAGGCACGCCACGTAGACCGCGACGGGGACGAGCAGCGGCAGCACGGGTACGAAACCGGTGCCTACGCCGGTGGCGTACGCCAGGTGGACCACCGCTCCCCCGGCGCCCGCGAGCAGGAGTGCGGGCGCCAGTGGGAGCGCGGTCTCCAGGAGCGCGGCCACGGCCAGGACCCTGTGGGGTACCCCGGCGGCAGCCTGGGCCGCGAGGCCCCTGCGGCGGGTGGCGAGCGACTCCGCGGTGCCGACGGCGAGACCGCAGAGGCTGATCGCCACGGCGATCAGCACAGCGGATCCGGCGAGGGCGATGCCGGTGGTGTAGAAGGAGAGGTTCTCCGGCTGGTGACCGCCCTCCCCCAGGTCTGCCAGCAGCACCTCGCGCACCCCCACGAAGCCGACGCCCACGACGGTGACCAGCAGCAACGCGGCGTGGGACCGCGCGGCCTCGTAGGGATCGTGCGCGAGGCGGCTCGCCGCGACGAGCACCGCCGGGCTCTTCGCGCGGAGGGTGAGACGGCGGCCCATGAATGCGGCGAACGCCCCGGCCACCCAGACCGAACCGGCCCCCGTGAGGAGCACCAGGCCGAGAACCAGAAGCGCGAACGGCTTCACGCTTCTGCCTGCCGGGGACAGATGGAGCAGCCCCGCCGCAGCCATGAGCCCGACCGCCAGCAGGGAGGCCGACGCTGCCCGGCGCCCCTGGCCAGGACGTGTCCTGCGCACATGACCGAGGGGCGAAGCGACCACATGGCGCAGGGCGAAGACGCTGACCAGCGCGGCGACCACCGGAATTGCGAGAACGACCGCCACGAAACCCGCCCAGGCCCCCGGAGGCGGAGTGTGATCCGGCACGGTGAGGAGCACGGCGAACGCCGCGAAACCGGCCGTCGAGCCTGCCAGGCAGGCGAACCCGGACTCCACGGCCGCGATTCTCCGCACCTGTCCGGGAGTCGCCCCGGCGAGCCGCAGGCCGGCCATACGCCGATGACGGTGCACGGCGCCGATGCGCGCGCACTGGCCGAAGAAGCCCAGCACCGGGACCAGCAGGAGCACGAGCGTGAACACCACACCCTCGCGCTCGCCGGGGTGGTTCAGCAGGCCGTGCGCGTAGGGGATCGAAACCTGCCCCGACACGGCGGCGACTGTCACCGCGCCGAGTGCGAAGCCCGTGGCGAGCAGGGCCCCGAGTGCGGTGAGGGAGATCCTCCACCACTCGCGGCGTTCCGAGCCCCGCGTGAGGATCCAGGCGATACGGATGTCAGATCTCACGGCGGACGGCCTCCCGGCTCGGGGCATCGGCTGCGGCGGGGTGGACGATCCCGTCCCGCAGCCCCACCTCGCGGTCCGCGTACGCCGCGATCTGCGCGTCATGGGTGATCAGCAGCACCGCCGTGGACGACTCCCTGGCGGTGTGCACCAGGGCCGTCATCACCTGTTCCCCGGCGAGCGAGTCGAGCGCCCCGGTCGGCTCGTCCGCGAAGACCGCCCTGGGCTCGGTGACCAAGGCCCTTGCCAGCGCCACCCGTTGGCTCTGGCCGCCGCTCATCTCGCCGGGGTGCAGGCCCGCCTGTCCTCGTACGCCGAAGCGCTCCAGCCACTCCCCGGCTTTCTCGTTCGCCTGTCCGCGGCGAATCCCGGAGAGCAGCAGCGGCAGCGCCACGTTGTCGAGCGCGGTGAGCTCCGGGATCAGCTGTCCGAACTGGAACACCACCCCGAAGTCGCGGCGCCGGAGCTCGCTGAGCCGTTGCTCGGGCAGCCGGCCGAGCTGTTCGCTCCCGTAGGTGACGACTCCTTCGTCGGGCCGGACGATCCCCGACAGGCAGTGCAGCAGGGTGGACTTGCCGCTGCCGCTCGTGCCGGTGACGGCCAGGATCTCGCCCTCGTGGAGGTCGAGGGAGGCGCCCCGCAACGCCTCGGTCCTTCCGTAGGACTTCCGCAGACCGCGCGCCGAGATCAGCGCGGCCGCCTCCGTGGACGGCCGTTCTTCCCGTGTGCTCATGTTGCGTTGACCTCCGCTGTCAGTGTGTCGATGCGGGCCGAGGTGGTGGTCATCCACCGCACGTCGGCGTCGAGATGGGCAAGGGCGTAGTCGGCGGCCAGCACCGTGCTGAGATCGGCGTCCGGCGCGGTCTTGAGTGCGGTGAGTTCGCGCATCCGCTCCATGTGGGCGGCGCGCTGGGCCCTGAGGTGCGCCGCGGCGTCCGGCTCCGGTCCGTCCCGGTCCGTGCGTGTGGCTGCCGCGGCGACGAGGATCGAGACGACGACCTTGGCGAAGATCTCGTTCGTCACGAAGGGGGCGGGGGCGGTGACCTCCTCGGCCCACCGGGCCAGTTCGTGTGCGCCTTCGCCTGTCGAGCGGTAGAGGGTGCGCTCAGGACCGCCGTCGGAACCGGTGCCGTCGACGGCGGCCAGACCGTCCCGCACGAGGCGTTGCAGGGTTGTGTAGACCTGCCCGTAGGCGAGCGGACGAGCCTGCGGGAAGCGCGTGTCGTACTGCCGCTTCAGGTCGTAGCCGTGGGAGGGGCCGGCTGCGAGCAGGCCCAGGAGGACATGACGGGTGCTCATGAGCCGACTATATCCTCAGTACATGTACTGAGTGAATAGTTAGTTCCGGCGGGCGTTGCCGAAAACGCCGTCAGCCGTCGCGGCCGGTGCCGCGACGGCTGACGGTGGGGCGGAAGGAGGCCCTGGGGCTCAGGTCACCGGTCCAGCCACTTCTTCCAGGTGGCCGGGTGCTCCTCGATCCAGCGGTCCGCCGCCTCGTCGGGTGACAGCCGCTCGGAGGCGATCAGTTCGGACACCTCGTTCTGGTCCTTCTCCGACCACTTGAACTTCTTCAGGAAGGCCGCGGCGTCCCCGCCCCGCTTCGAGAAGTCGGCGTTGAGGTACTTCTGGAGCGGGGTCGTGGGGTACGCGCAGTCGATGTCCGCCGGGTCCTTGGCCGCGCAGGCGTCGGAGTACTCCGGGAGCTTCACCTCGACCATCGGCACCTCGTTGAACAGCCACTGCGGCTGGTACCAGTAGCTGAGGAAGGGCTTCTTCTCCTTGGCGAACTGCTGCATCTGGGTGATCTGCGCGGCCTCGGAGCCGGCGAACACGACCTTGTAGTCGAGGCCGAGGTTCTTCACCAGCGCCTTGTCGTTGGTGACGTAGGACGGCGAACCGTCCATGAGCTGGCCCTTGTCACCGCTCTCCGGGGTACGCAGCTCGTCGGCGTACTTGTCGAGGTTCTTCCAGTTCGTGACGTCGGGGTGCTCGTCCGCCCAGTACTTGGGGACGTACCAGCCGATGTGACCCGTGACCCCGAGGTCGCCGCCGGGGACGATGGTCTTCTTGTCCTTGACGTACAACTGCTCCTGCTCCGGATGGCCCCAGTCCTCCAGGATGGCGTCCACCCGGCCCTGGCTGAGGGCGTCCCAGGCGGGTACCTCGTCCGTCTGGACGAGGTCGACGCGGTAGCCCAGTTCGTCCGCCAGGATCTTCTGCGCGACGGCCACGTTGGCCTGCGCTCCGACCCAGGACTGGACGGAGAGGGTGACGGTCCTGATGTCCGCCGGGGCCGCGAACGGGGAGGCCTGCTTGGTCATGTCCGCCGCGCCGCAGCCGGTGACGGCCAGCAGCGCGCCGGCCGAGGCCACTGTCGCGGACGTACGGAGGCGGGCGCGGGTCCGGGTGCGAGCCATGTCAGCTCTCCTTCCGCTGGCGGCGGGCGGTGGGCTGGGTGACACGGTCCAGCATCAGCCCCAGACAGACGATGGCGGCGCCGGCGACCAGACCGGTGGCCAGGTCCCCCTGGGCCAGGCCGAACACGACCTCGTAGCCGAGCGCGCCGGAGCCCACGAGCCCGCCGATGATGACGACGGCGAGGACCAGGACGACCCCCTGGTTGACGGCCAGCAGCAGTGCGGGCCTGGCCAGCGGGATCTGGACCTGGCGCAGTTGCTGGCCGCTGGTGGCGCCGAGCGAGCGGGCGCACTCCATGGCGGCGGGGTCGACGCCCCGCAGTCCCTGGGTCGTGATGCGGACGACGGCGGGCAGCGCGTAGACGACAGCCGCCGCAGCTGCGGGGGCCCGTCCCACACCGAAGAGGGCGACGACCGGGATCAGGTAGACGAACTGCGGCATCGTCTGGAAGACGTCCAGGACCGGGCGCAGCAGCCGTTCCAGGCGCCGGCTGCGGGCGGCGCCGACGGCGATACCGAAGCCCAGGACCAGCGTGACGGCGACGGCGGCGATGACCTGGCTGAGTGTGTCCATCGACAGGTCCCACACGCCGAGGACCCCGATGGCGGCCATGGCGAGGACTGCGGTGAGCGCGGTGCGCCAGGTGCCGATGGTCCAGGCGAGGGCGGCGACGATCAGCAGCGCGGCCCACCAGGGCAGGCCCTGCAGTCCGTCGCGGAGCGGGTTGAGGACCCAGCTGGTGAAGTGGGCGGCCCAGTCGGCGGTTCCGCCGATGACGGGGATGCCGGTGTAGAGGTGGTCGACCATCCAGTCCTTGGCCGTGTTGACCGGTTCGGCGATGGCGACGACGCCGCCCTCGGGCCAGATCCGGCCGCCGGTGAAGCGGCCCACGACGGTGACGGCCACGGCGATCAGCGCGGCGAGCCCCCAGCCGCGCACCCCGCGCAGGGGGGCAGGGCCGGTGGGTTCCGTGCCGGCCTTCCGGCCGGCCGCCTCGGTCGTGCGGTCCAGGACGACGGCCAGCAGCACGATCGGGATGCCCGCGGCGAGCGCCGCGCCGACGTCGACGGACGAAAGCGCCTGGTAGACGCGGTCGCCGAGACCGCCGGCACCGATGACGGACGCGATGACGGCCATGGACAGCGCCATCATGATGGTCTGGTTGAGGCCGAGGAGCAGTTCCTTGCGGGCCAGCGGCAGCCGCGCGCTCAGCAGGCGCTGGCGGCCGGTCGCGCCGAGCGAGGCGACGGCTTCCATGACGCCCGCGTCGGCTCCGCGCAGTCCGAGTGCGGTGAGCCGGGCCATCGGGGGTGCCGCGTAGACGACGGTCGCGAGGACCGCGCCGGGCACACCGATGCCGAAGACCAGCACGACGGGCAGCAGATAGGCGAAGGCGGGCAGCACCTGCATGGTGTCCAGGACGGGGCGCAGGACTCTGAACGTACGGTCCGAGAGGCCGCCGGCGAGTCCGAGGAGCAGGCCCAGCACCGCGGAGGCGAGCACCGCGACGGTCATGAGGGCGAGGGTCTGCATGGTCGGCACCCACATGCCGAGCAGCCCGCAGACGAGGAAGGACAGCCCGGCTGTCAGCGCGAGGCGCCATCCGGCCGTCCTCCAGGCGACGAGCGCGGCGACGGCGGTGACACCGGCCCAGCCGAGGGCGAGCAGCGCCAGGTAGACCCCGCGCACCGACAGGACGACGGCGTTGCTGATGTGGCCGAAGAAGTGGAGGAACAGCGGATGGCTGTCGCGGTTGCCGATGATCCAGTCGTTGACCTCGCCGAGCGGCCCGCTCAGGTCGACGGTCAGGGCGCCGGGCCAGACCCCACCGCCCCAGCGGGCGTGCGCGAAGGGTACGGCCACGGCGGCGATCACCAGAAGCAGGAGGATCTTGCCGAGGGCCGGCCGGTCGCGCATCGCGGCGAGCGAGCGGCTCCCCGGGGGGCCGGAGGCGGTACGGGCAGTGGCTTGGGCGGTGGCCATCAGACGGTCACCCCACGGGCTCCCGCGCCCCCGCCCGCCCCGGCGACCACGTCGAGCAGGCACGCGTGGTCGACGACTCCGAGCAGCCTGCCGTCCTCCATCACCCTGGCCACGGGTTCACCGGAACGGGAGACGGCCTCGATGGCTTCGGAGACGGTCGCCCCGGGGCGTACGGCCGGTCCGCCGTGGCCCTCGCCGACGGTCGGCGGCCGCATGGCGGTGGCGACGGTGAGGACCTGTTCGCGCGGCACGTCCCGGACGAACTCGCGTACGTAGTCGTCGGCGGGCGAGCCTACGATCTCCTCGGGGGTGCCGAGCTGGACGATGCCGCCGTCCCGCATCAGCGCGATGCGGGTGCCCAGGCGGAGCGCCTCACCGAGGTCGTGGGTGATGAAGACCATGGTGCGGCCCTCCTCGCGGTGCAGCCGGACGACCTCGTCCTGCATCTCACGCCTGATCAGCGGGTCGAGCGCACTGAACGGTTCGTCGAAGAGGAGGACGGAGGGGTCGACGGCGAGCGCGCGGGCCAGCCCGACGCGCTGCTGCTGGCCGCCGGAGAGCTGGGCGGGCCGGCGGTCCTCGAGACCCGCGAGGCCGACCTTCTCCACCAGTTCGGCGGCCTTGGCGCGCCGTTCGGTCCTGCCGAGGCCCTGGATCTCCAGGCCGTAGGCGACGTTGTCGAGGACTGTGCGGTGCGGCAGCAGTCCGAAGTGCTGGAAGACCATCGCGGCGCGGTGCCGGCGCAGTTCGCGCAACCGGCTGGTGTCCATGGCCAGTACGTCCTCACCGTCGATGGCGAGGGTGCCGCTGGTGGGCTCGATGAGCCGGGTCAGACAGCGTACGAGGGTGGACTTCCCGGAGCCCGACAGGCCCATGACGACGAAGACCTCGCCCTTCCGGACGTCGAAGGAGACGTCCCGCACGGCAGCGGTACAGCCGGTGCGCTCACGCAGCTCGGCGGCCGGCAGACCGGCGTACTCGCTGCCGGGGATGCGGTCGGCCTTGGGCCCGAAGACCTTCCAGAGGTCCCGGACGCTGAAGACGGGGGTACCTGCTCCGCTCATCGGACACCACCTCCGGTGGCCGGGGTCGCCCGGAGCAGGTCGGCGCACTTCTCGCCCACCATCAGGACGCCGATCATGGGGTTCACGGCGGGCATCGCCGGGAACACGGACGCGTCGGCGATCCGGATGCCCTTCAGGCCCTGGATCCGCAGCTGGGGGTCGACGACGGCCGCCGGGTCGCCTTCGGCCCCGATCCGGCAGGTTCCGGCCGGGTGGTAGACGGTGTGCGCGACCTTGCGGGCGTACTCGCTGATGTCCTCGTCGGAGGTGACCTCGGGCCCGGGGCACACCTCGCGCTTGAGCCAGTGGGCCAGCGGTTCGGTCTTCGCTATCTCGCGGGCGAGCTTGATCCCGTCGACCAGGGTGCGGCCGTCGTAGTCGTCCTCGTCGGTGAAGTAGCGGAAGTCGAGGGCCGGCTTGACCTCGGGGTCGGCGCTGGTGAGGCGGAGCCGGCCGCGGCTTCTCGGCTTGGGGATGTTCGGGGTCATCGACACGCCGTGCTCGGGCCTCTCGTAGCCGAGGCGCTCCGGGTTGTCGGTGAAGGGGATCTGGTAGAAGTGGAACATCAGGTCGGGGCCCCGTGATCCGGGGTCCCGCCGCACGAAGAGGCCCGCGTCGGAGTCCATCGCGGAGTTCTCCGGGATCGGCCCGTCGGTCTCCCAGACGATGACCGACTCGGGGTGGTCGAGCAGGTTCTCGCCGACGCCCGGTGTGTCGTGGACGACGGGGATGCCCAGCTCGGTGAGGTCCTTCGCCGGTCCGACGCCGGAGTGCATCAGCAGCCGCGGGGTGTCCACCGCGCCGGCGCAGACGATCACTTCACGGGCGGCGCGCAGGAACGTCTCCTCGCCGTCCTTGTCCCGGACGTGCACGCCGGTGGCCCGGTCGCCGTCGAACTCCAGGCGGTACGCCCATGTCTCCAGCAGGATCGAGAGGTTGGGGCGGTCACCGGCCTCGATGTGCGGGTGGAGGTAGGCCACGGACGCGGAGGAACGCTTGTTGTTCTCGGGGTGGTAGGCCAGGTCGAAGAAACCGACGCCCTCGTGGAACGGCTTCTTGTTGAAGCTGTCCACGCGCGGGACCTCGGCCGCCGCCTGCGCGGCTTCGACGAAGTCGCGGGCGATGGCGTTCCGGTCCTTCTCGTCGACGGGCACGATGTTGTTGCGCAGCCGGTCGAAGTAGGGGTCCATGGCGGCGGCGTGCCAGCCCTCCGCTCCGGCCTCGGCCCATTCGTCCCAGTCGCCGGGCAGCGGCTTGAAGCTGATCAGTGTGTTGTGCGAGGAGCAGCCGCCGAGGACACGGGCGCGGCTGTGCCGGATGTGGGAGTTGCCGCGGGGCTGTTCGGTGGTGGGGTAGTTGTAGTCGAGGTCACCTCCGAGAAGACCGAGCCAGCGGCGCAGGGTGAGGACGTCGTCGCGGTCGATGTCGGTGGGTCCGCCCTCGATGACGGTGACGGTGACGTCGGGGTCCTCGGTGAGGCGTGAGGCTACGACCGAGCCGGCGGTGCCGCCTCCGACGATCACGTAGTCGGCGGCTTCGGGGCGTGCGGTGCTGTGGGACGGGGGCATCGGTTGCTCCTTCTGCAAGGTGCTGGCGTGTGCGTGGTGCTGCGAACAGCCGGGCGGGGCGGGTCGGTCGCTTCGGTCGGCAGACAGCCGGTCGGCCAGGTCGGTCGCGTACAGCTGACGAACAGCCGGCAGGTCGGTCGCGTACAGCTGACGAACAGCCGGGCGGGGCAGACCTATTGCGCTCGGCCGGCCAACAGACGTGCGGGGCTGTCCGGTTGCCTTCAGCCGGCGAACCAGCGCTGCGGGCGCGGGTTGAGGTTCTGGTAGATGTGCTTGGACTCGCGGTACTCGGCGAGCCCGGTGGGGCCGAGTTCACGGCCCGTGCCCGACTTGCCGAAGCCGCCCCATTCGGCCTGCGGGAGGTAGGGGTGGTAGTCGTTGATCCAGACGGTGCCGTGCCGCAGCCGTCCGGCGACGCGCCGGGCGCGGCCCGCGTCGTTCGTCCACACGGCGCCCGCGAGGCCGTAGTCCGTGTCGTTGGCCAGGGTGACGGCTTCCTCCTCCGTACGGAAGGTCTCGACGGTGAGGATCGGGCCGAAGGTCTCCTCGCGGACCACCTTCATCTCCCGGTGGCACCCGTCCAGGACGGTCGGCCGGTAGAAGTAGCCGCTCGCGGGCCGGATGTCCGAGGGCTCTGGGCGGGCGCCGCCGGAGCGGACGACCGCGCCCTCCTCGCGGGCGGACGCCACGTACGCCTCGACCTTGGCGAGCTGCTGAGCGGAGACGAGCGGGCCGCACTCGACTCCGTCGACGGTGCCTCGGCCGAGCCGGATAGCGTCGGCGCGGCGGGCGAGTTCGGTGACGAAGCGGTCGCGGACGGATTCCTCGACGATGAGGCGGGCCCCGGCTGAGCAGACCTGGCCGCTGTGGAAGAACGCGGCGTTCAGGGCCTGGTCGACGGTGGTGTCGAAGCCTTCGTCGGTGGCGCAGGCGTCGGCGAACACGACGTTGGGGTTCTTGCCGCCGAGTTCCAGGGCGACCTTCTTGACGGTGGGTGCCGCGGCCTGGGCGACCTTCGTGCCACTGGCGAGGCCTCCGGTGAAGGAGACCATGTCGACGTCGGGGTGTTCGGAGAGCCGTGCCCCGACGGGGTCACCGGCGCCGGTGACGAGGTTGGCGGCGCCGTCGGGCAGGCCTGCCTCGGCGAGCAGCCGGATCAGGTGGACGGTGGAGAGCGGGGTGACCTCGCTGGGCTTGAGCACGAAGGTGTTGCCCGCGGCGAGGGCCGGTGCGATCTTCCAGCTGGCCTGGAGCAGCGGGTAGTTCCACGGGGCGATCAGGGCGCAGACGCCGACGGGCTCGTGCACGACCACGCTGTGCACGTCGGGATCGCCCGCGTCGACGACCCGGCCGCCGCTCTCGTTCATGACGAGGTCCGCGAAGTAGCGGAAGGCGTTGGTGACGTCGTCGACGTCGACGCGGCCCTCCTCCAGGGTCTTGCCGGTGTCGCGGCTCTCGGTGATCGCGATCTCCTCGCGGTCCCGCTGGAGGAGCCCGGCGACCCTGCGCAGCAGCTCGGCGCGCTCGGCGACCGGCCTGTGGGGCCAGGGGCCGTCGTCGAAGGCGCGGCGCGCGGCGGCCACGGCCGCGTCGGTGTCCTCGGTGCCGCCCTCGGAGACCACGGCCAGGACGGTGGCGTCGGCGGGGTCGAGGATCTCGCGCGTCGCGCCCGATGCCGCCGGCCGCCAGCCGCCGTCGACGTGGAGGGTCTCCAGGGTGGCCGGGGAGTGGGCCGAGGAGGGATGAGCCGACATGTGGTGATCTGCCTTCCGTGCCTGTTTGCTCCGCGCCGGTCCGGCCGAGCACCTGCGCCGGTGGACCGGGTCGGCACCAGCAGGCTTGACCCCTCCCCGGTCCGGCTGGATGTATGCAGAGAAATTCACTCTGAGTGACATGACTCACTGGCCGGGACACGACAGGTGCGACGGCGGTGCACGGCTTCGGAAAGCTCACAGTTCCACCCGGAAGACCGGCCCCCTTCTCTCGGTCCGCAGCCCACACCGCCACTGCCGGCACCACGGAATTCCCGCTCTGCCGTGACTCACCCCAAGCGGTTACCGCCCACCGACGCGTACCCCATGGACCTCAAGCCGAAGTTCGAGTGACGTGGATCACCATGGATCGAAGGCGTCGTACGAGGAGGCCGGACTCCCTGCGTGGCCGGTCAGGCGCATCGCGCACGTCTCGCACCACGTAGTTGTGGGCGACCAGGTCCGTCTCGATCTCGTTACGCTCCCGGAGGCGCAAGGTCGAGTCCGAGGTCAGGTCGAGTCCGAGGTCAGGTCGAGTCCGAGGTCAGCACCTGTCCGTCCGCGGCGAAGGCGTAGGTCCAGCGGAAGGTCACCACGGGCCGGCTCGCGCTTCCGGAACGGCTCAGTCCGCTGATGCGGTCAGTGTTCGTACTGCGGGAAGTCTTCGCCTTCGGGTTCGAGGACGTCGCCGCCGCGGACGGCCGTTCACAGGCAGGACCGCTCCGGCCGGAGCAGGTTCTCGCGTAAAGCCATCCTGCCCTCCGGCGCAACGCCCCGCTCGGGTGGCGCCGCCTCCGCCCCGGAGGCGCCCGGGCGGCCCGAGCCGGCGGCGTCACCGTCATACCCTCGCAGTAGCCCTCAGCCCGTGAGGAAGGCTCCCTCGCGACAAGGGCTGCAGACGAAGACGTAGCCCAGCTGACCGCCGAGGTTCATCGCGGTCTCCCACGTCATCCCCTCCTCCAGGTGCGCCGCGAACTCCATGGTGCCGGTGCAGGAGGGACACACGGGCAGGCGGTCGTCCTCAAGATAGGAGGGGCTGCCCCCGAGTGACCCGAGCACTTCGCGCTGCTTCCCGAATCGTTCTCCGGGTTCCAACTTCCATCCCGAGCGGGCAAGGTCGTAGGCGTCGGGCTCGATCCCTTCCTCCTCAAGGGCATCCTCGGGGTCGACCGTCACGACGTGGATGCGGATGGCCGAGGTGACGGGCAGCAGCGTCAGTCCCGCCACGGGTACGGCTACCGGCCGCAGTTCCTCCCGGGGAAACAGATAGACCCTGTTCGCGCTGGATCCCGCGTCCCAGAACTCACACGCCCCGGGGTCGTTCTGGCACAGGAACACCGACAGGACACCGTCCTCGACGGGGAGATGGGCAAAGAACTGAAGCGGTCCCCCGCAGCCGCACAGGGGCCAGGCGAATCCGGCAGGAGCCAGCGGCACGCCCCCGGTACGCGGGACGTCGGAATCGGTCGGTGCGGAGCCGTCGTAGATCATCAGCGCTGTCTGCATGACGAGAGGCTACTGGCCGCCTGTGACAGGCCCGAGGGGAGAGGGCGCCCTGCGTGGCAGGCCGCGGATCCGCTTCCGCCCTGTTCCCGGCCCTCGTCCGCGGGGCCGGCCTCGTCCGGGCCGCGCGAGTGTGCCGCGCTGGAGACAACGTAGCGAAATCCCGCCCTTCGGCTCCCGGTCGGCCTCACGTGCGCTCACGCCAGGTCAGCCGCACATCCTGTCGCGGCCCGGTCGGCCGCACGCACGGCAGAGCCCCGGAGAGGCCGCGCCGACGGCGGCTCTCCGGGGCTGCGCGCCCGCCGTGTCACCTGAGCGGGGAAGCGGCAGGCCAGTCAGGCGACGGTGACCGTTCCCGCCCCCTCCCCCGCCGCGCCGGTCTCCTCCACGCTCACGTGGTACGGCCGGTCCGTGCCCTCCGCCGTGACCCGCACGCCGTCCGCGTCCCGTACCACACGGAACTCCGCTGCCGAAGCACCCGTCAGGTCCGGTACCCCGACGGTCAGTTCACCGTCGCCGGAGCCGAACACCCGCAGGGTGAGCCCGTCCAGCCAGTCACCGTCGGGGCGCTGGTCGTCGGCACCCCACGGGAGCACGGCGCCGTCCCTGACCAGCAGCGGCAGGCTGTCGAAGCCGTGCGTCTCGTGCCGCCAAGCGGGACCGGTCACGCGCTCGCCGGTGAGCAGCGAGGTCCAGGTCCCCTCGGGGACGTAGTACTCGACCTGGCCGTCCTCCGTGAAGACCGGGGCGACCAGCAGGTCCGGGCCGAGCATGTACTGCCGGTCCAGGGTGCGGGAGGCGGGGTCGCCGGGGAACTCGGCGAGCATGGGCCGCATCATCGGGATGCCCGTGCGGTGCGCCTCGGCGGCCACTCCGTAGAGGTAGGGCATGAGCCGGTGCTTGAGCAGGGTGAACTTCCGTGCCACGTCGACGGCTTCCTCGCCGAACTCCCACGGCACCCGGTAGGAGACGTTGCCGTGGAGCCGGCTGTGCGAGGAGAGCAGGCCGAAGGCGAGCCAGCGCTTGAAGACCGCCGGGTCGGGCGTGCCCTCGAAGCCGCCGATGTCGTGGCTCCAGAAGCCGAAGCCGGACAGGCTCAGGGAAAGTCCTCCGCGCAGGGACTCGGCCATGGCGGTGAACGAGGCGAAGCAGTCGCCGCCCCAGTGCACCGGGAACTGCTGTCCGCCCGCCGTCGCGGACCGGGCGAAGAGCACCGCCTCCCCCGCACCCCGCTCCTTCTCGAGGAGTTCGAAGACCGTGCGGTTGTAGATCTGCGCGTAGTAGTTGTGCATCCGCTCCGGGTCGGAGCCGTCGTGCCAGACGACGTCCGTGGGGATACGCTCGCCGAAGTCCGTCTTGAAACAGTCGACGCCCTGGTCGAGCAGGGCGCGCAGCTTGTCGTCGTACCAGGCCCGGGCGGCCGGGTTGGTGAAGTCGACGAGTGCCATCCCGGGCTGCCACAGGTCCCACTGCCAGATGTCGCCGTTGGCCCGCCGCACCAGGTAGCCGTGTTCGGCTCCCTCCGCGAACAGGGCCGACTTCTGGGCGATGTAGGGGTTGATCCACATGCTGATGCGCAGTCCGCGCTCCTTGAGGCGGGCCAGCATCCCCTCCGGGTCGGGGAAGACCTCGGGGTCCCAGAGGAAGTCCGACCACTGGTACTCGCGCATCCAGAAGCAGTCGAAGTGGAAGACGCTGAGCGGGATGCCGCGTTCGGCCATGCCGTCGACGAAGGAGGTGACGGTCTCCTCGTCGTAGGAGGTGCAGAAGGAGGTGGTCAGCCACAGGCCGAAGGACCAGGCCGGCGGCAGCGCGGGTCTGCCGGTCAGGGCCGTGTAGCGGGACAGCACGTCCTTCGGCGTCGGGCCGGCGACGATGTAGTACTCCAGCGACTGGTCCTCGACGCTGAACTGCACCTGCCCGACGGACTCCGAGCCGACCTCGAAGGAGACCTTGCCGGGGTGGTTGACGAAGACGCCGTATCCGCGCGAGGACAGGTAGAACGGGATGTTCTTGTAGGCCAGTTCGCTGCTGGTGCCGCCGTCCGCCTGCCAGATGTCGACCGTCTGGCCGTTCTTGACGAACGGGGTGAAGCGTTCACCGAGTCCGTAGACGTTCTCCCCGACCTCCAGGGCCAGTTGGGCGATCATGTGGTGGGTGCCGTCGGCGGTGGTCGCGAAGGCCGTGCCCTTGGGATCCACTCCGGTGAGGCGCCGGCCGTCGGCGTCGAGGAAGGTGATGCCCCAGGGCCCGTCACCGTCCATGCGCAACGTCAGTGGTCCGCTGGTGAGTTCGGTGACCGCACCGTCCTGGTGGGTGCGGGCCGCCGCCGCCGTGGCGTCGTCCGCCAGGAGCGCGAAGTCCGGCCCGCGCCGCGCCTTTCCCGCGTGATGGGTGGTGCGTACGCCGATGATCCCCTCGGCGGGGGAGAAGCATTCCACCGTGATCAGCGGGGTGTTGAGCGTGTCACCGCGCGCCGCGACGCGCTTGACCGCCGCGTACGCGGTGAAACGGTCGGCGTCGACGCGCAGATCGCGGATCTCGGTCGCGTACGAGGCGCGGACTCCCTCGCGCATGAGCCAGAAGCCGTCGGTGAACTTCATGCGGTCTCCTCAGCGGGGACGACGTCGACGCGTGCGAGGCGCACGGACCCCGTGAGGCCGATACGCAGCTCGTGCACCCCCCGCACGTCGAGCGCGGTATCGAAGGTGCGGTAGACGTACGGTCCACCGGTGTCCGGGAACTGGAGTGCCGTGCTGTGTCCGCCCACACTCACGGAGACGCTCCCCTCCCCCGAGACCAGGAACGACAGTCCGTCGACACCCTCACCGAAGTCGCAGGCCCGGTAGACGAGACGCCCCTCCTGACCGGCGGAGGCGGGAGCGACGACGTCACCCTCCGTCTTCGTGCGGTCCAGGATCTCCGTGTCCTTCTGCCAGTCGTAGTCCACGGCGTCCAGACCGTGTGCCGCCACCGGGCGCGGGCCCTGTGCCTCACCGTCGACGACCGCCGTGGCGGTGAGCCGGATGTCGGCGCTCGACGCGCCCGCGAGGATCTCGTACGCGCCCGGCTCGACTGTCCACCGGCCGTGCGCCACGCTCCAGTGACCCAACTCCTCGACCGGTACGTCGAACTCGACCTGCTCGCCCGCCCCCGGGGCGAGGCGCACCCGGCGGTGGGCGACCAGCTTGCGCAACGGCAGTTCCACGGACTCACGGAGGGCCGGACCGAGGCGGCGTCCCAGCCCCTCGCGGGCGGGCCCTTCCGTCTCCGCGGGCTCGGCCACGCGAACGTACACCTGGGCCACCTCGTCGGCGGCGGTCGCACCGTCGTTGGTGACGGTCAGTGACACGCGCAGCCGCTCGCCGTCCACCTCCGTGCGCAGCGCCGAGTAGGTGAAGTCCGCGTAGCCGAGGCCGTGTCCGAACGGGAAGAGAGGGGTGCCGTCGAAGTACAGGTAGGTCTGCCGGGAGCCGATGATGTCGTAGTCGAACAGGCCGGGCAGATCGTCGTCGCTCGTGTACCAGGTCTGCGGGAGCCGGCCGGCCGGGGACACGTCGCCGGCGAGTACGCGGGCGAGCGCGGTGCCCGCCGCCTGGCCTCCGTGCGCCGTCCAGAGCAGGGCCGGCAGTCCGTCCGCCGCGTCGCCGACCGCGTAGGGGTAGGCGGAGGCGAGGACGAGGACCGTACGCGGGTTGGCGGCGTGCGCGGCGCGCCACAGCCGGTCCTGCTGGGCGGGCAGGGCGAGGGTCGTGCGGTCCTCGGTCTCACGGCCGTTGATGTGGGGGTCGTTGCCGGCCACTACGACGACGGTGTCGGCGGCCGCGGCGACGCGGGCCACGGCGTCGGCGCCGTGCTCGACGGTCTCCCGCTCGAAGACCGTCGCGTCGTCCCGGGAAATCTTTTCGCCTGCTCCGGCAACCTTCGCGCCGTCGGCGGCGACAGACACGTACCCACCGGTCCCGATGTGCAGAAGGCGGTGCCCGCCGTCGTGCCCCTCCACCGCTTCGAAGCGGAACGTCTCCTGGACGACCCATCCGCCCGGCTCGTCCGCGGACGCCCTGACGTAACCGTCGTCGGCGACGGAGAGGTACAGCCCTTCGTCGGTGCGCAGGGTGAGGACACCGTCGCCCCAGTCGACGAGGGCCAGCTCGGTCGCCTCCTCGCCCCAGGTCAGCGGCGGCAGGTCCGTGCGGCCCGCGAGGAGCGCGGGGTCGAGGGCGCCTTCCGCGCCCCGCGCCTCCCCGTCCGTCGCCCCGTCGGCCGCCGGCACCCGGAGCCAGCCGCCGGCCCCCTTCAGCCTGACCCGGTCCACGCCTTCCGCGAAGAGCACGTTCTCGGCGCCGTACCGCTCGCGGATTCCGTCGAGCGGTGTCGAGCGGTGCATGAGCGTGCCGCTGTACCAGTCCAGCTTGCAGGCGTCGGCGAGAAGTCCGACCACTGCGACGGTCCGGCCCTCCGCCGGCTCCAGGGGCAGCAGGCCGTCGTTCTTGAGCAGCACGACCGCCTGCTCGGCGGCCTCCAGGGCGAGGGCCCGGTGCTCCTCGGTGTCCAGGTCGTCCACTCGCGCGTACGGATCGAGCTCCGGGTCGAACTCCCCGAGCGCGAACCGCATGGCGAGCAGCCGCCGGACCGCCGTGTCGATGTCGCTCTCTTCGATGAACCCCTTGGCGAGCGCGTCACGGATGCGGCCCGTCATGACCGTGGAGTCCGTGCCGTGGTCGGTGAAGCTGTCGACACCCGCCTTCAGGGAGGCGGCGGTGGCCTCCTCGTGCGTGTCGAAGTAGTGCTCGGAATCGACCAGGTTCGAGGGTGCGCCCGCGTCCGAGCAGACGACGAGCGGCTGGTCGGTCCAGCGGCGCAGGTGCCGGCCCAGGAGCGGGGAGACGTGGTTCGGGCGGCCGTTGACCAGGTTGTAGGCGGGCATGACGCCGGCCACCGCCCCGGCCCGCACGGCGTCGCGGAAGGCTCGCAGGTCGTACTCGTGCAGGACTCGCGGGCGGACCGAGGAGGAGGCGGTGTCGCGGTCGGTCTCGTTGTTGTGCGCGAGCCAGTGCTTGAGCACGGGAGCGGTGCGCCAGTAGCGGGGGTCGTCCCCGCGCAGTCCACGGGTGTACGCGACGGCGATGGCGGAGGTCAGGGCCGGGTCCTCGGAGTACCCCTCCTCGCCACGGCCCCACAGCGGGTGGCGGAGCAGATTCACGGTCGGCGCCCAGACGTTGAGCCCGACGCGGTCGTCCTGGGCGCGCTTGGCCCGTACTTCGTTGCCGACAGCCTCGCCGATCCGGCGGACCAGGTCGTCGTTCCAGGTGGCGCCGAGGCCGACGGCCTGCGGGAAGACGGTGGCGGGCCCCATCCAGGCGACCCCGTGCAGGGCCTCCTGTCCCGTACGGAACGGGCCGAGCCCCAGTCGCTCCACCGCCGGGGCGAACTGGTGCAGCATCGCGATCCGCTCGTCGAGCGTGAGCCGTCCGAGCAGATCGTCGGTGCGCAGGGAGAAGGACAGCTGCGGGTCGCGGAAGGGAAGCGGATGGTCCGTCACGTGCGGGTCCCCTTGGAGAGGTGGGAGGTTTTCCGGTCTACGGGCGCCGAGTCGTCTCTTCGGCGCGAGGAGAAGATCTTTCGAAGCGCTTCGATGCTCTTCGGCCGACCCCGCAGGTGTCAAGGGCACGACCGCCCCAAAGAGGCTCTTCCGGGCACATCGGTGCGTCATCACGTCGGGAAACGGTTCGGAAACAGGTCGGAGGAATATCGAAACGAACTCTTGTGCGGCCGAGACCCTTCACTTAACCTCGCTGCAACATCGAAGCGCTTCGACGAGGCAGCCCGTTGACCGCTTCAGCTCAGCCGGTGCAGTACCGACCGGCTCGGCCGGTAACGCCCCTACCTCAGACACAGGGCCGAGCGGCAGTCGCCGCCGCGGGCCGTCCTGTTGCACCACGAAGGGTTGACGCAATGACGCCGAACTCCCCCTCCGCTCCCAGCCGGAGACGATTCCTCGCCTCTTCCGTGGTAGTCGCGGCAGCCGTCGGCGGGGGGATGCCGCTCCTCGCCGCCTGCGGCGGCGGTTCCGGTGGCGCGAAGAACGAGGGCACGACCACGGGTAAGAAGCTGAAGGACATCCTTCCGGCCTATGTCCCCTCGAACACCGTCACCCCTGACATCCCCAGCAAGAACGGCTCCGCCGACGGCTTCACCACGGCGCTCCCCGCCGACAAGCTGGCGGTGTCGGTGCCGGAGAAGCTCGGCAAGGGCAGCGAGATCAGCATCATGGCCCCGCTGTGGGGCACATCGCCCGGCGAGGGCAACGCGTACTGGACGGCGATGGACGAGGCCGCCGGCGTCAAGGTCAAGTGGCAGAACCAGGACGGCAACGTCTACGGACAGAAGCTCGGCGCCGTGCTCGCGTCCAGCGCCGTCCCGGACGCCGTCGTCGTCCCGGGATGGGAGCTCCAGGGCAAGATCCCCAGCGCCATCGCCAACAAGTTCGCCGACCTGGGCCCCTACCTGTCGGGCGACAAGGTCAAGGCGTACCCCAACCTGGCGGCCATTCCCACCGGCGCCTGGCAGCGCGGCATCTTCGCCGGCCAGCTGCGAGGGATCCCCATGCCCGCCGAGGCCACTCCCAACATCACCCCCTTCTACCGCGCCGACATATTCGAGGAGAAGGGGTACGAGGTCCCGACCACCACGCAGGAGTTCTACGACCTCTGCAAGGAGATCAACGCCCCCAAGAACAAGGTGTGGGCGTGCAGCGACATGACGTGGTCGGCGTTCGTCTTCTTCGGGGTGCTTCCGGAGAAGCCCTACTACTGGCAGCTGGTCGACGGCAAGCTGGTGAACCGCTACGAGACCCAGGAGTACCTGGAGGCGCTGGAGTGGTCGCGCTCGCTGTACTCGGCAGGCTTCGTGCACCCGGATGCCAAGGCGGAGACGGGTGACATGCGCACCACCTTCTCCTCGGGCAACGTCATGATGTACAACGCGGACATCTCGGACTGGTACGCGGCGACCGCCGTCCAGCGGCTGGACAAGCCGGAGTTCCGGATGGGGGCGATGGACTTCTTCGCACACGACGGCGGTGACCCCGTCATCTACGAGGCCTCCCCCTCGAACATCTGGTGCTTCGCCAGCAAGAAGGCCGACAAGAAGGTCATCGAGGACCTCCTCGCGCTGGCCAACTTCACCGCCGCTCCGTACGGGAGCAAGGAGCAGCGTCTGCGGGCGTACGGCCTGGAGGGCACCCACCACACCCTCAAGGACGGGGTGCTCGTCAAGAACGAGAAGGGCAACAACGAGGTCTTCGCCACCTACGAGTACGTCGCGACCTCCAAGCCGTACCGCGCCTACCCGGACTACCCGGACGTCGCGAAGGGTGTCATCGAGTGGCAGCAGCGCCAGGGCGCGCACCTGAGGAAGCCGCTGTTCCACGGCATGCAGATCCAGGAGCCCACCCGGTACACCGAGCTCAACGCGCAGTTCGAGGCCCTGGAGAAGGACATCGTGCGCGGCCGCAAGAAGGTCAGCGACATGCAGCAGCAGGTCTCGGACTGGAAGACCAAGGGCGGCGACAAGCTGCGCGACTGGTACAAGAAGCTGCTCGACGAGACCGGTGAGTCGGCTTCCTGACATGGCACTGAGCACAGATGGCCGGCGCGCGCAGGGATCCCCTGCGTCGCCGCCGGCCGAGAAGGACGGGGCGGCCCGCGGGCCGGCCCCGGTCAGCGCGAAGGTGCCCCTGCGGCACCGGCTGCGCCGTGACCGGACGCTGCTGCTGATGACCCTGCCGGCGATGCTGCTGCTGCTGGTCTTCGCCTACGTCCCCCTGGTGGGCAACGTCGTCGCCTTCCAGGACTACGACCCCTACATCGCTGACAACGCCTTCCAGGCGATTCTCCAGAGCCCCTGGGTCGGCTTCGAGTGGTTCCAGCAGATGGTGAACGACCGGCTGTTCTGGTCCGCGCTGGGCAACACGCTGACGATCTTCCTGTTGCAGCTGACGCTGTTCTTCCCGGTGCCGATCCTGCTCGCGCTGTTCATCAACAGCTTCGTGCGGCCCCGGGTCCGGGCGGTGGCGCAGGCGATCCTCTATCTGCCGCACTTCTTCTCCTGGGTCCTGGTCATCACGGTCTTCCAGCAGATGTTCGGCGGCGCGGGGCTCATCGCGCAGACGCTGCGGGAGAACGGGTACGAGGGCTTCGACCTCATGACGAACCCCGGTCTGTTCAAGTTCCTGATCACCTTCGAGATGATCTGGAAGGACGCCGGCTGGGGCGTCATCGTCTTCCTCGCCGCTCTGGCATCGGTCAGCCAGGAGCTCTACGAGGCGAGCGCGATGGACGGTGCGAACCGCTGGCGCCGGATGTGGCACGTCACACTGCCCGCCCTCCGCCCGGTCGTGGCCCTGCTGCTGGTCCTCCAGGTGGGCAACGCGCTCACCGTGGGCTTCGAGCAGATCCTGCTCCAGCGCACGGCCGTCGGGCCGGGCGCCTCCGAGGTCCTCGATACCTACGTGTGGAACGTGGGCATCACCAACGGCGGCTTCAGCTATGCGGCGGCCGTCGGGATCGTCAAGGGAATCTTCGGTCTGCTGCTGGTCCTCGGGGCCAACAAGGTCGCCCATCTCATGGGTGAGCAGGGGGTGTACAAGAAGTGAGCGGCCTGCTCTACCGAATGACCGGCGTGGCCGGGATCAAGCCGGGTACCCGTGGCCGGCTGCGGCCGGTGTGGGAGGAGGAGCCGACGAAGGCGGGGCTCGCCTCCAAGGGTGTGGTCCTGGTCCTGGCCTGTCTGGCCGTGCTCTTCCCGCTCTGGGTCGTGGTCGTCACCAGCCTGTCCTCGGTGCGGACCATCACCGACGCGGGCGGGCTGGTGGTGATCCCGCGCGGCATCACGTTCGTCGCCTACCAGGAGCTCCTCGGCGGCGGCCAGGTCACCCGGGCCGCAGTGATCAGCATCTGCGTGACCGTGGTCGGGACGCTCTTCAGCATGGCCGTCTCGATCATGTGCGCCTACGGCCTGTCCCGGCCGGGTTCCGTGCTCCACCGTCCGCTGCTGCTGTTCATGCTCGCCACGATGTTCTTCGGGGCGGGCCTGATCCCCACCTACCTGGTGGTGCAGGGGCTCGGCCTCACCGACTCCTATCTGGCCCTGATCCTCCCGAGCGCACTGAACGTCTTCAACATCCTGGTCCTGCGTGCCTTCTTCATGAGCACGGCACAGGAGCTCGTCGAGAGCGCCCGCATCGACGGGGCGGGTGACTTCCGCATCCTGTGGCAGATCATCATGCCGCTGTCCCGCGCGGTCATCGCGGTGATCACGCTCTTCTACGCGGTCGGTTACTGGAGCGCCTGGTTCAACGCGTCCATCTACATCAGCGACCCGGAGATGATGCCGCTGCAGAACGTGATGAACCAGCTGGTCCTCAAACAGGAGCGGCCCACCGGTCTGACGCAGGTCATCAACACCGGCCACCTGTCACTGCTCGCCATCCAGATGGCGGTCATGGTGCTGGCGCTGATCCCGGTCGCGTTCCTCTCACCGTTCGTGCAGAAGCACTTCAAGGAAGGCATGCTCACCGGCGCCGTCAAGGGCTGATCACCACCGTCCGCACAGCACCGCACCCACCCGTCACTCCCCTCCGGAGGGTCCTCGTCATGCGCGTTTCGTCCGTCCCGCAGCCAGAACCCGCCCCGCGTCCCGGGCGCCGGACAGTCCTGGCAGGTGCGGCCGTGGTCGCCGCCTCGGTCTCCGTGCTGCCGGCGGCGGGCACGGCCTCGGCCGCCCGGCGGCCCGCGAAGACCCAGCCGCACCGCTGGCGCACCGCGGCGATCGGCGGGACGGGCTTCGTGACGGGCATCCTGTTCCATCCGGCCGTGCGGGGTCTCGCCTACGCCCGCACGGACATCGGTGGCGCCTACCGCTGGGACGACCGCAGGTCCCGCTGGACGGCGCTCACCGACCACATCGGCTGGGACGACTGGAACCTTATGGGGGTCGAGGCGATGGCCGTCGACCCGGCGCACCCCGACCGGCTGTATCTGGCCCTGGGGACGTACACGCAGGCGTACGCCTCCCCGGGCGCGGTGCTCCGGTCCGAGGACCGGGGCGCGACCTGGGCGCGTACGGATCTCACCGTCCGTCTCGGGGCCAACGAGGACGGCCGGGGCTGCGGCGAGCGGCTGCTGGTCGATCCACGCGACAGCGGGACGCTCTGGCTCGGGACGCGCCATGACGGGCTGCTGCGCTCCACGGACCGGGGGGCCACCTGGGCCGCCGACACCTCGTTCCCAGCCACGGCGTCGGCCGGCGGCCAGGGCGTCACCCTGCTGGTGGCGGCCGGCCGGACGGTGTACGCGGGCTGGGCGGACGGTGGCACGGCCCTGTACCGCACGAACGCCTCGGGCGGCTGGGAGGCCGTACCCGGACAGCCGTCCGGCGCGGCGACGAAGGTTCCGGTCCGCGCGGCGTACGACACGGGCACCCGTGCGCTGTACGTGAGTTACGCCGACGGCCCGGGCCCGAACAACCAGGCCGACGGATCGGTGCACCGACTCGATACGGTGACGGGGACCTGGACCGACGTGACGCCGGTGGCCCCGGGCCCCGGCGACGCGTTCGGGTACGGCGGGGTCGCCGTGGACGCGGCCCGCCCGGGGACTGTCGTGGTCTCCACGAACAACCGCTGGGGCCCGGTGGACACCCTCTTCCGCTCCACGGACGGCGGGGCGAGCTGGACCTCCCTCAAGGACACCGCGGTGCTCGACGTCTCGGAGACTCCGTACCTGAAGTGGGGCGGCGAGCCCAAGTTCGGCTGGTGGATCCAGGCCGTGGCCGTGGACCCGTACGACTCACGGCACGTCCTGTACGGCACCGGAGCCACGATCTTCGGGACGCGCGACCTGGTGCACTGGGCCCCGGAGATCCGAGGTCTGGAGGAGTCCTCGGTGCGGCAGCTGATCGCACCGTCCTCGGGGACGAGGCTCCTCAGTGGTCTCGGCGACATCGGCGTCATGCGCCACGACTCCCTGACCGCGTCCCCGTCGCGCGGCATGGCCTCGAACCCCGTGTTCGGCACGGCGACCGGTCTCGCCCTGGCCACGCTGAAGCCCTCCTACGTCGTGCGGACGGGCTGGCCGTCGGGCTCGGACTCGGCCGGCGCGTACTCCCGCGACGGCGGGGCGACCTGGCAGCCGTTCGCCTCCCAGCCGGCGATCGCGCCCTCGGCCCCCGGCCCGGTGGCGGTGTCCGCCGACGGGGCGACGCTGCTGTGGTCGTTCGTCCACTGGGACGGCACGAAGTACGCGGCACACCGGTCCACGGACGGTGGCACCACCTGGGCGGAGGTGGCCACGTTCCCCAAGGGCGGCACGCCGGTCGCCGACCCGCTCGATCCGAGGCGCTTCTACGTCTACGACACGGACACGGGTGCTGTCTTCCTCTCCACGGACAAGGGCGCGACCTTCACCCGGGGCGCGACGGGGCTCCCTTCGGGGGACGTCCAGTTCCGTATAGCGGCGGCGCCCGGGCGCTCCGGCGATCTCTGGCTGTCCGCCAAGGAGAACGGTCTGCTGCGCTCGACGGACGGCGGCCGCACCTTCGGGCCGGTGGCCGGCTGCCAGGCCTCGTACGCCCTCGGTTTCGGCAAGGCCGCCCCGAGGAAGGGCCGTGCCGGCTACCCGGCGCTCTTCCAGACCGGCCGGGTGTCCGCGACGTACGACGGCGTGGCCGTACTCCGGTCGGACGACGCGGGCGCGACCTGGGTCCGTATCAACGACGACGCCCACCGGTGGGGGTGGACCGGCGAGGTCATCACCGGCGACCCCCGCGTCCACGGCCGTGTCTACCTGGGCACCAACGGCCGCGGCATCCAGTACGCAGACCCCCAGTAGAGGAACGAGACGTCAATGCCGTCCCTGCACGACGCCACCCGTGGCCGCATCCTCTTCGGAGGCGACTACAACCCCGAGCAGTGGCCCGAGGAGGTGTGGGCCGACGACGTCCGGCTGATGAAGGAGGCCGGGGTCAACTCCGTCACCATCGGGGTCTTCTCCTGGGCGAAGATCGAACCACGCCCGGGAGCACGGGAGTTCGGGTGGCTGGACCGACTGCTCGACCTGGTCCACGCCAGCGGCGTCGGCGTCGTCCTCGCAACGCCGACGTCCTCACCGCCGCCGTGGATGGGGGCCCTCCACCCGGAGACCCTGCCGCGCACCGAGGACGGCGCCGTCGTCAACTACGGTTCGCGGCAGCACTTCTGCCCGAGTTCACCGGTGTACCGCCGCTATGCCGCGGCCCTCACCGAGGATCTCGCGGCACGGTACGCGGACCATCCGGCGCTGACCGTGTGGCACATCAACAACGAGTACTGCACGCACTGCTGGTGCGACGAGACCGCCGCCCACCTCCGCCGTTGGCTGGCGTCCCGGTACGGCACCCTGGAGGCGCTCAACGACGCCTGGGGAACGGCGTTCTGGAGCCAGCGCTACGACACCTGGACGGAGATCCTGCCTCCGCGCAAGGCGCAGTACATGCGCAATCCCGCACAGGAGCTGGACTTCAAGCGGTTCACCTCCGACGCCCTGATGGAGTGCTACGCCGCCGAGCGGGACATCGTCGCCCGGCACACCCCGCACATCCCGGTGACGACCAACTTCATGCCCCTGTGGTCCGGTCAGGACGCCTGGGCCTGGGCGGAGCAGGAGGACATCGTCTCCGTCGACGTCTACCCGGATCCGACGGACCCGCGGGCCGGTCAGTACAACGCGATGCTCGCCGACATGACCCGCTCACAGGCGCGCGGGCCGTGGATGGTGATGGAACAGGCCGCCGGGACGGTCAACTGGCGTCCCGTGAACCACCCCAAGCCCGCCGGTCTCAACCGGCTCTGGTCACTCCAGTCGGTGGCGAGGGGTGCGGACGCCGTCTGCTACTTCCAGTGGCGGCAGTCCCGGCAGGGTGCGGAGAAGTTCCACTCCGGCATGCTGAGCCACGCCGGTGAGCAGGGCCGCACCTTCCGGGAGGTCAAGCGCATCGGCGCGGAACTCGCCCTGATCGGCGCCGAGGTGAGCGGCACCGGCGTGGTGTCCGAGGTCGCCGTGCTGCACGACTGGGATGCCTGGTGGTCGAGCACCCAGGAGGGCCGGCCGTCCTCCCTCGTGTCGTACACGGAGCTGGTCCAGGCCTGGCACCGAGGGCTGTGGGACGGCGGCATCGGCACGGAGTTCGCCCGTCCGGAATCGGATCTGAGCGCGTACCGGATGGTGCTCGTGCCCCAGCTCCAGCTGCTCGGTGACGCGGCCGTCGACAACCTCGTCGCCTACGTACGGGGTGGAGGCACCCTTGTGTGCGGGTTCTTCACCGGCGTCGCGGACGTGGACGACCGGATCAGGCCGGGTGGCATGGACAGCAGGCTGCGTGAGCTGTTCGGCATCCGTACGGTGCACGAGTGGTGGCCGCTGGACGCGGAAGCCACGGTGGAGTGCGACGGCTTCCGAGGAACGCTGTGGTCGGAGGAGCTGGAACCCGACGGCAGCGCGGAGACCGAGGCGTCGTACCGCGGCGGCGAACTGGACGGGCTGCCTGCGGTACTCCGCAAGGGCACCGCCTGGTACGTCTCGACACTGCCCGAGCCCGACGCGCTGCGCGGCCTGCTCGGCAGGGCGGCGGCCGAGGCCGGCGTGCGCCCCGTCGTCGAGGGGCTCCCCTCCGGGGTCGAAGCGGTGCGGCGCGGTGATCTGCTGTTCCTGCTGAACCACGGCCGGTCCCCGGCCGGGGTGACACTGCCGGGCCGGCATCTCGACCTGCTCACGGGGGCCGCGGCCGACGGCGGTGTGGAGCTGGAGCGCTACGGCGTCGCCGTGCTCAGAAGAGTCTCCGCATGATCGACGGAACGTGGGAGCCCTCCCCCGCGGCCCGCTGGGAGGACGCGTTCCTCAGCGGGAACGGCCGTCACGGGGCGATGGTGTACGGGGACCCGGCGGACGACCGGGTGATCGTCAACCACCACACGCTGGTGCGGCCCAACGGCAGCGAGGAACTCCGCCCGCCGGAGCTCGCCGACCGGCTCGGCCGTCTCCAGGACGCGCTCCTGTCAGGGGACACGACGGCCGCCGAGGACTTCGGCGCGGGGCGTCCGCTGGTGTGGGTGCAGCCCTTCCACCCGGCCTTCCGGACGCGCGTGCGCCGCACCCGGGGGCTGCACGAGGCGGTCGCCGGATACAGGCGCGAGGTCGACTTCACGACGGGCGAGGTGAGCGCCTCCTACGAGGCGTGGAGCAGTCGCGTCTTCGTGTCGCGGGCCGACGACGTGATCGTGCAGCACGTCACGGACCTCGGGCTGACCGCCGACCTCGTCCTCGACCACTCCCTGCCCGGCGCCCCCGCGCAGCTGGCGGTCGGCCGCTCCACGGTGCTGACCCCGGAGGGCGCGCACCTGGCACTGCGGGTGGGCTACCCGGGCAGCGGGCTCGGCTACACGGGCGTCACCGTGGCGCGGGTGGAGGGCGGCACCGTCTCCGTGGCCGGTGAGGGGATCCGGATCGAGGGGGCGCGTAGCCTCACCCTGACGACCCGGGTCGTCAGGGGCGCCGGCCGCCCGGACCTCGGGGAGCTGTGGGCCGCTCTGCCACGCGAGGACCACGCCACGCTGCTGGAGCGCCACCGGCCGCTGCACAGGACCGCTTACGGGCGCGCCTCCTTCACCCTGCGGGACGCCGCGCCCGGGCGTGAGCTGTCAGGCAGCGAGTTGCTGCGCGCGCCGAAGTCCCCCGCGCTCCTGGAGCGGCTCTTCGCGGCGGGCCGCTACCACCTGCTGTCCTCCTCGGGGATGCTCCCGCCCCGGCTGACCGGCCTGTGGACCGGCGACTGGGACACCGCCTGGTCCGGCGCATTCACGACGAACGCCAACCTCAACCTCCAGATCGCCTCCGCCGCCGCAGCCGCCCTTCCGGAGGTCACCGAGGCCCATGCATCCCTGGTGCAAGGGCAGTTGTCCGACTGGCAGGACAATGCCCGGGCGCTCTTCGGGGCGCGGGGCATCGTCGCGCCGTCACACACGGACGGCGCGTCCGGTCACACCCGGCACTTCCAGCGCGCCTATCCGCTGCACCTGTGGACGGCCGGGGCGGACTGGCTGCTGCAACCGCTCCTGGAGCACGCCGAGGTCACGACGGGCACCCCGGACGCCGCTCTGACCGGCGCGCTCGTCGAAGCGGCGCTGTTCTACGAGGACTTCCTCGGCCGCGAGGACCCGGACGGGAACCTGGCCGTCGTGCCCTCGTACTCCCCCGAGAACCGGCCGGTCAACGCGAGCTGGGTCACGGTGAACGCCACGATGGACATCGCGGCGGCCCGCCACGCCCTGACGACAGCTGCCGAACACGCCCCGGGGCACCCGTCCGCCGGCCTCTGGCGGTCGCTCGCGGCCCGGCTCCCGGCGTATCTGGTGAACGAGGACGGGGCGCTCGCCGAGTGGGCGTGGCCCGGCCTGCTGGAGACGTACGACCACCGCCACCTGAGCCACCTCTATCCGGTGTGGCCGCTGGACGAGATCAACCCGTACGACACCCCGGAACAGGCCGGGGCCGCGCACCGCGCGCTGGAGCTGCGCGGCTCGGAGAACGACTCCGCCCACGGCCATCTGCACCACGCCCTGATCGCCGCCCGGCTGCGGGACCCGTCCCGGGTGTCGGCGGCGCTGGATGCCGTGCTCGGCGGCGACTTCTTCCACGACTCGCTGATGAGCGCGCACTACCCTTCCCGGAACGTCTACAACGCGGACGCGGCCCACACCCTGCCCGCCGCCGTGATCGAGTCGCTCGTCCAGTCGGCGCCCGGCCGTCTGGTGCTGCTGCCCGCGGTCCCGGCGGCGTACCCGGCCGGCGAACTCCGCGGCGTACGCACACGGTTCGGCGCACACCTCGACCTTCGGTGGTCGGAGGACGGCGCCACCGCCGTGCTGCGCCCCACCCGCGACGCCCGCGTCGACCTGCGTACGGGCGACGGGCTCGTCCTCACCGAGACCTCCGCCGGAAACCCCTCGGCTCCGCTGGAGCTGACGGCCGGCGTGGACCGCGTCCTCACCCTGGGGCCGCGGTAGCAGTCCTCCATCCCCACATGGAAGGAACACCCCATGGCACGATCCACCCTGACCCGGCTGCTGATGGCCCCCACGGCAGCCGTGGCCGCGCTGATCGGCTTCGCGGCGGCTCCCGCCCACGCCGCGATCTGGACCTCGTCCGAGCAGTGGGGCAACTACACCACGTCCGACAACTACATCCTCTACAACAACATCTGGGGCTCGGGAGCGGGCACCCAGTCCATCTGGGCCAACTCGTCGAGCAACTGGGGCGTGACGGCGAACCACCCGAACACCGGCGGCATCAAGTCGTATCCGAACGCCAAGAAGATCGTCAACAAGCCGATCTCGTCGCTCTCGTCGCTGACCAGCGGCTACAACGTGACGGTCCCGTCGTCCGGCGCGTACAACACGTCGTACGACATCTGGGACACGGACTACGACTACGAGGTGATGCTGTGGGTGAACCACAACGGTGCCGTCGGCCCCCTCGGCACCTCCCAGGGGCGTGTCACCCTCGGCGGGCACACCTGGGACGTCTACAAGGGCAGCAACGGCGCCAACGAGGTCTTCTCGTTCCTGCGGACCTCCGACTCGTCCGCCGGCACGGTGAACATCCTGCCGATCCTGAAGTGGATCAAGGACACCAAGGGCTGGTGGGGCAACGAGACCATCGGTGACGTCCAGTTCGGCTACGAGATCACCTCGTCGTCCGGCGGACTGAACTTCACGACCAACGGGTTCAACGTCTCGTCGAGCTGATCCGAGGGGACCACGGGCCGGGAGGACGCCCCCGGCCCGTGGTCCGCGTCCTGCGCGGAGCACCTCGTCGTGCCCCTTGCCGGAGCACCCGTCCGGTGTCCGTGCGACTCCGGGCCGCCGGCCGGCCGGCGTGCGGTGTCAGTGCGCGTCCGGGCCGCCGGCCAGCCAGCGTGCGGTGTCGGTCCAGCGGTCGGGCGACGACGCCTCCAGGAGCGCCGCGAACCGCTCGGGGCGGGCGAGCAGCCGACGGTCACCCGGGTGCAGCGCCGTATGCGCGAGCAGCCAGCCGGCCAGCGCGTGCGGGTCGACGGGTCCTGGTCCGTGCAACTGCTCGGTGTACGCCGTTCGTGCCGCTTCCGCGTCCCCCGCGACCAGCAGCTCGTCGGCCGTCCGAGGCCGGCCGGCCTCGCATTCGCGCAGCCGGTAGAGCCGGGCACGGTCGTCCTGCCAGTACCCGCGCCCCTGACCGGGGACGACGAGTGGTTCACCGCCCGGTACGGGGACGGCCCCGGAACGAAACGCCTTGACGAGCGTGTCCTTGTCGTCCTCGGCGCAGCGCAGGTTGCGCAGGCGCCACTCCACCCGGTGGCTGACCGCCGACGCGCGGGCCCTGGCCGCGGTACCGGGTTCCAAGGGCTCCCTCAGCCAGCCGTCGACGGTCTCGGACAGCCGGGTGACGAGCCGCAGTCCGGGTTCGGTGAGCCGGGCACGGGTCGCCAGGGTGCGCAGGACCATACGGGTCTGGAGCCGGCGCAGCGCGAAGAGGAACGGCGCGCGTCCGGCCGGGTCCGCTTCGGCGTCTCCGATCCGCTCCCGCCAGAAGCCGGTGACGCCGACGAAGGCGTAGGCCCCGTGGAGAAGTCCGGGCAGGTGGCGGGGGTCGGCCCGCCAGGGCGCGTAGTGGCGTTCGGACCGGTCGTCGTCGAGGAGCGGGAAGAGGTGGAGGAGGGCGCCGAGTTTGCTGTGCTGGAATTCGTGGACGAGGGTCTCCGCGAGGACGAGGCCGTCCGGGGGCCGGGCGATCACCATGGAGGCGAAGGCGTCACCCGTGGAGGCGCTGAGCCCCTCGGCCGGTACGGGGAGCCCTGTGGCACTGTTCGTGGCAGGCCAGGGAACGATGCGGCTGATCTCCTCGGGCCGCAGGCCGCCGGGGCCGGTGCCCCCTCGGCGCAGGATGGCCACGGCGTCCTGGAACAGCCCCTGCCAGGCCCGCAGCTCTCCGGGGCCGAGCCGGCCGGGGGGTATCGGCTCGTCCAGGTCGCGGTAGGGGTCGAGGTCGTCGAGCTGCACAGAGTGCGCCCCCGGTCCGGCGTCCAGCCTGTGCACGGGCAGCCAGTTCGCCGACTCCGGCTCGGTGAGCGGGTGTACGACGATATCGGGGCCCCGGTCCGGGCGGACGGTGAGGGTTCCGCCGGAGACCACGGTCCGCACCGGGTGGAAGCCGTCCTCCTGCGGGCCGGGGAGCCGGACCATGCCGAGCGCGGGCAGGCTGACGGCCGCGCCGCGGGCGGGCAGGACCAGCTCGGCGTCCGTGCCCGCGTGGACGGCCGCTGTCGCGGCGACGGCGGCGAGCTGCCCCGCATCGGCCCACAGGGGCGGGCCGGAGGCCGTTCCGTGCAGCCTCCGGAGCATGTGGGCGAGCCAGCTGCCGACCTGAGGGCTCAACAGCAGTGTGTCCACCGGCTCGGGAGCGCGGGCGGCGGCGGCCTCCAGCGTGGGCCAGACGGTACGCGCGTCAAGGGGTCCGAGGATGCCGGGAGCCGCGTCGAACCGGTCGAGTATCTCGCGCAGCAGAAGGAGGCGGCGGCTGCGCTCGCCCCGGACCAGGAAGGCGACGGCCTCGGGTGAGCCGCCGCCTGTGGCGATGTCGTCGAACAGGGCGCCGGGCATGCGGATCGGGGCGTACATCTCGCTCCCTGTCGTGGACGGATTCATCGCGGCGGCTCATCGGGCGGGGACTACTCGGCCCGCCCGGGTTCACCGCCGCCCATCGCGTTGGTGCGCGCGCGCCGGAGTTCGGCAAGCAGCCGTGCTGACCCGTCCGGGGCGGACAGGTGCCTCAGTTCGGCGACGCCCACGGAGGCGAGGTCCATGAGGTCGGATTCGAGGTGATCGGATGTGCCGTCGGCGGGCACCGGCTGGTACAAGGCGCGCTCCCCCTTCGCGAGCGGTGGCACAGGATGCCACCGTTTACTCCATCATGACGACTGAGACCTCTTCCCGAAACCCGTGTGATCACGCCAGCCGATCACATTCCGGGCGCCGGGTTCGCGAGAAAGTCCCGTACTGCTGAACTGAGTTCGGACGCACGGGCGGGATCGTCGTCGATCAGTGTCACCGCGGCGTACAGCTTCCACAGGCCGTCCGGTTGTGCCCTGAGGGCGCGGAAGATCCCGATCACGTCCGTCCTCGGCATCGGGTGCCTCGGCATCCGGGCGACGACGGCGGCGGGCAGCTCGTTGACCAGGGTCTGCCGTTCGTCACGGTCACCCATCAGCGGATACGCCATCAGGGCCGTGACGATCCGGGCGGCCGGAGGCACCGCCGGCTCGTCCCCCTGTCCCTGGTGGGGCGGGCGGCCCGGCGGGATGATCTCCGTGTGCCCGGGCCTCTGCAGGCGGAATCCGGAGATCTGGTCGGTGTGTCCCGCTGCGCGGAGGACGTTCATCCGTTCCTTCACCGCCTCGAAGAGGGGCATGGGATCCGGCAGCGGTTCGTCGGGAAGCGCGCGCAGGACGATGTCCGAGAACACACCGCGCCGGCGTTCCGGATCGTTGACCGCCCGCTGCCCGCGACCTGCGGCGAGCATCAGGATCTGCTCGTGCTCGGCGACCCGTGACCCGGCCGGAAACCGCTCCGTGGGCAGCGACTGCGGGAAGTGGTGCATCTCGTCGAAGGTGCGGCATGCGTCGACCATCCACATCTGCACCCCGAGGCCCGGCGTGACATCACTCCTGAGCCGGGTGAGTGCGGACTCGACGTGTATGTTGCGCCGGTCGGTCGAGGTGGCGTCGGCGGTGTAGAGCCGGGTGTTCTCGTCCGCGTCCAGCACGCCGTGGCCGCCCCACCACACCCACAGCGCGTCGCCCCCGCGTTCCGGGATGTCCTTGATGAAGGCGCGCCTCAGCGAGTCGTGGTCGGCCGGGTGGAACGGGACGCCGGGGGCGGACCCCGTCAGCGGTGCGAGATGGAGCTGGATACGGTTGTCGGGCACTCCGCGGGCCAGCAGCCACTCGCGGAAGCGCAGGGCGTCGTCGGCGGGCCCCGGCAGGTCCCATCCCGGGCCGGCAGCGTACTGCTCGATGCCGACGACCAGGGCGAGAACGCGGTCCGGACGGACCGGCGTGCGCGTCATGGCAGCCGCTCCCCGATCGCGCGGTAGACGGCCGGATCGGTCCAGTAGGCGCTGTGCGCCACGGGGAAGGGCTGCCGGCTGTCGGTGGCGATGTCATCGGCCCGGCCGGGGAAGAGCGGTTCGGCGGCATAGCCGAGCAGGTCTCGGCGGTCGTAGAGATTCAGCCACGGCGGTACGTGGGCGGGGAGCGGATCCGGGTGGGCGAGCGAGGGGAGCGCGCCCGTCTCGTACAGGAAGGGGCCCTGCGAGCCGACGGTGACCAGGAGCTCGACCCCGGGCAGCGGGCCGGATATGAGGGTGTCGAGCGAGATGATGCCACCGAGGCTGTGCCCGACCAGGACGACGGGCGGCTCAAGTGCGGCCACGAGGTCGCGGAGGCCCTGGCGCATGGCCTCACCCCGGGCGAGGTACTTGAGGATGTCGCCGGCGGCCGGGTGCGCCGCGTCGGTGAGCGCGCGGCGCCGGCGCACGGCGTAGCGGGAGCCCAGCCGCACGAGCGGCCGTCCCGCCGTCCGGAGCAGCGGACCGCGCCCGGTACCCGCCGGTGCGGCGCCCAGGCGTTCGGCGAGCGCGGCGACAGCGGTGTCCCTGGCGTCGCCGCCGCTCTGCACGGGGCTGTCGGCGGCGAGTCGCGCGGCGATGACCGTGGCCGTCAGCGCCCGGGCCAGTACCAGGGCCAGGGTCTCCTGGTCCAGGGCCTCGGCGGCGGGGCCGAGCAGCGCACTGCGCGCGAGCTCGGCCGCCGCCTCCGGAAGTCCGGGACCGAGCGCGTCCGCGCGGGGCTCTCCTCGTGCCGCGATCTCGCGGAGGAGCGACCTCGGACGCTCGTCCGGAAAGGCCGCGCCGGGCGGCGTGACGCGCGGGCCCGCTCCGCCCGGCACGGTGACGAGTTCGGCCGTGGGGTCCTCGTACAGCCGGGCCCACTCCTGCGTCCCGTCGCCGTCGTCGGGATCGCCGGTGCCCCGGCCTGTCCCGGTGCCGGGTGCGGCCGGGATGCTGGCCCCGTCCGCGGCGAGCCTCGCCCCGTGCGGCCCGCCCCAGTCGTAAGCGGTCAGGCGCACCCGGGGGTCCGCTGCCGCGAGACCCGAAGCGACCCGCGTGAGCAGCGCGGTCAGGTGCGGCTCACGGACACCTGTGCCGTGTGTGAAGACCACCGTGGTCATGCGTACTCCCCCGTTGCTCTCGCTGTGACCGCCGGCCCCTCCGCCGCCGAGTGCGGCGGAGGGGCCGGCGGTCAGCCTGCCGTCGTCGGCGTCACATCGGCAGCGGCGTGATGTCGCACTCGATGCGCTGGTGGAGCCTGGCCGCGGTGTGCCAGGGGTGGTTCGCCCCGAGCACACGGGAAAACCCCTCCACAGCAGCGCGGTTGAGACGGTCGGCTTCCTCCGACTCGCCGAGCCCGCGCCGGTCGAGCGCGAGGTTCGCCGTGCACGCGAGGGTCAGGGGGTGCTCGGGCCCCGCCGTCTCCGTGAGCCTGGGCAGCAGGTCCGCGTCGGCGGCCATGGCGAGCGCGAAGTCCAGCCGTGCGTAGTGGTCGTTGGCCCGGCACATCGCCGCGGTCAGCGTGTTGATGTGCTTCGCCCCGAGGGTGGCTTCGAGACCCTCCAGCGCCTGGGCGTCCAGCGACTCGGCCCGGTCCGTGTCACCCTGCGCCCGCAGCGTCGCCGCGAGGTTCACCCTGGCGAACTGGGTGTACGGGTGACGATCGCCGAGCACCTTGCGGTAGGCGGCCAGCGCCTGCTCCCCCAGTTCCCGGGAACCGACCAGGTCCCCGTTCAAGCGGCGCTCGACCATGGCGTGGATCGCGGCGCCGAGGGCGTCCGTGTTGTTCAGTCCGTAGCGGGTGGTGAAGCGCTCGAGGATCTGTTCGGCGAGGGCGGAGCCTCCCTCGACCACACCGGCTCTGCGCCTGCACACCGCGAGGTTCAACGCCGCGCGGATGGTCGCCGCGTTGGTCTCGCCGAAGTGGGCCAGGTAGGGCAGGTAGTTGGACTCCTGCAGCGCTCGGGCACCCAGGTAGTCGCCTGCCTCCCGGATGTCGATGGCGAGTCCGCTCAGCGTGTTGAGCGTGAGCCCGTTCACCGGCCCGTACAGCAGTTCCCTCTGGCGGGCGGTCTCCTCGTCGATCTCCCGCGCGACCGCGAAGCTGCCGTTGAGCCGCAGCGTCACACCGTAGTCGTGCGCCGCGCTCAGCGTGGCGGGGTCCTCGGGCCCGAAGAGGTTGCTGGCCCGGGTGAACGCCTCCTCGGCGAGTTCCTGTGCCTGGAGGAACTCGCCCCGGTGGCGCAGCGCCCCCGCCATCTGCCACATCGAGTCGACGAGTTCCTCGTCCGGGATCTGCGCACCGCGCGAGATCGTCAGCGCCCGCTCGTTGTGCACGACCGCCTCGTCGGGGCGTCCGAGGAGCCGCAGGTAGAAGCCGAGGAGCTTCGTGATCCTGATGACGTGCAGGTCCTCGTCACCGGACTGGGCACGCCACGCGGCCCAGGCGAGCCGGGCCTGGGCCAGGCCCGATTCGTGTGCGCCCCAGTAGTAGAGGAAGAAGACCATGTCGTAGACGAGGTCACGGACCCACGCGTCGGAGCTCTCGACCGCCCCGGACGCGATCACATGCGGAAGGATCGCCTGGTAGGCGGGCCACTGGTCCGGTGACGCGGGTGCGCCCGGCTTGGCCGTCGTGAGCAGCAGATGGGCTGCCCTCGTCATCCTGGTCCGTTCCTCGGGATCCATCCTGGCCACGATCACGTTCTGCATGAGCCGGTGCATCTGGAGCGTGGCGGTCTTGTGGTCCAGCCTCACCAGCGACAGTTTGCTGAGGTCCCGGGTGGCGCGGGCGAGCAGCAGCGGGTCGCGCAGGACCGGGTCGAGCTCGGGTGTGATCTCGACGTTGCGTCCGCCCCTGAAGAGGTTGAGCGGAATGGGTTCCGGCGCCATGCAGGCGCAGATCTCCAGCAGTTGGCGTGCCGCGGGGTTGTCCTCAGAGAGACGCCCGAGCGAGATGTCCCAGACCGCCGCGACCGGCAGCGGGTAGTCGGGGGACGGGTTGAGTTCGAGGATCTCGGGCCGGCGCTCCTCCAGCAGGCCGAGGTACTCGTCGACCGGCATTCCGGTGGCGGCGTGCCAGGCACCGGCCTGCTCGACCGCGAGGGGCAGGTCGCCCAGTGCCGCGGCCAGCCGGTCCGCGTCGTAGGAACTGAGTCCCCGGGCGCGCCGCTGCAGGAGTGCGATGCTCTCGTTCCGGTCGAACACGTCGACGCTGAGGGGCGTGGCGACGCGCTCCCACTCGCGGTTGCGGGAGGTGACGATGATCTTCCCCGGTCCGCCGTTGGGGAAGTAGGACCGGACGGCCTCGATGTCCTCGGCGTTGTCGAAGACCAGGAGCCAGTTGTCGAAGGGCTTGCCCGTGCGGAGCGCCTCGCGCACGGCGGGCACCGCGGCGTTGGCCTGCGGTCCCACCTCCAGGCCGAGGCTGCGGGCCAGGTCGGCGAGAGCGCCCAGGATCAGGTTCTCCTGTTCCGCGGGGATCCACCAGATGACGTTGAACTCGCCGCTGTGGCGGTACACGTACTCCACGGCGATCTGCGACTTCCCTACGCCACCCATGCCGTGGAGGGCGTGCGGCAGGACGGCCGTGGTCTCGTCCTCCCGCAACTGCCTCTCCACGGCCGCCAGAAGACTCTCCCGACCGGTGAAGTTCGGGTTCTTCGGCGGCACGTTGCCCATGATTTTCGGCTGGCCCGTACGGACGAACCGCAGCTCCGGTGCCGGGGCGTTCGTGCGCTCGTCGACCCGATCCTGCTCGGTGTCTACGGGTGGTGTCGTCGGCGACACAGATCCTCCTGGTGGAACCGTCGGGTGCGACGGGGAAGCGGGGCCGTTCTCATTCACATCAGGTGCCTCTTTATCATCTTTCGTCACCTCCGTTGACGCTCCCGCGCCGTCCGACAGCACGCCCTTCAGGTCCGCCGCCCGGCGTCGGTACGGGAGCCCTCCCAGCGCACGCAGCACGGCGAGTTCGATGCGGAGCCACGCCGGGCCGCCCTCGCGGTCCGGCAGCTCCGCGCCCACCGGGTCCCGCAGAGCAGCTCGCAGCCTCGTGCCCTGCACCCCGCCGGTACGCGAGTCGGCCAACAGGCTGACCGCACGAGCGAGTTGGGTTCGGTTGCCGGTGGCCAGCAGGGCTTCGCGAATGCCGTCGGCGAAGTCGGGCCCGCCCTCGCCGTCCCGTTCCCAGTCGATGAGACCGCCCATCATCACCTCGGCCAGGTGCTCGGGCTGCGACTCGGGAAAGGCCCGGTCGCGCAGCTCCTCGATGACGTCGAAGCGCATCGGCGCCACGGCCAGCAGGACGGCGAGCTGCCGGGCGAGCGGGCTGGCCAGCGCGAAGAAGCGGCGCACCGCGTCCGCTGCCGCGCGGGGCCCGTCGAGCCTGGGTGCGCGCAGCCCGGGAGCGGACACCCCCTTGGCCATGGCCCCGGCCAGAACCACCGGCAGCGCCCGTCGTACGCCGCGTTCGCCGGTGACCAGGTCCGCCCAGGCCCGGAACGACCCGGGGCGCAGGCTGAGGACCGGTACCGCCACGGATCCGTCACCCGTGTCGGGCAGTATGTGCGCGTGCTCGGGCACACCGCGCGGCGGGCGGCAGAGGATGTGGCGGTTGAGCGCCCCGAATCCGGCCGCGTCCAGCCGGGCTCGGAAGGGGTAGACGGAGGACCGGTGGCGCAGGTACGGCGGAAGCAGATGGACGAGTGCCGTCGGCCCGGCGGATGCGAGCCGGCCCAGCAGTTCGTCGGCGCCGCCCTCGGCCCAGCCGGGTGCCAGTCCGTCGGTCACGACGAGGAAGAGCCGTGAGCCCCGGCCGTCCAGCAGCTCGGCGGGGTCGGCCCGCCGGTTGCCGGGCCAGCGCAGGACGGGTGTCTCGCCGCCGGGCAGCGAGACATCGACCGTGCGGACGTCACGGAAGGCCCCGCTGCGCACGGCCTCGTCGGACAACTGGCGTAAGGAGCCGTCCCATACGGGCATGGTGGGCGCTGTGTCGACGAGGAGCATCAGGTCGAAGGCACGTTCCTGGACGGGATCGAGGTAGGGGATCCACAGTCCGTCGATCACGCCGTTCTCGGCGGTGCGCGCCTCGTCGAGCCGGCTCCCGTGGCGCGAGGGCACGAGCCTGCCGAGCCCGCGCAGGGCTTTGGCCAGACGCAGCGGCACCACGCGGCGCGGGGGGCGCGTCCCGTTCGGCAGGACGGCTTCGGGCCGGCCGTGCAGGGTCTCGTGGACGCTGTGGACCTCGGCGCCGTGAAGGTCCACGCCACTGCTCCCGGCGGGCACGGTCTCCGGTGCCCCCGCCTCGAAGAGGGGAGCCGTGACGTCGGCGGGGGGCTCCGTTCCGTCCTCGGGCGACGGTGCGGGGTCCGGGGCCGCCTCCCCGTCCGCTCCGCGGCCGGCCCGGTGCCACGCGGCAGCGAGCCATACTCCGTCGGCGAGGTCCTGCCAGCTCGCCTCGCCGTCCGTCTCCTGGAGACCCCCGCTCGGGGCGGGCAGCGTGTCCGGGGCGCGTTCTCGTGGCGAGCCGTTCATCAGCGGCCCTTCGAGAGGTCGCGGAGGAGCATCTCGATGAGCTTACGCCCGTCGCTGTCGGCCCGGAATCCGTGCGCCGTGGTGAGCTGCACGGCGTTCAGCAGCTGATCGACGGACTGGGTGCCCCCGCCGTCCAGGCGCCTGACGAATTCGTCCACGAGGTCGTCGACGCCTTCAGGGCGCCGGCCCAGGTGACTGACGACGATGGAGACGAGCTGTTCGCGGCTGGGCGGGCGCATCTCCAGCGGCAGACAGCGACGTCTGAAGGCGGCGGGGAACTCGCGTTCGCCGTTGCTCGTGATCACGACGACCGGGAACTCCGCGCACTCGACCCGGCCCGCCTCGATGACGGACCGGCCCCGGGGGTCGTCGGTGAAGACGGACACCTCGTTCACGTCGGCCCGCACCAGCTCGGGAATCTCGTAGCTGCCGTTCTCCAGGACGTGGAGCAGGTCGTTGGGCAGGTCGATGTCGCTCTTGTCCAGCTCGTCGACGAGCAGCACCCTGGGACGCTCGTACGCGAGCAGAGCCGTTCCCAGGGGTCCGAGCGTCACGAAGTCCCCCAGGTCGGGAGCGCTTCCCGTGTCGCTCCCCGGTTCCGAGGTGCCCCCGGCACGCCAGGCGGCGATGGCCTGGGCCCGCCCGATGGCGTCGTACTCGTACAGACCGCCGCGCAGCGTGGTGCGGCTGACGATGCTCCACGGCAGCACCCGGCCGAGTCCCAGTTCCCTCGCGATCAGGTAGGCGAGGGTCGACTTGCCGACCCCCGGCGGCCCGGTGATCAGCAGGGGGCGGCGCAGCAGCAGTGCGGCGTTCACCGCGTTGATCTCTTCCTCGCGTAACTGCGGTCCCTGTTGCACCGTGCCGAGCCGGCGCAGCGCCGACTGCGCGTCCTCGGGAGGGTCCTGCTGCAACGGGGTTCCGGAGAACACCCGCCAGGGCGGCGGCTGCGGAAGCTCCGGCGGGTCCCCCGCGGGGGGCTGCCCCGTGGCATGGAACACCCTCCAGGAGGGGGGCGTGACGGACTGCGCTGCCGAGGCCTGCTCGGTCATGCTGTCAACTCCTCGCAGTCGATCAGGCGGTTGGGATCATCCCACATGAGGGCGAGGTGCTTCCCGAGGGACCAGTTGTCACGGTTCATCCCCTCGGCCCTCTTGCGCAACGCGCTTACCTTCGAGGGGATTTGTGAGGGCGGGTGAGCGAGCAACAGTGTCAGCACCTCGCCCGACAGGTCGGGGCTGTCCGTTCTGCGGTCCCAGGCTGCAAGGCCCACCCCCTGAGCGATCGCGGTGACGAGTGCTTCCAGGCCGAGACCGGGCAGTGCGGGGACGTCGAGTATGACCGCGGTCAGGCCTGGGTTCGCTATCAGCTTGGCACGCCAGCGGTCGAGCCGCTCCCCCTCTTCGCCGTGCCAGCGGTACGACTCGGCCACACCGGCGTTCCTGAGTTGTGTCCAGCGTTCCCGCCACAGAGGCAGATATCCGTCCTTCTGCGCCGCTCTCATTCGTTCGAGAGACCTCAGATGGACGTGGTAGCTAAGACTGATCGGCAGCGGATCACCACTCCAGGTGCCCATTTCCAGCCGGGCCATGTCGTGGTTGAGCAGCGTGAACGGCAGCACGAACTCGACCTGGGCGGGCGGCTCGTTCTCCGTCACCGGCATGCCGGCCCAGTGCTCCTGCCCGCGGCCGATGGCACGCTCGACCTCGCCCGCCAGCCGGTCGATGGTCGTGGGACGCACATCTCCGGCCACCGGCTCCCAGTAACCTGGCGCAGCGTTGACCCAGTGACGTACGTAGATATCGGCCGAACTGTCGTCCGCCGGCTCCACCATCACGACGAGACAACGTGCCACGTCCGGATCGGGCGTCGGCAGCGCGGCGATGGCGCGCCTGCGCTCGTCGAGGGCCCGGGCCGCCTCGGCACCGGCTTCCCCCGCCCAGGCGTCCGACCACGCCCTGAGCCCTTCACGCAGCGCGGGCCGCTCCAGGAACGCGGTGATCTCGACCAGCACGAGCGCGGGGGGCAGACCGTCGGCCTGGGTGTTGACCCCGCACAGGTGATCGAAGCGCTGGGCGGGTGTCTGGCCGTACGGCACGTCCACGCCCAGTTCGTGGTTGAGCAGGGCGTGCAGACGGCCGTCGTCGACGCGCCGGACGTCGGCGAGCAGCCGGTGGATGTCCCGCACCGCACTGTCGGTGAACTCCGGTGAGGCACCGGCGATCGTCTCGTCGGGACCGGCCGCGGCGGCGAGCCGGGCCAACTGGGCCGCACACTCACGGCCCGCGATGACCTCGACGGTGAAGGTCAGTGTCCCGAGGCCCTTCTCGTACTTCAGCAGGGCCCGGAGGAAGGACAGCATGTCGGACCGTGGGTTCTTGCGCTGATAGGTGATCTCCGCACCCAGCTGCTCCGCCGCGAACGACACGAACTGGGCGCATTGATCACGGTCGGTGACGAAATCCTGGACGCACAGGAATTCGACCAGCGCACCGATCAGTCTCGCTCTGGCTCCGTCCGGCTCCTCCGGTCCGAGCAGCCCGCTCACCACCACCGACCACCCCCGTCGAGCCGGTACCGCCTTTATGACCGATCGCGAAGTTACCATGCGGGATCATCGGCAACCAGGCTCATTCCAGGCCCCGTTGACCACCCGTGACACGCGTGCACCGGCCCCGTGGCGATACACCGGGGAGCTGCTCCACCCGGACGGGTGAACGGGCCCGTCGACGATCAGGCCGGAGCCGGTCCAGTGCTCGCACGCACGGTCAGAACCGGTTCGAGCAGGTCCACTTCGTCCGTACCCCGGCCGGCGAGCTTCGCGACCACCTGTTCCACCGCCCGGCGCCCCATCTCCTGGGCCGGAATGGCAACGGAGGTGAGGCGCACCGAGGCCTGCGTCGCAACTTGTTCGGGGCAGATGGCGACGACGGACACGTCCTCCGGCACAGCACGCCCCTGCTGCTGGAGGAGGTTGAGCAGAGGCTCGACGGCCGCCTCGTTCTGGACGATGAACCCGGTGGTGCCCGGCCGTTCGTCGAAGATCCGGCCCAGCGTGCCGGCCATGGCCGCGAATCCGCCCTCGCAGGGGCGGTGCAGGATGCGCACCCCGGCCTCCTGCGCCTTGGCCCGTATGCCGTCCACGGTCCGTTCGGCGAAGCCGGTGTGCCGCTCGTAGACGGCGGCCGCCTCGCCGATCACCGCCACCTCACGGTGCCCGAGGCCGGCGAGGTGGTCCACGCAGAGCGCACCGGTGGCCTCGAAGTCGAGGTCCACACAGGTCAGCCCGGAGGTGTCGGCGGGCAGGCCGATGAGGACGGCGGTCCGGCCCGAATCGCGGAGCAGCGGCAGCCGTTCGTCGTGCAGCTCGACGTCCATCAGGATCATCGCGTCCGCCAGCGAACTCCCCGCGATCCGCCGGACGGCCGCCGGCCCCTCCTCGCCTGTGAGCAGCAGGACGTCGTAGCCGTGCGTACGGGCGCTGGTGGCGACGGCGATGGCGATCTCCATCATCACCGGCACGTACATGTCCGTACGCAGCGGCACCATGAGCGCGATGATGTTCGACCTGCTGCTGGCCAGGGCACGGGCCCCGGCGTTGGGGTGGTAGCCCAGCTGCTGGATGCTGTGCTCCACCCGTTCCCGGGTCGATGCCGAGATCGACCGCTTGCCACTGAGAACGTAGCTCACCGTGCTCGCGGAGACTCCGGCGTGCTGGGCGACCTCGGCAAGCGTGACCATTCGGCTTCTCCCCTACAGATGGCTACCGCTGGGGAGGGCGGGTGACGAAGCGCTTCGACAACGCCTGCTGTGCTCCCCGTCGCACTCTGACATGCACAGACACCGTGGAGCCTAGACTCGCTCACAGGTACTGTCCATAGGAGAGTCGAAGCGCTTCGACCGGGGCACCGCGTCGATTCACTGCCACACACCGTGACTCAGGAAGCCGAGGGTGTCCAGCCTGCCAGCCAGTCGGCGGTCTCCTGCCCGCCGGCCTGGGAGTCGGTGAGCTGCGGCCGGTTGCTGCTCGCCGCCCCGGACCCGGGCCCGGTGTTCTTGTACTCGGCGAAGCGGTCGTCCTTCCACGAGAAGCCGCTCATGTCCGTCCACGGGGCGGACCTGACCGCTGAGCTGAGTACCGTGTTGCGGAAGGTCGCCATCGGGTCGAGCGATGCGTCACCGCCCGCGTGCCAGGGCCGTCCGAGGTAGAAGGACGACGCCGAGACGTCGCCGTTGACGGTCGACCCGGTGATCAGGAATCCCTTGCGGTCGGCGGCGGTGCTGGGTGCGGCGATGTAGCCGGCGGAGCTGCCGTCCCACCGCTTCTTCAGCGTGATGACCGATCTGTCGATCACCGCGGTGGCGCGTCCGAAGATGAAGTCGACGTTGCCGATGACGTAGGAGTTGGTCATGTAGACGCGGCCGAGCGTCGTCTTGGAGGCCGTGTCGAGCAGCAGGGTGTCCTGGTCACCGGTGACGATCACGGAGTCGAGGAAGACCTTGTCCGCGGCGGTCCGCAGGGCCACGGCCTGGAGGCCGCTCATGTTCTGGTTGGCGGCCTCGTCGAAGTCGTTGGAGATCGTGAGGTTGCGGGCCTGGAAGCCGTTGGCCTCGGCCGCGACGGTCGCGCTGCCACTGGTGCCGTAGGTGCCCGATCCGTCGGGCTTCCGGGTGCCGGAGGCGTTGTCGTAGACGATGACGGTGTCGTTGCGGCTGGAACCGCTGCCCTGCAGGGTGACGTTCTGCTTGGTCGAGGGGATCTTCACCAGCTCGCGGTAGGTGCCCGGCTTGATGGAGACGACGACTCGCGCCGTATTGCCCGCGGGGATCGCGTCGACCGCCGCCTGCACGGTGGTGTACTGCCCGCTGCCGTCCTTGGCGACGGTGAGGGTGGCAGCGGCCTCGGCACCGGAGGCCGCGCCGGACGTCCAGACCGACGCGGCGGCCAGGAGCGCCGCCGTGCCTGCCGTCATCGCTCTGCGGGGTCCCGGGCGGAGCGCGGTGTGCCGTCGTGTAATGGCTGCCATGTCCTGATCCGTTCGTCGGGAAGAGGTGGGGTTCCGGGGAGTAGTCGCCACCGCCGTCCCAAAGGTTGCCGGCCCCGGCAGCACACCCGGGCAGGGCGGGCGTCACGCCCGGGCCCCGCCGTCAGTCCCCGGCCGGGCAGGCCGTCACGCCCGCAGGAAGAGCGCGTCCCGCGCACTGACACCGGCCCCGGGACCCGCCGAGCGCAGCACCACGTCGAGGGCGCGGGCGGGGTCGGCGGCGTACACGTTGCTGAACCAGGCCATGTTGGCCTCCACCACCGCCCACTGTCCCTCCCCCGCGCCGTCGCCATTGCGCATCAGTCCGACGTCGAGCACCACACCGCTGGGCAGGGAGTCCGCGCACGCCCCGACGAGGCGTCCGGCGAACGCGCGCACCGCGGGCTCGTCCGCGTGGCCCGCCAGCGGCGCCACGTCCAGCCGCCCGAAGCCGGCGTACTGGGAGCCGGTGCGTATCTCCCCGTCCAGCAGATGGAGCCGGAACTCCTTCACCCAGGTGACCACTTCGCTGACCTGGACGAGGGGGTCCGCACGGGAGCCCGCGGGGACCCGCAGCGCGTCGCCGTCCGCGTACACGGCGGCGGGGAAGCTCTTGTCGGTGGGCGGCTTCACGAAGAGCGGGCCCGGTGCCCGGCGGGCCTCGCTGAGCGGTACGCACCGGATGCGGCGGCCCGTGAACGCGTACGGCAGGGCGTCGAGCCAGCCGTCGGCCGGTTCGAGGAGAGCGATCCCGAGGCTGCCCACCGCCGAGGCGGCGAAGAGCGGGCCGCCGTAGTAGTGCGCCCGGGTGCCCGACGGCGGCCGGTCCGGGAGTCCGTCGCGCGGCAGGACGGTCACGTCCATGCCGCGCTCGCGAGCGGCACCGGCCAGCAGAGTGGCAGTGGTGGAACGGTGCGGGGCGAGGGCGAGGAGATCAGCCATGCCGCCGCAGCTTACGGGCGCGCGACCCGTGAGCTGCGGCGGACCTGAGGCGGCCTCGGACGGCCCCGGCAGCCGGCACGGCCGCCTCGGGAGGTCCCGCACCGGCTGCCGGAGGCCCGGGGCCCCCGGAGGACCGCTTCCGGAGGCCCTTGGAGGACCCGTACGGCCGCCGGAGGCCGGAGTGGCTGCCGGAGGCCCGGGGCCCCCGGCGGACCGCTTCCGGAGGCCCTTGGAGGACCCGCACGGCCGCCGGAGGCCGGGGTGGCTTCCCGAGGGCGGGAGGACCTCAGGAGACCGGCACGAGCTTGAACTGCTGGCAGGTGTTGTCCAGCCAGGTCCACTGCCGTACGTCGGCGCCGTCCGCCGCCGAGCAGTCCGCCACGTCGGCGACCTTCCCGGTGGCCTGGTTGACGATGCGCACCCAGCCTCCGGCCTCGGTGGTCACGAAGCGGAAGCGCTGACAGGTGTTGTCGAGCCACGACCACTGACGCAGATCGGCGCCGTCGGCCGCCGAGCAGTCCGCCGTGTCGAGCACCTTGCCCGACGCGACGTTCACCAGCCTGCTCGTGTCGTCTCCCCGGTCGTCGACACGCCATCGCTGCTTCGTGCTGCCGTCGCACGTCCACTGCCGGACGTCGGCCCCGTCGGCCGTGGACGCGCCGCTCACGTCCAGGCACTTCCCGGTGGCCCGGCTGACCACGGTGTACGCCGTCGGGGTCGCCGCGGTCTCACCGGAGGGCCCGGGCAGTGTCGTGCCGAGGGCGACGGGTGTGCCCAGGTTCGGAGTGCCGTCGGAGTTCCAGGTGAACTTCTGCGCACGTGCCGTACGCCCGTTGTCGCAGCCGTCGGAGGCAGCGTCGTTGGCGTGGTAGACGATCCAGCTCTCCGTGCCGTCGGGCGAGTTGAAGAAGCCGTTGTGCCCGGGGCCGTAGACCCCGGCGGCGTTGTTCCGCTGGAGGACCGGGGTGGACTTCTTCGTCCAGGAGGACGCGGAGAGCGGGTTGGAGCCGGTCAGCGTGAGCTGGCCCAGCTTGTAGTCGGGGGTCCAGCAGCCGCTGGCGGAGTAGACGATGAACGTCTTCCCGCCCCGCTGGAGCACCTCGGCCCCCTCGTTGACCGTGCCGCCCGACTTCTCCCAGTCGTAGGTGGGCGTGGAGATCGTCGAGAACGAGCCGCTGAGCGTGTACGGGTTCGACATCGGCGCGATCACGAGGTTCTGCGTGCCGCCGCCGCTCGCGCTGCCCAGCAGGTACATGGCACCGTTGACCGTGAGCACGCTCGGGTCCAGCATCCAGGTGCCGCCCAGCTGGTTCCTGTACGTGTAGGGGCCCATCGGGTCGGAGCCCGCGCTCTGCAGCACGTGCACGCGCTGCGTGGGGTTGTAGTCGGTGATGTTCTGGCCGGCCACGTAGTACAGGTACCAGCGGCCGCCCGAGTAATGCAGTTCGGGCGCCCAGATGTTGCAGCAGCGCGAGGCGGCGTCGCCCTGCCACACCTGCACGCTGGGCGCGGTGGACAGACCGGCCAGGGTCGGCGACTTCCGCATGGTGATGACGTCGGTCCAGCTCGTCGACACCAGGTAGTAGTTGCCGTCGTGGTACGAGATCCAGGGGTCGGCGCCCTTCTGCGCCTTGACCGGGTTGGTGAAGGGACGCCCCTCGGCCGCCGACGCCGGCGTCGGCTGCCCCAGGGCGAGCGCCAGCAGGAGGGCGCTCAGCAGGGTCAGTAGGCGACGGGCCATCCGCTGCTCCAGTTCAGAAGGTTGACGCCGAGCTTCGGGGTGCCGTTGTCCTGGCCGTCGTAGTAGTGGTAGACGAGCAGGTCACCGTCGGAGTCCGCCAGGACGGACTGGCCGCCGGGCCCGATGTAGCGGCCGTGCGACTCCATGACGGGCGTACCGCCGTTGCTGAGCATGCTGACGCCGTTGCGGTCCTTGTACGGTCCGGTGACGCTGGTCGCCCGGCCCACCTTGATCTTGTACGTCGAGCTGGTGCCGGCGCAGCAGGTGTCGTACGAGGCGAACAGGTAGTAGTAGCCGTTGCGCTTCACGATGGAGGGTGCCTCGACCGCCTTGGTCCCCGTGGGCCGTGAGGCGAGCGAACGGCGGGTGGTGTCCCCGGCGTACTGCTTGCCGGTCGACGGATCGACGCGGATCATCTTGATCCCGGTCCACCAGGAGCCGAAGGACAGCCACCACTTGCCGTCGTCGTCCACGAACAGGTTGGGGTCGATGGCGTTGAAGTCGCTCGACGAGTTCGACGTGTAGACGATCCCGTAGTCGCTCCAGCTGCCGGCCTGGCCTGTGGCGGAGGCCGCCAGACCGATGGCCGAGGTGTTCGAGCCGAATGACGAAACGGCGTAGTACATGAGGTACTTGCCGTTGCGGTAGGAGATGTCGGGGGCCCAGGGATCGGATGCCGAGGAGTAGTTCTTCCACCAGCTGGGCTTGGTGGTGAAGGCGTTCCCGGAGCGGCCGAAGGCGGTGCGGTCGGTGGAGGTGCGGAGCTGGAGCCCCTCACCGGTCGAGTAGAGCAGGTACTGGCCCGACGGACTGCGGACCATGCTGGGGTCGTGGACGACGATGTCACCGTTGACCACGCCCGGGTTGGGGTACGCGGACGCGCTGCCCGGCACCAGGGCCAGCAGGAACGCGGCGGGGAGCACGGCGAGGGTTCTCCTCAGAGTGCGGCTCACGAGGGTCCTCCTTGAGGGTCGGGGATGGGGAGTGCATCCCGCAGTCGTCACCGGCAACGCTTCGGTTGCCGTGCGCCGCCCACTTTCACCGAAAGACCGGACACCGTCCGGGATACCGAACAGCACTGATCTACACGGGAGTTGAGCTGCCTGGGATACACACCCGCCCAAGGAGTGCATCCGGGGCGGGGGCTCTCCTCCCCCGCCCCGGGACCTCCCGGCCCTCAGCCGTGGAGCAGAACGGGGAAGGCCTCCATGTCGTTCTGCGTCATGACCGGCAGCTTGCGGATCTCGTCGTCGGCGACAGCGAGCCTCAGACCGGGGAACCGTCCGAACAGCGCGGGCAGCGCGATTCCCGCCTCGACCCGGGACAGTGCGGCACCGGGGCAGATGTGGGGCCCGTGGCCGAAGGTCATGTGCCGGATCGGAGTCTGCCGGGTGATGTCGAAGGCATCGGCGTCGTCCCCGTGCTGGGTGACGTCGCGGCCGATGGCCCGGTAGGAGATGACCACACCCTCCCCCCTGGCTATCACCTGGTCACCCACCTGGATGTCCTCGGTGGCGAACCGCATCAGAAGGTGTGTGGTGGGTGTGTCCCAGCGCAGGGTCTCCTCGATCACCGTCTCCCAGGAGATCTCACCGTCCAGCACCTTGCGCAGCTGGTCGGGGTGGGCGAGCAGCGCGCGCACGGCGTTGAGTATGAGCCCGATCGTGGTCTCGTGCCCCGCTGCCACCATCGCCTTGAGGTTGCCGACGACCTCCTCCTCGGTCAGCGGTTCCCCGCCCTCCTCGGCGAGGATCAGCGCGCTGGTGAGGTCGTCGGTGGGGTTCGCGGTCTTCTCCCGTACGAGTTCCGCGTAGAAGACGTCGAGTTCGGCCAGCAGCGCCAGCCGCTCCTCCTGCGGGGTGAGCATGGAGAAGAAGGCCTTGTACTGCCGGGTCAGCATGGGGTGCAGGGACTCGTCCACTCCCATCAGCAGTCCGACCACCCTCATCGGGAGCGGCTGGGCGAACACGGCCTTGAGGTCGACGGCCCCGTCCTCGCCCTGTTCTGCGAGCGCGTCCAGCAGCCGCTCGGTGAACTTCTCGATGTCCGGGCGGATCGCTTCCAGCCGGCGGGGGGTGAGCGCCTGGGAGGTCTTCGTCCGCAGCCGGCGGTGCTCCTCGCCGTCCACGGTGAACATGGAGCGCCCGGCATCGATCATGCCGATCAGAGGCCAGGCGTGAGTGACCTGCCCGCTCTGCCAGAGGCCCCAGGCGCTCAGGTCCTTCACCAGACGTGTGTCCAGCAGGAGTTGGCGGGCCTCGGCATGCCTGGTCACGGTCCAGGCGGGGACCCCGAGGAGTTCGATGCGCGCGAGCGGGGCGGCGGCCCGCAGCTGTTCGGTCTCACCGTCGAGGTCCTGGACCATGGGATCGATGACCACGGTCGCGTGCGGGCAGTTCACAGCAGGTCTCCTGTCGTCTGTACGGGTGCGAACCGGACGGGCAGCGCGTTCATCCCGCGCAGGAAGGCGGACGGCCGCCTGACGAGATCCTGGGCGGGGACGGCGAGTTCGAGATCGGGCAGCCGGTCGAGAATGACCTCGATCGCGGTGCGGGCGATGGTCTCCGCGATCTCCTGGGCCGGGAAGGGGCAGCGGTACTCTCCGTGGCTGAACGCCAGATGCGCCCCGTTGCCCGCGCGGAGTCCGGTCCCGCCGGACATCTCGCCCTGGCGGATCAGCGGGTCGGTGTTCGCCGCCCCCAGGCCGAGCAGGAGCATGTCCCCGGCACGGATGGTCCTGCCGCCGAGCTGCGTGTCACGGACCGCCCAGCGGCCGGCGAGGATCTGGGTGGGGCTCTCCTCCCAGAGGACCTCGTTCATCGCGTCACCGACACTGCGGTGACCGCCGGAGAGGGAGTCGGCGAACCGTTCCTCCGTGAGCATCAGTCGCAGGGAGTTGCTGATCCAGTCGGCGGTGGTGAGGTGACCTGCCGCGGTGATGGCCATCAGGTCGAGGGCGTATTCCTCGTCCGTGAAGGGCTCGGGGTCGGCGAGCATCCGGGAGGTGACGTCGTCGCCGGGCGCTTCCCGTTTGGCCTCCACCAGCCGCCGCATGTGCGCGCCGAACCGGCCGTACGCCTCCTGGGCGCCGGGCCCTCCGTCGGCCAGGTCCTTGAGGACCCGGGCGATGTCCGCCCCCTCCGCGTCGGGGAAGCCCACGAGGCGGGCCAGGACGAGCACGGGCAGCGGCTCGGCGAATTCGGCCACGAGGTCCGCGGTCCCCCGCGCGCAGATGCCGTCGACGAGCCGGTCCGCCAGTTGCTCGCAGTGCCTCTGGATCTCGAAGGGGTCCGCGGCCTCGAGCGCGGGGACCACCAGCTCGGAGTGCCGCCGGTGCTCCGCGCCCGCGGTGAAGTAGATGGACGGCATGGGGCGTCCGACCATGGGGAGCAGCGGCCAGTCGTCCGGTATGTGCTCCCACTGGTTCCACAGCCCGACGTCCCGGGGGAACAACTCACCGTCGCTGGTGACCTGGTGGAGCTCGCGGTAGCCGACGACCAGCCAGGCCGGAAAGCCGCCGGGGAGCTCGACGGGGACCACGGGCCCGTAGGAGTGGCGCATGGTCCGGTACAGGGCCTGCGGTTCGGTGTGGAAGGCGGGCCCGCTGAGCGGCACGGGGGCGTCGGCGGGGTGCGCGGGGCAGCCGCCGCCGAGGGCGGACGCGGCGGATAAGGAGGGGCTCGTCATCGTACGGACTCCTGTGAGACAGCTTCACGCGTTGCGGCCATACGATCAACGCGGCACCACTATAGGGAGATCGGGTGAAGCTTTGGGGAGAGTGATCGCGACAGCGGCGACCGGCCGACGACCCGCGGGGCTCCCCCGCGTGGACGGCCGAACACCCCCGAGCCGGTTGCGGGCGAGCGGCCCGCGCCGGAAGTCCCTCAGGGGTGACGCGGGTGGGACGGTTCGGACCAAGGCAGCTATGGAGCGTGTCGAAGTGCTCCTCCGGGGCTCGCACGGCACGTGGTCCTTGTCGTGTGATCCTGGTGTCATGACTGATCACCGCGAGGTCGCTATCGCCCGCTGGCCAGGCCGGACTCCTCCGGTCGAGGACGGCCTGGCCGCCTTGCTGGCGGCCTACCATCTGCGGACCGAGGTCGAGAAGGGGCAACAGGTTGCCTCGGTGGACGGGTTGCCGGATCGCTATCGAGCAGAGATCACCGACCCTCGGACCGCGTTCGCCGGTGATGTCGTGCTGGTGGCTCTCCTGGGGGACTCCGCTGCGGGTTGCCTGGTTCTGACCTCCCCGGCCAACGGTCCGTCGGAGATCAAGAGGCTCTGGACCGACCCTGAATTCCGTGGCCGGGGGATTGCGTCCGCCTTGCTCGGCGCCGCGCTCGCCCATGCCAAGGAGAACGGCGTGGACACCGTCCGGCTCTCGGTGTGGGAATGGCGGACCGGGGCCATCGCGCTGTACGAACGACTCGGCTTCACCGTCACCGAGTCATGGGACGCGCGGGAGCAACTGGTCTGCATGCAGCGCGCTGCATGAGTGGTCACAGCCATTCGTTGATGGCCCCGACGTGGAAGCGGGTGCCCGGGCTCTCTGACCGCTCCGCGGCGTCGTTCGAGTCCCACAGCTCGCCCGGCCACCACCTGAGGCACCGCGACGGGCTGCTGTACGTCGAGCGCGTGAGCACCGCGGACCGGCCGGACGCGACCTTCCGGGCCTGGTGACCTTCTGACCTGGTGACCTTCCGACTGGTGAGACGGTGACCTTCTGAGACGGACGGTGACCTTCTGAGACGGTCACGCCGGGCATTGCCCGGCCGGACCCACCGTTCGCGGGGCCGCGCACCGCCGATCAGACCGCGAGGAACGCACGGGCCGCCGCCGCACCGGCCTCCGCGTCCCAGCCGGCGGAAGGTGCGACGGCCTCCACCAGGCCGGCATCGACCTCTCCGTCGGCGGCGATCAGCGCGTCGATCGCCTCGTAAGCGGGCCGGCCCCCCTCGGAGTCGGGCATACGCTGGACGGTGGCGAGGATCTTCCCCCTCGTCAGGGCTGTGGCGAGCACGGGCAGCCCCACGCTCGTGAATCCGTCGTCGAGGTCGTACTCCGCGCGGTGCCATGTTCCGCCGTCGAAGCCGTACACGAAGCCGAGGAAGAGCTCCGCGTCCCGGACCCTGCGGACGGGTGGCTCCCACCATTCGGGCGCACCGGCCAGCAGGTCGGTCTCCATCTCCTCGTAGAAGTCGGATGCCTCGGCGTAGAAGGTCTCGGAGTCGTTCCGGTCCTGCCCGAGCAACACCGCGCGTCCCTCGTCGAGATGGTGCAGGTCGGCCCAGCTGCCGTGCCCGTCGTCGTAGTGCCAGAGCGGCCACAGAGCCCGGCACCGCTCCCCGTGCCCGGAGGCTGCCAGCACGGCTGCGAGTGCCGCCCAACGCCCTCGTAAAGCCATCGGGTCGGGAAGGTCGAGCTGCACCAGGGCCACGGCCGGCTCCTCACGGTGGTCGAGTGAAACAGGTCAGTCCCTCTGGTGCCCGCAACGGTCTCGGTCATCCGCCGGCCACGTCCCCGCACGACGCCGTGGGAGGGCCGGTGCGCGCCGCACTTACCCGCACACGCGTGCGCGGGTGGAATCGACGTCTCATCGCCATGAGAAGGGGTACGGAGGGGACATGGCTTTCGTGAAGCGTGTTGCTCTAGCTCCTCGTGCGGTGCGGCAGTTGCGGCGCGTCCGCTCGGTGTACTTGGCGGGGATGCTGCTGTCCGCCTTCGTCCTGATCTCCTACGACGATTCGGCGGCGGCCGGCCGGCAGACGGTGATCGCGGGCGTCCTCCTCGCTGTGTTCGCCGCTCTCCTGACGCTGACGGCGGTGCAACTGTGGCGGCACGGGCGGACCGAGCACTGCAGTACGGCGAAGAAGCTCACCCGGGTCGTGTGATGATCCGCGGTCGGTCGGCTGCTTGACACGCGGGCCGTACGCCATTCGCGGTCGGCGCACACATGGCTCCGGACCGTCGACGGCGGGCGTACATCGCGGCACGTTCGACCAGACCACGGAGGCCATGACCGTACGTCGAGAACCGTCCCCGCGACCCGTCTCAACGGTGGCGCCACAACGAGTAGAGCCGGAAAACGTCCATCCGCCAGTGCATTTCGAGTGCCTCGTCCGGCACCCGCTCCCTTCCCAAGCTGTGACGGACATGGCGGTACAGCCCGTGCGGCGACAGATCGGCGGTCGACACCAGAGCTGACAGCAACGGCTCGTCGTCAGGTGTGACGAGGTCCACGGCAACCAAGATCTCCCCCTGGTCGTCCGGGTGGAGGTAGGGCAGTGCCCCCTCGGTACGTCGGCGCATGTCTCCCCAGGTGAGGGTCGTCCCCGCGCGGGCCGCATCCTGAAGGAGCACTCGGACGAGATCCGCCAGACCGCCGATCCGCTCGCTGCTCAGGCGTCGCGTGTCATGGCGGTGGTCACCCGGATTCGCGGGCACTTCCGGGGGCCGCGACTCGGCGTCCTTCTCTGCGAGCAGGCGGTGCTTCAGATTGCCGCGCCACCGGCCCAGCCGCTTCTGCTCGGCCTCGGGCAGCGGAACGGCGAGGCGCCGCCGCAGCCGTGCCGTCTCGTCGAGAGCCGCCTTCAGCTCGGCCGATGTCAGTGCCGCCCTACGCAGCGCGAGATCCTGGATGATCTCGCGGATGCGTTGCAACGGTGGATCGACCAGATGCCGGGCCGGCTCCTGGTCGCGGACCCACTGCTTGAACTCTCGCACCAGCGGGGTGGCCGCTTCCCGGTCCTCCGGTGAAAGCCTCAGAGCGTAGACGGAGCCCATGGCACCACGTGCGGCTTTCGCCTCCCGGAGGTTGCCGGCGTCCCGGGCGGCACGGAACGTCCTGACGAGCCCGTCGAACACACGGCGGGCTTCGGCATGGCCGGCCTTCGCCTGCTCCTCGTTCTGCTGCCGTTCCCTTCTCGGCTCGTCGGGCTTCCGTGCTCCCGTCCCCTTCTCGGCCTGAGCCGGGGAGGCCGCGTCCGTCCGCAAGGTCCGGAGGTCGCGGAGCACCATGTGCCAACGCCGCAGGCGTTGCATCACGGGCCCAGGAATGAACGGCTCTCCGATCCGGACCACCAGCAGGTCGGCCTTCTGCAGGATCCGGTGGAGATCCACGGAGGAGAAGGGCTCCGGCTCCTCGTCGAGTTTCCGCAGGATCGCGACCAGATCCCCCATGGGGTCCGCGTCCAGCGGGACTCTGCGCACGCTCGGCCCGCCATGCGCATCGTGCCGGAAGGCCCGGTGGAGCCGCTGCCGGTGCTCGGCCCAGATCTCGGCCGCCTGCACCTCACTTGTCCAGTGGGGCCACCCCAGGGCCAGCAGCACCCGCCGGAAGAACGCGGGAGGCGTCCCCACCGGCTGGGCACCGGCAGAGAAGGTCACCAGACTGGACAGAAATGGCTTACTGCCTCTCACCTGCGGAGCGTCGACGGCGGCAAGGAGCCTGAGCTGACGCTCGACACTGACGTCCTCCGGGCGCACTCCGACCGTACGGAGCAGTTCGCGCCAGGTGACGGTGGTCCCGGCGCGGGCGGTATCCACCAGAGCGCGGGCCATCTTCCCTGCCAGGACGTCGTCCGTCGGCTTGTCTCGTACGTCACCGGTCGGCCCCCGGAACGCGGTTGCCGCCTCCGGTGTCGGTTCCGGCTCGGGCGTCGCTTCCGGAGGCGAACCCCCGGTCGCCGGCGTGGCAGGCACGGGACCCGGTAGCGGGGCCGGCACCACCTTCACCTCGGGCGCGGGCGACGTCCTGAGCATTTCCCATTCCGCAGCCTTGGCCGGAGTGAGGCGCACGATGCTCTCGGCACGCAGACTCCAGGGTGCGTCCGAGCCCGCCCCTGGTGGGGGTCCCACGATCGCGGCCCCGGCGGTCAGCACGTACACGCGGTGGGACTCGGGGATGCCCATCGCGTCGGGCAGGGATATCCGCGCGCGGAAGCCCGCTGATCCGCACGGTTGCGCGTCCGCGTCGTACAAGTGGCGGCCGGGCGCCACCTCGGAGGAGAGACAGGCACCCGTGAACGCGACCAGACCGGGGACCAGGGCAAGGGCGGGAACGTCTGCGGGAGCCTTCGGTTCCGGGGCGGCGACCGGCCGCCGTGGCTCGCTCGTACCCGGCGCCTGGGTGGCCGTCCGGAAGCGAATCCCCTCCGCAGTCCGCTCCAGCCAGGGGGTGAGGATTCCGCCGTCGGTGAGCCGGCATCGGTCAAGGGTCGTCCACTCGACCCTGTGCTCCGGCGACTGTGTGCCGACGAACACCACGCGCGTGCCGTGTTCGGTCTCGCACCGGAATCGCAACGCGTATCCAGCGGCACTCACCTCGAACGGGGAGAGCTGGCTGTCCGGACCGTACATACGGATGGACGGTGTTCTGCCCGGCCCGGCGGCGATTCGTTCGCCGTCCGCCGACCAGTCCTTGAAGGAGCGACGGGACATCTGTACGTGGAGGAGTCGACGCTCCTTCTTGGAACCGAAGCGGATCTCGATCGCATCACTGCGTGCATGGCTCTGCTTGACGTAGGACACTGCGGCATTCGGACGGCCCTGTGTGGACAGCCACTTGAGCAGGGCCTCGCCGATGTACAGATGGTCGGCGCTGCTCTCGCCCAAGGAGGTTCGACTGCAGAGCACAGGTGGGCGATGGGCGAAGTGCGACTTCTTGTCGTCGCAGGCACGCAAGGTCAGCAACTTCCCGCAGCCACCGAGCAGGACACCACAGGTGAAGGCGTTCGCACCATGCACCTGGCGCAGCCGGTCGGCGGGTTGCTTCTCGAACGGGAGAAAGGCCGGACGGTGCCCGTCCGGGCCTCCGAACACAGCCGTCTGGACCTTGCGGTTGTCCTCTTCGTCTCTGGCTGAGGCCATCGGGGCTTGCTCTCTTCATACGGCGTGCGGAGATACGCGACGACAGGTGAGAGGCAACGCGGAATCGCGGCGGGGGGAAGCTCTCGGCCCCTATGGGCTCTGACACATTGTACGAAACCGGAACCCAGGGCAGTGGCGGAACCGTGCGGCGCGGTGATGAATCAGCGCTGAGCGGCCACGTCGTCGTGCTTGCCCGGGGCGGGCGGCTACTCGTGCCCGTAGCACAGGACGATGTCACGACCCTTGGTGCCTGCCACCCTGCGACGATCACCAGGTGAGCGAACACGGGCACGAAGCCTTGCGGAAGGCCGAGAAGGCCTTGGTGATCGACCTGGAAGTATCCCGAAGAGGGGTCGGTGCGTTGCCCCACGCGTGGCAGGCGGAACAGGCCCCTGTGTCTGCGTGGCCCAGGCCGGGGTTCAAGGGCGAGGAGTTACCGTGTCAGACCTTCGTCCTACAGTTCGCCCATGGACCTGAACAACCCACAGCAGGTAGGCGTCGCCTTCGCCGAGATCGTCCTCGGCGTCACCATGAGCGAGGAACCGCCGGACCCGTCCTCCCCGCTGGGGCGCGTGAGGGCGTTCACCGAGAAGTACGGTGAGGACGCGCTCCGGCCCGAGCACTTCACGGCCGCGCGTGAGGGGCGGCCCTTGCTGCCGTAGAGCTCGGCACTCGTCTCCGGGCGCCGGGAGCATCACCGCATCCGAGCTTGTGGAGACCACACCACCGCGCCCAGCGTGAAGAATCGAGATCAGGCTTCCAGGGGGCTCTCGGGGCTGTCCTTGCTCTCGGCCATCACCTTGCCACCCACAAACGCCACTCCCAGGGCGACTACAGCACCGGTGCCGAGTAGCACCTTCTTGAGCTGCCCATTCAAGATCTTCTTGTTCTCGCTGTCCTTCTGGCACACCTGCCGCCCGTTCTCCCGCATTCCCTCGATGAGGTAGTGCCTGTTCTCCCAACTCAGGCCGTCCTTGTCGAGCTCACCCTTGAGAGTTTCTCTGACGTCCTGGAGGGCCAGGTAGACATACTCCTGGCTCTCCTTGTTGGCCGAGAGCGTGGACTCGTGCGCGTTCTTCATCGCGTCCACAGCATCCCCGGCGAGATCTCTGAACGCCGGGAACTGCTCAACGACTTTGAGAGCCACCTCAGTTCCCATGTCAGGCATCATGGCCGCGAGCCTGATCACCTTGTCCTTGGAGAGGTTCCTCCAGGACTCGATCCCGAGCGCCTGCTTGATCTCGTCTTCACTCTTGTAGCCCATGCCTGGTTCCGTCCGTCCGGTCCTGTTTCCTCAAATCCTGGCGGCGGTCTGTGACGGCCGGCGGCTTAGCCCAGCGGTGTGATGACTCACCGCGTGGGCTCTTTCGCCGACTTGATCGCGCCGGGGAAGCCAAGAGAGCCGTCACTGGCCCCGGATGCGCCGTCCCGCCTCCGTGCCCGGGTAGAGCATCGCGTCGGCGACACGGCCGCCGGAATCCTTCACACCGCCGCTGAAGTTGAGCCGCCCGGTCGCCCCGGCCTTCGCGGCCACACCGTCCCAGTAGCGCGCCTCCCGCTCCCACCGGATGTCGGCGAGGAGCCGCTGCAGAGCTTCGGTGCTCAGCGCGTTCGCCGGGTCGGCCCACGGCGTCGTGTGGTGGACGGCGATCCCGAGCCCGGCGAGCACGGCGGGCGCGGTGAGGGCGCTGCGCGAGACGAAGTAGGCGCTGTGCTCGGCGATGAGCCGGGCGAGCTGCGGTACGACGCATCCCTCGACCTGAGCGGCGTCGGTACCGGCGGGCAGCTCGTCCTCCTGGACGGTCTCCGCGGACCGGGACAGGCCGTTGCGGCCGTAGACAGCCGTGATGACCAGGGCCCGCAGCGCGGAGAGGGTGATGACCTCGGGGTCGCTCTTGCCGACCTGGCGCTTGCTGGCGTTGACGAGCTTCGTGAACGGCACGAGCTTGCCGTCCACGTCCACCTTGACGGCGTCGGCGACGCGGTGCGCCAGGCGGGTGGCGAAGTCCCGCTGGTCCATGGACATGGCCAGGTTCTTCGCGACGGCCACGCCCTGGACGTTGCGGTCGTAGAAGATCTGCCGCGCGTCGGCGACGCTCAGGTCGACGTACAGCTCGAACGGCACGCGGATCGTCGCGAGTTCGGCATAGGTGAGCCCGAAGTGCTCCGGGTCGTCGTACAGCTCGTGCCAGGCGGTCGTCTGAGTCTCGCCGTCGATGGCGACGACCGAGGTGCCGGGCGTGATGGTCAGGGTGCGCAGTCCGGTGCCGGGCAGCAGTTCGTCGCTGAGCGCGGCGAGCGGTCCGGCGTGCCAGAAGGTGATCGGCGGCGTGGACCAGCCGGCGCCCAGCTCCCCCTTGACGCCGTCGGCGATGTACTCGGCGTACGAGCCGACGTTCTTCCCCTTCTGCGTGGACTTCAGTGCCCTCTGCACGAGCGACCGCAGTTCGGCGTGACGACGCACGGCGCCGGAGGCGGCCTTGAGCGTCTTCGTGTCCTCCTCGCGACGGGGCGAGGGAACGAGCTGGACGAGCGTCGGGACGGACATGGTCCCGATCACGGCGTCCGCCCGGAACGGCATGACGGTGAGCTGGGTGCCTTCGACGACAGCGGTCGGCATGGTGATGCGCATGGCGATTCCCCCACGGGATCGGCGAGTTCCTCGGACCCCCCTCGGGCCGAGCACCTCACTTGGAAGCAACACCAGAGAAGCATCGCCGTGAAAGCATTGTCAAACAGCTTGACGCGTTTGACCGACCGTGTAAGTTGTGAGCTGTCAGCTACCGAGAGGCCCAGGACTCCCGCCATGCCCCAGCCACCAGCCCAGGTGACCGCCGCCGAGATCTCACGCATCGCCGGAGTCACGCGCGCCACCGTCAGCAACTGGCGCCGTCGGCACGACGACTTCCCCGCGCCGTCCGGGGGCACCGATTCCAGCCCGCTGTACGACCTGGTGGACGTGCAGAAGTGGCTCGGCGCCCGGGGTCACGCCTCGGCGGCCGACCCTGCGGAGGAGCTGCGCACCGCGCTGCGACTGCACCCCGGGGGTGGCGGCATGACCGGCGCCCTGCTCCCCCTGGCACTGGCCACGGCCCGGCGCACTCCCGAGGAGCGCACCGCGCTGGCCGGGCTGTCCGACGCCGAGCTCGTCGCCCGCGCCGACAGGGCGGTGGCCGACCTCGCGGAGCTGGTCCCCGGCGCGGAGGCGGTCCACTTCGCGGCGCATGACGTCGATGTCCTGCGGGCGCTGCTGCGCTGCGTACAGGACGACACGAGCGGCGAGGCTGCGCTGTCCGTGCTGGCGGAGCGCGAGCTGGAGGACAGTGCCGCGAGCGGCACCTATCGCACCCCGGTGCAGCTGGCCGATCTCGTCGCCCGTCTGGTGCCCGGACCCTACGAGCGGATCATGGACCCGGCGTGCGGCAGCGGCTCTCTGCTCTCGGCCGCCGCCCGGCGGGGCGCGACGGTGCTGTACGGCCAGGACCGCGTGCCCGTGCAGGCGCAGCGCAGCGCGGTGAGCCTGCTGCTGGCCGCCCCGGGCGCGGACATCACGGTGCGTGCGGGAGACAGTCTGCGCGCGGACGCGTTCGGCGGGGTCACCGTCGACGCCGTGCTGTGCAACCCGCCGTACGGCGACCGCGACTGGGGCCACGACGAGCTGGCGTACGACGCCCGCTGGGCGTACGGCGTACCGCCGCGCGCCGAGTCCGAGCTCGCCTGGGTCCAGCACGCCCTCTCCCACCTGGTGCCGGGCGGCCACGCCGTCCTGCTCCTCCCCCCGGCCACCGCCTCCCGCGCCTCGGGCCGCCGGGTCCGCATGGAGCTGGTCCGCAGCGGCGCCCTGCGCGCGGTGGTGGCCCTGCCTCCGGGCGCGGCAGCGCCGTTCCATGTGGGGCTCCAGGTCTGGATACTGCGGCGCCCCGAACCGGCCGGCCCCGCGCACACGTCGGTCCTGTTCGTCGACACGTCGGAGGCGGCGGGAGCCGGCACCGACACGACGACCGGCACGGGTACGGGTACGGGCACACGCACGGGCGGCACCGCCTCCGGCACGCGCACCGGCCGCACCCCGCTGAACTGGACAACTCTCACCGAGACGGCGCTCACCCAATGGTCGGCCTTCGCGAAGGACCCGGACTCGTACGCCGACGAACCGGGCACCGCCCGCGCGGTCCCGGTGGTCGACCTCCTGGACGACGTCGTGGACCTCTCCCCCGCCCGCCATGTACGCGCCTCGCGCACGGACGTCGCCCCGGCGGAACTGGCCAGGGAGGCGGACGAAGTACGCCGACGGCTCGTCGCCGGTGCCAAGTCACTGGGCGAGGCGGCCGGTTACGACGACTGGAGCGCGTCCGGCCCCGCCCCGCGCGTATGGCGCACGGCCACGGCGTCAGACCTGTCCCGGGGCGGCGCGCTCACGCTGCTGCGCACGGCGCCGGACTCCAAGGGCTCCGCCGGTGCGGCATCGGTGGCTGCCGTACTCACCGGCCTGGACATCGCGCGCGGTACGGCCCCGTCGGGTGACCCGAGCGGGCTGCGGGCGGACGGGGCGCCGGTGATCGCGGCGGGCGACGTGCTCGTACGCGCGGTCGCGGGGGGCGGCGGCGCGATGGCCCGAGTGGCGGACGACGCGGATTCCGGGGCACTGCTCGGCCACCAGGTCCACCTGTTCCGGCCGGATCCGGCAAGGCTCGACCCGTGGTTCCTGGCCGGTTTCCTGGGTGCGGAGGAGAACATCGCGAGCGCGTCGACGGGCAGCACGGTGCTACACGTCAGTCCGGGCCGACTGCGCGTCCCGCTGCTGCCGCTGGAGGAGCAGAGACGCTACGGCGAGGCGTTCCGCCGCGTCCACGCGCTGAGAACCGAGGCCGCGCGCGCTATGGAGCTGGCCGAGGAGACGGCCCGGCTGCTGGTCGGCGGGCTGACGGGGGGCGGGCTGGTCCCGTCGGCCCCGGCGACGGCCGGCAGCGGGGCCTCCGCGGAATCGGCCTGAACCGGCACTACGGCCTTCACGCAACCACCACACTTGTCAGTACCCGCTCCGGTAGACCGGAGAGCGGGGGGTCCGAAAGGAAACCGGGGAATCCCTTGAACAGCAGCAAGCACACGGAGCTGGCGAACCACGCCTGGTCCGTCGCCGACCTTCTGCGCGGCGATTACAAGCAGTCCGACTACGGAAAGGTCATCCTTCCGTTCCTGGTGCTGCGCCGCCTCGAATGCGTCCTGGAGCCGACGCGGGAGAAGGTCGCGGAGACGGCCGCCCGTTTCGAGGGGCAGGAGATCGACACGGACCACTTCCTGCGCCGGGCGTCGGGCCACTCGTTCTACAACACGAGCAGCCTGACCCTGCGGAAGATCGCCGGCGACGCGAGCAACGCGGCGGCGAACCTCCAGGTGTACGTCGGGGGCTTCTCCCCCAACGCGCGTGAGGTCATGGAGAAGTACGAGTTCGCCCAGCAGATCCGCAAGCTGGACAGCGCGGACCTGCTCTACCAGGTGATCGGCAAGTTCACGGACCTGGACCTGCGCCCGGAGGTCGTGCCCAACCACAACATGGGCTACATCTTCGAGGAGCTGATCCGGCGCTTCTCCGAGCAGTCCAACGAGACCGCGGGTGAGCACTTCACCCCGCGCGAAGTCATCAAGCTGATGGTCAACCTGCTGATCGCCCCGGACGGCGACGCGCTCAGCGTTCCTGGTGTCGTACGCACGGTCATGGACCCGGCCTGCGGCACGGGCGGCATGCTCAGCGCGGCCGAAGACCACATCAAGTCGTACAACGACGACGCCACGGTGGAGGTCTACGGCCAGGAGCTCAACCCGGAGTCCTGGGCGATCTGCCGGTCCGACCTGATGATCAAGGAGCAGAACCCGGAGAACATCGCCTTCGGCAACTCCTTCTCGGACGACGGCCACGCGCGGGAGACGTTCGACTACCTGCTGGCCAACCCGCCGTTCGGCGTGGAGTGGAAGAAGGTCAAGGAGGCCGTCGAGTTCGAGCACAACAACCTCGGCGACTCCGGCCGCTTCGGCGCGGGCCTGCCCCGCATCAACGACGGCTCGCTGCTCTTCCTCCAGCACATGATCTCGAAGATGAAGCCGGTGGACGTGAACGGCGGGGGCGGCTCGCGCGTCGCGATCGTCTTCAACGGCTCCCCCCTCTTCACGGGTGCGGCCGGCTCAGGTGAGTCGGAGATCCGCCGCTGGATCCTGGAGAACGACTGGCTGGAGGCGATCGTCGCCCTGCCGGACCAGCTCTTCTACAACACGGGCATCTCCACCTACTTCTGGATCCTGACGAACCGCAAGGACGCCCAGCACAAGGGCAAGGTCGTGCTGCTGGACGCGCGCGACCAGTGGGTGAAGATGCGAAAGTCGCTGGGCGACAAGCGCAAGGAACTGGGCGACGGCACGGGCGGCAAGCCGAACCACATCGGCGACATCACCCGCCTGTACGGGGAGGCTGTGGCGGCCGCGGCGAACCCGGAGCACCCGCTGCACGCCAAGGTGAAGGTCTTCGACAACACGGCGTTCGGCTACCAGCGGATCACGGTGGAGCGGCCGTTGAAGCTGCGCTTCGAGCTGACGGAGGAGACGCTGGCGGCGCTGCTCGCGTCGAAGCCGGTGCAGAAGTGGGCGGAGGAGCGCTTCCTGCCGCGCGAGCCGGAGCTGGCGGCGAAAGCGAAGGCGCGCCGGAAGCTGACGGACGAGGAGCAGGCCCAGTTCCAGAAGCTGGCCGACGCCGAGGCACAGGTGCTGGGGGACGCGCTGAGTCCGCTGCTGGGCAGCGAGTGGGCCACCAAGTCCGAAGCGCAGGTCGCGGTGCGGAACGCCATGGCGGAGGCCGGCGTGCAGGGGCCGACGGGCGCGCCGTTCACGAAAGCGCTGCGGGACACGGTGGGGGTCCGGGACCCGGAGGGCGAGAAGCAGCTCCTCAAGGGCGGCGAGCCGGAGCCGGACAGCGAGCTGCGGGACTACGAGAACGTGCCGCTGGGCGAGGACGTCGAGGCGTACCTGACGCGGGAGGTGCACCCACACGTGCCGGACGCGTGGATCGACCACACGAAGACGAAGGTGGGGTACGAGATCCCGTTCACGCGGCACTTCTACGTGTACGAGCCGCCGCGGCCGTTGGCGGAGATCGATGCGGAGCTGAAGGCGCTTGAGGCGGAGATTCAGGGGCTGCTGGGGGAGGTTACGGAATGAGTGGAAGTCGCATCGCCCCGTGGCTCACTGAGTCGAGATGGCCAACAGTTCCCATCCGACTGGTTGCCCGCCTTGGATCTGGACATACCCCTAGCCGAAGCAAGCCGGAGTATTGGACTGACTGCACCGCACCGTGGATCACCTTGGCTGATGTCTGGCAGTTGCGAAGCGGTCAGAGGAACGTCATCACGAAAACCAAGGAAAAGATCAGCCCGCTGGGTCTGGCAAACTCGTCGGCTGTTCTGCATCCTCCCGGAACCGTGATTCTTTCCCGCACAGCATCGGTGGGATTCTCGGCCATCATGGGAACCGAAATGGCCACAAGCCAAGATTTCGCAACCTGGATGTGCGGGCCACGACTGGAGCCCCGCTACCTGCTCCACGCTCTGCGCGGAATGGCCCCGGACCTCCGGCGTATCGCCACAGGGTCAACCCACAAAACCATCTACATGCCGGACATCGAGCAGTTGAGAATCCCGCTGCCCCCGCTGGACGAGCAGCGCCGCATTGCCGACTTCCTCGACGCCGAGACCGGCCGCATCGACTCTCTGAGCCACGCGAGAAATCGCCAGTTGGTCGTCCTCCGGGAACGCACGAACAGCCTGATTCTCAACACCGTGCGAGGCCAGACGGAGCCAGGTCTACGTAAGCCGAGCGGCATTAACTGGCTTGGCAACATCCCAGCAGACTGGTCAATCATGCCTGTCAGCTACCAATTCGAAGTACTTCTCGGCAAGATGCTTAACCCTGAGAGAGCCAGAGGAACGCATCTGGCCCCCTACCTAAGAAACACAAATGTGCAGTGGGATCGCATCACAACCGATGATCTACTAGAAATGAGTTTCCCACCCGAGGAACACCATCGGTACGCCGTGCACCCCGGCGATCTGCTGGTATGCGAGGGCGGGGAACCCGGTCGAGCGGCCATCTGGGACGGCCGAATGGACAAGATCTACTACCAGAAGGCCCTTCATCGAATTCGAGCCAGAGGATACACGTCGCCGCGCTGGCTCTTCTATTGCTTGCGTGCAGCTACCGCTCAGAATGTCTTCGCCATCGAGGGGAACAACGCCACGATCTCCCACCTCACCGGTGAACAGTTGCGCGGATACAGGTTCCCTTTCCCGGAGCAGAATGTTCAAGATCGCCTAGTGAAGTGTCTTGATTCCAACTCACACCACCAGGAGGAGTTGGTTCGAGCCCTCCACTCGCAACTCACGCTCCTCGCCGAGCGGCGCCAAGCCCTCATCACCGCCGCCGTGACCGGCCAGTTCGATGTCTCCACCGCCAGCGGCCGCAACGCAACGGACGGAGTTTCGGCATGAGCCCAATCCACCACGAGTCCGCCTTCGGCGACGCCATCGTCGCCGCCATGACCGAGCGCGGATGGCGCGAGGTCAGTCCCACAGACTACGAGGCCGACCTCGGCCTGGACACCAACGAGCTGTTCGACTTCCTCGACGCGAGCCAGGCCCGCGAGTGGGCTGAACTCGTCGCCGTCTACGGCAACGACGTCAAGGGCGCCCAGCGCGGCTTCGCCCAGCGCCTGGACAAGGCCATCAGCGATGAGGGCCTACTCAACGTCCTCCGTAACGGCGTCAAGGACCGGGGCGTCCGGCTCCGCGTGGCTTACTTCAAGCCGAACCTCGTCGCCGACGACTCCGTCCTTGACGGCTACCGCGCCAACCGCCTCGCCGTCGTACGCGAGCTCGTCTACGCCACCAAGCAGGCCGACTGGGGCAACAAGCTCGATCTGACGCTGTTCCTGAATGGCATTCCCGTCGCCACCGCCGAGTTGAAGAACCCGCTCACCCGGCAGGGCGTCGAGCACGCCAAGGAGCAGTACCGCACCGACCGCGACCCCACCGAGCTGATCTTCACCCGCCGGGTCATCGCCAACTTCGCAGTCGACCCGGACCTGGTCTTCGTCGCCACCCAACTCCGGGGCAAGAACACCCGCTTCTTGCCCTTCAACACCGGCTCCAACGGCGCCGGCCTGCCTGGCGGCGCCGGAAACCCGGCCCCCACCGCGTACGGCACGTACGCCACCTCCTACCTGTGGGAGCAGGTCTGGGCACGGGACAACTGGCTGGACCTGCTCCAGCGGTACGTGCACCAGCAGAAGACCAAGACCCCCGGTGGCGGTACCACCAAGTCGACGATCTTTCCGCGCTTCCACCAGTGGGACGTGGTCAAGAAGCTCACCACCCACGCCGCGACGTTCGGCGTGGGTCAGAACTACCTCGTCATGGCCTCCGCCGGCTCCGGTAAGTCGAACACCATCGGTTGGCTCGCCCACCGCCTGAGCGACCTCCACGCGGACACCGACCCCCGCACGCTCGACCCGGATGCGCTGTCCGCGGGCCGAATCAAGCCTGGTGCGCCGGTCTTCGACAAGGTCATCGTCATCACGGACCGCCGTAACCTCGACGCCCAGCTCCGGGAGACGGTCGGCAGCTTCTCGCAGACCGAGGGCCTGGTCGTGAAGGTGGACGAGAAGCACGGCTCGAAGAGCGAACAGCTCGCCCGCGCACTGTCCCGGGACACGGGCAAGATCGTGACCGTCACTCTTCACTCGTTCCCCGCGCTCATCGACTACATCGAGCGCAACCCGACGGAGATCAAGGGCACGAGCTTCGCCATCGTCATCGACGAGGCCCACTCCTCCCAGTCCGGCGACGCCTCCACCGCCGTGAAGGCAGCGCTGCGTGACCTCGGCCTGGACGCCGACTCGGAGGAACAGGGCGCGAGCGCCGTCACCGTCTACGAGAAGCTGAAGAAGAAGGCCGCGGAGCGCTCACAGGCCGCGAACCTCTCCTACTTCGCGTTCACCGCCACCCCGAAGGCGAAGACGCTCGAACTCTTCGGCACGGAAGACATCGTGAACGGCGAGGCGGCCTACCGCCCTTTCCACACGTACTCCATGCGCCAGGCCATCGAGGAAGGGTTCATCCTCGATCCGCTGCGGAACTACGTCACGTACAACACGTACTGGAAGCTGGTGAACCAGAACCCGGACGAGCGTGAGGTGGACCCCTCCAAGGCCAACAGCCTGCTCGCCCGGTACGCGCTCACCCACGAGTACACCGTCTCCCAGCACGCCCAGGTGATCGTCGAACACTTCCTGACGCACTCCCGCGGCCGGCTCGGTGGGCGGGCCAAGTCGATGGTGGTGACGGGTGCGCGGCAGTCGGCCGTGGAGATGGCGCGGGCGATCAAGAGCTACATCAAGGATCGGGAGTACGACACCAAGTACCCGGACCTGGGTGTCCTGGTAGCGTTCTCCGGCTCGCTCACGATCGACGACGAGGAGACGACCGAGCCGAAGGAGAACGGCGGGATCGCGGAGAGCGCGCTGCCGAAGGCGTTCGCGTACACCCGCGCCGACGACAAGGCGGTCGGCGCGGGCGGCCGGGGCCAGCAGGAGTACAAGATCCTGGTGGTCGCGGAGAAGTACCAGACTGGCTTCGACCAGCCGCTGCTGACGACCATGTACGTCAACAAGAAGCTGACCGGAATCTCCGCCGTGCAGACCCTCTCCCGGCTCAACCGCACCGCCGACCGCAAGACCCAGGCGGACCTCGCGGTCCTGGACTTCACGAACGACGCCGAGGACATCCGGGACGCGTTCCGCCCGTACTTCGAGGAGGCCAACACTCTCCCGTCCGACCCGAACCTGCTCTACACCGCGCAGAGCCGGGTCATGTCGGCGCCGATCATCTCGGAGTCGGAGATGGACGAGTTCGCCGCGGCGTACTTCGCGGCGAAGGAGAAGGCGGCCGGCTCGCAGGCCAAGTGGGAGAAGCTGCACGCGGAGCTGTACCGGCTCCTCTCCCCCGCCGTCGCCCGCTTCACCCCGCTCATGGAGAGCGAGGACGAGGACGACGTGGAAACGGCGGAGGACTTCCGCGCGGACCTCAACGACTACGTACGCAAGTACGGCTTCCTCGCCCAGATCGTCCCGTACCGCGACGCCGAGTTGGAACGCCTCCACCTCTACGGCCGCTACCTCCTCAACCGGCTCCCGCGCCGCGCGGACGGTGGCGTGGACATAGGGGAGATCGACCTCAGTCACCTGCGGGTGGAGAAGACGGGCGAGTACGACGTCTCCCTCTCCCCCGAGGGCTCCGCCCAGCTCCCCGGCTTCGGTGACGGCACGGGCGGCGCGGCAGAGGCGGAGAAGTCGCTGCTGTCGGAGCTGATCGAGGCGTTCAACGCCAAATTCGGCACGGACTTCACCGAGGAAGACGTCCGGAAGCCGTTCAACAAGACCAAGGAGGACCCGAAGGTCCGGGCAGCGGCGGTCGTCAACGACGAAGCCAACTTCGGCAAGGTCTGGGACAGGGCCTTCGCCGACAACATGGCTGACCACATCGAGACGACCGCCGGCATAGGGCGTCAGTACTTCGGCCCCGACAAGAGCTTCCGGTCCAGCCTGGACCGCAGCGCACGCCGGGCGGCGTGGCGGATGATCCGCCGCGAGGAGAACGTGGACGAGTAGGTTCCCCTACATGCCAAGGGCCCCGCATACTGTGCCAGCGTGAGGGGCCCTTGGCATGGGTAACTCAGTTGGTGGCCAGCCTCAGGAAACCTGCCCACGCACGAGTTCCAACGGTTAGCAAGGGACCGTCGAGCTGCTTCGAGTCACGTACATGCACCGCACCAGGTGACTCAGCCACCTCAACACACTGCCCGCCTTCGGCGCCGCTGTAGCTGCTCTTCGACCAGAGGAGTGCCGACTCGGGGGCCATCGCGGTCTTCATAGTTCTCCCAGCAACTTCTCGACAAAACCCAGGGTCTCTCGCGGAGTGAGAGCCTGACTCCGGATGATTCCATAGCGTGCTGCGGCAAGCTGGGTCTCGTCTCGTTTTGTTAGCAGGTTGCTGCGCCCCTGAACCTCCATATAGACGAACTGCTCGCCGCCCTTGCGCGTAATCACCGTGAACGGGCCGTCAACTCCCGCATTATCCTCCCGATCCAGTGGCATGAGCTGTAGCTCCACGTTGCGCAGAGAACCAAACAGAAGAAGTTGCTCAAGTTGGCCACGCATGACCGCATTGCCGCCGAGCCGCTTCCGTAGGGCTCCCTCCTCAACCACAAAGCTGAGCAGCGGTGCGGGCCACCGGTTGAGCACCTCCTGTCGTGCAAGGCGGGCAGCCACGCGCTCCTCGATCGTCTCCTCGCCGAGGAGCGGTCGACGCATCGCGAGCACCGCGCGCATGTACTCCTCGGTCTGAAGCAGGCCGTTGACGATGTGCGTGTCGTACGCGCACAGCTCGACCGCCTCAGCCTCCAGCCGCGCCATATCCCGAAAGAACGCCGGATACTGCGACCGAGCCAGCTCCTCCTTCAACGCCACCAGCAGTCCCCCGGCGTCCAGCACGCGGTCCGCCTTGTCGACGAACTCCGGCTGAGGAATCCGCCGCCCCTGCTCGAACGAGGCCACCGACTGCGCCGCGTAGCCCACCCGCTTCCCGAACTCCACCCGGTCCAGCCCCGCCCTCACCCGCAGCAGTTTCAACTGCCGCCCGAACGCGACCGCAACCCCGTTCTCCGCCTTGCTCTCCGGCTGGGCGGAGGCACCCGACGAGCGCTCCGCGCCCTCCTCCGCACCCACGCCCGCATTCATCTCGTCCTGCGTCATCCGCCACCGCCTGTCCCCGTACGCACACACACCACGTCCGTCGCGCCCCACCGTCACACAACAGCCAGCACTTCACAGCTCAACCGACAGGACGACATCACCCACGTCTGCGGCCCCCGAACCACCGCGCCCGCCTTGCTACGTCCCGCTCGGGCACCGTAATCACCTGCTCGTACGCCTGCACAGCGTTCGCCGGTAGATCCCTCCAAAGAGTGGGTACAAGCGGGCCGACGCCCATCCATCCCCGCCACCCGTGGATCGCGTAGCCCCTGCGGTGGCGCGTCGTGTCGACCCGCGAGAGGACACACCTCATGGCCAAGACCACCCAGCTCCGCACCTACACCGTCCGCGAAGGCCTGCTGGACGAGTGGGCGCAGCGGTGGAAGGCCGACATCCTGCCGCTGCGTCTTGAGTTGGGGTTCGCGATCGGCGGCGCCTGGGTCGACCGGGAGCACAACCGGTTCGTCTGGCTGATCACCTACGAGGGCCCGGAGACGTTCGCGGAGCGCAACGCGATGTACTGGGAGTCACCGGCCCGCAAGTCGATGGACCTCGATCCGGACGACTACCTCGTCAGCACCGAGGAGCGGACGGTGGAGGAGTGGTACTGAGCCGACGCGCGCCGTCCACGCCCCCGCCAGGGGCAGCGGGGAAGTGCGTGGGTAAGGACCCCAGGACTCGGGACTCGGGACTCGGGCGGCGAGCTTCGAGCGCCGGGGTCGGGGCGTTCACTCGTTGGGGGGACGCCCTCAGGGCCCGGACCCGACGCTTGAGCTTCGGGACACGAGAGCCGGGACGCGGGCTCCGGGATTCGAGCGATGTTGTCCACCCGGTAGGTGAAAGAAGGGTTTTGGGGAAACCTCCCCACCCTCCCCACCCCGTCACGGCCAGCTGATATGACTAAACGTGATCAGCTTGCAGCACGTCGTCACGGCTGCTTACGGTGCCCCCAACGAAGCGACCCCGACGCGGTGAGCAAACACCAGGCCGGGGTCTCACCCCAAGATCGAACGGAAGACGATCTCGTGGCTACCGAGCACCCTAGCCCTGCCCTCCCCGCACCCGCATCCTCGCGCCCGTACGCGAAAGCCCGCCCCGGCTACGGCAAACGAACCGCGTCCGGGCAACGCGCCCCCCGGGCCGATGACTTCGCCCTGATGCCGGAGCGCGAGCGGTACATCGCCGGATACGTCGACCGGCTCCCGGATGGTGCGGCGATGGACATCAAGTCGCTGGCCAAACACCTGCCCCTGTACGGCCAGATGGCCGTCTCCAGCGCCCTGAAGGCCCTCGGAGTGGCGGGGCATCTGCGGCGCGTACGCTGCCTGGCCGGCGAGCGGGAGCAGGTCCGCTGGGTGTCCCGCACCTACTGGTCCCGGACCGCCCGCGACAACGAGTGGTGGGACACGTTCCTGACCACCGAGGGCAGCGACCCCTCACCCGAGACGACACCCGCTCAGCCGTCGGCCGACGCCGGTGCGCAGGCCCCGGTCACTGCGTCACCCCTGAACGCGGCCACACCACCGGCCACACCACCGGCCACATCACCGGCCGCACCGCCCGAGTCCGCCCCGCGACAGACCGAGGTTGCCTACGAGCCCGTCGCCGTGAGCGTGACGCACCCCGCGCCCGCACCCCCTGCCGTGCCCGAGCAGCGCACGCACGGGGCGGCCCAGGTCGCGCCCTCTCCCGCGTACCTCGCGCTGGCCCAACTCGGCCGTGCGGACTCACGCCTGGCCCTCTCCGCAGCCGACTGCCGCGTCCTTGAGCCCCTGGCTGCCGCATGGTTCACACGCGGTGTGGACGCCGGCTACCTCACCCAGGCGCTCACGGCGGGCCTCCCCGCGCAGGTGGACTCCCCCGTCGGCCTCGTACGCCGCCGCCTCACCGACAAGCTGCCACCGCAGCTGACCGGCAGCACCGCCCCTGCACCGGCCGCCGCCAGGGGGCGTCGCCTGCTGGCGGAGTGCACCGAGTGCGGCCGTCCCGGCGCGCCCGAAGCACTGCCCGACGGCCTGTGCCGGGGCTGCCGCACCGCCGCGTCGAGCACCACTCCGACAGTGCCCGCCGGTCCGCCGGCCGAACGCGATGTGCACGCGCTGGTCGGCCGGCTCCGCGAGCTGACACGTCTGCCCTGACCACGGCTCCCATCTCCACCCGCGGACGGGGCTCAGAGGCCGCCCAGCCCGGTGGCGAGGTCCGGATCGCGCATGCCGGGGAAGGCGTAGCCCTGGGTGTCGTCCCACGGGACATCGAGGTCGTCCATGTGCACGCGCCACTCCGCTCCTGGTAGAGCGCGGCGCAACTCGGAGACGGAGCCCAGCACATGGTTGAGCACCGGCAGCACCATGTCGGGGTCGAACGGCATCTTGGTGGAACCGGCAACGACCTCGTCCGGTCGGCTGTCATCGCTGTCGTAGAGGTACAGGCTCTCTTGGTCCTCGTACGGGAAGGACGCCCTGTGGGCAGCGGCGATCCGCTCGACAGCGGCCGTCTCGGAATCCGTCAGCGGAGTGGCCCGGCTCGCGCAGTAGTAGAGGGAGACGCTCATGGCCCGAGCCTACTGAGCGGGTATGACAGAGCTCTCCGGCACCGGCCTGCCCTGTGGTGGGATGGTGCCGTGAGCCGCAACACCGAAGAGACCAACCGCCGTATGCTCCGGGCCCGGGACGCGATGGACCGTGCGTACGCGCAGCCGCTGGACGTGCCTGCCCTCGCCCGGATCGCCCACGTCTCCCCGGCACACTTCGCCCGCACCTTCCGCGCCACCTTCGGCGAGACACCGCACCGCTACCTGCAGCGGACGGGTCGAGCGGGCGATGTTCCTGCTGCGGGAGAGCGACCGAAGCGTCACGGACATCTGTTACGAGGTCGGCTTCGGCAGCACGGGCACGTTCAGCCGCACGTTCCGCGACATCGTCGGCCGGTCGCCGAGGACGTACCGCAAGGAGTCGGCGGCCATGGACGTACCCACGTGCTTCACGAAGGCGTGGACGCGGCCGAGCGCCTGAGCCGCCTGTCGGCACCGGCCACCGCCCACCGCCCACCGCCCGCCGACGGCCGGTCGCCCACCGACCGAGCAGTTTCGGATAAGTTTTCGCCGGTCCCGCCGATTAGCGTGGTCCACATGTTCAACGCGATCACGCACTCACAGATCTACGTCCTCGACCAGGACCAGGCACTCGACTTCTACGTCGGCAAGCTCGGCCTGGAGGTCAATGCCGATGTCGACATGGGCTTCATGCGCTGGCTCACGGTCAGCGTCCCCGGGCATCCGGACCGCCAGGTCCTGCTGGAGAAGCCCGGCCCTCCGGCGATGTCCGAGGAGACGGCGGAGCAGATCCGGGAACTGCTGACCAAGGGGGCACTGGGCAGCGCGCTCATCCTCACCACGGACGACTGCCGCAAGACGTACGAGACGCTGTTGGCCCGTGGCGTGGAGTTCACCGACGAGCCGACGGAGAGGCCGTACGGAATCGACTGCGGTCTGCGCGACCCCTTCGGCAACCACCTCCGCTTCACCCAGCTGAAGGGCTGACAACCGAAGGCGGGGCGCTCGGACGGCAGTGGCGATTCGCCACCGGCTCCGGCCGCGCCCGCCCCGGACGGTCGCCGCACGCTCCCCCTCCTGCGTACAGGCCGGTGCAGGTCACGTACAGCCGTCTGACGACAGCGCGTCACCCCTGGTCACGCTCGGCCACGATGCATGAGCGTTGAGGCATGACCAGCCAGCAGCCACCCCTCCCCATGCGTCGCGCACGCACCGCACAACCCCGCTTCACCTGGCACCACTTCACGATGCGCTTCAGCTCGACGCCGCGCGGTGCCCGCCTCGCCCGGCGCCTGGCCGGCGAGCGCCTCGACGCATGGGGCATCCCGTACGGGAGCGAGGCGCACGACACACTGACGCTGACCGTCGCCGAGCTCAGCAGCAACGCCGTGCGCCACGGCCACGTACACGGCCGCGATTTCCGCCTCCGTCTCGTCGCCGAGGGCACGGCCATCCGCATCGAGGTCACGGACACCCAGGGCGAATGCCTCCCTACCCCCGCCGGTCCTGCCTCACCCGATCAGGAGGGCGGCCGCGGCCTCCTGATGGTCGCCGCACTGGCCGATCGCTGGGGCTGGTATCCCTGCGTGGACGGGCCGGGCAAGACGGTCTGGGCGGTCCTCGAAGTCTCCCTGTTCCCGGAGCAGCCGGATTCCAGCCAGTAGGCAGTATCACGTTGCACTTGAAAATCCGCGCATGTGATGATCCTGCGTATGACCACGGGTGGGGACGGGATACCGGAACAGCAGCGCAGGCGGTCACGGCTGGCGGACCTGGACCTTCCGGGTCCGCCTCCCCAGCGGGCACTTGCTGCAACGTCGGTCGATATCCAACAGGAGCAGTTGCGTACGGCGCGGCGTGAGTTTGCTGTGTTGCTGGGTGAGTTTCGGCGTACGGCTGTGTTGGTGCCGCTTGATGGGGCCGGTGATCTGTGGTCGGCGGATCTGAACGGTGTGCGGTGGATCTGTGCGTTCTCGGACGAGGAGGCGTTGGCCCGGTTCGCGCTGGCCCGTGGTGAGTCCGGGCGGGAGTGGGCGTATCGGGCGGTTCTGGGTGCGCGGTTGTTGGATGTGATGGTGCCGATGTTGCCGGGTCCTGGCGGGGTGGCGCTGGATGCGGGCAGTACGGACGGGATGTTGTTTCCGCCGGTGGCGGGCATCGTTCCGGATGCGGTTGCGGTGGATCTCGGGGGGACGCGGTGAGTGGGGAGGGGTCGGATCTTCAGGTTCCGCCGGAGGCGTTGGCGCTGATCGCGAAGGGGATCGATCTGGCGCATGCGGAGCTGAAGGAGCTGGGATTCATCGGTGAGGCGTCGGTGGGGCGGGGTTTTTCCGATCTTGCGTTGTCGGGTCTGGAGTTGGGGCATGCCGGGCTGACATCGGAGTTCGAGACGTTCTGCAACCGGTGGGAGTGGGGTGTCCGGGCCCTGACACAGAAGGGCAACGGCTTCGCGCTGGGGGTGGGACTGTCGGCGGGTTCATTCGCGGAGCAGGAGCAGTACGTCAAGGACTCGATCAAGATCGGTGTGAACTCGCTGAACGGGAATCCTCATGCGTCCGAGGACGAGGTCAAGGCGATGAGCTGGGACACGGTCAGTACGCAGTCCGCGTATGACAACCCGGACTACAGCCGCGAGTCGTGGGATGCGGCTCATGCCGAGGTGAAGCAGACCTGGAAGGACACTGCCTACGACGTGGAGGACGCCGCGCTCGACTCGATGGAGCGCAACGGGCTGATGGACCCGGAGGTGCGGGACGCTGCGGACGAGCGGTTGCGGGAGCAGCTTGATCCGTCGCAGGAGACGATCGATCAGGCTGAGCAGCCGCGGTGGGGGGAGAGTCGCTGATGGTGGACTGGGGGAAGTGGGGCGACGCTCTGTACGACGGTGCGGGCAACCTTGTCGACAAGAGCAAGGAGGTTCTCGGCGAGGGGATCGACAAGGGCACCGATGTGCTCGGCTCGGGCCTGGAGAAGGTCGGTGCCGATGAGTGGGCGGACAAGGTAGAGGACTGGGGCGATGAGACCGCCTCCTCCTTGGGCGCGGATGTCGGGGAGCAGCAGCTCGGCCAGACCGAGGAAGCCGACGAACTGATCCATGGGCGGCCGGAGAAGATCAGTGCGGCGGTGAAGAACCTCCGGGATTTTCAGAAGGCGTTCGATCTCGTCGGTAGCGGGATGAAGAAGCTGGATTCCGGTCACTGGAAGGGTGAGGCCGCCGACGCGTTCCGGGCCAAGTTCCAGACGTTGCCGACCGACTGGTTGCGGGCGGCGGATGCGTTCGAGGACGCGGCCAAGGCGCTGGAGACGTTCGCCGGGGTGGTGACCAGCGCGCAGGCCAAGGCCGGTGAGGCCATAGCCCTGTACAAGGAGGGCAAGCAGGACTACGAGACCGCGGCGGCCGCGTTCAAGGAGAAGGCGGAGGCGTACAACGCGGTCCGCAACACCGACCATCCGCTTCCGCATCCGGGGACGTTTTCCGACCCGGGCGCGGCCAAGCGCCGGCACGCGCAGGAGATCCTCCAGCGGGCCCGGCGGGCGCGTGACGACGCCGGCGAGGCCGCGAAGGGTGCGATCACGGCCGCGATGGCGCACGCTCCGAAGGAACCGACCGGGATGGACCGGGCGAAGCAGGAGCTGTTCGACTACGGGGTCGGCCAGGGTATGGAGCTGGCGCACTTCGGCGGTGGTGTCATCAAGGGCACCGCGGGGCTGGTGAACTTCGTCCGGTCGGTCAACCCGCAGGATCCGTACAACCTGACGCACCCGGCCGAGTACTACAAGGGCGTCAACATGACGCTCGCCGGCCTCACCTCCACCGTCGCCAACCCCGACCGCGCGCTGAAGAACGCCTGGGACGCGGCCAAGGGAGACCCCTCCGAATTCCTCGGCCGGCTCGTGCCCGAACTCATCGGCACCAAGGGCGGGGGCCTGATCAAGGGCGGCCTGCGGGCAGGGATGAAAGACCTCGCCGAACGCCCCAAGAGTCCCAACCGCCGAGGACACGAAGACAATCCTGACTCCCACGGGCAGCAGTGCAGCAAGGTCAAGTGCGCCGGGGATCCCATCGACGTCGCGACGGGGCGCATGCTGCTCCCGCAGACCGACATCGTGCTGCCCGGGTCGCTGCCCCTGGTCTTCGAGCGTGTCTTCGACTCCTCGCACCGGGCCGGACGCTGGTTCGGCACCGGCTGGTCCAGCACCGTCGACCAGCGGCTGGAGATCGACGCGGAAGGCGTGGTCTTCAGCTGCAACGAAGGCAGTCTGCTCGCCTACCCGCACCCCGCACCCGGTGTTCCCGTCATGCCCACGCACGGCCGGCGCTGGCCCCTGGACCGGGTGGCCGACGGCTACACCATCACCGACCCGGAAACCGGCCAGATCCGGCACTTCGTCGACCAGCCCACCGGGGACCTGGCGCTCCTGGCCCAGATCGACGACCGTAACGGCCGCTGGATCGCCTTCGAGTACGACGAGGTAGGCGCTCCGACGTCGATCGTGCACCACGGCGGCTACCACCTGAAACTCACTACACGCGAAGGCAGGGTCACCGCCTTGCACCTGGCAGGCGCCGCCCCCGACGGCACCGACCAGGAGATCCTGCGCTACGGCTACACCGACGGCCACCTCACCGCGGTCACCAACTCATCGGGCAAGCCCATGCGCTTCGACTGCGACGAACTGGGCCGCATCACCGCCTGGACCGACACCAACGGCAGCCGGTACGAATACGTCTACGACGAACACGACCGTTGCGTCTACCAGAGCGGCACGAACGGCCACCTCGAAGCCCGCTTCACCTGGGACGGCACAGACCCTGAGACCGGTCTGCGCATGACGTCCATGACGGACAGCCTCGGCCACACCACGCGATACGTGATCAACGACCGATCCCAGATCGTCAGTGAGCTCGGCCCTCTGGGGGCGGTCACCCGCTACGAGCGGGACCGCTACCACCGGCTGTTGTCCCACACCGACCCGCTCGACCACACCACGCGCTTCACCTACGACGAAGACGGGCGGCTGACCGAGGTGGAGCGGCCGGACGGACGCCGGTCATGCGCCGAGTACAACGAACTGGGACTTCCCGTACGCATCGTCGGCACCGACGGAAATGTCACCCGGCAGACCTTCGACGAGCGTGGCAACCGAACCGCGATCACGGAACCCACCGGCGCCACAATCGCATTCTCGTACGACGAGGCGGGTCACCTCGTCTCCATGGCCGATGCCCTCGGGCAGACTTCGATCGTCACGCCCGACAAGGCCGGACTTCCCATCGCAGTCACTGACCCATTCGGCGCGACCGCTCTCTACGAGCGGGATGCCTTCGGCCGCCCAGTCTCGCTCAGGGACGCTGGGGGTGCGGTCACCCATCTCGAATGGACTATCGAAGGCAGAGTTGCCCGTCGCGTCGGAGCCGACGCAAGCGAGGAGTTGTGGACCTACGACGGTGAAGGAAACTGCCTCACCCATACCAATGCCGCCGGCGCGACCGTCAGCTTCGAGTACACCGATTTCGACCTCCTGCTGTCACGCACAGAGGCGGACGGCGCCCGGTACGAGTTCACGCACGACAGCAACCTCCGGCTCACTCGGGTCACCAACCCTCAGCACCTGAGCTGGAACTACGGATACGATCCAGCCGGTCAGCTGATATCCGAGACGGACTTCGATGACCGGACGCTCCGCTATGAGCGGGATGCTGCAGGCAGGCTCGCTGCACGCACCAGCGCCGCAGGCCGAACAACCCGCTACGAGCGGGACAGGCTCGGTCGCGTCGTCCGCAAGAACGCCGCCGGAACCACCTCCACCTTCGCGTACGACTTCGCCGACCACCTCGTGGAAGCAGTCAACGAGGACGCAACCGTCACGCTCATTCGGGACAGGTACGGCCGCCTTGTCTCCGAGACGGTCAACGGCCGCACCATGTCGTACACCTACGATGCCCTCGGCCGCCGTGCCGGCCGCACCACCCCGACCGGCGCTGTCAGCACCTGGGCCGACGACGCCGCCGGTCGCCGAACCTCCCTCACCACCTCCGGCCGCACCATCGTCTTCGAACATGACGCCCTCGGCCAGGAAACCGCCCGCCACATCGGCGACACTGTCTCCTTCACCAACCAGTACGACCCGCTCGGTCGCCTCACCAGCCAGCAGATCACCGGCACTACGGGCACAAGCATCCAGCGCCGCGACTACACCTACAGCGCCGACGGCAACCTGACCACCCTCACGGACCAGTTCAGCGGGACCCACACCTTCGACCTCGACCCTGCCGGACGTGTCACCGCCGTCCACGCCTCAGGCTGGACCGAGCGCTACGCCTACGACGCAGCCGGCAACCAGACCCACGCAGCTTGGCCGCAACGCCACCCTGGGCAGGAAGCCACAGGCGCGCGTGAGTACGAGGGCACCCGCCTCACCCGGGCCGGTTCTCTCCGCTACTCCCATGATGCGGACGGCCGGATCGTCCAGCGCCGCAAGATCCACCTGTCAGGCAAGTCAGAGGTGTGGCACTACACCTGGGATGCCGAGGACCGGCTCACCGCAGTGACGACGCCGGACGGAACGCGATGGCGGTACGAGTACGACGCGTCAGGCCGACGTACAGCCAAGCTGCGCCTGTCGGCGGACGGTACAACGATCACCGAACGCAGCGACTTCACCTGGGACGGACCGACCCTGTGCGAGCAGACCACGGTCTCGGACGAATTGCCTCATGCGGTCACCCTCACGTGGGACCACGACGGTCTGCGGCCGGTGGCCCAGACGGAACGCATCCTGGCTGCGGTGACGCAGGAGGCTGGAGATGGCCGACATGGCGCTCAGGTTCGCCCCTTGGGGGGCCTACACACCATGGTTCGAGCGAGCGGTGCAGCTGCAGCAGTCGGTACTCCGAACGGGACGGGGCGCGCGCAGCCCAGCGTCGACTCTCGCTTCTTCGCCATCGTCACCGACCTCGCCGGCGCGCCCTGCGAACTTGTCGACGAGCAAGGCGGTATCGCCTGGCGCAGCCGCCGGACCTTGTGGGGTACTACTACATGGGCATCTGGCAGCACCGCGTACACGCCGCTGCGCTTCCCCGGCCAGTACTACGATCCTGAGACAGGGCTGCACTACAACTACTCCCGCCATTACGATCCGGAGACGGCGCGCTACCTCACCCCGGACCCGCTCGGCCTCGTACCGGCGCCGAACCCATCGACGTATGTTCTGAATCCGCACACCTGGACCGACCCACTCGGCCTGTCGCCGTGCCCTACGCATCTGTTTCGCGGAACCACAAGGGGTTTCGAGGGCAGTCCCGGTGTGCAGCGGTACAGCATCACACCGACATCGTCCGATCCCGGCGTCGCCAGTGTGTTCGCGACTCAGGCCGAGCGGTTCGGCGACGCCATCGTCGAGATCTACCCGCGCGGCGCGCTGGACGGGGTCCCGGTCCACCAGGGGTACATTGCACGCGAGGCCGAGTGGCCGGTCGAGCTGAGCCCGGCAGAACTCTCGTCCCGCGCATCCGTGCAAGTGCCCTCGGCGGTAGCCCGGGAGATCCTCTCCGAGATGGGCATCCACGTGCCCCGCAAGATCGGCAACGGGGACATCGATCCGCTCCTTGAATACGATGTTCCCAAGCTCACCCCCGAGCAGATCGCGCACTTCGTAGAGGAGGCACACCGACGTGCTTGACAACGTGCCGGAAAAGGCAGCCCTGAGCATCGAATCCATCGAGTCCGTGACACCGGGCGTTCCCGGCGCGGCGGACGCCGTGGCCATTTGCGTCGTCCGCTGTGTTGAGGGGACGGCACGGCTGGGAATGGTGTTCCAGCACCCGGGTTCCGCAGCCTCCCCGGGCACGGCCACACCAGAGTGCACGCTGACCGCCATTGAGTGGTACGGCAGACAGGTCGAGCAGCTGGACACCGTTCACTCCGGCAAGGTCACGCTCACGGGAATCGGAGCAGAGACGCTGGCCAGGCGCGACGTCCTGAATTCGGCACCGCAGCACTGAACGCCCCGTCGGCACGGGCGTCGAAGACCTCTCCCTCCCGGAGGGCGGGGGGGACCGTCCCGTTCGGCGGGGCTGCAATCACCGCACATGCCGGCCCGGACCGGGTGTCACCGGCCACAGTCCTGGCCTATCAGACGTTGCATGCTCATTCACAGGCTTGAAGAACAGCTGACAACGAACGCACATTCCGTGGCCAGCCATTTGCCGGTGCCGTATCCGCGATGATCGGGATACTCAACGTTCGGGCCAAGCTACGCGCAACGAGGCGCTCCGCCTCCGGTGACCGGAAAGTGACGCCCCCTCACTCACTCCCGCAGCTCCGCTGGACTGGAGATCGCCGCACGGAGAGACTTGGCCCCACCACGCCGGGTCCACGCGCCAACACGCGTCGGCCCTCAGTACACGCACACACGGGGGCAAGGTGCCGGACCAACCGATCGCCGGACGGTACGAGCTCCTGGAGGAGCTCAACAGCGGCGGTATGGGAGACGTATGGCGTGGTTACGATGCCGTGCTGGACCGGCCCGTCGCCGTGAAGGTGGTCCGGCGGCAGGCCGTCGCCGGTTCACCGCAGCTGGCCGAGGAGTTCGCCAAGCGGTTCAAGCGCGAGGCGCGCATCACCGCGCGCATCCAGCACCCCGGCGTGCCGCAGGTGTACGACGCGGTGCTCGACGACTCCTTCGAGCGGCTCTTCCTCGTCATGGAGCTGGTCGACGGAGTCCCGCTGTCCGCGTACATCCATCCCGATCGCCCGCTGCCCGTCAGCTGGGCCGTGGCCGTCGCCGCGCAGGTCGCCACCGTGCTGTCGCACGCCCACGACGTGCCCGTCATCCACCGAGACCTCAAGCCGTCCAACATCCTGGTCGCCCGGGACGGCACCGTGAAGGTCCTCGACTTCGGGATCGCGGCGATCCTGCGCACCGACGTCACCAAGCTGACCGCGACCGGCAGCCCCATCGGCACGTACCAGTACATGGCACCGGAGCAGGTCCGAGGCGGGCGTACCAGCCCTCAGACCGATCTGTACGCGCTGGGCTGCGTGTTGCACGAACTGCTCAGTGGTCGGCCCCTGTTCACCGCCGACAGCGAGTACCTGGTGATGTACCAGCATGTGAACGCCGCTCCGACACCGTTGCGCCTGCTGCGACCGGATGTGCCGGAGTCCCTGGAGGGGCTGGTACTGCACCTGCTGCTCAAGGCGCCCGAGGCACGGCCCGCCGATGTCCAGGAGGTGTACGAGCGGCTTCGGCACTTCCTGCCCGCGCCTGGCGCGGGCCCCGCACCCGGTGAGGCCGGGCCGCAGGGAGCGCCGGATCCGACCGCGATCTTCCGTCAGCCGTACGCGCCCCGTGCCCGTGCCGGTGCGGGACGGCCCGTGCCCACCACGGTCGATCCGGCCGCCGCACCGCCGGTCCCCGTCGCCGTGCCCGCGCAGCTGCGGGAGGAGATCGCGGAGGCGTACGCGCACTCCGACGCACTGCTGGACGAGGAGCGGTTCGCCCAGGCCGCCGAGGTGCTGAGCGAGATCATCGAGCCGGCCGCCCATGCGCTCGGCGCCGAGAACAGGAAGGTCCTGGAGCTCCGTACGCAGCGCGCCGCGATTCGGCTGCTCGGCGGCGACTACCGGGCGGCGTTGCCGGAGTTCGACGCCCTGGCCGACGCATACGCGCGTACCAGCGGCCCCAGCAGTACGCAGGCACGTGCGTGCCGTGCCCAGGCAGCCCGGTGCCGTGCCGAGCTGGGCCAGGCGACCGACGCGCTGGCCGCGCTACGGGGTGTCCTGGACATCGTCCGCGCGGTCGACGGCGACGTGAGCGACGAGGCGGTCGAGCTGCGCCGGGACATCGGCATGCTCCTGCTTGCCCAGGGACAGGCGCCGGAGGCGCAGCTGATCCTCGCACCCCTCCACGACGATCTATGCCTGGTCTACGGTCCGACGGACGACATGTCCGAAGAGGTAGCCGAGGTGCTGAGCGTGATCGAGCTCGATCTCGACGGCCCGACAGTCTGACCCGCCACCGCCTCCACGCCCGTCGCCTCCCCCGGAGAGTCCGCCCATGCCCCACCTCGCGTTCGACATCGACTTCTGCGCTCAGCTCAGCAAGCTTCAGGGCAGCGTCAAACAGGGAGTGTTCGATGCCTGGGAGAAGTTCGAACGCCTCACCCTCGACCAGCTGTTCAAGGACCAGGGGCTGAAACTGGAGACCCTCAAGCGGGCCCGCGATCCGCACATCCGGACCATCCGAATCGACCAGGGCACGCGAGGTGTCGTGCTGGCCGCGGACAGCGGTGACACGTACGTGCTGTTGCGTGTGATGCCACACGACAAGGCGATCGCGTGGGCGATCAAGCAGAAGGCCAGCATCAACACGGTCACCCGGGCCGTCGAGATCCGGGACATCGCCGTGCTCGACGAGCTCACTCCCGCGTATGAGCAGATCGCTCCGGCTCCCGACGAGAGACTGTTCGCGAAGGTGTCGGACGGCGACATGGCCGCGCTCGGCATCGACGAGACCACTCTTCGGCAGGCCCGCGTGCTCACCGACGCCGAACAGCTGGAGGTGTTCGCGCCGTACTTCCCCCAGGACCAGCGTGAGGTCCTGGATTACCTGGCGGCCGGTTTCAGCGTCGAGGACGTCTGGCGGGACGTGGTGTCCGTGGCCATGTCCACCGTCTCCGCCGGTGATCCGCCGGTGGACACACAAGACTTCGCCACGGCGATTCAGCGAACCCGGGCGCGCATCGCTCTGGTCTCCGCGTCGGAGGAGCTGCGCGACATCCTGGACAAGCCCTTCGCGGCTTGGCGGGTCTTCCTCCACCCGTCGCAGCACAAGGTCGCCTACCGCCCTTCGTACTCCGGCCCCGCACAGGTGACCGGCGGTCCCGGGACCGGCAAGACGGTCGTCGCCCTGCACCGTGTGCGTCACCTTCTGGGGCATCTGCGCGACGGCGACCGGGTGTTGCTGACGACGTACACCAACGCACTGGTCGCCGCTCTCCGCGCGGGTCTCGCGGCGCTGGTCGAGGACGAGGTGCTGCGCGACCGTGTCGACATCATGACTGTCGACGCGTTCGCCGGCCGTGTCGTGTCGACATCACGACGGCCGTTGCGAGGCAACGAGGAGGAGACACGGTGGGAGCGGGCGGCTCGCGCCACCGGCTTCACGGGTACCCCGCAGTTCCTCGCGCAGGAGTACAAGCATGTGATCCTCGCCCAGGACGTGCGCACCCTGGAGGGGTACGAGGCCTGTGAGCGCAGGGGCCGCGGGAGCGCTCTGCCCATGTCCGTCCGCGGTCTCGTGTGGCGCACCGTCGAGGAGTTCACCGGCCGCCTCACCGCCGATGGACTGCGCACCTACCTCGGCACGTGTGCGGAGGCCGCCGACCTGCTGGAGACGTCCGGTCCGCGCTACCGGCACGTGGTCGTCGACGAGGCCCAGGACCTGCACCCGGCCCAGTGGCGGCTGCTGCGGGCCGCGGCCCCGGCGCGGCCGGACGACCTGTTCATCGCGGGCGACCCGCACCAGCGCATCTACGACACGAAGGTCTCCCTGAAGGCGGTGGGCGTCCGGGTCACCGGGCGGTCCACGAAGATGCGCAAGAACTACCGCTCCACCCACGAGATCCTCAGCTGGTCCACCGCCCTCCTCGTCGGCAGGCCCTTCGAGCAGCTGGCGGACGACGCCCGTAACGAAACCCTGCTCGGTTACCGTTCGGCACTGCACGGCAGCGGGCCCGAGACGTTCGGCGGGGATTCGGAGGAGGCCGAGCTCGACGCGCTGGTCGAGCGGGTGCGCGGGTGGATCGACAGCGGTATCCCGCCGGGCGAGATCGGGGTCAGCGCACGGTTCAACAAGATCTGTGACAAGGCGGTGGAACGGCTCGGGGCGGCGGGCATCCGCGCCGTGCGGCTCCGGGGCGACGCGCCTGCCGACGCGGACAGCGTGCATATCGGCACCATGCACGCGTTCAAGGGGCTGGAGTTCCGGTGTGTCGCGGTCATCGGTGTCAGCGACGGAGCCCTTCCGTTTCCGCGGGCGGTCACCGCGGCGGAGGTCGACCGGCTCCAGCACGACGCGGACCTCCTGGCGGAGCGCTGCCTGCTGTTCGTCGCTTGCACCCGCGCCAGGGACGGGTTGTACGTGTCGTGGTGGGGCGGCCCCAGCGAGTTCCTCGTGGAGGCCGGGGTCTGACGCTCCCCGGCGCCTTCCGTCTCCGCTCAGAAGGCGGACGGGCCGGCCCGTCCGGTGTGCCGGCGGCCGACGGCCGTGCCGAATCGGGTTCTCCTTGCGGGCCTGCCCGCCCATCCTGCGCCCGGCTCACCAAGTTGGCACGCAGCTCCACCGGAGACAAGGGAATGCAGGACGTCACGTCTTCTGTAGTCAACAACCCCGTCGTGACCGCCTGTCGCCCGGCTCGCGGACCCCGTGGTGGCTCCGGATCGGCCGGCCGGCACCTTCCAAGCCTGGACGCGGGTGCCCGGGGCGGGCAGGGCCGCGAAATAATCCCGCCCGCTGCGGGCGGAACCTGCGCTAGGGTTGATGCGAGACGAAACGTCTCGCCTCGCTTTTCGGCGCCGGGCCCGGCCCTCACAGGAGGAGCACCATGGACCACTTCATCGACGCGGCACCCGGCGTACGCCTGTGGGCGGAGGAGCGGGGCTCAGCCGACGGCTCCCCCCTCCTGCTCGTCATGGGCGCACAGGCCTCCGGCCTCGGCTGGCCGGACGGACTGGTGGACGCGCTCGCCGCGCGCCACCGGGTGATCCGTTACGACCACCGTGACACCGGCCGATCCACCTGGGCGTTCGACCAGCAGCCGTACGCAGTCACCGACCTCGCCGAGGACGCGATCACGGTCCTGGACGGCCTGGGCGTCGACCGCGCCCACGTCGTGGGCATGTCCCTCGGCGGGATGCTCGCCCAGCTGCTCATCGCCGACCACCCGGACCGTCTGCGGAGCGCCACCCTCATCGGGACGTCCGCGCTCAGCACCACCCCGTACGTGCGACCGGACGGCACGCGCGTCCCACCGGAAGAGCTGCCCGGCATCGCTCCACACGTGCTGGAGATCTGGGCCCGGCCGACCGAGGAGCGGGGCCCGGAGGGTGAGCTCGACGCTCGCGTCGAACACTGGCGGGCGTTGGCAGGCGACCAGCTCCCCTTCGACGCGGAAGGCGCCCGCGCGCTGGAGCGGAAGATCATCGAGCACACCGGCCACCACGCCTCCAGCACCGCTCACGGCCGTGCCGACACATCCGGCATGCTGCGCACCGAGGAACTGGCGAGGACCGAGGTGCCCACCCTCGTGATCTCGGCCCCGGCCGAACCGGTCTTCCCTCCCCCGCACCCGCAGCATCTCGCCCAGGTGATCCGCGGGGCGCGCACGGTGGAGATCCCTGGCATGGGGCACGCGCTCCCCCGGGAGGTCCTCGCGCCGTTGACCGCCGCGATCCTGGATCACACGGACGTGCTGGACGGCGCCACCGGACGGTGACGCGACTTCCCTGTCCGTCGAGGGCGGCGCGGCACGGTCATCCGGGCGATCGGGCAGAAAGCCCGCCCGGAGCGGCAGCATCGCCGACGTAGCGCGCTTCCGGCGACGTACGGCGGGACTTCAGCCGCCGTCGTGTTCGTCGATCCAGGCCCGCGCCCTCTCCAGATCGGTCTGTGTCGGTGCGGGACGTACCTGGTCCGGGCGGCGGATCAAGTAGTGCCCGCGGGCCGCCTCCAGACCGATCGCGCGAGCCTGCGCGGACAACGAGGCGTCGTCCGCGACCGCCTGAGCACGTCTCCACCAGTCCTGGCTGCGCGAGTTGACGCTGTAGTGCCACAGCGGCTGTGCCGGGTCGACCACCCCGATCAGCACCCGGTGGAGGACGTACGCGCGCGCGTGCGACCCGCGCACCAGTGAGTCGGCGACGTGCGACGGGGGCAAGCCGTCGAGCCTGGCGCGCATCAGCACCCAGGTCATCAGATGACCGGTGTCGTGGGCGCCCGACTCGATGAACTCCCACAGTTCAGCGGCCTTGGACTCGTCCGGGGCGCCGAGGTGGGTGAGGAACCTCAGGTCGTTCTTCCAGAGCGGCTTGGGCTTCGTCCACCAGGCCAGCAGGTCGGCCGCGACAGGATGTCCGACGTCGAGCGCCAGACACGTCAGGGTGACCATCGGGTGCCGCCACTCCGTGTACGTCGTCCTGTACTGCTTGGTGAGCACCTTCTTCCAACGTGGCAGGAGCGCGTCCACCTCGGCCGTGCTGGCCACGCCATGGGCGTAGAGCAGTTCGAGGCAGAATCCGAGCCCCTGCATTCCAGTTCTGTCGTCCGCCACCTGGGCCCGCAGCCACGCGATGTCGGCGTCGGTCAGGGTCCGGTAGCGGTGCCAGGTGTCACGCAACGCGCCCTCGCCGGCGGTCAGGTCGGGGCCGGTCCCGGCCAGGAGTCCGGCGCAGGCGTCCTCGAACCGGTCGGCGGCGGCCAGTGCCTCCGAGGCTGCGGTGCCGGTGAGCTCGGCGTAAGCCGGTCCGAGGCGGGTGGCGTCCGCGCGCACCTCCGCGACCCGCTCCTGCCCAGCTTCCGCCGCTGCCACGCGGAGTCGGTGCGGCAGGCGCTCGTCGGTGCTGAACCACACCGAGGACAGCGCGGAGTGCATCGGCCCGGCCGATCGGTCCACCCCGGAGTCCCGTAGCCACGCGGCCGTCCCGGCTCGGCTGAACGCGGAGAACAGTGCGCGCAACGACACATCCGGCGCGTCGTGGGCGGCCAGCTCCGTAGCGAGCGAACACGCGGCCGTCACCGCGTCAGGCTCCCGCACCGCCTGATGCACAGTCAGCCAGGCGCCGACCGCCTCTCGGTCACCCGACAGCGCCCAGTCCCGCACGAGGGCCAGGCCGCGCTCCGAGGGCCCCTCGCCGAGGACGCCTGCCCCCTTGGGCCCCACGGCGGCGACGGCTGCCCAGACCTGATCCGTCTCACGCTCGTTCCCCAGCTCCTGGCCCTGGCCCTGGCCCTGGTAGAGGCGTATCAGCGCGTGCAACAGTCCCTGCCAGCCGTTCCACGCGGTGAGCCGTCCGGCGTATACGTCCCTCCAGGCCGGCAGCAGTCGCATCGCTTCCTCGCGGGTGAGCGCGTCCCGCCGCTCCAGGGACGTGACGAACCGGCCCGCGGTGGACAGGTCAGGAGTGCGCAATCGGTCGTGCAGCCAGTCGGCCTCGGTTCCGGTCAGCGGGCGGAACCCACGCGGCAGCGGTCCCGCGGGGGCCTGGAAGTCCAACTCGTCGAGGAACTGCCGGACCGCGGACGGGTCTTCGGGGTCGGGCATCCCCGCGCCGTCCCGTCGGGTGATCCGGTCGAGCCGGAAGGCGCCCTGCGGCCCGCTGTCGATCACCTGGTACCCGGCCGGTCCGCTGCCCAGGTGGGCGGCGACGGCAGCGTGGTCGCCACCCCAGTGCAGCATCAGCTCGCCGGTGAGGGCGCCGGAGCGGTCGAAGGTCTGGTGGGACTGCCATTGCCAGTACGCGAAGGAGGTACCGGCGCCGAGTCCGAGCCTTTCGATCACTTCAGCCGCGTCCTCATGGCCGTCGCTCTGGGTGTAGCGGTTCCGGGTCGGCGGTGGCAGTGCCACGAATCCCTCGCCTCCGAGGGTCAGCCACCAGGCCTTGACGGCATCGAGGTCCGAGCGTTCCTCTGCAGACGTCACCCCGGAAGGCGTGACGGGGTGATGCGGCACGTGTCGCTCCTTCGCGCGAGGGGTTCTCCTGTCGTCAGCCTGCCAGAGGGGTACGACAGGGCTCTCCTCCCGCCCGGCGCCGGACGCGGACCACGGCCACGACCACGTCGAACCTGGCCGGCAAGAGAGACGACCCGGTCTGCTCGACTCCCAGCAGGGGGGTGGGCAGGCGCCCTGGTTCCTGCGTGGCCACGCACGGCCGGCGATGCCCTGTGACCGGGACGGCGGGACGTTGCCCGTCCCGCCGCCCACGCCGAGCCGCGGCAGCCACCACGCAGACCACTACGCGCGCCACGCCCGGCGCAGGTGCGGTGGCACTCAGCCGCAGCTGGAGGCGCTTGAGATCCGGATGCCGGTCAGTGTCACGCCGCTCCCGAAGGTAATGCTCCTTTCGGGGGCGAGGCAGGTGACGCCGCCGCTGCTCCTGCGGATGAAGACCACGTCGTCGTTACGGGTGTTGTGACCGACGAACGCGAGCCTGCCCGTGGAGCGGTACCGACGGAGAGCAGCGGCACGGCCACCGGAACGGGCGGACAGCCCGACAGGCACCGGCTCGCGGGAGGTCCGGAAGAGCGGGGCAACCGGGATGCCTGCACGAGCAGTCGACGCGTGGGGGCGATGCTTGCGTGGGCGGCGGGTGCGTCACGTACTGCCGAAACCTCAGTCAACCGTGAAACCCCAGAAGATGCCGACCTCGGTCGAAGAGACCGCTACGACACCGCAGTCGATCACGTGTCCGCTGAAACCCTCATAGGCACCCCCGTGATCGAACATATCGGCATGCGGATTCTCCCTCGCCGCCGAAACATTGGTGAAGAACAGGGCATCACTCCCGAATCTTCCCAACAGCACTCCCGCGTGAGAGGTCAGCTCGGCCTGCTGCTCCGCGAAACCCGGTATGCCGTCGATGCGGAACCACTCGCCCTGGAGCGTGACCATGATCTGTTCGGCACCCCTCCTGGACACAGGGAAAACCGAATCGAAGTCACCATGAGTGACTGCGACGAACGGATTCCCGGGATCCGTCCCGCACCTGCTGCGGCCTCCGGGTGCCGTGAGCGGCTCCAGCCAGTCGCGTGGATCGTCCGTCCTCAGCTGCATGACGTCGAGAGCATCGAGCCGCCAGTCGTCGCGCCGTCGCGCGCCCACTGCCGCGAACATGCCTTCCCCGAAAAGAGCGCCCAGGGACCGGCGCCAAGTTGCCTTGTCACCCTCGTCCACGGGCGTCCCCCCATCTCTTCACGGAAGCGCACCGCAGGCCCTGTCCCGTGCCACCGATCACCGTCTCGCCACGCTCGGCCACCGTCCTCGTTCCCCCGGACGTCACCTTGTGAAGGTCTGACCACGGATGTTCGGGTTCCTTGATCAGCTCTTGCGGGTGCCACTTACCTCAGCGTAACTAACTGTTTCATGAACCTCTTCAGCCGCAGCTCCTTGCTCCGCCGTCCGGAGCCCCGCACAGAGGAGCCAATCGCCGCCCCCACGGCCGCCGGTGCTGCAGTTCTGCCCGATCCCCGCCTCGCGGCTCTCACCGGTGAGTGGATGATCGACCCCGCTCACAGCAGGATCGGTTTCTCCGTGCGGCACGCCATGGTGACGACGGTGCGTGGCGCGTTCCTCGAGTACGAGAGCCGCCTCTACTTCGACGGGCGCCGTCCCGAGCGTTCCCGGGCCGACATCTCCCTGTCGACCGCGAGCGTCGACACCGGCGTGGAGCAGCGCGACGCGCATCTGACGGGCCGCGACTTCCTGGACGCCGGGCGGCACCCGCGCATGACGTTCGCGAGTACCGCCGTGCAGCTCGTCGGCAAGGACGTCTACCGCATGACCGGCGACCTGACCATCCGGGGCATAACCGGTCCGGTGGTTCTGGACCTCACGTACATCGGTCACGTCACCGACCCGTTCGGTTACGAGCGTGTCGGGTTCGACGGGACCACCACCATCAACCGTTCCGACTGGGGTCTGACCTACAACGCCCGGCTGGCCGAGGGCGGCGCCATGGTGAGCGAGAGGCTGCGCCTGCAGTTCGACATCGCGGCCATCCGCACCCCCTCCGCCGGCTGACTGCGCATCAGGCGAACGGCGCCCGGAGCAGGAGGAGGCCGGCCAGTACCGCTGTCACCGCAGTCGTCATCGCGCGCACGCAGATCCCCCAAGATCATGAGTGGATCAGCCTACGGCACACCCGAAGACGAGGCCCGGGCACCCGGCGGCGCCGTCATCGCACGGCGAACGGGACGATCGGTGACGGCGGATCTCCGTCCGCCCGACCTGACAGATGGTCAGCATTGCTCCTCGGCAGGGGCTTCGGTACGGCCGGCCGCTCCCTCGGTCAGCGGACTGTTCCGGATCAAGGGGTACCGTGACCGAACACGAGTCCGACCTGGCCTCCCGGCCGCACGAGGTGACGAACGATGAACGAATACGCGCTGCCCACACCCCATCCCACGCACGCGCATCCCGCCCGGGTCTACAACGTCTGGCTGGGCGGCAAGGACCACTATCCGGTGGACCAGGAGGCAGCCGAGCTCGCCGCGGAGGCGAACCCGACCATCGTGCCGTCGGTCCGGGCCAACCGGGCCTTCCTCGGCCGCGCCGTGCGTCACCTCGCGGCGTCCGGGATCCGCCAGTTCCTGGACATCGGCACGGGCATCCCCGCGGCGGAGAACACGCACGAGGTGGCCCAGCGGGCCGCTCCCGAATCACGTGTCGTGTACGTCGACAACGACCCGATCGTGCTCACCCACGCCCGGGCGCTGCTGGTGAGCGGCCCCGAGGGGCAGACGGACTACGTGCAGGCCGACGCGCGGGACGTGGACGCGATTCTCGACGCGGCCTCCCGCACCCTCGACCTGAGCAGGCCGGTCGGCCTGATGCTGGTGGCGATCCTCCAGTACGTCAAGGACGCCGAGGACCCGTGGGACATCACCCGCCGTCTGCTGGACCGCCTCGCCCCGGGCAGCCACCTCGTCCTGTCGCACCCGGCCGCCGACGTCACCGCGCCCGAGGTCGCCGAATCCATGCGGATCTACAACGAACGTGCGGCCGGCCACGCCTCCGCCACCCCGCGCACCCAGAAGGAGGTGGAGCGCTTCTGCGCGGGCCTGGAGATCCTGGAACCCGGTGTGGTCAACCTGACCCGCTGGCGTCCCGGTCCCTCCGACACCCCGGACGACGCCCTGCCCATGTGGTGCGCCGTCGCCCGCAAGGCGTGACAGCGGTCGCCCGCAAGGTGTGACACGCCCGCAAGGTGTGACGGCGGCTCCCCCGCCCCTGCGTACCCGGCTTGCGCGTACGGTGACGGCCGTCAGGTGAGGGCATGTCAGGGGCGGGAGGCTCGCAGAGCCAGGGCACGGTGGCGGCGTGCGTCCTCATGTGGCGCTGCGCTCGCTCGCCTCCCGCAGGTCGCGGTCCACCGCACGGTCGAACGCGGGGTCCGGTGCACCCTCCGTGCTGCCGGGACGGCCGGCACGGAGGAGTTCGCGCCAGCGTTCCTGGCTCCAGTCGGCAGGCGCCGTGGTCCGCATGAAGTCCTCCACGAGGGCGCGGAAGCGGGCGGGGTCGGCGTGGAAAGGGAAGTGACCGGCGCCCTCGAAGATCTCCAGGCGGCTGCCGGGTATGGCCGCGTGGGCACCGTACGCGTGGTGCACGGGTACGACACCGTCCCGTGAACCCCACAGCAGGAGCGTGGGCATTCCCTGGGCCAGATAGCAGCGGTCCAGCATCGTGACGGCCTGGCCGCGCCAGTCGACCACCGCTCGCAGGGTGCTGATGAAGGCACTGCGGGACGTGGCGTCGGGCAGGGCGTCCACGAGGTCCAGCAGTTCGCCGGCGTCCTGCCCGAGGTCGGTGTCGAGCAGCTTCATCATCCGTGTGAAGAGCCCGACCTGGCTGCGCATGCCGGGCAGACGCAGCGTGGACAGCATCAGGTCGGCGCCCGGCAGGGACACCGCCCGAAGGACGGGGTTGACCTCCCGCCCCACGCCGCCCGCGCTCACCAGGATGAGCCGGTCGGTGCGTTCGGGGTACTGGTAGGCGAACTGCATGGCCACACCGCCGCCGAGCGAGTGGCCGACCAGGGTGGCGCGTTCGATGCCCAGGACGCCCAGCAGGTCCCGGATGCCGTTCGCGTAGCCGGCGACCGAGTAGTCGGCCCGGGGCTTGTCCGAGGCTCCGTGACCGAGGAGGTCGGGAGCGATCACGGTGTTGCGGCGGGCCAGCTCGGGAATCACCTCCGCCCAGGTCGCGGACGAGTCCCCGATGCCGTGGATGAGCAGGATGGCGGGCCCCTCCCCCGCGATCCTGTACGCACGGCGGTAACCGTGGATGATGCGGTGGGACAGCTCCGCACTGTGCTCGGTCTGTCGTCCGCGTGCTGGTGCGCCGCCCACGGCACCGCCTCCGTCTGTGCTCCGACGATTCCCGAGCGAGGGTAGAGAGTTCCCACGCCGGGCGGATTACCGGGACGTTTCAGACGGCGCCCAGTGTGATCCGGGTGGCCGTCCGCTGCCCCGGCATTCCTAACACGCGCGCGCGTTTCACACCGGCAGACGCGCCCTCACCTGCATGAGTCGGCATCGTCGCGGTGGCGTAGCCACCGGCCCGGCCCGGTCATGGTGTCAGTGCTCCGTGCGAGGCTCGCGGCATGGATACGAAGAGCTGGCACCTCCAGGACTGGAGCGATCTCGAAGGCATCGGAGCGCGGCTCGCGAACGGGGAGTCCGCCACCGCGCGATCGGGGGCCGGGCTCGTCTGGACGACACCCCTGCACGTGGCGGCCGAGAAGGGCGACGCCGCGGCCATGAGGCTGCTGCTCGCCCACGCAGGGCAGGTGGACGTGCCGGACTCCGAAGGGCTCACCCCTCTGTGGCAGGCGGTCGCGGGCCTACGTGGTGAGATCGTGCGGATTCTGCTCGACGCGGGAGCCGACCCCTGGAGGCCATGTGTGGACGAGTGGACCCCCGGGCGGCTGGCGCTGACGACAGAACTGGCACCCATGGTCGACGGCACCCCCGGAGCAGTCCCGTTGTCAGCGTCGGAACGGATGGAGCAGACCTGGGCCGACCGGCTCATCGGTGCCTTCTCGGCAGAGCGGATCCACACCGACGGGCTGCACGTGACCTTCACCGACGTGGCCGACGAGGACGAGGTCATCCGCCGGATCGGCGGCGATCCGGCGTCCTGCCCCCTGTTGCAGCAGGATCCGGACACGGACCAGCGTTCACTGTTCGACGAGGTCGGCCTGTACGCGGTGGGCGTCACGGGCACGGCGTACGGCTGTGTCGTCAGCCAGCCCTTCTCGCTGGAGCTGGATCAGGACGAGCTGTCCCGCAGACTTTCCCCGGCCACCGCCTACTGCCTCAACTTCAATCCCAAGGGCGGCGTGTTCGGGACCCTCTACCGCAGCGGCAAACTGATATGGCATGAGGAGATAGGCCCCAGGAGCCCCTTCCCGGGCTCTCCACCGGAGTACTGGCGCTACCGCTTCTGGCAGCGCCCCGGTACGTCCTTCTCCCACGACGCCAACCTCCTGGCGTACGCCTGCGCGAGGGGAGGCATCCGGAAAGCAGGCCCCAGGGACGCCTGGGCACTGAGCAGGGGACCACGCCGCATCGTGCGGTGCAGGTGAGCAGTCGGTCCCGTGCCCGGGCTCGCGTGCGCTACGGCTTGTATGCGGCCCCTCCGAAGGCGTCCACGTCGGCGGGAACAGTGGCGCTCTCCACGTCGGGGTGCCACTCGGTGAGCCGTACGAAACCGGGTTCGACCCACTGGAGGCCGTCGAAGAGCGTGGCGATCTGCGCGGGTTCACGCACGTAGTAGGGCACGGCGCCGCTCTCGATGTAGGCCTTCTCGGCGGCGATCATCCCCTCGCTGGTGCGCGTGCCGTCGTACACCACGAGATGACTGCCCGACGGCAGACCGGCCATGAGCCGGCCCACGACGTCCCGGGCGCGGCCGAAGTCGTCGGCGTGGCCGAGTATGCCTAGGAGCATCAGGGCCACGGGCTTGTCGAAGTCCAGCGTCTTCGCGGCCTGGGCGAGGACGGCCTCGGGCTGGTAGAGGTCGGCGTCGATGTAGTCAGTGACCCCCTCGGGCGTGCTGGTGAGCAGGGCTCGCGCGTGTGCCAGGACCAGCGGGTCGTTGTCCACGTAGACGATGCGTGCGTCGGGGGCGAAGCTCTGGGCGACCTGGTGCGTGTTGTCCGCGGTCGGCAGCCCGGTGCCGATGTCGAGGAACTGCCGGATTCCCCGCTCCTCCACGAGGTGCCGCACGGAACGCCGGAGGAACTGCCGGCCCGCCACGGCGACGTCGACCAGTCCGGGGAAGAAGTTCTTTATCTGGTCCCCGATCTCACGGTCGACCTCGTAGTTGTCCTTCCCACCCACGAAGTAGTTCCAGAAGCGGGCCGAGTGAGGCCGTGTGGTGTCGATCCGGTCCGACAACGGGACCGCAGCCGGGGCGACGGACGACTGCGGGTGGTCACTCATGGACGCCTCCGATGCGACGGGTGCCGGCGACGGGCGCCGGCGACGGGATCACCGATGACACCAACCTACCGAATGGTCCGGTGAGTTGCTGACCCGGCCATCCGTGGTCCCTCCCGCCTCCGGGACGGGGGGACCTGGCCGGACACGGGACCCGGCCCGGCGCCGAGCCTTATCGTCGTGGCAGCAACGCGCCCCCGAGGTCAAGCGCTCGTCCGACGAAGGAACTGGTACACGTGCCCGAACTGTATGCGTCCGTCCCGGAGGTCCCCGCGGACACCCCCGCCGACGACTCCGCCTATCTGCGGCTCATCTCGCTGCTCGACGAGAACGGCGCCCGCTACCGCGTCATCGACCATGCTCCCGAAGGGCGCACCGAGGAGGTCAGCCGGCACCGGGGGCACCCTGTGTCACAGGGGGCCAAGTGCCTTGTCGTCATGGTCAAGACGGGCAAGCGCACCAAGCGCTACTTCCTGGCAGTCGTCCCGGGGGACGCCCGGGTCGACCTGCCGGGGCTGAAAGCCCTGGCGGAGGGGAGTTACGTGTCGTTCGCGTCCGCGGACAGGGCCGAGGCGTTGTCCGGGAGCGTCAGCGGCACGATTCTGCCGTTCAGCTTCCATCCGGATCTCGAACTCGTCGTGGATCCCGGGGTCCTGGAGCACGAGGAGATCTACTTCAACGCCGCACGGCTCGACCGGTCCCTCGCTCTGGACACGCAGGACTACAGGGACCACCTTCTTCGCGTCGGCGCGCGCATCCAGCCGATCACCGCGAAGGAGACGGAAGCGGCCGTCCCGTGACCCCTACGGCCGGTGTCCATGCCGCCGGTGTACCGGCCCGGTTCGCCGGACGGAAGCACCTCTCCGAGGCCGAGTGGGACCGCTCGATGGCGGCATGGCGCGCGGCGCATCCGGACGCGCCCGGGGACCTGGGACGCCCGTGATCCCGGCCGTTCCCACGGTCGGACGCCCCCGCCGGCCGTACGTCAGGGATGCAGAAGATGGGTCCGGCGGGGCCCGGGACCCCGGGCGGGCGGCAGGGGGCACGCCGGCGAGCCGTCGGTGACCGGGGGCGGCTCCTCACCCTCGGCCACGAGTACGGCTGTCGGCACGTGGCGCGCGAGGGCGCGGAGGGCCTCGGCGGTGATACTCGCGTCGTGACCACCGGTCTGACGTGAGGCACAGCCCGCGTAGTAGGCGATCGGCACGGCGTGGTCGCCACTGAGCACGCACGGAGGGCGTACTCCCAGCCGGTTCAGCTCACGGGCGGTCGCTGCGAATTCCGCACTCGTGGTGTGACTGGTGCGGACCACATGGCTGAGCACGGAGAGCTGGACCGCGAGATGAGCCGCCAGAGCCAGCGTCAGCGCGGCGAAGCCCGCCGGACGGCGCGCCCGCCTCGCACGGGCGAAGAGGTACGCCACGTACTCGGCGACCGGCAGCGCGAGCAACGCGTAGGCGGGGAGCAGGAATCGGGGCGCGGCGTACTCGACCAGGAACAGGTACGGGACAGCCACGGAGACCCCGGTCGCCGTCGCGAGCAGCGCCACAGCGCACCGTCCGGCACGCCGGGCCGCGACGATCCCGCCCCCGACGACGAGGGGCAGCGCCAGCCACCACACCGCGGTGGCCGGGCTCTCCCAGGCGATGTCGCAGGGGCGGCACAGGGTGCGGCCGGCGAGCGAGCGCAGGTGGTCGTCGACAGCGAAGTTCCACCCGAGCCCACCCTGGATCTCACCGGCCCGGCGAAGCCTGGCGACAAGGCCCCCGTAGCGGCCGTACGCCTCGGCGGTCCAGGGCGCGCAGCCCGCCACGAGTCCGCCGGCGAGCGCGGCGCAGAGGCCGGGCAGGCGCCGGCCGGGTACCAGGACGACCGCGAGGGCCAGCGGCAGCGCGAGCCAGAATCCGTCGGCCGGCCGCATCAGAGCGACCACCGCCACGGCGGTCCCCGCACCGGCCGCCTGCGCGAGGCCCGCCGTACCGCGCATCGCCGTCACGACCCAGCCGGCCGCGGCCAGCGCACCCAGGGCGCACCACAGGTTGGGCATCGCCGCAGGGCCGTAGAACAAGGTCGGCCACAGGCCGGCGAAGAGCGCGCCCGCTGTCACGAGGACGGGCGTGGGCAGCACCTTCCGCCAGATCCAGAGAGCGAGCACCAGTCCTGCGGCGGACAGCAGGGCGAGGTAGATCCGCAGCGCGGTGGTGGAAGTGGTGAGCGCTGCGGCGGGAGCGACCAGGTAGGAGATCCCGCGGGCGCGGGGAGCGCTGAAGAAGGCCGGAGGGGCGTTGCCGCCGACCTGGCTCACATAGACCGTCTCGTCCCAGGCAAGCCCTGAACCCGGGACGACGAACGTCAGTTGCACTGCGGCGAAGACCACGGCGACCGCCGCCAGCCATGGCAGTGGGCCGGGTGTCCGCCGACTCGGCCGGGTGGCCGGGGCGTCCCGCGTCGGGCGTAGTGGCGGGCACTCGTACACGGCCGCTCCTCTTCTCACCGGGGCCGCGGTACAGCGCGACGCGGCCTTGGTCAACGAGAGGGGAGCGCGGGGAGTCACGCGACGGCGACGCGGGGAGTCACCTGCCGGGACGAGGGAGTCAGGCGTGGCGGACGAGGGAAGTGACGCGTGGGCGGACCAGGGAAGTGACGCGTGGGCGGAAGCCGTGACCGGCCAGGACGGAGCGAGGTGTGTGACCCCAGGAGCCCCTGGGGGATATCCCTCACACAAGTAGGGGCTTGTCTGCATCGCTCGGGGGACGCGCCCTCGCCGGGGTGTGGGGTGGAATCGGAGCATCGTTTTCGCACCCCTCCCGGAGGCTCCCCCGTGACCGCCCGAGCGCACGTCCGGACGAAGCGCACCACCCATCCGCTCGTCGCGGCGTTCCTGCGCTTCGTCGTCTGTGGGGGTGGTGTCGGCCTGGCGGCCAGTGGCGCACTGGTACTGCTCGGCGAACGGATGCCGCTGGTCCTCGCCAACGCCGTGATCACCATCGTCTCCACGGTGGTCGCGACGGAGCTGCACAGCCGCATCTCCTTCCGGAGCGGACACGGGGGCTGGCGGGTCCATCTGAAGTCCGGACTCACGGTGGCGGTGAGTTACGCGTTCACCACCGGCGCCCTGCTCGTGTTGCACGCGGTGCAGTCCGCCCCCTCCGCGCTGGTCGAGCAGACGGTGTACCTGTCGGCGTCCGCGGTGGCCGGGGCCGGGCGGTTCGCATTGCTGCGGGTCATGGTCTTCACCTCGCCCCCGGCGCCGCCGAACGCCCCGGCCCTGACCAGGCCCTCGATCGTCATCGCGGCCTGATCCACGGACCGGCACCCCTCCCCACCAGGTCAGCTCCGGTCCCGGCCCTCCTCCTACGAGCTCAACTCCCGGGCGGCCGTGCCATGGAGGTACAGCGCCCAGAGCAGTGCGCCGAGGGACGCCGTGTGGAGGACGGCGCGGACGGTGTTCCACCTGACCCAGCGGTCCTCGAACGCGGCACGCGCGTCCCGCAGCAGGTCGGGAGCCGTGTCGAGCGGCACCTTGTCGAGCGCGTCGTTGAGCGGGACGTTCTGTGTTCCGGTGACGAGGAACGCCACCCCGTACAGCACCAGCGCCGCGATGATCCACGGCAGGGCTCCGGGGCTGTGCCCCTTCACGGCCAGGACCGTCGCCAGCACGAGCAGCGGCAGGGGGAGCAGGAAGGGCGTGAGGAACCAGCCGTTGATGATGGCCCGGTTGATGTGCTGCATGGTCCGGACGAAGCCCCGGTCGTCGGCACGGGACAGCCCCGGCATGACCGCGTACGCGAAGGCGCAGAACAGCCCTGCCATCAGGGCGGCTCCCGTGGTCGAGGTGATGAGTGCGGCGGTCTGCAGTGTTCTCATGCGTGTTCCGTATCCGGCGCTGCGGCCCATTCGACGAACTGGATGACGACCCCGTTGGGGTCGGTGATCTGGAACAGGCGCTCGCCCCAGGGCTCTTCGCGCAGCGGCATCGTGATCTCGACCCCTTCGTCACGCAGCCGCTTCTCCTCCGCCTCCAGGCCGGTCAGGGTGAAGGCGAGGATGAGCCCGGCGGCATGCCGGTCGCGCTGCGCGGCAGGCAGGACCTCTGTGCCGCGGCGCAGAAGAACGATGTCGACGGCGGCGTCCGCCCGGACGAGGGCGGCGAAGTCGTCGGTCGCGGCGGTCTCCTGGTACCCGAGGTGAGTGATGAAGAAGGCCTTGGACGCGGAGACGTCCTCGACGGTGAGAGAGACGGTGGAGGTGGTGATCTGCATACGAACTCCTGCTGCCGGTGTCGTGAAGTCGGGCGGAAGGTGTCGGGGTGTCAGAAAGCCAGGCCAGAGGTGAGGTTGCACCTTGCCTCGGCAACGACGCCCGGAACTACGGGGCGCCGGAGCCCTGTCCGGGCGGCGCGCTTCGGCCGGACACCGCGCCGGGCGCGGGCTCGTCGGACAAGGCTGCGAAGAGTACGGCTCCGCCGTCCATTCACATACACGCCCTTCACGCGGGGTCATTTTTACAATGGACGTAATTTTAGACCGAGGGCACCTAGCCCGTCAACGTAAAAGTATGACGAGAGTAAACTTCCCCACGGGAATCCATCCGTCGACTCAGGCCAGGACCGCATCCTCCGCCGGAAGCGGGGACAACCGTCGACGCCACCGGAGTTCACAGGACCGGGCCGCGTCCAGCGCCGCTCCGGCGCCCTGGTCGGCACTGCCGCGCTCGCACATCGCGAGCCCCGCGACACGACCACCACCACAGCCGGACAGAAGCGGAACCGGCCGACACCGGCGGCCATGACCTCCCCCGGGCATGACGAGCCTGACGGCGCCCGACAGAAGGCCGCCCGGACAAGCGGACGCACCCCGCCGGGGAACAACCAGAACCCCTCCACCCGGGACGAGTTGCGCATACTGCTTCAGCATCACCCCCGCTCGCCCTCCTGCCGCGCACGGGCTCCCCGAGAGCAGAGAGGGGCACCGTCCGGCCCGCCGAAGGGAGCAGCCACCCAGGGGTGCCGCACGGAGATCACCTACGCACAGCATGGTCACACTTATGTCATACGATGCGCACACCTGTTCACAGCTCTTCCGTTTGAGGATGCCCACGTCATGTTCTTCGGTGTCACGTCCCGTTCCGCTCGCGGCATATCCGCAGCTGTAGCCCTTCTCGCGATCGGCGCGGTGGGCTGCGCCGACGCCATCGACAGCGCCAAGGACGGCGCCAAGAAGGTGGTGCGCCAGCGGTCGGTCTTCTCGCTCACCCCGGGCGACTGCTACAACCCGAACAGCGCGGCGACCGAGAGCGAGGAGTTCAGCGTCGAGATCGTGCCGTGCGACGAAGCGCACAAGGGGCAGGTCGTCGGCGAGTTCGCCATCGAGGGCAAGTCGGAGTACCCCGGTGACTCAGGGGCCACGAAGATCGCCGACGAGCGGTGCCCGGTGGAGTCACAGAAGTTCGTCACCGACACCTGGGCCTTGCCCGAGGGCGTAGACCTCTTCTACTACTACCCCACCAGCGAGAGCTGGGCGACCGGCGACCGTGCCGTGAGCTGCTCGTACTCCAAGGAATCGGGCACGTTCTCCGGCTCGCTCAAGGACGAGTCGCTGAACGCCGACCAGCTCACGTACCTGAAGGGCTCGAACGCCGTCTACGAGGCGCTGTGGAGCAACCAGCCCGAGGCGGACCAGATCGAGGACGACCTGGCGGGATACAAGAAGCAGGCCAAGGCTGTCTCCTCGGCGCTGAAGACGCATCTGACGGCCCTGGAGGGTGTGGCGCAGCCGGAGACCACCAAGCTCCGCACGCAGCTCGAGGAGACCGCCGAGGCGTGGAAGGACGCCGCCTCGGCCGGCAGCACCGACGACTTCTACGTCGCCTACGACCTGGCCTTCACCGGCATCGACCCGAGCAAGACGGTCGCCGCCCGCAAGGAGTTGAAGCTCGCCACCACCGTGCCGGCGGACGACGCCGAGGTCTGGGTGGGCTGAGGCCGTCCGCGCGGGCAGGCGTGCCGGGTCCGGCAGGCCTTGCCCGCGCCCAACCGTCCGCGAGGCCGGCCTGGCGGTCCTGCCCGGGCTCGCCCCGCCCGGCCCCGCTCGCACCGGCCGGGGATGCCGCCGCCCCCGGTACAAATTTCCCGACCGGCACGGACATCGGGAACATCGCACCGACCCTGACCTCACGTGCGGCACATGGCGCCACCTCAGGCAAAAGTGCGATGAGGGTAAACTTCGGTCATGGGTACCCAGATGAGCGCCGAACCGGCGGGCCTCCGCGAGATCAAGAAGCGTGAGACGCGCCGACTGATCTCCGACCAGGCGACCAGGCTCTTCATCGAGCAGGGCTTCGAACGGACGACGATCGCCGAGATCGCGGAAGCCGCCCGTGTCGCGAAGAAGACGGTGACCAACTACTTCGCGCGCAAAGAGGACTTGGCACTGGACCACCAGGAGGAGTTCACCGCGGGCCTCGCTCGTACGGTCGCCGGACGCGCCGAAGGTGAATCCGCTCTCGCGGCGCTCCGCCGCGCCTTCCTGGCCTCCGTCACGGCGCAGGACCCGGTGGCGGGATTCGCCGGACCCGAGTTCGCCCGGATGATCGCCGACAGCCCCACGCTCTCGACGTGCCTGCGCGGACTCCACGACCGCCGCGAGGACGCCCTTGCGTGCGTGCTCGCCGAGGCGACCGGCACACCGGCCGACGACATCACCCCGTGCACGGCCGCCGCACTGCTGGGAGGGGTCCATCGCGTCCTGTTCCGGCGCATCCAGGAACTGACGCTCGCGGGCAGCGGGAACCCCGAGATCGCGGCGGTCCTGGCGGAAGAGGCCGCCGTCGCCTTCGATCTGCTGGAACCGGCTCTCGCCGGTTACGCGACGGCCTGAGCCTCAGCCCGTCCGAAGTCGCCTCATCCCGCCCCCTCGACACGCGCAAGGACCGACCGTGACACCCGAGCCTCAACCGTTCCAGCTCGTTCCCGGCGCCGCTGGGTCGCCTGTGCTGCTGCACGTCCCGCACTCATCCCGAGTCGTCCCGGAGCACGTACGCGACGGCATGGTGCTCGACGACGAGGCACTGGAGGCCGAACTCGACCACATCACGGACTCCCACACGGCCGATCTGGCCGCCCGCGCCACCGAGGCCTGCGCGGTGGCCCCATGGCGCTTCGTCAACGGCCTCTCACGGCTGGTCGTCGACCCCGAGAGGTTCCCCGACGAACGGGAGGAGATGCTGGCCGCCGGCATGGGCGCGGTCTACACCCGCACCACGCACCGGGAGCCGCTCCGCCCGCCCGGCACGGATCCGGAGCCACTGCTCGACCGTTACTTCCACCCGTACGCGCGGGCGATGACCGCGGCCGTCGACGAGCGGCTCGCCGTCGCGGGACGGGCCGTCGTGATCGACGTCCACTCCTACCCGGCCACCGCACTTCCGTACGAACTGCACGGCGCCGGGCTGCGCCCGCCGATCTGCCTGGGCACCGACGGCTTCCACACCCCGCCCGGACTCCTGGCCCGGGCGGAGGCGGCATTCTCCGGATTCGGCGGCACGGGGCTGAACAGCCCCTTCCCCGGTACGTACGTGCCGTTGAAGCACTACGGAACGGACCGGCGGGTCACCGCGCTGATGATCGAGATCCGGCGCGACCTGTACATGACCGAGCCGGGCGGCCCCGCCGGGCCGGGGCTCGACGCGCTCGCCTCGGCGCTGGCCGTGCTGGTGGACGGTCTCATGGACGCGTGACCGCTTCGGCTACCTCGGCCGGGCGTAGGGCCGGGTCATGATCTCCATGTTGTGGCCGTCCGGATCCTTGAAGTAGGCACCGCGCCCCCCGAAGAGGCGGTTTATCCGGCCGGGTTCGGAGTGACGCGGGTCGGCGTAGTAGGTGACATCGAGCATCTGGAGCCGGGCGATCATGGAGTCGAACTGCTGGTCGGGGACGAGGAAGGCGTAGTGCTGCGACTGCACAGGCTCGTCCCGCAGTTCGTAGTAGTCGAGGGTCACGCCGTTGCCGAGGTCGACGGGAAGGAACGGCCCGAAGGGGGCACCGACCTCCAGACCGAGGACCGCGGCGATGAACTCGGCCGACAGACCGCGGTCCGTGGCGTATACGGCGTGGTGGTCCAGCTGGACCACGTCGACGCCCTGCTGGCTTTCGTGTGGGTCCTGCTGCTGCGTGTGGGACATGTACGAGTACGTCTCCGTGTCGTGGATTCCGCTGGACGGGTGCGCCGACCGATGGCGCGGGGCGGGAGAACACGACGGGGTGGCGGGGCTCGGGCCCGCCACACGCTCATGCAGGAGCCGGGCGCCTCTTCTGTACGTGGCCCAAGGCCGACCCGGCAGTCACGTGGCGGATCCTACCAAGCCCGCACCCGGGTGGTGCCGGCCGCTGTTCAGGGGCCGGCCGGAACAACCCAGCTAGCGCGTGGCGAGCCGATCCAGCAGGGCGGCACTCTGCGCCAGCAACGCCCGCTCCTCATCCGTCAGTTCGGCCTCGATCGCCTGCGCCAGCCAACCGGCCCTGCGGCCACGCTCCGCCTCGAGCGCGGCCCGGCCCTCGTCCGTCAGCTCGACCAGCGACTTGCGGCCGTCCGTCGGGTGCGCCCGACGCGTGATCAGGTCCTGCTCCATGAGCAGCCCAACCGCCCGGGCCATCGACTGAGGGCGTACGCGTTGATCGGCGGCGAGGTCACTGGTGGTCATGGCGCCGTCGCGGTCGAGAGCGCCGAGCACGGCGACCTGGCCCAGCGGGATGCGGTCCTCGTGTTTGACACGCCGGGTGAGCTTGCCCATCGCGGTACGCAGTTCGGCGGCGATGGCGGCGGCTTCCGAGGTGGGCATAGGGCACTTTACCCCGTTGGCCAGCAAAGCACCTGACCTACACAGCAATGCTGCACAGCCAAACTGAACAGCATTGCTGTAGTGTCTGGGCTTGTCGGGCTCAGCGCCAGCGTTGTCGCCGCCAGGGCCACGGCACACGACAACGGGAAGGAACTCCCATGTCCGCAACAGAGGCCGGAACCCTCGGCTCCGCCATCGAGACCGTGACCGCCCGCCGGATCATCGACAGCCGGGGCAATCCCACGGTCGAGGTCGACGTAGTCCTGACGGACGGCTCCTCGGGGCGCGCGGCCGTCCCCTCCGGCGCCTCCACCGGTGCCCGGGAGGCCGTGGAACTGCGCGACGGAGATCCCACCCGCTGGCACGGCAAGGGCGTCGACCAAGCGGTGGCCAACGTCAACGGGGAGATCTCGGCGTCCGTTCGCGGCCGGGACGCGGGGGACCAGGCGGGCCTCGACGCCGCGCTGGTCTCCCTCGACGGCACCGCAACGAAGTCCCGGCTCGGCGCGAACGCGATCCTCGGCGTCTCCCTCGCCGCCGCCAAGGCCGCCGCGGCGGCCCACCGCCTGCCCCTCTACCGCTACCTCGGCGGCGCCGACGCCCACCTCCTCCCGCTGCCGATGATGAACATCGTCAACGGCGGCGCCCACGCCGACAACCCACTGGATTTCCAGGAGTTCATGATCGCTCCGGTGGGCGCGGACACCTTCGCCGAAGCCGTCCGCATGGGCAGCGAGGTCTTCCACACGCTGCGTCGCGACCTGCTGGCCGCCGGGCACTCCACGGGCGTCGGCGACGAGGGTGGCTTCGCGCCGTCGCTGCGTACCGCGGAGGAGGCGCTCGACTTCGTGATGGCCGCCATCGAGCGCACCGGCTACCGCCCGGGCACGGACATCGGCCTGCTGATGGACCCGGCGTCGTCGGAGTTCTTCCGCGACGGGGTGTACGACTACGCGGGCGAGGGGGTGCGGCGGACCCCGTCCGAGAACGTCGACCACCTGGTCGAGCTCATCGACGCATACCCTGTCGTCTCCATCGAGGACCCGATGGCGGAGGACGACCTGGACGGCTGGCGCGAGCTGACCGCCCGTGTCGGTGACCGCTGTCAGCTCGTCGGCGACGACGTGTTCTGCACCGACGAGACACTGCTGCGCGAGGGCATCCGCACCGGTGTGGGCAACTCGGTCCTGGTCAAGGTCAATCAGATCGGAACGCTGACCGAGGCACTTGCCGCGGTGGCGACGGCCCACCAGGCGGGCTGGACGGCCGTCATGTCGCACCGCTCGGGCGAGACGGAGGACACCACCATCGCGGACCTGGCGGTGGCGACGGGCTGCGGTCAGATCAAGACCGGCTCGCTCTCGCGCTCCGACCGTACCGCGAAGTACAACCAACTGATACGTATCGAGGAGGAGTTGGGCGACTCAGCCCACTTCGCGGGCCGTTCCGCACTGCGTCGGGCATGACCCCCTGGCAGAGGTGAATCCCCCGTCGGCCCCCGAACACGGTGGGGCCGGCCTGGCCTCCCCGCCCTTCGGCAGAGTGAGCCGGGGTATCTGCCCAGCACCCGCCGGACGGCCGGACGGCGAGCCGTCCCGTGCTCGACATGCTCACCGAGGACGGCGGAGAGTGCCTCTCCTTCGCCCTGGTGACCGCCCGCAGGATCCGAGAGGGGTGACGTCTCACCACCGCGCTCGCGTTCCGGTCGTCGCCGCGTGGAACCCGCCGGCAGGTGCGTGCCGCGTCGGGACGCACCACGTGTGACCCCGGGCGACCCGGCCGTGTCGGCCAACTGGACTGCTAGCGTGCTCCGTTGAAGCGAAGGGATTCAAGGCGACATATGACGGCGACCACGTTTCGCATAGGCGGGGACCTGGAGGTGCGGCGGCTCGGTTTCGGAGCCATGCACCTGGCGACCGATCCGGGGCCTGCCCGGGAGGCCGCGCTGTCGGTCGCCCGCCGCGCCGTCGAGCTGGGAATCACCCTGGTCGACACGGCGCACATGTACGGCGGAGGGGCCAACGAGGAGATCCTCGCCGAGGCGCTGCACCCCTACCCCGAGGGCCTCCTGATCACCACGAAGGTCGGTATCACGCGGCCGAGCCCATCGGAGGAGTGGAAGCTCGACGGGCGGCCCGACTCCCTGCGCGACCAGGTGGAGCAGGCACTGCGCCGCCTGCGTGTCGAGCGGATCGAGCTTCTCCAGTTGCACCGCATCGATCCGGAGACACCGCTCGCCGAACAGCTCGGCGCGCTGCGGGATCTCCGGGACGAAGGCAAGATCGGCCGGATCGGGCTTTCCGAGATCACCGCCGCGGAACTCGCCGAGGCACGGAAGACCGTCGAGATCGCGAGCGTGCAGAACCGCTACAACCTGCTCGACCGTGAACACGAGCCCGTCCTCAGGGCATGCGAGGCGGCCGGAATCGCCTTCCTGCCGTGGCGGCCGGTCGCCTGGGGTGACTCGGGAGCGAACGCCGAGGTCCTCGCCGTGGCGGCCGAGCTGGAGGTCACCCCGACGCAGGTCGCGCTGGCATGGCTGCTGGCCCGCTCGCCGGTCGTCCTCCCGATCCCGGGAACGGCCCGGATCGACCACCTGGAGGAGAACGTCGCGGCGGAGGACGTCCGTCTGACCTCCGCACACCTCCAGGTACTCGACCGGTCGGCCGGGGCGGAGTAGGCCCTGGGTGCGGGGTCAGAAGAAGACCCCGCACCTCAGCAGCACGTTCGCGTAGGGGCGGGCCTCGCCCGTCCGCACCACGAGTCGGGCGGACGCCGTGAGCACCTTCAGCTGTTCGTGCGGCACGTGAGTCAGGTCCTGGAGGCGCGCGGCCAGGAGCCGGGCGGCCTCCGGGTTGGCCTCCCGTATCTCCTCGGCCGCCGTCGCACCCTCCACGGCCAGCTCGTCCAGCAGGCCGTCCAGGACCTCCGCGAACGACGGGACGCCCGCCCGGAAGGCCAGGTCGACCACGCGGGGCCCCGGCGGGATGGGCATGCCCACGTCGCAGATCAGGACGCCGTCGCCGTGGCCGAGTTCGGCCACGGCCCCCGCGAGGTGGCGGTTCAGGATGCCGGACTTCTTCACAGCGCGGAGACCTCGTCCACGGTCGGGAAGGACGCCTGCGCACCCTGCTTGGTGACGGCTGCCGCGCCGACCCGTACGGCGAACGCGGCGGCCTCGGTGAGTTCCTCGCCCAGGCCGAGCCGCCAGGCCAGCGCGGCGGTGAACGCGTCGCCCGCGCCCGTGGTGTCCACGGCGTCGACCTGGGGGCTCGGCACCCGTACGGGGGCATCGGCGCAGGTGTCGGAGACCAGCGCGCCTTCCGCTCCCAGGGTGATCACCACCGAGCGCGGGCCGAGGCCGGTGAGCCCCCGCGCCCAGGACTCGGGGGTCCCGCCCGCGCCGTCCCCGAGGATGAAGCGCGCCTCGTGCTCGTTGACCACCAGCGGGTCGCAGGCGGCCAGCACCTCGTCGGGCAGCGGCGCGGGCGGCGAGGGGTTGAGGACCAGGCGCGCGCCCGGGGCGAGGGCGCGGGCGGTCTCGGTGACGGTCTCCAGCGGGATCTCCAGCTGTACGGAGACGACACGGGCCGCGGCGAACAGGGGGCCCGCTGCCCTGATGTCCCCGGGAGTGAGCTGGGCGTTGGCTCCCGGGGAGACGACGATGCTGTTGTCTCCCGAGGGGTCGACGGTGATGAGGGCGACGCCGGTCGGCGCCCCGCCCACGAGGACTCCGCCGGTGTCGACGCCCGCCTCCTGCTGCGACGCGCGCAGCATCCGCCCGTGGGCGTCGTCGCCGACCCTGGCCAGCAGTGCCGTCCTGGCACCGAGGCGTGCGGCGGCGACCGCCTGGTTGGCGCCCTTGCCGCCGGGGTGGACGACGAGGTCGGAGCCGAGCACCGTCTCCCCCGGTCCGGGGCGGCGGTCGACGCCGACGACCAGGTCGGCGTTGGCGGAGCCGACGACCAGGAGGTCGTACCGGGGGTGCGCGGAATGCGCGGAGTCCTCGTTCTCGTACATCTGGATCGTGCCTTCCGTGCTCAGGAGAAGTCGGCGACGTTCTGGCGGGTGACGACCTTGACCGGCACCTTCACCATGCTGTCGACCTTCTTGCCGTCGGCCGCCCGGACCGCGTTCTTCACGGCGATCTTGCCCAGTTCCTTGGGCTGCTGTGCCACGGACGCGTACAGGGTGCCCGCCTCGACCGCCGTCAGACCGTCGGGGGTTCCGTCGAAACCGACGACGGAGACGGACTCGCCGGCCTTGCTGCCCAGTGCCTTGACGGCGCCGAGCGCCATCTCGTCGTTCTCGGCGAAGACGCCGGTGATGCCGGGGTGGGACTGGAGCAGGTTGGTCATGACGTCGAGACCCTTGGTGCGGTCGAAGTCGGCAGGCTGGGTCGCCACGACCTTGATGCCCGGGTACGACTTGATTCCTGCGGCGAAGCCCGCGCCGCGCTCACGGCTGGCGGAGGTTCCTGCGGTGCCCTGGAGGACGATGATGCTGCCCTTGCCGCCCAGCCGGTCGGCAAGTGACTCGGCGGCCAGCTTGCCGCCCGCCACGTTGTCGGAGGCGACGAGCGTCGCGGTCTCGGCCTTGTTGACCCCGCGGTCGGCGGCGACGACCGGGATGTCCGCCTTGTTGGCGCTGCGGACGCCGGGCCCGACCGCGTCGGAGTCCACCGGGTTGACGATGACGGAGTCCACCCCGGAACTGGTGAAGTTCTCCAGCTGGTTCGCCTGCTGCGAGGCGTCGTTCTGGGCGTCGGTGACGGTGAGGTCGACCCCGGCCGCCTCGGCCTCCTCCTGTGCGCCCTCCTTCATCTGGACGAAGAAGGGGTTGTTCAGTGTGGAGAGCGACATGCCCACCTTGGTGGTGCCGCCGGAGGAACCGGACTTGAAGAAGGTAACGGCGGCGATGACGGCCGCCAGGCAGACCACCGCGATGCCGACCTGCATCGCTCCCTTGCGCCCCTTTCCGGGTGATCCGGGAGCGGCGGACGAGCCTCCGGCGGAGGCGGCCCCGGATCCGGCCTTGCGGCGGAGCGTGTCGAACAGCACGGCGAGGGCGATGACGACGCCGATGACGACCTGCTGCCAGAAGGCGGACACGGAGAGCAGGTTGAGGCCGTTGCGCAGCACCGCGAGGATCAGGGCGCCGATCAGGGTGCCGGATGCCTTGCCGACTCCGCCCGCGAGGCTGGCTCCGCCGATGACGACCGCGGCGATCGCGTCGAGTTCGTACCCCTGCGCCGCCTGCGGCTGTGCGGAGACCAGGCGGGAGGCGAGGACGATACCCGCGACGGCCGCGAAGAGCCCGGACAGGGCGTAGATGGCGAGCTTCTGCTTCTTGACGCGCAGCCCGGAGAGCCGGGCCGCTTCCTCGTTGCCGCCGATGGCGTACATGGAGCGGCCGATGTAGGTGCGGCCGAGGATGAGTGCCGCTATCAGACCCATCGCGATCATCACGAGGACGGGGACGGGAAGCCAGCCGCCGAGCGTGTCGCCGAGGACGGAGACGGAGTCCGGGAAGGGGATCGGCCTGCCCTGGGAGATGACCAGGGACAGCCCTCTGGCCACCGAGAGCATGGCCAGCGTCGCGATGAACGAGGGCAGCTTGCCGTACGCGACGAGGGCGCCGCTGACGAAGCCGCAGGCGATGCCGGTTGCCACGGCGATGATGACCGCCAGCCAGACGGGCACGCCGGCGGACGTCGCAGACCAGGCGAGGACCGTGGCGGAGAGTGCGGCGACCGATCCGACCGAGAGGTCGATGCCCGCCGAGACGATGACGAAGGTGACACCGAACGCCAGGATCGCGGTCACCGCGGCCTGGACGCCGACGTTCAGGAGGTTCTGGGTGGTGAGGAAGTCGCCCGAGAGCAGCGACATCGCCACCAGGAGGACGACCAGCGCGCTCAGTGCGCCGTTGTCGAGCAGGAGGCGGCGGAGGGTGTGTCCGGCGCCGCCCGCGTGCGCCTTGCTCGGATGCGTGTCAGTGGCCACGGGGGCCCTCCTCTGCCTTCTCGGTGGGTGTGGTGACGGGTGCGGCGCTGACGGCGAGTGCCATCACCGCGTCCTGGGTGGCTTCGTGTGCGGGGAGTTCCCCCGCGATGCGGCCCTGGGCCATGACCAGGACCCGGTCGCTCATGCCGAGGACCTCGGGCAGGTCGCTGGAGATCATCAGGACGGCGTGTCCGGAGGCTGTCAGCTCGTTGATGAGCTGGTAGATCTCGACCTTGGCTCCGACGTCGATCCCGCGCGTGGGCTCGTCGAGGATCAGCACCCGGGTGTCCGCCAGGAGCCACTTCCCGATGACGACCTTCTGCTGGTTGCCGCCGGACAGTGTGCGGACGTGCTGGCCGAGACCGGCCATCCGTACGCCGAGCTGCTCGGCGATGCGGGCGGCGGCGGCGCGCTGTCCCTTGACGTCGACGAGTCCGGAGCGGGTCGCCGAGCGGAGGGTGACCAGGCCGAGGTTCTCCTGCACGGAGGCGTCGAGCACGAGGCCCTGGCCCTTGCGGTCCTCGGGGACCAGACCGATCCCCGCGCCCATGGCGGCGGTCACGTCGTGCTTGCCCAGCCGTTCGCCCTGTACGTCGACGGTGCCGGCGTCGTAGGGGTCCGCGCCGAAGACGGCGCGGGCGACCTCGGTGCGGCCCGCCCCGACGAGTCCGGCGAGGCCGACGACCTCACCGGCCTTCACGTCGAAGCTGATGTCGTGGAACACCCCGTCGCGGGTGAGCCCTCGGACGGAGAGCAACGACGGACCGGTTCCCGGGCGTTCGCGCGGGTACTGCTGGTCGATGCTGCGCCCCACCATGAGCTGGACGAGCTCCGCCTCGGGTGTCGAGGCCGGCACCTGGTCGATGCTGCGGCCGTCGCGCAGGACGGTGACGCGGTCACCGAGGGCCGCGATCTCGTCGAGGTGATGGGTGATGAAGACGACGCCGACGCCGTCCGCGCGCAGCTGCCGCACGATTCCGAAGAGCTTGTCGACCTCCTCCGAGGTGAGGACCGCGGTCGGCTCGTCCATGATCAGGACGCGTGCGTCCAGGCTCAGCGCCTTCGCGATCTCGACCATCTGCAGCCGGGCGATGCCCAGTTCACGGACCCTGACCCTGGGCGAGACGTGCAGCCCGACCCGGCGCAGGAGCACCTCCGCGTCGGCCTCCATGCGGCGGCGGTCGATCATGCCGAAGCGGCGGGGCTGGCGGCCGAGGAAGATGTTCTCGGCGACCGTCAGGTCGGGCACCAGGTTGAACTCCTGGTAGATGGTCGCGATCCCGAGCTTCTCCGCGTCCTGTGCTCCGTGGATGCGTACCTCCCGGCCTCCGGCGAAGATCCGTCCACGGTCCGGGCGGTAGGCACCGGAGAGCATCTTGATGAGGGTGCTCTTGCCGGCGCCGTTCTCACCGAGCAGTACGTGCACTTCACCGCTGCGCAGGTCGAAGTCGACACTGTCCAGGGCGACGACGCCGGGGAAGGTCTTGCGTACGCCTTCGATGCGCAGCAACTCGACTGATTCGCTCACTCGTTGCTCCCGGGGGTGGAGGTGCGCTCGCCGCAGGAGCTGCGTACGACGAGGCTGGCGGGCAGGGTCACGGACTGTGGGGGGCGGCCCTCGACGATGTCGACCAGGGCGCGCACGGCGGCGCGTCCGAGGTCGCCCGTCGGCTGGGCGATCGCGGTGATCGGCGGGCCGGTGTGGACGAACCACGGGATGTCGTCGAAGGCCGCGATGCCGATGTCCTCGGGGACGCGCAGGCCGCGTGCGCGGATGGCGTCCAGTGCGCCGAGCGCCATGAGGTTGTCGGCGGCGAACACGATCTCGGGCGGGTCGGGGAGCGAGAGGAAGTGCTCCGTGGCGCGCCGGCCGCTGTCCGCCTGGAAGTCGCCCTGCCCGATGTAGGCGTCGGGCAGGGCGAGCCCGTGGGAGCGCATCGCTTCCCGGAAGGCCTCGACACGTTCGTTGCCCGTGGTGGTGGCCGCCGGGCCCGCGATGATGGCCAGCCTGCGGTGGCCGAGCGCGTACAGGTGGGCGACCAGGTCCTGGATGGCGCGGTGGCCGTCCGCGCGGACGACGGGGATGTCCACTCCGGGGATCCAGCGGTCGACGAAGACCATCGGGGTACCGGTGCGCGCGACGTCCAGCAGCAGCGGGGACTCGCCGTCGGCGGGCGAGACCAGGAGTCCGTCGATCCTGCGGTCCAGGAGTGTGCGGACGTGGTGGTCCTGCTGCTCGGGCCGCTCGTCGGCGTTGCCGATGATCACGCTGTACCCGAGCGCGCGGGCCTCCTCCTCCACGGAGCGGGCGAGCGCGGTGAAGTACGGATTGAGTACGTCGCTGATGACGAGCCCGAGGGTGCGCGTCTGGTCGGTGCGCAGCGAGCGTGCCAGCGCGTTGGGCCGGTAGCCGAGGGCTTCGACGGCGGCGTGGACGCGTTCGCGTGCGTCCGGGCTGACGGAGGGATGGCTGTTGAGGACGCGGGAGACCGTGGCGACAGAGACTCCTGCCTGGGCCGCGACATCCTTGATGCTCGCCATTTCCGGACCACCTCCTTGTGGTTTCCGTGCGCCTCGAAACCAGCGGAACGAGCCGTGGAATCGATTACACGGGAGATTGGAATCGATTACACGGCTGAAAACAACCCCTTGGCCTCGGCCCGAGACCCGATCGTGACACGGGTGCCCACAGGGAGCGCGGAAGGCGGTGCGCGCGCGGAGCCGGGGGCGCGGGAGCCCTGGGGCTGCCGGGCCGGCCGGCCGCCCCGCCCATTCCCGATGGCCGAAAAGGCCACTCGTGGAAACCGCTAATGGTGTCCAAAAATAGCCGTCGCCTATTCGGAACCGGTGGACGACAGGCATCCGGCACTTGAGCATCGGGCATCGCCGACAGCACCCGATAACGGGGGTGCCTATCTCTTGGGGCACTCCCTTCCACTGACCGGTTTACGCGCACGCATTTCAGCCACATCTATTCGGACAGGCCGGCCGGACGGCCGCGTGACGGGCCCCGGCCTCGACGGACACATGGCTTGACCTGGCCTTCCTGATGCCTCCAGGGGCGGACCCCCGATCGGCCCGGCATCACGAGGCGGAAGGTGGACAGTGACCGGCTTTTCCCTCTGAATGGATTTTCCGCACAGACGATTTCACTCTTCGAGTGCCCGACTTTCACACTCTTCACGCGAGGTTAACCTGACAGGAATTTCCGCCTGTTAGCGTCTTCCGCACGAGCACATGAAGTGGGTGAGGAGGCGCAGGGTGCGAGATGCGACGGCCCGGATCGTGCTGTCGATCCTGACCGCAATCCTCATGGCCGTGCAATTCCCGGTTCCCGCCACCCCCTTCGCATCCGCCCACAGCGCCCTGGAGTCCGCTCCCGGCCCTTCGGAGACGCGCGCGGCCGGACCTGAGGTCCTGAACGTGACGCAGGCCGTGCAGGAGTACGCCCCGTGCGGACCCCCGGTCCAGGAGGGGGACCCGCACGGCGCGCTGCGCACCCGCGACCGGCACCGCGCAGCGGTCCAGTGCACCACCGACACCCTCTCGCGCTGTCTGGTGACGGGTGACACCGAGGGCCGGCCCCGGACCTCGGAACCCGTCGCGCCGGCCGTCCCGCACCACGCGTCGAGATCCTCGGCCTCGCACTCCCCCGCCGCACTCCAGGTGTTCCGCTGCTGAGCCGGCCCACGGCACGCGAAGACCTCGCCCGCAGGCTCCGCACCGCCCGGTAGAGGCGGCATGCGGCCATGTCCGCGTGCCGCCCGCATCCCCGTTCTCGTACGTACGCCGACGCGCTCTCAGCCGCGCGCCAGGAGGAACAACTGTCATGCAACCCCTCATCGATCACGCCCGATCCTTCCGCGAGCGGTCCACGGAGCGTCCTGAGGAGTTCGCCCGGCTGGCCCGGGGCCAGTCCCCGCAGGTCCTCTTCATCACCTGCTCGGACTCCCGGGTCGTCCCCGCCCTCATCACCGGAGCCCGTCCCGGTGAACTCTTCGAACTGCGGACCGCCGGCAACATCGTCCCCCCGTACACCTCCCGGCAGCCCACGAGCGAGGCGGCCACCGTGGAGTACGCGGTGGAGGTGCTCGGGGTCTCGGACATCGTCGTGTGCGGCCACTCGCACTGCGGAGCCGTCGGCGCCCTGGTGCGTGGCGACGACCTGACCGCCGTGCCCGCCGTGCGCGACTGGCTCGCACACTCCGCTCCCCGTCCTGAAGGGGCGGTGGAGGACCCGGCCGTGGCCGAGGCCGTGAAGAACCACGTGCTGACGCAGTTGCTGAGGCTGCGCTCCTATCCATGCGTCGACAAGGGCCTGACCGGGGGACGACTGCGTCTGCACGGCTGGTTCTACGAGGTGCACACAGGAGCGGTACTGACGCACGACGCGGCCTCCGACACCTTCCAGACGCTGTGAGGGCCCGCATGGACCTCCGAACGGCGTTTCCCCATCTGCGACAGGACTTCACCGCCTCGGTCGTCGTCTTCCTCGTCGCCCTGCCCCTGTGCGTGGGCGTCGCCGTGGCCTCCGGCGTGCCGGCGGAGCTGGGGCTGATCACCGGCATCGTGGGCGGCCTCGTCACGGGCTTCATGCGTGGCAGCAGCCTTCAGGTGTCCGGGCCCGCCGCCGGTCTGACCGTGCTGGTCTTCGAAGCCGTCCGGACGTTCGGGCTCGCCGCGCTCGGAGTGATCGTGCTCGCCGCCGGACTGCTCCAGCTCGCCATGGGCGCGCTGAAGCTGGGGCGCTGGTTCCGGGCCATCTCGGTCTCGGTCGTCGAGGGCATGCTCGCCGGCATCGGGCTCGTGCTCATCGCGGGACAGCTCTACGCGGCGGCCGGCCTGGAGGCCCCGGCGTCCGGCCTGGACAAACTGGCCGGGCTCCCCGGCGCTCTGGCCGAGGCGGTCGTCAGCACCGAGGCGCTCACGTCGCTCGCGGTCGGCGCCGGCACCATCGTTGTGATGGTGCTCTGGAAGCACCTGCCTGAACGGGTGAGGGCGGTCCCGGGGGCTCTCGCCGCGGTCGCACTCGCCACGATCACCTCACTCGTGTTCAGCCTGCCGGTCGCCGAGGTCGAGGTCCAAGGGCTGTTCGATGCCGTCCGAGTTCCCGGGCTCGACGCGTTCGGCGGGCTGGCGAGCGTGAGCATGCTCGGGACGGTCCTGGCCTTCACACTGATCGCGTCCGCCGAGAGCCTGTTCAGCGCGGCTGCCGTGGACCGTCTCCACGACGGTCCACGCACGCAGTACGACAAGGAGCTGATGGCGCAGGGCACCGGAAACACGGTGTGCGGGCTGCTGGGTGCGCTGCCGATGACCGCGGTCATCGTACGCAGTTCCGCCAACGTCCAGGCGGGAGCGAAGACCAAGGCGTCCCGGGTCCTGCACGGTGTGTGGCTGCTGCTCTTCGCGGCGCTGCTTCCGTCGGCCCTCGCGCTCATCCCGCTGCCGGCCCTGGCCGGGATCCTCCTCCACGCGGGCTGGAAGCTGATCCCGCTGCGTACCGTCGTGACGCTGTGGCGCGGACACCGGGGTGAGGCACTCATCCTGGTGGCGACCGCCGTCGCCATCGTCACGGTGAACATGTTCGAGGGCGTCCTGATCGGCCTGGCGCTCTCCGTGGTCAAGACGGCCTGGGACGCCTCGCACATCAGCCTGGACGTCGTCGACAAGGGAGCGGGCCCTGTCCAGGCGTACCTGTCGGGGAACGCGACCTTCCTGAGGCTGCCGAAGATTCTCGACAGCCTGGAGGACCTGCCCCAGGACCGTCCCGTCGAACTGGACCTCTCCGGCCTCCATCACCTGGACCACGCCTGCCGCACGGCGCTGGAGAACTGGGCGGCTCGGCACAGTGCCCCCGGCACGGAGCCCGTGCAGCTGACCGAACCGGCCATGGCGAAGGCCGACTCCGGCTGACGCAGTGGAGCCCCGGCCGCGCGCCTCCCACCCCTGCGGCCGGGGCCTCCCGGCCGTCGGGCCGTGCGACACGGCCCCACAACGCAGAAGAACCCCACCGAAGCGGGGTTCCTGCTGGTGTCCGAGGGGGGACTTGAACCCCCACGCCCGATAAAGGGCACTAGCACCTCAAGCTAGCGCGTCTGCCATTCCGCCACCCGGACAAGGTGTCTGTCGTCCCGGGGTCCTCCCCGTGGCGACAAAGAAAACAATACCAGGGGTTTGGGGTGCCTCTCACCTGCGTTTTCGGTGGTCAGTGCGGTGCGGACTCCCTCGGACCGGACCCGGCACCGGCTTGCGCACGCTCCGTGGCGTGCCACGTACACGGAGTGCTCCCGGGCTACCGTCGCGGGCATGACTGGGAAGAGCGGCCCGAGCGGCGGGGGCGAACGCGTGCACCGGCCGCCCCGCGCGCTGGCCTCGCTGCGCGAGCGGCTGCGCGACACCTTCTGGTTCGCGCCGGTCACTGGGCTGGTGTGCGCCGTCGTCCTGTGGTGGGTCCTCTCGGATCTGGACACCGGCATCGTCACGCACCTGAAGGAGGAAGGGGCGTACGAGGAGCTCGGCGATCTCCTCGCCTTCGCCGTGGACGCCCGGACGATCGTCACCACGGTCAGCGCGGCGATGATGACCTTCATCGGTGTCGTCTTCAGCATCTCGCTGGTGGCCGTGCAGATGGCGAGCGGCCAGCTCACCCCGCGCGTCGTCCGGATCTTCGTACGGAGCGGTATCAGCAAGCTCACGCTGACCGTGTTCCTGGCGACCTTCGCGTTCTCGCTCCTCGTGCTGACCTCGTACGAGGGCGGGCCCGAGCCGGATCCCCGGCGGGTGACGTCGGCACCCCTGCTGCAGAGCCTGCTCACCCTCGGCCTGGTCGGCCTGAGCCTGCTGCTGTTCGTCGCCTATGTCTCGTCCACGCTGCGGCTCATGCAGGTCGGCCCCGTCCTGGACCACATCACCCGTGAGTCGCTCCGCGCACTCGCGCGGCAGCCGGCGGGGACGGCGGAGGAGCCGCCGCCGGGGCCCGGCACGGCACATCTGGTGCACCGCGGGCGGGCGGGGGTGCTGCGGGAGGTCGCGGTGGCACGGCTCGTGCGGGCGGCGCGACGCGACGGGGTCGTGCTGCGGCTGGTGCCTCGGATCGGGGACTTCGTGGTGCCGGGCACACCGGTGCTCGCCGTGCACGGCGGGGCCGCCCTCTCCCCTTACGCCCTGAGGCGCGCGGTCTCGGTCGGCGTCGAGCGCGCCCTGCACCAGGATCCGTCGTTCGGCTTGAGGCAGTTGTCCGACATCGCGCTGCGCGCGCTGTCGCCCTCCGTGCACGATCCGACCACCGCGGTGCAGTGCCTGGACCGGATCGTGCAGTTCCTCGCCGTCGCCGTCCATCTGCCGCTCGCACCGCTGCACCACAGGGACCGCCGGGGCGACGTACGGCTGGTCCAGGAGGTGCCGGGGTGGACGGATCTCGTGGATCTCGCGTTCGAGGAGATCCGGTGGTGCGCTGCGGAGAGCCCTCAGGTCACACGGCGACTGCTCGCCGGGCTCGACGACCTGCTGCTGCTCGCCGCCGAGGAGCGGCGTGAACCACTGCTCAGACACCGTGCGCTCCTGGTGGCGGCGGTGGAACGCACGGTGCACGAGGCGGCCGGGCGGGCCTTCGCGCTGCGCCCGGACCGTCAGGGGATCGCATGAGCGGCGTGGCTACGGCATGAGGTGGTAGTCAGGGAAGTTGCCCGGCAGCCTCTCCCCCTCGGGGCCGTCGGTCACGGCCCGTACGAGCAGTTCCCCACCCACGAACGCGCCGCGCCAGGAGGCACCGAAGCCTCCGAAGAGCTCCTCCCGGTCACCCCTCGAACGCGGCTTGCCGTGACCGGTCTTGAAGGCGCGGATCTGCGGGGCCAGTCGTTCGTACGTCGCCGGGTCGTCGGTGGAGAGGGTCGCGACCAGCGCGCATATCCGGTTTCGGCGGTGGGGCCATCTTCCCGATGTTCGCCACGATCACCGCGGACTACTTCGGTGAGAACAACAACGCCACCAACTACGGCATGGTCTACAGCTCCAAGCTCGTCTCCGGACTCGGAGCGGGGATGGGGTTCATGGTCGTCGACGCCTGGGGGCTCAACGGCGCCTTCATCCCGGCGGGCAGCATCTCGTTCTTCGCGGGATTCCTCGCCCTGTTCCTCGCGGCACCCGGCCGCGACCGGAAGGGCAACCCTCTGGTCAAGGCCGAACCGGCCCCGGTGAGCCGGGAGACCGACTGATCGCACACATACGCGTGGGGCCCGGTTCCGGGAACCGGGCCCCACGCGTGTGCGCTCAGGCGTCGTCAGTCGCCGCAGCGGCCCTCGCGGAGCGAGTGCAGGTGCTCGCTGGACTTGCGGGCGAAGGCCAGGGATTCGACCGGGTTGTCGTGCTCGGTCTGCCAGTGGTGGTAGGTACGGCCACGCTGCGTGCGGGCGGTGACCCGGCTCAGGAAGTTCTTGTAGTCGATGTCCCCGTCGCCGACGTCCGTCATCCTGTAGCCGTCGCGGACCGAGTCGTCACGCGTGCCGTCCTTGACGTGGAAGAGGGGGTAGCGGTCGGGCTGCTTGAGTACGTAGTCGATGGGGTTGAAGGGCGCCGGGGTGCCGTCCGCCCGCTTGCCGAAGCGGAACTGGGCGCAGAACGCCCAGTAGATGTCCATCTCGAGATAGACCAGGTCGGGGTCGGTCTCGGCGAGCAGGACGTCGTAGAGGCGCACCTTCGGCTTGTCGGTGGCGAAGGAGAACTCCTCCGCGTGGTTGTGCTGGTAGAACTTCATGCCGCGCTTGCGGGCGGCCGCTCCGTAGGTGTTGAAGTCCTCGGCGGCCCGCTTCCAGCCGTCCACCGTGGAGCCGTAGCGGAAGGGTCCGGAGGCCGTGCCGATGTGCTTGAGGCCGAGGGCTTCGGCCTCGTCCAGGACCTTGGTGAGGTTCTGGGCGAAGGTGTAGGCGCCCGGATTGTTGTCGTCGTAGTAGCCGACGTGGCTGCCGATGGGGTTGAGGCCGTGGTCCTTGGCCAGCCTCTTGAGCTGGGCGAGCGTGATGGCGCCGGCGGAGCCCTGGGTGTATCCGGCGAACTCGATCTCGTCGTAGCCGTACTTCTCGAGCTCGGCGAAGACCGGTGCGAAGCCGAGGGTGGAGACCTTGTCGCGGAGGCTGTAGAGCTGGATGCCGAGGCGGCCGGGGGGCAGGACGGCACGGCCCTTGCCGTGGCCGTGTCCGTGGCCGGGTGCCTTGCCGCCCTGCGGGCTCGTCGCCTGGGCGGCGGCGCCGCTGAGGAGTGTCGCGGCCGTGGCTCCGGCGGCGACGCCGAGGACGTTGCGGCGGCTGAGTCTGCTCGCGAGCTCGGGGTCCTTCGAGGTGCGGCTCATGATCACGAATCTCCCTTTGAACGTGCGGGCGGAACGGATTGTCAGTGCAGTCCTGCAAGCTGGAGGAGCAGGGACTTCACTTCGGTGGCCTGGACTCGGCCGTCGAACGCGTGGGGGGTGGAGCAGAGGATGAGCGGACCTTCGTCGTCGCTCGTGGGCAGGCGGCCGTGGCTGCCGCGGATAGGTGAGGGATCCAGGGGCACGACCGCCATGCGGTAGCGCATCCCGAGCTTCTTGCGTGCCACCGCCGAGACCGCCTTGACCCGGACGTAGGGGTCCTGGGGGTCCATGAACAGCTCGACGGGGTCGTAGCCCGGTTTGCGGTGGATCTCGACGAGCTGTGCGAAGTCGGGCGCACGGTCGTCGTCGAGCCAGTAGTAGTACGTGAACCAGGCGTCCTTCTCCGCGACGGCGACGAGCTCACCGGAGCGGGGATGGTCCAGGTGATGGGCCTTCTTGCCCTCGTCGTCCAGGAGCTGCTCGATCCCGGGCAGGTCTGCGAGGGCTTCCCGCGTCGCGTCGAGGTCCTCGGGCCGGCGTACGTAGACGTGGGCGAGCTGGTGGTCGGCGACGGCGAAGGCACGGGAGGCCATCGGGTCCAGGTACTCCATGCCGTCCTGGGTGTGGACCTCCAGCAGGCCCGCGCGGCGCAGGGCGCGGTTGATGTCCACCGGCCGGTCGACACGGGTGATGCCGTACTCGGAGAGGGCGACGACCGTGCGGCCGCCGGCCCTCGCGTCGTCGAGCAGGGGCGCCACCGCGCGGTCGAGGTCGGCCGCGGCCCGGTGGGAGCGGGGGTCGTCGGGGCCGTAGCGCTGGAGATCGTAGTCGAGGTGCGGGAGGTAGCAGAGGGCCAGGTCGGGGGTGCGGGTGGCGAGGACGTGGCGGGTGGCGTCGATGATCCACTGCGAGGAGACGAGGTCGGCGCCGGGGCCCCAGAAGTGGAAGAGGGGGAAGGTGCCGAGCTTCTCGGTGAGCTCGTCGTGCAGCGCGGGGGGCCTGGTGTAGCAGTCGGGTTCCTTGCGGCCGTCGGCGTAGTACACGGGGCGGGGGGTGACGGTCCAGTCGGTGTCGGCGCCCATCGCGTACCACCAGCAGATGTTGGCGACGGTGTAGCCGGGGTGGGCGCGCCGTGCGGCGTCCCACAGCTTGTCCCCTGCGACGAGCCCGTTGTGCTGGCGCCACAGGAGGACGTCGCCTAGCTCGCGGAAGTACCACCCGTTGGCGACGATGCCGTGCTCGGCGGGGGTGGTGCCGGTGAGGAAGGTGGACTGGGCCGCGCAGGTGACGGCGGGCAGGACGGTGGAGAGGGGGGCCGTCGATCCGGCCATCGCCTGGAGGTTGGGCATGTGCTGGAGCAGCTGGGGGGTGAGGCCGACGACGTCGAGGACGAGGAGCGGGGTGGGTCGCGGGCCGGTACCGGGTGCGGTCACGGAAGCTCCTTCAGTCCGAGGTCGGCGAGGAGGTCGCGGGCGAGGGTGAGTTCGGCGGCGATGCCGTCGGCGAGCTGGGTGCGGGTACGCGGCCGGAGTTCGGCGGGCAGTGCCTGCCAGGTGTACGTCTCGACCTCCAGGTGCCGGGTGAGGGACGCGGGCCCGCCGACGAGCCTGTTCAGCACGGACTGGAGCACGGGGAGGGTGGAGGTGAGCGGGGGTGCGGGGGGTGCGTGCAGCGGGACGTGGAAGTGGGAGCGCCAGGGTGTGCCGTCGGGAAGCGCTCCGCCGGACACCGCCTCGTCGAGGTCGTCGGTGCCGCGGAGGCCCGCCGTGGTGAGGGTGCGTGTCTGGTGGAGGAAGCGGGGTTCGGCGAAGGCGCCCAGGGCGGCGCGCACCTCGGCAAGGTGCGGGTGTTCGGCGTGCAGCGCGGCGGAGAGCTGTGCCTTGACGACGGGGATCCCGGCCGTGTGCAGGGCGTCGAGCGCGGTGTCCGGGTCCTCGAAGGAGGTGGCGAGGTGACAGGTGTCGACGCAGACGCCGATGCGGTCGTGGCCCACCGCGGCGAGGGGGCCGATGGCGTCGGCGGTGGTCTCCACGGTGCAGCCCGGTTCGGGTTCGAGGCCGATCCTGATGGACTTGCCGGTCAGCTCGGCGAGGGCGTCGAGCCGCTGCGCGAGTGTGGTGAGCGCCTTCCGCGCCGTGCCGGCGGCTGTGGGGTCGTCGGCGAACGGGGTGCGCCAGGCTATCGGCAGGGTGGAGATCGTGCCGTCGGTGACGTCGTCGGGGAGCAGGGCGGCGAGCAGCCGGGCCAGGTCGGTGGTGTGGGCGAGCCGCTCGGGATCGGTCCAGTCCGGTGCGTAGACGCGGTACTTGACCTCCTGGGCCCCGAAGCCCTCGTAGGGGAAGCCGTTGAGGGTGACCACCTCCAGGCCCCGGTCGTCGAGCTCGGCGCGCAGGGAGCGCAGCGCGGCGGGGTCGTTGATCAGGGCGCGGGCGGCGTCCTTGGCGAGCCAGAGGCCGATGCCGATGCGGTCCCGGCCGAGCCGTCTGCGTACGGGCTCGCAGTGGTCGCGCAGCTGGGCGCGGACTCCTGCGAGGGTCTCGGCGGGGTGCACGTTGGTGCAGTACGCGAGGTGGACGGTGGAGCCGTCGGGGTGGCGGAAGCGCATCGGTCACTCCCCGCCGCGGAGGATGGAGTTGCCCTCGTGGAGCGGGCCGGGAGCGGTGGTGTCGAGCTGGAGCCGGCCGCTCTGCCCGTAGAAGGCGACGGGGTTGCGCCAGAGGACCTTGTCGACCTCGTCCTCGTCGAATCCGGCCTTCAGCATCGTGTCGGCGACCTTGCGGGTCTTGAGCGGGTCGCTCTTGCCCCAGTCGGCCGCCGAGTTGACGAGGATCCGGTCGGTGCCGTGGTTCCGCAGGACCGTGATCATGCGGTCCTCGTCCATCTTGGTGTCCGGGTAGATGGAGAATCCGGCCCAGCATCCGCTGTCGAGGGCGTCCTTGACGGTCGTCTCGTTGAGGTGGTCCAGCAGGACCAGCTCCGGGGCGAGGTCCGATTCGCGGATGACGTCGATGGTGCGGTGCAGGCCGGCGAGCTTGTCACGGTGCGGTGTGTGGACGAGGGCGGGAAGGCCGTGGCCGGCGGCGAGCTGCAGCTGGGTGGCGAGGGCGGTGTCCTCGGCGGGGGTCATCGAGTCGTAGCCGATCTCACCGACGGCGACGACGGAGTCCTTGACGAGGTAGCGGGGCAGGGCGTCCAGGACGGGGGTGCAGCGGGGGTCGTTCGCCTCCTTGGGGTTGAGGGCGAGGGTGCAGTGGTGGGCGATGCCGTACTGGGAGGCGCGGAAGGGTTCCCAGCCGAGGAGGGCGTCGAAGTAGTCGAAGAAGCTGGCGGGCGAGGTGCGGGGCTGGCCGAGCCAGAAGGAGGGTTCGACGACCGCCCGGACCCCGGCGTCGTACATCGCCCGGTAGTCGTCCGTGGTGCGGGAGGTCATGTGGATGTGGGGGTCGAAGATCCTCATCGGGATTCCTCCGTGGACGTGGGGGCGGTGGCGGGCGCCGGGGCCGTGAGGTCGAGGACGGTCCGCAGACCGGCGGGGACGGCACGCCCCGCCGCGGTGCGCTCGGCCGCGAAGTCACCCAGCATGCGGGCGAGTTCGGCGTCTCCGCCGGCGCGCTCGCCGAGCCGGTCGAGGGCCTCGACGGGGACCTCGGTGAAGAGGCATTTGAGGACGGCGTGTCGCCAGCCGTGTGCGTCGAGGTGGGCCGCGCCGTACGGGCCGACCGCAGCGGCGACCAGCCGGGTGTCGTTGGTGCGCAGGGCGTCCTCGACGAGCGGGAGTGCGGTGGCACCGAGGTCGAGCCGGTGCAGGGTGAGGAGGACGGCGCGGCGTTCGGCGGCGGTGCCCTGCTCGTAGAGCCTGGTCACGGCGGTCAGCCCAGCCCGGGCTTCGACCAGCAGGAGCGCGCGGACGGAGTCGGCGTGTTCGAGTCCGCAGTGTCTTCCCGCCGACGCGAACTGCAGTTCCCAGGGTGGGTTGCCGCTGTCCGCGTCGGGGTGGGCCGCGGCGTGCGCTGCCTCTGCGAGCGCCTCGTCGAGCCAGGCCCTGGCGGCCCCCCGGAGCCGGTCGTCGAGTTCCTTGCGGCTGATCAGCACGGTGCGGCTCCGTTCGTCGTTCCGATGGCGCGGCGCAGGAAGTCGATGGAGCTGCGGGCGAGTTCGGGGCCCGCGTGGGAGTGCCGGGGCAGTTCGACGACGGTGAGGCCGGCGTATCCGGTGGCGGCGAGCGCTTCGAGCACGGGCGGGAAGTCGATCTCGCCGTCGCCGAACGGCAGGTGTTCGTGGACACCGCGTCGCATGTCCTCGATCTGGACGTGTCGCAGCCAGGGGGCGGCCTCCTTCACACAGTCGACGGGTGAGGCCGGCTCCAGGCACTGGCAGTGGCCGATGTCGAGGGTGAGCCCGAGGGGGCCGGGGTCGCCGATGAGAGTGCGGAGGTGGTGGAAGTCGGCCAGCGCACCGAGGAGGTGGCCGGGTTCCGGTTCGACGGCGAGGGGGATGCCCGCGCGGTCGGCGGCCTCGAGTACGGGGGTGAGTGCGCCGGTCAGCCGCTGCCAGGCGGTGTCCGTGGCGGTGTCGGGTGGGGTGATGCCGCTGAAACAGTGCACGGCGTGGGCTCCGAGGTCGGCGGCCACCTCCACGGAACGGACGAGCAGTGCGGTGCGAGCGGCGCGGGCGTCGGGGTCGGGGTCGAGCAGGGACGGGCCGTGTTTGCGCCGGGGGTCGAGGACGTATCGCGCGCCGGTCTCGACGGTGACGCCGAGGCCCAGTCCGGCGAGCCTGCCCGCCACTCGGCGGGTACGGGCGGCCAGGTCGGGGGTGAGCGGGTCGAGGTGCATGTGGTCGAGCGTCAGGCCGACCCCGTCGTAACCCAGATCGGCGAGGAGGCCCAGTGCGTCGTCGAGCCGGAGGTCGGTCAGCCCGTTGGTGCCGTAGCCGAGGCGGAGGGTCATGTGGGGCTCACCTTCCGGGAGAGCGCGCGGGCGAGGGGGACGAGCCCCATGACCGCGAGCCCGCCGAGGGGCGCCCCCGCCCTGGCCGTCAGTGCGGCCTGGAGCGGGATCATCGCCCGGATACCGCCGCCGACGGCCCGTTGGGTGAGGGGCGGGGAGGGGTTGAGGGCGGCGTGGAGGACGGGGACACCTGAGGTACGGAGGTAGGCGGCGACGAGGGCGGGGAGCAGCAGCCGTTCGGCGGGCGTGCGGGGTGGCTCCCCCGGCGACGGCCGGCCGCGCAGGACGGCGGCCCCGATTCCGGCGACACCCGCGAGGGCGGCCAGCGGTGCGCGGGTGGATCCGCCGTGCGCCTCGTGGAGCGACACGGCGGTCACGGCGTAGGTGTGGGCGCCGAGTGCGAGGGCGGCGGGGAGCGCGGCAGAGGGGACGTGCGCGGCGGCGGACCGGGCGGGCGAGGTCGCCCCTCCCCTGCCGCCCTCCGCCGACGTCGCCACTCTCCTACCGCCCTCCGCCGATGTCGCCACGCTCCTGCCGCCCTCCGCCGACATCGTTGCCACCGTCGCGGTCGCGCCGAGAAGCAGGTCCAGGGTGCGGGCCGAGGCCATCGCGGCCGGTCCCAGCTTCGTGTGCTTGAGGTGCAGGTCGTAGGCCCAGACCGTGGCCGCCAGGCCGGATGCGACGGCCAGAGCGGGTCGGCCCGCGCGAGCGGCCAGGGCCAGACCGGCCGCCGTCAGGGCGCCCGCTGCGGCGAGAGCGGCCCCCGGTGCGACGCGGCCCGAGGGGATCGGGCGGTGCGGGCGGTCGACGGCGTCCTCCTCGCGGTCCGCCCAGTCGTTGAGTGCCATGCCCGCCTCGTACAGGCACAGCGACGCACCGGCGGCCAGTGCCGTGCCCCGGCCGGGCCGCAGGCCGGCGGCGGCCGCCCCGGCGAGCGCGTCACCCGGCACGGTGAACAGCGCGGACACCCGGAGCAGCTCCGCCCAGGCCCGGAGGCGCGCGCGGGCGCGGGGCCTGTCCGGTGCGGGCGCAGTCCCGCCCGCACCGGACAGGCTGACTGGGGCGACCCGGACGGGGGCGGCCGGGGTCTGCGGCCGGGTACCGAGCGGGCTCGGGGTTCCGGTCAGCGCCGTGAGCAGCCGGAGGGGCCTCATCGGGCGTCCCGCAGGCGGTCGGCGAAGGCCAGCAGTGCCGCGTACTGTTCGGGCAGTGCGGCGGGCCCGCCGTCCGGGTCCTTGAAGTAGAAACCCAGTTCGGGCCGTGGTCCGGTGAGGCCCGTCTCGTGGGCGCGGGCCAGCAGCCTGGCCAGATCCAGGATCAGCGGTGCGGCGAGGGCGGAGTCGCAGCCCTGCCAGATCGTCTGGAGGATCATCCGCGAGCCGAGGAATCCGTCGAAGGCTATGTGGTCCCACGCGGTCTTCCAGTCGCCCATCGCCGGTACGTCGTCGATGTGGACCTCGCCTTCCGGCGCCACCCCGAGCGTGTCGGCGAGTACGCGTTCCTTGCCCGCGTTCTTGGCGGCGGCCGCCGCCGGATCGGCCAGCGCCGCCCCGTCCCCGCCGCCCAGCAGGTTCGTGCCCGACCAGGCGCGCACCGGCAGCGCCCGCTGGACGAACATCGGCGCGAGCACGGAACGGAGCAGCGTCTGGCCTGTCTTGCCGTCGCGTCCGGCGTGGGGAAGTCCGCAGGAGTCGACGGCGTCCTGGAGGTGTGGGCTGCGCAGCCCTGTGGAGGGGGTGAAGTTGACGTAGGGGCAGCCGGCGCGGAGCGCGGCTGCCGCGTACAGGGAGCTGGCGGGCAGCCGGGAGTCGTCCTCGCCGGGTGCGGGTTCGGTGGAGGCGACGTTGATGACGACCGTGCGGGCAAGTCCGTGGCGGTGCCCGAAGTCCTCGATGTCGGCGGCGAAGGCGGCGACGATCTCCTCGTCGGTGCGGGTGTCGCCCGGGAGGGGGCCGCCGGGGCGTATCCCGGCGTCGGCTGCGGTGAGTTCGGCCTCGACCGCCGAGGGAAGTCCGTGGGGGAGCACTCCCCCGGCCGCGAGGGCCTCGGCCCGCTTGGGCAGGGGGCAGTCGAGGGTGTCGTGGCCGCCGAAGACGAGGGAGGTCAGCGGTGGCAGGCCGCTGTCCGCAAAGGGCGGTGTCTCGGTGACCATGCCGGTCGGCGGGTGGAGCCCGGCCGCGATGGCCGCGCACCCCGCGGTGGCGGTGGTGGCGACGGAGCCGCGTGCTCCGATGAACCAGACTCCGGTAAGAACGGCGTGTGCGGTCACGGGCTGCCTCCCTGGGGGGACGAAGAGGGGTGGTGGACGGCGGGCGGGGAGGAGTCGTGCTTCCCCGCCCGCCGTCGGGTCAGGAGGTGGCCGCCCTACGCCGAGGGCAGCTCCTTCAGCTGGATGTCGCGGAAGGACACCTGGTCGTCGGCTCCGTGGTTCTGGAGACCGATGTAGCCGTCCTTGAGGCTGCGGGCCGGGTCGGTGTTGGTGAAGTCGTTGATCTTCACCCCGTTGAGGAAGACCTGGAGCCGCTCGCCCTGCACCTTGATCTCGTAGCTGTTCCACTGGCCGGGCGGCCTCAGGACCCGGTCACGCGCCTTGATGTCGGCGGACTTGAAGGTGTACACCGCTCCGGTCGTGCGGTCCGCCGCGTCGGTGGCGTCGATCTGGACCTCGTAGCCCTTGTTCACCGCGGACCACGGGTCGTCCGACTCGGGGAAGCCGACGAAGACGCCCGAGTTGTCGTCACCCGCCATCTTCCAGTCGAGCTTCAGCGAGTACGACTTCAGCTCCTTGGCCTGGTAGGTCAGCAGTCCCATGCCGCCTTCGGAGCGCAGCTCGCCGTCGGCCACGGCGAACTTCCCGGGGCCGGCCTGCTTCCAGCCTTCGAGCGTCTTTCCGTTGAAGATCGACCGGTAGCCGGTGTCCGGCTTGCAGTTGGCCTTCACCTGCCCGGCGGTGTACCGCAGACCGCCCAGCAGGTGCTGGCGGAAGGCGGGTTCGGCGTAGGACTCCTTCGTGTGGCCGAGGCCGGTGTAGAAGGAACGCCCGCCCTGGTAGGTCTGGCACCAGGCGATCGGGTGGTCGCCCTTCATGTTGCCGCCGGTGTAGGTGGTCTCGTCCAGAGTGGCGAGGACCTGTGCCTTGTCCCGGGGGTTGGTGCGGTAGTTGTACCACTCGTCGGAACGGTCCCAGGCCTCGTCCAGGTGCGCGGTCGCCGGGTGGTCGTGGTTCTCCACACGGACGGTCGCGGGCTGGATCTGCGGGTGCGAGTCGAAGTAGGCACCGACGAGCCCGCCGTAGAACTCCCAGTCGTACTCCGTGTCGGCCGCGGCGTGGACGCCCATGTAGCCGCCGCCGGTGGACACGAAGTTCTCGAACGCCTTCTTCTGGTCGGCGTTCAGGATGTCGCCGGTCGTCGACAGGAAGACGACGGCGTCGTAGCGCGCCAGGTTGCTGGTCGTGAACTGGCCGGCCTCCTCGGTGGAGTCGACCGTGATGTTGGTGTCCTTGCCCAGTTCCTTCAGTGCCGCGATGCCCGCGGGGATCGAGTCGTGCCGGAAGCCGCCGGTCTTGGAGAAGACGAGGACGCGCTTCGCGGTGCGGTCGACGGGGCTGTTCGAGAGCTCGAAGTCGTCCACGTCGTACAGGGCTCCAGCTCCTCCCTTGAAGACCAGGAAGAGTTCCGTGGCCTTCTTCGGTGCGCCGCGCAGCGGCACGTCGATGTCCTGGAAGGTGTCCCAGCTGCCGGTCACGGGGACGGGCGCGGAGCCGAGGATCTTGCCCGTGGGTGATCCGGCCCGCACTTCGAGGAAGCCGCCCGCTCCGGCCGAGGAGGTACGGGCCGTGAGCTTGGTGGAGCCGTCGAGGATGTACGGGGTGAAGGAGATCCAGTCGTCGTTGTCGATGTCCCCGACGGTCCTGCCGCCGTGGGCACTCGTCTTGCTCGGTGTGGTGACGCCGGAGGAGTTGTCGAAGTGCTCGGCCTGGCGGTGGCGAGGCTGGAGCTTCGCACCGTCACGGCCGGTCAGTGCGGCCTGTCCGCCGCCGCCACCGTCGGTGTAGGAGGCCGAGATACCGCCGTAGATGTTGGCGTTCGGGTCGTGGCCGCCCTCCATAGCGGTCTTGATGGTGCCCTCGCAGCCGTGCTCGGTGGTGATGTCGTGGCCGTGGCTGTCGTGGCCCAGGGTGAACTTGACCTCGACCTTGGAGCAGTCGACGGTCCCGTCCTCCGGGTCGGTGACGGTCACCTTGAACGGCACCTCGTCGCCGAACTCGAACGGCTGCCCGTCGGCCGGGGCCTGCAGGACGACGGTGGGCGCCGTGTTGCCGACGGTGACGTGCACGCTCGCCGAACCGGTGCGGCCGGTCGGGTCCTCGGCGGTCACGGTGGCGACGTAGGTGCCGTTCTTCTTGTACGTGTACGTGGGGTTGGCGGCCGTGGACTTACCGCCGTCCCCGAAGTCCCACGCGTACGTCAGGGCGTCGCCGTCGCCGTCGGCCGTCCCGGCGGAGGAGAACTTGACCTTGAGCGGTGCGACCCCGGACGTCTTGTTCGAGGATGCCTCGGCGATGGGTGAACGGCCACCCGTGGCGTTCTCGATGCGGTACAGCGCCGAGTGCTCGTCGCCTCCGAACCAGGAGAGGCCGTAGTCGAGGACGTACAGCGCGCCGTCGGGCCCGAACGCCATGTCCATCACCTGTGTCCCGGTCCACGGGATGTCGTTGATGGACTGGACGGCACCGTCGGCGTCCTGCTCGACGCGCTTGATCCACTGCCGGCCGAACTCTCCGGCGAAGAAGTCCCCGTCGTACTCCTCGGGGAACTTCACCGGCGAGTCGAGGTCGGCGTCGTAGCGGTAGACGGGCCCGCCCATCGGGGACTCGGATCCGCTGCCGAAGTCGGGCACGGAGGCGCCGTCGTACGGGATCCACGCGGCCTCGGAGGGAGGCAGGTCGACCAGGCCGGTGTTGTACCGCGACTCGTTCTTCGGGGCGGCGCAGTCGAAGGCCGGCCCTGAGGTCTTGGTCGCGAAGTCGTAGTCCCTGTAAGGGTCGTTGGCTCCTGTGCAATACGGCCAGCCGAAGTTCCCGGGCTTCGTCACCCGGGCGAACTCCACCTGTCCCGCGGGTCCGCGGTTCGGGTCGGCCGCGCCGGCGTCCGGACCGTAGTCCCCCACGTAGAGGATGCCGGTCGCCTTGTCGACGCTGAAGCGGAACGGGTTGCGGAAGCCCATCGCGTAGATCTCGGGGCGGGTCTTCTCCGTGCCGGGCTCGAAGAGGTTGCCCTCGGGCACGGTGTAGGAGCCGTCGTCGGCCACCTTGATGCGCAGGACCTTGCCCCGCAGGTCGTTGGTGTTGCCGGAGGTGCGGCGGGCGTCGAACGCCGGGTTGCGGTCGGGCCGGTCGTCGATCGGGGTGAACCCGTCGGAGGCGAAGGGGTTGGAGTCGTCACCCGTCGAGAGGTAGAGGTTGCCCTGCGCGTCGAAGTCGATGTCTCCGCCGACGTGGCAGCACATGCCGCGCGTGGCGGGGATGTCGAGGACCTTCTTCTCGCTGGCGTTGTCGAGGGTGCCGTCCTCGTTCAGCACGAAGCGGGACAGCCGGTTCACACCGTCGAACTTCGCGAAGTCGGCGGCGGTGCCGGTCTCCGGGGCGTCGCCGGCGGGGGTGTCCAGCGGGGGCGCGTAGTAGAGGTAGATCGCCCGGTTCTCGGCGAAGCCCGGGTCGACCCCGACCCCTTGGAGCCCTTCCTCGTCGTGCGAGTAGACGGGGATGGTGCCGGAGACCCGGGTGTTCCCCGCGCTGTCGGTGATCCGTAGCTCGCCGCCCCGCGAGGTGTGCAGCACGCTGCGGTCGGGGAGCACCGCCAGTGAGATGGGTTCGCCGGTCTCTGCCGCGCCCTTGGCGAGGGTGACCTGCTGGAAGTCCTCGGCGGCGTCCTGCGCGGCCGCGGCTGCCTTGACGTCGGCGGTGGCGGCGGGCGAGGAGCCCAGGGTGAGGGTTGCGGCTGCGAGCAGTCCGCCGGTGAACAGGGCGAGGGATTTTCGGGCGCGGAGCCGTCTGCTGCTTCTGTGCACGTGCGTCCTCCGGGGTGTGCCGGTTGTTCGGGCGGGTGAGGTCTGCCGGTCCGCGCGGGGACTGCCGCGCTCGTCAACGGGGCTGTGGGGGCCCCGGTGACGCTAGTCATGTCGTGTACACGTAGTGGACGGTAGCTGTGTTCGTCCGGTACGGAAAGCCCTTGCACAGGGACTGGGTTGAGCTTCTGCCCGCGCCAGGACAAAGGCGGTTCAGAGCATGGCGAACAGCCCCCCGGTGCCCTCCTCCGGACGGAGGCGGGGGCTGGGCTCACAGGTGCCGGCGATGGAGGCGCGGGGCCCGGAACGGAACTCAGGCCCCGCGCTCCCGGCTAGTCGCCCCCGCCGAACGCCGCGTCGAACGAGGCGCTGGGCGGGTCGAAATCGAACCGCTTCAGCGAGGCCAGCGCCTCGGGCGCCCCCGTCAGCCGGTCCATGCCCGCGTCCTCCCACTCCACGGAGACCGGACCCTCGTATCCGATGGACCGCATCATCCGGAAGACGTCCTCCCACGGCACGTCTCCGTGTCCCGCGGAGACGAAGTCCCAGCCGCGTCGCGGATCGCCCCACGGCAGGTGCGAGCCGAGACGCCCGTTGCGGCCGTCGAGGCGCTTACGGGCCTCCTTGCAGTCCACGTGGTAGATCCGGTCCCGGAAGTCGTACAGGAAGCCGACCGGGTCGAGGTCCTGCCACACGAAGTGGCTCGGGTCGAAGTTCAGCCCGAACGCCGGCCGGTGGTCCACGGCCTCCAGGGCCCGGTGCGTGGTCCAGTAGTCGTACGCGATCTCGCTCGGGTGCACCTCATGGGCGAAGCGCACGCCCTCGGCGTCGAATACGTCGAGGATCGGGTTCCACCGCTCCGCGAAGTCCTCGTAGCCGCGTTCGATCATGTGCGGCGGGACCGGGGGGAACATGGCGACCAGGTGCCAGATCGAGGACCCGGTGAAGCCGATGACCGTGTCGACGCCGAACGCGGCGGCCGCACGGGCGGTGTTCTTGATCTCCTCGGCCGCCCGTCGGCGGACGCCCTCGGGCTCCCCGTCCCCCCAGATGCGGGCGGGCAGGATGCCCTGGTGGCGCTCGTCGATCGGGTTGTCGCAGACGGCCTGGCCGACCAGGTGGTTGGAGACCGCCCAGCACTTGAGGCCGTACTTGTCGAGGAGCCGGTGCCGGCCGTCGAGGTAGCCGGGATCCGACAGGGCCTTGTCGACCTCGAAGTGGTCTCCCCAGCAGGCGAGTTCGAGCCCGTCGTAACCGAAGTCCCGGGCGAGCCGGCAGACCTCCTCCAGCGGCAGGTCGGCCCACTGGCCGGTGAAGAGGGTGAAGGGGCGGGGCATGCGCGGAACCTCCTAGAAGGGGACCGGGGTGTGTACGGAGTTCTTGGCGGCGCTCTCCTCCACGGCGGCGAGAACCCGCTGCACCTGGAGCCCGTCGGCGAACGAGGGCACGGGAGCACGCCCTTCGACGATCGTGCGCACCACGTCACGGGCCTGGTGGACGAAGGTGTGCTCGTAGCCCAGACCGTGGCCCGGCGGCCACCACGCCTCCAGGTAGGGGTGCTGGGGTTCGGTGACGAGGATCCGGCGGAATCCGGCGCTGGTGGCGGGTTCCGTGTGGTCGTGGAAGGAGAGTTCGTTGAGCCGTTCCAGGTCGAAGGCGATCGAGCCCCGCTCCCCGTTGATCTCCAGCCGCAGGGCGTTCTTGCGGCCCGCCGCCATCCGCGTCGCCTCGAAGGAGGCGAGGGCTCCCGACGCGAGGCGCCCGGTGAACAGGGTCGCGTCGTCGACGGTGACCGCCCCCCGTGCGGTACCGTCCGCGGCCCCCGAGAGTCCCGCCGCGGCCCCGGCGAGCACGGGCCTGTCGCGGACGAACGTCTCGCTCACCGCCGACACCCCCACCAGCGGCTCCCCGGCCAGGTACTGGGCGAGGTCGACGATGTGCGCCCCGAGGTCTCCCAGTGCGCCGGATCCGGCACGCTCACGGTCGAGCCGCCAGGTCAGCGGCGATTCGGGGTCGACGAGCCAGTCCTGGAGGTAGGTGGCCCGTACGTGCCGCAGGGCTCCCAGCCGGCCCTCCTCGATCAGCGTGCGGGCGTAGGTGAGGGCGGGCACCTTGCGGTAGTTGAAGCCCACGATCGCCACCTGGCCGCGGGCGGCCGCCCGCTCCGCGGCCTCCGCCATGGCTTCCGCCTCGGCGACCGTGTTGGCGAGCGGCTTCTCGCACAGCACGTGCTTGCCCGCCTCGAGGGCTGCGATGGCGATCTCCGCATGGCTGTCGCCGGGCGTGCAGATGTCGACCAGCTGTACGTCGTCCCGGGCGATCAGCGCGCGCCAGTCGGTCTCCGCCGCCGCCCACCCGTGCCGGGCGGCGGCGGCCTCGACGGCCGTACGGTCGCGTCCGCAGATCGCGGCGAGAGCGGGTCTCACCGGCAGGTCGAAGACGTGTCCCGCGGTACGCCACCCCTGGGAGTGGGCGGCACCCATGAACGCGTATCCGACCATGCCGACGCCGAGCGTCGCCGTCGGCGGCGGTGCCTCGGACACCTGCTCCGTTTCTTCCCTGCGGGCCATGCGGGCTTCCTCCTCGTCGGTGGTTCGGTGGCGGCGGCGGTGCTGGATCAGCTGAAGCCCGTCGGCAGGTACTGGTCGATGTTCTCCTTGGTCACCACGGCCGAGTACAGGGTCAGCGAGGTCGGGATCTCCATCTCCGAGAGGCCGGAGACGCCCTTGTTCTGGCCGAGGGCACGCGCCAGGTCGATCGCGGAGGCGGCCATCGTGGGCGGGTAGAGCACGGTGGCCTTCAGGACGCTGTTGTCGGCCTTGATGGCGTCCATCGCGGACTTCGCGCCCGCTCCGCCGACCATGATGAACTCGTCGCGTCCGGCCTGCTGGATGGCCCGCAGCGCGCCCACGCCCTGGTCGTCGTCGTGGTTCCACAGGGCGTCGAACTGCTTCTGCGCCTGGAGGAGCTGCGCCATCTTCGCCTGACCGGACTCCACGGTGAAGTCGGCCGCCTGACGGGCCACCAGCTTGATGTTGGAGTAGTTCTTCAGGGCGTCGGCGAAGCCCTGGCTGCGCTGCTTGGTGAGTTCCAGGTTGTCGATGCCCGCCAGCTCGACGACCTTGGCGTTCGCCTTGTCCTTGAGCTGCTCGCCGATGTAGTGCCCGGCGTTGAGACCCATGCCGTAGTTGTCGCCGCCGACCCAGCAGCGGTAGGCCTGCGGCGAGGCGAAGACGCGGTCCAGGTTGACGACCGGGATACCGGCCTTCATGGCTTCCAGGCCGACCTGGGTGAGGGCCTTGCCGTCGGCGGGGAGGATGACGAGGACGTCGACCTTCTTGTTGATGAGGGTCTTGACCTGGCCGATCTGGGCCGCGGTGTCGTTGGAGCCCTCGGTGATCTCCAGTGTCACCTCGGAGTACTTCTCTGCCCGAGACTTGGCGTTCACGTTGATGGCGTTGAGCCACCCGTGGTCGGCCTGCGGCCCGGCGAAGCCGATGGTGACGGGCTTGCCCGGCTTGTCGTCGGCGGCCGGCTGGTTGCTCTGCGCGGCCGCCGCCTCCTTGGGCTCGTTGCTGGTACAGGCGGTGAGGAAGGCTCCCGCGGAGACGGCCGCGGTGCCGAAGAGCAGTCCTCTGCGGCTGGTTTCTGGCATGGCTGTCAAACCCTTCATCCGGTGTTGTGCGTACGGAACAGCGGGTGGGTGATCAGTGCTCGGTCACGAGGGAGGACTCAGGTCTCGCCGCCGCGCAGTGTGCGGCGCTGGACTAGGACGGCGGCGACGATGATGGCGCCCTTGGCGATCTGCTGGACGTCGCTCTGCAGGTTGTTCAGCGCGAAGATGTTGGTGATCGTGGTGAAGACCAGGACCCCGAGCACGGAGCCGACGATCGTCCCGCGGCCTCCGCTCAGCAGCGTGCCTCCGATGATCGCGGCGGCGATGGCGTCGAGTTCGTACAGGTTTCCGTTGGTGTTCTGACCCGATCCGGACAGGATGATCAGCATGAAGGCGGCGATGCCGCAGCAGAGGCCGGAGAGCAGGTAGAGGTACAGCCGCTGGCGCCGTACGTCGATGCCTGCGAGCCTGGCCGCCTCCGCGTTGCCGCCGATGGCGACGGTACGGCGTCCGAAGGTCGTCCGGTTCAGGATCAGCCAGCCGGCCACCGTGACCGCGGCGAAGACCAGGACCAGCGGGGGGATGCCCAGTACGTAGCTGTCGGGCAGGCCGAGGTCCAGGACGGACTGGACGGTGACGATCTGTGTCTTGCCGTCGGTGATCTGCAGGGCGAGCCCACGGGCCGAGGCGAGCATGGCGAGCGTGGCGATGAAGGGGACCATGCGCCCGTAGGCGATGAGGACCCCGTTGACGAGCCCGGCGGCGAGGCCGACGACCACGGCGGTGAAGAGGATGCCCGCGAAGCCGAAGTCCTGGGTGGCGAGGGTCGTCGCCCAGACGGATGCCAGGGCGACCATCGCTCCGACGGACAGGTCGATGCCGCCGCCGATGATGACCAGGGTCATGCCGACGGTGACGACGCCGATGACGGAGGACTGCGTCAGGATCAGCTGGAGGTTCCCGGTGTCCAGGAACGCGTCGGGTTCGGTGATGCCGCCGACGACCACCAGTGCGGCGAGGACACCGAGCAGCGACAGGTTGCGGACGTCGGCGCGCAGGCCGAGTGCGCGCAGGCCACCGCCCTGCTTCGAGGGCGGCGCGGCAGCGGGGCCGGTCACGGTCCCCTTCTCCGGCCCGTGGTGCTGCGCCGACGGTGCGGGCTGTGTCATGACGTCGGGCTCCCTTCCATGACGAGGTCGAGGACACGGTGCTCGTCGAGCTCCCTGGCGTCGGCCGTGTGAACGACACGGCCCTCCCGGAGCACCAGCACCCGGTCGGCGAGGCCGAGCACTTCGGGGACTTCGCTGGAGACGAGCAGAACGGCGAGGCCTTCGTCGGCCAGCCGGCGGATCACGGCGTAGAGCTCGGCGCGGGCGCCGACGTCGACGCCGCGGGTCGGTTCGTCCAGCAGCAGGACCCGGCAGCCTCGCAGCAGCCAGCGCGCCAGCACGGCCTTCTGCTGGTTGCCGCCGGAGAGGGTGCGGACGGCGGCGTCGGGGTTGTCGGGCCGCAGGGAGAGTTCGCGGGTCGCGGTCCTGGCGGCATCCCGCTCGGCACCACGGTCGAGCCAGCCGGCGCGGGCGAAGCGGGACAGCGAGGAGACCGAGACGTTGCGGGTGACCGATTCCGTCAACAGCAGTGCCTGCGCCTTGCGTTCCTCGGGCGCGAGGCCGATCCCGGCGGCGACGGCGGCCCGGACGCTGCCGGGACGCAGCGGTGTGCCGTCGACGAGGACGCGGCCGGCCGTCGGCTTGCGGGCGCCGTAGACGGTCTCCAGGATCTCGGAGCGTCCGGAGCCGACGAGCCCGGCCAGGCCGACGATCTCGCCGGGCCTGAGCTCCAGGTCGACGGGCTCGAACTCGCCCTTGCGGGAAAGCCCTTCGACCTTCAGCACCGGTTCGGTCATGGCCCGGGCGCCGGGGGCGGGCCGCTGCGGGAAGACGTACTCGACGTCCCGGCCGGTCATCATGGCAACGATGTCGCGTGTGGGTGTGGACTTGGCGGGGAGCCCCACCGCGACGGCTCTGCCGTCCTTGAGCACGGTCACCCGGTCACCGATGCGGCGGATCTCCTCCAGCCGGTGCGAGATGTAGACGACGGCCACCCCGTCGGCGGTGAGCCCGTCGACGATGCGGAAGAGGTTGTCGACCTCGTCGGGGTCCAGCGCCGCGGACGGTTCGTCCATCACGATGAGGCGTACGTCGTGGGAGAGGGCCCTCGCCATGGAGACGATCTGCTGGTGCGCGGCGGAGAGGTCACCGACCAGGCGGGCCGGGTCGATCTCCGGGTGCCCGAGGCGCTTCAGGAGCGCGGCGGCCTCGCTGCGGGCCGCCCGGGTGCGGACGACGAAGCCCGCGCTGGTCGGTTCGTGTCCGAGGAAGACGTTCTCCGCGACCGACAGGCCCTCCACCAGGTCGAGTTCCTGGTAGATGGTGGCGATTCCCAGGCGCATCGCGGTGATCGGCGTGGACAGCTGGACGGGCTCGCCGCGCCAGGTGATGGCGCCGTCGTCGGGCTGGTGGGCCCCGGCCAGCACCTTGATGAGGGTGGACTTGCCGGCGCCGTTCTGGCCGAGGAGGCAGTGGACTTCACCGGCGAGCACCTCCAGGTCCACGCCGTCGAGGGCGCGTACACCGGGGAACGACTTGGTGATGCCGGACATCGTGAGCAGGGGTGGTTCTGGTGCCATGACGAATCCCCTCGGCGAACGAGGTCTCCCCCTCTCGGCGAGGCCGAGGGCTCGGGGTAGGCCGGTGAGCGGGCAGGGCGCAGTGCCGGCGGTGCCGTACTGCTGACGGAACTGCTGGGTGGTGCTGCTGTGCTCGTGCTGTGCGTTCCTGCGGGCGGAGCCCGGGATCAGGCTGCTTGCGGATGGTGCTGCGGAGCGCGTGCCGTACTACGCGCCGGCCCGGGCATCAGGCCGGCGAGAACAGGTGGTCGCTGATGAGCCTGGCCGCGCCGGTCACTCCGGCGACGGGTCCCAGCTCACCGAGGACGATGGGGAGATTGCCCGTGGCCAGCGGCAGGGACTGCCGGTAGACCTGGGTGCGGACGCTGGCCAGCAGATTGTGGCCGAGCCCCGTCACCCCGCCGCCGATCACGACGAGGCCGGGGTTGAAGAAGCTGACGAGTCCGGCGATGACCTGACCGACCCGGTTTCCGCCCTCGCGGATCAGGTCGAGCGCGGTGGGGTCACCGGCCGCCGCGGCGGCCGCAACATCGACGGCCGAGAGCTTCCCGGCCCCGTCCAGCCTGGCCGCGAGCTCCACGGACCGTCCGGTGCGGGCCGCGTCCTCGGCGTCCCGGGCGAGGGCGGCGCCGCTGAAGTGTGCCTCCAGGCAGCCCCGGTTGCCGCAGGCGCAGGCCCGCCCGTCCGGCTCCACCTGGATGTGGCCGATGTCGCCGGCGCTGCCCGTCGTACCGCGGTAGACCTCTCCGCCCACCACGATGCCGCAGCCGATACCCGTACCGATCTTGACGCAGAGGAAGTCGCCCACGGAACGGGCGACGCCCGCGTGCTGCTCCCCAAGTGCCATCAGGTTCACGTCGTTGTCGACCATGACGGGGCAGCCGAGTTCCTGGCTGAGCGCCTCGCGGACCGGGAAGCCGTCCCAGCCGGGCATGATCGGCGGCGCGACCGGCACTCCCTCGGGGAAGCGGACGGGTCCTGGTACGCCGATGCCGGCGCCGTCGAAGCCTTCGGCGAGCCCGGACGCCCGGAGCTTCGCCGCCATCGCCAGCACCTGCTCGAAGACCGCGACGGGACCGTCCCGTACGTCCATCGGGTGGTTGAGGTGGCCGAGCACCTCCAACTCGGCGTTGGTGACGGCGACATCGACCGAGGTGGCGCCGATGTCGACGCCCAGGAAGCGCAGTCCGGGGGCGAGCCGGATGTTGTGGGAGCGGCGCCCGCCGCGGGACGCGGCCAGTCCGTCGGCCACGACGAGTCCGGTCTCCAGGAGCCGGTCCACCTCGACGGCGAGCTTCGAACGCGAGAGGTCCACCTGATCGCCCAGCTGCGCGCGGGAGTTGGGCCCTCCGTCACGCAACAGCCGGAGCAGTCGTGCCTGGTGCGTGTTCGCGGGTCGTGCCGTCATGCGTCTCACGCGTCCCTCCCCGCCACATCGGCCAGTCCGTCGGGCTTTCGAGGGGAACGTAGCAGCGGTTTACCGGAGTGGGAAGAAGTTGCGCATGAATCCGCTCCAACTTTCTCCACACTCAGGACAAAGATGCGTCCGGCGGAAGGTTCGCCCCCGCCCGGCCCGGGGCGAGGAGCCCGGGGATCTCCGCGCGGAGCACACGGCGGACGCACACCGTCGTCGCTTCGGGACACCGGGACGGAGGAGGCATGCGAAAAGGCCGGGGCGGAACGCCCCGGCCTCGCACCCGACGTCGATCAGGCCTGTTCACGCCGGTGGTACGTCTGGCGGGTGTGCTCGGTGTGCGCCCGCATGACGGCGGTCGCCCCTTGTTCGTCCCGGGAGGCGATCGCGGCGATCAGCTCCCTGTGCTCGATCCAGGACTGGGTGCCGCGCTGACGGGCCACCGGCGTGTAGTACCAGCGGACCCGGCGGTCCACCTGGGCGGCGAGCTCGGCCAGGACGACGTTGCCCGCCAGTTCCATGACCTTGGCGTGGAACGCGGCGTTCGTGGCGACGGCGAGGTCCACGTCGTCGGCCGCGACGGCCCGCTCCCCCTGCGAGCACAGCTCCTCCAGGGCCTCGATGCCCGGCCGCCCGGCGTGGGCGGCGGCCAGCCGGGCGGCCTCGGCCTCCAGCAGGGTGCGGACCGAGAGCAGCTGGTCCGCCTCCTCCTCGGTGGGTTCATGGACGAACGCGCCCTGCGCGGGACGCAGGTCGACCCAGCCCTCGGTGTTCAGCCGCTGGAGCGCCTCACGCACCGGCTGCCGCGACACCCCCAGATGTCCGGCCAGTTCGCTCTCGACCAGATGCTGGCCGGGGCGCAGTGCGCGCGTGGTGATCAGCTCGAGCAGCGCCTCGTAGACGCGTTCGCGCAGCGGCCCCGGCCGCTCCAGCTTCGGCACCGTTCCTTGCGGCAGTCCTGCGGACAACATCGCGGTCCCCCTCCGGGCGCCGGGCAATTGCTTATCGTCTACAGTCTACCGAGCACAATGCCACGCCGGGGGCCTCAGGGGCAGCGGATCACCTGACCCGCGTAGGAAAGATTCCCGCCGAAGCCGAAGAGGAGGGCCGGCGCCCCGCTCTCCACCTCGCCCCGCTCCACCAGTTTGGACAGGGCCATGGGGATCGACGCGGCCGAGGTGTTGCCGGAATCCACCACGTCCCGGGCGATGACCGCGTTGACCGCGCCGATCTTCCGGGCGACGGGTTCGATGATCCTCAGATTGGCCTGGTGCAGCACCACCGCGGCGAGGTCCTCGGGCGTGACACCGGCCCGTTCGCACACCTTGCGGGCGATCGGCGGCAGCTGCGTGGTGGCCCAGCGGTAGACGGACTGCCCCTCCTGCGCGAAGCGCGGAGGCGTGCCCTCGATCCGTACGGCGTTGCCCATTTCGGGCACCGAACCCCACAGGACGGGGCCGATCCCGGGCCTGTCACCCCCCTCGGGGTCGGCGGTGACGACGGCGGCGCCCGCACCGTCCCCCATCAGCACGCAGGTGGAACGGTCCGTCCAGTCGACGATGTCACCCATCTTGTCGGCACCGATCACGAGGGCCCGGGTGGCGGCTCCGGCACGGATGGCGTGGTCGGCGGTGGCCAGCGCGTGGGTGAACCCGGAGCAGACCACGTTGATGTCCATCACGGCCGGCGAGCTCATGCCCAGGCGCGCGGCGACGCGGGCGGACATGCTCGGCGAGCGGTCGATGGCCGTGGAGGTGGCGACGAGGACCATGTCGATGTCGGCGGGCTGCAGTCCCGCCGACGCGAGCGCCTTGGCCGCGGCGTGCGAGGCCAGTTCGTCGACGGGTTCGTCGGGGCCGCCCACGTGCCGGGTCCTGATGCCGACCCGACTGGTGATCCACTCGTCGCTGGTGTCGACCATGGCCGCCAGGTCGTCGTTGGTGAGGACCTTGGCGGGCTGATAGTGGCCGAGCGCCACGACACGTGAGCCGGTCATGTACGGGTTCCCCTCGCTACGTTTGGCAGGAACTATCCAGTCTTGGTTGCTACCGACCGGTACGAGGGCACCTAACCCCACAGGAATACGGGCCCGAGGTTGGAGCGTCTCGAACAGCTTCCCGGGAACTTTCGCGGACCTCCGGCGGCCACACCGGAATCGCGGACGGACGATGCACCCGCCGTCACGAGTATTGACCCCCTCCGAAGGCATACTGTAGACAATATTCTGTCGACTTGACACCCTCGCTCGGTCCTCTCACCGAACGGAGAGCCCGTGAAAGTCGCAGTTGTCGGCGCCGGAGCCATCGGCGCCTATGTCGGGGCCGCGCTCCACCGCGCAGGCGCCGAGGTCCATCTCATCGCCCGGGGTCCGCATCTGGCGGCCATGCGCCGCGACGGCGTGCGCGTGCTCAGCCCGCGCGGTGACTTCACCGCACGGCCGGCCGCCACCGACGACCCGTCGGAAGTCGGGCCCGTCGACTACGTGTTCCTGGGACTCAAGGCCAACTCGTACGCCGCCTCGGGACCACTGGTCCATCCGCTCATGCACGAGGACACCGCGGTGATCGCCGCCCAGAACGGCATACCCTGGTGGTACTTCCACGGCCTGACCGGCCCGTACACCGGCCGCCGGCTCGACAGCGTCGACCCGGCGGGCTCCGTGAGCGCCACACTGCCGCCCGAACGCGCCATCGGCTGCGTGGTCTACGCCGCCACCGAGATCGAGGCACCGGGCGTCGTACGCCATCTCGAAGGCACCCGGTTCGAACCGGACCGGTCGGTCTCCAGACGCTGTCTGGACTTCAGCGAGGCCATGGTCGCCGGCGGACTCAAATGCCCGGTGGAGTCCGACCTGCGCAACGACATCTGGATCAAACTGCTCGGCAACATCTCCTTCAACCCGATCAGCGCGCTGGCCCGCGCCACCATGGGCCAGATCTGCCGCCATCCGGAGACCCGCGCACTCGTGGAGTCGATGATGCGCGAAACCCTCGCAGTCGCGGCGGCCGTCGGCTGCCGCCCCGAGATCTCCGTGGAGCGGCGCATCGCGGGCGCGGAGCGCGTCGGCGACCACAGGACATCCACCCTCCAGGACCTGGAGAAGGGCAAACCCCTCGAACTCGACGTGCTGCTCGCGGCCGTCGTCGAGCTGGCCGAGCTGGCCGGAACGCCCGTACCGACGCTGCGCGCCGTGCACGCGCTCGCGGATCTCCTCGCCACCACGTCCTCGGCACCGGCAGGGAGCACGTCATGAACACCGAACGCACCGGCGGCAGGAACCGCAAGGGCCGGCAGCCGAAGACGTACGAACGCCTCACCCACCCCCTCGTCCGCGGGGAGGACGGGGTGCTGCGCCGGGTGAGCTGGGAGGAGGCACTGGCCCGGGCCGCTGCCGGATTCCGGCAGACCCGCGAGACACACGGCCCCGACGCCTTCGCGATGCTGTCCTGCGCACGGGCCACCAACGAGATGAACTACGTGGCCCAGAAGTTCACCCGGGTCGTCATGGGCACCAACAACGTCGACTCCTGCAACCGCACCTGCCACGCCCCGAGCGTCGCGGGACTCTCGGCCGCCTTCGGCTCCGGCGGCGGCACCTCCTCGTACGAGGAGGTCGAACACACCGACCTGATCGTGATGTGGGGCTCCAACGCCCGTTTCGCACACCCGATCTTCTTCCATCACGTGCTCAAGGGCATCCGCAACGGGGCCCGGATGCACGCTGTCGACCCGCGCCGCACCTCGACCGCCGAATGGGCGGAGAGCTGGCTCGGCCTCAACGTCGGCACGGACATCCCGCTCGCCCACGCCATCGGCCGCGAGATCATTCACGCGGGGCTGGTCAACCGGGCCTTCGTGGACCGCGCGACCAGCGGCTACGAGGAGTACGCGGCGCTCGTCGAGCCCTGGACCCTGACCGCGGCGGAGAAGGTGACCGGGGTCCCGGCCGAAGCGATCCGGGATCTCGCCCACGCCTACGCCACGGCCGAACGGGCCCAGCTCTGCTGGACCCTGGGCATCACCGAACACCACAACGGGACCGACAACGTCCGCGCCCTGATCAACCTCTGCCTGCTCACCGGCCACGTCGGACGCTACGGCTCCGGGGTCCAGCCCCTGCGCGGGCAGAACAACGTGCAGGGCGGCGGCGACATGGGCGCCATCCCCAACAAGCTGCCCGGCTTCCAGGACATCCTCGACCCGCCCGTCAGGCAGAAGTTCGAGCGGTCCTGGGACACCGTCATCCAGCCTCGGTACGGCAAGACCCTCACCCAGATGTTCGAGGCGATGGAGACCGGTGAACTGCACGCGGTGTACTGCATCGGGGAGAACCCGGCGCAGTCGGAGGCCGACAGCGACCAGGCGGTGCGCCGGCTGGAGGCCCTCGACCATCTGGTGGTGCAGGACATCTTCCTGACCAGGACGGCGCAGCTGGCCGACGTCGTCCTGCCCGCCACCGCCGCCTGGGCGGAGACGGACGGCACGACGACCAACAGCGAACGACGCGTGCAGCGGGTGCGGGCCGCGCTCACACCGCCGGGAGAGGCGCGCGAGGACATCGACATCATCTGCGCCCTGGCGCAACGACTCGGCCACGACTGGAAGTTCGAGGACGCCGAGACGGTCTGGAACGAGCTGCGCTCCCTGTCACCCGACCACTACGGGATGACGTACGAACGGCTCGCGGAGCACCAGGGACTGCAATGGCCCTGCCCAGACACGGAGAAGCTGCCGTCGAGCTTCCTGCACGCCCGGCTCTGGGAGACCGATCCGGACAGGCGGGGCCCGGCTGCCCCCTTCGGCCTGGTGCAGCACGACCCCCCGGTCGACCTCACCGACGAGTCCTACCCGTTGCGGCTCACCACAGGACGACGACTGGACTCGTACAACACCGGTGTACAGAGCGGAAGTTACGCCTCACCGCTGCGCCGGGGCGAGTACATCGAGCTCTGCCCGGAGGACGCACAGTCGTACGGCGTCGCCGTGGGTGAGGAGGTGCGGGTCTCGTCGCGGCGGGGCAGCGTCACCGCGCCCGTCTGGATCGACCCCGGGCTGCGGCCGGGGCTGGCCTTCATGACGATGCACTTCCCGGACGAGGTCGACACCAACCAGCTGACCATCGAGGCGAACTGCCCGATCGCGGGCACCGCCGAATTCAAGGCCTCCGCCGTACGGATAGAGAAGCTGGTGCCCGCATGGACCTGAGGTACACCGACGCCGCACCCTCCGACGCCGAACGGGAGGCGGTGGACGCCCTGTTGGGCCCACCGCCGTCCGGCTGGGAGGGGGCCGAGCGCACGGACGAGGACCTGCGTTGGGCGAGGGGCGGCGCCTCGGCGGCCAAGGACCGCCGCGACCAGCTGCTGCCCGCGCTGCACGCGGTGAACGACCGCGTGGGCTGGATCAGCGAGGGCGCGCTGGACTACGTCTGCCGGCGGCTGACGGTCGCACCGGCGGAGGCGTACGGCGTCGCGACCTTCTACGCCATGTTCTCGGTGCGGCCACGCCCCGCGAAGGTGCTCCACGTCTGCACGGACCTGGCCTGCGCGGCACGCGGCTCGGCGGCCGTGTGCTCGGACCTCACCGAGCGCCTGGGGGCTCCCGGCACCCCGGCCGAGGGAGCCGTCTGGCAGGAGAGCCCCTGCCTCGGCCTGTGCGAGCGGGCCCCGGCGGCACTCCTGCTCCAAGCGGGGGCGGAGCCGGCAAATCCACCCCAAGCGACGCTCCCCCTCACGGCAGGAGAAAACCCACCCTCGGCGACGCTCCCCCCAGCAGGAGCAAATTCAGCCCCTCCGGCGATTGAGGAGCGGGGGTCCGGGGGCGGAGCCCCCGAAGAGCCCGCAACCGGCGCCATCCGCTGCTCCGCCGTGCTCGCCCCCGCCACCGCGTCCGCGCTCGTCACAGCCGCCCGGGCTCCCGAGTCAACCCTCGCCGAGCCCCCGGCCGGAGCGGCCGTCCCCCAGGCCGGCGACCCGGCCCTCGTGCTCCTCAGGCGCATCGGCACCGTGGATCCCGCCTCGCTGGACGACTACCGCTCCACCGGCGGCTACACGGCACTGCGCCGCGCCTTCGCGCTCGGCCCCGCCGGGGTGATCCGCGAGGTGCTGGACGCCGGGCTCGTCGGCCGGGGCGGAGCCGCCTTCCCCACCGGCCGCAAGTGGCAGGCCACCGCCCAGCAGGCCGACGGCCCGCACTACCTGGTGTGCAACGCGGACGAGAGCGAACCCGGCACGTTCAAGGACCGGGTGCTGATGGAGGGTGATCCGTACGCCCTGATCGAGGCGATGACGATCGCGGGCTACGCGATCGGCGCCCACCAGGGCTACATCTATCTGCGCGGCGAGTACCCACGCGCGTACGAGCGGCTCGGCCACGCCCTGACGAGCGCCCGCACCCGCGGGCTGCTCGGCCCCGACGTCCTCGGGCAGGGGTATGCCTTCGACATCGAGATCAGGCGCGGTGCGGGGGCCTACATCTGCGGCGAGGAGACCGCGATCTTCAACTCGATCGAGGGGCAGCGCGGCGAACCGCGCTCGAAGCCGCCCTTCCCGGTGGAGAAGGGCCTCTTCGGCAAACCGACCGCCGTCAACAACGTCGAGACGCTCGTGAACGTGCTGCCGATCCTCGAGCACGGGGCCGCCGCGTACGCCGCGACGGGCACGGAGACGTCCACCGGCACGAAGCTGTTCTGCGTCTCCGGCCAGGTGTCCCGCCCCGGCATCTACGAGCTGCCCTTCGGTGCGAGTCTGCGGGAGCTGCTCGACCTCGCGGGGCCGCCCGGGAGACTGCGGGCCGTGCTCCTCGGCGGGGCCGCGGGCGGCTTCGTACGTCCCGACGAGCTGGACGTCCCGCTCACCTTCGAGGGCACCCGCGCCGCCGGTACGACGCTCGGTTCCGGGGTTGTCCTGGTCCTGGACGACTCGGTGGAGCTCCCCCGCGTGCTGCTGCGCATCGCGGAGTTCTTCCGCGACGAGTCGTGCGGCCAGTGCGTGCCCTGCCGGGTGGGAACGGTTCGCCAGGAAGAGGCCCTGCACCGGATCGTGGACCGTACGGGCGCTGCGGCCGCCCAGGACATCGCGCTCATGAGAGAGGTGGGGCAGGCCATGCGGGACGCCTCGATCTGCGGTCTGGGCCAGACCGCGTGGAATGCCGTCGAGTCCGCCATCGACCGTCTGGGGGTCTACAAGTGACCGCTGTGCCGCTTCAGCCGCCGCGCCGTCTCGTCTCGTTCACGCTGGACGGCGAGGAGACCCGGGTCCCGGAGGGCTCGACGATCCTGGACGCCTGCCGGTCGGCCGGCAAGGACGTCCCGACCCTGTGCCAGGGTGACACGCTCACCCCCAAGAACGCCTGCCGGGTGTGCGTGGTCGAGGTGGAGGGAGCCCGCACCCTCGCCCCCGCCTGCTCCCGGCGCGCCGAGCCGGGCATGACGGTCCGCACGGACACCGAGCGCGCCCGGCACAGCCGGAAGGTGGTCCTGGAACTGCTGGCCTCGTCGACGGACCTGTCGACGACACCGCGGGCCGCAGAGTGGATCAAGGAGTACGAGGCGAAGCCCGACCGCTTCGGAGCGGACGCAGCGCGGGTGGACGAACAGCCGAAGATCGACAACGATCTCTACGTCCGCGACTACGACAAGTGCATCCTCTGCTACAAGTGCGTCGACGCCTGCGGTGAGCAGTGGCAGAACACCTTCGCCATCGCCGTCGCCGGGCGCGGTTTCGACACCCGTATCTCCACCGAGCACGATGCCGCCCTTCCCGACTCGGCCTGCGTCTTCTGCGGGAACTGCATCGAGGTGTGCCCGACCGGTGCGCTGTCGTTCAGCACGGAATTCGGCATGCGGGCGGCGGGGACATGGGACGAACCCGCGCAGACGCGGACCACGACCGTCTGCGCCTACTGCGGTGTGGGCTGCAACGTGACCCTGCACGTGCAGGACAACGAGATCGTCAAGGTCACCTCGCCGCACGACAACCCGGTGACCCATGGCAACCTCTGTATCAAGGGCCGTTTCGGCTACCAACACGTACAGAATCGGGATTGACGGCTATGGGACGGGTCACCGAGCGTCGCCGCACCATCCGCATCCGGGACGGGGTGGTCACGACCCGCCCCGACACCCTCGTCGCCGAGGAGCCCCTGGAGATACGGCTGAACGGCAAGCCGCTGGCCATCACGATGCGGACTCCAGGCGACGACTTCGCGCTCGCGGCGGGCTTCCTGGTGAGCGAGGGCGTGATCGGTGAGGGCTCCGAGGTCCAGTCGATCGTGTACTGCGCCGGGGCGACGGCCGACGGTGTGAACACGTACAACGTGGTGGACGTGAAGCTGGCCCCGGGCGTCGTGGTCCCCGACATCACTCTGGAGCGCAACGTCTACACCACGTCGTCGTGCGGACTGTGCGGCAAGGCGAGCCTCGACGCGGTCCGCACCACGACCCGCCACCCCGTCGCCGACACTCCCCCGGTCCGGGTGACACCCGCGCTGCTCGCCGCCCTCCCCGACCGGCTGCGCGAGGCTCAGCGGGTGTTCGACCGGACCGGGGGTCTGCACGCCGCTGCCCTGTTCTCACCGGAGGGCGAGCTGATGGACATCCGGGAGGACGTCGGCCGCCACAACGCGGTCGACAAGCTCGTGGGGCGCGCCCTGACGGACGACCGGCTGCCGCTCTCTCAGGCGATTCTGCTGGTGTCGGGGCGCGCATCCTTCGAATTGGCGCAGAAGGCGGTGATGGCGGGGATCCCGGTGCTCGCGGCGGTCTCGGCGCCGTCGTCGCTGGCCGTGGATCTCGCGGCCGAGAGCGGACTGACCCTCGTCGGCTTCCTGCGGGGGCAGTCCATGAACGTGTACGCGGGTGACCACCGCATCGCCCTCGAGGCGACGGTGGGCCAGGGCTGAGCCGGCCCGCCCGCTGCACGGGGCAGGGGTCCGGCCGGCGGGGAGCGCCCCCTGCGTCGGCCGGGCCTCTCCCGCACGCGTGTGTGCCGCGCGGCACATACGGCTACGGCCCCGTTGACCAGTCGCTGATCAACAGGGCCGCGTCATTCGCCTGGTACCTCAGATACTCAGCGCATCGTCCTTCAGGGCCGAGACGAACGACGCCCAGCCGTCCGCCGCGAACATGAGCGCGGGGCCGTGCGGGTTCTTGCTGTCACGTACGGGGACGACAGCTGCGAAGTCATCAGCGATCTCGATGCACGCGCCACCATCCTGGTTGCTGTAGCTGCTCTTGCGCCAGGTTGCGGCGCTCAGGTCGATGGATCGCACGACGGTTCCTCCAACATGCGCAGGACGAATTTTTGCGACTCGGCTGGGGAAAGCGCCAGGTCACGCGTCGCATCGTACGCACGTTGCATGCGCTCCACCGCAACGCTTTCCTCGTGGAGTTCCCCTCCGTAACCGTGTTCCGTATACGCCACAGTACGACTGTCCGGCAGTCGAAGAAACCAGACGTCAGTACTCGACAACCCGTGCAACCCGGCACTCTGCGGCAGCACTTGAAGGGTCAGGTTCGGCCGTTCCGACATCTCGGACAGATACTCCAGCTGCTCCCGCCACTCCTCCGCACTCCGCAATGCCGTCCGAAGAGCGGCCTCCGACAAGATCGTCCGGAAAGGCGGCGCGTCTTCTCCCTCCAGCAGGCTCCGCCGCCCCATCCGCGCCTCCACCTGCTGCGTCAGCCGTACCCCGCTGAGCCCGCCGGACGCCAGCAATTCCCGCGCATACCCCGGTGTCTGCAACAGCCCCGGCAGCACGCTCACCGCGAAGTGCCACAGACTCGTCGCCTCCGCCTCCAGCGCCATGTACCGCTGGTACCGCTCCTTGAACTGCGAATGGTCACTGATCGCCAGCTCCCACATGGCCAGCAGCAACCCCGGCGTTCCGTAGTACTGGTCGAGCGCCTGCACCACCTCCGGCCCGCCGACCGTCTCACCCTTCTCCATCTTCCCGAACAACGACCAGTCCCAGCCCAGCCGTTCACCGAGCTGCCGCAGGCTTTCGCCGCGCTCGGTACGCAGGTTCCGCAACTCCTCCGCGAACCGTGCACGTGGTTCCCTGCTGCGGCCCGTGACCGCTCGCCTCGTCGGCATCGTGTCCTCCGTGGAACATGTGGAACGTGCGGGACCTGCCGGAGAGGCACACCATTCCCTCGGTGTGTCGCGCCCCCGACCGGGCCATCCTCGTAATGACTTACTCACGCACCGTAGCCAAGGGCGTGTGGTCAGGCAGAGGAATCCGCAAAGCACAACCGAAGGAAGACACCGGTGACAGAGCAGTCGCAGAGGCCGGCCCTCCCCCGCAGGACACCCCAGGCAGGGTGCGCGGCAACGGCCAAGGTCCAAGAAGCCGTGGCCGCGCGCGACGACCTCGCCGCCGCACTGAGCGGCGCGGGTATCCAGCTGCCGGTGATGGATGTGCGTACGCCCTGGCCGGACACGGACGGCGGCGACGGCGCACGGCCCGCTCGCTACGCCCTCGTCCACCTCGGCGTCTGTTCCGCCCCCGTGGCACACGCGCTCGCGGCAGTGATCAGGAACGGAGCGTCGAGGTGACGGATGACGACACCCTCGGGGTCGGGACAGCCGTGCAGGACGGCGACAGCGGCCGGGTGGGCCTGGTGATGGGCCACGAAGGCCCGTACCTCCAGCTCCGCCCGCTGGACGGTGGCCGCGAGTGGGACGCGGACCCGTCCCGCCTCCGGCCGCTCGGCCCGGCCGAGTTGCTGAGCGCCCGCGTCGCCGAGGCCAACGCCCGCAGCCGCACCGGCCTCGGACTCGCCGACATACGAGGTGCCCCGCACCCCGGCCCGGCGGAGGACGGCGCACGGTGACACCCGGTGGGCGAACGCCGGAACACCCGCTGACCCCCACCTGTGCCGGGGTCGGCGCGAGCGCGGGGCGTGCAGGCAGTGCGGCTCGTCGCCGCCTTCGGACTCTCGATGGACTACGAGGTGTTCGTCACCGCCCGGATCAAGGAATTGCACGACCTGGGCCAGGACAACGCGTCCGCGGTGGTCAACGGCCTGGGGCACACCGGACGCATCGTCAGCGCGGCGGCCACCGATGTGGCCCTCGTGGCAGCTGATCGGCGGCGTGCGGTTCCGGGTCCGCACCGGCATCCCGGGCTGGCCCTGTCCGCCGAGTACAGGCCCTGGGGCCGGGTGCGCGACCTGTTCGCCGGTGGCAGCGGGACGGCACCTGGCATCAGATCTCCACCGCACTCCGGGCCCAGGCCGACGCGACAGAGCTGATCACTTATCAGTTGACCGGTTCGACAGAATGCCTGGCATGGGTACAGACATAAGCGGCTTCGTCGAATACCGGGCCCCACAGGGTGGTCAGGAGCCGCCTTGGCACACCGCACACGACCTCGACTCCTTTTACGAGGGCCGCAATTACGATGCGTTCGGTTGCCTCTTCGGGGTCCGCAACTACGCGAACTTCCGCCCCATGGCCGCAGGCAGGGGTCTGCCCGCCGATGCCTCGGCCACCGTGGGTGCGCGGTTCGCGCAGCTGGCCGAGTGGTGCGGCGAAAGCGGTTTGCACGGCACCACATGGATCACATGGGCCGAGGTGAAGACGGTCGACTGGGACGAGCCCGCGGAGAAGCCCGACAGCCGGCTTCATCAGTACCGCCAGACCTCGAAAGGGCTCAGGATGACGGGCAAGTCCTCTTGGAGTCCCGCATTCGCCGAGGCCGTCGGTCTGGAAAGAGGTGAAGAGCGGGAGTGGCCCGAAGGAAGTGAGTGGCTCATCGGGGACACGCTCTACAGATCAGTCACCCTCCGCCGCAGGGACGCCGTCACCGAACCCGGCGAGTGGCAACCCGTCTGGGCAGCCATGAAGACACTCGGGGCACGGCACGGTGATGACAACGTGCGTCTCGTCGTGTGGTTCGACGACTGAGCAGTAGCCTGCGACCACGCGTAGCTGGGCCACCGTCCGAATCATCTCGTCGGCCAGATGAAGCGACGGCGAGGTGGACGGTGAGGGTCCGTCTTCGGGTGCCGCCCCGCGCAGGCGCAGATGGGCAAAGCTGATCCCCGATAGACCCCCCGACCGGCCTCGCGGTGTCGCCGCGAACACGCAAAGGCCACGCTGCATACGCGTTTTCGCAGATGGGCGGCGGGCGGGACGTTCGACCGGATGCTGCGGGCCGCTCAGGCGAAGGCGGACGCTGCCGCCTGAAGCAATGGCGCGGCATCGCTACCCGCTACGACAAGACCGCCCAGTCCTACGAAGCGGCCGTCACCCTCGCATCACTCCTGATGTGGGCGTGACATTTGACGACAGAACCTGCCAAGGTCAGAAGCCCCGGAAGACACCGTTGTCGGCGGCGTTCTCGAAGTCCTGCCAATCCATGTTGGCGAGGGAGATATTGTTCTCGACCGACCACAGTTCTGAGGCGAGGACTCGGAGTTGGCCGTGCTCCGGCCTGGCCTCACCCTCCCCAGATTCGTCGTCCTCGTCGAAGAGCAGGAGGGCCAGCAGCGGCATCTCCGGCGCCGTGAGGGCGGTCTTATCGGCCACAATGAACAGATCGGTGTCCACCTCGCGTGCGGCCGACAGGATCTGTTCGGCCGTCAGGTCGCGATAGGCGAGATCATCCACTAGGTGGACGTTCGCGACGAAGCCGTCCTGGTTCGGTGTCATGACGGTCGTGAGCAGAGCTTGCCAAGCGGTCGGGTCGGAAAAGTCGGTGCGGATCAGCAGGGTCTCGTCTGTGTTCGGCAGGCTCTTCACGGGCCTTCCCTGTGCGGGCGGGTTCGTGGCGGCGGCGGGCTCGGCCACCGCCTCGCCGTCGCGCCAGACGACGGTGCCGTCGGCACGGCACAGGATCACTCCGCCCTCCTCGATACGCAGTTCGTCGGCCGGTCCGCCCAGCGTTGGGCGTTCGTCGCCGAGAACGCGCAGCATGCCGTCCTCGTCGAGTCGCAGTCCGGGCTCGGCCGCTTCGCCGAGGTGCACGTACCAGAGCCAGGTCTGGTCGGCCCCGAACAGAACGAGGCGGCGTTCGTCCCAGTGTCCGAGCACGGTGCTTCCGTCGGGGGAGGTGAGGGAGTGCCGTCCGAGCGTCTGTCCTCGGCGCAGCACGGCACCCCGCGGGGCGTCGGCCGTGGGGCCGTGGCATGCCGCGTGTGTGCCTGTTGACCACACCGACCGGCCTTCCACGTCACGCAGTTCGGCACGGCCGTCATCACCGACCACGAGCCGGCGGGCCCCCGAACCGGACGGGCCGGAACTCCACACCGGGACACCATGGGTGTTGCGGACCGAGAGGACACCGTCCTCGGAGAGCTCTGCCCATCCTCCGTCCACCCACCCCGTGCCGGTCGACCACACGGCACGACGCTCGGTGTGGCAGTACAGAGTCAGGTCCCCGTTGCCCTGATGAGCCAGTGTGTGCGTACCGGCGGGAGACGACAGGGACTGGTTGCGCAGGCGCCCTCCCACCTCCAACGCGGGCCCACCGTACGCGTAGGGCTCTCCCTGGGGGACCGGTCCATGCGGGCGTTGGGTGCCCTCGTGCCACAGGACGGTCCCGGCGGAGTCGACCAGGCACAGCATCAAGCCTTTGGATTTCGAACCACCCGCCAGGTGCCGGCGCCAGGTGAGCACGGTGTCTCCCTGCTCGAACCAGTCGACCAGCGGACGGGTCAGCGCGTAGCTCATACCTCCGCCCTTCCCGTACTCGCAGACCCGCAGCCATCCGTCCTGCTCGCGGACCACTGTCCGCCGCGTCTTCCCCTCCCTGACCAGATACGCATCCCGGGTGATGGCAGTCGCGGGCGCCGCGTCCCCGAGCGGCACAGGGTGGGTGAGTCCGGAGCGTATGTTGCCCAGACGGACGTGTGCGCGGTCCAGGAGTTCCAGCTCTCCGGCATCCGTGAGTATGAGGTACTGCGCCCCGGGCGCGGCGAAACCGGAGCGCCAGACCGTGTCGTCGTCCTCCCCGCCCTCGACGACGACCTCGTACCCGCGTCCGAGCAACAGCTGTCCAGCTGCGCCCGCACGCCAGACGACCTGACCGCGGTCGGTGTCCGTGACCACGGCGACACCCTCCGAGTCGCACCGCAGCACGAACCTCTCCGAGGGGGACGTCAGCTGGACATCAGGGTAAAGACGTTCGAACATGGGCAGTTCACGCACAGGAACCCTCTTCTCCTACCGGGCGGCGCCAGGTCATGGTGGCGTCGGTGAAGCGGATTCTGCCGGACGGCTCTGACAACAGGCCTACGTGGCCCGTCGGCTCCCGCTCTCATACTGAGCTGCCCCGAGTTTCGTAGAGTCCGGTGGTCGTGGTTCAGGCGGACTGCGGGGTCTGCTCCTTGCTTCGCCAGAAGGCTCCCTCGTACTCGGCGGGCGGAACGTAGTCGAGCGCGGAGTGAAGACGTTCTTCGTTGTGCCAGGTGATCCATTGGAAGATCGCCCGTTCGACCTCGTCGACGTTTTTCCAGGGGCCCTGCATCTCTATGAGTTCGGCCTCGAAGGCCGTTCAGCGCCTCGGCCATCTCGTTGTCATACGAGTCCGCGACCGACCCGACGGGGCCCGCAGCATCCGGTCGAACGTCCCGTCCGCCGCCCATCTGCGAAAACGCGTATGCAGCGTGGCCCACGGACCGTAGCGGTCGGGCACATCCCGCCAGGCCGTGCCGGTCCGGAACTTCCACACGATCCCGTTCAGGACCCTGCGGTCGTCCAGCCGCTTCCGCCCTCGCAATGACTCGGGCAGCAACGGCCGGACGAACTCCCATTCAGCTTCGGACAGTTCATGGCGACGTATCACGACACCATGATCCACCAGCGATGATCATTTGAAGAGACGGCCTGGTGGCGGCGGTGGAGGCGCGGTCCTCCGGCCGGCGAACGGCTCGACCGCCGTGCCGGCCGGCGTTCCCTCTGCTCAGCCCTGTTGCTTCTCCGACTGCGGCTTCGAGGCCGCCCGGATCAGCTGCAGCTGCCCGATCTCAGCGACGTTCTTCATCAGCTCGGCGTTCAGCCAGGCGATCATGTGCCCGACGGTGTTGTCCGGCGGGGTCTGCCACGGGAGCGTGGAGGCGGCGTCCAGATCCGCGTCGGTGAGTTCGTCCAGGACCGCCACCCACCGGGTACGCAGATCATGCAGCCAGGCGACGGTCGCAGGACCGTCGCCCGGCCATGTGATGTCGGTGCGCTCACGGGGCGTACGTCCCCGCGCGTGATCGATCGCAGTGCTCCACCACCAGCCGATGTGCCAGCTCACCCAGCCGATGGTGGGAACGGGGACGGGGTCGGGCTCGGTATCGGCCCAGTCCGGCAGCCAGTTCCCGGCGGCGTCCGGGCGCACCGTCCACGTCAGGTCGGTGGGCTCCCACAGGAAGTCCTCGGGCGCGAGCCTCTCCAAGTGGTACGTGAACAGCGACCAGGTCATGTCGAACTGCCAGCGCAGTAGCTCACGGCGGGAATTGCTCATCGCTCGATCCTCGCATGCCGCCGGGCCGGCACATCTCGACCTCGACCGCCCCACCGGTAAGGGCGAGGTCCCTGAACAGCAATCGGAGCGCGAGCGGTACGGGCCACCTCGATGTCGCACGAGCGCACCGCAACTGGTGCAGGAACGCCGGGGTTTCAGCCCTGCGGCTTCAACGGCTGAGGCAGCGTGAGGATTTCGGCTCCGTCCTCGGTGATGGCGATCGTGTGCTCACTGTGTGCCGTCCGGCATCCCGTCGCGCTCCGGAGCGTCCACCCGTCGGCGTCGGTGACGAGTACGGCGGTGTCCGCCATGACCCACGGCTCCAGCGCCAGCAGCAGCCCGGGGCGCAGCTTGTATCCACGGCCGGGACGGCCGGTGTTCGCGACGTGCGGGTCCTGATGCATCGTCGACCCGATGCCATGCCCCCCGAATTCGGTGTTGATCTCGTATCCGGCCTGGCTGAGGACCGTGCCGATCGCGTGGGAGATGTCGCCGATTCGAGCTCCGGGTCCGGCGGCGGCGATCCCCGCAGCCAGCGCCCGTTCGGTTGTTTCGATCATCGCGACGCTCTCCGCGGGCTGGGCGTTGCCCACGACGAAGCTGATGGCGGCGTCCGCTGCGACTCCACGCTTGGAGACGGCAAGGTCGAGTGTGAGCAGATCGCCGTCGGCGAGCGTGTAGTTGTGGGGCCGCCCGTGGAGCACGGCATCGTTGACGGCCGTGCAGATGTAGTGGCCGAACGGGCCGCGCCCGAAGGACGGCGCGTAGTCGACGTAGCAGGACAGCGCCCCCGCCTCGGCGATCATGGCCTTGGCCCACCGGTCGATGTCCAGGAGATTCGTGCCGACCGTGCTCCGGCCCTTCAGTGTCTGCAGGATGTGCGCGACCAGGGCGCCGGTGTCCTTCGCGCGGGCCAGCAGGGCGGGGTTCAGGATCTCGATCATGTGCCACTTTTCCTCATGGAACCAACAACTATACCGGTCAAACTATACCGGTACTAGAATCGGTGCCATGGTCAGACTGCCGCTCACTCCCGCAGAGGTCGCACGCGGCCAGCGCCTCGGCTCCCTCCTTCGCCGGGCACGGGGAGAACGCTCGATGCTCGAGATCGCGCTCGACGCACGCGTGTCTCCTGAGACGCTCAGGAAGATCGAGTCGGGCCGCGTGGCCACCCCCGCCTTCCCGACCATCGCGGCGATCGCCGATGTCCTCGGCCTCTCCCTCGACGCGGTGTGGGCAGAGATCAGCCGCTCCGACGGTGATGTCGGAGCGGCGAACGCCGATCACTACGCGGGTGAGCGGCTGACCGCGTAGGCCTTCACCCCGAGGCCGCGTGGAGGATTCGGGGCGGGCCTGACGCGGACGCGCGTCGCGGCCCGGAGCGACGCGCTCGCAGCTCCGGTCCGAGCCGGGGCCTTCCCGTCACCAGGCAGTCGTCGACGCCCCACGCCCCACCGCGCTCGCGCTGAGGAGCGGCGGCGGCGCCGGCCACCGGCGCTCAGTTCAGCGCATCGGCCGGAACAGACCTGGCGTCGGCCTCACTGCTCGGCAGCGGGTCGCGCGAGCGGCGCTTCGCGATCACCGCGCAGACCATCAGCTGCATCTGGTGGAAGAGCATGAGCGGCAGCACCGCGAGACTGGCGTGCGCGCCGAACAGGACGCTGGCCATGGGCAGCCCGGCCGCCAGGCTCTTCTTGGACCCGGCGAACTGGATGGCGATCCGGTCCTCGCGCCCGAAGCCCAGCCGCTTCGACCCGTACCAGCTCACGGTGAGCATGAGGGCCAGCAGTACGGCCTCGGCTCCGAGCAGCGCGCCGAGCCGGAGCGGGGTGACCTGGTTCCAGATCCCGGCCACCACGCCCTCGCTGAAGGCCGTGTAGACGACGAGCAGGATCGAGCCGCGGTCGACGTAGCCCAGCACCTTGCGGTGGCGGCTGATGAAACCTCCGACCCAGCGGCGCAGCAGCTGCCCCGCGAGGAAGGGTGCCAGCAGCTGGAGGACGATCTTCAGCAGGGAGTCCGCGGAGAACCCTCCCCCGCTCCCGCCGAGCAGCGCGGCAGCCAGCAGCGGGGTCAGCAGGATCCCGGCGATGCTGGAGAAGGAGCCGGCGCAGATGGCGGCAGGCACGTTGCCGCGGGCCATCGAGGTGAAGGCGATCGACGACTGGATGGTCGAGGGCACCAGGCACAGGAAGAGGAAGCCGTCCTGCAGCTGGGGGGTCAGCACGTAGGGCACCAGCCCGTGGCTGGCGAGCCCGAACAGCGGGAACACCATGAAGGTGCAGGCCAGGACGGTGAGGTGGAGACGCCAGTGCTTCAGACCGTCGAGCGCCTCGGCGGTCGAGAGCCGCGCTCCGTAGAGGAAGAAGAGCAGGGCCACGGCTCCGGTCGACGCCCCGCCCGCCACCTCTGCGCCGGTCCCGGACACCGGCAGCAGTGCCGCGAGTACCACCGTGCCGATCAGCGCCAGGATGTAGGGGTCGACCGGCAGCCATGACGGCAGCGCGGGGATACGGCGGCTCGTGCGGCGGCTCATGTGCTCCGTGCTCTCTCGGTGGGGTCGTGCCCTCCCCATCGTGCTCCCTCACACCGCGATCGGGAATCCAGCACACCGAACTGACTGTCATCACGAATCGCGATAACCTCGCCCCATGTACGACCCCGTCCAGCTCCGCACCTTCCTGGCCGTCGCCCAGACCCTCAGCTTCACCCAGGCGGCACGGCGGCTGGGCGTCCGGCAGTCGACGGTCAGCCAGCACGTGCGGCGGCTGGAGTCCGAAGCCGGACGCCAGCTGTTCATCCGCGACACCCACCGGGTCGACCTCACCCAGGACGGCGAGGCCATGCTGGGCTTCGCCCGGACGATCCTGCAGGCCAACGAGCGGGCGGCGGCATTCTTCACGGGGACGCGGCTGCGCGGGCGGCTGCGTTTCGGCGCCTCCGAGGACTTCGTGCTGACCCGGCTGCCGGAGATCCTGGAGTCGTTCCGGCGGGAGCACCCGGAGGTCGAGCTGGAGCTGACGGTGGAGCTGTCCGGCGCCCTGCACAGGCAGCTCGCGGCGGGCCGGCTCGATCTGGTGCTGGCGAAGCGCCGCACCGGGGACACCCACGGTGAGCTCGTCTGGCAGGACACCCTGACGTGGATCGGCGCCCCGCAGCTGCGGATCGATCCCGAGCGCCCGCTCCCGCTGATCGCCTTCCCGCCCCCCGGCATCACCAGGGCTCGCGCCCTGGAGGTATTGGAGGAGCACGGCAGGTCCTGGCGGTTCGCGTGTACGAGTGCGAGCCTGAGCGCACTCGTCGCTGCGGCCCGCGCGGGCCTGGGGGTGATGGCGCACACCCGGGGGCTCATCCCCCCGGGGCTCGTGCCGGTGCCGTCCCGGGCAGGTCTGCCGGATCTGGGCGATGTGGATTTCGTGCTGCTGCACGGGCGGCGCAGGGACACCGCCCAGGAGGCTGCGGACGCCCTCGCGGCGGCGATCCTGGCGGGCGGTGACCGCCTGCACCGCGGCCCGGTCGCGCCTTCACTCCCGGACCCCGCGTAAGTGCTGCGTACAGATTCGGTGGAGATACCCGCCCCAGCTACTTACTCCGCGGTCAGATGTCTGCCCGAGCGTTGCCCATCTGGCCCGATTTCTACGGCTGCCCTGGCCAGATGCCACGTTTTCCGGAGACTTCGGACCCTCCCGCGGCCTCGTACGGTGAGGTAGCGTCGCGGCGCCGTGCGGAGCGCCACAAGGAGCAGGTCATTGCGCGAGTTCACTGTCCCACCCATGGCCGCTGCCCCTCAAGTCGGCGGTCTTGCCGATACCGTCTTCGACTTCGCCGAGGAAGATCCCCACCGGATCGCCCTCGGCCGCAAGGACGCGGAGGGAAGATGGCACGACGTGTCCGCCTCGGCGTTCCGTGACGAGGTGCTCGCTCTCGCCAAGGGGCTGATCGCACACGGCATCAGGTTCGGCGACCGGGTCGCCCTGATGTCCCGCACGCGCTACGAGTGGACCCTCTTCGACTTCGCCCTCTGGACGGTGGGCGCGCAGTCCGTGCCCGTCTATCCGACCTCGTCGGCCGAACAGGTCCTGTGGATGCTGCACGACGCCGAGGTCGCGGCCGTGATGGTCGAGCACGAGGACCACGCGATGACGATCGGTTCGGTGATCGACCGGCTGCCGAATCTGCACCGGCTCTGGCAGCTGGACGCCGACGCGGTGACCGAACTCGTCGACGCCGGGGCACTGGTCGACGACGAGGTCGTGCACCGGCACCGCCGCGCGGTGACTCCCGACTCGGTGGCGACGGTGATCTACACCTCCGGCACGACGGGGCGTCCCAAGGGCTGCGTGATCACCCACGCCAGCTTCATGTTCGAGGCCGACACCATGGTCGGCCGCTGGCATCCTGTGTTCCTCTCGAAACCGGGCGAGGAGGTGGCGACACTGCTCTTCCTGCCGCTCGCCCATGTCTTCGGCCGCATGGTCGAGATCGCGGCGCTGCGCGGCCGGGTCAAGCTGGGACACCAGCCCGAGCTGTCGGCGAAGGCCCTGATGCCGGACCTGGTCTCGTTCCGGCCCACCTTCATCCTGGCGGTGCCGTACATCTTCGAGAAGGTGTTCAACGGCGCGCGGCGCAAGGCGGAGTCGGAGGGCCGCGTCGGTGCGTTCGACAAGGCCGTCGAGGTGGCGGTGAAGTACGCGGAGGCGCTGGAGGAGCGCGCCTTCGGGACCGGCCCCGGGCCGTCCGCCGGACTGCGGATGCAGCACCAGTTCTTCGACAAGGTCGTCTACCGCAAGCTCCGGGAGGCGATGGGCGGCCGGGTCCGGCACGCCATGACGGGTGGCTCCGGTATGGACCGGCAGCTCGGGCTGTTCTTCGCGGGTGCGGGCGTCACGGTCTACGAGGGCTACGGGCTCACCGAGACGACCGCCGCCGCCACGGCCAACCCGCCCGAGCGCACCCGGTACGGGACGGTCGGCCAGCCGATCCCCGGGACCTCGGTGCACATCGCCCGGGACGGCGAGATCTGGGTGCACGGCGCCAATGTGTTCTCCGGGTACCTGGGCCGGCCGAAGGACACGGACTCCGTACTGCACGACGGGTGGCTCGCCACCGGCGACCTGGGTGCGCTCGACGAGGACGGGTATCTGACCATCACCGGGCGCAAGAAGGAGATCCTGGTGACCTCCGGGGGCAAGAGCGTGGCCCCGACCGGCCTCGAGGAGCGCGTGCGCGCACATCCGCTGGTCGCACAGTGCATCGCCGTGGGGAACGACCGGCCCTACATCGCGGCTCTGGTCACCGTCGACCAGGAGGCGGTGGAGCACTGGCTCGCCATGCAGGGCCGCACCGCGATGCCCGCCGCGGACCTGGTGCGGGACCCCGACCTGGAGATGGAGGTGCGCCGGGCGGTGGTGGCCGCGAACACAGCGGTGTCCCAGGCGGAGTCCATCCGCACCTTCCGCATCCTGGCGCACCAGTTCACCGAGGAGCACGGCCTGCTGACCCCGTCGCTCAAGCTGAAGCGCAAGGCGATCGAGACGGCGTACTCGGCCGAGGTGGACGCCTTGTACGGGTGAGCGCGCGGGTCTTCCCTGGCGGTGCGTCAGGGGAACATTCTTCCGGTTCACAGGATCCGGGCAGGTGGGAATGGTTGGGCTCGCCTGTTCGTTCCCCTTGGGAGTACCAACCGACCGACGTAAAGGATCGACTGCTCGTGAGCCAGGTCCCCACCATCACGCTCAACAACGGCCTCGAGATGCCTCAGCTCGGCTTCGGCGTCTGGCAGGTGCCGGACGCCGAAGCCACGACGGCCGTGGCCACGGCCCTGGAGGCCGGGTACCGGAGCATCGACACCGCCGCGATCTACGGGAACGAGGCGGGCACGGGTAAGGCCGTCGCCGCCTCCGGTGTGGCCCGTGAGGACCTCTTCCTCACCACCAAGCTGTGGAACGCCGAGCAGGGCTACGACTCGACGCTCCGCGCCTTCGACGCGTCGCTGGACAAGCTGGGTCTGGACTACGTCGACCTGTACCTGATCCACTGGCCGGTCCCGGCCAAGGACGCCTACGTCGACACGTACAAGGCCTTCGAGCGCATCCTCGCCGACGGCCGCGCGAAGTCCATCGGTGTCTCCAACTTCAACCCCGAGCACCTGGAGCGCCTGCTGGGCGAGACCTCCGTCGTCCCCGCGGTCAACCAGATCGAGCTGCACCCCCAGCTCCAGCAGGCCACGTCCCGCGCCTTCCACGCCGAGCACGGCATCGTCACGGAAGCCTGGTCGCCGCTGGGCTCGGGCAAGGGCCTCCTGGAGGTCCCGACGGTGGTCGCCGTCGCGCAGAAGCACGGCCGGACCCCGGCCCAGGCGGTGCTCCGCTGGCACCTGCAGACCGGACACGTGGTGATCCCCAAGTCCGTGACGCCGGCCCGGATCGCGGAGAACATCGACGTCTTCGGCTTCGAGCTGGACGCCGACGACCTGGCCGCCTTCGCCGCTCTCGACGAGGGCAAGCGCCTCGGCTCCGACCCGGCGGAATTCAATCTGGGCGCCTGACTCCACACGCCCGCACGGCGCCCCCACCGCAGTCGCGCGGTGGGGGCGCCGTCGTATTCCGCCGGGCCTGTGACTTCCGTGCTTCATTCCCGTGAACAGCTCCGAAGGTGAGTTGACGCATCACCTCGACCCCCCGCAGCCTTGAGTTGACACATCAACCCGCTCCTTGGATGAGGGAACCGTCGATGCCCAGAATTGCCGTGATCGTAGGAGGTGTCCGCCCGGGCCGCGTCACCCGAGAGGTGGCGGAGTGGGTGCACACGACCGCTTCCAAGCGCCCGGAGTCCGACTACGAGCTGGTCGACCTGGCGGACTACGACCTGCCGGCCTACGACGAGGCGCTTCCGCCTCAGTACAGGAAGTACGAGAACGCCCACACGAAGCGCTGGGCGGCGAAGATCGGCGAGTTCGACGGCTTCGTCTTCGTCACGCCCGAGTACAACCACAGCGCACCCGCCGCGCTGAAGAACGCCCTGGACTACATCTACGGCGAGTGGAACGACAAGGCCGCCGGGTTCGTCAGCATCGGCGCGGCCGGCGGCGTGCGAGCCGTCGAACACCTCCGCCAGATCACGGCGGAACTCCAGATCGCGACCGTACAGGCGCAGCTGCCGCTGCCCGTCTCGGTCGACTTCCCGGACTACCCCTCCTTCTCGCCGTCGGAGACCCGGGAGGAGGAGCTCGGCCGGGTACTGGACCAGCTGGAGACCTGGGCGGACGCCCTGAAGCCCGTCCGCGGATATCGGCGGACCGCCGGATCCCCGGCGCCGATGCGTGGACGAGCCCTCGGCCCGGGGAGGGGGCTCGTCCGCGCGTGGACGGCCTCGGCGTCCCACGCGCCCCCGGCCCCCCTCACCACCGGAACCGCACGCCACCCCGAGCCCCCGCACCACCGGAACCGAGGACCACCCCCGGCCCCCCGCACCACCGGGACCGCACGCCACCCCGGCTCCCCGCACCTCACTCCCGGTAAGATCTGCGGCCATGAACAGCACCTCGGACCATCTCTCCCCGAGCGAGGACCGCGTCTGGCGCGCGTACTTCGAGACCCAGGTGCTGTTCTGGAAGCGGCTCGCCCAGCAGCTCCAACAGGACACGGGGCTGTCCGAGCCCGACTTCGCCATTCTCAGCGCACTGGTGGAGGCGCCCGACGCTCGGCTGAGGGCCTTCGAACTGAGCGGTGTCACCCAGTTCGAGAAGAGCCGTCTGCATCACCATCTCAACCGGATGATCGGACGCGGCCTGCTCACCCGTGAGCAGTGTCCCGGGGCCTCCCGGGGCACGGTGATCGTCCTGAGCCCTGACGGCCGATCCGCCATCGAGGCCGCACTGCCCCTCCGCGCCGGACACATCCGCCGATGGCTCACGGCTCCTTTGGACGACGGCCAGATCAGGGCACTGGCCGAGATCTCCGAGACGATGCTCGGCCATCTGCGCACGAACGAATCCACGCCGGACGCAGCGAGCGACTGCGGTTGACCCGCCCGGCGCCCGGACTCCTCAGTACGGCCTCCGGAAGGCCAGCAACCGGTAGGCGGGGTCGGGGCGGGACGCCCCGGCGCCGGGCAGCGCCGTGAGTTCCTCCGCCAGCCGGGCGGCAGCCGTCCCGGGCAGGGCGAGCCGCGACGCGTAGTCGCCCCGCAGCACCGCCCGGGCGGTGCGCGAGGGCGAGCGGCCCTGTCCGTGCCCGGTGAAGCCGGCCTCGCCCGCCGCCTCCAGGCCACAGGTGTCCGCGTACCCGGTGACCACGTCCGCCGCGTCGGCCGGCCGCGAGCTGAGATAGGGGGCGAGCACGGTGTCGATGTCGCTCCCCACGTCATGGCCGGCGTCCTTGTCGACGGTGGTCACGAACACCCCGCCGGGCCGCAGCACCCGTGCCGCCTCGGCCACCACCTCGCCGACGGAGCCGTCACCACGCAGCAGGTGCAGCAGCCAGACGGCGCTGACGGCGTCGAGCGTCCCGGCGGCCACCGGCAGCCGCCGTACGTCGGCGAGGGCGACCGCACCGATCCGCTGCCGGGCGACCCGCGCCATGCCGTACGAGGCGTCGGCGCCGAACACCCTCAACCCGGGTCGGGCCAGGGCGATCTGCTCCGTGACGGATCCCGTACCGCAGCCGATGTCCAGCAGTGTGCGGCCGGGCGGCGGCACCAGCCCGAGAACGGCCTCGGCCGCCGCCCGGGCGCGGGGCAGTCCCCCGCGCGTGGCGTCGTACCGAGCGGCTTCGGCGTCGTAGTCCAGCACGGGACAACTCTAGAGTGCGCTCCACGTCTTGCCGGTGCGCCCCGACGGCCATAACGTGCGCGCATGGAGCTGGAGTTACGTCATCTGCGTACGGTACGGGCCATCGCCGACACCGGCAGCCTCACCAAGGCCGCAGCGGCTCTGGGGCTCGCTCAGCCCGCGCTCAGCGCCCAGTTGAGGAGGATCGAGAAGGCCCTCGGCGGCCCGCTCTTCGACCGGGACCACACGGGGGCGCGGCCCACCCCGCTCGGCGAACTGGTGCTGGAGCGGGCCCGGGTGGTGCTCCCGGCGGTCAGCGGGCTCCAGGAGGAGGCGGTGCGCTTCGCCAACGACTGGGCCACGGTGGAGCGCTTCCGCCTCGGCGGCACGCACGGCCCGCTGCTCGGTGGGCTCGTCGACCGGCTGGCCGCCGCGCACCCGACGGCGCCGGTGACCACGCACACCTCCTGGTCGGTGGCGGAGATCGCCTCGCTGCTGATCGACGGCAGGCTCGACTTCGCCCTGATCGGGGCCTGCGGGGAGAGCCCGCCGCCGATGGCGGACCGGCTGGTCTGGCAGCTGATCGGGATCGATCCGGTCTTCGTCATGCTGCCCGAGAAGCACCCGCTGGCGGGCGAACGGGAGCTGGAGCTCTCCGCGCTTGCCGACGAATGCTGGGCCGACGTACCGGGCGACGGGTGCTTCGCCGACTGCTTCGCCGCCGCCTGCGCGCGGGCCGGGTTCACTCCGGTGTCCGTGTACGAGACGGACACCGCGTCCGTAGTCCATCTGGTCCAGGTGGGCAGGGCGATCGGGCTGTGCCGGGCCACATTCCCCCCGGCCCCGGGCCTGGTGACCCGGCCCCTCGTGGGTTCACCGCTGAGCTGGCGCCATCTGCTCGGCCGGCATCCCCGCTCCCCCGCTGCGGGCGCCGCGGCCGGTGCGGTGACCGGGCACACCCGCTCGGCGTACGCGGAGGCGGTGCGGCGCAGCGACAGCTACGCGCGATGGCTCGCCGCACATCCCCGCTTCGGTCCGGCGCCCTGATCTCCCGGGCCCTTGTGGCTACTTCGCCCCGTGTCCGGCGGCGACGGCCTCGACGCGGGTGGCCAGCGCGAGGTCCTTACGCGTGACGGCGCCACCCGCGTCGTGCGTGTTCACGGCGAGCGCCACGGTGTTGTATCCCAGCGTCAGGTCCGAGTGGTGGTTGAGCTCCTCCTGGATCTGGGCGATGTGGACGGTCAGTCCGGTCGCGGCGAAGTGGGAGGGCAGCCGGTAGGTACGGGTGATCCGGTCCCCCTCGAGCTGCCATCCGGGCAGTTCGCGCAGACCGGCCTCGATGTCGTGGGCGGACAGCGGTTCAGCGGGCATATCGACGACTCCTGAGACGTATCGGTGCGGTCAACGGTGCCCGTGACGTTACGGTCCGGGTACGTCGGCTGTCGCGCCTGACACGGGACGGGTCCCACCCATCGCTGCCCGTCCGCCGCCGGCCGTGGCCGCCTCATGTCCTGACGAGTGGCCGCGTCCACGGGGCGTCGCTCCGGGCCAGCAGGGATGCCACCGTACTCATCGCGGCCAGGAGGCCCACCGCGATCACGAGTGGCAGCGCCGGGTGCACGTTCAGCGCGGCCAGGGCCCCGAGGAAGGCTCCGGCCAGGATGGCCACGGCGGAGAGCACGCGCCGCCCCGCCCGGCTGCCGGGCCCCCTGGCGATCCTGCTGTCGGCCACGGCCCCGGTGAGGGTGCGGGTCAGCACGGTCGTGGTGAGGTCGGGTACGGCGAGCGACCGGACCGAGGCATTCTGCACACCGAGTCCGACACCGAGCAGCACGATGAGGGTGAAGCGGACGCCCCCGGTGTACGGACCGCCCGAGACCAGCGTGACGATCATGGCGGCGGTGACGAAGACGGTCTCGACGAGGAGCGCGTGCTGCAGCTGCCGGCCCCGGTGGGCCCTGGCCAGATGGACGGTGACACCGCCGGCCAGGGCCCCGCCGGCGAACGACAGGAGCGCCACCGCCGAAGCAAGCATGGAGAAGCTCGGTGCGCCCGCGAGGGCGAAGCCCATGAAGACGACGTTCCCCGTCATGTTGGCGACGAAGACGTGCCCGAGGAGCAGAAAACTGAAGGCGTCGACCAGCCCGGTGAGCACCGTCAGGGCGAGCATCACCGGTGGCAGCGGCCCGTGAGGGCCGTCCATGTCGGGTACGAGCGTGTCCCGGGCCTCACGCAGCACGACGGGCATGAGCGGCACACTCCGAATCACTGGATGTGGTCAGGATTGTGCCGCAGCCCGGCGGTCGTTCCGCCCGTACGCGCCGGGCGGGGCCGCATCCGCCCTGCCCGGCACGTCGCGGCTCGGCGCTATACGCGCGCCCCGTTGTCCGCGGGGTCCCGGCGTGCCCGCCCGGCCGCCGTCCTGCGCCCCGGTGCCCGTTTCCGGGCCGGTGGCGGGGCCTTGCTGCTCCTCTCCAGGAGGAGCGCCCCCGGTACGGCGGTCATCACGGAGGAGTAGGTCCCCACACAGATGCCGATGATGAGGGCGAGGGCGAAGTCCGCGAGCGAGTCGCCGCCCAGCACGGCGAGGGCGACCAGGATGAACAGGGCGCCCATCCCGGTGTTGACGGTGCGCGGGACGGTCTGCAGAACGGCGCGGTTCGCCACATCGGCGACCGGGGTGCGCCGGTTCCCGGCCCACAGCTCCCGGACCCGGTCGAAGACCACCACGGAGTCGTTGACGGAGTAGCCGATGACGGTGAGCAGGGCGGCGAGGAAGATCCCGTCGACGGGGCGTCCGAGCCAGGCGAAGGCGCCGATCAGGATGAGGACGTCGTGCACCAGGGCCCCGACCGAGGCCACGGCGAACGTCCAACGGAACCGGGCCGCGAGATAGACGAGCTGCACGAACACGGCCACACCCAGGGCGATCAGGGCGTTGCGCCGCAGTTCGTCGCCGAGGCTCGGACCGATCAGCTCGTCGCGCACCTTGGTGGCCCCGCCGCCCTCCTCGGCCAGCGCGGACCGCAGGGCGTGTTCGCCGTCGTTGTCCAGCTTCCCGGTGCGCACGGAGAGGTCGCTCTCGCCCGTGGTGGTGACCTCGGCATCGGTGAAGCCCGCGGCGGCGATCGTGTCGCGGGCGGTCTCGACGTCGACGGGCCGGCTGGTGGAGTACTCCACCAGCCGGCCACCGGTGAATTCGACACCGAGGTCCACACCGCGCACGAGGATGCCCGTGACGGCGACGAGGACGAGTGCGGCGGACACCATCAGCCATCGGCGCGGTGCCCGGAACAGCTGGGGATCGCGTGCGTTCAGCCACGTACGGACGCGGCCAGGCCGTGCGATCCCGTTGACGCCCCGGTAGTCGTTGACGAACCGGGATCCCGCCGCGAGCTCGGTGAGCGCGCGGGCGATGACGAGCGCGGAGAACATCGAGACCAGGACACCGATGGCGAGGGTGACTCCGAAGCCCTTGACCGGCCCCGAGCCCAGGAAGAAGAGGAGGCCGGCGGCGATCAGCGTGGTGATGTTGGAGTCGGCGACGGCGCTCCAGGCGTTACGGAATCCGGCGGTCAGCGCGGAGCGCAGCGTGCCGTTCCGGCGGGCCGCATACTCCTCGCGCGCCCGTTCGAACACAAGGACGTTGGCGTCGACCGCCATTCCGATGGCCAGGACGAAGCCGGCGAGACCCGGGAGGGTGAGGGTGACGCCCAGGGCGACGAGAGCCGCATAGGAGATCACGCCGTACGCGGCCAGAGCCAGCACGGCGAGAGCGCCGAAGAGCCGGTACACGAAGGTGATGAGCAGCGCGGTGGCGGCGGCGCCGATGAGAGCGGCCCGGGCGCTGGCGTCGATGGCGGCTGCACCGAGCGTCGGGCCGACGGTCCGCTGTTCGACGATCTCGACCGGTACGGGGAGTGCCCCGCCCTTGATGAGCAGGGCGAGATCGCGTGCCTCGTCGGCGCTGAACGAACCGGTGATCTGTGTGGAGCCCGAGGGCAGCCCCGCCTTGCAGCCGACCGACGGATCCACCTGCGGCGAGGAGATGACCTGCCCGTCGAGGACGATCGCGACGCGACGCCGTTCGTCGCCGGCGGGGTTGCAGGCGGCGTCGCCGGTGAGCCGGGTCCACTCCCGGCCCGCGTCCTTGTGGAAGTCGAGCGAGACGCTCCAGCCCGTGCCCTGCTGGGCGTCGAATTCAGCGGTGGCGTCCTTGACGCCGGCGCCGGAGAGCTGCACCGGGGCGAGGTCCAGCAGTCCGCCCTGTTCGTCGGGGAGTGTCGGGCCGCTCTCGGCCGTTTCGCTCCCCTCGTCCTTCGTCTTCTCGGTCCCGGGGCCCTGGACGGCGTGGAAGCTCAGCTGGGCGGTCCTGCCGATGACCTCGGCTGCCTGGCGCGGGTCCTGGACGTCGGGCAGTTCGACGATGATCCGGTCCTCGCCCGAGCGTGTCAGGGCCGGTTCGGCGACGCCGAGCGAGTCGATGCGCTGCCGCAGTACCTCCAGGGTGCGATCGGTGCTCTCCCGGTCCGCCTTCGCGGTGCCGGAGTCCTTGGCCTGGAGCACCATCCTGGTGCCGCCCTGCAGGTCGAGGCCGAGTCTGGGTGACATGGTCAGCGTGATGAACACGGAGACGAGCAGGACGGCGGCAGCCAGAACTGCTCGCACCGTGGTGGCGCGAGTCATGGGGATCCCCTTGAGTGGGCGTCGTCCGCCCTGGCCTCAGAGAGGAGGGCGGGGCGACGGGTCTGTGGAACAGGACCGGCGAAGGGCCGGCTGACCGGCCGTCGCCCCTGGAGGACCCCGCACACCGGGCAGGGCCGCACGGACCCGGACGACCACGGGGTCCGCGCCCGCCGCCCCCGGTGCGACACCGCGAGGCAGGGGCAGGCCCTGCGGTCGCGGTGGCAGGGCGCCGTGACCGGGCGGAGGCACGTGGTGCGGAGCGTGCGGACGGTCGGCGCCCGCACGCGGCCCAGGTACGGGGACGGCCTCCGTCCGCCATGCGGGGACGGGCAGGACGGCTGCCTCCGGTCCGGAGACATGCTGGACGCTGTGGGCGGCATCCGCGACGCTGCGGGCACCACGGGGGACGCTGTCGGCAACACGCCCGGCGTCGTGAGCAGTGGGTCCGGGAGCGGTGTCATGCGCAATGGGACCGGCGTCATGCGCAAAGGAACCGGCGCCGTTAGAAGTGGGACCGGTGCCATCGGCAGTGGGACCGACAGGACCGGCATCGTGAGCGACGTGGCCGACGACCTGTGCGGCGGTACCGGTGGAGTACGGGTCGGAGACAGCGGCATGCGCGGCAGGCCCGGCGGCATACGCCTCGGCGAGGCCCCGCACGGATGACGCGGCTCCGGCTTCCGCAGGCGCGGCGCCGAGAAGAGTCAGGACGGTGAGGAGCAGTGCGGCGAGGACGTGCCGAGCCTGGTGGGGCGGTGAGCAGTGCGGCCCCCGCCGGGGTGCGTTCCCCCGGGGTGCCCCCGGGAGGGGGCTCACCTCAGCCGGACCGGACGGCCGGAAACCGCGTCTGCGCCCACCGGACCCATGGCGGATTCCAGGACGAGCGCAGCACCCCGTACGACAGCGGTCGCCGGGTCATGGGCGATGCGCACCGGTACACCGAGGCGGCCCGCGATCCGGCCGGTGACATCACTGTGCAGCGCTCCACCGCCGGTCAGCACGGGCCCGCGGCGCAACGCCCCGCGAACCGCGCCGTGCTTGTCCTCACGCCACATGGACGTGATCATATCGAGGACGTTCCTGACGAGTTCGGCAGGCATCGACCGCGGTTCGAGATCGCTGAGCCCCGCGTCGGCCTGGCGGGCGTCGACGACCGTTCCGTCGACGAGCAGGGCGACTTCGGTGAGCTCTGCACCCATGTCGACGACCAGCACGGGGCCGCCGTCCAGCTGCCCGGCGCACGCCGCCACGGCACTGGCGCTGTTGAGGACGACGGCCCCGGACACGCCCAGAGCGGCGAGCAGCTCCCTCGCCTGCGCGCGGTGTTCCCGTCCGGCAAGCACCGGGTGACTGAGCACGATCACGCTGTCCTGCCTGTCGGCGCCCAGCGCGGTGTCGGCGAGATGCCCCAGCAGTCCGGCGCACGACTCGGCATCGACGATCTGCCCCCGCCGGACCGGCCGACGGGCCCCGTCCCCCCATCCGGCCGGTCCGCCGGTGACGAGGCCCTGCCCCGGGACCCAGGCACGGGTCCCGGAGCTGCCCAGGTCGATGGCCAGTCCCCTGACGGGAGCGAGCCGGTGCCCGCCACCGGCGTGCGCGTCCTGCCGCCGGAGGGCCGGCCGGCTGTGTCGCCGTCCGTCACGCGAAGAACGCATCGGCCCTCACCCTCAGGTCCTGACGCCCTCAGCCGCCGGCACCCACCGACTCACTGATAGCGAGGCATAATCGATCCCTCACTATGCAATACAAGGTGAGTAAACGCCAGCCCTTCGGCAATCCCAGGCTCTATGGCTGAGTGCGCCTTCTCATGCCTCCAGCGCCAGATAGTCCTCGACGAGCTCCGCGAACTCCTCGGGCGCGGCTATCCGGACACCCAGGTCCTCGGCCTTGGTCCGCTTGGATCCGGCCTTCTCCCCGGCGACGAGCAGACTTGTCCGCTTGGAGACGCTGGAGGAGGACTTCCCGCCGGCCCGCTCGATCAGCTCGTTCATCTGGTTGCGCGAGAGCTCCTCCAGGGCCCCCGTCATGGCTCCGGTCACGACGACCGTCATTCCGGCGAGCGGCAGACCGGCCGCCGCAAGGTCATCGGCGCCGTCCTCCTGCGGGGCCCCGGGCTCCGGCGGAGGCGTCGCGCCGGGCTCCGCCATGTTCACCTCGGCGGCCACCAGCTTGCCGATCAGCGGCGCCAGCTCCTCCAGCTCCGCGACGACCGCAGCCGCCTTCTCCTTGCCTATCCCGTCCACCCGCTGCAGCGCCTCCGCGTCCGCGGCGACGATCCGGTCCATCGAGGCGAAGTGGCGGGCGATCCGGCGGGACATGGAGCGGCCCGTGCCGCGTACGCCGAGGGCGCAGAAGACGCGGGACAGCGGGCGCGTCCTCGCCGCCCCGATGGCGGCCAGCAGGTTGTCGGTGGAGGTCTCCCCCATCCGCTCCAGGGAGAGCAGCTGGTCCCGCTCCAGGGTGAAGAGGTCGGCGAAGTCCTGGACGAGGCCCGCGTCGACGAGCTGGACGACCCGTGTGGCGCCGAGGCCTTCGATGTCGAGCTGATCACGGCCGGCCGCGTAGGAGATGGAGGCGACCAGGCGGCAGTCGCGGCCCCGGGTGCAGCGCCAGCGCTGCTCACTCATGTCGATGTCCGAGCCGCACCGGGGGCAGACCTCGGGGAATTCGACCGCCTGCTCCTCACCCGTCCGCAGATGCGCGACAGGTGCCTCGATCCGGGGGATGATGTCGCCCGCCTTGTAGACCATCACATGGTCACCCAGGCGCAGATCGCGCCGGGTGATGTCGGCGGGATTGTGCAGCGTGGCGTAGCTGACGGTGGATCCGTCGATCTCGACGGGCTCCAGCACGGCGCGCGGCGCGATGATACCGGTCCGGCCGACGTTCCACTCGACTCCCAGCAGCCGGGTGACCTTCTCCACGGCCGGGAGCTTGTAGGCGATGGCCCAGCGCGGCGCCCGCGTTCCCGATCCGGCGTCCCGCTGGTCGGCTGCCAGGTCCGCCTTGATCACGATGCCGTCGATCCCGAACGGCAACGAGGCACGCAGGGCGGCGATGTCCTCGACCCCGGCCTGCACCTCCTCGGCCGTGGTGACGGTGCGCGGAGCGACAGCGGTGTCCGCCGCCGTGTGCACGCCGAGACCGGCGACGTACTCCAGGACCTCGCTGTGCGGGAGTTCGGCGAGAGTCGCGGACAGATCGCCGGAATCGGGCAGCGCGAGCGCGCCGTACGCGAAGAAGGTCATCTCCACGCGGTACGGACGGTCCTTGGCCCGCAGGGTGCCCGCAGCACCGTTGCGCGGATTCGCGAAGGGCGCGGCCCCGTGCTCCGTGCGCACCGTGTTGGCCCGCTCGAACTGCTCGTCGGTCATCAGGATCTCGCCACGCACCTCGAGGGTGACGGGAGCGCCCAGCCGCTCGGGCAGTCCCAGCACCGTGCCGATCGCGTGCGAGACGTCCTCACCGGCCGTCCCGTCGCCCCGGGTGATCAGCTGATCGAGGCGGCCCTGCCGATAGCGCACCGCGACGGCCAGACCGTCGAGCTTGGGCTCCACACTCCAGGCGGCGACGGGGCGGCCTATCCGCCGCTCCACGGACGCGGTCCAGGTGACGAACTGCTCGGCGGAGAACACGTTGTCCAGCGAGAGCATCGGGACGGTGTGCGGCACGTCCCCCGACAGCGCCCCGCCGGCGACCTTCCCGGTCGGCGAGGCGTCCAGCACCTCCTGCGGGTGCTCCTCCTCGTAGGCCGCGATCCCGCGCACCAGCCGGTCGTAAGCATCGTCGTCGAGGGTGCTCTCACCCGCGGTGTAATACGCGGCGGCGGCACGCTTCGCCTCTTCCACGGCGGCCGCGTAGGCGGCGGTGTCGGCGAGCACGCCGGCTGAGTTCGTCGTCATGAACACCATCCTGCCGTCCGCCACTGACAACGCCCCCTGAGCCCATTCGCGAGAGAGCGCTCTCCCGTTACCCGCGAGGCCAACTCCATTCAAACAGCAGGCAATTGTCGACCCCTCGCGACATCTTGACATGCTTGCGTCACACTTCTACGTTCCTTGAGAGAGCGCTCTCTCCCCTGGCCGGACCACCGGTCGGGAGGAACCCCACTTCCTCGGAACAGGAGTGCCGTGCTCCTTCTCAACAGACGTACGACCGAACCCGGCAGACGCACAGCCCTGTCACGATGGCGCTACCGGATCGCCGGGCTGGCCGCCGCCGCACTGGCGGTGTCCCTCGTCCAGGCCAACGCGGGCAACGCTGCCGGCGACCGCCCCGCACCGCCCGGAGCGAAGGCGGCCGCCGACGTCGTCCGGGTCGCCGAGTTCCTGGCCGAATGCCCCTACACGCACCGGGCTCCCGACGACCCCATCGTGCTGCCCGGCCTGCCCGGCGCCTCGCACATGCACAGCTTCTTCGGCAACGACTCCACCGACGCCCACTCCGACCTGGCCTCGCTGGAGAGGGCCGGAACCAGCTGCTCACCCGTGACCGACCTGTCCTCGTACTGGGTTCCCACGCTGTACGACGGCGACAAGGCGGTGGAGCCGACCGGCACCACCTTCTACTACCTCGGCGAGGGGGTACGGGACGACATCATCCGGACGATCAAGCCGTTCCCCCGCGGTCTGCGGATCGTCGCGGGCAACGCGAAGGCGACCGGCCCCGGTGACAACACCATCTCCCGCTGGTCCTGTCTCCACCACGGCGAGGTCGACCCGTCCCACGACTTCGTCAACTGCCCGGCGGGCTCGATGATGGAGAGCTACCTGGACTTCCCGCAGTGCTGGAACGGCACCGACCTCGACTCGGCCGACCACAAGAGCCACATGGCCTATCCGGTGGGCGGCGCCTGTCCGTCGACCCATCCGGTCCCCGTCCCCAAACTGCGCCAGGTCCTGCGCTATCCGGTCAACGGCGACCCGGCGCGCTTCCGGCTGGCCTCGGGGCGCGGATACACGATGCACGGCGACTTCTTCAACGTATGGCCCGAGGCCGAGATGGCCCAGCGGGTGCGCGACTGCATCAACGCCATCATCAAGTGCGGTGCCGACGGCACGCCCTGACGGGCAGTCCCGTACACCCCCACCGGCGCCTGCCCGAGCCCGCGCGGCCCGGGCAGGCGCCCTCCCCCGAAGGACAACCTGCCGATGACGGCTCGTCGCACCGCAGCGCTGCTCCTCCTGCTCGCCGTCCTGACGTCGTGTGGCCAGGAAGGAGAGCGGGCATCGCGCACCGAACCCGCGCCGTCGCGTACGCCGACGGCCGCCGCGTCGGCGGACGCCACCGATTCCGCCTGGGTCCAGTTGATGATCCCCATGAACGAGCAGGCCATGGTCCTGCTGGACCTCGCCGCGGAGAGGAGCACCGGCCCCCGGTTGCGGTCCTGGGCGGCTCGCCTGCGCGGCGCTCAGAACACCGAACTCCTGTCGCTGCGTGAACTGCGGGACCGGATGGGGCTGCCGGACACCGATGTGCACGAGGGCCACGACATGCCCGGCATGGTGACGGCCGACGACCTCGAAAATGCCCGCAAGGCCGAGGGAGCCGCCTTCGACAGCTTGGTGGTGGCACAGATCCGCGACCACCTGCGCCGCTCGGAGCAGGTCTCGCGCTCCGAGACGACGGCCGGCGGCCGGGCCGACGCCAGGGCGCGGGCCCGGAAGCTCGTCACCGCGCGCGGGGAACAACTGGCCGCGCTGACCGCACTGTGCGCGGGCAAGGCCGCTGACGTGCCGTAACCCTTCGCCCGCCCATCGGATCACCCGGTATAAAGACTGCATGACTGTCGACGTTCCGCCGCCCGTACGCCCCGCCACCTTGGAGGACGTGGCCGCGGTGGCGGGCGTCTCCCGGGCGACCGTGTCCCGTGTGATCAACGGTGCGACCACGGTGGACCCGGCACTGCGGCGCGTCGTGGAGGAGGCGGTGGCCACCACGGGCTACGTGCCCAATCGTGCCGCGCGTTCGCTGGTGACCCGGCGGACGGATTCGATCGCACTGGTGGTGTCGGAGCGTGAGCGACGCCCGGTGTCCGAGCCGTTCATCGGCCGGATGTTCTCCGATCCGCACTTCGGGCGGGTGGTCGGCGGGCTGATGGACGTGCTGCGTCCGGCCGGCATCCAGATGGTGCTGATGCTGGCCGACGACGAGGCGTCCCGTAACCAGTTGCTGTCGTATCTGCGCCAGGGGCACGTGGACGGAGTGGTGCTGATCTCGTCGCACGCCGACGACCCGCTGCCCGCCCTGCTCCATGAGACCCGGCTGCCCGCGGTGCTGGCGGGCCGCCCCCGCAGGCCCTCGCCGCTCACCTATGTCGAGGCGGACCAGCGGGCGGGGGCCCAGATGGCGGCCGACCACCTGGCGGACCTCGGAAGACGGCGCATCGGAACGGTCGCGGGCCCGCAGGACATGCCTGCGGGGCAGGTGCGTCTGACCGGGTTCCTGGACGCGCTGGAACAGCACGGCATCGGGGACGTGGTGACCGCGGAGGGGGACTTCACCCACTCGGGCGGGGCATCGGCGATGCGGCAGCTGCTGCGCGAACGGCCGGATCTGGACGGGGTGTTCATCGCCTCGGACCTGATGGCCCTGGGTGCGCTGCCCGTACTGCTGCGGGCCGGCAGGGACGTGCCCCAGGATGTGGCGGTGGTGGGATTCGACGACAGCAACGCGGCGGTGGCGTGCGATCCGCCGCTGACGACGGTGCGTCAGCCGGTGGAGGAGATGGCGTCCGAGATGGCCCGGCTCCTCCTGAAGCAGATCGGTAAGCCGGCCGAGGGCCCCGCGCCGTCCGTGGTCTTCCATCCGACGCTGGTGCGGCGCGAGTCCGCCTGACGGCCGGATCCCTTCATCCGCGTGAACCCGGGACGGAGTCGTCGGGACCCGGGACGGCAGGCAGCGGTCCGACCTCACGGACCGGGTCACCGGACCGCCCTGCTTCGACGTCCCGGGCGGGAGGGGCGGCAGTCCTGGAACGGGCCGGGCCGGGTTCGCGGGCGGGGCCGGGTACGTCCGCGCCGGCCTGCCCGCCCGGGAACGGCTCGTCCACCCGCACCGCCCCCGTGAAGCCCTCCTGCCGCAGAGGCACCTGCGGGCCGGAGAGCTCCCTCAGCCAGCGCGCGAGCACCCGGTGCACGGCCTCCGCGCCCACCGGACCGCCCGGAGGGATCCCCACCGGACGGGACGGAGACTCCCCCCGGGGGATTTCCGCCGCCACGGCGTCGAGCGGGTCCGTCAGCGTCCGCGGCCACAGCAGGAACGGCCTCGACTGTTCGCCGCCGAGTCCGCCGTGCGAGCCGATCTGCTCCTCGAAGGCGTGCACACGGCCGGTCTCGGGGTCGTACATCGAATTGACCATGACGTCCGCGACGTGCGGGAAGCCGTCGGTCCGCCGTACGGCGTCCGCCGCACCAGTCCCGAAGGCGGCGATCGGGCCCTCCCCGTCCGTCAGCTCCGCGAGCGGGATCTCCGCACCGCCCCGGCCGAGCACCACCGACCCGTGCTTCTGGCTCCGGACGAGCAGGAAGCCGATCCCCGGGTGGGCGGCGAGCGTGCTGAGCAGCGCGGGGTAGCGGCGGTCGAGCTGCTCACGCGATGCCCGGCCCTCGATGTCCGGGAACGACAGCAGTCCGAGGTTTCCGGAGGCGAGCACGACCGGGTCGGAGGCCTTCGCCGGGTGCTCGGCCTCCTGCTCCCCGGCGACGGGCCTGTGCAGCGCGATGCGCACCGCGTCGCGTGCCTCCGAGGCGCTGCGGGTGCGCTGGGCCCGGCGGGGTACGGGCAGCCCGCAGCCGGCCCGTACGAGATCCTTGAGCGTGAGACCGTACCGTCCCGCGAAGGTCTCTCCCGGGCTCTGGCCGTGGTCGGACAGCAGCACGATCCGGTAGCCGCGCGGAGTGTGGTCCGCGATCTTCAGGATGAGGCCCAGGGAGCGGTCGAGCCGTGTCAGGACCTTCTCCGCGTCCCTGCTGTGCGGCCCGGAGTGGTGGGCGACCTCGTCGTAGGCCACGAGGTCGGCGTAGACGGCGGTGCGTCCGGCGAACATGTCGCCGATCACCGCGGCGACCACCACATCGCGTTCGACGACGGTCGCGAACGCCCGGATGAAGGGGTAGAGCCCGCCCCGCTTGACCCGGGGTGACTCCTTCCGCACCCGGGCCCGGACGGACTGGCCGATCTCACGGCCGACCTCCGCGACGAAGGACAGGGCTGTGCGGACGGCGTTGGCGGGGTCGGAGAAGTAGGCGAAGTAGCCGGCGCGCGAACGCCTTCCCTTGCCGAGCCTGGCGGCCATCGACAGCACCAGGGCGAGCTGGTCCGCGCCGCCGCTGAAGAGGTTGCCCCGGCTCGCGCCGTCGACGGTGAGCAGGCCGCCGTCGTGGGTGCGGGCGATGGCCCTGCGCTGGAGTTCGAGGGCGCTCGCCGGTCTGCTGGAGACCATGACGGTGCCGGTCTCCTTCTCGAACCAGCGGAAGGCCGGCACATCGAAGTTGCTCCCGTGCAGGATGCCGAGCTGGCTGGCGCCGGTCTGGCTGGACCAGTCGGTGGTCCACGGGGTGAGCCGGTGGCCCGCCCCGTCGGCGAGCAGACCGGCCACGGTCGGCATGACACCGTCGGCCGCCGCCTGTTCGAGCACGTCGTGACCCACACCGTCGAGCTGGACGAACACGATTCCGGGTGGGCCGCCCCGCCCGCCGTCGGCGCCCGGCGGCGTACCGCTGCGTCTGCGGCGCCGGTCGGCGAGGCGGGAGAGTCTGCGCCGGTAGGCGTCGTCGTCGCGCACCGCGAGTGCGGTGGAGGTCGCGGAGGCGACCGCGGACATGACGGCCGCCACGACGACCGCGGTCTCCGGGTTCGCGTCGCCGCGCCCGTCCGGGATGAGGCGCAGGGCGATGAGCAGCAACGAGCCGTTGAGGAAGAAGACCAGGGCGCCCAGCACCAGCGCGGGCACGATCAGCAGCGCCCTGACGAGCACGGGCCAGACCAGGGCGGAGAGCAGACCGAAGGCCCCCGCGCCCCAGGCAGCGGTGAACGCCGTCCTCGTGACGGTGTCACCGTCGTCGGCCTGGAGCCGGAAGTCGGGCAGGATCCCCGCCAGTGCCAGCATGGTGAGGGTGGACACGGCCCACACCGTGACCACGCGTATGAGGGTTCCGCCCGCCGTACGCCATCGCCCGTCACTCACGCCGTTCCACCTCACGTCCGGGCCCGGTGCACGTCATGGGCCCGCGGCAAGCCTGACACAGCCCCTCCGGGCCCGTTCGAGGCCCCGCGCCCTCTCCGGGCATCAGCAGCCGTCGTATCCTGCGGTCGGCATGGAGAGCCTGCGGTGGACGCTGGCCTTGGTGCGCGCGGTGTACACGGGCTCCTCCAGACCGGCGAATTCCAGCCGTACGCCGCGGCGCTCGCACTCCGCCGCGAAGTCCGGCACGGAGACGAGCGCACGCGCGAGCACCCGGTCGTTGGGGGCCACGAACAGCTCGGCCTGCCCGTCCTCGACGCCCGCCCACAGGGCGCGGTGATCGGGGCGCAGCCCGTAGACGCGGAGCTGGCTGGTGACGACGTAACCCTGGTCGGCGGCCCAGCGGGCGCACATGGCGTGCTGGCTGCGGGTGTCGACGAGGAACGGGTCGCCGTCGAGCTCTTCCAGTGGTGTGAGACTGGCGATGGCCGCCACCCGTACGTCTGCGACGACGTCGCCCATGAACGGATCCCCCCGGACTCGGATACTGACCACGACCCTACCTCTGCGGTAGCCCTCCGTAGCCGTCCGTGACCGTGCCGGAACCGGCGTGAAGGCGCACCCCGGCGTGGGAAGGGGGCGGAACGCCTACCCTCGTACGCGTACGGTGATGACGGGGGCGCGGACGAGGAGGCAGGCCGGTGGAGGTCACCTGGTGGGGTCACGCCACCTGCACGATCGAGGACACCGGGGTCCGGTTGCTGACCGACCCGCTGTTCGCGCGACGCTTCGCGCATCTGCGCCGCCGCCGGGGTGACGTGCCGCCGCCGGAGGCCGCGGTCGCCGACGCCGTCCTGATCTCCCACCTGCACTCCGACCATCTGCATCTCCCCTCCCTCGCCCGCCTCGCCCCCGGCAGCCTGCTGATCGTGCCCCGGGGCGCCGTCGGGGCCGTCCCGGGGCTCCGGTTGCTGCGCCGGGCGCGCGGGCTGCGGATCGCCGAGGTGGGCCCCGGGGACGTGGTGCGGGTCGGTGAGGTCCTGGTCCGCGCGGTTCCGGCCCTGCACGACGGCCGCCGGCTCCCGGTCGGGCCGCACCGGACGCCGGCCCTCGGGTACGTCGTCGAGGGTGAGGCCCGCACCTATTTCGCCGGGGACACCGGGCTGTTCGACGACATGGCCGACGCGGTGGGGCCGGTGGAGGTTGCGCTGCTGCCGGTCGGGGGCTGGGGGCCCAATCTGGGCCACCATCACCTGGACGCGGCCCGCGCGGCGCAGGTCCTGACCATACTGAAGCCGCAATCCGCGGTGCCGGTGCACTACGGCACGTACTGGCCGATCGGGATGGACGGCATCCGGCCGCACGAGTTCCATGCGCCGGGCGACGAGTTCGTGCGGCAGGCGGCGCGGGTGGCACCGGAAGTGGCGGTGCACCGGCTGGGGCACGGCGAGCATGTGAGGCCGGAGGCCCGTAGGTGATTGATGAAGTGCTGCGGCAGCTGCCGACGGAGTCGACGCAGCAGGCCGTCGGCTACCCGTCGTTGTTCCTGCTGGTGGCGTTGGGGTCGCTGGTGCCGGTGATCCCGACGGGGGCGCTGGTGAGTACGGCGGCCGTCGTGACGCTGCACCAGACGTCACCGTTCGCCCTGCTCGTGGTGTTCGCAGTGGCGTCGGGTGCGGCGTTCCTCGGGGACATATGCCTGTTCTGGCTGGGGCAGCGTGGGGTCCGCTCGGAGCACGGTTCGAAGTGGCTGGAGGCGATCACCAGCAGGGCCGCTCCGGAGCGGCTCGCGCAGGCGCAGCGGAAGCTGGACGACCACGACACGATGGTGCTGGTGCTGTCCCGGCTGGTGCCGGCCGGGCGGATACCCGTGATGCTGGCGTGTCTGCTGGGCCGGATGCCGCTGCGGCAGTTCGCCCGAGGCGATGTCCCGGCGTGTCTGGCCTGGGCGGCGACGTACCAGCTGATCGGGATCCTGGGCGGTTCGCTGTTTCCCGAACCGTGGGAGGGCGTGCTCGCCGCGGTCGTGCTGACGCTGCTGATCAGTGGGACGCCGGCGCTCTGGCGGCGGCTGCGGGCCCGCATGGCCGGCTGAGAAGCCGGTGGCGCGCCGGCCGGACACGCTCAGGCTTCCAGGAGGCGTGAGCCGCCGACGGGCAGGTCCCAGAGGTCGGCGCGAGGGAATCCCGCTTGCTGCCAGGCCGTGCGGAGCCGGGTCAGTGGTTCGAGCACCGGTTCGGCGGACAGCAGGAACGTCGCCCAGTGCATGGGGGCCATCGCGCGGGCTCCGAGGTCCGTGTACGCCTGCACGGCCTCTTCGGGGTCGGTGTGCACGTCGGAGAGCCACCACCGCGGTTCGTACGCCCCGATCGGGAGCATGGCCAGGTCGAGTCCGGGATAGCGGCGGCCGATCTCCTTGAACCAGTGGCCGTACCCGGTGTCCCCGGCGAAGTACATCCGGTGGCCCGCCTCGTCACCGATCACCCAGCCGCCCCACAGGGACCGGCAGGTGTCGAGGAGGGTGCGCTTGGACCAGTGGTGGGAGGGCACGAAGTCGAACCGGACACCACCGATCTCCACCGATTCCCACCAGTCGAGCTCGGTGACGCAGGTGAACCGCCGGCGCCGGCACCACCGGCCGAGGCCGGCGGGGACGAGGAGCGGGGTGTCCCTCGGGAGCCTGCGGAGCGTGGGGGCGTCGAGGTGGTCGTAGTGGTTGTGACTGATCAGGACCGCGTCGACGGCCGGCAGTTCCTCCCAGCGGACGCCGACCGGGGTGATCCTGGCCGGGGTGCCCAGGATGCGCCGTGACCAGACCGGGTCGGTCAGGACGGTGAGCCCGCCGATGCGGACGACCCAGCTGGCGTGTCCGGCCCAGGTGACGGCCGTCGTGTCCTGGCCGGCGGCGGGCAGCGGCTCGGGGGCGTACGGCAGCCTGTGGATGCCCCGGAGTCCCTCGGTGTTGGGCCGCATGGCGCGTTCCCTGGCCAGACGAGTCATGCCCCTGACACCCGGGAGCGGCGCGGTGAGCCGGTCGGCGAAGCTGCGGGGCCAGGTGCGGAGCTCGCCCAGGCGGCGCGGAGCTGCGACGGGACGGCCTGTGGGCGCGCGGCCGGGTCCGGCGAACGGACGCTCGGTCTGTTCCGTCATCGAGAGGCTCCTGTCATCGGAGTTCATCGAGGGCTGCTGCGAAAATGCTCAGTGCTCGGGCGACATGGGGCAATTTCAAGGGCTCCACCGCAGTGAGGGACTCCATCTGCTGCTCCGGGGTTGCGCCGAGCAGCGGACCGGTGCTCAGTCGCACCCTCAGCGCTCCCAGTTCGTCCCCGAACCGGTGACCGCCGGGGGCCGGGGTGCCGAGACGTTTCGTCAGGTAGTCCTCCAGCTCCATCGAGTCCGTGACCCCCCGGGCCGCGAGGCGGGTGCGCAGTGGTCCCAGATCGGCGTAGAGATGGCGGCCGGCCTGCGGCGGTCTGGCGAGGGCGCCGACGGTGAGCACCGCGCGGTGTGCGGCGGGGGCGATGTGGGCCTGGAGGTGTGCCGCCTGCCGGACCCTGGTCCGCACGGCCTCGGGTTCGCCCAGCGCGTGGGCGGCGGCTCCCGCCACGGGTTCCGCGACGACGGCGCCGAGCGCGGTGAGGATGTCCAGGACCCGGGCACGGCGCGTGGCGGCGCGGGCGGTGGCCGGGAAGCGTGCCACGGCGACCGGCCAGGCGGACGGCGTGAGGGCCCCGGCCAGGTCCGACAGGACCGTCACGTCGTCGGGGCACATCTCCGCGGGGCTGAGCAGGACGGTGTCGTGGGGCCGGTGCAGGGTGTCGCGCCAGGTCTCGTCACTGACGATGTGGAGCCCCTCGGAGACCGCGGCCTCGCACGCCTCGCGGACCAGCTCCGGTGGTGCGAGCGTCGCGGTCGGGTCGTCGGCCACGGAGATCAGGAGCAGCCGGGGCCTGCCGCCCTCGGCGCGCACCCTGCGCACCGTCTCCAGCAGGGCGTACGGGTCGGGGATGCCGCCGCACTCGGCGGGCGTCGGCACGTGGTAGGCGGGCCGGCCCAGCAGCCGCGCCTGCGGCATCCAGGCGGCGGGGCAGGGCCGGGGCATGAGCACGTCGCCGCCGTGCGCGGCGATCAGGGCGAGCAGCAGCGGCTGGGCTCCCGGGGCCGCGGCGATGTCCTCGGGCCCGCCGTGCAGGCCCCGCCGCTCCCAGTAGGCGCGGGCCGCCTCCCGCAGGATCGTTCCGCCACCGGGTGGCTCGGGACGGGGCCGCGCGGCGGAAGCGGCCAGCACGCCGGCGAGTTCCGGCAGCACGGGGAGACCGGGGTCCGGGGCGGGCGGCCCGTACCGGACGGGGCCGTGGTCCTCCCCGAGGGGGCGGGGCGGCTCGCGCTCGCTCCAGTGCATCCCGGGGCCTCCCTCCGCCTGCGTGACCCTCAGGCCCCTTTATACGGAGGTTCCCCGGGGTCCGCCCGCGCGCCGGTTCCGGAAGGAGGCGGAAATACGCTCTTCGGACCGTGGACGCTCAGCCGGCGAACGGTGTACCCGGCAGCCCCTGCCCCGCGTCCGGCAGCACCAGCAGGGAACCCGACAGCGGGTGCGGTGCGTCCAGGCCCGTCCGGGCGGTGGACACGTACAGGTCGCGCAGGCCGGGACCGCCGAAAGCGCAGGCCGTGGGCCGCAGGACCGGAAGGGCCACGACCCGGTCCAGCCGGCCGTCGGGGGTGTAGCGCCGGATCGCCGCGCCGTCCCAGAGGGCGACCCACACGCAGCCCTCGGCGTCGACCGTCAGCCCGTCGGGCCACCCGGAGCCCTGCTCGACGGTGGCGAAGGGGCGCCGGCCCAGGACGCGCTCCCCCTCCACGTCGAAGACGTCGATGCGCCGTGTGGGGGTGTCGGTGTAGTACATGAGCCGGCCGTCCGGGCTCCATCCGGTGCCGTTGCTGACCGTCACCGTGTCCAGGACGCGGCTCACCGTGCCGTCCGGTGCGATCCGCGAGAGGGAGCCGCCGCCCTCGGCCTCGTCGTAGCGCATGGTGCCCGCCCAGAGCGCGCCGTCCGGCGCCACGGCGGCGTCGTTGCCCCTCCGCCCCGGGACGGGATCGTGGACCAGCCACGAGAAGGCACCGTCGGCGTCGTACAGCCCCGCCCCGTCCCGCAGGACGACCACGAGGCCGCCTCCCGCCCGCGGCTTCGCCGCGCCGACGTGCTGACCGGTGGCCATGACCGTACGGCGGCCCGTCGACGGGTCGTAGGTGTGGACGCGGGAGGAGAGGATGTCGACCCAGATCAGCCGCCCAGCCGCCTGGTCCCAGGTGGGCCCCTCACCCAGCTCGGCCTGCTCGCGCACGGCCACCTCCGGGGACGGCCTCATATCTGGGGCCGGTGGTGTCCGAGCCGGCCGGACAGCGCGTCGGCCCCGCCTGCCGCGAGCTGCGCGAGTTCCGCCTCGCGCTCCTCGCTCCAGCGGATCATCGGCACGGAGATGGAGAGCGCGGCGACGACACGTCCGGATCTGTCCCTGACGGGCGCCGCCACACAGCTCACGTCCGGGTTCGACTCCCGGTGCTCCACCGCTATGCCCCGCTTGCGGACGACGGCGAGGGCGGCCCGCAGTTCCGTGGCGTCGGTGAGGCTGTTGTCGGTCATGGCGATGAGTTCGCGCCCGTCGAGGCGGGCGTCGAGCTCGGCCTCCGGGAGCGCGGCGAGCAGCAGCTTGCCCACGGAGGTGCAGTGCGCGGGCAGCTTGCGGCCGGCCGCGGAGACCATGCGGACGGCGTGCGTGGAGTCCACCTTGGCGATGTAGATGACCTCGGTGTCCTCCAGGATCGCGACGTGGACGGTCTCGCCGCAGGTCTCGGCGACCTCACGGGCCACCTGCTGTCCCTCGGCGGCGAGGTCGAGCTGCTCGGCGTAGCGGCTGCCGAGCTGGTACGTGCGCACGCCGAGCCGGTAGCGGCCCGGCTGTTCCGGGACCGTGACCAGGTAGGACCGCGCGGCGAGCGTGGTGAGCAGCTCGTGGACGGTGGTCCGCGGCAGTTGGAGCCTGCGGGTGACCTCGGGGGCGGAAAGGGTCCCCTCTCCCTGGAGGAAGAGTTCGAGAACATCCAGCGCCCTGGTCACCGCAGGGACGAGTCGCCCCATGATCGTCCGCCAATCTCGTTCGGCACTCCGGTCAATGACCGGAATCACGAACGCAGGCTAGCGGCAGGAATCTTGTCCGGGCAACGTCCTCGGCCCGGCGGAACGGGCAGGACGAGGGCGATTCCCCTCATTCCGGCTGATTCGACCGGGAAACCTCGGAGCTCCCCGTGCGCGCCTCCTGGTTCACCGCCCGGTCGCAGGGTATTCGCTGTCCCATGTCGACAACGAGCAGTCCGCCCTCCCCAGGCCACTGGCGTGCCCGGTTCCACCAGCGGGATCTCGCCGCGTTCCAGCGCGTGGCCCAGAGACACTGGCCCGGCGCCGATGCCGTCCTGCCCCGGCTGAGCCGCAGCGCCAACCACGGGCTGCTGTGGTTCGGGGCCGCCGCGGGCATTGCGGTGCTGGGATCCAGCGCGCGGTCCCGCAGGGCCGCCCTGCGCGGCGTGGCCTCGCTGGCCGTCGCCTCCGCCGCGATCAACACCGTGGGCAAGCAGGCGGTCCGCAGGGAGCGCCCGATACTGGACATAGTTCCGGTGATGAGGCAGCTGAAGCGCCAGCCGTTCACCACGTCCTTCCCGTCGGGGCACGCGGCGTCCGCGGCGGCCTTCGCCACCGGCGTGGCCCTGGAGTCGAAGGGCTGGGGCGCGATCGTCGCCCCGGTGGCGGCGGCCGTCGCCGCCTCCCGCGTCTACACCGGAGTCCACTACCCGAGCGATGTACTGGCCGGTGCCGCACTGGGCATAGGGGCGGCGTTCGCACTGCGGGGCGTGGTACCGACCCGTGGACAGCTTCCCGCACCCGGCAGACCTCCCGCACAGGCTCCGGCACTGCCCGCCGGGCAGGACCTGGTCGTGGTCGTCAACCGGGAGTCCGGCTCCGCGACCAACGCGGCGGCCGTGATCCGTGACGTGCTGCCGCTCGCCGAGACGGTGGAGTGCGCGCCCTCCGACCTGCCGGGCTGCCTGGAGAAGGCGGCGCGCCAGGGCAAGGCCCTGGGCGTCTGCGGGGGCGACGGGACCGTCAACATGGCTGCGGCGGTCGCGGCGACCCACGGTGTGCCGCTCGCCGTGTTCCCCGGCGGGACCCTCAACCACTTCGCGTACGACCTCGGCATCGAGACCGTGCACGACACCGTGACGGCGCTCACCTCGGGCGACGCCGTCCGGGTCGACCTGGGCCGCTTCCGCCCAGGACCGCAGGGTCCGGGCGGGGCGCACGGCTACTTCCTCAACGCCTTCAGCCTGGGCGTGTATCCGGAGCTCGTACGGACCCGGGAGCACTGGGCGCCCAGGATCGGCGGCTGGCCGGCGGGGGTGCTCGCGGCCTTCGAGGCACTGCGCGGCTCGCGCCCACTCACCGCCGAACTCCAGGGGGAGCAGCGTCCGTTGTGGCTGCTCTTCGTGGGCAACGGCCTGTTCCGGCGGGTGGGGCCCGCCCCCGGCCGCCGCCACAACCTGGCGGACGGCCTGCTGGACGTGCGCGTGGTGCACGGCGGACGCACCCCCGGCCTCCGGCTGCTCGCGGCGGCGGTCGCCGGCCCGCTGTCCCGGTCACCCGTGCACGCGGCCGTACGGCGCCGCAAGGTGCGGCTCGCCGGGCTCACGCCGGGCACTCCGTACGCCTACGACGGCGAAGTCGCGCACTCCGGAACGGACTTGATGATCGACAAGCTTCCTGAGGCGCTGACGGTGTACTGCCCGATGCCCGTGTAGCTATACTCACATCGTGAGACGCCCATCTCAGAATCCGACATCGCGGCGTACCGTGACTCCATCGCCTGCGACTGAGGTCCGAGAGAGGACGTACGGCCATGCCGAAGGAAACAGCCGTCTACACACACGGTCACCACGAATCCGTACTGCGCTCGCACAAATGGCGGACGGCCGAGAACTCGGCGGCCTACCTGATCGCCGAACTCCGCCCGGGCCAGGCGGTTCTGGACGTGGGATGCGGACCGGGCACCATCACCGCGGACATCGCCGCACTGGTGGCGCCCGGCCGCGTGACCGCGGTGGACGCGAACCGCGACGTGCTGGACAGCGCGGCGGAGGCCGCCGCCGGACGAGGCGTGGACAACGTGGAGTTCACCACCGCGGACGTCCACTCCCTGGACTTCCCCGACGACTCCTTCGACGTGGTCCACGCCCATCAGGTCCTCCAGCACGTGGGTGATCCGGTGCAGGCGCTGCGCGAGATGCGGCGCGTCTGCCGCCCCGGCGGCGTCGTCGCGGCCCGTGACAGCGACTACGCGGCCATGACCTGGTATCCGGAGGTGCCGGGAATGCGGGAGTGGCAGGAGCTGTACGACCGTGTGGCCCGCACGAACGGCGGCGAGCCCGACGCCGGCCGCCGCCTGCTGTCCTGGGCCCGCCAGGCAGGCTTCACCGACATCACCCCGACGGCCGCGGCCTGGTGCTTCGCCACCCCGGAGAACCGCGCCTGGTGGAGCGGCCTGTGGGCCGATCGCACGACCGCGTCGGTGTACGCGGAGCTGGCCGTGGGCGGCGGTCACGCGAGTGCCGCACAGCTGACCACTATCGCCGACGCGTGGCGCACATGGGGCGAGGAGCCCGACGCGTGGTTCATGGTGCCGCACGGCGAGGTGCTCTGCCGGGCGTGACCCGGTGGCGGGGCAAGGAACGGATCACATCCGGCCGGGTCGGCAACTACCCTCGTGGGCATGGAGATCCTGGGAACCACGCTGCGTATCTGCGTCGACGACCTGGAGGCCTCGGTGGCCTTCTACGAGGGCCTGACCGGCACTCCGGCACTGCGCTTCGAGCGCGGCGGGGTCTCGGTGGCCGCGATCGGCTGCTTCCTGCTGATGAGTGGCCCCGAGGCGGAGCTGGAGGTGCTGCGCAAGGTGTCGGCGACGATCGCGGTCAAGGACGTCGACGAGGCACACGCGGCGCTGACGCGGGTGGGCGCGAAGGTCGTCGCGGGCCCTGTGCCCACCCCGGCCGGCCGTAATCTGATCGCCCTGCACCCGGACGGTTCGGTCTTCGAGTACGTCGACCGGAACGTGCCCGCCTGACGGCGTTCAGCCGAGCATCGCCATGACGCGGTCGGCGAGTTCAGGCGTGGGCAGCTCCCCGTCGAGCAGAACGGCCCCGCCCCTGAGCTCGCCGGCGGCTGCGACGCACCGGGCACCTGGGCCTTGCACCAGGCTCGGGCGCTCTCGTCCCGTTCGGAGTCGTCGGGGCGGAGGACCCGTGCGTCGAGCCGGGCCTCCAGCTCGCTCGCGGTCACGGCCAGGAAGAAGTGACGGGCCGTCACTCCGGCGGCCTCCAGAGCCCCGAAGATCTCCTCCGCGTACCGTGGGTCGACCAGTGTCATCGGGACCAGGACGGGGCGGCCGTACTCCCGCACGAGGCCGATCGCCATGCCCGCGACCTGGCTTCGCCACAGGGGCAGGTCCTGGAAGTCGCCGGTCGGCACCTCCACGACGCCCCGCAGGACGAATCCGGTCTGCTCGGGGTCGTAGACCAGGGAATCCGGCATCCGCCGGCGCAGCTCCGCGACGAGCGTCGTCCTGCCGCTGCCGACGGCGCCGTTCACCCAGATGATCACCGGTCCGGCCCGTCCGGTCCGGTGAGGGCGTCGACGACCAGGCCGGTGAGCAGCGCGCCGACCGCGGCTCACGGGCACACTCGGCTTCCGGCCGCGCACCGGCCCCACCGCCCGGCCGGATACGGGGGTGTCACGGCATGAGCAGCGTCTTCACCATGCCGTCCGCCTTCTTCTGGAAGGTCTCGTACGCCTTCGGCCCGTCGGCGAGCGGCAGGTGGTGGGTGGCGAAGCCGTCCACGCCGAGCGGATCCTCGTCGACGAGGAGCGGCAGGATGGCCGGCACCCAGTTCCTGACGTTGGCCTGCCCCATCCGCAGCTGTATCTGCTTGTCGAACATCCTGAGCAGCGGCAGCGGGTCCACTGCACCGCCGTAGACGCCGGAGACTGACACGGTGCCGCCCCGGCGTACCAGGTCGATGGCGGTGAGCAGGGCGCTGAGGCGGTCGACGCCCGCGCGCTCCATGAGTACGCGCGCCGCGGGGTCCGGCAGCATGCCCACCGCCCATTGCCCCGCCCTGGCCACGGGCGCCCCGTGCGCCTCCATGCCGACCGCGTCGACGACCGCGTCGGTTCCGCGCCCGTCGGTGAGGTCGCGCACCGCGTCCGGCAGGTTCTTGCCGTACTCCCGCAGGTCCAGGGTCCGGACACCCCGCGCGGCGGCCCGCTGAAGACGGTCGGAGACCAGGTCCACACCGATGACCAGCCCGGCACCGCGATGCAGGGCGATCCGGGCGGCCATGTCCCCGATCGGGCCGAGCCCCAGGACCGTCAGGCTGCCGCCGGGGGGCACGTCCGCGTACTCGACCGCCTGCCAGGCAGTCGGAAGGACGTCGGACAGGAAGACGAACCGGTCGTCCGGCGGGCCCTCCGGGACCTTGACCGGCAGGGTGTTCCCGAAGGGGACGCGCAGCAGCTCGGCCTGTCCGCCGGGTACCTGCCCGTAGAGCTTGGTGTAGCCGAACAGCGCGGCTCCGCTGCCGTACTCCCGGACCTGGGTGGTCTCGCACTGCGACTGGAGTCCCTGATCGCACATGAAGCAGTCGCCGCACGAGACGTTGAACGGGACCACCACACGGTCACCGGGGCTGAGGGCGGTCACCTCCGGACCGGTCTCCTCCACGATGCCCATGGGTTCGTGTCCCAGGATGTCGCCGGGTTCGAGGTAAGGGCCGAGCACCTCGTACAGATGCAGGTCCGACCCGCAGATACCGCTCGATGTGACCCGGACGATGATGTCCGTCGGATCGTGGACGACGGGGTCCGGGACCGTCTCCACACGGACGTCCCGCCGTCCTTGCCAGGTCAGTGCACGCATGCGCCCTCTCCTCGTCAGTCCGGATGGGCATGTCGACATGTCCTCTTTTCGTTCTACCCCGCGTCGGGTCGCACGGTGGACGTGACGTGCGACGGAAAACGGGCCGCCGGGAGCGCCGGAACACGCTGACCCGCCTGCGGGCGGCCGTGGGTCGTTAGGGGTCGGGCCGTTGGGCCGTTCGGGTGAAGACTCCGAAGTCCCCCGGTCTCGCTCCGACGTGCGGCCGCGACCGTGCCGCGCATAGCATGGCTGTAGATCCCGCCACCGTTCCCACCCGCCAGATGTCCGTGCGTGGAGGCGTTCATGGCCATTCGCCACCAGCTGATCCACCATCCGCCCTCGGCCCTGTGGGCTGTCCTGGAGCAACCGGACGAGTACGGGAAATGGGTCGTGGGGACGCAGGAGTCCCACCCCCTGAAAGGGCGGTGGCCGGATGTCGGCTCCTCCATCGGGTACACCCTGCGTCTCGGCCCGAAGGAGTACCAGGGCCACACCGTCGTACGGCGACTGGAACGGCCGCGAGTCCTCGAACTGGAGGCCTACAGCGGGCTCCTGGGGACCGCGCGCATCGCTTTCGACATCCGCCCCTGGGGCGACGAGACGCTTGTGCTGCTCTCCGAGCACCCTCTGCGGGGGCTCGGGGGCACTCTCCACAACGTGGCCCTCGACGCGGTGCTCCAGATCAGGCACCGCGCCATGCTGGGACGGCTGGCCAGGGAGGTCGACGCACAGGCCGACGGGCACCGGCACCGCGGCGGGTGACCGCCGCGACCGGCGCCCTCGCGACCTCGGCGCCTCGGGGCGCCGGGGTCGCGGACCGTCGGGGTCGCGAGCCGTCGGGCCCCGGGCCGTCACCACGGTCAGCCGCGCGTCCTGGCCGCGCACTCGGTGACGACGGTCCGGAGGCTGTCCGAGCCCGCGAGCAGGTCCCGCTGGGCCCGTGCGCCGCTCCCCCGCCTCAGCACCGCCCGCAGCGCCCCGTCCGCCGACGCCAGGTCCCCGCTGTCCTCCAGGGCGTCGCCCACGTGGCCGAGAAGGGCGTGGGCGACGTCCGCGGCCGGCTCGGGGCGCATGGTGAGGGGGTGGAGCAGCCGGCCCTCCACACCCGAGCGCGCGGCCTGCCAGGCGGCCATGCGCAGCACACTCACCGGCACCGGGTCCGGCGGGTCACCGGCCCGCCAGGCGCGCGCCGACGTCTCCACGAGGCCGCGCGCGAGCGTGGCCAGCAGCACCGTGTCCGCCGGGTCCAGGCACACGTCCGCCACCCTGAACTCCACCGTGGGGTAGCGGTGCGAGAGCCGCGCGTCGAAGTAGATCATCCCCTTGTCGCGCAGGACCCCCGTGCCGACCAGCGCCCGTACCTGCTCGTGGTAGCGGTCCGCCGAGCCGAACAGGTCCACCGGACCTGCCGACGGCCAGCGGCCCCACACCCTGCTCCGGTAGCTGTCGTACGAGGTGTCCCGGCCCTGCCAGAAGGGGGAGTTCGCGCTCAGCGCCAGCAGGACGGGGAGCCATGGCCGCACCCGGTCCAGTACGGCGACGCCCTCCTCGTCCGATTCCACCGACACGTGCACGTGACAGCCGCAGGTCAGCTGCTCCTGCGCGGTCAGACCGAACCGTTCAGCCAGCCACCGGTACCGCTCGTCCTCCCCGATGGAGGGGCTGACCGGCAGCGGGGAGGTCGCCAGGGCCGCCACCGCGGCACCCGCCTCGGCGGCGCTGTGCGACGCCTCCGCCCGCCAGCGACGGATCTCCTCCGCCAGGTCCCCCATCGCGCCGCACGGCTCGGTGGCGAACTCCATCTGCTGGTCGTGCAGTTCGGACTCGAACACGGAGTCACCCCCGGCACGGCGTTCGGCCAGGGCCAGCACCGCCGTCGACAGTGCACGAGGGTCGCCGCTCTCCGCGTCCACGAGCAGGAGCTCCTCCTCGACACCGACAGTTCGCACGTTCGTTTCCCTCCGTCGTCCGGTGCGCCCGTGGCGCGTGATGAGACGCGCGTACCCCCGGCGACACCGTTCAGGCTGCCGCACCACGGCCCGGCGACGGGCGGCCCCGCCCTATCGAGCGGCCCGCCTGCGGAACAGATAGGCCCCGCAGAGCGCGCCTGCCACGAAGACCCCCAGCAGCGCGGCCCAGAGAGGCATGGTGACCTTGGGGATGATCACCCGGATGGTGACCTCGGCGGTGTTCACACAGATGAAGACGATCGTCAGTACCGCCAGGAGAGTGACGGCGATACGGGCGGGGCTGAACGCGCCCGCGCTCCCGCTGGATACGTCCTTGGGGCTCATGAGCGGCCCTTTCGCTGGTCCTGGGGTCCGGGGCCGGGAACGGCGGTCCCCGGCCCTCAGGATGACTCCGTCCCGGCTCCGGGGAGCGGTGGAGCAGGGCCGTACGGGTGACGGTCAGCCGACCACGGGGAGTTCCAGGACGCCGGTGTCCTGCGGAGCGCTGACCACGGTGACCGGTTTGACGCCCCGGTTGCCGAAGTACGCCGTGTCGCTCGCGGCGATCACGAACCGCAGCCGGTGCCCCGTCCCGTACCGGTGCACGACGCCGGGCAGCTCGACGGTGAAGGGGCGGGTGACGTCGGGGACGCGCACCGGGGCGACCAGGCGGTTCACCAGCTCCTGCGTCCCGTCGGGCGCCACGTCGTAGACCTTGGCGAACAGCACGAGCTTGTCCGCGGCGTCGCCGCTGTTCTGCACCCGTTCCGTCTTCGGGGAGACGACCTTCAGCGTGGCCCTCGGCGCGCCGACGACGTCGACCGGCGCGGCCAGCGGGGCGCTGGTCCAGCCGAGGTAGGTGCCCTTGGTGTCGTACGGCGCCGGGTCGGTCAGCCCGATCAGTCCGGCCAGGGAACTCTCGGAATGGCTGCTCGGCAGGAGCCAGTTGGTGTACCGGCGGCTCCCGCGGGTGACATCGGAGCGGCTGTCCACCAGTGCGCCGTCGCCGGAGAGGTACATCGAGCGGGACAGGCCGGGCACCGCGTCCGCGGTGCCGTATCCGCTCGCCCAGTCGCGGTAGTAGGCGAACTCGGGCCCCATGGCGGCGCCTTCGTCGTGAAGGAGGTAGCGGTCGAACCAGGCGAGGATGCGCTGCCCGACGTAGCTGGTCTCCAGATTGCCCGTGCCGAGGTCGAGTTCACCGGGCACCGAGCCACCGCTGTGGCCCCAGGCCTGCCAGATCATCTTCGTCGGCGTGCCCTGGGCCTCGAGCGCCCGGTAGGTGGCGGTGGCCTCGTTGAGGTTGAACAGGCTGTCTGCCTGGCCCTGGACGAGCAGCGTGGGCGCGGTGACACCGGACAGGTAGGAGGCTGGCGACACGCTCCGCGCGTACGTCAGCATCTCCTTCGTCGCGGCGGCCGGATAGCGGCCGGAGTTCAGGAGGCGGATGGTGTCGCACGCCTGCGCGGCGAAGTGCAGGCAGCCGAGGCCGCCGAAGCGCGACGGGTCCAGGCTCGGGACCAGCAGGGGCTGGGCCTCGCCCATCAGGTAGAAGCCGTTGGTCCACTGCCACTTGAAGACGCCGGGCGTCTCGGAGGAGACACCCCGTGCCGCTCCGGCGGCGTTGGGCGCGAGCGAGTAGGCCAGGTCGTTCCACGTGATCAGCGGGACGAGCGCGTCGACACGGCGGTCGGCGGAGGCGGTCGCCAGCTGGACGGCCCCGCCGTACGAACCGCCGATCATGCCGACCACCGGGTCCCCGGGCGCGTCCGAGGTGACGAAGTCGGCCTTGGTGCCGTCGTCCGCGGCGCGCGTACCGGCCAGGAAGTCGACGAGCCCGGAGGCCGCCTCACCGTCGATCGCGGGATCGTCGAGTGTGATGAGGCAGCCCGACTCACCGAAACCCAGGCCCGAGTAGACGAGACCCACGTAGCCGCGCTCGGCGAAGGCCTTGCCGATGACGTCGGTGGAGCCGTCGGACTTGCTGCCCCCGAAGCCGTTGGTGGCGAGGACGGCCGGGGCCGGGTGCTGCGCGTCGACACCGGCAGGGCGGTAGAGGTCGGCGTCCACGGTGCAGGACCGGTCACCCGCCTCCACGGTGAACTCCAGCGGAGTGACGGTGTACCCGTCGGCCGCGGACGCCGGAGGGGCACCGGTCAGCGCGAGCGGGGCGAGAAGCGCCGCCCCGGCGAGCATGGTGAGTGGACGGCGGGATCTGGGCACAGCACGCGACACATGGACCTCCACACCGAGGGCACATTACCGACCGGTAAGTACCGGGCCCGGCCCATGCTGTGACACAGGTCATACCGATGTCAACGTACGGGAGCCGAGCATTCCGAGGCAATCCGCCCCACGCCGGCCCTCCCGGCGCCCGGTCCGGCGCCCGGTCCGGCGCCCGCAGTCCCGGACTCAGACCAGCGCGGGCACCTGCACGGTGAGCGTGCACCGGCCCCCGTCCGACGGCGCGTCAAGCACCGCGGGAACGCCGAGCGGCACGGTGAGCGCCGAGGGGCCGTGCCCGAACCCCAGCTCCTCGACCACCGGTATCCCCAGGCCGCCAAGCCGGTCGGCGAGCACGGCCCTCACCCCTTCGTACGGCCCGCAGGCCTCCCACGAGCCGCACACCACGCCGGCCGTCCCGTCGAGGGCGCCGATGCGCAGCAGCCGGGTGAGGATTCCGTCCAGTCGGTACGGCTCCTCCCCCGTGTCCTCCAGCACCAGCAGGCCGCCCCGGGCGGAGGTACGGGCGCGCGAGGTTCCGGCGTCGGCGGCGAGCAGACTGGCACAACCTCCGAAGGTGATCCCTCGGGCCGTACCCGGGACCAAAGCGGCGGCCGCGTCCAGACCCAGGGTCTGCACCGATTCCGGTTCGAACAAGGTCGAGCGCAGGGCCTGTTGAGTCGCCGCGTCCTTCAGGAAGACTTCGGTGGCCACCATCGGACCGTGCAGGGTCGAGAACCCGGCGCGCAGGGCGAACGCTTCGTGCAGCACGGTGATGTCGCTGTAGCCGACAAACACCTTGGGCCCGGCCGCCCGCATCGCGGGCCAGTCCAGGAGGTCGACCATGCGATGCGCGCCGTAACCTCCCCTCGCGCACAGCACGGCGTCCACGGACGGGTCGCACCAGGCCTCCTGGAGGTCCCGGGCACGGTTCTCGTCCGTACCGGCGAGGTGGTCGAGCTCCGGATGCGTGTCCAGCGCGTGGGGCGCGACGACGGGGTCGAGGCCCCAGCCGCGCAGCAACTCGAGGCCGCGCTCCAACCGTTCGACGGGCACGGGGCCGCTGGGTGCGACGACCGCGACCCTGGCCCCGGGCCGCAGCCGGGCCGGGCGGACGAGGGGCTCCAGGGTCACTTCTCCAGCTCCAGCCGGGGTACGTCGGGGCGCTCGATGCCGAACGTCTGCGCGTAGAGGGAGAGTTCGGCCTCCAGTGCACGCCGCACGGTGCCGGCGCGGCGGAAACCGTGGCCCTCGCCCTCGAAGGTGAGGTAGGCGTGAGGGATCCCGCGCCCCTCGGTCGCGGCGAGGAACCGCTCGCACTGGACGGGCGGGCAGATCGGGTCGTCCAGCCCCTGGAGCAGCAGGAACGGTGCGGTGAGTCCTCGGGTGTGGTTGACGGGCGAGCGCTCCCGGTAGCGCTCGGGCACCTCGGCGTACGGACCCACGAGCGATTCCAGGTACTGCGATTCGAAGTCGTGCGTCTCACCGGTCGCCCAGCCCTCCAGGTCGAGGATCGGGTAACTGATCGCGCCGCAGGCGTACACGTCGGTCTGCGTGAGGGAGGCTGCGGCGGTCCAGCCCCCGGCGCTTCCGCCCCTGATCGCCAGCCGGGCACGGTCGGCCGACCCCTCCTCGGCCAGACCGAGTGCGACGGCCGCGCAGTCCTCCACGTCGACGACACCCCACTGTTCGCGGAGCCGTTCGCGGTAGGCGCGGCCGTAGCCGGTCGAGCCTCCGTAGTCGACCTCGGCGACGCCGATGCCCCGGGAGGTGAAGTAGGCGATCTCCAGGTCCAGCACGAGCGGGGAACGGCCGGTCGGGCCGCCGTGCGCCCAGATGACGTAGGGCGGCAGCTCGCCGTCGGGCCCCGTGCGCTCGGGGTGGCGCGGCGGGTACACGTGGGCGTGGATCTCACGGCCGGCAGGCCCGGTGAAGGTGCGGATCACGGGCTCGGGGTGGTAGGCGGGATCGACGGCGTCCTTGTGGGGCGCGCCGATGGTCCGGGTGTGCCCCGTGGCCGTGTCCAGCTCCACCACCTCGTACGACGTGTGAGGGCTCGCCGCGATTCCGATGACCCTGGTGTCCTGCACGGCGAGCGTCTCGGCCCACGCGGTCCAGGGGCCCACGGCGTCGACGAGTTCGCCGGTCTCCGGGTCGAGCACACCGAGCGCGGTGGTGCCCCGGCCGTGGATGACGGCGATCAGCCCGTTGTCCAGGAGCTGGAACCAGCGCAGCCCGATCTTCCACAGCGGCCCGCCGAACTCCTCGCTCCGCACGGAGCAGAGGCGGCTGCTGGGTACGACGGCGTCGGCGACGGCGTCGGGCCTGATCCGCTGGAGCTCCCACCAGCCCCCGACGTCGGACACGAAGAGCAGAGAGCCGTCCCGGTCCCACTCCACCTGGACGACGGACTCGTCGATGTCGCCGACCAGTGGCCGGACCCCGGTGAAGGTGCCGTCGGCGGTGATGTCGGCCATCTTCACGACGGTGCCGTCCCACGGCATCTGCGGGTGGTCCCAGGCGATCCAGGCGGCCCGGCGGCCGTCGTGCGACAGCCGGGGACCGGTGACGAACCGGTTCCGGTCGTCCGTGAGTTCACGTACGGCGCCGCGATCGCCGGCGGCCGAACCGTCGAGCGGCACGGCGGCGATCACCCTCCGGACGTCGGTGGCCGACTCACCGGTGAACTCCTCGAGCACGCACCACACCTCGGCGCGGTCGAGGTGCAACTGCGGTTCCACCCAACGCAGTCCGCCGCCGACGTCCGACACGGGGGTGAGCGGCCACGGTTCACCGGGCGCGTCCGGCGCGTAGGCGTAGAGCCGCTGGTCGGGGAAGTGGACGAAGACGACCAGGGGCCCGCCCTCGCCGCGTGCGGCGCCTGCCCACGGCACGCCGCCGTACTCGATGACGCGGCTGCGGGGGTTCCACGGTTCGGGGAGCACGGACCGGGTGCTGCCGTCGGCCCGGCGGCGTACGAGGGCGCGGCGGCCCCCCTCGGCCGGACGTGGCTCCGTCCACCACACCTCGTCGCCGACGGTTCCGACGAACTCCGGCCGGCCGTCGTGCGAGGCGGTCAGCTCCGCGTCGATCGGTGACGGCCACGTGCCGTACGCCGCTGTGGACACCATGGTCGGTTCCCCCCTCTTCGGTCGGACAGTGCGGTTCATCCGGTGTGCGGGTGGTCAGGCCGTGCGCAGGAAGTGGTCCAGGACCCTGACGCCGAAGTGCAGGGCGTCGACCGGGACCCGCTCGTCGACACCGTGGAACAGCGCCTGGTAGTCGAAGCCGACGGGCAGCTTCAGCGGGGAGAAGCCGTAGCCGGTGATGCCGAGTCGGGAGAACTGCTTGGCGTCCGTCCCACCCGACATGCAGTAGGGGACGACGTGCGAGTCCGGGTCGAACAGCTCGATGGCCGCACGCATCTTCGCGTACGTCGGTGAGTCGACGGGGGCTTCGAGGGCGACCTCGCGGTGGTCGAACTCCCAGTCGACGCCAGGGCCGGTCAGCCGGTCCAGGGTCTCGCGGAACTCGTCCTCGCCGCCGGGCACCATGCGGCCGTCGATGCGGGCGGTGGCGTGGCCGGGGATCACGTTGACCTTGTAACCGGCGTCCAGCATCGTCGGGTTGCTGCTGTTGCGGACGGTCGGCTCGACCAGGGCGGCGGCCGGGCCGAGCTTGCCGAGGAGCTCGTCCACGTCGAATCCGGGGGCGTCGAGGTCGACGCGGATGTGGTGCAGCGCGGCGATCTCCGTGAGCGCGGCCCGCACTGTCGGGGTCAGCCGTACCGGCCATTCGTACGAGCCGATCCGGGCGACGGCGGCGGCGAGCCTGCTGACGGCGTTGGCCTTGTTGACCTTGGAGCCGTGGCCGGCCTTGCCCTCGGCGGTCAGCTTCAGCCAGCCCGTCCCGCGTTCGCCCGCGGCGACCGGGTAGAGCGCCATGCCGGGCCCGGCGTGGAAGGTGAAGGCCCCGGACTCGCTGATGCCCTCCGTACAGCCCTCGAAGAGCTCGGGGTGCCGGTCGGCGAGAAAACCGGCGCCGTCCCGCGCGCTGGCCTCCTCGTCGGCCGTGTAGGCGATGACGATGTCGCGGCGCGGGCGCACACCCGCGCGCGCCCAGGCCCGGACGACGGCCAGGACCATCGCGTCCATGTTCTTCATGTCGATGGCGCCGCGTCCCCACACGACGCCGTCGCGCACCTCCCCGGAGAAGGGGTGCACGGTCCAGTCGGCCGCCACGGCGGGCACCACGTCGAGATGGCCGTGCACGAGGAGGGCGTCGGCTGACGGGTCGGTGCCCTCGATCCGGGCGACCACGTTCGTCCGGCCCGGCGTGCGCTCCAGGAGGGCGGGCTCCAGGCCCGCGCCGGCCAGCCGCTCGGCGACGTACTCTGCGGCCGGGCGTTCCCGGCAGGTGCCGTCGCCGCGGTTGGTCGTGTCGATCCGGATCAGCTCGGAGGTGAACGTCACCGATTCGTCGAGTGCCCGCTCGTCGGCCGGCCCGCCGGGCATGCTCTCCTCAGCCATATTGTTCCTCCACGGCGGCCGACACGATCGTCGTCACCGCCTTGAACGTGCGAATGCCTTCGTACATCGTCCCGCTGGTATAGGCGACGCGCCGCTCGCCGCTCGGCGCCACGCCCGGAACCACGGTCGCCGCGGCCGCCAGGTGCTCGGCGTCGAACTCCAGCTCCACCGTGTACGAGCCGCTCGTCACGGGTTCGTGGCGTACGGCGAGCTCGGTCGCCCCGGCGGCGGCCGCCCTGATGTCGGCGGCCGTACGGGTGGGGGTGCGGCACACGGCCGCGTAACGCGAGACGTAGTCCTTCACCGCGACCGTGCGCGCCCCTGGGGCGTAGCCGCGGGCGTCCTCGCAGGTCAGGTCGTCGCCGGTGACCAGGATGACCGGGACTCCGTACTCCGCGGCGACATGGGCGTTCAGCAGGCCCTCGCTGGCACGGACCCCGTTCAGCCAGACCCCGGTGATGGAGTTGGCGAGGTAGGTGTGGGCGAGCACGCCCTCCGTGCCGGCGCCCGTGTGGTAGCCGACGAACGCCACGGCGTCGACGTCGCCGTGCTGGATGCCCTCCACCATGGAGAGGGACTTGTGCTTGCCGGTGAGCATCTGGACGCGCTCGTCGAGCCGCTCCAGGAGCAGATTGCGCATGCTCCAGTGGGCCTCGTTGACGAGCACCTCGTCGGCGCCCCCGTCGTAGAAGCCGAGTGCGGCGGCGTTCACGTCGGAGGTGAAGAACGAACGGCACCTCTCCCACTGCGGGGTACCGGGCAGCACATCGGCCGGCCAGGTCACTCCGGTGGCGCCCTCCATGTCGGCGCTGACCAGGATCTTCACGTGCGCGGTCCTGTCGTCGGTCGGTCGCTCCCCCGCCCGTCCCCGGGAAGAGGATCTTCGTGCCGCATCACGGTACGCGCCGGGACAGCACCGGGCCAGAGCCCTCGTGATCTGTCACTGGTCCAGTCCGGTGAAACCGTCCGCCGCCCGGGTGCCGGGCGGCGGACGGCTGAGGGATCACGGGACCGCCTCGGAGGATCAGACGCGGCCGGTGCCCTTGACGAGCTCCTCGATCCGGGCGAGCTCGTCCTCGCCGAACTCCAGGCCGCGGACCGCCTCGACGCTGTTCTCCAGCTGGGCGACGCTGCTCGCGCCGACGACGGCGGAGGTGACCCGGCCTCCGCGCAGCACCCAGGCGAGCGCCATCTGGGCGAGGGACTGTCCGCGCTCCCGCGCCAGGTCGTTCAGCGCGCCCAGCCGGCCGACGAGGTCCGGGGTGACGGCCTCCGCCGAGAGGAACGGGCTGGTCCCCGCCGCGCGCGACCCCTCCGGGATGCCGTTCAGATAGCGGTCGGAGAGGATGCCCTGCTCCAGCGGGGAGTACGCGATGGAACCGGTGCCGAGCTCGTCCAGGGCGTCCAGCAGTCCGTCCTCGACCCAGCGGTCGAGCATGGAGTAGCGCGGCTGGTGGATGAGGAGGGGGGTGCCCAGCTCGTTCAGGATGCGGGCGGCCTCGCGGGTCTGCTCGGCCGAGTAGTTGGAGACGCCGACGTAGAGAGCCTTGCCCTGCCGCACCGCGGCGTCGAGGGCGCCCATCGTCTCCTCGAGCGGGGTGTCCGGGTCGAAGCGGTGGGAGTAGAAGATGTCGACGTAGTCGAGGCCGAGACGGTTCAGGCTCTGGTCCAGCGAGGAGCGGAGGTTCTTGCGGGAGCCCCACTCCCCGTACGGACCCTCCCACATGTGGTAGCCCGCCTTGGTGGAGATGACGATCTCGTCGCGGAGTCCGGCGAAGTCCGTCTTCAGGGCCCGGCCCATGGCGGTCTCGGCGGAACCGGGCGGCGGGCCGTAGTTGTTGGCGAGGTCGAAGTGGGTGATGCCGAGGTCGAAGGCCCTGCGCAGGATCTCGCCCTGGCTCTCGGGGGTCCGGTCGCCTCCGAAGTTGTGCCAGAGCCCGAGCGAGAGAGCGGGGAGCAGCAGGCCGCTGCGCCCGGTGCGCCGGTAGGGCATGGCGGCGTAGCGGTCGGCGGACGGAAGGTACATACGAGCACTCCACGGGGCACGGCGTAGGGGCGCGCCAGGTCTGGTGCGCGCCCCCAAGACTGACGGAGAACGATCCAGCGGTCCAACAGGAGATTCCGCTGGGATTCATCGTCTAAATTGCTCAATCATGGAATTGCGTCAGCTGGAGCACTTCGTCGCGGTCGCCGAGGAGCAGCACTTCACCCGCGCGGCCGAACGTCTGGCCGTGTCCCAGTCCGGGCTGTCCGCGTCCGTCCGGGCGCTGGAGCACGAGCTGAGGACCCCGCTGTTCAGCCGGACGACGCGGACGGTGCGGCTCACCGAGGCGGGGGCGGCCTTGCTGGTGGAGGCGGAGCGGACGCTGGCGGGAGCGCGGGCGGCACGGGACGCCGTCGACGCGGTGCGGGGGCTGCTGCGGGGCACGCTGACGCTGGGGGTGGAGCAGTGTGTGGCCGGGGTCAGCACGGCGCGGCTGCTCGCGGCCTTCCACCGTGAGCACCCGCACATGGAGATCAGGCTGCGGCAGGAGGGCACGTCCAGCCTGCTGGAAGGAGTGGCCGGCGGCCGGCTGGACCTCGCGTTCGCCGCGACCGTCAGCCCGCCGGAGTGGCGTGGCGAGCTCGTGCCGCTGGCACGCGAGCCCATGGTCGTCCTGTGCGCTCCCGGCCACCGGTTCGCCGAGGAGGGCTCCCGGGTGGCGTGGAGCGAGCTGCACGGCGAGTCGTTCATCGACTTCCACCCTGACTGGGGGCCCCGGCGCGCGGCGGACGAGGCGTTCGCCGCGGCAGGGGTCCGCCGCACGGTGGCGCTGGAGGTCAGCGACGTGCACAGCCTGCTGGAGCTGGTGCACGAGGGTCTCGGTGTCGCGGTGGTGCCGCACCACTTCTCCCGTAAGCCGGAAGCGGGGGGCCTGGTCGCGGTGGACCTCGCCGGTGCGGAGCGGCCGGTCTACGAGAGCGTCGTGGTGCTTCCGCCGGCCCGGGCCATGAGCCCTGGGGCCAAGGCCCTGATGAGGCTGGTCAGGGAGGCCCCGCTGCGCTGAGCTGTCCCGGCGCCTCTCAGCCGCTCAGCGCTTCGGCGAACGCGCCCGCTTCCTGCTCGACTCCGCTGCAGGTGTCCGAGGCGGTCGTCGTGTCCACTTCCGAGGAGCACTCCTGGTCGCGGAAGGCCGCCCACAGGGAGAGCGCGCCGACCCCGTGGCTCGTGGCGAAGGAACGAAGGGACGCCGCGTCGTCGAGGGTGAACGTCTCCCCCTCCACGTCGTTGACCCCGATCATCACCGTGATGTGCAGCGCCTCCCACGCCGCGTCCTGCGACAGGCCGAGGACTTCCACGAGCCGGCCGTGTGCGCCTTCCGCGGCCTCCTCCGCGTAGTCGCCCATGTCGCCGCTGTGGGAGGTGCTGTAGTTCATCGCCATGATGTTCACCGCCGAGATCTCGACACCCTGGTCCACCGCGTCCTGAAGGACGGCGGTCCCCGTGTCCTCCAGTCCGTCGGGCATGACGGGCAGGGTGTACGTGACGTCGAGGTCGCGGTTCTCCTGGAGCAGGGCCAGCGCCTCGTTGCGGCGGGTGACCGAGGCGGTGTCGCCCAGCGCGTCGCCCTCGATGTCGAAGTCCGCCTTCGTGGCGCCGACGGCGTCGAGTACTTCCGCGTAGGCGTCGGCCAGTTCCTCCGCGCTGTCGCAGGCCAGCGCCGCCTCGGTGCCCGCCGCGCCGCCGAAGGAGACCCGGATGTCCGCCCCGGTCCCGGTGAGCTCGTCGACGCGGGCCGCGACCACCTCACTGGTGGCTGCCGTCGTGCCGCCCCACAGGGGGGTGCAGCCGGATGTGCCCGAGGTGACGAAGGCCAGGTTGTACGTGTCGGGGGACCCCGCGCCATCGGTGTCGGCAGCGGTCGTCGCGCTGACGTACGGCGTGTAGTCGGTCCGCGCGGCCGCCGGCGGGGGCGGCGCGGACCCCTTCGCCTGATCGGCGACGCCGCCCGTCGAGCAGGCGGAGCACGCGAGGCCGAGCGCTACCAGCCCGGCAAGGGCTGAGGAAATCCGTGTGCGCCTTTGCATGACGTATGTGCACCTGCTCTCGGAGAGTCGCCCGGAACGGCAGCCGGTGCTGCCGGGACACCTGGAACCTCTCACACCACGAGCTTGAGCGAAGACACAGGGAATTCATGGGAAGAGGCCTCATGTGCCCCTCACAAGCCGCCAACTCCCTTGCTGGGGAGGGGGTGGGCGGAACGGAGCGGGCCTGTCGCACCCGGCGCACTCTCAGCGGTCCGACAGGTTCGGGCCCGTTTCACAGTGTGCGGCCAGGAAAGCTCCAGACTTCGCACATCAAGCTTCGCCACCATGCGCACATGCAATCCGACCCCGTCATCGACAAAGACCCGGCGCCGCGCGGCCGTCGCCGGGCACACGCAGGCCCGGCCCGCTCGGCCGAGCGCCGCCGCGCTGCGGAACGGCCCCAGGAGGGGCCCGTCTTCGTGGACAGCTCCGGGCGCCGGGCCAGGCTGTTGCGCCGGGCCGGCATGCTGCTGGGCACCGTCTGCGTGGGTTACGCCGCCGTGCTCGGGCTCGCCTTCATGGGCGGGATCTCCCTGACCCCCTCCCAGCTGCTCCCCTTCGACGGCGGTCCGGCCGCGGAGGCCGGCCCGGACGGCCGGATGCGGCCCGGCTACGGCATGCCGCCCGGTGGCACCGCGCCGCCGAGCGGCGCGCCTGCCCCGTCGGCGTCCGAAGGGGCGACACCGTCCGGCCGGGCGACGGCATCGGCGTCGGCATCGGCATCGGCATCGGGTGGGACGAACTGATGGCCGCTCCGCGCCGTAGACACGCCACTCCCGGCAGGATCGGCCTGGCAGGGCGTCAGGCAGTCCCCCGGCCGCGCGTGATCATGGCACTGCTGCTGTTGCTGGGGCTCGTCTGCACGATGCTGCTGGACGGCTATCTTCGCGCCGAGGTCGGCAACGACCAGCGGGTGCGCACCGACGCCGCGGCGGACACGGTGCCCGACGACGTGCTGGAGGGCGGGCCCATTCTGAGCTTCCCCGGCGGCACCGCCCGCACGCAGTCCGTGCCGGACAAGACCATCGTGCTGACCTTCGACGACGGCCCCGATCCCGAGTGGAGCGGGAAGGTGATGGACATCCTGGACGAGAACGACGTGCCGGGCACCTTCTTCCTCGTCGGCTCGATGATCTCGCGCTATCCGGACGTCGTCCGCAGGATGGTCGACGAGGGAAACGAGGTGGGGGTCCACACCTTCACCCATGTCGACCTCTCGTATCAGAGCGAGGCCCGCGTCAAGCGGGAGATCGCCCAGACCCAGCTCGCCCTGGCGGGCGCGGCGGGCATCACGACGACGCTGTTCCGGGCCCCGTACTCCTCGAAGACCGATGCGATCGACGACTACAGCTGGCCCGTCTACGAGCGGCTGGGCGCGATGGGCTACACCAGCGTGTTCATCGACACCGACAGCGAGGACTGGCAGCAGCCGGGCGTCTCCAAGATCATCAAGTGGGCGACGCCGGAGGACGGCGAGGGCGCCTCGGTGCTCTTCCACGACGCGGGCGGCGACCGCTCCGAGACACTGGCCGCCCTGCCGAAGTACATCGAGAAGATGAAGGCCGCGGGCTACACCTTCACCACCGTCAGCGGCGCGCAGCAGCAGGACGCCGCCGCCGGGGAGAACGGCGCCGGGACGGATACCGCGGGAGGGAACGCCGCCGGGGAGAACGGCGCCGGGACGGACACCGCGGGAGGGAACGCCGCCGGGGAGAACGGCGCCGGGACGGCAGGTTCCGCCCGGCCCGGCCCCGCGCAGGCCGGCGCCACGCAGGGCGACGCGGAACAGGCAGCCCACCGCAAGGCCGACACCGCCAGCCTCTGGGAGGGCCGCGCGCTGCTCGCCGCCGTCGCCGTCGCCGAGTGGACCGTGCCGGGGCTGGCCGCGGTGCTGGCGGTCGTGGGCGTCGCGGTTCTGGGCCGCTTCGGCATGATGCTCCTGCTCGCCCGGCGCCACCACCGGCAACGGAACCGGCGCAGATTCTCCTGGGGTCCCGAGGTGACCGGGCCGGTCAGTGTGATCGTCCCCGCGTACAACGAGAAGGAGTGCATCGCCAGTACGCTCAACTCCCTTGCCGCGAGCACCCATCCGATCGAGATCGTGGTCGTCGACGACGGCTCGACGGACGGCACCGCGGAGATCGCCGAATCGCTCGGCCTGCCCGATGTGCGGGTGATCCGGCAGGAGAACGCCGGCAAGTCGGCAGCCCTCAACAACGGGGTGCGGCAGGCGCGCCACGACATCGTCGTGATGATGGACGGGGACACCGTCTTCGAACCCGACACGGTGCACCAGCTCGTCCAGCCGTTCGCCGACCCCGGGATCGGCGCCGTCGCGGGCAACGCGAAGGTCGGCAACCGGTCCACGGTGATCGGCGCGTGGCAGCACATCGAGTACGTGATGGGCTTCAACCTCGACCGCAGGATGTACGACCTGCTGCGGTGCATGCCCACCATTCCCGGCGCCATCGGGGCCTTCCGGCGGCAGGCGGTGCTGGAGGTCGGCGGGATGAGCGAGGACACGCTGGCCGAGGACACCGACATCACCATCGCGCTCCACCGCGCGGGCTGGCGGGTCGTCTACGCCGAGCACGCCCGCGCCTGGACCGAGGCACCCGCGTCCCTGGGCCAGTTGTGGCGTCAGCGCTACCGCTGGAGCTACGGAACCATGCAGGCGCTGTGGAAGCACCGCCGGTCCGTCACCGACCGGGGGCCGTCCGGGCGCTTCGGCCGGGTCGGCATGCCGCTCGTCGTCCTCTTCCAGATCGTCACCCCGGTGTTCGCGCCGCTCATCGACGTGTTCACCGTCTACGCGATGGTCTTCGTGGACTTCCGGGCCTCCCTGCTCGCCTGGCTGGCGGTCCTGGCCGTGCAGCTGTTCTGTGCGGCGTACGCCTTCCGTCTCGACCGGGAGAAGTACAGGTACCTGCTGATGCTGCCCCTCCAGCAGCTCGCGTACCGGCAGTTGATGTACCTCGTGCTGATCCACTCCTGCGTCACCGCGGCGACCGGCGGCCGGCTGCGATGGCAGAAGCTGAAACGCACCGGTGAGGTGGGCACGCCCCGCGTGGGGGCGTCGTAGTGGCGGGGGCGCACCGCAGGACGGATCCCGCACCGCCCCCGGCGGCCGCCACGGCCACGGGCCGCGACCGGTCCTTCGACGTGCTGCGGGCCGTGGCGCTCGTCCGGGTGGTGACGTACCACACCTTCGAGTGGCCCTGGCTGGGATACGTCTTCCCGTCCATGGGCGTGATGTTCGCGCTCGCCGGATCGCTCATGGCCCGCTCGCTGGAGCGGCCGGCTCCCGGGGTGCTCCGCAGCAGGCTGCGGAGGCTGCTGGTCCCGGTGTGGCTGTTCGGTCTGGTGCTCGGAGTGGCGATGCTGCTGCACGGCTGGGTACCCGGTCCCGACGTGCTGCTCTGGGTGCTGCCGGTCGGCGATCCGCCCGGCAACGCGTGGGGTGAGCAGGCGTGGGCGGTGCTCTGGTACCTGCGCGCCTATCTGTGGTTCGTGCTCGTCTCACCCTTGCTGCTGCGTCTCTTCAGGCTCGCACCGCTACCCGTGCTCGCCCTGTCGCTGGTGCCCGTCGTGGTGCTGGGGGCGGTGTCCGGGGTCCCGGACGGCCGGGTCGGGAGCGCGATCGTTGACGCCTCGGTCTTCCTGTTCTGCTGGCTGCTGGGCTTCGCGCACCGTGACGGTGTGCTCGACCGCCTGCGCGGCTCCGGAGCGGTTGCCGTCGCGGTGCCGCTGATGGCCGCGGGTGCCGGGTGGGCGACGGGACATCCGGTGGACGGCTCGCTCGACCTGGACGACATCCCGCTCGCCCAGGCTCTGTGGTCGGCCGGATTCGTGCTGCTCCTGCTGCGTTTCCGGCCCCGCTTCGACGGACTCGTGCACCATCGGACGGCCGACCGGATCGTCACGGTCCTCAACGCCCGCGCGGTCACGGTCTATCTCTGGCACGAGGTGGCGCTGATGGCCGCGGTGCCGCTGATCGACCTGATGTGGGAGGTGCCCGCGCTGGAACAGCACCTGCCGCTGGGCAGCCTGTGGACTCAGTTCGGCGTCGCGTGGGTGCTGATAGCGGCCGCGGTGATGTGCTTCGGCTGGGTCGAGGACGTCGCGGCGAGACGGAAGCCCCGGCTGCTGCCCTGAGAGACCGGTGAGCGGGGGTGTGCGGGGGCTCCAGCGCACCCCCGCCCACCGGCGCCCGGGGGTGTGCGGGGGCTCCCGCGCACCCCCGCACACCGGCGGCCCTCAGTCCTCGTGACCCAGCTGGAGATCGCGTTCGGTCCGTCCGCCTCCGGGGAGCTGGAGGACGGTGGCGACCGGCGGGTAGCCGGCTGCGATCACGGTGTACTCACCTGTCGACAGGTCCACGAACCGGAACGCCCCGTCCGAGCCGGTGGTGAGGGTGTCGACCACGTTGCCCGCAGCGTCCAGCAGCGTGACCCTCGCGTCCTCGACGGCCCGTCCGCCGGGGGCGCGCACGACCCCGCGCAGGACTGCGCCTCCCGCCAGCTCGATGTCCTGCCTGGTCTCCCGGGCGGCCTGCACGCTGACCGGGAGGGCCGCCGGACGGAATGCCGGGGCGCTCGCCGCCAGGGTGTACTCACCTGCGACCAGCTCGCTGATGACATAGGCGCCTTCGCGCCCGGTGCGCGTGGTCGCGACGACTTCGCCACGCACGTCGGTGAGTGTCACCGCGGCATCGCGGACGGGTGCGCCGTCGGGCGTGAGAACGGCTCCGGCGAGCCGGCCCGCCCCGCCGAGGACCACGTCGAGGTCCACCGGCCGTTCGCTGACGGTGACGCTGACGGCCTGCGGCTGGTGCCCGCCGGCGGCGGCGATCAGCACATACGAACCGGCCGCGGGCGCGCTCAGCGCGTACCGCCCGTCGTCGCCGCTCGCCCCCCGTCCGACCTGCCGCCCCTGTCCGTCGATGAGGGTGAGCGCGGCCCGTCCCACCGTCGTGCCGTCGGAGTGCTGGACGCATCCGCGCACCGGGGTCCCGGGGAGCGGCCCGGGCTGCGGTGGGCCGGGGTCGGTGCGGGCGGCGGGGACCGTGGAGTGCGCAACGGTCCCCGGGTCGGGGGCCGTCTGGGGGGTGTGGTGGGACACCAGCGGTTTCTCCTTGAGGAAGAAGGCGAGGAACAGGCCGAGCAGGAGCACCGGCACCAGGTAGAGGAAGATCCGTGGCATCGCGTCGGCGTAGGCCTGGATGTAGGCGTCGCGCAGCGCGGGCTCCATGGTGTGGACCAGCTGCGGGGTGATCGACTCCGGGTCAGGCAGGTCGGCGCCGGAGGGGAGCCGCACCCCGAGCGCGTCCGAGAGCCGCCCGGCGAACAGGGTGCCGAAGATCGCGGCGCCGACACTGCCGCCGATCTGCCGGAAGTAGTTGTGGGCGCTGGTGGCGGTGCCCAGGTCGGAGGGGCGTACGGAGTTCTGCACGGCCAGCACCAGGATGGACATGACGAGGCCGATCCCGATCCCCAGGACGGCCTGCCAGATGCCGTACTCCAGTGCCGAGGTGCCGGTGTCGAGGAGGGACAGCAGCCACATGCCGACGGCCGAGACGGCTCCGCCCACCAGCGGATAGACGCGGTACCGGCCGGTGCGCGAGACCAGCTGGCCGGAGACGACGGAGGCGACGACGATGCCGCCCATCATGGGCAGCATCAGCAGCCCGGACTCGGTGGCGGACACGCCCTCGACCATCTGGAGGTAGGTCGGCAGATAGCTGGCGGCACCGAAGAGCGCGACCCCGACGACCGCACCCACCAGCGAGGTGACGTTGAAGACGGAGTCACGGAACAGGCGCAGCGGGATGATGGGTTCGGCGGCCCGGTGCTCGACCACGAGGAAGAGCAGGGTCGTTCCGAGAGCCCCGGCGGCGAGCCCCAGAACGGTCCGCGAACCCCAGTCGTACTCCGTACCGCCCCAACTGGTGAGCAGCACCAGACAGGTCGACGCGGCTGCCAGCAGCAACGCGCCCAGCACGTCGAGGCGGGGGCGGACGGCCGGCTTGGGCAGCTTCAGGACGAGCGCGATGACGGCGAGGGTGACGAGGCCGAACGGCACGTTGATGTAGAAGCACCAGCGCCAGGAGGCGTGGTCGGTGAAGAAGCCTCCGAGGAGCGGCCCCGCCACGGAGGCGAGACCGAAGACCGCCCCGATGAGGCCCATGTAGCGGGCCCGTTCCCTGGCCGGGACGATGTCGGCGATGATCGCCTGGACACCGATCATGAGTCCGCCGCCGCCGATGCCCTGGACGGCCCGGAAGGCGATGAGTTCGTCCATGGTGCGTGACCAGCCGGCGAGGGCGGACCCGATGGTGAAGACGATGATCGCGAACTGGAAGACGCCCTTGCGGCCGAAGAGGTCGCCGAGCTTCCCGTAGAGCGGGAGGCCGATCGTGGAGGCCAGCAGATAGGCCGTGACCGCCCAGGACATCTTGTCGAGGCCGTGCAGTTCGCCGACGATCTTCGGCAGGGCCGTGGCGACGATCATCTGGTCGAGCGCCGCGAGCAGCAGGGTGAGCATCAGCCCGAGGAAGACCAGCCGGACCCTGCGGGGGCTGATCCCGTCCGGCGGCGCGGACGGTCCGGAGGCGGAGGGCGGCGGGGGCGACTCGGACGCCACCTCGGTGCCGGGCTCCGCCCGGGACCCGGGCGGCCTGTACTCCGTGCCTCCCGGCTCGTCCTTCACCAGAGTGATCCCACCCACCACGTGACGCTCCCCTCATCGCAGCTGCGCCGCTCATTTCTCGCATCAGGCGGCAAGGCGGGGCAAACGCGACCGGGCGCACACACGGCGCGTACAGAGGGCTTATGCGCCGGTGGGAGGCACTACGGCGCACAACCGGCCACCCCGGAAAACCACTCGTTCCGGTGAGGCCGGCCGTAGCGCCAACAGCAGGTGAAGCAGGGCTACTTCTCGACCTCGGTGGCGAGGTTCTGCAGGAGCTCGTCGTAGATCCGGCCGAGGCCCTTGGGCGCGAAAGTCTTCTCGAAGAAGCCGCCGATGCCGCCGGCGCCGTTCCACACCGTCGTGACGACGGCCTTGGACTTCCCCTCGCCCGCCGGAGTGACGGTCCAGGTGGTGACCATCGTGGAGTTGCGGTCCTTCTCGATCAGCTGTCCGTCGGTCGGCTCGGTGACTTCGAGCAGGCAGTCGCGGACCCGCTTGCTGGTGGCCTGGAGCTTCCAGTGGACGAGGGTGCCTTCGCCGTCTCCGCCCTCGCGCACCTCGTACTCGCTGAAGTGCCCGGTCAGCACCTTGCCCCGGACCTCCTTGTAGTCGGCCAGCGCATCGAACACCGTCTCTGCGTCCGCCGCGATGATCCGCTCTGTCGTGGCCTCGACCTGCGCCATGCCTGCTCCTCCAGCACTCGGTTGTTCGGGGTGCTGCTGAGCCAACCACCTCGGGTGCGGCCCCTCAAAATCGGGTCCCGAGGTCTGCCGCGCACGATCAAGGGAACACATGTTCTATTCTCTGCGGAGTGCTACGAAGGAGGCGCTCATGCGCTGGGACAATCTGGCAGAGAACACCACAAAAACAGGGAACGGCGCACTCTTCGCCGCGGACGCGGTGACGACGCGCACCTTCGACACCCCTGAATTCAGAGGAATCACCTTTCACGAGATCCGGGCCCGCTCGATCGTGAACCGGGTGCCCGGGGCCTCCCGCATGCCGTTCGAATGGACCGTGAACCCCTACCGGGGCTGCACCCATGCCTGTGTGTACTGCTTCGCCCGCAGGACCCACAGCTATCTGGACCTCGACACCGGTCTCGGTTTCGACTCCCAGATCGTCGTCAAGGTGAACGCCGCCGAACTGCTGAGCCGTCACCTGGCCTCCCGCCAGTGGCACGGCCAGCACATCGCGATGGGCACGAACGTGGACTGCTACCAGCGCGCCGAAGGCCGCTACCGGCTGATGCCCGGCATCATCGCGGCCCTGCGGGATCACGCGAACCCCTTCTCCGTCCTGACGAAGGGCACTCTGATCCTTCGCGACCTCGACCTGCTGCGACAGGCCGCCGAGGTCACCGAGGTCGGCGTCTCCGTCTCCGTCGGGTTCACCGACCCGGAGCTGTGGCGCACCGTCGAGCCGGGCACCCCCTCCCCCGAGCGCCGCCTCGACGTCGTACGCGCCCTGACCGACAACGGGATCGGCTGCGGGGTGCTGATGGCCCCGGTCATCCCCTTCCTCGGCGACCACCCCGACCAGTTGCGCGCCACGGTCCGCGCCGTCGCCGCCGCCGGAGCGACCTCGGTGACCCCGCTCGTCCTGCACCTGCGGCCCGGCGCCCGTGAGTGGTTCATGCAGTGGCTCGCGAACCACCACCCGCACCTGGTGCGACGGTACGAACGGTTGTACGCGGACGGGGCGTACGCCCCGACCTGGTACCAGCGGGGCATCACCCGCCGGGTGCACGAGCTGGCGGCCGAGTTCGGCATCGGCCCCGCCGACCGGGGCGGCGCCCGCCGCGTCGTCCGCGAGACCCCGGCGGCCGTGACGGACGGCCACGCGCCCGGCCCGACCCAGCTGACCCTGCTCTGACCGCACCGGTCTCCCTGCCCGAACGGGTCAACTCTCGACGACACGCGTCCTTCCGGAGCCTGTTCCGGGAAGCATGCGGCGGGGGCTGTGCCACCCACAGCCGTAATCCCCGACCTCGGGAGGCCATATGACGAAACGTGCAGGAATTCTGGTCGCCGTCGGCGCCACGGCCGCGGGTCTGGTGACCGCCGTGCCGTCCACCGCGTCCACCGCGCCCGCCGCGCCCGCCGGGACGGGTCCGGGCGCCCCGGCCGCCGCGTCGCCCAGCTGGACCGGCTGCGGGACGAAGTCGTATCCGGCTCTGCAGTGCGCAACCGTCCGCGCTCCGCTCGACCATGACAACCCGTCGGGCAGGCAGGTCACCCTGGCCCTGTCCCGGATCCCGCACACCGCGAAGAAGTCGCAGGGACCGCTGCTGGTCAACCCGGGCGGTCCCGGCGGCAGCGGGCTCTCCATGGCCGGCTTCGTGGCGTCCTCACTGCCCGAGAAGCTCGCCGCGCAGTACGACGTGATCGGATTCGACCCGCGCGGGGTGGGGAAGAGCACCCCCGCCCTGGACTGCCTGCCGAAGTACTTCGACTCCGTGCGCCCCGACACCGTGCCTGACTCCTACGAGGCGGAGACGACCGCGCGCAACCGGGCCGCCTCCTTCGCCGCCGCATGCGGGGAGAAGCACGGCGACCTGCTGCCGTACATGGACACCGTCAGCGCCGCGAAGGACCTCGACGTCATCCGCCGGGCCCTCGGCGCACCGCAGATCAACTACTTCGGCTATTCCTACGGCACCTACCTGGGCGCGGTCTACGCCAAGCTGTTCCCGGAGCGCGTACGACGGCTGGTGCTGGACTCGGTCGTCGACCCGGACGGCGTCTGGTACGAGGACAACCTCGGCCAGGACCACGCGTTCGACGCCCGCCACAAGGCGTTCGCCGCGTGGGTCGCCAAGAACGACGCCACGTACGGCCTCGGCAGCGACCCGGCCGCGGTCGAAGCCGCGTGGTACGGGATGCGCGACGCGGTGAAGAAGCAGCCCGCGGCAGGCAAGGTGGGGCCGGGCGAGCTCGAGGACACCTTCATGCCGGGCGGTTACTACAACGGCTACTGGCCCCGCCTCGCGGAGGCGTTCGCGGCGTACGTGAACGACAAGGACCAGGAGGCGCTCGCCACCGCCTACGAGGACTTCGCGGCCGTCGACAGGAGCGGTGACAACGGGTACTCCGTCTACGCGGCCGTGCAGTGCCGCGACGCCGGCTGGCCCCGGAACTGGAACACCTGGCGCAACGACACCTGGCGCGCCCACCGCAAGGCGCCCTTCATGTCATGGAACAACACCTGGTACAACGCCCCGTGCGCCACCTGGCCGGTGGAGCCGCTGGAGCCCGTGCGGGTCACGAACGACGGGATTCCGCCCGCGCTGATCCTCCAGGCCACCGACGACGCCGCCACACCGTACGAGGGCGGCGTCACCATGAGCCGCAGGCTCAAGGGCTCGGGCCTCGTCGTCGAGCAGGGCGGCGGCAACCACGGCATCACACTGAGCGGCAACGACTGCCTGGACGCCCACCTGGTGGACTACCTCACCGACGGCACCGTGCCGACGGGCGGCGGCAGCGGCGCGGACGCGGTGTGCGACGCACTGCCGGAGCCGAAGCCCGCCCCGGCCACGAAGGCGGCCACGAACACGAAGGGCAGCACACTGCACGGCCTGCTCGGCTTCCGCGGCTGACGGGACCGGGCCTGCCGCCGGGGGCGTGCACCAGGACGGGCCGCCTGACCACACGGCTCCGTTCCCACACGCCCCCGGCGTACGTATACGCGAGATGCCTCCCGACGACCGCGCCGCCGTGGCCGAGATCGGGGTGCGCGGCCGGCGCCAGGCGTACGCGGGTCTGATTCCGCAGACCTACCTGGACGCGATGGAAATCGCCCAGGACGCCGAGCGCCGGCGCGCGTACCTCACGGCTGGCGGAAGTCCGCTACGTCCGCGCGCTCACCCCGCCGGCAACCGGCTGAGCGCCTCCTCCGCCGCCCTGCCGAGCCGGGGGTGCGGGAGCGCCGCCTCCAGAACCGGGCGGGCGCCGGCGTCCTCCAGGGTTCCCAGCCCCTCGACGCAGGCGAGCGCGACCCGCCAGTGCGGCTCGCCGGGGGCCAGCAGCCGGCGCAGCGTACTGACCAGAGCCGGCACGGACTCGGGTGCGCGCAGAGCGGTCAGCAGCCGCACCGGGTGCAGGGCGTAGGCCGTCCGGAGGCTGTTGGTGGCGAGCGCGGCGGCCGCCCTGGGGGTCCGGGGGTCACCGAGGAGCCGCAGGGCGTGCGCGGCGGACACGCAGCGCTCGGGATCACGGTGGTTGAGGAGGAGGATCAGGGTCTCGAAGGCCCGGCGGTCGCCCCGGCAGCCGAGCCGGAACGCCGCGATCTCGCGGGCCCACAGCGGGTGTTCACGCTCTACGAGGACCAGGGCCAGCTCCTCGTCGTCCTCGGTGGCGAGCAGCCGCCGGAAGAACTCCGGTTCACCGGCCTCGTCCCCGAGCCGGTCCGTCAGCGAGCGGAACTCCTCATCCATGACGCTGAGTTTAGAGCGGTGAACGCGCTGTGTCGGGACAACTGTGTGCCAGTGCACAGGCCGCCAGGGCTGGCGCGCTCGTTACTCGCCGGTTAAGCTCAAGTGAGCGGGACACACCCCCGCGGCTCCGATGGCCTGGTGACGCAGCCATCCGGAGTGCTTGTCGGTTCGGCAGTTCGAGAGACGTGGCTCGGGACAGAGCCCGTCGCACCTCCCCGTGTGCCGTGTGCTCCGGGAACCGTGCACCACGACACGCAATTCACGCACACCGAGCGCCCGTTCGTTTCGTCGTGCGCGCCGCTGTGCTCCTCTCAGTCGTCACTCACCCTGGAGTCCCGTGATGGACATCCCGCTCACCACCATTGCCGTCGTCGGCCTCGGCACCATGGGCACCGGCATCGCCGAGGTCCTGGCCCGCGCGGGCCGCGAGGTCGTCGGCATCGACATCAGCGAAGCCGCCGCCCGCCAGGCCGTCGCCTCCCTGGAGGCCTCCACCGCGCGTTCCGTGCTCCGTGAGCGGATCACGGAGCAGGACAGGCGCGACATCCTCGCCCGGTTCCGCACCTTCTCCGATCTGCAGGCCGCCGCGGACGCGGAGCTGGTCATCGAGGTCGTGCCGGAGACGTACGAGATCAAGCAGCAGGTCTTCCGGGAGCTGGACGCCGTGGTCTCCCCCACCGCGATCCTCGCGACGGGCACGAACGCCCTGTCCGTGACCCGGCTGGCCGCCGAGTCCCAGCGCCCCGAGCGCGTCCTCGGCCTGCACTTCTTCAATCCGGCGCCCGTGATGAAGCTGGTCGAGGTGGTCTCCTCCGTGCTGACCGCGCCTCCCGCCGTGGAGAGCGTCACCCGGCTCGCCCGTGAGCTGGGCAAGGAGCCGGTCGCCGTCGGCGACCGGCCGGGTTTCGTCGCGGACGGTCTGCTGTTCGGCTACCTCAACCAGGCCGCGGCGATGTACGAGGCGAACTACGCCTCCCGTGAGGACATCGACGCCGCGATGAAGCTGGGCTGCGGGCTGCCGATGGGCCCCCTGGCGCTGCTCGACCTGATCGGCATCGACACGGCCCGCACGGTCCTGGAGGCCATGTACTCCGCGTCCCACGACCGGCTGCACGCCCCGGCCCCGGTGCTCGGGCAGCTCAGCGAGGCGGGCCTGACCGGCCGCAAGGCGGGCCGGGGCTTCTACACGTACGACGCGCCCGGCGGCCAGGACGTGGTGCCGGACGCGCTGACACCGGCGGACAGCGCGGGCGCCGTCACCGGACGCGAGGTGTCCTCGGTGGGCGTGGCCGGCTCCGGGACGATGGCCTCCGGGATCGCGGAGGTCTTCGCGAAGGCCGGGTACTCCGTGGTGCTCGCGGCGCGCAGCCAGGAGAAGGCGGACACGGCCAGGGCGCGGATCGCCAAGTCTCTGGGGCGTTCCGTCTCCAAGGGCCGGCTGACGGAGGAGGCGCGGGACGCGACACTCGCCCGGATCACACCGGCGGGATCGCTGGACGCCTTCGCGGACGTCGACCTCGCGGTCGAGGCCGTCGCCGAGGACCTGGAGATCAAGCGGCAGCTCTTCCAGACCCTGGACAAGGTCTGCAAGCCGGGCGCAGTGCTCGCGACCACCACCTCTTCCCTGCCGGTCGTGGCGGTCGCCAAGGTCACCTCGCGGCCCGAGGACGTCATCGGGATGCACTTCTTCAACCCCGCGCCCGCGATGAAGCTGGTCGAGGTGGTCCGCACGGTGCTGACCGCCGACGACGTGCACGCCACGGTCCGCGAGGTCTGCGTGAGGGTGCGCAAGCACCCGGTCGACTGCGGCGACCGGGCCGGCTTCATCGTGAACGCACTGCTGTTCCCCTACCTCAACAACGCGATCAAGATGGTCGAGGAGCACTACGCGACGCTCGACGACATCGACGCGGCGATGAAGCTGGGCGGCGGCTACCCCATGGGGCCCTTCGAGCTCCTGGACGTCGTCGGCCTGGACGTCTCGCTCGCCATCGAGAAGGTCCTGCACGGTGAGTTCCGCGACCCGGGCCTCGCCCCGGCGCCGCTGCTCGAGCACCTGGTGGCCGCGGGCTGCCTCGGCCGCAAGACGGGGCGCGGCTTCCGCGAATACGCCCGCCGCTGAGGGGGCGGCGGCAGGCGTCGTGGGTGAGGAGCGGGGGCGGGGTGTGCGCGCCCCAAGGGCGGAGGAGCGAGTCATGTCGTACGGAGCCTCCCCTGCTCGGGCGGAGCCGAGAGCTCGGGGAACATGGTGAGTGACGACGACGCCGCGAGGTGCGTGCACCACCTCCGCGAGGCCACGACACCTGCCGCCGGGCCCTCCGGGCCCGGGGCCGGGTGGGGCGGGTTGCTGGTGCCCCCGGGTGATCCGCCCCCACAGGCGCGCTCTCCTGCACCGATGGGTTACGTTCACCTCATGTCCCAACCCGCCAAGTCCCCTCGTTCCTCCGCCGCGACGGACGCCCCGGAGAGTGCAGCGAGCACCCGGGCCGCCGCCCAACGGCTGAAAATGCGCCGCGAACTGGCCGCCGCGGCGATGGAACTGTTCTCGACGAAGGGGTACGAGGCGACGACGGTCGACGAGATCGCGGGGGCGGCCGGCGTCGCCCGGCGCACCTTCTTCCGCCACTTCCGTTCCAAGGAAGAGGCCATCTTCCCGGACCACGACGACACCCTCGTCAGGGCCGAGGCCGTCCTGAACGCCGCCCCCGCGCACGAGCACCCGCTCGACACCGTGTGCCGCGGCATCAAGGAGGTCATGAAGATGTACGCGGCGAAGCCGGCAGTCTCCGTGGCCCGCTACAAGCTGACCCGCGAGGTCCCCACGCTCCGGGAGGCCGAGATCGCGTCGGTGGCCCGCTACGAGCGGCTGTTCACCCGATATCTGCTGGGCCACTTCGACGAACGTGATCACCATGTGGGCAATGACGACCCGCTCCTCGCGGAGGTCGCCGCGTCCGCCGTGGTGACCGCGCACAACCATGTGCTGCGGCGCTGGCTGCGCGCGGACGGCCAGGGCGACGTGGAGTCGCAGCTCGACCACGCCTTCGCGATCGTCCGGGAGACCTTCGGCACGGGGATCGGGGCGGGGCGGACCGTGGGGAGCGAGCCCGGGAGGGCCCCTGCGGCGTCGGCGTCCAGGGAGGGCGAGGTGCTGGTCGCGGTGGCACGTACCGACGCGCCGCTCGATGAGGTCATGCGCACGATCCAGCAGGCGCTCAAGGAGCACTGAGCCCCGCCCGGCGGGAATTCAGCCCTCGGCGGGCCGCACAGCCGTACCCGCGTACCAGGGGGGCGCGGCGGCGCCCTCGCTCCACGCGATGAGCTCGTCGAGACCCGTACAGACGATGTCGCACTGTGCGGCGTAGTCGAGAGCCGGTTCGGTGAATTCACCGGTGGTGACCATGACGGCAACCTCGGCCTCGTGCACCGTGTAACAGGTGCCGCCGAAGCGCTGGAGGTCCTGCGAGCCGACCTTGTTGCCGCTCGTGTACCTCTTGCACTGCACGACCAGACGGCGACCGTCCGGAGTGGTGGCGACAACGTCCGCGCCCAGGTCACCTGCGCCTCCGACCACTTCGACGTCCAGGCAGCCGTCACGACGGCACAGCCCGGCGACGGCCTCCTCGAAGTCGTACGGGTCCATGGCCTCGTAGTCGACCGGCAGTGCCTGCTCGGGGGCCGCGTGGTCGACCGGCGGTGCCTGCGCGGCCGCCGGGGTGGTGCCGGCTGCCGGCGGTTCCGCCAGGGCGGCGTCCACGACCTCGTACGCGGTGTCGACGGCCGCCGCGGCCGCCCTGGCCGCCGCCCGGCGGCCGCGGCGTCTGCGCAGGAGCGCCAGGACGCCGGCCCCCAGCAGGACGGCCGAGGCCACAGCGGCCACCGGATGGCGTCCTGCGCTCTCCAGGCCCGTGCGCACCACCAGTCCGGCTCCGCAGAGCAGGAGGGCGATGAGAGCGAAGCCGAGTGCCGTCCTCCGGACGTCGAATCCGGCCCCGCGGCCCTCGCGGACACTTCTGCGCACCTGTATGCCCATCGCGTACCCACCCCTGTCCGTTGCCGCGACATCAAGATCACTTCCGTGTGCCCGGCGGACGCCGGTTGACGCGCGGGCCGGGAAAACCGGTGGTCGGACCGGGGCCCGCGTGCTCGGATGCGTGGATGGAACCTGACGAGACGCTGGCCCTCTTCGATCAAGAGATGCGTGAACACGCCCGCCCCGACGGGCCCGGCACACGCGTCGAACGCGTGGGTGACGTCGTACGGCAGACCGGCGGCGCCGACGACTGGAACGGCGTCGTATGGACGGCCCCGGACCTCTCCCCCTGCCGCGCGGAGTCGGAGATCGCCGCACAGGTGGAGCATTTCGCCGCCCACGGGATCGCCGAGTTCGAGTGGAAGCTGTATGCCCACGACGGCCCCGAAGGGCTGGGCGGGCTCCTCGCGGCGGCCGGATTCGAGCCGGAACCGCCGGAGACCCTGCTGGTGGCCCGGGTGGAGGACCTGGCCACCACCTCGGAGCTGCCCGAGGGCGTACGGCTGCGGGACGTGACCGACGCGGAGGGCGTCGAGCTGATGGTGCGGGCCCATGAGCTGGCCTTCGGCACCGACGGTTCGCGGCTGCGCCACCAGACCCTGGCCCGGCTCACCGACGCCCCGGACACATTCATCGCGGTGGTCGCCATGGCGGGTGACGAACCGGTGAGCTCGGCCCGCATGGAGATGCACCCCGGTACCGGCTTCGCCGGGCTGTGGGGAGGCGGGACCACAGCACCCTGGCGGGGCAGGGGGATCTACAGGGCCCTGATCGCCCACCGGGCCGGCATCGCGGCCCGCCTCGGCCACCGCTTCCTCCAGGTGGACGCGACGGATCAGTCCGCGCCGATCCTGGGGCGGCTCGGCTTCACGGCCCTGAGCACGACGACGCCGTACGTCTACCGCACCGCGCCGTAGCTTTCACAAAAGGCGGAGCGACGCGACAAAACACCCATGATGTTGCTCATGCGTGCCACCGAGATGACAAGTGAGAGAAATTGTTGGCACTGGGTGCCTTGCCACCTGTCACGGAGTGCCATACGTTGAAGGTGTCCGGGCGGCCGGCGTGCAGAGATCTCTCGTACGCCGGCTGTCCCCGCAGACCACGTGTCCGCGCGCCCGGGCGCCTGCGTCACAGGCAAACCCTTCTGCTCCACCGAGCAGGCACACAGCACCACCCGCCGAACCGACGGCACACCTCCACACCGCACCGCTCCCCTGACCCCAGGGGTCCTCCGAGCGTTTCCCTCGACGCCGGAGACCCGATCTGCCGGAGGCATCACCGTGAAGGAAATCCTGGACGCGATCCAATCGCAGGACAGCACGGCCGCGGACTTCGCGGCGCTGTCCATCCCCGAGTCGTACCGTGCGGTGACCGTGCACAAGGACGAGGCCGAGATGTTCGCCGGCGTCGCCAGCCGCGACAAGGACCCCCGCAAGTCCCTCCACGTGGAGGACGTGCCGGTGCCCGAGCTCGGCCCGGGCGAGGCCCTGGTGGCGGTCATGGCCAGCTCGGTCAACTACAACTCCGTGTGGACGTCGATCTTCGAGCCCGTCTCGACCTTCGGCTTCCTGGAGCGTTACGGCAAGCTCAGCGACCTCAGCAAGCGCCACGACCTGCCGTACCACGTCATCGGCTCCGACCTCGCGGGTGTCGTCCTGCGCACCGGGCCCGGCGTCAACGCCTGGAACCCGGGCGACGAGGTCGTCGCGCACTGCCTGTCCGTCGAGCTCGAGTCCAGTGACGGCCACAACGACACGATGCTCGACCCCGAGCAGCGCATCTGGGGCTTCGAGACCAACTTCGGCGGCCTCGCCGAGATCGCGCTCGTCAAGTCCAACCAGCTGATGCCGAAGCCGAAGCACCTCAGCTGGGAGGAGGCCGCGTCCCCGGGCCTGGTCAACTCCACCGCGTACCGCCAGCTCGTCTCGCGCAACGGCGCGGGCATGAAGCAGGGCGACAACGTGCTGATCTGGGGCGCCAGCGGCGGACTGGGCTCCTACGCCACGCAGTTCGCACTGGCCGGCGGCGCCAACCCGGTCTGTGTCGTCTCCAGCGACCAGAAGGCGGAGATCTGCCGGAAGATGGGCGCGACCGCGATCATCGACCGCAACGCCGAGGGCTACAAGTTCTGGAAGGACGAGCGCACCCAGGACCCGAAGGAGTGGAAGCGCTTCGGCAAGCGCATCCGCGAGTTCACCGGCGGCGAGGACATCGACATCGTCTTCGAGCACCCGGGCCGCGAGACCTTCGGCGCCTCGGTCTACGTCACCCGCAAGGGCGGCACCATCACGACCTGCGCCTCCACATCGGGCTACATGCACGAGTACGACAACCGCTACCTGTGGATGTCGCTCAAGCGCATCATCGGCTCCCACTTCGCCAACTACCGCGAGGCGTGGGAGGCCAACCGCCTGATCGCCAAGGGCAGGATCCACCCGACGCTCTCCAAGGTGTACTCACTGGAGGACACCGGCCAGGCCGCGCACGACGTGCACCGCAACCTCCACCAGGGCAAGGTCGGCGTGCTGGCGCTGGCCCCCACGGAGGGCCTCGGCGTGCGCGACACGGAGCTCCGCGAACAGCACATCGACGCCATCAACCGCTTCCGCAACGTCTGAGGTCCACCATGACCGAACGTCAGAAGGACCGTCCGTGGCTCATGCGGACGTACGCCGGCCACTCGACCGCCGAAGCGTCCAACGAGCTCTACCGGCGCAACCTCGCCAAGGGTCAGACGGGTCTGTCGGTCGCCTTCGATCTGCCCACGCAGACCGGCTACGACCCCGACCACGTCCTCGCCCGCGGCGAGGTGGGCCGGGTCGGCGTGCCCGTCTCGCACCTCGGTGACATGCGTCGGCTGTTCCAGGACATCCCCCTGGAGCAGATGAACACCTCGATGACGATCAACGCGACCGCCATGTGGCTGCTGGCGCTCTACCAGGTGGTCGCGGAGGAGCAGGGCGCGGACCCCGACAAGCTCCAGGGCACGACCCAGAACGACATCGTGAAGGAGTACCTGTCGCGGGGGACGCACGTCTTCCCGCCGGGCCCCTCGCTGCGGCTGACCACCGACATGATCACGTACACGGTCAACCGCATCCCGAAGTGGAACCCGATCAACATCTGCAGCTACCACCTGCAGGAGGCGGGAGCCACCCCGGTCCAGGAGATCGCGTACGCCATGTCGACGGCCGTCGCGGTCCTCGACGCCGTGCGCGACTCGGGCCAGGTGCCCGAGGAGAGGTTCGGCGACGTCGTCGCCCGCATCTCCTTCTTCGTGAACGCGGGAGTCCGCTTCATCGAGGAGATGTGCAAGATGCGCGCCTTCGGGCGCATCTGGGACCAGGTCACGCGCGAGCGGTACGGCATCGCGAACCCCAAGCAGCGCCGCTTCCGCTACGGCGTACAGGTCAACTCCCTGGGGCTCACCGAGGCGCAGCCGGAGAACAACGTCCAGCGCATAGTGCTGGAGATGCTCGCCGTCACCCTCTCCAAGGACGCCCGCGCCCGCGCCGTGCAGCTGCCCGCCTGGAACGAGGCCCTGGGGCTGCCGCGCCCCTGGGACCAGCAGTGGTCCCTGCGGATCCAGCAGGTGCTGGCGCACGAGAGCGATCTGCTGGAGTACGAGGACATCTTCGCCGGTTCGCACGTCGTCGAGGCCAAGGTCGACGAGCTCGTCACGGAGTCACTGGCCGAGATCGACCGGATCCAGCAGATGGGCGGCGCGATGGCAGCCGTGGAGTCGGGATATCTCAAGTCGGAGCTCGTCTCCTCGCACGCGGCTCGACGGGCCCGGATCGAGGGCGGCGAGGAGAAGATCGTAGGCGTCAACATCTACGAGACGACCGAGCCCAACCCGCTGACGGCGGACCTGGACGCCGCGATCATGACGGTGGACCCCGAGAACGAGGCGCGCGTCGTCGCCGCGCTCCACGAGTGGCGCGACAACCGCGACGAGGCCCGGGCCACCGAGGCCCTGACCGCTCTGAAGAAGGCCGCGGCGGGCACCGCGAACATGATGGAGGCGACAGTCGAGTGCGCCCGGGCCGGCGTCACCACGGGTGAGTGGTCCTGGGCCCTGCGCGACGTGTTCGGTGAGTTCCGGGCACCGACGGGCGTCTCGTCCGCGCCGGTGGCCGTCACCGCGGAGGCGGGCACTCCCCTGGCCCTGGTCCGCGAGAAGGTGACCCGCACCGCCGGGGACCTGGGTGTCGGACGGCTGCGCCTGCTGGTCGGCAAACCGGGCCTCGACGGCCACTCCAACGGCGCCGAGCAGATCGCCGTGCGTGCCAGGGACGCGGGCTTCGAGGTGGTCTACCAGGGCATCAGGCTGACGCCCGAGCAGATCACCGACGCCGCCCTGGCCGAGGACGTGCACTGCGTCGGCCTGTCCATCCTGTCCGGCTCGCACGCCGAGCTGGTGCCGGACGTGCTGAACCGGCTGCGCGAGGCCGGTGCGACGGACATCCCGGTCATCGCGGGCGGCATCATTCCGCCGGCCGACGCGAACGCCCTCGTCGCGGCCGGCGTCGCCGCCGTCTTCACCCCGAAGGACTTCGGCATCACCGAGATCATCGGCCGTATCGTCGACGAGATCCGGAAAGCGAACAAGCTCGACCCTCTGGAGGTCCCCGCATGAGCACGCCCAGCCCGTCGTCCGCCACCACCCCGCTTCCGGGCGACTCCGCCGCGCTCCGGCCGGCACCCGTGAACCGGCTGCGTCCGCGCCGCTCGTGCCTGGCGGTGCCGGGATCCAACCCGCGGTTCCTGGAGAAGGCCCAGGGCCTCCCGGCCGACCAGGTCTTCCTGGACCTGGAGGACGCCTGCGCGCCGCTCGCCAAGGAGGGCGCCCGGCACCACATCGTCGACGCGCTCAACAACGGCGACTGGACCGGCAAGACCAGGGTCGTCCGGGTGAACGACTGGACGACGCACTGGACGTACCGCGACGTCATCACGGTCGTGGAGGGCGCGGGACCGAACCTCGACTGCATCATGCTGCCGAAGGTCCAGGACGCCCAGCAGATCGTCGCCCTGGACCTGCTGCTGACCCAGATCGAGAAGACGATGGGCTTCGAGGTCGGCCGGATCGGCATCGAGGCGCAGATCGAGAACGCCAAGGGCCTGGTGAACATCGACGACATCGCCGCCGCCTCGCCGCGTGTGGAGACCCTGATCTTCGGCCCGGCCGACTTCATGGCCTCCATCAACATGAAGACCCTGGTCGTCGGCCAGCAGCCGCCCGGATACCCGGCGGACGCGTACCACTACATCCTGATGCGCATCCTGATGGCGGCCCGTACGCACGACCTCCAGGCCATCGACGGCCCCTTCCTCCAGATCCGCGACGTGGACGCGTACCGCGAGGTCGCGGGACGTGCGGCTGCTCTGGGATTCGACGGCAAGTGGGTGCTGCACCCCGGTCAGGTCGACGCGGCGAACGAGGTGTTCTCGCCCTCCCAGGAGGACTACGACCACGCCGAGCTCATCCTCGACGCCTACGACTGGTGCACCTCGGAGGAGGGCGGCAAGAAGGGCTCGGTGATGCTCGGGGACGAGATGATCGACGAGGCCAGCCGCAAGATGGCCCTGGTCGTCGCGGGCAAGGGCCGCGCGGCCGGCATGCAGCGCACCTCCAAGTTCGAAGCACCGGAGGCCTGACCATGCAGTTCGGACGCACATACGAGGAGTTCGAGGTCGGTGCTGTCTACAAGCACTGGCCCGGAAAAACGGTCACGGAATACGACGACCACCTCTTCTGCCTGCTGACCATGAATCACCACCCGCTGCACATGGACAGCAACTACGCCGAGAAGACGACGGATTTCGGGAAGAACGTCGTCGTGGGCAACTACATCTACTCACTGCTGCTCGGGATGTCGGTGCCGGACGTCTCCGGCAAGGCGATCGCAAACCTGGAGGTGGAGTCACTGAAGCACGTGGCCCCGACCTTCCACGGCGACACGATCTACGGCGAGACGACCGTGCTCGACAAGACGCCGTCGAGGTCCAAGAGCGACCGCGGCATCGTCCATGTCGAGACAAAGGGTTACAAGCAGGACGGCACGCTGGTCTGCGTGTTCCGCCGCAAGGTGATGGTCCCCACCGAGACGTACATCAAGGAGCGGGGCGGCGAGCAGCCCGGCCGCCCGGAGCTGGTCCAGCCGCCGCAGAAGAACGTGGAGAAGTAGCCATGAGCCGACTCGCGCAGACCGCCGGTCTGACCGATATCCAGCAGGAAATCCTCTCCACGGTCCGGAATTTCGTCGACAAGGAGATCATTCCTGTCGCGACCCAGCTGGAGCACCGCGACGAATATCCGACGGAGATCGTCGAAGGGCTCAAGGAACTGGGCCTGTTCGGGCTGATGATCCCGGAGGAGTACGGCGGTCTGGGTGAGTCGCTCCTGACGTACGCACTGTGCGTCGAGGAGATCGCCCGCGGCTGGATGAGCGTGTCGGGCATCATCAACACGCATTTCATCGTGGCGTACATGCTCAAGCAGCACGGCACGCAGGAGCAGAAGGACACGTTCCTGCCGCGGATGGCACTGGGTGAGGTGCGGGGCGCGTTCTCGATGTCCGAGCCGGCCCTGGGCTCGGACGTCTCCGCGATCTCGTCCAAGGGCGTCAGGCAGGGCGACGAGTACGTCCTCGACGGCCAGAAGATGTGGCTGACGAACGGCGGAACGTCCACGCTGGTCGCCGTCCTCTGCAAGAGTGACGAAGGACACCCCGAGGGCACCGCCCCCCACAAGTCGATGACGACCTTCCTGGTGGAGAAGGAGGCGGGCTTCGGCGAGGTCCGCCCCGGCCTCACCATCCCGGGGAAGATCGACAAGATGGGCTACAAGGGCGTCGACACGACCGAGCTCATCATGGACGGACTACGCATTCCGGCCAATCGTGTACTGGGGGGCACGACCGGCCGAGGTTTTTACCAAATGATGGATGGCGTAGAGGTCGGCCGGGTAAACGTCGCTGCGCGTGGCTGCGGTGTCGCACAACGTGCATTCGAACTGGGCGTGTCGTACGCACAGCAGCGTCAGACCTTCGGAAAGCCGATCGCCCAGCACCAGGCGATCCAGTTCAAACTGGCTGAAATGGCCACCAAGGTCGAAGCCGCTCATGCGATGATGGTCAATGCAGCACGCAAAAAGGACTCCGGGGAGCGGAACGACCTGGAGGCAGGGATGGCGAAGTACCTCGCCTCCGAGTACTGCAAGGAAGTCGTCGAGGACGCCTTCCGTATCCACGGCGGTTACGGCTTCTCCAAGGAGTACGAGATCGAGCGCCTCTACCGCGAGGCCCCGATGCTGCTGATCGGTGAAGGTACCGCCGAGATCCAGAAAATGATCATCGGTCGCCGGCTGCTCGAGGAGTACCGGTTCCAGGGCTGAAATATCCTTTTCGAGGCGATTTGGTGGCGAAGAACATCACACCCGGTCACCCTCGTGCGGAGCCTTTCAGCTGTCCGACTCGGCTGCTGGCTTGCCCAGTTGCCACTCGCACCCGATAGCATCGCCGGAAAGCCGCCGTCCCCCCGTTGCCAGCGCGGCATCATCCGCTACGAAGGTCATCCATGCCCGACAGCCAAATCCCTGCAACGCGCGGCGGGGTCCGCCTCGCCCGTGGAGCATCGCCGTGGCTCCTCCCGACCGTCGCCACCGCGGCACTCAGCCTCGCCCGGGCCCGCAAGTCCGGACGCTGGGCCGCCGTGGCCGTGCCCACCACCGCGCTCGCGGCGGGCATGCTGTGGTTCTTCCGCGACCCCGAGCGCGAGATCACCCAGGGCCGCGTCATCTCACCGGCCGACGGCGTGGTGCAGAGCATCATGCCGTGGAAGGACGGGCGCACCCGCGTCGCGATCTTCATGAGCCCGCTGAATGTTCACGTCAACCGGGCGCCCCTGTCCGGCACCGTGACCTCGGTCGAGCACATCCCGGGTGGTTTCGTCCCGGCGTTCAACAAGGAGAGCGAGAACAACGAGCGCGTTGTCTGGCACTTCGACACCGAGCTCGGCGACATCGAGATGGTGCAGATCGCGGGAGCGGTCGCCCGTCGCATCGTCCCCTACATCCCGCAGGGCACGAAGGTGGAGCAGGGCGAACGCATCGGCCTGATCCGCTTCGGATCGCGCGTGGACATCTACCTTCCGGAAGGTGTCGATGTCGCGGTCGAGGTCGGGCAGGCCACCACCGCGGGGGTGACTCGAATTGACCGTAGTTGATCCTGAGACGCAGGCCGGCTGGGTTCCGGAGGCCGACGAGGAGGACGACGCCGAGGACATGCCGCTCTCCATGCGGCTGTCGATAGCGGACACGCTCACCCTCGGTAACGCCACGTGCGGTTTCATGGCGGTGTACTTCACCACCACGGGGATCCTCATCCCGCACCTCACGGGCAGCGACGAGTCGGGCATGGCCAGGCACTCCGCGGCGACCGCGGTGATCCTCATGCTCCTGGCCGCCGTGTTCGACCTGTTCGACGGGCTCGTGGCGCGCAAGCTGCGCTCCTCCCCGATGGGTGCGGAGCTGGACAATCTCTCCGACCTCATCAGCTTCGGCCTCGCACCGGCGTACTTCGTGCTGGTGTACGGCATGGTCGCGGACGACGCACACCAGCGGGTGTCGGCGCTCGCGGCGATCGTGGTGCTGCTGGCGGTGGTGCTCAGGCTTGCGCGGTTCTCGTGCGTGACCTTGAAGGACGGCATGTTCCAGGGCATGCCGAGCCCCTTCGGAGCGCTCACGGTCGTCTCGATCGTGCTTCTTGAGCTGCCCTTCGTACCGACGCTGCTCGCGATCATCGGAGTGGCGTGGCTCATGGTCAGCCGGGTCGAGTACCCGAAGCCGCGGGGCGTCCTCGCGGTGGCGATGCTCAGCTGGATCGTGGCCGCGATGGGGCTCCTCGCCGCGTGGGCGTTCGACGCCCCCGGCGGCCAGCTGCTCCTGCAGACCGGCTGTGCGCTCCAGGTCGTCCTGGGGGCGGTGATCCCGCTCTTCGCCACGGCACGGCGGGTCAACACCTTCCGTGACAACCGGCGCGAGGCACGGGCGGCCCAGCTCCCGTAACCACGCGGAACGCGACTCCACGAGGGCCCGGATGCTCCCCGGCATCCGGGCCCTCGTGCGTGCGGTGGCCGTCGGCTCGGCGCACGGTGCGCACCCGGCGGGGCGTCGGGGCGCTCCGCTGCTGCCGTCTGCGGGTGCGCGGCCGCTTGTCACGGGGGACGCTGGAAGGCGTGCAGGACCTTCCCGCCGCCGCTGTCGCCGCGACAGGTTCGGGCACGGAGCTGCTGGACGGCGCCGTGGCCAGCCTCGTGCGTGAGACCGGCGCGTCCGTGGCGATGCTGTACCTGCTGCCGCCGGAAGAGACCACGCTGCACCTGGCCGTGCTCGCGGGGGTGCCCGTCCAGCTGGCCACCCCGTGGACCCGGGTCCCGCTGTCCGCCCCGATACCGGTGGCCGACTCCGTGCGTCTGCGGTGCCTGATCTGGCTCGGCAGCCATGAGGAGCTCGCGCGCCGCTACCCGCGCCCGGCGCTCGTCCTGCCGTACCAGTTCGCCCTGGGCGCCGCCCCCATCCATACCGGCGACGCGGTCCGGGGCGGGATCACCCTGCTGTGGCCCGGTTCGCACCCGTCGCAGCTGCCGCCCGAGGAGCGTGAGGCCGTCATCAGGGGCTGCCACGGCATCGGCACGCTCCTGCAACAGGCCGAGAGCAGCGGTTACCCGATCATTCCCGGCGCACAGCCACGGGTGCTGCCCCCGCCGAAGCCGGCCACCCCCGGCCCGGTGGAGGCCACGGCCATCGCGGAGTTCGTCCGGCGGCTGCCCGGCGGGAGCTGCTCGCTGGGGATCGACGGGAAGATCGTCTTCATCAACGACGCCGCAGCCTCCCTCCTGGGAACCCGGGCCCAGGACATGATGGGGACGCTGCCCTGGGTGTCTCTCCCCTGGATGGACAACCCTGCCGTCGAGGACCACTACCGGGCCGCCGTCATCGGCCGTCAGCAGACGTCCTTCACGGTGCTGCGGCCACCGGACCGGTGGCTGTCCTTCCACCTGTTCCCGAACGACACGGGAATCAGCGTCCGGATCGTACCCACCTCGCGGCCCGGCCCCCGCGACATCCCCGCCCCCGCGCTGCCCACCACCGCCGCCGTTCCCAGCCGGGCCACCGCTCTGTACCATCTGATGCACTTGGCGGCGTCGCTCACCGAGGCGGTCGGCACCGAGGACGTGATCGAGCTGGCCGGCGACCAGCTGATGTCGGCGTTCCGGATGCAGACCCTGGTGGTCATGACGTCGGTGGAGGGGCGACTGCGGGTCGAGGGCGCCCGAGGCAGCCATCCGGCGCTCATGGACCGTTTCGACGGCGCCCCCCTGGCCTCCGCCACACCCGCAGCGCACGTGCTGATGACTGGCATCCCGGACTTCTATCCCACCTTCGCCGATCTGGAGCGCGCCTATCCCTCGGCGGGCCTCCGCAACGCCGTGGCGGCCTGCGCCTTCCTTCCGCTGATCGTCTCCGGGCGCCCGGTCGGCTCGCTGGTCCTCGCCTACGACCGGCCCCACTCCTTCGAAGCCGAGGAACGCGCACTGCTGACGTCGATCGCGGGGCTGCTGGCACAGGCCCTGGACCGTGCCCGCCTCTACGACACCAAGGACCGGCTCTCGCACAGCCTGCAGGCCCACCTCCTGCCCCAGACACTGCCCCGGATCGCCGGCCTGGACGTGGCGGCCCGATACCTCCCGTCGACCCGGGGCATGGGCATCGGCGGCGACTTCTACGACCTGATCCGGCTCGACGACACCACGGCCGCCGCGGCCATCGGCGACGTACAGGGCCACAACGAGAACGCCGCCGCGCTCATGGGGCAGGTGCGCACCGCCGTGCACGCCTCCGCCGGAGCCCCGCCCGACGAGGTCCTGGCCCGCACCAACCGCCTGCTCACCGACCTCGACCCCGGGCTGTTCACCAGCTGCCTCTACGTGCACCTCGACCTGGCCGGGCACAGCGTCCGCCTGGCCACCGCGGGCCATCCGGGGCCGCTGCTGCGACAGCCCGACGGACAGACCGAGGTACTCGACCTGCCGCCCGGCCTCCTGCTCGGCATCGATCCCGCGTCCCGCTACCCGACGACGCAGGTCGACCTGCCTCCCGGCGCGGCGCTCGCCCTGTACACCGACGGGCTCGTGGAGGCACCTGGCGTGGACTTCGAGGACGCCACCGCGGAGCTGGCCGCGCACTTCGCCCTCGCCCTGGACCAGGACATGGAGTCCGTCGCGGACACGCTCGTGCGGTACGCGAAGCGGGCCACACCCGGCACGGACGACATCGCGCTGCTGCTCATCAACGCCCTGCGGTCGGACGGCTGACGACGGCCGGGCCCGGCGCGCGGTCCAGAAGGGCTTCCGGAGGGGGTGTGGAGAGTCCTGAGGTGCCGAGGCGGTGGGGTTTCATCGGCACCCCAGGACCGTTCGGTGGGGTGGTGGCGCGGGGTGCGGGCCGGGATTCAGCCGCCGTAGAGGTCGCCCAGGCTGATGCCGGTGGTACTGGCCGCACCGCCGAGCCTCACCTCGTGGTCGAGGCTGACGAACTTGCCGCCCGACTGCCACAGGGCGGGCTTGAGCAGGGCGTACTTGGCCTCGTCCCAGGTCGCCCAGTCGTAGCCGAGCAGGCCGCCGGTGTCCCCGGAGTTGGGGTTGATGCACCAGAAGGTCTGGTGGATTCCGTTCTCCACGATCAGATCGCGCAGGGCGGTCATCCACTTCTGGTTCGGGCCGTTGTCGAGGTGGCCGCCCCATTCACCTATGAAGAGCGGTGCGGTGCCGTCCTTGTGGAGATAGAGCCAGTTGGGGTCCCAGACGTCGCGCTCCAGCGTGGTGCGGCTCCACTCGCCCTGGAACCAGGGCTGCTGGTACACCAGCGGTCCGTAGTCGTGCGGGGAGTAGACCAACTGGTCCTGCTGGGCCCCGAGATCGACCGGGTGGTCCTTCGCCCCGCGCAGGTTCCCGCCCCACCACATGCCGTGGTAGTCGGCCGCCGACGTGGACGTCCAGTCGGCACCGTCCTTGGGGTAGATCTCGATGCCCTCGCACATGACGAGGACCTTGGGGTTGATCGCGAGGATCCGCTTGCCGGCGGTCTGGCAGGTGTGCTTGAAGTTGTCCTGGTCGGTGGAGCCGTCCCACTTGGCCCGGGGGCTGTCGGACTGCTTGCCGTGCGGCTCGTTCTTGACGTCCATCGCCACGAGTGTGTCGTCGGCCTTGTAGCGGGCGGTCACCCACTCCCACGCCGAGTAGAACTGCTCGGTGGTGATCGCGCCCTTCCACCACACGGGGTACACATGACCGGAGTTGTCGGCCTCTGCGCTGTGCACGTCGAGCATCACCTTGATGCCGTACTTCTCCGCCACCCCGAGGAACGCGTCGAAGACACCCAGGGTCGTCTTGCCCTGGAGCTCGGGATTGGCCCAGGTGTTGACCGCGCTGGACACCGCCGCCTGGCCGTTCTTCCACTCCAGCAGGAGCTGGGTGGAGATCGGCACCCGGACGATGTTGATGCCGCGCTCCGCCATCTGCCGTGTGATCGTGTCCAGGTTCGCGGACCACAGCCCGTGGAAGACGCGCTCGGTGGCGTTGAAGCCGAACCAGTTGGCGCCGGTCAGCCAGACCCGGTTGCCCTGCTCGTCGACGATCCGGTTGCCCTCGGTGTGCAGCCAGTCCGTGCCCGTGCCGGCGGCGGTCTTCGCGGTGGCGGTCGCCGACTTCGCCGGCGCGTCCGCGGCCTCCGCGGCAACCGGGCCGGACAGCGTCATCAGCAGGGCGGTCGCGGTGACGGCGGCGGCTGCCGCCCTGGCCAGCCGTTTTCTCATCCGTGGCTTCATCCGTTGTCGCCTTTCATGGGGGTGAGGCGGGCAGCAGCGATGGGAGCGCTCCCATTACGTAGGTCACATGAAGCCAGCACGGCGGATCGACTGTCAATGGGCATGACAACCTTCACCTCTTGAAAACATATGCCCTATCCGGAAGCCCGGTATTCCCGCAGCCGAGTCATTTATTTGAGTGATGAAGACGAAATCTTGCGCAGCACCGTGGACTTCTTTACTGCCGAACTCCTAGCCTGTGGGGCGTCCGAAGAGCCCATCGAGCCGCAAGGACGACCCACACGTGACCCCACCACTACCTGGCCCACGTCTGCTCAGACGCTCCCTCTCCGCCTCCCTCTCCCTCGCACTCGTCGCCGCGGGCACCGCTGCGGCGGTGGTGATGGCCGGAGCCCCCTCCGCACAGGCCGCCGCGGTGCCCGCGCCGTCACCCGTCGGGATATCCGGGCGGGGCGCCACCGTCCCGTTCAAGGAACAGGAGGCCGAGTACGCCGCCACCAACGGCTCGCTGATCGGTCCGAACCGGCTGTACGGCTCCCTGCCGTCCGAGGCGTCGGGCCGGCAGGCCGTCACGCTCGACGCCGCCGGCGAGTACGTCGAGTTCACGCTCACCGCCCCCGCGAACGCCATGACCTTCCGCTACTCGCTGCCGGACAACGCGGCCGGGACGGGCCGGGACGCCTCTCTCGACCTGCGGGTCGACGGCAGTTCGCTCAAGAGCGTGCCTGTCACCTCGAAGTACGGCTGGTACTACGGGGGTTACCCCTTCAACAACAACCCGGGTGACACCGACCCGCACCACTTCTACGACGAGACCCGGACCATGTTCGGGTCCACCCTGGCGGCCGGCACGAAGATCCGGCTCCAGGTGACCTCCACCGCGGCCTCGCCGTCGTTCACCATCGACCTGGCGGACTTCGAGCAGGTCGGCGCTCCGGTGGGCAAGCCCTCGGGCGCGCTGGACGTCGTGAGCGACTTCGGCGCCGACCCGACGGGGGCGGCCGACTCCACGGCGAAGATCCAGGCCGCGGTCGACGCGGGGCGCACCCAGGGCAAGGAGGTGTACATCCCGCAGGGCACCTTCAAGGTCCAGGACCACATCGTCGTCGACAAGGTGACCCTGCGCGGTGCGGGACCCTGGTACAGCGTGCTGACCGGACGTCACCCCACCGACCGCAGCAAGGCGGTCGGGGTCTACGGAAAGTACTCGGCCCAGGGCGGCAGCAGCAACGTCACCCTCAAGGACTTCGCCATCATCGGCGACATCCGTGAACGGGTGGACAACGACCAGGTCAACGCCATCGGCGGGGCCATGTCCAACTCGGTCGTCGACAACGTCTGGATGCAGCACACCAAGTGCGGCGCCTGGATGGACGGCCCGATGGACAACTTCACCATCAGGAACAGCCGCATCCTGGACCAGACCGCCGACGGCGTGAACTTCCACTACGGCGTCACGAACTCCACGGTGACCAACACCTTCGTCCGCAACACCGGTGACGACGGACTGGCCATGTGGGCGGAGAACCTCCCCAACGTGAAGAACAAGTTCACGTTCAACACGGTGATCCTGCCGATCCTCGCCAACAACATCGTCACGTACGGCGGCAAGGACATCACCATCTCCGACAACGTCATGTCGGACACCATCACCAACGGCGGCGGGCTGCACATCGCCAACCGCTACCCGGGCGTCAACTCGGGCCGGGGGACGGCCGTCTCGGGCACGCACACCGCTGCCCGGAACACCCTGATCCGGACCGGGAACAACGACTTCAACTGGCGCTTCGGCGTCGGCGCGATCTGGTTCAGCGGACTCAACGAACCGATCAGCAACGCCACCGTCAACATCACCGACAGCGAGATCCTGGACAGCTCCTACGCCGCGATCCATCTGATCGAGGGCGCGAGCAACGGGCTGCACTTCGACAACATCAAGATCGACGGCGCCGGCACGTACGCCCTGCAGATCCAGGCTCCGGGCACGGCCTCGTTCAACAAGGTCGTCGCCACGCACATCGCCCAGTCGAACCCGGTCCACAACTGTGTCGGAAGCGGCTTCCAGATCACCCAGGGCACCGGGAACTCGGGCTGGTACGCGAATCCGCCCGCCTGCACCGGCGTCTGGCCCGATCCGGTGTGGACCAACGGCGGGGTCCCTGGGGGCGGCGGCCCCACCGACCCGACGGACCCGACCGATCCGCCCGAGGAGACGGGCAACCTCGCTCAGGGGCGTCCCATCACCGAGACGAGCCACGCCGACGTGTACGGCGCCGGCAACGCGGTCGACGGCAACGCCGGCAGCTACTGGGAGAGCCGCAACAACGCATTCCCGCAGTCCGTCACCGTGGACCTCGGTGCCGCCAAGACGGTCAAGCGGCTGGTGCTGAAGCTGCCCCCGGCCGCGGCCTGGGCGACACGGACGCAGACCATCGGCGTCACGGGCAGCACCGACAACTCCGCGTACAGCGCGCTGAAGGCACCGGCGGGCTACACGTTCAACCCGTCGAGCGGCAACACGGCGACGGTGACGCTGCCGGGGACACCGGTCCGCTACCTGCGGCTGACGTTCACCGCGAACACCGGCTGGCCGGCGGGTCAGTTGTCCGAGCTGGAGGCGTACACCAGCTGAACGCGCACATGACGACGGGCCCGGCCTGCGCGGCCGGGCCCGTCACTGTGCGGGGAGATCAGGGCTTGAGCGTGAAGGACTCGGCGGCCGGGGCCACCTCGGCCGGGCGGACCACCTTCAGGCCACCGGGGGTCTTGGCGTCGGGCTTCATGACGACCGTCTCCCGGGTGGAGGGAGCCGACGGGTCGGTGAAGTCGTGCGAGATCCCGAAGTCGGCGCCGAAGCCCTTGATGGTCAGCAGGGCCTTGTCGACGCCTTCACGGGTCAGGTCCTTCGACTCGCAGGCCTTCTTCAGCGCCTCACCGAACACGGTCGCCGCGTTGTATCCGGCGATGACGCCGTTGTCGAGGCCCTCCTTCGGGTACTTGGCCCCGTAGGCCTTGGAGAGCTTCGCCGGGCCTGCCGCCGCGTCACCGATGGGCAGGGTGGAGGAGCCGATGTAGTAGTCCTTCTGCAGGGCGGCACCCGCCTGGGTCGCCAGCAGCTGCGGTGCGTACGCCGAGTTGTTGCCGACGACCGGGACGTTGAAGCCCGTGGCCGCGGCGACGCCGACCAGGGAGGCCGCCTGGCGCGGACCCGCGCTCACGATGACCGCCTTCACGCCGGCCTGCTTGAGCGCGGATACCTGGGCGGTCATGTCGTTGTCGGTCGGCTTGATCTTCTGCTCGACGACGGTGAGGCCCGCCTCCTGAGCCGCGTGCTTCGAGCCGGCCAGTGCGTTCTCGCCGTAGTCGCCCTCGAAGTAGACGTGACCGATCTTGTCGCCCTTGGCGATGCGCTTCTCGTCCAGCAGGAAGTCGACGAGGTTGATGGTCTCGACGTCGTACGTGGCGCCGATGACGCGGACGTACTTGGACCCGACCAGGTTCGCCGACCACGCCTGCGGCAGGACGATGCCCTTGTCCTGGCCGTCGATGCGCGATTCCACGGCGGAGACGAACGGGGAGCCGATGAACTGGGTGAAGCCCAGCACGTCCGGTTCCAGCTCGGTGTAGGCGCCGATCGCCTTCTGCGGGTCGTATCCGTGGTCACGGACGGTCAGTTCGATCTGCCGGTCGCAGATGCCGCCGGCCTTGTTTGTCTCCTCCACCCAGAGCTGCTGGGCCTGGGTGACGCTCTTGCCCAGCGAGGCGTACACCCCGGTCATGTCGGTCAGGGCACCGAGGGTGATCTTCGATTCGGTGACCCCTTCCCCGGTCTTCACACCGTTCTTGTCCGCGGCGCCGTCGTCGGACGACTTGGCCTTCTCGCTGCATCCCGCGAGGGTGAGGGTGAGAGCCGCGACAACGGCTCCGACAACACGTAGCTTCATTTCTTCTTCTCCCCTGGAGTCTTCAGACGCGCAATGCCGCCGGGCAGGAACAGGACGACCGCGACGACCGCGGCGCCGTACAGATAGCGGGACGCCTCGCCCGGTGCGATGCCGCCCGTACCAGGGGCGGACACCAGGGGGAGGGAGTCGCTGTAGTGGGTGAGCACCTGCGGGAGCAGCGACACGAACGCGGCGCCGATGACGGCTCCCGCTACGCTGCCCAGCCCGCCGATGACGATCATGGCGAGGTATTCGAGGGAAAGGATCATGCCGAAGTACTCGGGCACGGTCCGCTGGAAGACCAGCGCGAGCAGGACGCCCGCGAGGCCCGCGTACATCGAGGACAGGACGAAGACACCGGCCCTGTACCTGGCCACCGGCACTCCCATGACGCCCGCGGCGATCCGGTGGTCCCGGATGGCGTTGAGCGCCCGGCCGGGCCTGCCGCGCAGCACCCCGCGGGCGAAGAGCCCGCTGGCCAGAAGGGCGGCCAGACCCAGGTACCAGAGCTTCTCGGACGACTGGAAGGGCACGGCGGCCACGACCACCTCGGCATCGTCGAAGGTGAACCCGAAGAGTGAGAGCGGCGGCACGGGGCGGCCGTTGAAGCCACCGGTGAGTGAGCCCGCGTTGAAGAGCACGTGCTGGCCGATGAAGATCAGCGCGAGAGTCGCGATGCCGAGGTAGGCGCCGCTCAGCCGTCCCGCGATGGGACTGAAGAGCCCGCCCGCGGCACCCGCCAGCAGCACGGCCAGTACGGCCGCGAGCCAGGTGGGCAGGCCGAGACCTGTGATGGCGTGCCCGTTCTCCGTGCTGCTCTCGCCGCCGAGGATGCAATAGCCGTACGCGCCCACGGCGAGGAAGAAGGCGTGCCCCATGGAGAGCTGGCCGGTGGAGCCCGTGAGCAGGTTGAGCCCGATCGCACCGATCGCGGCGGCCATCGCGAAGAGTCCGGCCTGGAGCCAGAAGCGGTCCAGGTAGAACGGGAACAGGAGGAGCAGGACCGAGCCGGCGAGCCAGAGGTACGGGGCGGGCCGGCGCAGCCGGTCGGTGAACGGTCCCCCGGTGGCGGTGGCCCCGGCAGGGGCCGGCGCGACGGCGTCCTTGGTGGCTTCAGACACGGGACAGCTCCTTCGTACCGAAGAGTCCCGCCGGCCGGATGAGCAGGACGACCACCATCACCAGATAGGGCGCGAGATCACCGATGCCGCGTCCGAGGAAGGAGAGGTCGCCCTGGTAGCCCGTGGCGAGTGACTCGGTGACTCCGACGACGAGCCCTCCGACGAGTGCCCCGGTCGTCGAGTCGAGGCCGCCGAGGATCGCGGCGGGGAACGCCTTGAGTGCGGCGAGGGAGGTCGCCCGTTCCAGGCCAGGGGTCGGGAACACGGTGAGGAAGAGCGCGGCGACGGCGGCGAGCGCCCCGGCGACCGCCCAGGCGGACAGGGAGACCCTGCCGAGCCGGATGCCCATCAGTGCTGCGGTCTGCGGATTCTCGGCGGCGGCCCGCATGGAGACGCCCCATGAGGTGAAGCGGAAGGCGAGCAGGAACACCGTGATGAGCAGCCCCGCGACGAGGAAGGCCGCGATGCGGGTCTCCGCCAGGGTGACGCCCCCGATGGTGACGACGTCGTCGCCCCACGGGTCGCCCAGCGACATGACGTCCGTCCCCATGCGCCGGACGAGCTCGGTGGTGAGGAGGATGTCGACGCCGATGGTGACGATGGCCAGGACGCTCTGGTCACTTCCCCGGTATCGGCGCATCACGAAGTACTCGACCGCCGAACCGACGACCGCCGCGCCCGCGATACCGACTCCGAGCGCCGGCCAGAAGCCGATGTCGTCGTGGAGCACGGCGGTGACGTAGCCGCCCGCCAGGAGCAGCGAGGCATGGGCGAAGTTGACGACCTCGGTCGCCTTGAAGATGACGACGAAGCCAAGGGCGATCAGTGCGTAGACCGAGCCGATGGACAGGCCGCCGAGGAGGAGTTCGATGAAGGTGGTCATTCCTGTGCCCCCAGGTAGGCCTGCACGACGGCCGGGTCGTTCTGCACCTCGGCGGGCGTGCCACCCGCGATCCTGCGTCCGAAGTCGAGTACGGTCACGGCGTCCGCGAGCCGCATCACCACCCCCATGTCGTGTTCGACCATGACGATCGAGATGCCGAGGCTGTCGCGCACGCCGGCGACGACGGCCGCCGTACGGCGGCGCTCGTCGGCGGTCATGCCCGCGATGGGCTCGTCCAGGAGCAGGACCTCGGGCTCCATGCACAGGGCGCGGCCGAGCTCGACGAGTTTCTGCTTCCCGTACGGGAGGGCGCCTGCCGGGAAGTCGAGTTCCTTCTCCAGACCGATGAAGCCGGCGATCTCCCGGACCCGTTCGAGATGCCGGTGGGCCTCCCTGGTCGCGGAGGGGAGTCTCAGTCCCGACGCCACGAACCCGGCGCGGGTGAGGCGGTGCCGGCCGAGCATGAGGCTCTCGGCGACGGTGGCGTGGGGCGGCAGTGCCAGGTTCTGGAAGGTGCGGGCGATGCCTAGGTCGGCGATCCGGTGCGGGGCGAGGCCGGTGAGTTCGGTGTCGCCCAGGTGCACGCTGCCCGAGGTGGCGCGGTAGACGCCGGAGAGCACGTTGAAGGTGGTGGACTTGCCGGCGCCGTTGGGACCGATGACGGCGTGCACGCTGCCCGGTTCGACGGTGAAGGACACCGCGTCGAGGGCGGTGAGCCCGGCGAAGCGTACGGTCACGTCGCGCACGGCGAGGGGAGCCGGGGAGGTGGTCACGCGGACCACCTGCTCAGGGTGCGGGTGGTGCCTTCCGCCTGTGCGGCGTCCTCGGCCGCCGTCTCGTCGACGACGCCGAGGTAGCGACGGCGTACCTCGTCGGAGGCGGCGAGTTCGTCGGCCGGGCCGTCGAGTGCGACCTCGCCTACGTCCAGGACGTACGCCGTGGAGGCGAGCCGCAGCGCGATGGCCGCGTTCTGCTCGACGAGCATGACGGAGGTGCCGCCCGCGTTGATCTCCTGGATCGTCTCGGCGATCCTGGCCGCCATCAGCGGGGCGAGACCGAGGGACGGCTCGTCCAGCAGCAGCAGCCGGGGGGCGGCCATCAGGGCCCGTCCCATCGCCAGCATCTGCTGCTCGCCGCCGGACAGCAGACCGGCCCGCTGGTGGGCTCGCTGGGCGAGCACCGGGAACAGTTCGTGTACGCGGTGGAGGGCTGCGGCCGCCGCCTTGCGTCCGCCGCGTGCCCCGAGTGCGCCCGCCCGCAGATTGTCCGCCACCGTCATCCGGGCGAACACCTGCCGCCCTTCCGGTACCTGGATCACTCCCGCCGCCACCACCTGGGCGGGGCGGAGCCCGTCCAGGGGACGGCCGTCGAAGCGGATGGTGCCCGTGCCCGTGCCGCGGTGGAAGCCGAGGGTCCGCGATACGGCCCGCAGCAGCGTGGTCTTGCCGGCCCCGTTGCCACCGAGTACAGCGGTGATCGCGCCGGCCGGCACGTCGACGGAGACGTCGCGGAGTGCCCGTACCGGGCCGTAGCCCACGGACAGTTCGCGGATCTCGAGCGTTGCCATGCGTCCTCCTCCTTCCGACTGGTCGTTGTGGTGCCACAGACCAGCAGCGGGCGCGGCGCGCGTCCACGGCCCCTGGCGCAATCGCTGCGGGTGACCAGTCTTCGGACGGCCCCGTTGTGCGCGTGCACAGAGGGAGGTGACGGGCCGTCGTCCCCGGGGCGAGCGGTGGCATCCTCACCAGCCATGAGCGGCTCGGCTGCGGGACGGAGTGAAGAGATGCGGCGGCGCAGTGACGAGCAGGGCCGGGCACTGCTCGACGCCCTGCTGGAGTGCCGGTCGGAGCCGGGCCTCGCGGCGCGCGCGGCGAGCTGTCTCGACCTGCCGGAGCACGGCCGTTACGCGGTGGCGGTGCTGCGGGCGGGCGGGGGCGAGCCGGCGGGCGTGGCACCGGAGGCGGACGGGCTGCGCTTCTTCCGGCGGAGGCGTGCGGACCGCGAGGTCGTCGTCGTCGCTCTGGGTGACCGGGATCCGGCGGCTCTCGCCGCACTGCTGGTGCGGTGGTGCCCGGGCCCCGGCGGAATCGGCCCGGTGGCCGACGGGCTGGCCGGGCTGGGGGCCGCGCGTCGGCTGGCAGAGGTGGCGCTGCTGACCTGTCCACCGGGCACGACGGACATCGTCCGGCTGGAGGAGCGGCTGCCCGCGGCGCTACTGGTGAGTCAGCCCGAGCTGTCGGCCCGGCTGGTCACGGACGTCTTCGGCCCGCTGCTGGCGCTGGCCCCGGCGGACCGGGCGCTCCTGGTGCGGACGCTCGAGGCGTGGCTGGAGTGCGGAGGGTCGGCGGGACGGGCGGCGGGACGGCTGTACTGCCACCGCAACACCGTGCTCAACCGCCTTCGGCGGCTGGAGCGGCTGACGTCGCGGTCCCTGTCACGGCCGCGGGAACTGATCGATATGGTGCTGGCGCTGGACGCGTTCAGGATGACGGCACCGCAGTCGTGAGTGGTGCCGCAGGGCCCGGGCCGGCCGGACGCCGCGACCTCCAGAGGTGCCGCACGGCCTCCACGGTGCCTGTCGAACACCGCAGTCGGGCGGGGGCCGCACAGCTTCCGCGATGCGGGTCGAACGCCGACGGGCGGGCGGGGCCGCACAGCTTCGCCGGTCCAGCCGAAGGCCGCGGCATCCAAGAGTGCCGCACAGCCCCCACAGCAGCAGCCGGACGCCGCAGCCGGGCGGAGGCGCCTCACAGCCCCCACAGCACCGGCCGGACGCCGCAGCCGGGCGGAGGCGCCGCACAGCCCCCACAGCACCGGCCGGACGCCGCAGCCGGGCGGAGGCGCCGCACAGCCCCCACGGCACCGGCCGGACGCCGTGCCCGTGAGAGGGGCGCCGGGCGGAGAAGCCCCGGCCGGCGTCCCTCTCACGGCGGTGCGTCAGGACAGGAAGTCGCGGGCGATCGCCTCGGCCGCGCGTTCCAGCAGTGGGCCGGCCTCCGCCATGCAGACGGCAGGGTCCGGCTCCAGGTCCGTCAGGGCGTAGGCCCGACGGATACCGGCCTTGCCCAGTGCCTCCGGCGGCAGGGCGAGTCGTCCGCACACGGCGACGGCCTCCACGCCCGCGGCACGCGCGGCTGCGGCGACGCCGGCCGGAGCCTTGCCGTGCAGGGTCTGCTCGTCGAGCGAGCCCTCGCCGGTGACGACGAGCGTCGCCCGGGCCAGCGCGGGGGCGAAGCCCAGGACGTCGAGCATGACCTCGATGCCGGGCCGGAAGCGTGCGCCCAGGGCCACCAGTGCGCCGTAGCCGATGCCTCCGGCGGCGCCCGCTCCGGGAAGCCCGGCTGTCCCGGGCCCCAGGACGGACGCGTAGTGGACCAGCGCGGCGTCGAGGACGGCGATGTCGTCCTCGGTGGCGCCCTTCTGCCGCCCGTAGACCTCGGGGGCGCCCTTCGGCCCGGTCAGTGGGTTGTCCACGTCGCTGGCGAGGATGAGGTCGATGTCCGCGAGCCTGGCGTCGAGTCCCGACAGATCGGCCTCGGCCAGCTCCGCGAGTCCGCCGCCACCGGGGCCGACGGGCTTGCCGTCGCCGTCCAGGAAGCGTGCCCCGAGCGCGGAGAGCATCCCCGCGCCGCCGTCCGTCGTGGCGCTGCCGCCGACGCCGAAGACGATCGTCCGTGCGCCCGCGTCGAGCGCGGCCGTCAGCAGCTCCCCGGAGCCGTACGTGGTCGCCGTGAGAGGGGCGAATTCCCCTGCGGGCAGGTGCTGCAGGCCCGAGGCCTCCGCCATCTCCACCACGGCTGTGGTGTCGCGCACCGCGTACGCCGCGGTGACCGGGGTCCCCAGCGGCCCTGTCACCCGCGCTTCACGGCGCTCGAATCCGGCGGCCACCGCCGCCGCGACCGTACCGTCGCCGCCGTCCGCGACGGGCAGGGTCTCGACCCGCACCCCCGGTACGACGCGCCGCAGCCCGGCCGTCACCCGCTCCGCGACCTGTACGGCCGTCAGGGAGCCCTTGAACTTGTCCGCCGCCACGAGCACGTGGGGGGTCTCCATCACTGCTCCGTCCGTCACCTTGTATCCCTTGCTTTCGAACAGGCAGTCGCGCCGCCCCGACCTTATCCGGACCACCCCTGATCTGCCCATGGCTGTCCGAAACCACGTGCCCGGCCCCTACGCTGCCTCTGTGACCACCTCTGACTACGCCACCTACATCGCAGGCCTCCCCCGTGTACTGGCCGGGGCGGCCTCCCTCTTCAGGGACGAGCGGGGACGGGTCCTGCTCGTCGAGCCGAACTACCGGGAGGGCTGGGCACTGCCCGGTGGGACCATCGAGTCCGGCGACGGCGAGAGCCCCCGTCAGGCCGCCCGCCGCGAGACGGCGGAGGAGATCGGTCTCGATCTCGCGCCGGGCAGGCTGCTCACGGTCGACTGGGTGCGAGGGGCTGCCCGTCCGCCGATCGTCGCCTACGTCTACGACGGCGGGGTGCTGGCCCAGGAGCAGCTCGACGCGATCCGGCTCCAGGACGACGAGCTCCTCTCCTGGCGGCTGGTGGACCGGGCCGACCTCCCCGGCTACCTGCTCGGCCACCTGGGGCTGCGGGTCGGGGCGGCGCTGGAGGTGCTGGACTCCGGGGCGGGCGCGGCCGAACTGGAGGACGGTGTGCCGGTGCCGGGGTGAGGCATCAGCCCTGAGGGTCCTGCGGCCTGGCGTCGGCCTCCCTCCGGGCATCGTCCTGCGCGGCGGCGCGCGCCTCGGTGCGGTGGCCGCGCGCGATGTAGTCGCGTACGACCGACTCGACGGCGTCCTGCGGATTCCCGACGCCCGCGAGCACCATGACTTCCACGACGAGTTCCGCGTCCAGACTGACGTTGACCTTGGCCATGGCCCGGACCCTATGGGGTGCCCGTGGAAATGTCATCGCCGTGGGACGACCGCGTCCGTAGGCTCGGGCCATGACTCTCGTCGCGATCCTCAGCGGCGCCGGCATCTCCACGGACTCCGGCATCCCCGACTACCGCGGTCCGCAGGGCCTCTGGCGGAAGGACCCGGAGGCGGAGAAGCTCGTCACGTACGACTTCTACATGTCCGATCCGGAGATCCGGCGCCGCTCCTGGCAGATGCGCCGCACCGGCGCGGCACTGGGCGCGGAGCCGAACGCCGCCCATCGTGCGGTGGCCGCGCTCGAGCGGTCCGGCACCCCGGTCCGGGTGATCACGCAGAACGTCGACGGGCTGCACCAGCAGGCGGGGCTGTCCGCCCGCAAGGTCGTCGAGCTCCACGGCTCGGCACGCGAGGTCGTCTGCACCCGGTGCCACGCCCGGTCGGCGACGGCGGACGCGCTGGCCCGGATCGACGCAGGCGAGACGGATCCGGCGTGTACGGTCTGCGGCGGGATCCTGAAGCCGGCGACGGTGATGTTCGGCGAGCGTCTGGATCCGCAGGTGCTGGCCGAGGCGATGGCGATCACCAAGGCGGCTCAGGTGTTCATCGCCGTGGGTACGACGCTCCAGGTCCAGCCCGCGGCCTCGCTGGCCGCGATCGCGGTGGAGCACGGGGCCCGGCTCGTCGTGGTGAACGCCGAGCCGACCCCGTACGACGAGCTGGCCGAGGAGACCGTCCGTGAGCCCATCGGGACGGCGCTGCCCGCCCTGCTGGAGCGGCTGTCCGCGGGCCGGGGATGAGGGGCCCTCGGGCGGACCGTCACGCACGGCCCTCGCCGTAGAACCGCACGTAGTCCACCGTCATCGTCGCGGGGGACGGAGTCGAGCCGTCGGGAGGACCGGGCCAGTCGCCCCCGACAGCGACGTCGAGCAGCAGGTGCATGTCCTGTTCGAAGACCCAGTCGCGTGGTGCGGGCAGCTTCGACGGAGTCAACGTGAAGTACGGCTCGCCGTCGACGGACCAGGTGATGCGGCGCGGCTGCTTGTCGACGGCGTAGGTGTGGAACGCCTGCGAGGCGTCTGCCGAGAGGGTGGCGGAGCGTCCGATTCCGTCCTCGTTGAAGTAGGTCGGCCCGTGCGCGGTGCCGTACACCGTGCGGGGTTCTCCGCCGACCACCTCGCAGATGTCGATCTCCCCCTGTCCGGGCCACTCGACCCCGTTGTCGCCCAGCATCCAGATCGCCGGCAGCAGTCCGGTGCCGGTGGGCAGCTTCGCGCGGACCTCCACACGTCCGTGCGTGAGCGCGATCTTGCCCGCAGTGGTCAGCCGGGCCGATGTCCAGGTGCAGAACTCCTGCGTGTAGCAGGGAAGTTCTGATCCGACGGGGGCCGGGCGGGCCGAGATCACGAGGTGACCCGCACCGTCGAGGGCGGAGTTGGCCGCGTCGTCCGTGTAGTACTGCAGCTCGTTGTTGCCCCACCCCTCGGCGTCCCGGTTTCCGGTCTCGGTCGTCCAGGAGCCTTCCGAGGGGCGGGTGGCTGCCACCCCGTCGAACTCGGCCTGCCAGAAGGGCTCCTCCCCGGCCCCGGGAGGTCCCGTGTGCGCGGGAGCCGGCCCACATCCGCTCAGCAGTCCGCCGAGCACCAGCAGGAGCGCCGCGCGGCGCCGCGCATTCGTCGCCCAGATCCTGCCACGGGCCCGGCCCTTCAAGCCCCTTCGCCGTCCAGTCCGGCCCGGATCCGGCGGGAAGGGCTGAACGCGTACAGGTCCAGGATCTCCGGCGCGTCCGCGAGGCCGGGCCCGCCCTCCGCCGCCCACGCGGCGATGTCGGCGACGGCGTGCGGATCGTTGACCAGCCCGAGCCAGACGGGGCGGCCACCCGCGCGGCGGCCCTCGGCCGAGGGCTGTACGACGATGACGTTGCCGTGCTCGCAGGCGTCCAGGCACTCCACCGCGCGCACGGTCGCGGCTCCGTCGAGGGACTGCCGCAGCTGCGCGAGCTGGCCGGCGTGGTCCACTCCGGGGATCTTCGGGGTGCCGCAGCAGCAGCCCCGGCAGACGCTGACCGTGGGCCGGGAGGGCCCGGTCACGGCGGCCTTGCGGGGACGGCGGCTCATGCGGGTGCACTCCCGGGGACGGCGCGGATGATCACCGTAGGACTGTACCGAGCCGTCGCCTCGCAGGCCCGGTGGGGTATCGTTGACGGCTGCGAAGGGGAGTAGCCCCGCAAACCGGTCGTCGACACACTGGAGCCCTCGGGTTCCCGGTGGCCGGGCTCGTAGATCCTTACGGGTGGGCGAGACCTTCGGTCAGGTATGACACGCCCGCGCCCTGCGGGTGCTGCGGTCATGCCGGGCCGAGTGGTCCTCCGAAAAAGCCCGAGCGGCGCTTCGCGGAAGGCCCGGGGCCCGGCTCTCACAGAAAGCCACCCGGAATGCATCTCGACCCCCTGGCGATCCTCACCGCCTTCGGGCTGATCTTCCTCGCGGAGCTCCCCGACAAGACGATGTTCGCCTCACTGGCCATGGGAACGCGCATGCGCCCCCTCTACGTCTGGTTCGGTACGTCGTCCGCGTTCATCGTGCACGTGGCCATCGCGGTCGGGGCGGGCGGGCTCATCGGCCTGCTGCCCGACTGGACCGTCAAGCTGGTCTCGGCAGTCCTCTTCGCCTTCGGCGCCTTCATGCTGCTGCGCAGTGGGGGCGGTGACGACGACGAGGACGAGGAGATCAAGACCGTCACCGGCTTCTGGCCGGTCTACTCGACGGCCTTCATGGCGGTCTTCATCAGCGAGTGGGGCGACCTGACCCAGATCACCACCGCGAACCTCGCCGCGAGCAACGGTGCCTGGTCCACGGCCATCGGGTCGGCGATCGCCCTCATGTCGGTGTCCGCACTGGCACTGCTCGCGGGCCGGTTCATCGCCAAGCGGGTGCCGCTGAAGACCGTGCAGCGCATCGGCGGTCTGTGCATGCTCGCGCTGGCGATCTGGTCGGTCGTCGAGATCTTCACGGGCTGAGCGGTCACCGGCACCCTCACGGGCCGAGCGGTCACCGGCACCCTCACGGGCCGGGCGGTCACCGGGACCTTCACGGGCCGGGCGTGCGGGGCTGGGCAGGGGTGCCCGGCCCAGCCGCCGCCCTGGTCAGAACAGGGCCGGCACCTCGGCCTCCGCGCCCCGTTCGAAGGCGAGCAGCCGCTGCTTGCGGTCCAGCCCGCCGCCGTACCCCGTCAGGCTCCCGGAGGCTCCGATCACGCGGTGGCAGGGCACGATGATCCCGACCGGGTTCTTACCGTTGGCGAGGCCCACGGCACGGGAGGCGCCGGGCTTGCCGAGGTGTTCGGCCAGTTCCCCGTAGGAGCGGGTCTCACCGTACGGAATCCGTACGAGTTCGGCCCACACGCTGCGCTGGAACGGGGTGCCGGCCAGATCCAACGGGAGGTCGAACTCCGTCAGCTCGCCCGCGAAGTAGGCGTCCAGCTGGCGGGCGGCCTCGGTGAAGGGCCGCGGGTCGGGCACACCGAAGCTCTCCTCGGTCGGCCGGTGCCGCTGCCCGGTCATGTACAGACCGGACAGCACGCCGTCGGTCGCGACCAGGGTGAGCGCGCCGTACGGGCTGTCGATGACCGTGTGCTGCCTGGTCACCGTGGGAATGGTCGTCATGGTTCGTCCTCACGCCCTCACGCGGGCAGATGGTTGATGGGGTGGTCGTCGACGGTCCACAGGTACTGCACGGCGTACGCACGCCAGGGGCGCCACCGCGCGGCTCGCGCGGTGAGGGCCGCGGGGGTCGCCGGGAGGCCGAGCTGTCCGGCCGCCCTGCGGATCCCGAGGTCGGTGGGAAGGAAGGCGTCCGGGTCGCCGAGGGCCCGCATGGCGATGACCTCCACCGTCCAGGGCCCGAAACCGGGCAGTGCGGCCAGGTCCGCACGGGCCTTGTCCCAGTCGGTGCCCTCCCCAAGGTGCAGCGACCCGTCGGCGAGGGCCGCCACGAGCGTGGTGAGCGTGGCTCGCCGGCTGCGCGGCAGGGCGAGTGCCTCGGGATCGAGGCCCGCCAGTGCCTCAGGGGCCGGGAAGAGATGGGTCAGGCCGCCCTCGGGGTCGTCGACCGGAATTCCGTGGGCGCGGACCAGGCGGGCCGCGTGGGTGCGTGCGGCGGCCGTGGACACCTGCTGGCCGAGCACCGCGCGTACGGCGAACTCCGCCGCGTCGACCGTTCGCGGCACCCGGCGCCCCGGAGCCGTGTCGACCAGCGGGGCGAGCAGGGGATCCGCGCGCAGCTGGTCGTCCACCGCGACCGGGTCGGCGTCCAGGTCGAGGAGTCTGCGGCAGCGGCTGATGGCCTGGGCGAGGTCGCGGGGGTCGGTGAGGGAGAGCCGGCAGTCGATGTGGCCGGCCCGCGGCGACAACGCCACGATGCCGTGTCCGTGCGGGAGCGTGAGCGTGCGGCGGTAGGCCCCGTCGCGCCATTCCTCGACGCCGGGGACGGCGGTCGCGGCGAGGTGCCCGAAGAGGTTGCCGGGGTTGAGCGGCGCCCGGTAGGGCAGCCGCAGGGCGATCGCGCCGGGGGTGTCCGGGGCGCGGTGCCCACGTGCCGCCCGGCCGCGCAGCTCGCCCGGGGCGAGTGCGAAGACCTCCCGCACGGTGTCGTTGAACGTGCGGATCGACGAGAAGCCGGCCGCGAACGCGATCTCGGCCATGGGGAGCCCGGTGGTCTCGATCAGCACCCGAGCGGTCTGGGCACGCTGGGACCGGGCCAGCGCGAGAGGGCCCGCTCCGAGCTCGGCGAGGAGCTGTCGTTCGACCTGCCGGGCCGAGTAGCCGAGCCTGGCGGCGAGCCCCGGTACGCCTTCCCTGTCGACGACTCCGTCCTGGATGAGACGCATGGCCCGGGCGACGGAGTCGGCTCGCGCGTTCCACTCGGGGGAACCCGGGCTGGTGTCGGGCCGGCACCGCTTGCAGGCCCGGAATCCGGCCTGCTGGCACGCGGCGGCGCTGGGGTAGAAGGTCATGTTCCGGACCTTCGGCGGCACGACCGGGCAGCTGGGACGGCAGTAGATCCGGGTGGTCAGGACCGCGGTGAAGAACCAGCCGTCGAAGCGGGCGTCCTTCGACTGTACGGCCCGCACGCAGCGCTCGGTGTCGGTGTGCATGGTCCAAGCATCGGGCACGGAGGGACGGGACGGCTGGCGGAAATCCGACATCGACCTCGCGCGGCCGGGCGTCGGCCCCGCCTCCGCGGCGCCTCCCGTGACCGGTTCCGCAGGGTGCGCGACCCCTCCCCTATGTTCAGATCACTGAACTTCAATCACGTACAGATGTATTGACGCGCTCACGACAGCATCCTACGGTCGAAGAAAGCGCTTGCCCCCCCCACCCAGTGTGGTGTCGGCCGCACCTGCTGTTCAGAAACTCGGACAGTCCGCGTCGCCGCACCCGAGCCGCGACAGGAAAGGGCCACCCCCATGCGCCCGCCCGGCACCACTCCCTCCGGTCGATCTCGCACCGGACCCGGCTTCTCCGCCGAGGAGTTACCGGATTCGCCGCTCCGACACCCACTGGCCGGTCGAACCAACCCCACCTGGAGACGAACGATGCAGAAGAAGAAGCACGTCATCGCGTGCATCAGCCTGTTGGCCGGCTCACTGGTCGCACTGTCCGGCACCATGGCGCAGGCCACGTCCACCGCCGGTGACAGCGTCACCGGCGCGGTCAGCACCCCGGCCGTGACGGCCGCCGACGCCTTGTACGTGGCGCCGGGCGGCAGCGACGACGCGGCCGGTACGGAGGCGGACCCGACGACGCTCTCCTCGGCGATCAGCCGCGTCACCTCCGGTGGGACGATCTACCTGCGCGGCGGGACGTACGAGTACGGCGAGACGGTCACCATCCCGCCGGGCAACGACGGCACCTCCGGCGCCCGCACCACCCTCGCCGCCTACCCGGACGAGACCCCCGTCCTGAACTTCGCGGCCATGAGCGAGGACCCGGCCAACCGAGGGCTCGCCGTGAACGGCACGTTCTGGCACATCGACGGCATCGTCGTCGAGCACGCCGGTGACAACGGGATCTTCGTCGGCGGCAGCGACAACGTCATCGAGAACGTCGTGACGCGCTTCAACCACGACACGGGCCTGCAGATATCGCGGATCGCCTCCGACACCCCTGACGACGAATGGCCGGCGAACAACCTCGTCCTCAGTTCCGAGTCGCACGACAACGCCGACTCCGACGGCGAGGACGCCGACGGCTTCGCCTCGAAGCTGACCTCGGGCCCCGGCAACGTCTTCCGCAACACAGTGGCCCACAACAACATCGACGACGGCTGGGACCTCTACACCAAGTCGGAGACGGGCCCCATCGGCCCGGTGACCATCGAGGACTCCCTCGCCTACGAGAACGGCACCCTCTCCGACGGGACCGTGAACTCCGACGGCGACCGCAACGGCTACAAGCTCGGCGGCGACGGCATCGAGGTCGACCACCTCGTCCGGCGCAACATCGCCTACGACAACGGCAAACACGGCTTCACATACAACAGCAACCCCGGCTCGATGACCGTGTCGGACAACGTCAGCATCGACAACGCCGAACGCAACTTCTCCTTCGACAAGGGGACTTCGGTGTACCGCGGCAACGTCTCGTGCCGCAGCGGTGACGGTTCCAACGACAAGACCGTCGGCGACGCCGACAGCTCCAACCAGTTCTGGACCGGTTCGAACGGTGCGGCCTGCTCCGCGTACTCCGGCGCGATGGACTGGTCCTTCGCCCAGGACGGCTCCCTCGTCGTGACGTTCGGCGGGAACAGGGTGACGCCGTAGCCCCCGACCGCCCGCGCCTCCGCCGGTCCGCCCGCCCGATCCGGGCGGACCGGCGGAGGCCGTCGCTCCGTTCACGGTGAGGTTTCGGTCACCTTCCGGCAACGAAACACGACGGAAACGCGACGGCGTCCTCCGCGAAACGCGCACCCGCGACTCTCTCCGGGCCGGACCCCACGCCGCCCCGAGGAGGGACCCCCTCTTGACCCCCGCGACCCTGGCCTCGGCAGGCCTCGACACAGGCGACACCGCATGGCTGCTCGCCTCCACCGCTCTCGTCCTGCTGATGACGCCGGGCCTGGCCCTGTTCTACGGCGGCATGGTCCGCACGAAGAGCGTCCTCAACATGCTGATGATGAGCTTCGTCTCGATCGCGCTGGTCACGGTCGTCTGGCTGGTCGCGGGGTACTCGCTGGCGTTCGGCGACGACACCTTCGCCGGGCTGATCGGCGGGCTGGACCACGTGGGGATGGTCGGCATCGGCCCCGACGACCTCACCGGAAGCGTCCCGACCCTGCTGTTCACCACGTTCCAGCTCACCTTCGCGATCCTCACCGCGGCGCTGGTCAGCGGAGCGATCGCGGACCGTATGAAGTTCGCGGCGTGGCTGGTCTTCGTGCCGGTGTGGACCCTTCTCGTATACGTTCCCGTCGCCCACTGGGTGTGGGGACCCGGCGGGTGGATCAGGGACTCGCTCGGTGCCCTGGACTTCGCCGGCGGTCTCGTCGTGGAGATCACGTGCGGAGCCTCCGGACTGGCCCTCGCCCTGGTGATCGGACCGCGCATCGGCTTCGGGAAGGACGCGATGCGTCCGCACAACCTGCCGATGGTGATGCTCGGCGCGGGCCTGCTGTGGTTCGGCTGGCTCGGCTTCAACGGCGGTTCGGCGCTCGGCGCCAACGGCCTGGCCGCCGCCTCGATCCTCAACACCCTGGTCGCCGGGTGCACCGGCCTGCTCGGCTGGCTCTTCGTCGAGCAGAGGCGCGACGGCCACCCGACCACCTTCGGCGCGGCGTCCGGCGTGGTCGCGGGCCTCGTGGCGATCACCCCCGCGTGCGGGACCGTCGGCGTCCTCGGTGCCGGCGTGGTCGGACTCGTGGCGGGCGTCATCTGCTCCTACGCGGTCGCGTGGAAGTTCCGGTTCGGCTACGACGACTCCCTGGACGTCGTCGGCGTCCACTTCGTGGGCGGTGTCGTCGGCACGCTGCTCATTGGCCTGTTCGCCACGGCCACGATGACCGGCGGACCGGAGGGCCTCCTCCAAGGCGGCGGGGTGGACCAGCTCGTCAGGCAGGCGGTCGCCGTGATCGCCGTGGCCGCCTACACCTTCCTGGTGACGTACGGGATCGGCAGAGTGATCGACCGGCTGATGGGGGTGCGGGCCTCCGAGGAGGAGGAACTCACGGGCCTGGACCAAACGGTGCACGCGGAGAGCGCCTACGATCACGGCGGTCCCGGTCTTGCCGCCGCGCAGACCCCGGGCCGCTGAACACAGCCATCCAGGACAGGAGCACCGCCACATGAAGCTCATCACCGCGGTCGTGAAGCCGCACCGCCTCGACGAGGTGAAGACCGCCCTGCAGGACCTCGGTGTGAACGGCATGACCGTCACGGAGGCCAGCGGATACGGACGCCAGCACGGCCACACCGAGGTCTACCGGGGCGCCGAGTACCGGGTGGACCTGGTGCCCAAGATCCGGATAGAGGTCCTCGTCGAGGACGCGGACGCGGAGCCGGTCCTCGAAGCGATGGTCCGCGCCGCCCGCACCGGCAAGATCGGCGACGGGAAGGTGTGGGCGATGCCCGTGGAGACCGCCGTGCGGGTCCGCACGGGCGAGCGGGGGCCGGAAGCCCTCTGAGGACGCCGTACTTCGGGGAGCGGTCCCGGTGCTCTCAGCCGACGCACGGGACCCGGAGCCCTCAGCCGACGCACGGGCCCCGCAGCCCTCAGCCGACGCGCAGGACCCGGAAGCGATCTGGTTCCGCCGGATCCCGGTCGACGACCTGGACGGGCGCCGAAGCCCATTGCCGGACGCTGATTCCCGGCACGCGGGAGAACTGGATCCGCCCACGGGTGCCTTCGACCGGAGCGCGCGGCCAGAACTCCTCGGCTCGCGCCGGGTCTCCGCCGTGTGGACGCAGCGCTTCGGCGAGCACGGCGAGCATGTCGTAACCCTCGAGGCGACGCGCTTCGGCCAGCCGCTCGCGGAGGGCCGCCCCGACCGAGGCCCTCGCCCAGGTCACGGACACCTTCTCCCGGGTACTGGGCGGGCGGACGGCGGTGCTGGCGTCCACAGGCTGAGTCACCGGCCGAAGAGGTCCTCCAGCACGGACGCCACCCCGTCGTCGTCGTTGGACGCGGTCCGGTGCGTGGCACCCGCCAGTACCTCGGGGTGGGCGTTCGCCATCGCGTACCCGGTGCCCGCCCAGGTGAGGACACTCAGGTCGTTGGGCATGTCCCCGAAGGCGACCACCTGCCGGCGGGCGACACCGCGGCCGGCGCACAGCGCGGCCAGGGTCCGGGCCTTGGTGATCCGCGCCGCGCTGATCTCCAGCAGTCCTCTCCCGCCGGAGTGTGTCACCTGCGCCATGGCCGCGGCGGCCTCCTCCGCCACGGCGAGCATGCTGTCCGTGTCCCGGTCGGGCGACCACGCCAGAAGCTTGACGATCGGATCGCCGGCACTCCACAGGTCGGCGACGCGTGGCACGTCGTACTCCGCCCCGGCGTCCTCGGGCAGGCGCAGGCCGTACCCCGGAGCGCAGTTGACGCGGTGGCCCGTCTCCACTGCGAAGCCGATGCCGCGCAGGGATCCCGTCAGGGCGTCCGCCACACGCCGCGCCGTCTCCACGGGCAGGGTGTGGGACGTGATGACGGTGCGGGCCCCGATGTCGTACACGAGAGCGCCGTTGCTGCACACCGCCGTCCCGGTCAGGCCGTACGCACCGGCGAGCGCGTCCACGAATCGCGGCGGCCTGGCCGTGACGAGGACCACTTCCGCCCCCGTGCCCGCGACCCGGCGCAGCGCTTCAGACGTGCGAGCCGAAAGCGTCCCGTCGCTGCGGAGGAGGGTGCCGTCCAGGTCCGTCGCCACGAGCCGAGGGTGCGTCATCCCGGCATGCCAGCCAGCGGCCACGAGGGCGGGCCGCCTCGCCCGCCCCTCATGCGGTCCGCAGGCGCCGCCATACCGCCTTCGCCGCGTGGTACCCCGACATGCCGTGCACACCGGGGCCGGGCGGGGTGGCCGACGAACAGAGGAAGACCGCGGGGTGCGCGGTGGCGTAGGGCACCCGGGCCAGCTTGGGCCGGAGCACGGTCTGAAGCCCGGCGAACGCCCCGGTGGCGATGTCGCCGCCGACGTAATTGGCGTTGCGTACGGCGAGTTGGGGCGGTCCGGCGACCGCGCGGGCCAGCACCAGGTCGCGGAACCCGGGCGCGAACCGCTCCAGCTGACGCTCGATCACCTCGGTGGCGTCCCCCTCCCAGCCGGCCGGGACATGTCCGTACACCCAGAAGACGTGGTTGCCTTCGGGGGCGCGGGTCGGGTCGACGATGCTCGGCTGGGCGGTGATCAGGAAGGGGACGCTCGGGTCACGGCCCGCCACCGCGGCGCGCAGCGCGGCGTCGATCTCCCCTGCGGAGGGGCCGACATGGACGGTGCCGGCCCGCCGGGCCTCCTCCGCGGTCCAGGGCACGGGGCCCGACAGCGCGTAGTCGATCTTGAAGCAGGAGGGGCCGTAGCGGTAGTGGTCGTAGGCGCCGCCCAGTCCGGCGATCCGGGCGAGCGCGGTCGGTGAGGTGTCGAAGACGTACGCGCGAGCGGGCGGGAGTTCGTCCAGGCGTTTCACCTCGACTCCCGTGCTGATGGCGCCGCCCTGTTCACGCAGGAAGGAGGCCAGGGCGTCGGAGACGGCCTGCGAGCCCCCACGCGGCACCGGCCAGCCGTTCTCGTGCGCCGCCAGCGCGAAGATCAGGGCGATTCCCCCGGTCGCGAGGCCGCCGACGGGCGCGATGGCGTGTCCGGCGAGGCCCGCCATCAGGCCGCGCGCCTTCTCTCCCCGGAAGCGCCGGGAGAGCAGCGTGGCCGACTGGATCGCCTGTAGCCCGAAGCGCGCCCAGCGGTACGGGTCCCGGGGCAGGCCGTCCCACGGCGTCCGCAGGAAGTCCTCGGCGAGTGTGTCCCAGTGCCCCGTGAAGGGTGCGACCAGTCGCCGGTAGGCCCCCGCGTCCTCCGGGCCCAGCGACATGGCGGTCTCCCCGACGGAGCCGGTGAGCACCGCCGCGGAACCGTCGGGGAACGGGTGGGCCAGCGACAGCGGCGCCTGGAGCCATTCGAGGCCGTGCCGGGCCAGCGGCATCGCCTTGAAGGCCGGGGAGCCGATGCCCAGCGGGTGCACGGCTGAACAGGGGTCGTGGCGGAAGCCGGGAAGCGTCAGCTCCTCGGTGCGGGCACCGCCGCCGACGGTCTCCCCCGCCTCGAAGACCTGCACGGCGAAGCCGCGGCGGGCCAGCTCGACCGCGGCCGTCAGCCCGTTCGGGCCCGCCCCCACGACGACGGCATCAAGCATCGATGGCACCTTCGGACTCCTTTGTCAGCCGATGGCCAGGGCACCCAGGATATTCGGGCGCGCCGACAGCGTGCCCCCGGGTAGCGTGCCACCCGATGAACAGTGCGTGCGTACCCTCTCCCGCCGTCGCCGCGATGGCCTCCCGGCTCGCCCGGCTCCCCGGTATCGAGGCCGTGGCCCTGGGCGGAAGCCGGGCCCGCGGCACCCACCGCCCCGATTCCGACTGGGATCTGGGCGTCTACTACCGGGGCTCCCCGGACCTGACGGCCCTCGTCGCGCTGGCGTCCGAGATCCAGGGCGCGCCGGCCGAGGTGGCGGGGCCCGGCGAATGGGGCCCCTGGGTGAACGGCGGGGCATGGCTGACGGTGGACGGCGTCGCAGTCGACTGGATCCTGCGCGATCTGGACCGGGTCGAGGCGGTGTGGTCGGACTGCCGGGCCGGCAGTTTCGAGGTAGGGGTGCAGCCCGGACACCCGCTGGGATTCTGGTCCCCCTGCTACGTGGGAGAGGTCGCTCTCGGCCGGGTCCTCGATGACCCGGACGGCCGGCTGACCCGCCTTCAGGGGAAGGTCCGCGCCTACCCGGAGCCGCTGCGCCGCGCACTGGCCGACGCCGCGTGGGAGGCGGAGTTCTCCGTGGCCTCCGCCCGCAAGTCGGCCCCGTCCGGGGACACACTCCATGTCGCCCTATGCCTGTCGAAGGCCTTCGGGATCCTGGTCCAGGCCCTCCATGCCCACCACCGCGTCTGGTGCCTCAACGAGAAGGGAGCACTGGCCTCCGCCGCCGCTCTGCCTGACACCCCGGCGGACTTCGCGCACCGGGTGTCCGCGGCGCTGCGCGGCCTGGACACGGAAGCGGTGGAGGGCGCGGCCGATGTCGTCCGTGAGGTGCGGGCGGTGCTGGACGGCCCGGACGGTGAACCCTAGTCCCGCCCGCCGGCCCGCAGTGCCTGGAGGACCCGGTCCGCCGTCGCCTCGTCCCTGGCCGCGGTGAAGGGCAGGTCGTTCCCGCCGGTGATGCGGTAGGGAACTCCGGACAGCGTGGACTGCGCGCCACCCGCCTCGGTGACCAGGAGCAGGCCCGCCGCGTGGTCCCAGGCGAACTCCCAGTTGAAGGCGACCGCGTCCTGCGCGCCGCATGCGACGGCGAGGTATTCCAGCCCCGCCGATCCGCACGCACGGGCGTCGATGCCGTCGGTTCGCAGGCCGAGCAGCGCGCGCTTCTGGGCGTCCGAGGTGTAGTCGGGATGGGACATGGCCACCTTGAGGACCGCGCCGGGCGCGGGCGAACCGCTGTGCACAGCAGCGCCGTTGAGTGTGGCACCCCGGCCCCGGACGGCCACGGCCATCTCGTCGAGGACGGGGGCGTACGTCCATGAGGCGTAGACCTCGCCGTGCAGGGCGAGGGCCACCAGGGTGCAGAAGCCGGGTTCACCGTGCACGAACTGGCGGGTGCCGTCGACCGGGTCGACGATCCACACAGGCGCGTCACCGCCGAGCGCGTCGTACACGGCGGGGTCGGCGTGGACGGCCTCCTCACCGACGACGACCGAACCGGGCAGCAGCCGGGTCAGGGACGCGGTGAGGTGCTCCTCGGCGAGCCGGTCGGCGGCGGTGACGAGGTCGTGCGGGCCGCTCTTCTCGACGATCTCGTGGGTGGCCAGCCGGCGGTAGCGCGGCAGGATCTCGGTGGCTGCCGCCGCCCGGACCGCCGCCTCCACCTCGGCGGTCGGCCCGGCGTGCCCGGCGGTCCCGTACAGGAAGTCATCGATCATGACTCCAGCTAAGCACGGTCCGCCGGGGCTGCCACGAGCAGGTGGTCAGCGGCCGACGGCGTATCCCTGCATCCCCCGGGGGTTGGCGGCGGCGGACAGGACGCCGGTCTCCGGGTCCCGGGCGACGGCGCACATCCGGCCCTCGGACCACGGGTCACCGACCGTCACGTCGTGGCCGCGCCGGCGCAGCTCCGCGACGACCTCCGGGTCCATCCCGTCCTCGACGGTGACACTGCCGGGGCGCATCCCGCGCGGGAAGAACGAGCCGGGGAAGCTGTCGTTGTGCCAGTTCGGGGCATCGATGGCGCCCTGGAGGTCGAGGCCGCCACGGACCTCGGGGCGCAGCGCCACGGCGAGGAAGAAGTGCAGCTGCCACTGGTCCTGCTGGTCGCCGCCGGGCGTTCCGAAGGCCATGACGGGGACTCCGTCGCGCAGGGCGAGCGACGGGGTCAGCGTGGTGCGCGGGCGACGGCCGGGGGTCAGCGTGTTCGGCAGGTCCTCGTCGAGCCAGGCCATCTGCAGCCGGGTGCCGAGCGGGAAGCCCAGCTCGGGCACGACGGGGTTGGACTGAAGCCAGCCGCCGCTCGGCGTGGCGGCGACCATGTTGCCCCAGCGGTCGACGATGTCGAGGTGGCAGGTGTCACCGCGGGTCGCGCCGTCCTTGGCCACCGTCGGCTCGCCCGCCCCGGCCACCGGGACGCCCATGGCGTCGAAGCCCGGCTCCCCGGAGGCGACGGCGTGGGCATGGGCGCTGAGGACGGGGGTGCGGCCGTCGGGGCTGCCGGGGCGCAGTTCCAGGGAGGCGGTGTCCTTGATCAGGGTGCGGCGCTCATCGTTGTACGGCGCGGAGAGCAGGGTGTCGACCGGTACGGCTGTGGCGTCGCCGTACCAGGCCTCGCGGTCGGCCATCGCGAGCTTGCAGCCCTCGACGAGCAGGTGGACGTAGTCGGCCGAGCCGTACGCCGGGAGCTCGGCCGGGAGGAGGGCGAGCTGCTGGAGGAAGGCGGGGCCCTGGCTCCAGCCCGCCGCCTTGGCGAGCGTCCAGCCGTTCCAGTCGTACGTGGCGGGCGCCTCGTACGTCGCGGACCAGCCGGCCAGGTCGGCGGCGGTCAGGGTGCCGGTGTGACGGGTTCCGCTGGTGTCCATGGTGGGGACGGCGGCCTGGCGGACCAGGGCCTCGGCTATGAATCCCGTGCGCCAGATCTCGCGGGCGGCGTCGATCTGCGCGACGCGGTCCTCACCGCCCTTCTCCGCCGCCTCGGCGGTCAGTCGGCGCCAGGTGGCGGCGAGTGCCGGGTTGCGGAACAGCTTGCCGGGCTCGGGCGCGTTCCCGCCGGGGAGGTACACCTCGGCGGACGTCGGCCACTCGGTCTCGAAGAGCTCGCGGACGGTCTCGACGGTCTGGCCGACGCGCTCGACGGGGGCGTGGCCGTCCTCGGCGTATCCGACCGCGTAGCGCAGGACCTCGGCGAGGGTCTTGGTCCCGTAATCGCGCAGCAGCAGCATCCAGGCGTCGAAGGCGCCCGGCACGGCGGCGGCGAGCGGACCGGTGCCGGGCACCAGGTCCAGGCCGAGCGAACGGTAGTGCGCGGCCGAGGCGCCCGCGGGGGCGGGGCCCTGGCCGCACAGCACCTGTACGTCGCCGTCCTTGGGCGCCAGGATCATCGGGACCTCGCCGGCCGGTCCGTTGAGGTGCGGCTCGACGACGTGCAGGACGAATCCGGCGGCGACGGCCGCGTCGTAGGCGTTGCCGCCGTCCTCCAGGACGGCCATCGCGGACTGCGAGGCGAGCCAGTGGGTGGAGGACACCATGCCGAAGGTGCCCTGGAGGGTGGGGCGGGTGGTGAACACGGGTGCGGCTCCTTGCTGCGGCGTGCTGGGTTTCGGTGTTCCGTGGTGCGTCCGCGAATGGTACGTACGACGCACGGGGCCTGGAAAAGGGCTGGTCAGAGCGCCGCGTCCGGGGCGGTGCCGTCGTCGTCGACGAGGTGGCAGGAGACCTGCCGGCCGCCGGGGATCTCGCGCAGGGCGGGTATCTCGGTGCGGCACCGGTCGACGGCGAGCGGGCAGCGGGTGTGGAAGCGGCAGCCGGGTGGGGGATCCAGCGGGCTCGGCAGCTCCCCGTGCAGCACGATGCGCTGGCGGGAGCGCTGGACGACGGGGTCGGGGACCGGGGCGGCGGAGAGCAGGGCCTGGGTGTAGGGGTGCTTGGGGGCTGCGAACAGTTCGGCGGTCGGGGCCTGTTCGACGATCTGCCCGAGGTACATCACGGCGATCCGGTCGGCGAGGAATTCGACGGCGGCCAGGTCGTGGGTGATGAACAGGCAGCCGAAACCCCGGTCGCGCTGGAGGTCGGCCAGGAGGTTGAGCACGGACGCCTGGACCGAGACGTCGAGCGCCGAGGTCGGTTCGTCGGCCACGACCAGATCGGGGTCGCAGGACAGGGCGCGGGCGATCGAGATGCGCTGGCGCTGCCCGCCGGACAGCTCATGGGGGTGCCGGTCGGCGTGCTCGGGGCGCAGCCCGACCTGGCCCAGCAGCTGCTCGACCCGCTCCCGCACTGCCGCTCCACGGGCACGGCGGTGCAGCCGGATGGGCTCGGCGATGATCTGGCCGACCGTCATCCGGGGGTCGAGTGAGGACGAGGGGTCCTGGAAGACCAGGTGGAAGTCCTTGCGCAGGGGGCGCAGCGCGCGGCGGGAGAGGTGGCTGACGTCGGTGCCGTTGATGTGGACGGTTCCGGCGGTGGGTTCGTCGAGGCGTACGGCACACCGGCCGACCGTCGACTTGCCGCTGCCCGACTCGCCGACGAGGCCGACGACCTCGCCGCGGCCGATGGTGATCGAGACACCGTCGACGGCCCGGACGGTGCCGCCGCCGGAGGCACCGAAGTGCCTTTCCATGCCGCTGATCTCGAGCACCGGGGGGTGCGGGGCGCCCGCCTCGTCCTCGCGCGGTGCGGGGACGGCCTGTGCGGTGGTCACTTTCCGGCCTCCTGGTCGGGTCGCGCTTCGAGTTCGCCGGACGGCGGGAGAGCAGGTCCGGTGCCGGCACCTGGAACGGTCCCGACCCCGGTCTCCTCGTGAGGGTGCCAGCAGGCGGCCAGGTGCGAGGGGTCCGCTCCGGCCCGCCGGTCGATGGCGCGGAAGCCGGGCCGGCTGCCGGTGCAGGTGTCGTCGGCGCGGGAGCAGCGGGGCGCGAACGTACAGGCGTCGGGCTGGCTGTCCAGGCTCGGGACCAGGCCGGGGATCTCGGGCAGCCGCCGCTTGCCCTCGCCCCCGGGACGCAGCACCGCGCCGAGCAGACCGCGGGTGTAGGGGTGGCGGCCCGAGGCGAACAGGTCGTGCACCGGGGCCTGTTCGACGGCACGGCCGGCGTACATCACGAGCACCCGGTCGGCGGCGTCCGCGACGACCCCGAGGTCGTGGGTGACCAGGACGATGGCGGTGCCGAGGCGTTCGCGCAGGGACTGGAGGACCTCCAGGATGCCCGCCTGCACGGTGACGTCCAGCGCCGTCGTCGGTTCGTCGGCGATGAGGACGGCCGGGTCGCAGGCCACCGCGATCGCGATCATGACGCGCTGCCGCATGCCGCCTGAGAGCTGGTGCGGGTATTCGTCGATCCGGCGTGCCGGTGCCGGGATCCCGACTAGTTCGAGGAGCTCCACGGCACGCGCCCTGGCCTCCTTGCGGCTGAGTCCCTGGTGCCTGCGCAGCACCTCGCCGATCTGCCGGCCGATGGTGAGGACCGGGTTCAGCGAGGTCATCGGCTCCTGGAAGATCATCGCGATGTCCTTGCCGCGGACGTGCCGGAGCTCCTTCTCCGACGCTCCGACCAGCTCGCGCCCGGCCAGCCTGATCGATCCGCCCACCCGGGCGGTCGGCGGGAGCAGCCCCATGGCCGCCATCGAGGTGACGGACTTGCCGCATCCCGATTCGCCCACCACGGCGAGGACCTCGCCTGGCGCCAGGTCGTAGGAGACCCCGTCGACCGCGTGCACGGTGCGGGTGTCGGAGCGGAACGAGACCGACAGGTCGCGCACGCTGAGCACGGGCTCGGCCGCCGCCGTCCGCGCCGGTTCGGGAACGGTCTCGGTCATCGTGTTGCTCCTCGGGGGTCCAGGACGTCACGCAGCCCGTCGCCGAGCAGGTTGAAGGCGAGCGTCGCCGCGACGATCGCGAGGCCGGGGAAGACGGCCAGCCAGGGTGCGGGCGCCAGGAAGGACTGGGCGCCGGAGAGCATCACGCCGAGCGAGGGGTCCGGCGGCTGGACGCCGAGTCCGAGGAAGCTCAGCAGTGCCTCGCCGATGATCGCCGCGGGGATGCCCACGGTCGCCTGGACGATCAGGGCGGAGGTGGCGTTGGGAAGTATGTGCCGGAAGAGGACGGTGCCGTCGCCGCCCCCGTTGGCCACGGCCGCGGCGACGTAGTCGACGTGCTTGAGCCGCAGGGTCTCCGCGCGGGTGATGCGGATGACGGCGGGGATCTGCGAGATGCCGATGGCGATGGTCGCGTTGGTGAGCGACGGGCCGAGGATCGCGGCGAGTCCCACGGCGAGCACCAGGAAGGGGAACGCCAGCATGGTGTCGGTGAGCCGGGACACGGCCGTGTCCGCGAACCGGCCGTAGTAGCCGGCGAGCAGCCCCAGCGGTACGCCGACGAGGAAGGCCAGCAGCACGGCGACGAGGCCGACCTGCATGGAGGCGCGGGCGCCGTGGACGATGCGGGAGAGCTGGTCGCGGCCGAGGTCGTCGGTACCGAGCCAGTGCGCGGCGCTCGGCTCGGCCAGTACGTTTCCGAAGTCCGGCTGCGAGGGGTCGTAGGGGGCGATGAGCGGGGCGAACAGGGCTGCCAGGACGAAGACGGAGGCGATGACGGCGCCGGTGAGCGCCAGCCGGTTCCTGCGCAGGGCGCGCAGTTTGCCGCCGGACTTCCGGCTGCTCGCCGGGGGTGGGGTGGGGAGCACTGTGGTCGCGGTGGTCACCGGGCACCTCCGAGCCGGATGCGCGGGTCGATGACCGAATAGACCACGTCGACCAGCAGGTTGATGAGGATGTACGCGGCGGAGGTGCAGAGCACCACGGCCTGGAGTGTGGCGTAGTCACGGGTGAAGACGGCGTCGATGGTGAGCTTCCCGAAGCCGGGGAGGACGAAGATCTGCTCGGTGACGACGGCTCCGGAGATCAGGTGCCCCAGCTGGAGACCGAGGACGGTCACGACGGTGACCAGCGAGTTGCGCAGCGCGTGCCCGCCGATGACGGACCCCCGGGACAGACCCTTGGCGCGGGCGGTCCGCACGTAGTCGGCGGAGAGCGAGTCGAGCATCGCCGCCCGGGTCTGCCGCATCACGACGGCGGCGAGACCGGAGCCGAGCACGATGGCGGGCAGCACCATGCGGCGCAGGTTGTCGATGGGATCGGTACCGAAGGGGACGTAGCCGGAGGCGGCGAACACCGGGACGGCGATGGCGAATCCGAGGACGAGGACGATACCGAGCCAGAAGGTGGGGATGGACAGGCCGATCAGCGCGATGGCGTTGGCGAGCCACTCCTCCGGCCTCCCGCGCCGCACAGCGGCGACCACTCCGGCGCCGATGCCGACCACGATCGCCAGCAGCAGGGAGAGCGCGGCCAGTTCCAGCGTGACGGGCAGGGCCTGTGCGATCGCGTCGGCGACGGGGAGGCCGGTACGGGAGGAGGTGCCGAGGTCGCCGGTGAGGGCGTGCCCGATGAACCGTCCGTACTGGATGACTACGTTGTCGTTCAGGCCGTAGCTCTCCCGGACGGCGGCGAGTGCCTCGGGGCTGCGTTCCTCACCGGCCAGCGCGAGCGCCGGGTCGCCGGGCAGCGCCCGGATGCCGGCGAAGACGACGATGCTGACGAGGAAGAGCGTGATGAGGGACTGACGCAGGCGCGTCAGCAGGTACTTCGTCATCGGGTGTACCCCGCATTCTTGACCCGGACCAGTCCGTCGCCGTAGACGCGGATGCCCGCGACGTCCTTTCCGGCGACGACGTAGTTCTTCTGCCGGTAGAGGTAGATCAGCGCATGGGCGTCCTGGACGCGGCGGGTGAGCTCGTCGTAGATCCCGGTGCGCCGTGCGGGGTCCGCGACGCTGCGTCCCTCGGCGATCAGCTTGTCGATCTCGGGGTCCCCGAGACCGTAGGCGTTCATGGCGCCGGCGGTCTTGAGGAAGTTGGAGACGTTGCCGTCCGGGTCGAGCCGGCCGGACCAGCCGCTGGTGAAGACGTCGTAGTCGCCGGCGTCGGTCTCCGCGAGCATGGTGGCGTACTCGGTGGGGCGCAGCGACAGTTCGAAGCCCGCCTCCTTGACCATGGCCTGGAGTACCTGTCCGACACGGCCCTGTTCCGGGGTGGTGGACGTCTTCAGCTCGATCTTCACCGGGGTCTGCACCCCGGCCTCCTTCAGCAGCTTCTTCGCGCGGCCGACGTCGCGCCGGGGGCAGTCCTCCGGCTTCACACCCGGGGCGATGGCGGACTGCGGGGAGATGGGGCCGCAGGCGGGTTCGTACATGCCCTGGAACACGACCGTGTTGAGGAGGTCGCGGTCGATGGCGAGCTCGAAGGCCTCCCGGACACGGACGTCCCGGGCGATCGGGGTGTCGATCTTCCCGGGCTTCTGCCCGAGACCCTTCACGTTGCCGACGTTGAGGCCGATGCCCTGGTATCCGAGCGAGGGCGAGTTGAACAGCTGGAGCTTCGGCTCGGTGAGGGCGCTCCGTACGTCGACGGGGGCCATCTGGTCGCCGACCTGGAGGTCTCCGGAGCGCAGGTTGGCGAGCCTGACGTTGCCGTCGGGTATGGGCTTGTAGATCACGCCGTCCAGGTGCACCCGGTCGGCGTCGTAGTAGTTCGGGTCCTTCCTCAGCACGATCCGGTCGCCGCCGACGCGCTCGACGAAGCGGAAGGGGCCGACACAGGAGGGGTGGTTGGTGAAGTCCTTCCCGTACTTCTCGAGTGCGGTCGGTGACATCACCATCCCCGCCCGGTCGGCGAGTACGCCGGTGAGCGGGACGTAGGAGTGGTCGAGCGTCAGGCGGACCGTGAGCGGTCCGGTGGCCTCGGCCTTGCTGACCGGGGCCAGTTCGGTGCCGCGCGCGGATCCGGGGAGATCCCGGTGACGCAGCAGCGAGGTGACGACCGCGTCGGCGTCCAGCTTCGTCCCGTCGCTGAACTCGGCACCGGGACGCACCTGGATGGTGACCGTGCGTCCGTCGGCCGAGGTGACGGGGAGCGACGCGGCGAGTTGAGGCACGACGGTGCCGTCCTCGTCGATGTCGTAGAGCTTCTCGCACATGCTCGCGAAGACCGTTCGGCCCACGAGGGTCTGCGCGAGGGTGGGGTCCAGTTTGTCCGGGTCGGAGTTGAGAGCGACGGTGAGTGTCCCGCCGTCGCGTACCGACCGGTCGTCGGTCATGCGTACACCACCGACTTCGGTCGCCGAGGACTGCAACGACGCACAGCCCGAGGTGAGGGACACCAACGCAACCGCCACCAGGGCAACCGCTTTTCGGCGCACGAGGGCCTACCTCCCGCCATGGGGTGATCAAGGAATATCGCAGACCGTATTTCGCATACAGTCCGCAAGGCAAGAGCTCCGCCCACATAGCGGACAGCTTTTACACGACGATCGGATAACGGAGCTGCGACGGCAGGGCGACGACCGCACGGACGACCGCGCCACTCCGGGGCGCACGACTTCCGCAGGTCCACCGCCCGGAGCCCCGCTCCACCCCTCGGTCGTACACCGAAGCGGAGCTGGTCGTTCCACGCTGATCGGCGGCCGAAGGGCCGACTACCCGTGCCGACCGAAGGCCGAGAGGCCGGACCCGCTTCGGCCCACGATCACCGGCCGGCTGTCCGCGTCGGCCGCGCGCCGGGGCCGATCCCGGCAGGAGACGAACGGCGGGCGGCCCATCCCCGCCCCGGGTCCGCCCTCGTCCTCACGGAGCCTTGAAGTACTCCGGGAACCGCGGGCCCAGCCAGGGCTTGCGGCCCCACGCGAGGACCCGCCCCCTGGCCATGGCGCCCACCGGCGAGCAGCGGCCGAGCGCCATCAGAAGGAACGTGACCGGCTCGATGGAGATCGTGCAGTCCGGGCGGTCGCGGTCCGGAAGCTCCTGGCCCACGGTCGCCACGCCGTCGGTGAACGTCACCGCGAATCGGCCGCCGCCCCACAGCCGGACCACGTATCGGGCGTTCAGCCCTTCGGTGGCTGCGGCGTCGGTGACGCGCGGCATGGCCTCGATCATGAACGGGAGTGCCAGCGTGACCCTGGCCCTGTCGACCATGTGCGGACGCCCGAGTGCGCGGGCCAGGTCGTAGCCGTGGCCGAGCATGTGCGTCAGGAGGTACGAGCCGAGGACCACCCGGTTCATCGGCCCCATCGGCGTCATCAGTGTCTCGCCCGTGGGGCACTCGGCCACTGCGTCCAGGTAGGCCTCGGCCTGTTCCACGATCATCGCGGCCAGCGGTTCCGCCGCCCGCTCGCCGAATGCGGCGAGTGCCTGCTCGTTGGCCGCGGCGATGCCCTGCGGGGTGCCGTCGCCGTGACGGTGCGGCCGCCCCGCCGCCACCCCCGCCATCAGCTCGTTGGCCTGTGCCAGGTGCGCGGCCACCTCCCCCACCGTCCACACCAGGCCCGGCACGGGAGCACCGGTACCGGGGGCGCCGCGCAACAGCTCCGCGATCTCCTCGGCCGTCGCGCGTATCGCGTCGGCCAGCCCCTCGGGCAGGCGCCCGGAAGGCGTTCCGAGGATGTCCTGCCCCTGATCTGCCGCTGAGCCCATTCCGCCACCACTCCCGTGAACACCGTGCGCGTCACCCGAGCGCGCCGCCCGCGCCGTTGTCTGCGGGTACACAAGAACAGTCCGTACAACTTCCCGGCAAGAGGCCGGCGCGCGGAGGGGGACCCGGCCGCCGTCCCGGCCGGTCAGTTCACGAGAGGTGCCGCGCAGTTGCCCGGCCAGGGCCGCGTGACAGCTCTTCACCAGCGGGCATTAAGGTGCAATGCGAGGTATGTGCGCGTCTATCCGGATGTCGGGGCAACGGGCTCAGGATCCACGCCGCGCGCTGGAAGGGAACGAAGCCGTGCATGGCGAGTACAAGGTGCCCGGCGGCAAGCTTGTCGTCGTAGATCTGGATGTCGCGGAAGGGGTACTGCGCGACGTCGTCGTCGCCGGGGACTTCTTCCTGGAACCCGACGAGGCGATCCTCTCCATCAACAGGGCCCTGGAGGGCGCCCCCTCCTCGACGGACGCCGCCGGCCTGGCCGCCCGCATCACGGCGGCACTGCCCGAGTCCGCCGTCATGCTCGGGCTGACCGCGGAGGGTGTCGGCATCGCCGTTCGGCGGGCTCTGGCCCACGCGACCGAGTGGAGCGACTACGACTGGCAGCTGGTGCACACGGGGCCGCAGGCACCGGCCCTGCACATGGCGCTGGACGAGGTCCTCACCACCGAGGTGGCCGCCGGGCGGCGGGCACCCACCCTGCGGGTCTGGGAATGGGCATCGCCCGCCGTGGTGATCGGCAGCTTCCAGTCGCTGCGGAACGAGGTGGACCCGAGGGGGGCCGCGAAGCACGGGATGACCGTGGTACGCCGTGTCTCCGGTGGCGGGGCCATGTTCGTCGAACCCATGAGTACGATCACCTACTCACTGTCCGTGCCGGATTCGCTGGTGTCGGGCCTCTCCTTCGCCGACAGTTACGCCTACCTCGACGACTGGGTCCTGGGCGCACTCGGCGACATGGGCATCAAGGCCTGGTACCAGCCCCTCAACGACATCGCCACCGACGCCGGCAAGATCGCCGGGGCCGCGCAGAAGCGGATGGTCGGCCCTGACGGCGGTCCTGGAGCCGTCCTGCACCACGTGACCATGTCGTACGACATCGACGCCGACAAGATGCTGGAGGTCCTGCGCATCGGCAAGGAGAAGATGTCCGACAAGGGCACCCGGAGCGCCAAGAAGCGCGTCGACCCGCTCCGCCGCCAGACCGGCCTCGCCCGCGAGCAGGTCATCGAGAACATGATCGCCTCCTTCCGCGGCCGCTACGGGCTGACCGCCGGCGAAGTCACGACGGAAGAGCTGGCCCGGGCGGAGGAGCTGGTGCAGACGAAGTTCGCCACCGAGGAGTGGACGGCCCGGGTGCCGTAGCCACCGGCTGGGAACGGCCTCCCCCGTGGCGGAGGAGGCCGGGCCCTCTCAGACCTCGGCGGGGACGCGGCGCAGGAGGCGGCCGGGGCGCGCGCCGGTCATCTCTCCGTCGCGCAGTACGATCTCGCCCGCCACGAGGACGTGCCGCATCCCCTCGGCGTACTGCCACGGTTCGGCGTACGTCGCCAGGTCGGTGACCGTGCCCGGGTCCAGGACCGCGAGGTCGGCGACCTGTCCGACCGCCACGGTCTCCCGGTCGGGCAGGGGCAGCCGGGACGCGGGCAGGGACGTCATCTTGCGGACGGCGTCGGCGAGCCCGAGCACCCCGCTCTCGCGGCCGTAGTGGCCGATCACCCGGGCGAAGGTGCCGAAGTTGCGCGGGTGCGGGTGGCCGTCACCGGGCGCGTGCAGCACCCAGCCGTCGCTGGCGACCACGCTGCCGGGGTACCTCAGCACGGTGTCCACGTCGGCGTCCGCCATCGCGTGGTTGACGATCATGACCTCGCCCTGGTGCGCGGCCAGCACGTCCAGGACGGCGGCAGCGGGTTCGACGGCCTCGTCACGAGCGATGTCGGCGATGCTGTCGCCGACCCTGTCCGCGTACCGGCGGGGGCCGAGCATGGCGATGACGACGCCCTCGGGCAGGAAGGTGCGGCCGGCCCGGGGCCGCAGGTCGTCGAGGATCCGGGCGCGCGTCTCCGGGTCGCCGAGGCGTTCCAGGAGCCCCGGGTACCGGCCGGGCTTCACACCCCGGCGCGGGTACCGGCCGGGCTTCAGACCCAGCTCGGGTCCGGCCGGGCTTCACACCCCGGCGCGGGTACCGGCCGGGCTTCAGACCCAGCTCGGGTCCGGCCGGGCTTCAGGACCCGGCGCGGGTCCGGCCGAGGGAGATCAGTGCCCCGGCGTGGGCGAGGCCGCTCTCCGCCGCGATCTCGTCGAGTGTCTGGGCGGCGCGGACCGTGGCCAGCCGCACCTCGCCGGACCGGTCGGCCGTGAAGCCGTGGACGGCGGGCCGGGGCAGGCTGTTGTAGGCCCAGTGGGTCGAGAAGTAGTAGGCACCGGTGTCGTACAGGACGACGAAGTCGCCCTCCGCCAGCTCGGGCAGTTCCTGGCCGTGCGCGACGACGTCTCCCGCGAAGCAGCAGGGCCCCGCGATGTCCTGACGCAGCGGGGCACCGGTCCGGGGGTTGCCGTCGGCGTCGAAGGCGCCGACCCGCAGGGGCCAGGCGTCGGGCATCAGGACGGTGCGCGTGGCGGTCTGCGCCCCCGCGTGGGTGACGGCGATGCGCCGGCCTCCGGCCTCCTTGGTGTACTCCACCCGTGCGCCGATGAACCCGTTCTTGGCCAGCAGGGAACGGCCGAACTCCGTGACGAGCGCGTACCGGCCGTCGAAGAGACCCGGTACGGCCGCTTCGAGGGCGCTGGTGTACGCGGCGAAGGTGGGCCGGGTCCCGTCGTCGTCGAAGTTGACGGGCAGTCCGCCACCGATGTCGAGGCTTGTGATCTGCCGGGTACCGAGCGTCCGATTGATCTCCTCGGCCAGCCGGTACGTCTCCGCGACACCCTCCGCGATGAGTTCCAGGGGGCATCCCTGGGAACCTACGTGCGCGTGGAGCCGGGTGAGCCACGGGCGGTCGGCGAAGGCCCGCACCACGCGGTCGCGGGCGCCCGGATCGCGGAGCGCGACGCCGAACTTCGAGGTGGCGGTGGCGGTGCTCATCGCCCCGATGGAGCCGCCGCCGACCTGGGGGTTGACGCGCAGTCCGACGACGGAGGTGCTGCCCTCGGGGCGGAGTTCGCCGATGCGGCGCAGCTCGTCGAGGTTGTCGGCGTTGACCGCGACGCCGAGGGCGAGGGCCTCGCTGATCTCCTGCCGGGTCTTGGCGGGCGAGTCGAGGACGATCCTGGAGGGCGCGACACCGGCGTCGAGCGCGATGCGCAGCTCACCCGGACTCGCCACCTCGCAGCCCATTCCGAGCCCGGCGAGCAGCCGGAGGACGGGCACCAGGGAGGCCGCCTTGACCGCGAAGGTGTGGAGGACGTCCGGTGCGTGGGCGAAGGCGGCGTCGAGGCTCTCGACCGAGGCCCGGATCCCGTCCGTGTCGAGGAACCCGGCGACCGGCTGTTCCTCCCCGACGAGTCCGGTGGCGACGGCCGTGCGCATCGCGGCGTGGACACGCTGTGCCGGTGTGAGGCCGGCGTGGGCCGGGGGGACGGCCGCTTCCGGGGAGGTGTCGCTGGCAGATGTCACGGGGGGACTTTCTGGTGGGGCTGTGCCACGGGTGCGCGAGCGGTGTGGCGGGATGCAGAAAGATTGGTCCTCGCACCCCTGCCCCGTCTTCGTCGTCGGGGACAAAGCGTGGCCGATGTCTTGGCCGATCGGACGAACACCGGTCGAAATGCCTTCATATCACCTCGGTCAGACGCACTGCCAGAGCCAGGACCAGCCGGGTGTCCGGGTCGTCGAGGTCGATGTCGAAACGTTCGCGCGCCCGGCGCAGCCTGTACCGGAGGGTGTTCGGATGCAGGACCAGACGCCGTGCGGCCAGCGGGATGTCCCCGGCGGCCTCCAGGTAGGCGGCGAGGGAACGCACCAGGTCGCCGCCCGCCGCGAGGTCCGTACGGATCAGCTCGTGCACGGGACCGCTGCCCGACTCCCATACGGGTCGCACCGCGTCGAGCATGTGCAGGGCGTCGATCGTGGGCCCCACGTCACCGGGTCCGGCATGCCGGACAGGACGCGGGTCACGCCGCCTCGCCTCCCGGTCACGCAGCGCTCGCACGACCAGGAGGGCGTTCCCGTACGAGAGTGCTGCCTCCAGCCCCGACGCCACGGTCTGTCCCGCCCCGATCCAGACGGGTGCGGCGTCGGGGATCCCGGACGCCAGTGCGTCGAGCTCACGGGCCAGGACGAGGGCCTCGCGCGGGTCACCGCCGTCGTTCACGGGAATCAGCACTGCGACCTGGTCCTGTTCGCGCAGGACCCGGGCTGTCGAGCGGGACGCGGTGGCCTGCGCCGCGAGCGCCTCGAGCGTCCGGTCGGAGCCCTGGCGCTCCCGGGGGTCCTGCACGGCCGCGACCACGGCGCAGGGGGCGTCGGGTGGCAGGCCGAGCGACCACAGGTGCGCCCGCCGGTCACCGTTTCCGTGCAGCAGGCCACGCAGGGCGTGCGCCTCGCGCCGCACCGTGCCGCTCTCACGCAGCCTGTGCCTCAGCAGATGGGGCACGGCGAGCACGGCGGCCCGGCGCAGCACGTCCGCCGCATCGGGCGAGAGCCGCTGTCCGTCGGCGGCCGCCCACAGCGAACCCAGCATCTCGCCGCCGCTGCGCACCGCGACGATGAGGCGTTCGGGGCTGTCACCGTCGGCGGGCCGGTGGATGACGTCCTGCGAGGTCCACAGCGCGCGCAGCAGTCCGCTGCGGCGCAGTTCGGCGACACGCCGGTCGGGGACCCGGCCGCCCAGGATTGTCGAGCGGCGGACCCCGTCCGCGTCGGGGCCCGTCGCGGAGTGGGCGAGCACGCGGAACTGGGTGTCCTCCACGGTGATGGAGCCCCGGCAGTACCGGGCGGTGGCCGTGGCGAGAGCCGCGAGCCCTCCTCCGGCGGTGGAGTCCGCCATGAGGTCGCCGCGGCCGACGGACGCGAAGGCGGTGGCGGACCGCAGCAGGGCGATGGTGTCGCCCCAGTCCGCCCATTCCGCGCGGGCGAGCAGCGCGATGCCGCAGTCCTCGGCCGCGGCCCGGGCCTCCGCCGGCACGGACGTCCCGTCGGATTCCCGCAGCACCACCGCCGCCGCGCCGCGCCGGGCGGCCTCGCGTACGGCCGCGGAGGCGTCCGGCAGGTCCGGGGCGAGTCCTGCGGCAAGCACGATCCGCCCGTCGTGCGGGCGGGCGGCCCCTTCGTCACCGATGATCACGCCCTTGACCTCGATGTCCTGTCCGGCGGGGGCGAGCAGCAGGCGCAGGACGCCGTCCTCGTCGTAGGCCAGGATCTGGCGGAGCGTGACGTGGTCCGGGCCGTCCTCGGTGGTGCCTGGCGTCATACGCCGAGGATACGAGCAGCGGCCGGGGAGGCCGCACGCACGACCGCCCCGGCGGGCGGGGTGCCTGCCGGGGCGGTCATGTGCGAGGTGCGCGGCCGGGGATCAGCCCCTGACCGCACGCGGCCGGGGGGTTTCAGCCCTTGGCCGCACGCGGCCGGGGGATCAGCCCAGGGTCGCGATGGCCTTGTTGAAGGTGGCCGACGGACGCATGATGGCCTCCGCCTTGGCCGGGTCGGGCTGGTAGTAGCCGCCGATGTCGGCCGGCTTGCCCTGGACGGCGACCAGCTCGTCGACGATGGTCTGCTCCTGCTCGGCCAGCGTCTTGGCGAGCGGTCCGAACGCCTCGGCGAGCGCCGCGTCGTCGGTCTGCTGCGCCAGCTCCTGGGCCCAGTAGAGCGCCAGGTAGAAGTGGCTGCCACGGTTGTCGATGCCACCGAGCTTGCGGCTCGGGGACTTGTCCTCGTTGAGGAAGGTGCCCGTGGCCCGGTCCAGGGTGTCGCCGAGCACCTTGGCGCGCGGGTTGTCCGTGGTGGTGGCCAGGTGCTCGAAGCTGACCGCGAGGGCGAGGAACTCACCCAGGCTGTCCCAGCGCAGGTAGTCCTCCTTGACCAGCTGCTGGACGTGCTTGGGGGCAGAGCCGCCGGCGCCCGTCTCGAACAGTCCGCCGCCGTTCATGAGCGGGACGACGGAGAGCATCTTGGCGCTGGTGCCCAGCTCCAGGATGGGGAACAGGTCGGTGAGGTAGTCACGCAGCACGTTGCCGGTGACCGAGATGGTGTCCTCGCCTCGGCGGATGCGCTCCAGGGAGAAGGCCGTGGCCTCCTCCGGCGTACGGATGGAGATGTCCAGGCCGTCGGTGTCGTGCTCGGCCAGGTAGGTGTTGACCTTGGCGATGAGGTTGGCGTCGTGCGCGCGGCCCTCGTCGAGCCAGAACACGGCCGGGTTGCCGGTCGCGCGGGCGCGGGTGACGGCGAGCTTGACCCAGTCCTGGATCGGCAGGTCCTTGGTCTGGCACATCCGGAAGATGTCACCGGCGCCGACGGCCTGCTCGAGCACGACGTCGCCCTTGCCGTCGACGACCCGCACCGTGCCGGTGGTGGGGACCTCGAAGGTCTTGTCGTGGCTGCCGTACTCCTCGGCCTTCTGCGCCATCAGACCGACGTTGGGTACGGAGCCCATGGTCGACGGGTCGAAGGCGCCGTTGGCGCGGCAGTCGTCGATGACGACCTGGTAGACACCGGCGTAGCTGCTGTCCGGGAGGACGGCGATGGTGTCGGCCTCGTTGCCGTCCGGGCCCCACATGTGGCCGGAGGTGCGGATCATGGCCGGCATCGACGCGTCGACGATGACGTCGCTCGGGACGTGCAGGTTGGTGATGCCCTTGTCGGAGTCGACCATCGCCAGGGCCGGGCCCTCGGCGAGCTCGGCCTCGAAGGACGCCTTGATCTCGGCGCCGGCGTCCACGGAGTCGAGGCCCTTGAGGATGCCGCCGAGGCCGTCGTTCGGGGTCAGGCCGGCCGCCGCGAGCGCCTCGCCGTACTTGGCGAAGGTGTTCGGGAAGAAGGCGCGGACCACGTGGCCGAAGATGATCGGGTCCGAGACCTTCATCATCGTGGCCTTCAGGTGCACGGAGAACAGGACGTCCTCGGCCTTGGCGCGCGCGACCTGGGCGGTGAAGAACTCGCGCAGTGCGGCGACGCGCATGACGGCCGCGTCCACGACCTCGCCCGCCAGCACCGGGACGGACTCGCGGAGCACGGTGGTGGTGCCGTCGTCGCCCGCGAGCTCGATGCGCAGGGAGCCGGCCTCACCGATGACGACGGACTTCTCCGTCGAGCGGAAGTCGTCGACGCCCATGGTGGCGACGTTCGTCTTCGAGTCGGCGGTCCAGGCGCCCATGCGGTGCGGGTGCGCCTTGGCGTAGTTCTTGACCGACGCGGGGGCGCGGCGGTCGGAGTTCCCCTCGCGCAGGACGGGGTTCACCGCACTGCCCTTGACCTTGTCGTACCGCGCGCGGACGTCCTTGTCCTCGTCGGTCCGCGGGTCGTCCGGGTAGTCCGGAAGCGCGTAGCCCTGCTCCTGGAGCTCTGCGATCGCGGCCTTGAGCTGCGGGATCGAGGCCGAGATGTTGGGCAGCTTGATGATGTTCGCGCCGGGAGTCTTGGCCAGCTCGCCGAGTTCGGCGAGCGCGTCATCGATACGCTGGTCGGCCTTGAGACGCTCCGGGAAGCCGGCGATGATCCGCCCCGCCAGGGAGATGTCGCGGCGCTCGACCGTGACACCCGCGGTCGAGGCGTAGGCCTCGATGACGGGCAGGAACGAGTACGTCGCCAGGGCAGGGGCCTCGTCGGTGTGCGTATAGATGATGGTCGAGTCAGTCACCGGGTGCTCCGCTCCACGTCTGCAACATTGCTTGACATCAAGATATCTCGTGACCGGTCCCCTCTCCACAGTGGCCCGCGCCCATTCCGGCGGAACGGATCACTCCTGTCCGGCGGAGCCCGGAACTCCGGGAGGCCTGCGCGCCTCGACCAGCCCGGACTCGTACGCGAAGACGACCAGCTGGGCCCGGTCCCGAGCGCCCAGCTTCGTCATGGCCCGGCTGATGTGCGTCTTGGCCGTGAAGGGACTGACCACCATGTGGACGGCGATCTCCTCGTTGGTCAGCCCCCGGGCGGCCAGAGCGGTCGCCTCGCGCTCACGCCGGGTGAGCGTCTCCAGACCCGGCGCGGTGGCACGGTCGGGCGGCCGGGAGACGAATTCGCCGATCAGCCTGCGGGTCACGGAGGGCGAGAGCAGTGCTTCGCCGCCGGCCGCGACCCCGACGGCCCGGAGGAGCTCGGCCGGTTCGGTGTCCTTGAGGAGGAATCCCGCGGCCCCGGCACGCAGGGCGTCGAAGACGTACTCGTCCATTCCGTAGTTGGTGAGGATGACGACGTGCACGCCGGCGAGCGCCGGGTCGGCTGCGATCTCACGCGTGGCGTCGATGCCGGTCATGACGGGCATCTGTACGTCCATGAGCACCACGTCCGGGGTGTGGCCGCGGACCAGTTCCACGCCCGTGCGTCCGTCCGCGGCCTCCCCGACGACCTCGATGCCGTCCTCGGCGTCCAGCAGGGCACGGAACCCCGCGCGCATCAGGGCCTGGTCGTCGACGATCACGACACGGATCATCCTGTGGCCCTCCGGGGCTCCAGCGGCAGTTCCGCCCGTACCGAGAAGCCCCTCCGCGCCCGGGGCACGGTTTCGAGGGTGCCGCCGAGAGCGGTGACGCGCTCGCGCATACCGGTCAGCCCGGTGCCCGGGGTCACGGTGCCACCGGGCAGGCACGGGCCGTCGTCGTCGACGGTCACGACGAGCACCGTGTCCGTGCGGGTGATCCGCACGGACGTGCCCGCCCGGTCGGCGTGCCGTGCGACGTTGGTGAGGGCCTCCTGCACGATGCGGTAGGCGGCGCCGTCGACGTCGGCGGGGAGAGTACGCAGGTCCCCCTCGACGACGACGGCCAGGACGATGCCCGCGGCCCTGGCCCGCCCGGCGAGCTCGTCCATCCGGTCGAGGCCTGTGCCGGGGTCCACCACGTCCGTGCGGAGTACCTCCAGCGTCGAACGGAGCTCCCGCATCGCCTCGCCGCTCGCCTCCTGGATGGCGAGGAGCGCCGGCTCCACTTCCGTGCCCCGCTTGCGGGCGAGATGCACGGCGACCCCCGCCTGGAGCTTCACGATCGAGATGGAGTGGGTGAGCGAGTCGTGCAGTTCGCGGGCGATGCGCAGCCGTTCCTCGCCGGCCCGGCGCAGGGCCGCCTCCTCCCGGGTGCGTTCGGCGTCCAGCGCACGCTGTTCGGTCTGGCGCAGATAGGCCTGCCAGTTCTTGTCGATGAGGCCGGTGACCCCGGCGCACAGGAACCAGCCGAGCAGGAGCAGCATGCGCTCGACGGTGTCCTGGACGCCGGGCACGGAGACGAGCAGCACCACGGTGTAGCCGAGGAGGAACAGCACCCCCGCGGCGACCGCCTGCGCCCGGTGTCCGTTGCGCGCCGCCGCGTGGACGGCCACCACCACGGGGAACGCCACCCAGCTCCCCGGATGCGCGTGGACGGCGTATCCGAACATGCACAGCGTGGTCACGGCGAGCACGGCACGTGGCGCCCTGCGGTGCGCGGCGAGCGCCAGGGAGCCGGCCGCGACGAGCAGCACATCGAGTGCCCCGGGCGAGGACGCCAGGCACGCCGCCGCGACGACGACCGCCCCGACGGCCGCCGCGGCAGCCGTGTCCAGCAGTGTCCGCCCGTCGGTGTTCCCCCGCATGAGCGGCAGACTAACTCCCGTACACCGGCGGGCGCGTCGTCCTGGAGGACTGGCGTGCACTGCTCCCCGGGAAGTAGTGCGTACGATTTCCCGTCGTCCCGGGGCAGCCGCAACTGTCTTCCTCCGTACGACGCCGCGGGCGGGCGGCGCGGGTGAGCATCGTCGCCATGACCGGACCCTTCCGATACACCTCGCCCGAACCGCCGAAGTCCGCCACCGGAGAGGTGGCCGACGTCTACGCGCAACTGGCCGCCGATTTCGGCATCAAGGATGCGACGACCTTCGTCGTCCTGTCCGCCTCCCCTCCCCTGCTCACCGCCACCTGGGCCCTGATGCGGGAGTCGCTGCTCGCCGGGCGCGCGTCGCGCACCGGAAAGGAACTGGTGGCGGCGGGCGTCTCCCTGGCCAACCGCTGCCCGTTCTGCGCGACCGCGCACGCCGTGCTGCTGCACGCCACCGGCGACCACCGGCTCGCCGAGACGGTCCTGCGGGGCGACGAGCCGGAGGACCCCGGCGACCGCCGACTGCTCGCCTGGGGCAAGGACATGAGCACACCGCAGCCGTTCCCGGAGCACGAGGCGGCGGAATACGTGGGGACCGCGCTCGCCTTCCACTTCATCAACCGGGTGGTGTCCTCGCTGCTGTCGGAGCAGATGCTGCCCGGCGGCATGGAGAAGTACCGGCTGGTGCGCAGCACGGCGGGCCGTTCGCTGGCGGCCACCGTACGCCGCGACCTGCGGCCCGGCACCTCCCTGCCGCTGCTCGGCACGACCGGTGAGGCACCGCCGTGGGCGGCGGACAGCCCGGTCGGTACGGCCTACGGCGCGCTGCGCACGGCAGCGTTACAGGGGGCCGGACTGCTGGGCGACGAGGACGCCGCGTTCGTACGGCAGTCGGTGGCGGAGTGGGACGGTGTCACGCCGCTCCCTCTGGCGGCGCGGCTGCCGGAACGGACGGACCGGCCGGGGGCCAGGCTCGCGCTGCTCGCCGCGCGGGCCCCGTACCGGATCACCGACGAGGACGTGGCCGCCTGGCGCGTTCCGCCGTTCACGGACCACTGCCTGGTCCATCTGATCGCCTTCGGCGCGATCTGTGCCGTCGAGCGTGTCGAGGCGGTCCTGCGGACGGCTGCCGGGGAGCGCGCGTGAAGGCCGCGGAGGCGTGGAACGGTCCTGTCGGCCGGCACTGGGCCGATCACCCCGACCGGTACGACGCGATGCTGGCGCCGTTCGACGCGGCCCTGTTCGACGCCGCCGCCATCGGCGTGGACGACCGGGTCCTGGACATCGGGTGCGGCAGCGGCGGGACGAGCCGGGCGGCGGCGCGGCTCGCACGGCGGGGCCGGGTCACCGGCGTCGACATCTCGGAGGCGCTTGTGGCACGTGCCCGGGCCCTGACCGATCCCGCGCGGGACGGCGACGTGACCTTCGAGCTGGGCGACGCCCAGCTCCACCTGTTCGAACGGGGCGGCTACGACGTGGTGATCAGCAGGGGCGGGGTGATGTTCTTCGCCGACCACGTCGCGGCCTTCACCCACATCGGCGGGGCGCTGCGTGCCGGCGGGCGCCTGGCCTTCGTCTGCCCCCGGCCCTCCCCGCCGGACGGGGAGGAGAGCAGGGCACTGACGCTGCTGGCCTCCATGGTGGGCGGGGACCACGCCGTGGACACGTCGGTTGCGAGGTCCATGGTGTCCCTGTCGGATCCGGAGCGGACCGGGTCGGTGCTGGAGGCGGCGGGCTTCGAGGACGTCACGGCCCTGCCGGTGACCGCCGCGACCCGCTGGGGCGCGGACGCGGCGGACGCGGTGGACTTCTTCGTCTCCCGGACTCAGGGGCCGCCGGTCACGGACGGCACGCACGCCGCGATGGCGGACGTGTTCCGGCCGTACGAGACACCGGAGGGTGTCCTGCTGCGGGCGGGGGTGTGGGTGGTCAGCGCCCGCCGGCCGTGCTGAGCGGCGGCGGCCGGTGCTCGTACCAGCGGCGGTCGGCCTCCAGCTGGGCCGCCAGCGAGATGAGCAGGGCCTCGCTCCGGGAGGGGCCGAGGAGCTGGGCGCCGAGGGGCAGACCGTCGCCGGTGAAGCCGGCCGGGACGTTCACCCCGGGCCATCCGAGGACGTTCCAGGGCCAGGCGAAGGGGCAGGCCGAGGTCATCGCGAGGTCGGTGCGCCACGCGCTGAGCCGGTCGAACGCCCCGACCCTGGGTGGCGGTGCGGCCGTGGTCGGGGTGAGGAGGACGTCGTAACCCTGCCTGCCTCGGGCGGTCTCGAAGAAGGCGCCGATCCTCGCGTGCTGGCGCACCTCACGGGCGCGGGCGGCCCGCACGATCCGGCCGCCGAGACGGGTCCCGGTGCGCAGGGCGCTGCGGGTGCGCGGGTCCAGGAGCCCGGGCTCGGGGTGCAGTGCGGCGAGTTCGGCGATGCCGGCGGTGGCTCGGGGTACGAAGGCGAGGCCGATCAGTCCGTAGCGGGGCCGGGCCTCCTCGACGTGGTGACCGAGCCGGGCGAGGGCCTCGGCGAGCGCGGTGACGGCGCGCAGTACCTCCGGATGGAGGGCGTTGCGGGTGAGGGTGAGCGGGGGCCGGAGGGAGAGGCCGATGCGCAGCGTGCCCGGGTCACGACGGGCCGCTGCGGACGCGTCGACGGCGGGCGGGCGGTGCGGGTCCCGGGGGTGCGGCCCCGCCGCGGCGTCCAGCAGGAGTGCGGCGTCCGCGACGGTGCGGGCGAGTGGGCCGTTGACCGTGAGGCCCTGGAAGGCGTCGCTGTGGGGATGGACGGAGATCCGGCCGCGCTGCGGTTTGATGCCGACGAGGTGCGTCCAGGCCGCCGGGATACGGATGGACCCGGCACCGTCCGAACCCAGCGCGGCGGGGACGAGCCCGGCTGCGACGGCCGCCGCGGAGCCGCCGGACGAACCACCGGGTGTGTGCGCGGTGCTCCACGGGTTGCGGGTGACACCGAAGGCGGGGCCCTCGGTGAAGGCCCACTGCCCCAGCTCGCAGGAGTTGGTCTTGCCGACGACGACGGCTCCGGCGGCCCGGAGCCTGCGGACGGCCTCGCTGTCCACCGCGGCGGGCGGCAGCGCGCCGTCGCAGCCGAAGTAGGTGGGCATGCCCGCGACGTCGGTGTCGTCCTTGACGGCGACCGGCACTCCCAGCAGCGGGAGCCGCTCCCCCGCCTCCAGTCGCCGGTCGGCCTCGGCGGCCTCGGCGAGTGCGGCTTCCGCGCGCAGCTGACGGAAGGCGTTGAGGGTGTGGCGGCTCGCCTCGATGCGCGCGAGTGCCGCGGCCACCAGTGCGGACGAGGTCGTCCGGCCCTCGGCCAGTTCCCCGGCGCATTCCGTGAGTCCGGGCTCTTCGGGCGGCTCCACCGGCCTGATCGGTCCGGTCCGCTCCGTGGGGTCCGCCGAGGACATCGCCACCACCTCTTCGCATCCGCCGGAGCACCGGCCCCCGGGGTCCGCCCGGAGTCCGCCCGAGCGGGTCTACTGGAGAGTAACGAGGCGTGGGGGTCCACTCAAGCACCCCGCACGCGGATCGGGCCCGTCTCCCGGGCAAGCGGGAGACGGGCGCCCGGTGGAGGGGTGACTACGGCCGCACGTGGATCTCGCCGATCCCCGAACCGAGGCCGGCGCAGTGCGCGGTCGACTGCCCGGACTCGCCCGGCCTCAGGGTGACGTGCTCACCGTCCACATCGGGGGACCAGCCGCAGACCAGATGCACCCAGAAGGTCTGTGCGGCCGATCCGTTGTTCCTGCAGAGCGCGTAACCGGTGTGGTCGTCGATCGCGTGCTTGCCGGTGTCGCACGACAGCCCGGGCGGAACGGCGGCAGCGGGTACGACGGCCGCCGCGGCGGTGGCCGGAACGGCGAGTGCCACGGCCAGACCGGTGACGGCCGCACCCCGCGCCAGCGTGCGAACGGCGTTCCCCTTGAACGGCTTCATCGTGCCTCCCCTTGACCCCGGACGGGTTCCGGTGATCTTCGGGGCTGCTCTCCCCCGCGCCCCGTAGCCGAAAACAGCGCCGAACCTCACCCTCCGTACACCGGGCGCCCGCGCGGGCAACCGCGCGCGGGCGTACGCTCGCCAATAGGGTGAATCCCGCTGGAGAAGCCCCTGAACAGGACGTGTCCGAGGAGGCGCGGTGACAGGACAGCGCATCGCCACACGCGCTGCCGCCTGCGCGGCAGTGCTCGCACTCGCCGTCACCGGCGGCACGGCCGCACAGGCGGACGACGACATCGAATCGCTCCCCGCCGATCAGATCGCCGACCGTTCCCGGGAGGCCCTGCTCGATGCCAGGTCACTGCATCTGCGCGCACAGGGCGACCTCGGCGAGGACCGCGCCCCCATGACGGTGGACCTCAGCCTGGACCGCGACGGAAACTGCGCCGGCGACGTCGATCTGGGCGAGGACAAGGGCTCGGTCGAGATCGTCAAACGGGGTGACGACGTCTGGCTGAAGCCCGACGCGGACTTCTGGGAGAACCAGGTCCCGATCGGCGGGCAGACCTTCGAGGACATCCTCGCCGGGCGCTACATGAAGGGTTCCGCCTCGGACTCCAGGCTGCGACCAGTCGTGGAGGCGTGCGACCTGGACACGTTCCGTGAACTGGTCTCCGACAACACCGGCAAGGCCGGCACGACGTTCACCAAGGGCGGCGTGACGACCGTCGACGGCGTGCGGACCGTGCCGGTCACGGCAGCCGGCCACGGCCAGAGGATCACGGCGTACGTGGACACCGGGGGCGAGCACCACCCGGTACGCATCACCTTGCGGGGCGACGGGGCCGACGCGGCCGTGGACCTCTCCGGCTTCGACGAGCCGGTGCCCACGGCCACGCCGGCCCCTGACGAGACGGTGGACGTCAGCGCCGTGCTCGGGAAGGGTCCTGCCCAGTCCTGACTCCCCGGCTCAGCACCGCGTACAGCACGAGCGAGGAGACGAGCCCGACGGCCCAGCCGTAGTCGGCGAGCGGCTCGAGGAAGGGGATCAGGCCTTCGGCCGGGAAGGGCCCCTTGCCCGGGGCCGAGTGGGAACCGCCCACCGCGAGCACTCCGCCGACGGCGAAGGCCACGACGGCACGCCAGTTCCATCCGCCCGTGTACCAGTAGCGGCCCCCGGGCAGGTAGAGGTCCGGCAGGTGGAGGACGGTGCGCCGGATGATCCAGTAGTCGGCGATCAGGATGCCGGCCACCGTGCCCAGCAGGCCTCCCACCAGCCCCAGCCAGGTGAAGATGTACAGCTCGGGCGTCTCGGTCAGCTTCCACGGCATGATGAGGACCCCGACGACCCCGGTGACCAGCGCGCCGGTACGGAAGTTGATGAGCTTCGGGGCCAGGTTGGCCAGGTCGTACGCCGGTGAGACGACATTGGCCGCGATGTTCACGGAGATGGTCGCGACGAGCACGGTGATCAGTCCGAACAGCAGCCCGAAGACGTTGTCGGTCTTCGCCACGAGCTGCACCGGGTCCCAGATCGCCTCCCCGTACACGGCCTGGGAGCCGGACGTGACGAACACGGAGAGCAGCGCGAAGAAGGTCATCGTGGTCGGCAGCCCGAGGGACTGCCCCCATATCTGGGCGCGTTGGCCGGCTCCGAAGCGGGTGAAGTCGGGGATGTTCAGGGAGAGCGTGGACCAGAAGGCGATCATGCCCATCAGGGACGGGAAGAAGACCGGCCAGAAGTCCGCTCCCCAGCCGAGGGCGGACGGCTGGTCCAGGAGTGGTCCGAGACCGCCGGCCTTGACCGCGACCCAGACCAGCAGGACCACCGCGCCTACGATGACGAAGGGCGCGGCCCAGTTCTCGAAGCGGCGCAGGGTGTCCATACCCCGGTAGATGATGGCGAGTTCGAGCGCCCAGAAGAGCACGAAGCAGAGCCAGAGCGTCCACGGCTGCCCGCCGATCTCGCCGGCGCTCGCCCAGCCGCCGAAGATCTTGCCGAGCAGCGTGAAGATGCCGACGCCGCCGATCCATGTCTGGATGCCGAACCAGGCGCAGGCGACCGCGGCCCTGATGAGCGCCGGCAGGTTGGCGCCGCGCAGCCCGAAGGACGCCCGTGCCAGGACGGGGAAGGGGATGCCGTACTTGGGTCCCGCGTGGCCGGTGAGCAGCATCGGCGCCAGCACGATCACGTTGGCCAGGGCGATCGTGAGGACGGCCTGCTTCCAGTCCATGCCGAGAGCGACGAGCCCGGAGGCCAGCAGCCAGGACGGGATGTTGTGCGCCATCCCGATCCACAGTGCCGCGAAGTTGTACGTCGTCCACCGTCGCCGCTCCAGGGGTACCGGCAGCAGGTCGTCGTTGACGAACCTGGAGCCGTCGGGGACGGCCCCGGGCGCGAGTTCGATCCGCCCCGCCGGGTCGGCTGTCGGCTCCTCGGGGGCGGACGGTGGGACGGTAGCGGTCATGGTGTCGTGACCCTTCGCTCGGGAGAGGTGCCGTGCGGGGCGCGGGTGTGCGGGGGCCTGGACAGCCGTTGCGGAGGTGGTCAGGCGGACAGCGCGGGGATGACCGTGGAGCCGTAGGCGTCGATGGTCGCCTCCCGGGCGTCGTGCATGTTGTAGACGGCGAACTGGTCGACGCCCAGATCGCGCAGGACCCGCAGCTTCTCGATGTGGGCCTCGGGAGGTCCCAGCAGGCAGAAGCGGTCCACGATCTCGTCGGGGACGAAGGCCGTGTCGGGGTTCCCGGTGCGGCCGTGATGGCTGTAGTCGTAGCCGGAGCGTCCGGCGATGTACGCCGTGAGGGCCTCGGGCACGAGACCGGAGTGCTCCCCGTACCGTGAGACGAGGTCGGCCACGTGGTTGCCGACCATTCCGCCGAACCAGCGGCACTGCTCGCGCGCGTGGTCCAGGTCCTCGCTCACGTAGGCGGGCGCGGCGACACAGATGGTGACGGCGTCCGGGTCGCGCCCGGCTGCGGCGGCCGCGTCACGCACCGCCTTGATCATCCACTCCGTGAGGTAGGGGTCGGCCAGCTGGAGGATGAAGCCGTCGGCCTTCTGCCCGGCCAGGGCGAGGGCCTTGGGGCCGTATGCCGCCATCCAGACGGGCAGACTGCCGTTCTTCACCCAGGGGATCTGCACCGGCTGCCCGTCGACGGTGGCCTCGCGCCCCTCGGCGAGGTCCCGGATCACCTCGATGGCCTCGCCCAGTCTGGCCAGCGTGTTGGGCCTGCGGCCCGCCACCCTCATCGCGGAGTCGCCGCGCCCGATGCCGCAGACGGTGCGGTTGCCGTACATCTCGTTGAGCGTGGCGAAGGTGGAGGCGGTGACCTCCCAGGTGCGGGTCCCCGGGTTCGTCACCATCGGCCCGACGACCATCCGTTCGGTGTGCTCCAGGATCCTGCTGTAGATGACGAACGGCTCCTGCCACAGCACGGCCGAGTCGAAGGTCCAGCCGTAGCGGAAGCCGTTGCGTTCCGCGCGTCGCATGAGTCCGACGACGGCCGAGGCGGGCGGGTCGGCCTGGAGGACGAGTCCGAAATCCATGACAGATGCTCCTTGTCGAAGTACTGACACGTGGCGCGCGGGTACGTATGCCGTGACCGGACCGGCGGGTGTGCTGCCTGCCCGCGTACGCCGGGCAGTCCGCGCACGCCGGCGGAGGAACTGCGGGCGCTGCCCTCGGTGACGTGGTCCGGCAGAGCTTTCCACATCGGGCAGCGCCTGGCCTGCTGCCGCGGCCCGTCGGAACACGAGTCGCGGGGGGACAATCCTGGACCGCTTCCCCCGCTTTGGGAAGGGGCAGTCTACGCGCGGAGCTTCCCGGTGCACGGAGCACGGACGCCGGTTCCCTGGGCGGCACCTGACCCGTGCTCAGCTCTCGTCCGCCCGTACCGTGGGTGGTGTCGGACCGCCGCAGCCGGAGGCAAGTCGTACGGACCGGGCGCACCGCACGCTCAGGCGTGGACGGGCCGGCTGCCGGCATGAGGGCCGCGCCGCCCGGGGAGGCGCATGGAGAGGCACGACGAGCGCCCTCGGTGCGGCAGCCCGGGGCTCCCTCCGCCACTCGCAGGAGGGAGTCCCGGCGGGGCTCCGAACCGTGCGAAGGGGGGCCGGCCCTGCGCCCGTCCACCCTCACCGCGGAAGCAATGCCACGAAATGAGACTTACGGCACATAGCAGTATCGTTTGAGGCGTTTGGTCGCGGTCTCGGCCCCGTTCGGCGGTGACGTTCCCGCCCCCGTGGAGCCGACACGTCCCCGCGCACCGACCGCACGAGCACTTTCGAACGGAAGGATCGGCCATGGGCACGGTCACCACGGTTGACGGCACGGAGATCTACTACAAGGACTGGGGCCCGCGCGACGCCCAGCCGATCGTGTTCCACCACGGCTGGCCGCTCAGCGCGGACGACTGGGACAGCCAGATGCTGTTCTTCCTCGCCCAGGGCTACCGTGTGATCGCCCACGACCGGCGGGGGCACGGGCGTTCCACCCAGAGCGCGGGCGGGCACGACATGGACACCTATGCCGCCGACGTGTCCACGCTGGCCGAAGCGCTCGACCTGCGACAGGCCGTACACATCGGCCATTCCACCGGGGGCGGCGAAGTCGCCCGGTACGTCGCCCGGGCCGAGCCCGGACGGGTCGCGAAGGCCGTACTCGTCAGTTCGGTGCCGCCGGTCATGGTGAAGTCCGCGTCGAATCCGGGCGGCCTGCCGATCGAGGTCTTCGACGGGTTCCGCTCCGCGCTCGCCGCCAATCGCGCGCAGTTCTACATCGAGGTGCCGTCGGGTCCGTTCTACGGGTTCAACCGGCCCGGTGCCGAGGTGTCGCAGGGGCTGATCGACAACTGGTGGAGGCAGGGCATGCGGGGCGCGGCCAACGCCCACTACGAATGCATCAAGGCCTTCTCGGAGACCGACTTCACCGAGGACCTGAAGAAGATCGAGGTGCCGGTACTGGTGGCCCACGGCACGGACGACCAGATCGTGCCCTACGAGGACGCGGGCCCGCTGTCGGCGAAACTGCTGCCGAACGGCAGGCTGAAGAGCTACGAGGGCTATCCCCACGGCATGCTCTCGACGCATCCGGAGGTCATCAATCCCGATCTCCTGGAGTTCGTGAAGGAGTAGGGACGATCCGCTCCCGGCCGACGGGAGTCAGGCTGCGGAAGTACGGGCCAGGGCCTCTGCCGCACTCGGTACGATGCGGCCGTGAGCTCTGGCGTACCCGCCGAAACCCGCCGGCTCCTCCTCGTCGCCCGCGCGGGCACGGCCCTGACCGCCGGGGCTCTCGGGTGGTTCGCCGCCCAGTCCGTCCGAGCTGCTCCTGAGCGGTGTTCCCAGCGGGGACCGATGCGGAACAGCGGGAAGTGAAGGACCGGGGCCACCGGCACGCCGCGACTGCGCACCGCCACACGCCCGCCGGCGTTTCCGGCTCAGCTGACCCGCCCTCGGCCGAGCCGGCGTCTCCGCCTCGGACGAGGGCCCGCCCTCGTCCGCCGGACCGGGTGTCCGCCGCCTGGACCGCGGCGAGCTCGGGGTACCGGAGTACGGCTGGAGTGCCGCACTCAGCCGTACTCCGCGTCGGTCCGTGAGGCAGGGTTGAGGGCATGACCACGTACAAGACGATGCCGTTCCACCTCGAGACCGAGAGGCTGGTACTGCGGCCGTGGGCCGAGTCGGACGCCGCCGAGTTCTGCGCCCTCCTCTCCGAACGCGGCAAGGGGACCCCCACGGTCGAACGCATCCGGACGTCCATCGCGGAGCTTCTCGCCACGACGGCGACCACGGGGCTCGCCCTGTTGCCAGTCCAGCGCCGCGCCGAAGGCGACTTCATCGGTTACTGCGGGCTGATCATCGGCCGCTCCACCGTGGAGGAACCCGAGATCGCGTACGAGCTGTTCCGACGCGCGCATGGGCGCGGCTACGCCACCGAGGCGGCCGGCGCGGTGCTCGATGCCGCTGTCGCGACCGGACGGAAGCGGCTCTGGTCGACCGTCGGCGCGTGGAACACACCGTCGCTCCGCGTCCTCGAGAAGCTCGAATTCGAGCGCGATCACGTCTCCGTGGAGGACAACGGCGAAGTGGTCTGGCTCACGCGCTCGTTGCCGTGACACGGGAGCAGCCTTGCGGTGCCTCACGCTCGGCCCGGATGAAGCAGGCTCGGCGAAACGACAGCGTGGGCGGGCGAGTTCGCCTGCACTGCGATTCCGCCGGACCAGGAGCCGTCGGCGGCCCGGCGTCGGGTCGGTGAGGTCGCTGACGGCCCCGGCGCGGTAGCGGTGCCCCTTCGCGCCGGGGCCGGCGGACAGCACCGCGGGGGACGGGCCGGGCACCGCAACCGCTCACAGGTACTGGCACAGGCCCCGGGGCACGTAGGCCCCATGCCCCGCATGCCCTACGTACGCGCCCCCCTCGATGACGGGAACTCCACGTGACAGGACCGTCTCGACCCGCCCGGTGAGCCGCTTGCCCTCGTATGCCGAGTAGTCCACGTTCATGTGGTGCGTGTCGGCGGACAGCACCTGCTGCGCTTCCGGGTCGTACACCACGATGTCCGCGTCGGCACCCGGCGCGATCGTCCCCTTCCTCGGGTAGAGACCGAACATCCGGGCCGGCGCGGCACACGCGATCTCGATCCAGCGGCGCCGGGTGATGTGCCCGTCGACCACTGCCTGGTGCAGCAGGTCCATGCGGTGTTCCACGCCGGGCATGCCGTTGGGAATCTTCGAGAAGTCGCCGATGCCCATGTCCTTCTGGCCCTTGAAGCAGAACGGGCAGTGGTCGGTGGAGACGACCTGCAGGTCGTTCGTCCGCAGCCCCCGCCACAGTGCCGCTTGGTGCTCCTCGGGCCGGAGCGGTGTCGAACAGACGTACTTGGCGCCCTCGAAGTCCGGCTCGGCAAGGTTGTCCGTGGACAGGAAGAGGTACTGCGGGCATGTCTCGCCGAACACGGGCAGCCCCTCGTCACGGGCCCGGGTCAGTTCCGCCAGGGCCTCCTGGGCCGAGACGTGGACGACGTAGACCGGGGAACCGGCGACCTGGCTCAGCCGGATGACGCGGTGGGTCGCTTCGGCTTCCAGGAGAGCCTTCCGCACCTCCCCGTGGTGGCGAGGGTCGCGCTCACCTCGTGCGAGGGCCTGCTCCACCAGGACGTCGATGGCGATTCCGTTCTCGGCGTGCATCATGACCAGACCGCCGTTGGTGCCCGCTCGCTGCATGGCCCGGAGGATCTGGCCGTCATCCGAATAGAACACCCCGGGATACGCCGTGAAGAGCTTGAACGAGGTGACGCCGGCCTCGATCAGCTTGTCCATCTGTTTGAGGGACGAGTCGTTCACATCGGACATGATCATGTGGAAGCCGTAGTCGACGGCACATGTGCCGTCGGCCTTCTCGTGCCATTTGTCGAGCCCTTCGCGGAGCGACCCCCCCTTCGGCTGAATGGCGAAGTCGACGATCGTGGTGGTGCCTCCCCAGGCGGCCGCCCGCGTTCCCGTTTCGAAGGTGTCGGAGGACATGGTGCCGCCGAACGGCATCTCCATATGGGTGTGGCCGTCCACCCCGCCCGGGATGACGTATTTCCCTCGCGCGTCGATGACTCGGTCAGCCGTCCACCCATGACTGCCAGGAGTGGCAAGGGCGACGACACGGCTCTCTTCGACGAGTACGTCCACGTGGAGTTCGTCGGACGCGGTGATGACCAGACCACCGGTGATCAGGGTGCGTGCCACAGCTCAGCTCCATTCGCTTCGGATCAAGGGATCGCGTGCACGGGGCCAGGCACCACTGCGTGTCAGGACAGCCCTGCCCGGAAGGAAGGGGTGGGCCCGGCCCATGGGCCCCTCCTCGCAGTGGCGGGACCGGCCCACCCACGTGGACCGGGTGCGTGCCGACGTGCGGGGACGCGGACCGCCCCCGCGGCAGGTGAGCCGCCGCGGGGCTCCTGCTCTCAGGTTGCCGCGTGCAGTGCCTCGCCCAGGATCTCCGCACCTTCCTCCGCCTCGGCGACGGTGAGCGACAGGGGCGGCGCGATCCGCAGGACGCTGGTGTTGTGGCCGCCGCCCTTCCCGATGAGCAGCCCGCCCGCTCGGGCCGCCTCCAGTACCGCCGCCGCGGCATCCGGGTCGGCGTCGTCCGTGCCCGGCTTCACCAGCTCGATGCCGATCATGAGCCCTCTGCCGCGCACCTCCCGTACGGCCGGCGAGCCCGCACCGACCGCCCGGAGCCGCTCGATGAGCAGGCCGCCGACCCGCCGGGCGTTGCCCTGGAGGTCGTGTTCCAGCAGGTACGAGAGGTTGGCGAGCCCGGCCGCCATGGTGACCGGGGAACCGCCGAACGTCGAGATGGAGTTGGCGTCCAGGCAGTTCATGACGTCGGCCCGGGCGACGACTCCGCCGATCGACATGCCGTTGCCGATCCCCTTGGCGAAGGTCAGGATGTCCGGCGGCCCGTTGTCGGCGTGCGCCTGCCAGCCCCAGAAGTGGTCCCCCGTACGCCCCCAGCCGGTCTGGACCTCGTCCGAGATCCACAGGATGCCGTGCCGGTCGAGCACCTCGCGGAAGGCGGCGTACAGGCCGTCGGGCGGTGCGGTGAACCCGCCGACTCCCTGCACCGGTTCGGCGATCAGTGCCGCGGCGCCCCTGGTGTGCCCGAGCAGGTCTTCCAGGTCACCCACACAGGACTTGATGAACCGTTCGTCGCTCAGCTCCGCGTACGGGCCCCGGTTGCGGACCCCGCCATGGACGTACAGCGTCTGGAGCGGCGACAGACTCGTGGTCGACCAGGACCTGTTGCCGGTGATGGAAACGGCTGAGAACGACCTGCCGTGGTAGCTGTTGCGCATCGCCAGGATCTGGTTCGAACCCCGGTAGGCGGTGGCGAGCAGCAGGGCGGTGTCGTTGGCCTCGGTGCCCGAGGTGGTGAAGAAGACCCTGGCGTCGGGGATGCCCGAGAGGGAGGCCACCCGCTCGGCGAGCTCGACCATCGGCCGGTTGAGATAGAGCGTCGAGGAGTGGATGAGCCGCCCGGCCTGGTCGGAGACGGCCTTGGTCACCTCGGGCAGGGTGTGTGCGGTCATCGTGGTGAGAATGCCACCGAAGAAGTCGAGGTAGCGGTTGCCGTCCGAGTCCCAGACGTGGCGTCCCTCGCCGTGGGTGAGCTCCAAGGGCTGCCGGTAGTAGAGCGCCAGCCACTCGGGGCTGACGGCCAGATGCCGGTCGTGCAGTCCGGTCACGGCTCCACCAGCCCGTCGTACGCGTCCGGCCTGCGGTCCCGGTAGAACGCCCATTGCCGGCGGACCTCCTCGATCAGCCCGAAGTCCAGGTCGCGCACGACGAGTTCCTCCTCCTTGTCGCTCGCGACGTCACCGACGAACTGGCCGCGCGGGTCGACGAAGTAGCTCGTGCCGTAGAAGTCGTTGTCGCCGTACTCCTCCTGGCCGACACGGTTGATCGCTGCGACGAAGTACTCGTTGGCGACGGCGGAGGCAGGCTGTTCCAACTGCCACAGGTAGCTGGAGAGTCCGCGCGAGGTGGCCGATGGGTTGTAAACCAACTGAGCACCGTTGAGGCCGAGTTGACGCCACCCCTCCGGGAAGTGCCGGTCGTAGCAGATGTAGACGCCCACCTTGCCGACGGCGGTGTCGAAGACCGGCCAGCCCGCGTTGCCGGGCTTGAAGTAGTACTTCTCCCAGAAGCCCTTGACCTGCGGGATGTGGTGCTTGCGGTACTTGCCGAGATACGTGCCGTCGGCGTCGATCACGGCAGCGGTGTTGTAGTAGAAGCCGGACTGCTCGATCTCGAAGACCGGGACGACGACCACCATGCCGGTCTCCCTGGCCAGGTCCTGCATCCGCCGTACGGTCGGCCCGTCCGGGACCGGCTCGGCCCAGCGGTAGTGCTCGGGCTCCTGGACCTGGCAGAAGTAGGGGGCGTTGAACACCTCCTGGAAACCGATGACCTTCGCGCCCTGCCGGGCGGCCTCACGCGCGTGTTCCTCATGCTTGGCGATCATGGATTCGGTGTCGCCCGTCCAGGTCGCCTGGACGAGTGCGGCGCGTACGACGTGGGACATGAGCTGCTCCTTCGACGCGGCGTCAGAGAGCCTCTGCGTTCTCTACGCCCGTAGACACGGTGCACAGGAAGAGAACGTAAGCCCCGTCACACAACGGGGCAAGACCATCGCCGTGAACCGGCGGAGTCGATCATGTTTCACACCCGAGCGGTCCACACCCTCCCGGAGGGCGTGTCGTCCAGCTCGCGGAGCGCCCCGTACGCGGACTGGATGAAGGGCGCGAGCGGGGTGGGAGCCGTGTTCGTGAGGGCCACGAGGCCCGTGCCCGAGCCGGGGAGGAAGCCCGCGAAGGCGGTGAACCCACGGGTGCCGCCGGAGTGGTGGAGCAGCGCGCCGCCGCCGGGGCGTGGGCGGAGGTTCCAGATCAGGCACAGCCGGGAACCGGTTCTCGGCACGCTCAGCCGGGGCCGCTGCACCTCGGCCAGCGCGGTGCGCAGCGCGGTGTTCGGCGCCGTGCCCGGGTCGAGGAGTGCGGTCAGGACGTGCAGCAGGTCCCGGGCGCTGGAGCGCAGGGCTCCTGCTCCGGTGAGCCCCGGCATCAGCAGGGCGGGGCGCGGCCGGCCGTGCCAATGCCCGGTCGCCTGGGCACGGTCGGCGTCGCAGTCGGTGTCGGCGAGGCCGAGCGGGCGGGTGACGCGCTCGGCCAGCAGGGCGGGGTAGTCGCCTCCGGTGCCGCCGGCCGCCCTGGCCAGCACGTGCCCCAGCAGCCCTCCCCCGAAGTTGGAGTACTGCACGCGGGTGCCGGGGCGGTGGCTCAGCCGGGTGCGGCGCAGCGAGTCCAGCAGGTCGTCCTCGGAGAAGCCGGCGTACGGATTGCTGAGCCATCCACTGCGGACCGCCCGGGTGAGCAGTCCGGGCGGGAGGCGGGGCAGGCCCGAGGTGTGGGTGGCGAGGTGGAGGAGGGTGAGCGGCGGTCCGGGGATCCGGAAGGGGAGGTAGCGGTCGGCTCGGTCGCCGTAACCGACTTCGCCCCTGGCGGTCAGTTCGGCGAGCAGCAGGGCGGTGAAGGTCTTCGTCAGCGAGCCCGTCTCGAACCGGGTGCCCTCACCCACCGGGCCGTCGCAGAGCACGGCCCGCTCCGTTCCCCGCACCGCCGCGACCGCGGCCCCCGGCCCCTTGGCGGCTGCCAGGAGGGGCCGGAGGCGTGTGGTCAGCGCCTCCGTCACCGTCTCACCGCCCCGCCGCGCGGGCGAGCGCGACGGAGCCGGCCACGGCGGTGACGACGACCGTGTGCTGATGGTCCGTGAACCGCTGCTGGGGGTCGTCGTCCACCGGATCGCTGTCGCGGGGGACGAAGCCGTCCTCGTGCTGGAGCCCGGCGATCGCCTCCCAGTCCTCGGTCGAGCAGTACGGGTCCTCGAGCGAGGCGCCGACGATGAGGAGTTCCGTGACGAGGTCCCACTGCCCCACCTCACGCCACACGTCGATCCACACCGGGAGCCAGGCGTGCAGGTAGTCGGCGAGCTCGGGCGGCAGCCCACCCGGGTTCCCGCCCCAGTCGGTGAGGTGGAAGACGGTGTGGGTCATCGCGTAGGCGGTGATCCAGTTGATCGCCCACGGCTCCGGCCTCGCACCGAGCCACGTGGCACCGGCCAGCGCCTTCATGTCCTCGGCGTGCTCCAGCCCCACGACGCCGGCGGCGTTGGCGACCGCGAGCCGACGGTTCGGCAGCACCTCGACGCTGTTCACCGACCGCATTCGGGACCGGTGCGCGAGGAGCCGGTCGAGCCCCTCGTGACGGTAGCCGCATCGGACGAAGGGGGCGTACATCTCCAGGGGGTCCGTCATCAGCGTGTGGCGGATCTGGCGCTCGTAGATCATGTCGCCGCGCCTGAACTGCTCCCAGGTGAAGTCCATCAGGCTCTGGGCGGCAACCAGGCGGCCCGGCCCGGCGACACCGTCGCGGAGGATGAGGGAGGCGGCGAGCGTGGTCTCCCCCAGCGGCTTGTAGACGCTGTCGGGGTCGGCCAGCGTCTCGGTGGTGTCGGGCGGCAGGCCGCCCAGTTCGCGGTTGGCGTGCAGCCACGAGAGCGCCCGGTCCGCCATGCCGCGGGCCGCCCTGGTGACCGGCTCGGGGATCGTCGTCATGCGTGTGCCGCCTTCGTGTCCGTACCGGGCCTTCGTTCGAGGAGGTGGCGGGCGATCGCCAGGTCCAGCGCGGCACGCGGGCCCGCCCCGCCCACCAGGAGCAGGTGCTCCGCGACGAGGCCGGGATCCAGGGGAAGTTCGGCGCCCTCCTGGTGCAGCCAGGCCAGCCAGCGGACGAGGCGTACCGCGGTGGGGAAATCGCGGCGCAGCATCGAGCGGCTGACGCCCCGGCACAGCGGCAGGACCCCGCCACGGGCCGCCTCATGGGCCGGACCGTCCAGGACGAGCGTTGCCAGTGGGGCGAGTTGGGCCATCCGCACGCACCACCCGCTCCACTCGGCGGTGTCCGTGAGGCCGGCGTCGTCCGTCGGCGCGGGCGCCACCACCCCCAGGGCGTCGTCCCCGGAGAGACGGGCGAGCAGGACCGCGGTGGCGTGGTCGCGCCGGGCGACCGTGGGCTCGCCCGAGGTGTCGGACGCGGGGAAGGCGTCGAAGGCCTTGGCCACGACAGCCGCGTCCTGCGCCTGGAGCGGGTGTTCCATCAGGAGGTGGGGACTGAAGACGTCGGCGCCCAGCACCCGTACGGCGGCCAGCGCCGCGAGGGTGTCGGAGGCGTCGTCGACGTACCGGCCCAGCTGCACAGCGCCCCCGGTGCCGCCGAGGGCACCGAGGACACAGGCTGCCAGGGCGTCGGACGCCTCGGCGAATGCGGAGTGGGAGCTCACTTGCCCCGAGGCTCCTTCGGCTCCTTCGGGGACAGGAGCAGCAGCGCGAGCAGCAGACCCGCGGCCTCCGGGGTGTAGAGCGGGGCGTCGCTGACGGTGGCTTCGGGCTCCGTCATCAGGGCGCCCAGCGTGGCGGTCTGGGTCGGCGTCGCGGTGAGAGTGATTTCCTGCGTAAGCATGGTGCCTCCACATCACTGAGGGGACATGTACCACTTGTGTGGTTATGCCTCGACCGACGATAAAGGGTGGAATGAGATTTATCTCCCCAACCCCGTCGTCACTGGCGACGTGCATGAGCCACAGGTTCCGGAGAGCGCAGAACCGTGCCCTGGGGCGCCCGCCCGGAGAACATCGCTTCTGACCTCACGTCCCCTCGTGGCCGCCGGGCACCGACAGGGACCGACAGGCACCGACAGGCACCGACAGGCACCGACGGGCCGAAACGGCCCGCGTGTCAGCCGGTGTCCAGTTGCCCGGCGGCCCGGTTGTCCGGCCTGCGGGAGAGCCGGCTCGGCCTCCAGGCACAGGAGCCGGCCGCGTCGGCGCACCACCGGCGGCCTCTGTGCACGGAAGCCGAAACCTCCCGCCTCGTCTCGTACGCGTCGGCGCCCTCTCGACGCCGGGGGGACTACGGCGCCGAGATGCCCGCCACCCGCAGCGCGTGGACCAGGTCCCGCTCCTTCGCCACCGACACCTCGCGTGCCGCGGCGAGCAGTTGGGCGACGAGGGCGCGCGGTCCGCCCTCAGCGATGCGCGCCGCGTCCTGCGGAGACCGTACGCGGACGAACGCGCCCAGCAGCGCCCGCGCCTCGGGCTCCAGGCCGGCCCGGCCGAGGGCGGCAACGGCGTAGGCGATCTCGTCGGCGGGCCGGGCAGCCCCCTGCCGGAGCAGTTGCCCGCAGTCGTCGACGTGGCCGGCGGAGGCGAGCGCGCCTGCTGCGGCGGCAAGTTCGGCGGGCGGCCGGGAGGACACCTCCCACAGCAGGGTCGCCCAGTCCGCGGCCAGACCCGCCCGTCGAAGAGCCACGGCGAGCACCGGGAGGTGCCCGGCGGGCCGGGCGGCCGCCTCGCAGAGCACGACGTGCGCCTCGCCGGTGCGCCCCTCCGCACGCAGCCGTACGAGCAGGGCGACGGTGCCCTCGGCGGCCCGGAGTGCGGCGAGGTCGGATTCCGTACGGCCTGGTGCCGCGGCCTGCGGGGGGTGCCCGGCGCCCTCCGCAGGCCCGGCACCGCCGAAACGGGCGCCTCGCGGGGCGGCGGCGGCCGGTGCGGGGCCCGCCTGGCCGGGCGCGGCAGGCGGCAGGGGGCTCGCCTCCGTGTCGTCGAGCTCCAGACCCGCGAAGCGTGCCCCTCGCGGCTTCCTGCGCCTCCGCACCGGGGCGGGGGCGGCCTCCGGGGCGTGGACGGGCCCGGCTGCCGGACCGGGGTACGCATCGTCGACCGCCTGCACCCCCGCAGGAAGCGGACCGGGGGGCGAGGACGCGCCGCCGGCGTCCGCTGCGTTCACCTGCCCGGGCCCCCCGGACCAGCTGTCCGGCACCGGTCCCTCCAGCGCGGCCAGCCGGCTCCGGAGCTCGGCGCAGCGCGCGGTGGCACGTACGTGGTCGTCCCTGGCCCATGCCATCGCGTCCGTCTCCCCCTGCGGTGAACGCGCCCCGTCCGTGCCCGCCGCCCGCATCCGTCCGGCTGCGTACGACTGCTCGTGGAGCATCAGGTTCAGCCGGTCCACGAGGGCCCGCCGTCCGCCCGGGCGCCTGTCGTGTGCGGCCGCCGACGCGGCGTACAGCGCGGCGGCCCGCACGGATTCCCGCGCGGCGGACTCGGTTCCGCGCGCTGCGCCGAGGTCCTGCAGCAGCGACTCGACCACATCCCAGGGCGGGACCTCGGCGCCCTCGAGGCACGCGCGCATGCCTTCGGGATCGCGCGCGCAGAAGACTCCGTACCAGCCGCGACCGGGATCGAGCAGGGCAGTCAGTTCTTGCAGGTATTGCGCGAACGCCCTTATTTCCACCGCATGTTGATGCACCGTCACGTAGCCCTCACCGGTAGCCCGGGACTGGAGCGTTCCAGTCCGCCGGGCATTCGACCGCAGGCGTGTTACGGGAGGACTACGCGCTCTTTTCCGGCACGGTGCGTCCGGAGTGCGGCCGGGTGCGGCGCGCCCCCGGTCAGAGGGTGACGGCGATCCCCGTATGGGGCCGCTTGCCGAGCCGCACGACCATGGCCGGCCAGTCGACGAGCCAGAACTTCCAGGTGTACTTGCGGGCGAGCACCTTGCGCACCGCGGCGGTCCCGGCGCCGTCGAGGAGGCGAGCGGTCCCCTCGGCGCTCGGCGCGCCCTCCGCGATCCGGCCGCGGACGTCGCAGACGGTGACGAGGACCCGGCTGTCGTTGCGCAGACGCTTGACCTTCCAGGAGTCGGACCGGGTCCAGACGTACAGCACGCCGTCGTCGGCCGCCGCCCAGACGGGCGTGGCGACGGGCGTGCCGTCCTTACGGTAGGTGGTCAGGCTGACGTACTCACTGCGGGCGAAGTCCTGGAGGGTCACGGACGCGACCCTACTCGGCCCGCGCTGTGAGCGGCAGTGCCCCCCGTTCCGGCAGCGTCCCCCCGACGTCGGCGGGGGCACCGGGACGCACCGCGTGAGCAGCTCGTCCACGGCCGGCCCGACGGCTCACGCGGGTGCCGCCACCGTGGTGAAAGCGGAGGCCGGGACCCGGACCGCCTCGATCTCGATCTCGATCTCGATCTCGATCTCGCGAAGCTTCTCGGCCAGGATTCCCGCGCCCGCGGCGACCGCGACCGTGCTCCGTGCGCCACGCGCTCCGCGCAGCGGCTCGCCGAGCCGGGCGTCGACGCCGGAGCGGCCCTGAGCTGCTGGACGAGCGACCCTGAACGGCTGGACGGGTGACCCGGCCGTTCGGCATCACCGTCGGCCGGCCGATGCCCGAGGACGTCCGGCTACCCGACACGGCGTCCGCGCCACTGGACGCGGGCATCGCGGCGGCGACGGTGGGCAACCGGATCGGCGACATCGCCTTCGCCATCGGCACGGCGTGCCGGGAAGCCGGATACGGGCCTCCCCGACGGGTTCGGCGGGCACGGGACCGGCAGGGCGACGCGCGAGGGCGGCCGGGGCATGCCGCTGCGGCACGGGACGGTGCCTGCCATCGAGCCTGTGCTGATCGCCGGCGGCCACGACGGGGTCGACGCGGACCGCGACGGCCGGCCCCTCCGTGCGAGCGACGGCGGCCGCGCGGCCCGACGCCGGACACGCGGTGGCCATCACGAACGACGTCCACCGCATCCTGCCGGCTCTCCGGCCGCGCGCTCCTCAGGCGCCGTCGGCGAACTTCCGGGCGAGCGCCTCGCCCGCGCTGACGGCTGCGGCAGGGCTCTCGATCGGTGACGCCTTGGAGTTCTTGAAGAGGATGTAGGTGACGCCTGACGCCGTACCGCCGCTCTTCGGGTCCGGATCGATGCCGAGCGCCTGGGCCAGGGCGTACGAACCCTCACCGATGATTCCTGTGGGCCCCGTGTCCCCGACGACGGCGTAGCGGACCTTGTCGCCGTGGATGACGGCGGCCACTCCACCGCCCTTGATCCCTGACGCGGCGTAGTTCCAGAGCGGCCCGGGGCCGGGTACGACGACGTACGGCACCTTGGCGGAGTCCAGGTACTTGCCGTCCGACCCCTTGAACGCCGTCTGAGGCTGGAAGGAGGGGTCCGTCCTGGTGTTGCAGGCGGTGCTGACCTGGCCGTCGCAGTCGATGTCCATGTCCGCTTCCCAGAACACGGCCTCGTCGGTCCCGCACACCGGGACCGTGGCGGTGGCCGCACTCTGGTCGGTCCGGTAGTCACCCTGGGAGATCCGGCTGCAGCTCTTCACCTTCGCCAGCAGTTCGGCGGCCCCGACCGGGCTTTCCCCGTCGTCGGCGGCCTCGGCGGGGAGTGCCGTGGCGAGCAGAGCGGCGCCGGAGAGCGCGGAGAGGACGAGCATTCGCGTACGCACCGTGGTAGTTGCCCTTTCACTGGACACGAAGAACCCTGGCGGGCTCTTCCTTGCCGATGCGGCACGTCGCGGACGCGACCGGCCGCATCAAGACCTAGGGGCCGGAAGGGCGTGATGAACCACGCCCCTTCCGGCCCCGAGGCCTCGCTGACGCCGATCGGTCACGGACGACCGCTCGGCGCTACCACCATCGCCGAGCCACCACCGCGCCGCACCTTTTCGGCGGCCGCCAGCCAGCGCCCTCCGGGGAGGCGCTGGACGGCAGTGGCCGCGCCGATCTCCGGGTTCGCCTTGAACACGTGCCCGAGTGCCTCCAACTCCTTGCGCACCGGGCTGTCCCACAGCCCCGGCTCGATCTCGGTCGTGGCCGAGTTGCGCTGGCTGGCGCGCGGGGCGGCGATCGCCTCGACGAGCGGCAGCCCCCGGTCCAGGTGACCGGTCAGCGTCTGCAGGACGGTCGTGATGATCGTGGCGCCGCCCGGCGATCCCAGAGCCAGTACGGGTTTTCCGTGATCCAGCACGATGGTCGGCGAGATGGAGGAGCGCGGGCGCTTCGCCGGGCCGGGCAGATTCGGATCGTGGACCGCCGGGTTCGCCGGAGCGAACGAGAAGTCGGTCAACTCGTTGTTGAGCAGGAATCCCCGCCCCGGCACGGTGATTCCGCTGCCGCCCGTCGATTCGATCGTCAGGGTGTACGCGACGACGTTGCCCCACTTGTCGGCGGTGGTCAGATGCGTGGTGTTCTCACCCTCGTACGTCGTCGGGGCCGCCTTGCCCCCGGTGGCGCAAGGGGCGGGGTCGCGCGGGTCACCCGGCGCGAGCGGGCTGGTGAGGACGGCGTCGTCCTTGATGAGGCACTCGCGCGAATCGGCGAAGCGCTGGCTGAGCAGTTCCCGCGTCGGCACGTCCTCGGACGCCGGGTCGCCGACCCAGCGGCCCCGGTCGGCGAAGGCGATCCTGCTCGCCTCGATGAGCCGGTGCAGGTACTGCGTCTCGGTCGCCTGCGAAAGATCGGTGGACTCAAGGATGTTGAGAGCCTCGCCCACACTCGTCCCACCGGAGGAGGAGGGTGCGATTCCGTAGACGTCGAGACCCCGGTAGCCGACTTTCGTGGGGGCCTGGCGCAGCACCTTGTAGGACTTCAGGTCCTTGGCGGTCAGATCTCCCGGACGGACCACACGGTCCGCTGCCGGGCCCACGGGAGGTGTGCGCACCGTCGACACGATGTCCTGGGCGAGTTGCCCCCTGTACAGCTCGTCGATGCCTTCACGGCCCAGGGTCTCGTACGTCCGGGCGAGGTCGGGGTTCTTGAAGACCGAGCCGACCACCGGCAGTTCGCCGCCGGGCAGGAACAGTTCCGCGGAGGCGGGGAAGTCGGCGAACCTGGCCTGGTTGCCCGCGGTCTGCGAGCGGAAGGTGCCGTCGACGACGAACCCGTCCCGGGCGAGCCGCTCGGCCGGCTTCAGCAGCTGGCGCAGGGACTTGCTGCCCCAGGCGTCGAGGGCTTTCTCCCAGGTGGCGGGCGTTCCTGGGGTACCGACCCCAAGTCCGCTGGTGACGGCGTCGCTGAAGGGGATGGGCTGCCCGTTCTCCAGGAAGAGGGAGGAGTCCGCACTGCGGGGTGCGGTCTCGCGGCCGTCCACCGTGTCGACCCGCCCCGTCCTGGCGTCGTAGTGGACGAAGTACCCCCCGCCTCCGATACCGGCCGAGTAGGGCTCCGTGACACCCAGCGCGGCGGCGGTGGCGACGGCCGCGTCAACGGCGTTGCCTCCCTTGCGGAGCACTTCGACACCGGCCGCCGAGGCGTCCGCGTCGACACTCGACACCGCTCCTCCGTATCCCACCGCCACGGGCGACTTGGGGGGCGGAACGGGTGGCGCCGAGGCTGCCGGGGCCGCGGCACCGAGCGAGCCGATGACGGCGATCACGAGTGGGAACGACACATTCCGTCCGACGGAATGACGCATCCGTACCTCCTGTGAAGGATCGTCCGCGCAGGGTAACGCCGCACCACCCACATCGTCAGGACCGCCTCGAAGAGTCCCTCGCCGGCTGGCCGGTCAGCCGGTGCCCAACGGTACGGCCGCCCGGTCGGGGACCATGCGGATGATCTCCTGCTGTCGCGCGACGAGGTGGAGGTGGCCGCCTCCGAAGACGCGGAGCCCGAAGGCCTGTTCCGTGTGCAGCGACCAGGCCTGCGCGTCGTCGTGAGTGACCTCGGGGTCGTCGTCGCCCACGAGGCTGTGGACCGGACGGTGCAGCGGGGGCCCGGCTCGTGGACATGGGCCTCGGCGGCGCGGATCGCCGGCCGGGCCACATGTGGTGCGGGTTCCCTTCGTGGCGGCGGCGCGGACCGGTCGCGCCGGGCGTGCCCCAGCAGTCTCACCGGCCGGGCGCGCGGGCCGCACCCCTACCGCCCCCGGGTCCGGGGGCGGCGGGCAGGACTCACGCGTTGAGGTAGGCCAGGACCGCCAGGACACGGCGGTTGCTGTCGCTGGACGGGGGGAGCATCAGTTTGGAGAAGATGTTCGAGATGTGCTTGGCCGCCGCGCCCTCGGAGACGGTCAGCCGTTGGGCGATGGCGGTGTTGGAGCATCCCTCCGCCATGAGTTCCAGCACTTCGCGTTCCCGGGCGGTCAGCGCGGACAGCGGCTGGTCGCGGGAGTGGGAGGTCATCAGCTGGGCCACGACGGTGGGATCCATGGCCATGCCGCCGGCCGCGACCCGGCGGACGGCGTCGATGAACTGCCCGTCGTCGAGGACGCTGTCCTTGAGCAGGTAGCCGATGCCACCGGTGCCGTCGGCCAGCAGTTCACGGGCGTACATCTGCTCGACGTGCTGGGACAGGACGAGGATCGGCAGACCGGGCTGCTCACGGCGAGCGAGCAGGGCGGCCTGGAGGCCTTCGGTGGTGAACGTCGGCGGTAAGCGGACGTCCACCACGGCCACGTCGGGACGGTGTTCGGCGATGGCTTGTCTCAGATCCGTCCCGTTGTCCACGGCGGCTACCACCTCGCAGTCGTAGGCCTCCAGCAGTTGGATGATTCCCTGCCTCAGGAGGAAGAGGTCTTCGGCGAGGACGACGCGCACGGCAGCTCCATTTTCATGACGGTCGGACCGCCCGGGGGACTGTTGATCTCCAGGACGCCGTCAAAGGATGCCAGCCGCCGCCGGATACCCTCCAGCCCGCTCCCGGCCGATATCTCGGCGCCCCCTCGGCCGTCGTCGGTGACCTGCCCGCGCAGGGCACCGTCCGCGTACCGGAGAGCCACCTCGACCTGCCGGGCATCGGCGTGCTTGAGCGCGTTGGTCAGCAGCTCCGACACCGAGAAGTAGACCGCGGATTCCACCGGATCGGGCAGTTTTCCGGGCAGGTCCGCCAGGACCGTGACGGGCAGGGGGCTGGCCAGGCCCAAAGCCCTTACGGCGTCGGCGAGTCCACGCTCGGCCAGCACCGGGGGGTGGATGCCCCGGACCAGGCCGCGCAGCTCACGCAGCGCCTGTACGGACGAGCTGCGCGCGTCGTGCAGCAGCCGGCGGGCCTCTTCGGTGTTCCGGTCCAGCTGCCGGTCGACCGCGCCGAGGGTGAGGCCGAGGCTGACCAGCCGGGCCTGGGCGCCGTCGTGCAGATCGCGTTCGATGCGGCGCAGTTCGGCGGCCTGGATGTCGAGCGCGCCCGAGCGCGTCTCCGCCAGGTGCCGCACCCGGGAGGCCAGACGGCCGCGCTGGGTCGGGCCCAGCAGGAACAGGACGAAGTAGGCGTGGCCCTTCAGTACCCAGGGGCTGAGATGGAGCCAGCCGGCGAACACGACGAGTGCCGCCGCCGCCGCGGCGAGGGCGGCGGGCCAGCTGTCGACGGTGATGAACGCGTACCAGCGGCCCGTCCCGTCGGCCGCGACGGGCTGCCACAGGCCGCAGGCCAGCGCCAGCCCCTCCCCCGCGTAGTACAGCATCGCGGCCGGGGCGCAGCCGAGCAGCAGGCCGACGCCGCTGTTGAGGAGCAGCCACAGCAGGTCCCGCCAGCTCGCCGGGTCGGCCAGGATCCACTTGCAGCGGCGCACCCATCCGACGATGTCCCGTTCGATCTCCTCGGGTTCGGGCCGGTACGGCCGTTCCACCGGGACCCCCGAGCGGGCGGCGGCGCGCCGGTTCAGGTCGCAGACCCAGCGCACCGCGGTGGTCAGGTGGGGCAGGGCGAGGAAGCCGATCCCGATGACGCACAGGATGACGAAGTACGTGGTCGTGACGAACAGGACGATCGAGGCGAGTGCTCCGGCGGCGATCAGCGCGCCGACCAGCGTGTCCTGGGCGGACCGGACGAGCCGCGCGCGCCCGCCCTCCCACCCGCGGGGCGGAGCGGGGGAAGGGCCGTCCCCGTACGGGGGTGCCGGGGACGGCCCGGTTCGGATGCGGCTCACGCGGCCTTCACCGTGTCGACGGCGGGCGTGCGCATGCCGCGCCACGAGGGAAGGAGCGTGGCGCCGAAGACCAGCACCAGGGACCCTCCGACGATGGCGAGGTAGATCCCGGGGGATCCGGAGGGCAGATAGGAGTCGGACTTGACCATGCTGTACGGCACGATGGTGGTCGCCGCGGCGATCGTGCCGAGGACGGTGGCGATGATTCCGATGAGGACGCCCTCGACGGTCAGCATGCCGAGCACCTGGCGGCGCGTCGCGCCCGTCAGCTGCTGGAGGCCGAACTCGGCACGGCGCTTGCGGGTCACCGCCACGAGGGTGTTGACGACGGTGATGGCGGCATATCCGACGATCATGGCGACGATCGTATAGTTCGCGGCGACCAGGATCTGCTGGATCTGGTTGTTCCGGCCGGCCAGTGAGTCGCCGTCGTCCAGTTCGGTGCCGGGCACACCCGCGGCCAGCCCGGCCAGTGCCTCGCGGAGTTCGGGGTGGCCGCCCTGCTCGGAGCGGACCAGGATCTGGTGCGGAAGCCCGTCACTCGTGTGCGGGGCCAGGGTCGCCGCGGGCAGGGTCACGTACTGCTGCTTGGGGTTGTCGGCGTAGAGGGCGACGACGGTGGGGCGTACGGCGGTGCCGTCGCCGAGGCGCAGCGGGAGCCGGTCCCCGACCCCCACGCCGTATTCCTCGGCCTTCTTGTCGGAGAGGGCGACCGTGTCGCCGCGAAGGCCGGACAGGGATCCGGCGACGGGCCGCAGATCGAGGCTCTGCTGCACGCCTTCCGCGGACACGCCCCGCAGTTCGGTGTCGGCACGCCCGTCGGGGGCGTCGACGAAGCCGCGGCTGGTGACGAACTCCGAGGCGGCGGCCACGCCGGGGGCCGCCCGGACCCGGTCGACGACGGCGGGGGCGAATCCGCCCGTGGTGGAGTCGAGGACGTAGTCGGCCAGGACGTTCCGGTCGTAGGAGCTCTGGGAGACGTGGTCCTCGGTGGCCTGCATGTAGAGGGTGCCGGTGGCGATGCCGATGAGCAGGACGATGGGCGCGACGGCACCCGCCATGCGGACGTTCGCCGTGGTGGCGTTGCGCAGGGCGAGCATGCCGGGGATGCCGGAGAAGGCGCGCACCGGCAGGTGCAGCAGGACGACCATCGCCTTGGTGATGCCGGGGGCGAGGAGCGCCAGGCCGATGCAGAACAGCACGGAGGCGGGTCCGGCGGTGCTGGCGAGGGTGGGGCCGTCCTCCATCACCGTGGCGGTGGCGACGGCGAGCCCGATGCCGTTGGCGAGGAAGAACAGCGCGATCAGCAGCCGCGGCACGCTGAACCAACGGGTGCCCACGGCGGACTCGGCCAGGGCGGCGACCGGTTCGGTGCGGGCCGCGCGGCGGCCCGCGAAGCGGGTGGCCCCGGCCGCGGCGAGCACGGTGACGACGGCGCCGACGGCCATCGGCATCCATCCGGCGTGGTAGACGATCGCCGACGAGACGACGCCGCTGGAGGTGAGCACGCCGAAGAGCAGCCGGCCGAGCAGATACCCCGGGTACAGGGCGAGCAGTACCGAAGCCACCGAGAGCACCGCGGTCTCGATGAGGATCATCCGCCGCAGTTGCCGCGGGGTGGAGCCCACGGCCCGCAGCAGGGCCATCTCGCGGGTGCGCTGCTGGAGTGAAAGCCCGAGCGTGGAGGCCACGCCGAACATCACGATCAGCACCACGGACGAGCCGAAGATGGCCGCCAGGATCACGACGGTGCGCTGGCTGGCGAGGGTGCCGGGCAGTTCCGCCAGGCCGCGCCGCTCGCCGGTGAGCACCTCGGCCCGGTCGCCGACTACGGACCGCACCGTGCCGGCGACCGCCGCCGTGTCCGCGCCGTTCTCCGGCAGCACGCCGATCGAGTCGATCCGGCCGCCGGCCAGGGTGCGGGCCTGCTCGTCGCTGAAGAACAGCGCGGCATCGGGATTGCTGTCGCCCCGCTGGCCGGCGACACCGCTGACCGTGAACCGCCGGGTGTCGCCGTTGACGGCGATCTCGACGACGGAGCCCGGTCCCGCACCGGCACGCTCGGCGAGCCCGGAGTCGAGTACGACCTCGCCGCCGGCGACGGGGGAGGCGCCGGCGGCGAGGGTATAGGGGGTGAGCCGGGCACCGGCCCAGCCGTGACCGTACGAGGCGTCCTCGCCGGTCAGCGCCTTGCCGTCCTTGAGGACGGTGGCGGGGAAGGACACGTCGCCGACGGCGTCGCGGACGCCGTCCGCACGGGCCACCTCACCGACCAGCGCCGGGTCGATGCGGTGCCGTTCGGTCAGGGCGGCGCCGTCGTAGGACTGTTCGCCGGTGACGACGACAGGGGCGCCGTTCAGACGCAGCGGGTCGGCGGCCATCCGGACGCCGGTCTCCATCAGGCCGCCGCAGCCGATGACGATCGCGGCGCCGAGGAACATGGCGAGGAAGGTCGCGACGAAACTGGTCCGCCGGAACTTCAGGGTGCGCAGGGCGAGCCGCCACATCAGTACAGCCCTCCGGACGTCACCGGTGCGGTCTGCTGGCGGTTCTCGTCCTCCCAGGCACCGAGCCGTGTCATCCGCGCCGCGACCGCGTCGGCCGTCGGCCGGTGCAGTTCACCGGCGAGGGCGCCGTCGGCGAGGAAGACGACCCGGTCGGCGTACGAGGCGGCCACCGGGTCGTGAGTGACCATGACCAGGGTCTGGCCGGCCGTGTCGACGGACTCGCGCAGCAGGGAGAGCACGGCCGCCGCGGTACGGGTGTCCAGCGCTCCGGTGGGCTCGTCCGCGAAGACCACGGCGGGCTGGGTGACCAGGGCGCGCGCGATGGCGACGCGCTGCTGCTGGCCTCCGGACAGCTCGGACGGCAGGTGGCCGAGGCGGTCGGCGAGGCCCACGCGCTGGACGACGGTGCGGATCAGGTTCTTGTCGGGACGCTTGCCGGCGAGTTGCAGCGGCAGGGTGATGTTCTGCATCACCGTCAGGGCGGGCAGCAGGTTGAACGACTGGAAGATGAAGCCGATCCGGTCGCGGCGGAGCATGGTCAGCTGGGTGTCGTCCAGGCCGGCGAGGTCGGTGCCGCCGACGGTGACTGTTCCGGAGGTGGGCCGGACCAGGCCTGCGGCGCAGTGCAGGAAGGTGCTCTTGCCGGAACCGGAGGGTCCCATCACCGCTGTGAAGGTGGCGTCGGCGAAGCTCATGGAAAGGTCCCGGAGCGCGGCCACCTGGCTGTCCGCTCGTCCGTAGATCTTCGACACGGTGTCCAGCCGTACCGCCTCCGACCGGCGGAGGTCATGTGATGTGTGCATCGGGCTCTCCAATGAAATGACGCGCTTCGAACGCGGTGTCTGCGGATCAGATTAGGAGGATCAGGACCGCTGCACATTGGCCTTATACAGCCGATTCGAGGTAGAGGTTTCTCCACCCCCGGACCACATGTATGTGGAGTCGTGCGACGGTTTTATGTCATGGCGCATATTGCGTCTTGTTGCCGGAACCGGATCCGGCGGTGAGCCGGGTGCAGGTGTTCCACACCGCGGATGAGCCGGGCCGGCCGGGCCCGGCGGCCGGAGGAAGCCGTCGCCGATGGACCCTGACCTGGTGTCGACGGCCAGGAGGCACCCGGCCGGGTCCAGCAGGGAGCCACGGGGATCCCCCGCCCGCCCGCGACGGACACGGAGCGGAAATGAATAGGATGCGGCGCATTTCTTCGCGACTATTACTGACGCTCTGTCAAGGTGGTAGAAATACCCGTAGGCCAGTACACCTGTCGACCCCATGTCCGAATCGTTTACCCCACCGCAAAAATGCGGTCACCGCCAGTGCCACGGTGTGGACTAAGGGGTAACGTCGACGTATCCGAAAAACCGTCGAGGGATAGGATTCTCTGTGTCCAGGACAGCCGGCATCCCCACGGCCGAGAGGCATTACGGCACCGCACACGCAGGGTCGGTGCGGCATGGGGCGTGACCACGGGCTGATCGCGAGCGTGCAGCCCGACGGGTACCTGGAACTCTTCGTACCGCTCACCGGAAAACGCCACAGATGCGGTCCTCGCGGCACGACGATGTGGCTGGCCCTGCAGCGCAGTGACTGGCAGACGGAAGTGGCCGCGGAAGAAATCGCCGTGCGATTGGGTGTGGATCCGGACAGTATTCGCTGCGATATCGAAGCATGGATGTCGCATTTCCGTGAGGCGGGTGAGTGACCGAGCCGCGGGGCGGCGGCCTGTCGGCCGCCGCGTCCCGCGGCGGGTTTCGGTGGTTCGTCTGCGGCACGGCCGGCGGTCGCCTTCCGGCGCGCTCCGTGTCAGGCCGCCGTGATGCCGGAGAGCCACTTCTCCACCGCTCCGGCGGTGGACTCGGCCCTGTCCTCCATGATCGTGAAGTGCGTACCGGGCACCTCCGCGAGTTCGTGCGTACCGTCCCAGACCGCCTGCCAGCCGTCGAGGCCGGGCGCGAAGGGCTCCTCGGGCCGGACGAACAGCACCGGAGCGGTCAGCGCGCCAGGCAGGCAGTCCGGGATCAGACCGCTGTAGCGGCTCATCGCGGCGAGGCGCGCGGTGCCGAAGCCGCCCACCGACGACTCCCGGTCGAGCATGCCGTTGAACATCTCCCGCCGAAGGTGTTCGGTGCCGTCGTCGGCGAGCAGATAGGTGTCCAGCAGGACCACGCCGGAAGCCGGCCGGCCGGCCTTCTCCATCGCCTCGGCCGCCGCGTGGGCGAACTGCCCGCCTGAGGAGTAGCCGAGGAGCACATAGGGCCGTCCGTCCGCGCAGGCCCGCCGGATGCCCTCGGCCACGACCTCCACGACCGCCGCGACGGAGCGCGGCAGCGGCTCCCCGGGTACGAAGCCGGGCACGTCCGGCACGAGTACGTCGCGTCGGCCGTGGAAGTGCCGGGCGAAGCGCACGTACTGGTGGGCGCCGCCCAGCGCCATCGGGGAGGGCAGGCAGAGCAGGCGGGGCCCCTCGTCTCCCGTGGACAGACGGACGGGATCGCTCACGTCGCCGAACTCGGCCACCGAGGAGAAGCCCGGCAGGATGTCCGCAGCGCTGTGCAGCAGCGTCATGGCTCGATCCCAGCCGCCCCCGGCCGCCGCGAGCCGCACCAGCCCGCTGACCGATTCGATGTCGTCGTCCGCCGGCTCGGGGGCGCCTCCCCCCGCGAGGCGCTCGCGCAGGTGGCCGGCGAGCGCGACGGGCGTGCGGTGGTCGAAGACGGCCCCGGCCGCGACGGTGACGCCGAGCGCCTGGCCGAGGGCTCCGCGCAGATCGGCCGCGGAGACCGAGTCCATCCCGATCTCCAGGAAGGCGTCGTCGGGTTCGACGGCCTCCGGTCCCTCGTGTCCGAGGATCGCGGCGGCCTGAGCCCGCACCAGGTCGGCCAGCAGTGCCTCCTGCTCGGCCTCGGGGGCCGCCGCCAGCCGCTCCCGCAGGCCATGGGCGTCCGGGGCCGCGGCGGGAGCGACGAGGGGTGCGACGGCAGGCTGCGCGGTGGGCCGGTCCAAGGTGAGGGGGACGTCGGCATTCAGCCAGAACCGTTCGTGCCGGAACGCGTAGGTGGGCAACTCGGCGCGGGCCGTGCCGGGGAAGAGCGCCGCCCAGTCCGGGGAAAGGCCGTCGGCGTGCAGCCGGGCCAGCCCGGAGAGCAGGGCCGCCGGTTCGGCGCCGTGGCGCCGTCCCAGGGCCACGAAGGCCGCGTCGCCCTCGCCGACGCACTCCCGGACCAGCCCGGTCAGAACGGCGTCGGGACCGACCTCGACGTAGCGGGTGACCCCTGCCCCGGCGAGGGCGGCGACGGCGTCGGCGAACCGGACGGTGCCACGCACGTGGCGTACCCAGTAACGCGGGTCGCGCAGCTGGTCGCCGGTGGCGGGGCGTCCGGTGAGCGCCGAGACCACGTCGGCACGGGGTTCGTGGAAGGTCAGCCGCTCGACGACCGCCTGGAAGTCGTCGAGCATGGCGTCCATCAACGGGGAGTGGAAGGCGTGCGAGACGCTGAGCCGCTTGGTCTTCTCGAACTTCGCGGCGGCGGAGAGGACCGCCTCGCGCTCCCCGGACAGGACGACCGCCGCGGGTCCGTTGACCGCCGCCAGGCCCACCCGTTCGTCCAGCAGCGGGCGCACCTCGTCCTCGCCCGCCTGCACCGCCACCATCGCACCGCCCTCGGGCAGTGCCTGCATGAGCCGGCCGCGTGCGGCGACCAGGGTGCAGGCGTCGGCCAGGTCCAGCACTCCGGCGACGTGGGCGGCGGCGATCTCGCCGACGGAGTGCCCGGCCAGCACGTCGGGCCGTACCCCCCAGGACTCCAGCAGCCGGAAGAGGGCAACCTCGTAGGCGAACAGGGCGGTCTGCGCGTACTGGGTGCGGTGCACCGCCTCGGGGTCGTCGCCGCTCAGCACGCCCGCCAGGTCGAGGCCGAGGTGAGCGTCGACGGCGTCGAACGTCTCGGCGAACACCGGGTAGCAGGAACGCAGTTGGAGTCCCATACGGGGGCGCTGGGCGCCCTGCCCGGTGAACAGGAAGGCGGTGCGGCCACCGGTGAGTGCCCGGCCGGTGACGGCGGCGGCCGACGGACGTCCGGTGGCGAGGGCGTCCAGGCCGGCCCGGAGCTGCTCCCGGTCGCCGCCGACGACGGCGGCCCGGTGTCCGAACGCCGCGCGCCGGGTGCCCAGGGCCCGCGCCACGGCGGACAACGGCAGGTCGGGGCGGGCGTCGAGAAAGTCGCGCAGCCGCTCGGCCTGTGCGGGGAGGGCGCGCGCGGAACGGGCGGAGAGGGGCAGCATCACGGCCGGTGCGAGGGGTTCGGCCTCGGTGTGGGGGGAGGCGTCCTCGTCGGGCGCCTCCTCCAGGATCACATGCGCGTTGGTCCCACTGATCCCGAACGACGACACCCCCGCACGACGGACCCGCTCACCCCGCACCCACGGACGCTCCTCCTCCAGCAACCGGACCCGCCCCGCACCCCACTCCACCTTCCGCGACGGCTCACCCACATGCAACGTCCGGGGCAACACCCCCTCCCCCAACGCCAACACCATCTTCATCACACCCGCCACACCCGCAGCCGCCTGCGTATGACCGATGTTCGACTTCACCGACCCCAACCACAACGGACGCCCCTCCGGACGATCCTGACCATACGCAGCCAACAACGCCTGCGCCTCGATCGGATCCCCCAACTCCGTCCCCGTACCATGCGCCTCCACCACATCCACATCAACCGCCGACACCCCCGCCGACACCAACGCCTGCCGCAACACCCGCTGCTGCGACGGACCATTAGGAGCCGTCAGACCATTCGACGCACCATCCTGATTCACCGCACTACCCCGCACCACCGCCAACACCCGATGCCCCGACCGCCGCGCGTCCGACAACCGCTCCAACACCAGCACACCGAGTCCTTCGGAGAATCCGGTGCCGTTCGCGTCGTCGGAGAAGGAGCGGCACCGGCCGTCCGGGGAGAGCGCGCCCTGCCGGCTGAACTCGACGTAGGTGCCCGGTGAGGCCATGACCGTCACTCCGCCGGCCAGTGCGAGGGTGCACTCGCCCTGGCGCAGTGCCTGCGCGGCGAGGTGGAGTGTGACAAGGGAGGAGGAGCAGGCGGTGTCGACGGTGAGGGCGGGACCCTCCAGACCGAGGGCGTAGGCGACCCGGCCCGAGACGACGCTGCCGGAGCCGAAGCTGCCGAAGTAGTCGTGATACATGACACCCGCGAACACCCCGGTGGGGCTGCCGCGCAGCGACGTCGGATCGATACCGGCGTGCTCCAGCGCCTCCCAGGCCCCTTCCAGCAGCAGCCGCTGCTGCGGGTCCATCACCAGTGCCTCGTGCGGGGAGATGCCGAAGAACGCGGCGTCGAAGTCGGCGGCGTCGTAAAGGAATCCGCCTTCGCCCGTGGAGGAGCGGCCCGGGGTGCCGGGCACCGGGTCGTGCAGGTCCGGGTCCCACCCGCGGTCCTCGGGGAACGTGCCGATGCCGTCGCGGCCCTCGGCGACGAGGCGCCACAGGTCCTCGGGCGAGCGGACTCCGCCCGGGTAGCGGCACGCCATGCCCACGATCGCGATCGGTTCACGGGCCGCGGCGGTCTGAGCCCGGTTGCGCTCCCGCAGCCGCTCGATCTCCTTGAGCGAGGCGCGCAGCGCCTCGACCATCCTGGTGTCCGGCTTCTCGGACTCGGCCATGGGTCTCTTCCTTCTCAGAGGGCGTCGTCGTCGCCGACGAGGTCGTCGAGCGCCAGGGTGATCAGACTCTCGGCGTCCATCGCGTCGATCGCGGGGCGGCTGGGCGCGTCGTTCGCGGACTGCTCCCGCGCGGGCCGCAGCCCGGCGAGTTCGAGCAGGCTGTCCAGCAGTCCGGCCTCGCGGAGCCTGGCCACCGGGAGGGCGGCCAGGGCGGCGCGGACGGTGTCCTCCTCGCGCGGGCCGTCGGCGGCGGGCGGGGCCAGCTCCTCGGCGAGGTGGCCGGTGAGGGCGGCCGGGCTCGGGTGGTCGAAGACGAGCGTGGCGGACAGCCGCAGCCCGGTCGCCTCGTTGAGCCGGTTGCGGAACTCGACGGCGGTCAGCGAGTCGAAGCCGAGGTCCTTGAAGGGCAGCTCCGCCTCGAACTCCTCGGTCCCGAGCACCTGCCGGGCCTCGTCCCGCACCAGTTCGAGCAGCAGCGCGGTCCGTTCCTCCGGCGTGCGGGCGGCCAGGTCGCGGCGGAGCGCCGCCGAGGCGACGGACGCGGTGGCACCGGTGCGCCGGGGCGCGCGCACCAGGCCGCGCAGCAGCGGGGCGATTCGGCCGGCGTCCCGCGGGGCGCCCAGGTCGAGGCGGGCCGGCAGCAGGACCGGCTCCTCGCGTCCCACCGCGGTGTCGAACAGTTGCAGGCCGGCCGCCGTGTCGAGGGGGAGCACGCCCCCGGAGGCCATGCGCCGGGTGTCGGTGTCGCCGAGGCGGTCGGCCATGCCTCCGCCGCCCGCCCAGGCACCCCAGGCCAGCGAGACGGCCGGCAGCCCCAGGGAGACCCGGTGCGCGGCGAGGGCGTCGAGGAAGGCGTTACCCGCGGCGTAGGCGGCCTGGCCCGGGCTGCCGAACAGGCCGGCCGCGGACGAGAACAGCACGAACGCGGTCAGCGGACGGTCCGCGGTGAGTTCGTGCAGATGCCAGGCTGCGTCCAGCTTGGGCCGCAGCACCGTGTCCAGTCGCCCGGGTGTGAGGGACGTGAGGACGGCGTCGGCGAGGACACCTGCGGTGTGCACCACCGCGGTGACGGGGTGGTCGTCCAGGACGCGGGCGAGGGCGGCGCGGTCGGCGGCGTCGCAGGCGACGAGCGTGATCTGCGCACCGAGGGCGGTCAGTTCCTCCCGCAGTTCCCCGGCGCCCGGGGCGTCGGCCCCGCCTCGGCTGAGCAGGACGAGCCGGGTGGCGCCGTGTCCGGTGACCAGGTGGCGGGCCACCTCCCGGCCGAGAGCGCCGGTACCGCCGGTGATCAGCACGGTGCCCGTCCAGTCGGCCTGGGCGTGCCCGTCCCGGCGTGGGGCGCGGACGAGCCGTGGGGCGGCAACCGTCCCCTTACGGAGCACCAGTTGGGGTTCGCCGGAGGCGACGGCGGAGGGCAGCAGGCGGCGGGATGCGTCGGTGTCGTCGAGGTCGGCGAGGACGATCCGGTCGGGGTGCTCGGACTGGGCCGAGCGGATGAGGCCCCACGCGGCGGCGGCACCGGGGTCGGTGACTGCCGCGGCGTCGGGGCCGGCGGCACCCCTGGTGGTGACGACCAGGCCGGTGGCCGCGAACCGCTCGTCGGCCAGCCAGTCCTGCACCGTGGCGAGCATCCGCCGGACGCCGGCCCGGATCTCGTCGGGGTTTTGTCCGCCGGGGTGCGGGACGACCAGGGTGTCGGGGGCCAGGGCGGCGGCCTCGGACAGTCCGGTGACGGTCGTGACCTCGGCGATCTCCCCGCCGAGCGCGGCGGCCAGCTCCTCGTGGCCGGAGCCGAGTACTGCCCACCGGCCGGCCTGTGGGGCGGTGGGAACCGCGACGGGCACCCAGTCGAGGGCGAACAGGTCCTCGTGCCCGCCGTCGGCCTGCGCGGCGATCCGCGCGGGGTCGACCTCCCGCAGCGCCAGCGACGCGACCCGGGCCACGGGCCGGCCGTCGGAGTCGGCGGCGTCGATGCGTACGGCGCCGGAGTCCAGCGGTGCGATCCGCACCCGCAGGGCGGTCGCGCCTGCGGCGTGCAGTTCGACGCCGCTCCAGGCGAACGGCAGCGCCATCCGCTCCGGGGCCCCGGCGCGCAGTCCGATGGCGTGCAACGCGGAGTCGAGCAGCGCCGGGTGCAGTCCGAAGGGGGCACCGTCGGTCTCGACGGCGACCTCGGCGTACACCTCGTCACCGAGGCGCCAGGCGGCGCGCAGTCCCTGGAAGCGGGGCCCGTACTCGGCGCCCAGTGCGGCGAGCCGGTCGTAGACGTCGTCCAGGTCGACGGGTTCGGCGCCGGCCGGCGGCCAGGACGTGAGGTCGTGTGCGGGTTCCGGGTCCGCCGGGCGCAGCACACCGGTTGCGTGGGTGGTCCACGGGTCGCCGTCGGCCGCCGCGTACACGGTGAAGTCCCGGGCGCCTCCGGCGTCCGGTTCGCCGGCGGTGGCCTGGATGCGAACGCTGCCCTGCGCCGGCAGCACCAGCGGTTCGGCGACGGTCAGTTCCTCCACCACGGGGCAGTCAAGCCCCGCACCGGCGGCGAGGGCCATCTCGACGAACGCCGTGCCCGGCAGCAGCGGTACACCGCCGACGGCGTGGTCGGCCAGCCACGGCTGGGCGGAGAGCGAGAGCCGGCCGGTGTGCAGGGCCGCGTCCGCGTCGGCGCGTTCCACGGCGGCGCCCAGCAGCGGGTGGCCGACGGCGGGTCCGGGCTGCCCCGGGTCGCCGGTCATCCAGTAGCGGTCGCGCTGGAAGGCGTAGGTGGGCAGGTCCGAGCCGTCACGGTGTGGCAGGAGGTCCGTCCAGTCGACGGTGACGCCGTGCGCGTGCAGCGCGGCGAGCCCGGTGACCAGCGCCTCGGTCTCCTCGCGGTCCCTGCGCTGGAGCGCGACGACGGCGGCCGTGTCCTCGGGCAGGCAGTCACCGGCGGCGGCGGTGAGCGCGCTGCCGGGTCCGACCTCGGCGAAGTGCCGGGCCCCCGCGTCGTGCAGGGCGGACACGGCGTCGGCGAAGCGGACCGCCTCGCGCGCGTGCCGTACCCAGTAGTCGGGAGTGGACAGTTCGTCGGCGGCCGCGGGGGCGCCCGTGAGGGTGGACACCAGCGGGATGCGCAGCGACCCGTACGACAGCGACTCGGCGACCTCGCGGAACTCCTGGAGCATCGGTTCCATCAGGGCCGAGTGGAAGGCGTGGCTGACGGCCAGTTCCTTGCTCCGGTCGAAGCGGGCGGCGAGGGCGCGGGCCGGGCCGGCCGGGCCGGAGACCACCACGGACCCGGGTCCGTTGACGGCGGCGAGGCCGACCCCGTCCCCGAGCAGCGGCGCGACCTCGTCCTCCGTGGCGCGTACGGCGATCATGACGCCGCCGGCGGGGAGAGCCTGCATCAGGCGGCCCCGGGCGGCGACGAGCCGGCAGGCGTCCTGGAGGCCGAGGACACCCGCCACGTGGGCGGCGGCGAACTCGCCGACGGAGTGTCCGGCGAGCAGGTCCGGCCTGACACCGAACGATTCCAGCAGCCGGAACAGGGCCACCTCGAAGGCGAACAGGGCGGGCTGGGTGTACTCGGTGCGCTCCAGCAGTCCGGCGGAGCCGAGTACGTCGCCGAGCGGCCGGTCCAGCAGCGGGTCCAGGTGGGCGCGGACCTCGTCGAAGGCGGTGGCGAAGGCGGGGAACGCGGCGCCGAGCCGGGCACCCATGCCGGGCAGTTGGGAGCCCTGGCCGGAGAAGAGCAGGGCGAGCTTGCCGTCGGTCGCCCGGCCGGTGGTGCCGACGGGAGGTGTGCGGCCCTCGGCCAGCGCCCGCAGCCCGGCGGTCAGGTCCTCGCGGGTGTGCCCGACGACGGCGGCGCGGTGGCCGAGTGCGGTACGGGCGTGGGCGAGGGCGCCGGCGATCCGGTGCGGGCCTGCGTCCGGATGGCCGGTCAGGTGGTCCAGAAGCCGGCCGGCCTGGGCCCGGAGGGCCTGGGGCGTGTGTCCGGACAGCAGCCACGGAACGGCTCCCACCGCTGGCCCGGCGGACGGCGTGGCGGGGGCGGAGGGCCCGGCGGACGGCGTGGCGGGGGCGGAGGGGGCGGAGGGCGGCGCCTCCACGATCACGTGGGCGTTGGTGCCGGAGATGCCGAAGGAGGAGATGCCCGCGCGGCGCGGGCGGCCCGGGTCCGGCCACGACAGGGACTCGGTCAGCGGACGGACGTTGCCGCCCTCCCACTCCACGTGCCGGGACGGGGTGTCGATGCCGAGGCTGGCCGGCAGGGTCTCGTGGTGGATCGCCTGGACCATCTTGATGACACCGGCGACTCCGGCGGCGGCCTGGGTGTGGCCCAGGTTGGACTTGACCGAGCCGAGCCACAGCGGGCGTTCCTCGGTGTGCTCCGCGCCGTAGGTGGCGATCAGCGCCTGGGCCTCGATGGGGTCGCCGAGGGTGGTGCCGGTGCCGTGCGCCTCGACCACGTCGACGTCGGCCGCGCCGACACCCGCCGCCTCCAGGGCGCGGCGGATGACGCGCTGCTGCGCGGGCCCGTTGGGGGCGGTGATGCCGTTGGAGGCGCCGTCCTGGTTGACGGCGGTGCCGCGGAGCACGGCGAGGATCGTCCGGCCGTTGCGGCGGGCGTCGCTGAGCCGCTCCAGCAGCAGCACACCTGCTCCCTCGCCGAAGCCGGTGCCGTCGGCGGCGTCGGCGAAGGGGCGGCAGCGGCCGTCGCCGGAGAGGCCGCGGTGCCGGCTGAACTCCACGAACGTGCCCGGGGTGGCCATGACGGTCACTCCCCCGGCCAGGGCCAGGGAGCAGTCTCCCTGGCGCAGCGCCTGGGCGGCCAGGTGCAGGGCCACGAGCGAGGAGGAGCAGGCGGTGTCGACGGACAGGGTCGGCCCTTCCAGGCCCAGGGTGTAGGCGACCCGGCCGGAGACGACGCTGCCGGAGCCGAAGCTGCCGAAGTAGTCGTGGTACATGACGCCCGCGAAGACGCCGGTGTCGGAACCGCGCAGGGTGGCCGGGTCGATGGAGGCCCGTTCCAGGGCCTCCCAGGAGGTCTCCAGCAGCAGCCGCTGCTGCGGGTCGGTGACGAGAGCCTCCTCCTCGTCCATGCCGAAGAAGGCCGGGTCGAAGTCGGCCGCGCCGTACAGGAAGGCTCCGTGCCGGGTGTAGCTGGTGCCCGGCCGGTCCAGGGTGGGGTCGTACAGGGTCTCGATGTCCCAGCCTCGGTCGGTGGGGAACTCCCCCACGGCGTCACGGCCTTCGGCCACGAGGCGCCACAGCTCCTCGGGGGAGGAGACGTCGCCCGGGAAGCGGCAGGCCATGCCGACGATGGCGATGGGTTCGTCGGTCGCGGTCCGTGCCGTGGTGGCGGGCGCGGCCCGGTCGAGTGCGCCGGTCAGTTCGCCCAGCAGGTACCGGGCGAGTTCGGCGGGGGTGGGGTGGTCGAAGACCAGGGTGGCGGGCAGCCGCAGTCCGGTCGTGGCGGCGAGTCCGTTGCGCAGTTCGACCGCGGCCAGCGAGTCGAAGCCCAGCTCGCGGAAGGGCAGCGTGCGGCTGACGTCCTGGGCGGAGCGGTAACCGAGGATGGTGGCGACCCGGCTCTGCACGAGTTCGGTGAGGAACGGCTCGCGCTCCGGCTCCAGCAGCCCCGCGAGCCGGTCGCGCAGCGAGTCGGCGCCGCCGGTGGCCGCGTGGCCGGCGGTGGCACGGCGTACGGGCACCAGGCCGCGGAAGAGCGGGGCCAGGGCGTCCGCCTGGCCGCGCAGCGCCGCGGTGTCCAGCCGGACCGGGATGACGACGGGGTCGGTGCCGCGCAGAGCGGCGTCGAACAGGGCGAGCCCCTCGTCGGTCGGCAGCGGGGCGACACCGCCACGGGCGATCCTTGCCCGGTCGGTCTCGTCGAGGGTGCCGGTCATGCCGCTCGCCTGGGCCCACAGGCCCCAGGCCAGGGAGTGCGCGGGCAGGCCGAGGGTGTGCCGGTGGGCGGCGAGGGCGTCGAGGTAGGCGTTGGCGGCGGCGTAGTTGCCCTGGCCCGGGGAGCCGAGGGTGGCGGCGGACGAGGAGAAGAGCACGAACGCCGACAGGCCGAGGTCGGCGGTGAGTTCGTGCAGGTTCCACGCGGCGTCGACCTTGGGCCGGAAGACCGCGTCGACGCGTTCGGGGGTGAGGGAGCCGAGCACGCCGTCGGCGAGCACGCCGGCCGCGTGGATCACGGCGGTCAGCGGCCGGTCGGCGGGCAGATCGGCCAGCACCCCGGCGAGGGCGTCGCGGTCGGCGGCGTCGCAGGCGACGCTGGTGACCTCGGCGCCCAGCCCGGTCAGCTCGGTGACCAGACCGGAGTCGGCGCCGCTGCGGCTGAGCAGCAGCAGGTGGCGTACGCCGCGGTCGCCGGCCAGGTGGCGGGCGATGATCCCGCCGAGGGCGCCGGTCGCACCGGTCAGCAGGACGGTGCCGGAGCCGAGGCCGGGGTCGGCTCCGGTAGTGGTCCCGGCGTCCGGGACGGCGGCTTCGACGTCCGGGGCGGCCGCTTCGGCATCCGGGGCGGTGGCTTCGGCGTCCGTACCCGGGACACGGGCCAGGCGCGGCACGTGCCAGGTGCCGTCGCGCAGCGCCAGGTGCGGTTCGCCGCTGGCGACGGCCTCGGCGAGACGGTCTGGGCCGGGGTGCGTCCCGCTCTCGACCAGGACGATGCGGCCGGGGTTCTCGGACTGGGCCGAGCGGACCAGCCCGCCGACCGCGGCGCCGGCCGGGTCGGTTCCGGTGACGACGACGAGGGTGCCGTCGCCGTCCTGTTCGTCGGCGAGCCGGTCCCGCAGCCCGTCGAGGACGGTGGCGACGGCGGCGCGCGTCTCGGCGGCGCCCACGCCCGCCGGGGCACGCAGCGCCTCCCCGTCCCACGGTGTGCCCCCGGCTCCTGCCGGGGCGGGCGCGGGGACCCAGTCGACGCGGTGCAGCGCGCCGGCCCGGGCGGACCTGGCGGCCGCGTCCAACACGTCTGTGCGCAACGGGCGCAGGGTGAGGGAGTCGACCGTGGCGACGGGGGCGCCGGCCGGGTCGGCCAGGGTGAGGGCGACGGTGCCCTCGCCGGTGGCGCGGACCTTCACGCGCAGCGCGGTGGCTCCGGTGGCGTGCAGCCGTACCCCGGACCAGACGAACGGCAGCAGAGCCTGGTCGCCGGCGGCGTCGGTGAGGCCGACTGTGTGCAGGACGGCGTCGGAGAGGGCAGGGTGCAGCCCGAAGCCGTCGACGGGTGCCTCGGTGGCGACCTCGGCGTACACGGCGTCCTGGGTCCGCCAGGCGGCGCGCAGCCCCTGGAACAGCGGGCCGTAGCCGAGTCCGAGGGCGGCGAGCTCGTCGTACAGGCCGTCGAGCGGCACCGGTTCGGCGTCGCGCGGCGGCCAGGAGGTGAGTGGCTCGACGACGGCCGGGAGAGTGCCGGTCGGAGCGAGCAGGCCGTCGGCGTGCCGTGTCCAGGGGAGTTCCTCGTCGGTGCTCTCCGGACGGGACCAGAGGGTCAGCGGGCGGGTCCCGCCGTCTGGCGGTCCGACGACGGCCTGGAGCTGGACGGCTCCGTGGTCGGGCAGGACCAGTGGGGCGTGGAGGGTGAGTTCGGCCAGGTCGCCGCAGCCGACCTGGTCGCCCGCACGCAGGGCGAGTTCGAGGTGTCCGGTGCCGGGGAACAGCAGCCTGTCCCCGACCCGGTGGTCGTTCAGCCAGGGGTGTGTGCTCGCCGAGAGCCGGCCGGTGAGGACGGCCTCCTCGCTTCCGGCCCGTGCGATGGCGGCGCCGAGCAGGGAGTGGTCGGTGGCCTCGAGGCCGGCGGAGGTGACGTCGGCGCCGGTGGCGGTGCTGTCGAGCCAGTACCACTCACGCTGGAAGGCGTACGCCGGCAGGGGGACCGGTCGGGCGCGGCGGCCCTCGGCGACCGCGGCCCAGTCGACGCCGGCGCCGTGGGTGAAGGCCTCCCCCAGGGCGACGAGCAGCCGGTCCCGGCCGCCCTCGTCGCGGCGCAGCGAGCCGACCGCGGCGACCGCGTCGTCGGTCTCCTGGATACCGACGGTCAGCACCGGGTGGGGACTGGACTCCACGAACAGTGTGTGGCCTCCGGCGACGGCGCCACGTACGGCCTGCTCGAACAGCACGGTGCCGCGGAGGTTGGTGTACCAGTACTCGGCGCCGAGCTCGGCGGTGTCGATCGGGGCGCCGGTGACGGTGGAGTAGAAGGGCACGTCGGTGCTGCGCGGTTCGATGCCCGCGAGGTCCTCGGCGAGGCGTTCACGCAGGGACTCCACGTGGGCGCTGTGGGAGGCGTAGTCCACGGGCAGCCGTTTGGCGCGGACCTTCTCGGCGCGCAGCCGTTCGAGGAGCTCGTCGAGGGCGTCGGAGTCCCCGGAGACGACGGTGGAGGCGGTGCCGTTGACCGCGGCGACCGAGAGCCGGCCGCCCCAGGCCGTGAGCCGGTCGCGGACCACTTCGGCGCCCTCCCCCACGGACATCATGCCGCCGGATCCGGACAGCAGTTCGGCGATGGCCTGGGAGCGCAGGGCGACCACGCGCGCGCCGTCCGCCAGGGAGAGCGCGCCGACGGCGCACGCCGCGGCGATCTCGCCCTGGGAGTGACCGATGACGGCGGCCGGGGTGACGCCGTAGCCGCTCCAGGTGTGCGCCAGGGACACCATCACCGCCCACAGCAGGGGCTGGACGACGTCGACCCGGTCGAGGCCGCCTCGCAGTTCGGTGGCGAAGTCCCAGTCCGTCCAGGGCTCCAGGGCGGCGGCGCACTCGGCCATGCGGGCAGCGAACACCGGTGACCCGTCGAGGAGTTCCGTGGCCATGCCGGACCACTGCGAACCCTGGCCGGGGAAGACGAAGACGGGGCGGGCCCGTCCGGCGGCGGTGCCCACGGCGAGGTTGCGGGCGGTGGCGCCGTCGGCCAGTGCGGCGAGCGCCCCGCGCAGTCCGGCGGGGTCGGTGCCGGTGACGGCGGCACGGTGCGCGAAGTGGGCGCGGCCGGTCGCCAGCGACCAGCCGACGTCGCGGGGGTCGAGCTCGGGGTTCGCGTCGAGGTGGCCGAGCAGCGCGGCGGCCTGTCCGGCGAGCGCTGCGGGCGACTTCGCCGTGAGCAGCCACGGGACGGCCTGTCCCGGCGCCTCGGGACCGGGCGCCGCGGCGGGCTCCGCGGCCGCCGGAGCCTGTTCGAGGATGACGTGGGCGTTGGTGCCGCTGATCCCGAAGGACGACACCCCGGCGCGGCGCGGCCGGCCGGCCCGGGGCCAGGGCCGCTCCTCGGTCAGCAGGCGCACCTGCCCGGCCTCCCAGTCGACCTTGCCGGACGGCTCGTCGACGTGCAGGGTCCTGGGCAGGCTGTCGTGCCGCATCGCCATGACCATCTTGATCACACCGGCGACACCGGCGGCGGCCTGGGTGTGCCCGATGTTGGACTTGACCGACCCCAGCCACAGCGGCCGGTCCTCGGGCCGGTCCTGTCCGTAGGTGGCCAGCAGGGCCTGCGCCTCGATCGGGTCACCGAGGGTCGTACCGGTGCCGTGCGCCTCCACCACGTCGACGTCGGCGGTGGTGAGGCGGGCGTTCTCCAGGGCCTGGAGTATGACGCGCTCCTGGGACGGGCCGTTGGGCGCGGTCAGGCCGTTGGAGGCACCGTCCTGGTTGACGGCGGTCCCTCGGACGACGGCGAGGACCGGGTGGCCGTTGCGGCGGGCGTCCGACAGCCGTTCGACCACGAGGACACCGACGCCTTCGCCCCACACGGTGCCGCCGGCCGCGTCGGCGAACGCGCGGGTACGGGCGTCGGGGGCGAGGGCGCCCTGCCGGCTGAACTCGATGAAGGTCTCCGGCGTGGCCATGACGGCGACGCCGCCCACCAGCGCGAGCGAGGACTCACCCTGGCGCAGCGACTGCCCGGCCAGGTGCAGCGCCACCAGCGAAGAGGAGCAGGCGGTGTCGACGGACAGCGAAGGGCCCTCCAGGCCGAGGGTGTAGGCGACCCGGCCGGAGATGATGCTGCCGGAGCCGAAGCTGCCGAAGTAGTCGTGGTACTGCACGCCCGCGAACACACCCGTCGGACTGCCCTTGAGGGAGTGCGGGTCGATGCCGGCGTGCTCCAGCGCCTCCCAGGAGGCCTCCAGCAGCAGCCGCTGCTGCGGGTCGGTGACGAGCGCCTCCTTGGGGCTGATACCGAAGAACGCGGCGTCGAACTCGCCCACGTCGTAGAGGAACCCGCCCTCGCCGACGTAGGAGGTGTCGGGGCGCCGCCGCGTGGGGTCGACGACCCGGTCGACGTCCCAGCCCCGGTTGGCGGGGAACGGGGCGATGGCGTCGGTGCCGTCGGCGACCAGCCGCCACAGGTCCTGCGGCGTACGCACGCCTCCCGGGTAGCGGCAGGCCATGCCGACGATCGCCAGCGGTTCGTCGGCGCGTACGCGTCCGGTGCGCCGGGTGCGGCGTACGGCGCCGCCGGCTCCGGCGACCAGGGTGCCGAGGTGGGTGGCGAGCGCCTCGGGCGAGGGGTGGTCGAAGACGAGGGTGGCGGGCAGCCGCTGCCCCGTCTCGGCGGACAGGGAGTTACGCAGTTCGATCGCGGCGAGCGAGTCGAAGCCGAGGTCCTTGAAGGCCCGGTCGGTCTCCACGGCGTCCGGTCCGGCGTGTCCGAGGACGGCGGCCACGTGGGTGCGGACGGTGTGCAGAAGGGCCTCGGCCCTCTCCGTCCCGCCGAGGGCGGCCATGCGCTCCGTGAAACCGGTCCCGTTGCCCTCGGCGGCGGCCTCCCGGCGCACCGGACGCCCGGCCAGGGCGCGCAGGACGGGGGCGAGTCCGCTCCCCTGGGCGCGCAGCGCAGACAGGTCGAGCCGTACGGGGGCCACCGCGGGGCGGCCGGTGCGCAGCGCCCGGTCGAAGAGCGCGGTGCCCTCCTCGGCGGACAGGGGGATCATGCCGCCGCGGGACATGCGGGCGAGGTCGGCCTCGTCCAGGGCGCCGGTCATGCCGCCGGTCGGGGCCCAGGGCCCCCAGGCCAGGGCGAGGGCGGGCGAGCCGTTCGCGCTGCGGTGGGAGGCGAGCGCGTCGAGGCAGGCGTTGGCGGCGGCGTAGTTGCCCTGCCCGGGTGCGCCGACGGTGCCCGCGACGGAGGAGAACAGCACGAACGCGGCGAGGTCCTGGTCCCGGGTCAGCTCGTGCAGGTGGAGGGCGCCGAGTGCCTTGGGGGCGAGGACCGCGTCGAGGCGCTCGGGCGTCAGGGACGACACGACTCCGTCGTCGAGGACCCCCGCGGCGTGCACGACCGCGGTGAGCGGACGGTCCTGTCCGATGACAGCGAGGAGGGCCGCCAGGGCGGCGCGGTCGGCGACGTCGCAGGCGTGCGCGGTGGCGCTCGCGCCGAGTGCGGCGAGTTCGGCGACCAGGCCGTCGGCACGGCCGCCGCGGCTGACCAGGGCGAGGTGGCGTACGCCGTGGGCGGTGACCAGATGCCGGGCGAGTACGGGGCCGAGCCCGCCGGTTGCACCCGTCAGCAGGACGGTGCCCTCGGGGTCGAGGGCCGGGGCAGCCGCGCCTTCGAGCTGCTCGGCGCGTACCAGCCGGGCCGCGCGGGCGGCGCCGGAGCGGACGGCGACCTGCGGTTCGCCGGTGGCGAGAACGGCGGGCAGCAGGACGCCGGGGTCGGTGCCGGGTTCGAGGTCGAGCAGGACGCACCGGCCGGGGTTCTCGGACTGCGCGGAGCGCGCGAGGCCCCACACCGCGGCGCCGGCCAGGTCGGGCACGTCCTCACCGCCGGTGGAGACGGCGCCCCGGGTGACGACGGCCAGCGGGCGGGGGTCGTCGTCCTGGAGCGCGGCGAGCGCGGTGCGCAGCGCGGCGCTCACCGCCTCGGCGTCCGAGCCGGACGGGATCTCCAGCAGCCGGTGGTCGGCGGCGGGCGCCTCGGTGTCGAGCGCCAGCGGCTGCCAGTCGAGGGCGAACAGGGCCTCGTCCGGGGTGTCCTGCCCGGTCGTCAGCCGGGTCAGCGGTCGCGAGGCCAGGGAGTCGACGGTCGCGACGGGGGCACCCGTGGCGTCGGCCAGGTCGACGGCGAAGGTGTGGTCGCCGGCGGGCGTCATGCGGGCTCGCAGGACCGAGGCGCCCACGGCGTGCAGGGTGACGCCCGCGAACATGAACGGCAGCCGGGCGGTGTCGTCTCCGGAGCCGTCGCCGAGCAGGGCGAGGGAGTGCAGGGCGGCGTCGAAGGCGGCGGGATGGAGGCCGAAGCGGGGGGCGTCAGCGGCGGGCCCCTCCGGGAGGCGCACCTCGGCGAGGACCGCGTCGCCGTCCCGCCAGGCGGCGGTCAGGGCGCGGAAGGCGGGCCCGTAGTCCAGGCCGGCGGCGGCGTGCCTCTCGTACAGACCGGCGAGGTCGAGCTCCTCGGCGTCCTGCGGCGGCCAGACGTCCAGAGGTGCGCCGGGGGTCGCGGTGCCGTCGGTGAGCAGACCGGAGGCGTGCAGGGTCCAGGGTGCGTCGGCGGACGGGTTCTCGGCGCGTGCGTAGATCTGGACCGTGCGGGCGCCGGCCGGGTCGGGCGTGCCGACGGCGACCTGGACACGGACGCCGTCGGCGGGCGGCAGCACCAGCGGTATCTCCAGGGCCAGTTCCTCCAGCCGGCCGCAGCCGACCTGGTCGCCGGCGCGGACCGCGAGTTCCACCATGGCGGTGCCGGGCACGACGACGGAGCCGCCGACGACGTGGTCGGCGAGCCAGGGGTGGGTGCGCACGGACAGCCGGCCGGTCAGGACCGCGCCGTCGGAGTCGGCGAGCACGGTGACGGCGCCGAGCAGCGGGTGGTCGGCGGAGTCCAGTCCGACGGAGCCGACGTCGCCGGCCGGGGCGGCCGTCTCGGGCCAGAACCGCTCGCGCTGGAAGGCCGTGGTGGGCAGGTCGACGGTGCGGGCCCCGGTGAACAACGCCTCCCAGCGCGGTCCGGCGCCGTCGGCGTGCAGTTGGGCCAGGGCGGTGAGCAGGGTCTCGGTCTCGTCCCGTCCGCGGCGGGTGGCGGCGGCCAGGACGGCGCCGCCGCCGGCGGGCTCGTCGTCGGCGGCGGCGAGGCACTCGCGGGCCATGGCGGTCAGTACGGCGTCGGGGCCGATCTCCAGGAAGCGGGTCACTCCCTCGGCGGCGAGGGCACGGATCCCGTCGTGGAAGCGGACGGCCTCGCGTACGTGCCGTACCCAGTACTCGGGGGTGCCGATTTCCTGGGTGGCGAGCCGTCCGGTGACGTTGGAGATCACGGGAACGGTCGCCCGGCCGAAGGTCAGGGACGACACCACGGACCGGAACTCGTCCAGCATCGGTTCCATCAGTGGGGAGTGGAAGGCGTGCGACACCTTCAGCCGACGGCTCTTCCCGAAGTGCGCGGCGACCGCCTCGGCCTCGGCGGCCTCGCCGGAGATCACGACGGAGTCCGGCCCGTTGACGGCGGCCACGCCGACCCCGCCGGTGAGCAGGGGACGGACGGCCTCCTCGGTGGCGCGCAGGGCGATCATCGCCCCGCCCTCGGGAAGGGCCTGCATGAGCCGGCCGCGCGCGACCACCAGCGTGGTGGCGTCCGCGAGGTCCAGTACGCCCGCGACGTGGGCGGCGGCGATCTCGCCGACGGAGTGGCCCGCGACGTAGTCGGGTGCGAGGCCCCAGGACTCCACGAGCCGGTACAGCGCCACCTCGAAGGCGAACAGCGCGGTCTGGGTGCGAGCCGTGCGGTTCAGCGGCTCGGGGTCGTCGCCGAGGACCAGATCCCGCAGGTCGCCGTCGCCGGACAGCTCGCAGATCTCGTCGAAGACCCGGGCGAAGACCGGGAAGTGGGCTCGCAGTTCACGGCCCATGCCGGGGCGCTGGGAGCCCTGCCCGGTGAACAGGAAGGCGGTCTGGCCCGTGCGGACGCGGCCGAGCGCGGTGGCCCGGCCGCCCTCGGCGACCCGGGTCACGGCGTCGACCAGCGTGTCCCGGTCGGCGCCGAGCACCACCGCCCGGTACGGGTGGGCGGTGCGGGTGACGGCCAGCGAGTACGCGACGTCCACGGGGTCGGCGTCGGTCACGGCAGCGGCCAGGCGGGCGGCCTGCTCGCGCAGGGCCCGCTCGCTGCGGCCGGAGAGCACCCACGGCACCAGCGCCGGCGCGGTGCGCGGCGCGGGTTCCTCCGCGGGTTCCTCCGCCGGGGCCTCTTCCAGGATGGTGTGGGCGTTGGTTCCGCTGGCGCCGAAGGAGGAGACGGCGGCCCGCCGCGGGCGCCCGGGGTCGGCCCAGGGGCGGTTGGCGGTGAGCAGGCGGACGTTGCCCTGGCTCCAGTCGACCTTGGCGGACGGCTCCTCGGCGTGCAGGCTCCGCGGCAGCACGCCGTGCCGCATCGCCATGACGACCTTGATGATGCCCGCTACGCCCGCGGCGGCCTGGGTGTGGCCGATGTTGGACTTCACCGATCCCAGCCACAGCGGTGCGTCCTGCGGCCGGTCCTGCCCGTAGGCGGCGAGCAGGGCCTGCGCCTCGATGGGGTCGCCGAGCGTGGTGCCGGTGCCGTGCGCCTCCAGCAGGTCGACGTCGGCGGCGGTGAGCTGCGCGCCGGCCAGCGCGGCGCGCACGACCCGCTGCTGGGAGGGGCCGTTGGGGGCGGTCAGGCCGTTGGAGGCACCGTCCTGGTTGACGGCCGAGCCCCGGATGACGGCGAGGACCTCGTGGCCGTTGCGGCGGGCGTCGCTCAGCCGTTCCAGCAGCAGCATGCCGGCGCCCTCGCCCCAGCCGGTGCCGTCGGCCGAGTCCGCGAAGGACTTGCACCGGCCGTCCGGGGCGAGGCCCCGCTGGCGGCTGAAGGCGACGAACGAGTTGGGGGTGGACATGACCGTGGCGCCGCCCGCCAGGGCGAGGGTGCACTCCTTGCCGCGCAGGGCCTGGACGGCGAGGTGCACCGCCACGAGCGCCGACGAGCAGGCGGTGTCGATGGTGACGGCCGGGCCCTCCAGTCCGAGGGCGTAGGAGATCCGGCCGGAGATCACGGCTGCCAGCGCGCCGGTGCCGAGCGCCGCCTCGGAGTCGTGCGGCATCCGTGCCAGCAGGTCCCGGTAGTCCTGGCCGTTGGTTCCGGCGAACACCCCGACCCGGGCGCCGTGCACCGAGTCGGGGGCGATACGGGCGCGTTCCAGCGCCTCCCACGACACCTCCAGCAGCAAGCGCTGCTGGGGGTCCATCGCGAGGGCCTCCCGCGGGCTGATGCCGAAGAAGTCCGGCTCGAACCCCGCGGCGTCGTGCAGGAAGCCGCCGCGCGTGGAGTACGTCTTCCCCGTGGCGTCCGGGTCCGGGTCGTACAGGGCGTCGACGTCCCAGCCGCGGTCCCCGGGGAAGTCCCCGATGGCGTCGGTGCCCTCGTGGACCAGCTGCCAGAACTCCTCGGGCGTGGTGACACCGCCGGGGAAGCGGCAGCTCATTCCGACGATGGCGATGGGTTCCCGGTCCTGGGTCTCCACCTCGCGCAGCCGCTGACGGGTCTGGTGCAGATCGGCGGAGACCCGCTTGAGGTAGGAGAGCAGCTTTTCGTCGTTGGTCATCGGGTGTCGCCACTCCTGTGCGAAGAGGTGGTCCGCGGGCAGGCCGGGGTGTCGTGGGAGTGCGGGGTCACGCCGAGCCGAGTTCGTTGTCGATGAACGCGAACACGTCGTCGGCGGAGGCCTCTTCCAGGCGGCCGGTGACGGCTGCCGCATCCTGGCCGAGGGTTTTGTCCAGGTCGTTGAGCAGGGTCTGCAGGCGGGTGGTGACCCTGCTCTCCTCCAGGTCCTCGGCGGTGAGGTCGCCGAGCCGGGCGGCGACCCGTTCGAATTCGGCGACCACGGCGTCCACGGAGGTGTCCGCGCCGGCGAGTTCGGTGCCCAGATACTTGGCGAGGGCGGCGGGGGTGGCGTAGTCGAAGACGAGCGTGGCCGGCAGCGGCACACCGGCGGCGCCGCTGATCCGGTTGCGCAGGTCGACCGAGGCGAGCGAGTCGAAGCCCAGGTCGCGGAAGGCGCTGGTCGGTTCGACGGCGCCCGCGTCGCCGTATCCGAGGACGGTGGCCGCCTGGCCGCAGACCAGGTCCTGAAGGGCGCGCTCGCGTTCCCCTCCGGTGAGTCCCGCGAGCTTCTCCGCGAAGCCGTCTGCCGCGTTCGCGCCGTCCGAGCCGCCGGCGCGGCGGGCCTCCGGCAGTGCGGACAGCAGCGGGCTGGGCCGGGTCGTGGTGAACACGGGGGCGAACACCGACCAGTCGACGTCGGCGACGGTGACGGTGGTGTCGCCGCCGTCCAGGGCGCGGCGCAGCGCGGTGAGGGCGGTGTCCGGGTCGAGCAGGGACATGCCCATGGCCCGGGCCGAGGCACGCACCGTGTCGTGTGCCGCCATGCCGTCGCCGCCCCAGGGTCCCCAGGCCACGGAGGTGGCGGGCAGTCCGGCCGCGTGACGGTGCTCGGCCAGGGCGTCGAGGTAGGCGTTGGCGGCGGCGTAGTTGGCCTGGCCGGCGCCGCCGACGGTGGCGGTCAGGGAGGAGAACAGCACGAACGCCGACAGGTCGAGGCCGGCGGTCAGTTCGTGCAGATGGCGGGCGGCGTCCGCCTTGGGGCCGAGGGCACGTGCGAACCGGTCCGCGTCCAGGGCGTCCAGGACGCCGTCGTCGAGGGCGCCGGCCAGGTGCACGACGGCCGTCAGGGGGTGCTGTGCCGGTACGGAGTCCAGCAGGGCGGCCAGTGCGGACCGGTCGCTGACGTCGCAGGCGGTCAGGGTGACGCCGGTGCCGGTGGCGGTGAGTTCACGGACCAGGCCGTCGGCACCGGGCGCGTCGGGGCCGCGGCGGGAGGTGAGCAGCAGGTGTTCGGCTCCCTCGGCGGCGAGCCGGCGGGCGACCGCCGCGCCGACCGCGCCGGTGGCGCCGGTGACCAGCACGGTGCCGGACGGCTGCCAGGGGGCGCCCGCGCGGGCCGGGGCACGCTCCAGCCGGCGTCCGTAGGCGCCGGATTCCCGGATGACGACCTGGTCCTCGCCCCCGGCATCGCCGAGCAGCCCGGCGAGGCGGGCCGCGGTCAGCGGACCGGCCTCGGCGGGCAGGTCGACGAGACCGCCCCACCGGTCGGGGTGTTCCAGGGCGGCGACCCGGCCCAGGCCCCACAGGGCGGCCTGTGCGAAGCCTGTGACAGCGGCGCCGGCTCCGTGCGCGACGGCGTCCCGGGTGGCGCACCACAGCGGGGCGTCGGCGCCGGTGTCCCCGAGGGCCTGGACGAGGGCGGCGAGGTTTTCCGGCCGCGTCGCCGGGGCGGACAGGTACAGGATGCCGTCGGCCGCGGCCCGGCCGGTGAGTGCGGCGGCCAGGGCGGCCCGGTCGGCGGTGTCCCGCACGGTCAGGGCGTCGATGTCCAGTCCGTGGCCGGCCAGGCCCGCGATCAGGCCGGAGGCCCACGGCGTGTCGGCGACGGACTCGGGAATGACGGCCAGCCAGGACGCGCCGAGCGCCGGGGTGGCGGGAGGCGCCAGCGGTTCCCAGGTGACGCGGTAGCGCAGCCCGTCCGCTGCGGCGTGCGCCTGCCGGCGGCCGTGCCAGGTGGCGAGGGCGGGCACGACGGCGGCGACGGATCGCTCGTCGTCGAGACCGAGGGTGGCGGCGACGGCGCTCACGTCCTGCTCGCGCACCAGGTCCCAGAACGGGTCGCCGACGTCGCCGCCGGAGCCGGCCGCGGCCTGACGCTCGGCCTGCAGGATGGGTGCGTCCTCCCAGTGCCGGTCCCGGCGGAACGGGTAGGTGGGCAGGCCGACGGTGCGGCCTCCGGTGAAGACGGTGCGCCATTCCGGGCCGGTGCCGGTGAGGTGGAGGCGGCAGAGGGCCTCGACGAGGGCGGCGTCCTCGGCGCGGTCGCGCCGCTGGGTGCCGATCGCGTCGGGCACCACGTCCAGCGCCATGGTGCTGAGTACCGAGTCGGGGCCGATCTCCAGGAAACGGGTGGCACCCTCGGCGGCGAGCGTCGTGACCCCGTCGTGGAAGCGGACGGCCTCGCGGACGTGCCGTACCCAGTAGTCGGCGTCGGCGAGGTCGTCGGCGATCCGGCCGGTGACGTTGGAGACGACCGGGAGCGCGGGTTCGTGGAAGGTGAGACCGGCCAGTACCTCGCGGAAGGGTTCGAGCATCGGGTCCATGCGGTGCGAGTGGAAGGCGTGCGACACCTTCAGCCGGGTGCTCTTCTCGGCCTGGGCGGCGACGGCGAGGACGGCCGCCTCGTCGCCTGAGACGACGACGGAGCGCGGGCCGTTGACGGCGGCGACGTCGACACCGTCGGTGAGGAGCGCGGTGACCTCTGCCTCGGTGGCGCGCAGGGAGACCATCGCTCCCCCGGCCGGCAGGTCCTGCATGAGGCGGCCCCGGGCGGCGACCAGGGTGACCGCGTCCTTCAGGTCCAGCACGCCGGCGACATGGGCCGCGACGATCTCGCCGATGGAATGTCCGGCGAGCAGGTCGGGACGGACACCCCAGTGCTCCAGCAGCCGGTAGAGGGCGGTCTCGAAGGTGAAGAGAGCCGCCTGGGTGTACACGGTGCGGTGCAGCGGCGCGTCGGCACCGTCGGCGTCCTCGTCGAACATGACGTCGGCCAGCGGCCGGTCGAGATGCGCGTCGAACGCGGCGCAGATCTCGTCGAAGGCGGCGGCGAACACCGGGAAGGCGGTGTGCAGGGTACGGCCCATGCCGGGGCGCTGGGAGCCCTGTCCGGAGAAGAGCACGGCGAGGCGGCCGGGTTCGGGGGCGACGACGGGCGTACGGGTGCCGTCGGCGACCTCGCGCAGGGCGGTCAGCAGTTCGTCCCGGTCGCGTCCGGTGACGGCGGCGCGGTGGGTGAACAGGGAGCGGGTGGTGGCCAGCGAGTGGCCGACGTCGTAGGGGTCGAGCTCTCCGGCGACCGCCAGCAGCCGTTCCGCCTGCCGCTGTACGGCGTCGGAGCCCTTGCCGGACAGCAGCCACGGCACGACGGGCAGCTCGGTGCGGTCAGGGGTGCTCTCGGCCGTCTCGGTGGGCGGGGCCTCCTCCAGGACGGTGTGCGCGTTGGTGCCGGAGATGCCGAAGGAGGAGACGGCGGCGCGGCGCGGACGGCCGTCGCCGCCCCAGGGGCGGGGTTCGGTGAGCAGTTCGACGTCGCCCGCGCTCCAGTCGACGGCGGTGCTGGGGGTCCCGACGTGCAGGGTCCTGGGGAGGGTGCCGTGGCGCATCGCCATGACCATCTTGATGACGGCACCGACTCCGGCGGCGGCCTGTGCGTGGCCCATGTTGGACTTGATGGAACCCAGCCACAGCGGCCGGCCGTCGGGGCGGTCCTGTCCGTAGGCCGCGATGACGGCCTGGGCCTCGATGGGATCGCCGAGCGTGGTGCCGGTGCCGTGGGCCTCCACCGCGTCGATGTGGTGCGGGGCGAGCTGGGCGTCGGCGAGCGCCTGCTGGATGACACGGACCTGGGCCGGCCCGCTGGGCGCGGTGAGGCCGTTGGAGGCACCGTCCTGGTTGACGGCGCTGCCTCGGACGACGGCGAGCACCTCGTGGCCGTTGCGGCGGGCGTCGGACAGCCGCTCGACGAGGAGCATGCCCGCGCCCTCGGCCCAGGCGGCGCCGGCGGCGTCGTCGGAGAAGGAGTGGCAGCGGCCGTCGGGCGACAGGGCGCGGCGCTCGCTGAACTCGACGAACATCTCGGGGCTGGCCATGACAGCGGCGCCGCCCGCGAGCGCGAGGGAGCACTCCCCCTTGCGCAGCGACTGGATCGCCGAGTGGAGGGCGACCAGGGAGGAGGAGCAGGCGGTGTCCATGGTGACCGCCGGGCCCTCAAGTCCGAGGGTGTAGGCGATCCGGCCGGAGACGATGCTGCCGGAGATGGTGCCGCCGAGGTAGTCGTGGTGCATCAGGCCGACGAAGACACCCGTCTGCGTGCCCTTCACGGCCGTCGGGTCGATGCCGGCCCGCTCGAATGCCTCCCAGGTGACCTCCAGCAGCATGCGCTGCTGCGGGTCGGTACCGGGCGCGTCCTTGGGGCTGATGCCGAAGAAGGCGGGGTCGCACTCGGCGGCGTCGTGGAGGAAACCGCCGTGGCGCACGTAGGACTTGCCCGGGGTCCCGGGTTCGGGGTCGTAGAGCGCGTCGATGTCCCAGCCGCGGTCGGTGGGGAAGCCGGAGACGACGTCGACGCCTTCGTCGACGATGCGCCACAGGTCCTCGGGGGTGCGTATCCCGCCGGGGTAGCGGCAGCCCATACCGATGATGGCGACGGGCTCGTGGTCCTGCTCCTCCAGCTCCCGTACGCGGCGGCGGCTGCGCTCCAGCTCGGTCGTGGCCCGCTTCAGGTAGTCGCGGAGCTTGTCGGCCGTTGCCGGGTCTTCCATCACAGGGCTCCCAGTTCGTTGTCGATCGTCGCGAAGAGTTCTGCGTCGCTGGCCTCGCCGAAGTCCTGCGGCGACTCGGGCGCGGCGCCCCCGCCGCGGGCGTCCTGCCAGCCTCGGAGCAGTGCTTCGAGGCGCGCGGTGACGCGGGCGTGGCTGCCGTCCTGGTCGGGCAGGGCGAGCAGTGTGGCCTCGAGCCGGTCCACGTCCGTCAGGGCGGACCGGGCGAGGTCGGCCGGTCCGGGGACGAGTTCGGTCTTGAGGTGGGCTGCGAGTGTGCGGGGCGAGGGCTGGTCGAAGACCAGCGTCGCCGGGAGGGTGAGGCCGGTTGCGCCGGCGAGGAGATTGCGCAGTTCGACGGCGGCGAGCGAATCGAAGCCCATCTCCTGGAAGGCGCGCCCGGGGTCCACCGACTTCGGTGAGGGGTGCCCGAGCACACCGGCGACATGGGTGCGGACCAGGTCCAGCAGGACGCGGTCGCGGTCGGTGTCGGGCAGGACGGCGAGCCGCTCGCGCCAGGAAGCGGACGAGGGCGCGCCGGCGGTGTCGGAGCCGGGCCTGCGGACCGCGGGACGGACGAGTCCGCGCAGCAGCGCGGGTACGCCGTCCGGCCGGGCCCGTACGGCCGCGCCGTCCAGCCTGACGGGCACCACGAGGGCGTCCTCGGCACCGAGGGCAGCGTCGAACATGCGCAGTCCCTGGGCCGGTGCCAGGGCCGGCAGGCCCAGGCGGCGCAGCCGCTCCAGGTCGGCCGCTTCCATGCCCGCGCTCATGCCGCCGCCCGATGCCCACAGGCCGTAGGCCAGGGAGACGGCGGGCAGACCGAGGTGGCGGCGGTGGGCTGCGAGGCCGTCGAGGAAGGTGTTGGCCGCCGCGTAGTTGGCCTGGCCGCCACCGACGAGCAGGCCCGAGGTGGAGGACAGCAGGACGAACGCGGACAGGTCCGAATCGCGTGTCAGGTCGTGCAGGTGCCAGGCGGCGTCCACCTTCGGCCGAAGGACCCGTTCCACGCGGTCCGTGTCAAGGGTGGACAGGACGCCGTTGTCGACCACGCCGGCGGCGTGCACCACGGCGCGGACCGGGTGCCGGCCGAGCAGTGCGGCGAGGTCGGCGCGGTCGGCGACGTCGCAGCGGACGAGGGTGACCTCGGCCCCGAGCGCGACGAGTTCGGCACGGAGGCCGTCCGCTCCGGGGGCGTCCGCACCGCGCCGGCCGGCCAGCAGCAGGCTGCGTACGCCGTGCTCGGTGACCAGGTGGCGGGCGATCAGGGCGCCGAGACCGCCGGTGCCGCCGGTGATGAGCACCGTGCCGTCCGGGTCCCAGGCGAGGGGGCCGCCGGGCTTGGCGCGGGCCAGGCGCGGCACGCGTACCTCGCCGTCCCGCACCGCGGTCTCCGGCTCGTCGGAGGCCAGCGCGGTGGCGAGGGCTGCGTCCGGGGCGGCGCTCCCGTCGGTGCCGATCAGCAGGAAGCGTCCGGGGTTCTCGGCCGACGCGGCGCGCACCAGGCCGAACAGCGGGCTGTGCGTGAGGTGGTCGCAGCGCAGCAGTACGGCGAGCCGGCGCCCGGTGAAGCGTTCGTCGTCGAGCCAGTGGCGCAGGGTGTCCAGGGTGGTGCCGACCAGGTCCCGTGCCCGCTGCGGCAGGTAGGTGCCGGTGGCCGGGTCGGCCGGCACGGCCAGGACGACCGTGTCGGGCACGTCGCCCGCGTCCGCCAGCGCGGCGAGGTCGCGGTACCGGGGTGCGTCGAGGCCGGCGTCGGCGCCGCACACCGCCAGGCCGGACAGCGCCGGGTGGGCCACGCCCGGGGCCGGGACGAGGTCGATCCGGTACAGGGGGTCGTCGGCGTCCGCGCTGAGCTGGTCGGCCGTCACGGGGCGGGCCGCGAGGCCACGGACGGTGGCGACGGGTGCGCCGTCCCCGTCGGCCAGGTCGAGGCGGACGGAGTCGTCGCCGGCCGGGGACAGGCGCAGGCGCAGGCGGTCGGCGCCCGCCCGGTGCAGGGTGACGCCGCTCCAGGCGAACGGCAGCACGGCCTGTCCGCCGGGCAGGTCCAGCAGGTTGACGTGCAGGGCGGCGTCCAGCAGCGCCGGGTGCAGGCCGAAGGCGCCGGCGGTGGTGCGTGCTCCGTCGGGCAGGGCGGCTTCGGCGTACAGTTCCTCGCCCCGGCGCCACATGGCGCGCAGGCCCTGGAAGACCTCGCCGTAGCCGTAGCCGGTGCGGGCCAGTTGGGTGTAGAGCCCGTCCAGGCCGACGGGTTCCGCACCGACGGGAGGCCAGGCGGCGGGGTCGGCGGGCGGTGTCCCGTCGGGGGGCGCGGTGGTCAGGACGCCCGCGGCGTTGCGGGTCCACGGAGTGTCCGGGGTGTCGGTGCGGCGGGACCATACGGTCATTTCGCGGCGCCCGTCCCGTTCCGCGTCGACGGCGACCTGTACGGCCACGGAGCCTTGTTCGGGCAGGGTGAGGGGGGCGTGCAGGGTGAGCTCCCCGACGGTGTCGCAGCCGGTCTGCGCGGCGGCCCGCAGCGCCATCTCCACGAACGCGGTGCCGGGCAGCAGGACGGTGCCGTGGACGGCGTGATCGCCGAGCCAGGGGTGGGAGGACAGGGACAGCCGTCCGGTGAGGACCGCGCCCTGGGTGTCGGGCAGTTCGGTCGCGGCGGTCAGCAGCGGATGGCCGGTCGCCTGCTGTCCCAGTCCGTCGGCGTCGCCGCTGCCGCCCGCCGCGGCCTCGAGCCACAGACGGGTCCGCCGGAAGGCATAGGTGGGAAGGCCGGTGACCCGGGCGTGGTGCGGGGCGTGGAACGTCCCCCAGTCGACGGTTCCCCCGGCCGCGTGCAGCCGGGCGGCCGCGGTGACGAAGTCGTGCGGCTCGTCACCGTCACGGCGCATGACGGGCACGCACACGCTGTCCGGGGGGAGGCAATCGGCGGCCAGGGCGGTGAGCGCCGTGTCGGGGCCTACCTCGACGAACGCCCGGGCGCCCAGGTCGTGCAGGGCGGCGAGGGCGGGGGCGAAACGGACGGGGCGGCGGACGTGGTCCACCCAGTAGCCGGGGGTGGTGAGCTCGCCGGGGCCGGCGAGGGCGCCGGTGAGGGTGGAGACGATCGGGATCCGGGGTTCCTGGAAGTCGCAGCGGGAGGCGGCCTCGGCGAAGGCTTCCAGCATCGGGTCCATCAGCGGCGAGTGGAAGGCGTGGGAGACCTTGAGCCGCTTGCCGTCCCCGAAGCGCGCGGCGAGTGCGTCGACGGCCTCCACGGTTCCCGAGATCACCACGGAGCGGGGTCCGTTGACGGCGGCGAGGCCGACGCGCTCGTCGAGGTACGGGGCGACCTCCTCCTCGGTCGCGCGCAGCGCGGCCATGGCACCGCCGGCGGGAAGAGCCGCCATCAGGCCGCCGCGGGCGAGGACGAGGGAGACCGCGTCCGGCAGGGAGAGCACCCCGGCGACGTGGGCGGCGGTCAGTTCGCCGACGGAGTGGCCGGCCAGGTGGTCCGGCGCCGCGCCCCAGGACTCCAGCAGCCGGTACATGGCCGTCTCGGTGGCGAAGATCGCGATCTGCGCGTAGTCGGTGCGGGTGAGCAGCGCGGGGTCGCCGTCGATCACTTCGCCGAGCGGGCGCTCCAGATGTCGGTCGGCGAGCGCGCACACCGCGTCGAACGCCTCGGCGTAGACCGGGTAGGCGCGGTGCAGGGCGCGGCCCATTCCGGGGCGTTGGGCGCCCTGCCCGGTGAACAGGAACGCCGTCCTGCCGCCGACCGGGGTGAGCGGACGCGCGGCGGCCAGGGCGTCCAGCAGCGCGCCGGTGTCGCTGCCGACCGCGACGGCGCGGTACTCGAAGTGGGTGCGGGTGGTGGCCAGCGAGAGGGCGATGTCCGCAGGAGCGGCGTCGTCGTGTCCGGTGAGGTGCTCGCGCAGGCGGGCGATCTGGCCGGTGAGGGCCTCGGGGCTCCTGCCGGTGACGATCCAGGGCACGGGTGTGGCGGCGGGGGCGCTCGCACGGGGTGGCGCCTCCGCGTGGGCGGGCGCCGCCTCCGTGCCGGGGGCGGCCGCCGGTTCCTCTTCGAGGGGTGCCTGTTCCAGCACTACGTGGGCGTTGGTGCCGCTGATGCCGAAGGAGGAGACGGCCGCGCGACGCGGACGGCCGGTGTCGGGCCAGGGGCTTCGCTCCAGGGCGAGCTCGACTGCTCCCGCGTCCCAGTCGACCTGGTCCGTGGGGGCATCGACGTGGAGGGTGGGCGGCACCTCTCCGTGGCGCATGGCCATGACCATCTTGACGACCCCGGCGACGCCGGCGGCGGCCTGGGTGTGGCCGAGGTTGGACTTGACTGAGCCCAGCAGCAGCGGCCGCTCGGCGGGGTGTTCGCGGCCGTAGGTCGCCAGCAGCGCCTGTGCCTCGATCGGGTCGCCGAGCGAGGTTCCGGTGCCGTGCGCCTCGACCACGTCGACGTCGGCGGCGGTGAGGCCGGCCCCGGCCAGCGCCTGTCGGATGACTCGTTGCTGTGAGGGGCCGTTGGGCGCGGTCAGCCGGCTGCTGGCCCCGTCGGAGTTGACCGCGCTGCCCCTGATCACGGCGAGCACCGGGTGGCCGTTGCGCCGGGCGTCGGCCAGGCGTTCCACGAGCAGCATGCCTGCGCCCTCGCCCCAGCCGGTGCCGTCGGCGGCCGTCGAGAAGGCCTTGCAGCGGCCGTCGGGGGCGAGGCCCCGCTGCCTGCTGAAGTCGACGAACGTCTCGGGGGTCGACATCACGGTGACCCCGCCCGCCAGCGCGAGGGAGCACTCACCGGCCTGCAGCGCGCGCACCGCCCAGTGCAGGGCGACCAGCGAGGAGGAGCAGGCGGTGTCGACGGTGACGACCGGGCCCTCCAGGCCGAAGGTGTAGGCGACGCGCCCGGAGGCGATGCTCGCTGCGCTGCCGTTGGCGAGGTAGCCGTCGAGGTCGTCGGGGACGGTGTCGAGGCGCGTGGCGTAGTCGTTGTACATCACGCCGGCGAACACGCCGGTGCGGCTCCCCCGCAGGGAGGCCGGGACGATGCCGGCCCGTTCGAACGCCTCGAAGGAGGTCTCCAGCAGCAGGCGTTGCTGCGGGTCCATGGCGAGGGCCTCACGGGGGCTGATACCGAAGAAGTCGTAGTCGAAGTCCGGGGCGTCGTACAGGAAGCCACCGGTACGCGCGTACGTCGTGCCGGGCCGGTCCGGGTCGGGGTCGTACAGGGCGTCCACGTCCCAGCCGCGGTCGCCGGGGAACTCCGACACGGCGTCGGTCCCCGTCGCCACCAGGTCCCACAGGTCCTCGGGCGAGGTGACACCGCCCGGGTAGCGGCAGCCGATGCCGACGACGGCCACCGGGCCGTGTGCGCGCTGTTCGTTCTCGCGCAGCCGGCGTCGTGCCTCCCGCAGGTCCGCTGTCGTCCGCCTGAGGTAGTCGAGCAGCTGCTCTTCGTTGTTCACCAGCGCGCCATCCGATCGGGATCGAAAGTGGGCCTCGGTCCTGCGGACTGTCTCCGGACGGGATCCTGGTCCGCTTCCCCCTCCGTTGACGGAGGCTAGGTACGGGACGGTGACGCCTGATACCCCTACAGCCCCCAGGGGCCCCGTGAGCCGGTACGGGGGGCGGCGGGACCGCATGCCCGAACGGGCGGCGCGGCAGGGAAAACATGACCGGAATCACGCGTGTCGCCGCCCGATTCCTTTCATTACTTCCCGGTAAATCAGCGACCCGGGAAAGCCGCCTCGGCAGGCATCATGAACGGGAAGTAACTTCCGGAAGGGCCTGGTTGACAACGTCGATAACGCCCTATAGCCTCGCTATTTGCTTGATCGTGCAGTTCTTTTCTGTCCCTCCGGAAAGACCGCCGAACTGATCGAATCGCACCACACAAACGACTGACGCTTTCTTGCTGCGCCCAGATTCGGAACCGCCGTAGGTTATTCAGAGACGTCGTAAGATTGGACGCGACATCGACGGACCGTCACCCCAGCGACGCGGTGGCGAACCTCGACGGCATGGCTCAGGCGAACAAAGGGCTCGGACCGGCCCCGCACAACAGCGTTTCACCCCAGACGGGCGCGAATCCACGGGCGTTACTCGACACAGGGGGGACACCATGCGCCTTTTCGACCGCTCCAAGGAATTACAGATACTTAACGAGTCGTTTACCGAATGCACCCGAAGATCCGGGCGGCTGGTGATAGTCACGGGCGACCCCGGTTCCGGGAAGACACAGCTCCTGCATGAATTCCTGGCCGCTCCGGACCGATCGGGCTCACGCATACTCCAGGGCACGGCGCACCCGGCCGAGCGCGACCGGCCGATGAGTCTCCTCAGGCAATTACTGCGCAATGGCGAGGTGCAGCCTGTTTCGCTGAACAGCGCACGACCTGCAGGTGGACGCACGGAGACACTCTCCCGGCATTCGGACCGACGAGTCGGAACGGAATTCGACGTTCCGGAGCCGGGAACGACAGAGGTGCTGCTGCGGCTCGCGGACGGCGAGAGCCCCCTGGTGGTGGCCGTGGACGACGCCCATCTCATGGACGAGGCCTCGCTGAGCGCCCTCGTCCATCTGCTGGACAGGAGCCGCTTCCGCCCCGTCCTCGTGGTGTGCGCCACGTCCGGCCATCCCGGCACAGGCCGTTCGGCCGCCCACGCCGAGCTGATCCGCCGGCCGCACCGCCGGGCCCGTCTCGGTCCCCTGTCGGAGCGGGGTGTCGGCGAACTGCTCAGCGCACAGTCCGGAGCCGCCCTGCCGGCCGGGGCGGGCCCCGCCTTCCACCGGGCCACGGGCGGCAACCCTCTGCTGGTGCACGCCCTGCTGGACGACAGCACCCGCTTCGGCCGCAACATCGACCGGCCCGTCGCCAGCACCGCGTACCGCCAGGCGGTGCTGGCACTCGTGCACCGCGGTGAGCCGCGCCATATACGGGTGATCCGGGCGCTCGCCGCCCTCGGCGCGGCGGCTTCACCCTGCACCCTGGGCGAGCTGGCCGACACCACGATCACCGGTGTCGAGGAGGCCGTCGAGGCCCTCAACTCCGTAGGACTGCTCGACGGTATCGCCTTCCGGCTTCCGGCCGCGGCGACCGCGGTGCTCGACGACATGGAGGCCACCGCGCGCGCCGCGCTGCACGAACGCATCGCCGACCTGCTGTACCGCTGCGGCGCGCCCGTCGGCGAGATGGCCCGGCACCTGCGCGCCGCGGACCGGGTTCCGCCCCAGTGGGGTCCGGGCGTGCTGCGCGCCGCCGCCGAGCAGTCCCTGGCCGCGGACGACGTGGAGTCGTGCAGCAGTTACCTGAATCTGACGTTGCGCGACTGCACCGACCCTCATGAGCGCAACGCCTTGTCGGCCGCCCTCGCCCGGGCGGAGTGGCGCGTCAACCCCGCCGCGGCGGGCGCCCACCTGGAGCCGCTGCGCCGGCCCGCTCTGGACGGTGCGCTGAGCATGCGCGACACCGCCACGGTCCTGCGCCACATGCTGTGGCAGGGCGACACCGAACTGGCCGCAGAGACCGTGGCCACACTGGTGCCCGCGCACTCCCCCGAGGACGCCAAGGTCCTCGGCGAGGTCGAGTTCGTACGGCAGTGGTTCTACGGTGTCGCCCTGCCCGCCAGGAGCCCGTCGGGCACCGGTGCCGACCAGCACCGGCGAGTTCCCGCCGATCTCGCCGGCGGACTGGCCGCGCAGGTGGCCGTACTGGTCGGCGGTGTCGCCACGGACGATTCGGCGGCGGCCGTCGCCCAGGCCCTTCAGGGCCGCAAACTCGACCACCTCAACCTGGAACTGGTGGCGATGGCGCTCCTCGCGATCGCCCACGCCGACCGCCCCGCGGTCGCCGCCGAAGCGTGCGACGCCCTGCTGGAGTCCGCGGTCGAGCGCCGGGCGACCACATGGCAGGCGCTGCTCGGCAGCGTACGGGCGGAGATCGCGCTGCTGCGCGGGGACATGACGAAGGCCGCCGAGGGCGCCGACACGGCGCTGAGCAGCCTGCACGACGGGAGCTGGGGAGTCCTCGCCGGGCTCCCCCTGTCGACGGCGATCTTCGCCCACACCGCCATGGGCGCTTACGACGAGGCCGAGCGGGTGCTCAAGCGGGACGTCCCCGAGCCGATGTTCCGCACCGTCTTCGGCATCCAGTACTTGCGTGCCCGGGGACACCACTACCTCGCCACCGACCGGCCGTTCGCCGCGCTGAACGACTTCGAGATGTGCAGCCTCCTGATGCGGCAGGGGAACAGCAGCCTGCAGAAGGGCATCCCCTGGCGGTCCGACCTGGCCCTGGCCAACTTACGGATCGGCAAGGCCCGCACCGCCCGGGAGTGTGCCGAGGAGCAGCTGCGGCTGCCCGGCGGTCACAGTTCCCGCGCGCGGGCGATGGCGTTGCGGATGCTGGCGGCCACCAGCAAGCCCCACCGCCGGGCCTCGCTGCTGCGTGAGGCGATCGATCTGCTCAAGCTCTGCGGCGACCAGCACACCCTTTCCCAGGCCTATGCCGACCTTTCCGCGGCCCACTACGAACTGGGCGAGTACGCCCGTGCCCGGCTGGTCGCCCGGCAAGCGGCCCGTGAGGCGGCCGCGTGCAGCGTCGAATCGCCGGTCGACGCGCACCTGCTGGAGGATCCCAGGCAGTCCGAGGGGGCCGAGACCGAGGGCCCTCCCATTCTGAGCGACGCGGAGTGCCGGGTCGCGGGCATGGCCGCGCTGGGGTACACCAACCGCGAGATCAGTGGCCGGCTGCACGTCACCATCAGCACGGTGGAGCAGCACCTCACCAGGGTCTACCGCAAGCTGAACGTGGCAAGCCGGTCCGAGCTGCCGCCGAAGATGCTGGAGCACCGCATCCCGAAACTCTCCGACAGCTGGGCTGCTACCCACTCCTCCGCGGGCTGACCTCAGGCCCCGACCGGGTCCCTTCCGGGTCCCGTGACGACGGGCTCCGGCGTCTCCCGCACCGCACGGCCCTCTTCGCGAGTCCCCAGGGGCTCAGGAGGGGGCCGTTCAGCTCTCCGGCCCCGAGTCGCCGGCATCGGCCGCGCGGCTCCCCGGCAGTTCGGCCGGGCTCACCGTTCGCGGCCGTTCACACGGGGCACGGCTCACGGATTCCCGCCGGACCGCTCCCCGGTGGCCCGGGATCCGAGCGGGATCCGAGACGGACGGGTGAGGCCCCGGGCGCACCGCGCCCCGGGCTCCACCCGTCCCACATGTCGTCCCGGTCAGCTGAAGCTGCCGAGTTCGTCGTCGAGGATGCCGAAGAGCTCGTCGGCCGTGGCGGCCTCCAGCCCCTTCTCCCCGGCGTCGTCGGCCGTTCCGGGTTCCCCCCACTGCGCCGAACCGTCCCAGCCGGCGGTCAGGGCCCTGAGGCGCGCGGCCACCCGGGCACGCCGCTCGTCGTCGAGCTCGGCCGAGCCCAGCGCGGCACCCAGGAGCGCCTCCAGGCGTATCACCTCGGCCTCGACGTCGACGAGCTCCCCGTCGGCCCCGCCGCCGCCCAGTTCCTCGAACAGGTGCTGGGCGAGGGCCTCGGAGGTCGGGTAGTCGAAGGTGAGCGTGGTGGACAGCCGCAGCCCGGTCTCGGTGGCGAGGCGGTTGCGCAGCTCCAGCGCGGCGAGCGAGTCCACGCCGAGTTCGCCCAGGGGGCGTTCGGGGTCGACGGAACTGCCGGAGCCGTGTCCGAGGACGTCGGCCACGTGGCCGCACACCATGTCGACCAGCAGCCTCCTGCCGTCCACGGAGCCGAGCGCGGCCAGCCGCTGTGACAACGGCTCCACCGCCTTCGGGGCGGTCCCGGCCTCCGCCGACCGGGCTGCCCGGCGGGCCGGCGCCGTCGGTGCCAGTGCGCGGACGAGGGCCGGGGCTTCCTCCGTGACCTGGACGCGCATCGGCAGGAGCGTCGGCCCTTCGGTGGTCAGGGCCCGGTCGAACAGGGAGAGCGCCCGGTCGGCGGGCAACGGCAGGATGCCGTCGCGGGCCAGCCGGCGCATCTCGGCCTCGCCGAGCCCGGACGCCATGCCGTCACCGGTGTCCCACAGTCCCCAGCCCAGTGACAGGGCTGGCAGTCCCTCCGCCCGCCGCCGGGCGGCGAGGGCGTCGAGGAAGGCGTTGCCCGCCGCGTAGTTGGCCTGCCCGGCCGCTCCCAGGGTGCCCGCGGCGGAGGAGAAGAGGACGAAGGCGGCCAGGTCCAGGTCGCGGGTGAGTTCGTGCAGGTGCCAGGCGGCATCGGTCTTGGGCCGCATCACCGCCTCTGTACGCGCGGCGGTGAGGTCGGTGAGCAGACCGTCGTCCAGGACGCCGGCGGCGTGCACGACGGCGGTCAGCGGATGGGCTTCCGGCACGGAGGCCAGCAGTTCGGCCAGCGCGGCACGGTCGGTGGTGTCGCAGGCGGCGACCCTGATCCGCGCGCCGGGGGCGACGGGCTCCTCGTAGCCTTCCACGTCAGGTGTCCGGCCGCCGCGGCCGGCCAGCAGCAGGTGCCGGACACCGTGGTGCTCGGCCAGGTGCCGGGCGAGCAGACGTCCGAGGCTGCCGGTGCCGCCCGTGATGAGAACCGTGCCCTCCGGGTTCAGCGGGACGGACGGCGTGGTACTGGGCCCGCCGGCCCGGGTCAGCACCGGTGTGTACACCCTGCCGCCCCGCAGGGCGAGTTCGGGCGCTCCGGTCGCGACGGCGGCCGGCAGGACCGCGGCCGAGGCGGCGTCGCCGTCGGTGTCGGCCAGCACGAACCGGCCGGGGTGCTCGACGGCGGCGGACCGCACCATGCCCCAGACGACGGCCTGGGCCGGGTCCGGCGGCCCGTCGACGGCCACCGCGGACCGGGTGACGACGACCAGGCGGCTGCCGTCCGCCGGCTCGGCCAGGTGTTCCTGGAGCGCGGCGAGGGTGCGCACGGCGGTTTCGCGGGCCCGGGCCGGCAGATCGCCGTCCGGGACGTCGTCCAGGGTCACGGTCAGGACGCGCGGCTCGGCCTCCGCCCCGCCGGTGGTCAGGTTCACCGGGGTCCAGCGCAGCGCGTACAGGTCACCGGGGGCAGGCGCCGCGGCGTTCAGCTGCTCGGCCGTCACCTGGCGGATGCGCAGCGACGCCGCCTCGGCGACCGGTGCGCCCGAGGCGTCGTACAGGCCCAGGGCCATGTGGTCGGTGCCGTGCGGGGTGAGCCGCAGCCGCAGGGCCGTGGCGCCGGTTGCGTGCAGGGTGACGCCCTCCCAGGCGAAGGGCAGGGTCATGACGGTCGGGTCCTGTCCGTCGAGCAGGTCGATGGCGTGCAGCGCGGAGTCGAGGAGCGCCGGGTGCAGTCCGAAGCCGTCGGCGGCGTCGGCGTCGGGGAGGGCGAGTTCGGCGAAGACCTCGTCCCCGAGCCGCCAGGCGGCGCGCAGGCAGCGGAACAGCGGGCCGTAGCCGTACCCCTGCTCGGCGAGGTGGCCGTACAGGCCGCTCACCTCGACGGGGACGGCGCCCTCGGGCGGCCACACGGCGACGGTGGCCGGTTCGGGAGCGGTCCGCGGGGCGAGGACGCCGGTGGCGTGCCGGGTCCAGTCACCGTCGGTGCCCTCGGGCCGGGCGTGGACGGCCAGTTGCCTGCGTCCGTCGGCGTCGGGAGCCGCGGCGGTCACCTGGAGGTGCACGGAACCGTGTTGGGGAAGTACCAGTGGCCGTTCCAGGGTGAGTTCCTCCACGTGCGGGCAGCCCGCGCGGTCGCCGGCCTGGAGGGCGAGTTCCACGAAGGCGCTGCCGGGGACCAGGACGACTCCCGCGACGGCGTGGTCGGCCAGCCAGGGGTGGGTGGTCAGGGAGAGGCGGCCGGTCAGCGCGACGGTGTCGGCGGCGGCCAGGGTGAGGGCGGCGCCGAGCATCGGGTGCCCGGCAGGCGACTGGCCGAGCCCGCCGGCGTCGGTGACCGCCCCGGGCCCGTCGTCCAGCCAGAGCCGCTGCCGCTGGAAGGCGTACGTCGGCAGGTCGACGCGCCGTGCGTCGGTGCCGGCGTGAACTCCCTGCCAGTCGATGGGCAGGCCACGGACGTGGGCGGCGGCGACGAGCCCGGCGAGTGTCACCTCCTCGTCGCGCTCACGGCGCAGGGCCGGCACGAACACCGACCGCTCCGGGTCGGCGAGGGCGTGCGTGCCCATGGCCGAAAGGACCGCGTCGGGGCCGAGTTCGAGGAAGGTGCGGACGCCGTCGTCCTCCAGGGCGCGGATCACGTCCCCGAAGCGGACCGCCTCCCGCACGTGGCGCACCCAGTACTCGGGCGAGCGCAGGTCCTCTTCGGCTGCGTACGTGCCGGTGACGTCTGAGACCACGGGAATCGTGGGCGCGGCGTAGCTCAGTTCGCGAGCGGCCTTCTCGAACTCGGCCAGCATCGGGTCCATCAGGGGCGAGTGGAAGGCGTGGCTGACCCGGAGCCGCTTGGTACGGCGGTCGGCGAAGGCGGCGGCGACCGCGTCCACCGCCGCCCGCGTACCGGATACCACGACCGCGCGCGGGCCGTTGACGGCGGCCAGGGCGACGTCGGGGCCGAGGTACGGCAGCACCTCGTCCTCGGTCGCGTCCACGGCGAGCATGGCGCCGCCCTCGGGCAGGGCCTGCATGAGCCGGCCGCGCGCGGTGACCAGCCGGGCCGCGTCCGCGAGGTCCCATACGCCGGCGACGTGGGCGGCGGTCAGTTCGCCGATGGAGTGGCCGGCCAGCCGGTCGGGGCGGACGCCGTAGGACTCCAGGAGTCGGTACAGGGCCGTCTCCACCGCGAACAGGGCGCTCTGGGCGTAGAGCGTGTCATCGAGCGACTCAGCGGCGTCGGTACCCGGTTCGGCCCACATGACCTCGCGCAGCGGGCGGTCCAGGTGGGTGTCCAGCGCCTCGCACACCTCGTCCAGGGCCCGCCGGAAGCCGGGGTGGGCGTCGTACAGGCCCCGGCCCATGCCGGGGCGCTGGGCGCCCTGCCCGGTGAACAGGAAGGCGGTGCGGCCGGCGACAGGCCGCCCGCGCACGACGGTGTCGCCGGTGGCACCGTCGGCCAGCGCGGTCAGGCCTGCCAGCAGTTCGTCCCGGTCACGGGCGACGACCGCGCCCCGGTGGGTGAGGCCGGCTCGGCCCGTGGCCAGCGAGTGGACGATGTCGGTGATCCGCTCGTCGGCGACTGCGCGCAGCCGGCCGGCCTGGCCGGCCAGTGCCCCGGGGGTGGCGCCGGAGAGGACCACGGGCATCAGGGGGGCCTGGATCCCGGCCTCGGTGTGGGGGGAGGCGTCCTCGTCGGGCGCCTCCTCCAGGATCACATGCGCGTTGGTCCCACTGATCCCGAACGACGACACCCCCGCACGACGGACCCGCTCACCCCGCACCCACGGACGCTCCTCCTCCAGCAACCGGACCCGACCCGCACCCCACTCCACCTTCCGCGACGGCTCACCCACATGCAACGTCCGGGGCAACACCCCCTCCCCCAACGCCAACACCATCTTCATCACACCCGCCACACCCGCAGCCGCCTGCGTATGACCGATGTTCGACTTCACCGACCCCAACCACAACGGACGCCCCTCCGGACGATCCTGACCATACGCAGCCAACAACGCCTGCGCCTCGATCGGATCCCCCAACTCCGTCCCCGTACCATGCGCCTCCACCACATCCACATCAACCGCCGACACCCCCGCCGACACCAACGCCTGCCGCAACACCCGCTGCTGCGACGGACCATTAGGAGCCGTCAGACCATTCGACGCACCATCCTGATTCACCGCACTACCCCGCACCACCGCCAACACCCGATGCCCCGACCGCCGCGCATCCGACAACCGCTCCAACACCAGCACACCGGCGCCCTCGGACAGAGCCGTGCCGTCCGCCTCGTCGGCGAACGACTTGACCCGGCCGTCCGCGGCGAGGTTGCGCTGCCTGCTGAAGTCGACGAACGTGTCGACGGTCGACATCACGGAGACGCCGCCGGCCATCGCCAGGGTGCACTCGCCCCGCCGAAGCGCCTGCGCGGCCAGGTGCAGCGCCACCAGGGACGAGGAGCACGCGGTGTCGACGGTGAGGGCAGGACCCTCCAGACCGAGCGCGTAGGCGACCCGGCCCGAGACGACGCTGGCGAGGCTTCCGTTGCCGAGGTAGTCGCGGACGGCCTCGGGGACGTCGCGCAGCCGGCTGCCGTAGTCGTGGTACATGACGCCCGCGAACACCCCGGTGCGGCTGCCGCGCACGCTGTGCGGATCGATGCCGGCGCGTTCCAGGGCCTCCCAGGAGGTCTCCAGCAGCAACCGCTGCTGCGGGTCCATGGCGAGCGCCTCACGGGGGCCGATGCCGAAGAAGTCGTGGTCGAATTCGGCGGCGTCGTAGAGGAATCCGCCCGAGCGCGTGCTGCAGTGGCCGGGCTTTCCGGGCTCCGGGTCGTACAGGGTGTCCAGGTCCCAGCCCCGGTCGTCCGGGAAGTCGCCGATGCCGTCTCCGCCGTCGGCCAGCAGCCGCCAGAACTCCTCGGGGGTGGTGACACCGCCGGGGTAGCGGCAGGCCATTCCGACGATGGCCACGGGCTCGTCCGCCGCGAATCCCGTCTCCGGTGCCACGGCCCCGGGGGCGTCCCCGGCGTCGGCGCCGAGGAGCTCCGTCCTCAGATACCTCACCAGGGCGTCGGCGTCGGGGTGGTCGAAGACGAGGGTGGCGGGCAGCCGCAGGCCGACGGCGACGCCCAGACGGTTGCGCAGTTCGACCGCGGTCAGCGAGTCGAACCCGGCCTCGCGGAAGGAGCGGCGCGGGTCGAGCACCATGTCCGCACCGTGGCCGAGGACGGCGGCCACCTGGGTTCGGATCAGTTCCATCAGCTCCGCGTCCCGTTCGGCTGCGCCCAGGGCGGCCAGCCGGTCGGCGAGCGAGGACCCGGCGGCCCGGGTGGCGGCGGTCCGGCGGGCGGGAGCGGGCACCAGACCGCGCAGCAGGGCCGGGACACCGTCGGCACCGCGCAGGGCACGCAGGTCCAGGCCGATGGGCAGCAGCAGCCGCTCGTCGGCGGCGAGCGCGGTGTCGAGCAGCCGCAGTCCCTCCTCGGTGGGCAGGGGCCGGACTCCCGCGCGCGCCATGCGCTCGACGTCGGCGTCGGTGAGGTGGGCGGTCATGCCGGTGCGCTGTTCCCAGAAGCCCCAGGCCAGGGAGAGCGCCCGCAGCCCCAGGGAGCCTCGGTGCGCGGCGAGGGCGTCGAGGAACGCGTTGGCGGCGGCGTATCCGGACTGTCCCGCACCGTCGACGGTTCCGGCGGCCGAGGAGAACAGCACGAACGCCGCGAGGTCCATGTCCCGGGTGAGCTCGTGCAGGTTCCAGGCGGCGTCCGCCTTGGGCCGCAGCACGGCGTCCAGGCGCTCGGCGGTCTGGTCGGTGACCAGCCCGTCGTCGAGGACGCCGGCGAGGTGCACCACGGCGGTCAGGGGGTGCGCCGCGGGTATCTCGGCCAGGAGTGCGGCAAGTTCGTCGCGCTCGGCGGCGTCGCAGCGGGCGAGGACGACCTGGACGCCGGACTCGGCGAGGTCGGCGAAGTCGTCCGCGGAGGTGCCGCTGCGCCCGGCCAGGACCAGGCGGCGCACGCCGTGTCCGGTGGCGAGGTGCCGGGCGACCACTGCGCCGAGCACGCCGGTGCCGCCGGTGATCAGTACGGTGCCGTCGGGGTCGAGCGGGGCGGCGCTCCCGCCTACGACGGCGCGGGCCAGCCGGGGCACCCGGACGGTGTCGCCGCGCAGGGCCAGTTGCGGTTCGCCGCTCGCGGCGGCGGCGCGTACGGCGGCGGCGATCCGGTCGTCGTCGTCCGCCGTCCCGGGGGCTGTGTCCACGAGGACTATGCGGTCGGGGTGTTCGCCCTGGGCGGCGCGGACGAGACCCCACACGGCGGCGCCCGCCAGGTCGACGGAGCCCTCCTCGCCGGTGGTGACCGCGCCCGTGGTGAGGACCAGCAGCCGGGCGGTGGCCGTCCGGTCGTCCGCCAGCCAGTCGTGCAGCGCGGTCAGGACCCGTCCGGTCGCCTCGCGCACCGAGGCCGCGGGATCGCCGCCGCCGGCCACCGGCAGGACCGCCCAGTCGGGCAGCGGTGCGAGCGCGGCCGCGCCGCCCTCCGCCAGGACGGCGTGGGCGGGGGCCACGGCATCCGGTACGGGCACGACGGGCCAGTCCAGCCGGTACAGGTCGTCGGCGCGGACCTGGGAGGCCAGTGCCCCGCCGTCGACCGGGCGGGAGACCAGGGCCTCGACGGCGGCGACCGGGGCACCGGTGGGGTCGGCCAGTTCCAGGGAGAGCGTGTCACCGCCGCGGAGGCGGACCCGCAGGGCGGTGGCCCCGGCCGCGTACAGCGACACGCCGGTCCAGGCGAAGGGCAGCCGCGCCGTGTCCTGACCGTGCGCGCCGAGGCCGTCGGCGTGCAGGGCGGCGTCGAAGAGCGCCGGGTGGAGCCCGAAGCCGCTTGCTTCGGCGGACAGTTCGACCTCTGCGTACGTCTCGTCGCCGCGCCGCCAGGCCGCGCGCAGGCCCTGGAAGGCCGGCCCGTAGTCGTAACCGATGGCCGCCAGCTCGGTGTAGGCGTCGTCCACCGGAACCGGTTCGGCGCCGGGGGGCGGCCACGCCGCGAGGTCGAAGGCGGGCGGTGCGGACTGCGGTGCGAGCAGGCCCGAGGCGTTGAGGGTCCAGGCCGCCTCGTCGGCGCTCTCGGGGCGGGAGTGGACGGTCACCGCGCGGTGTCCCTGGCCGTCGGCGGCGGCCACGTGCAGCTGGAGCTGGACGGCGCCCCGCTCGGGCAGCAGCAGGGGGGCCTGCAGGGTGAGTTCGGTGACGTGTCCGCAGCCGAGGCCGTGGCCGGCGCTCAGTGCCAGCTCCACCAGCGCGGTGCCGGGCAGCAGGGTGGTGCCGGAGACCGCGTGGTCGGCCAGCCAGGGCGTGGTGGACAGCGAGAGCCGGCCGGTGAACAGGGTGCCGCCGCCGGCGACCGGGACGGCCGCGCCGAGCAGCGGGTGGCCGGCGCTCCGGAGGCCTGCGGCGGTGACGTCGCCGGCGGCCGCGGACCGGCCGAGCCAGTAGCGTTCACGCTGGAAGGCGTAGGTGGGCAGGTCGGCGGTCCGCACCGGCATCCCGGCGAACACCGGGGACCAGTCGACCGGGACGCCGGCCGCGAACGCCTCGCCCAGCGAGGTGAGCAGACGTTCGGCACCTCCGTCGTCGCGGCGCAGCGAGCCGAGACCGGTGACGGCCGCGTCGGCGGCGTCGGCGGTCTCCTCGATGCTGTTGAGCAGGACCGGATGCGGGCTGCACTCGACGAACACCCCGTAGCCGGCGGCCAGCAGGGTCCGGGTGGTCGGCTCGAACAGGACGCTCTGGCGCAGGTTGGTGTACCAGTAGCCGGCGTCCAGCGTGGTGGTGTCCAGCACGCTGTCGGTGACGGTGGAGTAGAAGGGCACGTCGGCGGCTCGCGCCCGTACGTCCGCGAGGTCGGTGAGGAGGCGTTCGCGGATCGACTCGACGTGGGCACTGTGCGAGGCGTAGTCCACGGGCAGCCGTTTGGCGCGTCCGCCGTCCGCGACGATCGTCTCGCGCAGGGCGTCGAGGGCGTCCGCGTCCCCGGAGAGCACCACGGAGGAGGCGCCGTTGACCGCGGCCACGGCGACCCGCCCGTCGTGGGCGGCGACGAGTTCACGAGCCCGGGACTCGGGCAGGGCCACCGACATCATCCCGCCGCGGCCGGAGAGCGCCTCGGCGATGGCCTGGCTGCGCAGGGCCACGACACGGGCGCCGTCGGACAGGCTGAGCGCCCCGGCCACGCAGGCGGCGGCGATCTCGCCCTGGGAGTGGCCGATGACGGCGGCGGGACGCACTCCGTGCGCGCGCCACACCTCGGCGAGCGACACCATGATCGCCCACAGAGCGGGCTGTACGACGTCCACCCTTTCCAGCGGGCGGCGTTCGCGCACGGTCGCGAGGAGATCCCAGTCCACGAAGGGCGCGAGGGCCTCCGCGCATTCGGTCATGGTGGCGGCGAACACCTCGGAGGCGTCCAGCAGGCCGGCTGCCATGCCCGCCCACTGGGAGCCCTGTCCGGGGAAGACGAACGCGATGCGGGACTCCCCCGCCGGTGCGCCGCGCACCACGCCGGACGCCGGGTCGCTCTCGGCCAGGGCGGTGAGGCCGGCGGTCACGGCGGCCAGGTCCGCGCCGACGACGACGGCCCGCCGGTCCAGGGCCGCGCGGGTGGTGGCCAGGGTGTGGGCGACGTCGGGCACGGGATCGGTGCCGGTCTCCAGGTGGTCCAGGAGGCGGCGGGCCTGGGCGGCGAGTCCGGGCTCGTCACGGGCGGACAGCACCAGGGGCAGGGGGCGGTCCCAGACGGGCTCCTCGTCGCGCGGCTCGGGGTCGGGGGCCGCCTCGACGATGACATGGGCGTTGGTGCCGCTGATCCCGAAGGAGGACACGGCGGCGCGGCGGACCTCCCCGCGGGCGGGCCACTCGCGCGGCTCGGCGAGCAGCTCGACGGCGCCGGCCTCCCAGTCGACCTGGGAGGTGGGCCGTCCGGCGTGCAGGGTCCGGGGCAGCCGGCCGTGGCGCATGGCCATCACCATCTTGATGACTCCGGCGACTCCGGCGGCGGCCTGGGTGTGCCCGATGTTGGACTTCACCGAGCCCAGCCACAGCGGCTCCTCGCGGTCCTGGCCGTAGGTGGCCAGGAGTGCCTGGGCCTCGATCGGGTCACCGAGCGGGGTGCCGGTTCCGTGTGCCTCCACGGCGTGGACCTGGCGGGGTTCCAGGCGTGCGTCGGCGAGGGCGGCGCGGATGACGCGTTGCTGGGAGGGGCCGTTGGGGGCGGTCAGGCCGTTGGAGGCGCCGTCCTGATTGACGGCGGTGCCCCGCACGACGGCGAGCACCTTGTGGCCGTTGCGGCGGGCGTCGCTCAGCCGTTCAAGCAGCAGCATGCCCACGCCCTCGCCCCAGCCGGTGCCGTCCGCGCCCTCCGCGAACGACTTGCAGCGGCCGTCCAGGGCGAGGCCGCGCTGGCGGGAGAAGTCGATGAAGGTGTCGGGGGTGGACATGACGGTCACCCCGCCGGCCAGGGCGAGGCCGCACTCACCGGTGCGCAGGGCCTGCACGGCCAGGTGGAGGGCGACCAGCGAGGAGGAGCAGGCGGTGTCGATGGTGACGGCCGGGCCCTCCAGCCCGAGGGTGTAGGACACGCGGCCGGAGGCGACGCTGCCGAGGTTGCCGTTGCCGAGGTAACCCTCGACGCCTTCGGGGACGTCCGTGAGCCAGCTGCCGTAGTCGTGGTACATGACACCGGCGTAGATGCCGGTGCGGCTGCCGCGCAGGGTGTGCGGGTCGATGCCGGCGCGTTCGAACGCCTCCCAGGCGGTCTCCAGCAGCAGCCGCTGCTGCGGGTCCATGGCGACGGCCTCGCGCGGGCTGATACCGAAGAACCCCGGGTCGAACCGCGGCGCGTCGTGGAGGAATCCGCCCTCGCGCACATGGGTGCGGCCGGGAGCGTCGGGGTCGGGGTCGTAGATGGCGTCGACGTCCCAGTCGCGGTCGGCGGGGAAGTCGCCCACGGCGTCCGTTCCGGCGTCGACCAGCTGCCACAGCTGTTCGGGTGTGCTGACGCCGCCGGGGTAACGGCAGCTCATGGCGACGACGGCGACGGGCTCGTGCGCGGCTTCGGAGATCCGGTCGTTGTGCCGGCGCAGCCGCTCGTTCTCGAGCATGGCCTCGCGCAGCGCCTCGACGATCTGCTCGACGGATGTGTCCACGGTCGGTGTCGCTCCCTGCTGACTCGACGGCGCTGATGATGCGATGGGGGTGCGGTACAGGTGCGCCGGACGCGGTTCGCCGGTGCGGGACGCGGCGCGTCGCCCGGCACCGGGGCGGGTCACCGGGGGCTGCTGCGGTTCAGGGCCGCCCGCACAAGGTCGGCCACGGCCATGGACTTGATGTCCATGACCGGCTCGGCGGCGGCCTCGGCCGGCGCGGAGGACAGTTCCAGCAGTCCGTCGAGCAGTCCTGCCTCGCGCATCCTCGCGACCGGGATCCTGGCGATGAGGTCCCTCACCTCGTCGTCGGCCCGGTCCTCGGCGGGCTCCGGGCCGGCCTCCGGGGCGAACCGTTCGAGCAGGTGGTCCGCCAGGGCCGTCGGGGTGGCGTAGTCGAAGATGAGGGTCGAGGGCAGGCGCAGTCCGCTGACCGCGTTGAGCCGGTTGCGCAGCTCGACGGCGGCGAGCGAGTCGAAGCCCAGCTCGGTGAAGGCGCGCCGGGGGTCGACGGCCGTGGGTCCGTCGTGGCCGAGCACCGCCGCGACCTCGGTGCGGACCGCTTCGAGCACCGTGTGCCCGTGGTCGGCCTCCGGCAGCCCGGCCAGGCGCTCGCCGAGTGTGCGGGTGCGGTCGTCCCGCACCGCGCGGGCGGTGACACCGGCCAGGGTGCGCAGCACGGGGGGCACGTCGTCACCGCGGCGGCGCAGCGCGGCGGTGTCCAGCCGGACAGGCACCAGGGCGGGGAGACCGGACTCCAGTGCGGCGTCGAACAGTTCCAGTCCCTCGGCCGGGTCGAGCGCGCCGATGCCGGACCGTTCGATGCGCTGTACGTCGTCCCGGTCGAGGCCGGCTCCCATGCCGCCGCCGGCCCAAAGGCCCCAGGCGAGCGAGGTGGCGGGCAGGTCGAGGTCGGCGCGGTGGGCGGCCAGGGCGTCGAGGAAGACGTTGGCGGCGGCGTAGTTGCCCTGGCCGGCGGCGTCGATGGTTCCGGCGGCCGAGGAGAACAGGACGAAGTGGGACAGGTCCCGGTCGAGGGTGAGCTGGTGCAGGTGCCAGGCGGCGTCCGCCTTGGGCCGGAGCACGGTGTCCAGGCGCTCGGGGGTGAGCGAGGGGACCAGCCCGTCGTCGAGTACCCCGGCGGTGTGCACGACGCTGTCGACGGGATGGGCGGCCAGCAGTGCGGCGAGTGCGGCCCGGTCGGCGACGTCGCAGGCGACGAGCTCGGTACGGGCACCCAGGGCGGCGAGTTCCAGGGCCAGTTCGGCGGCGCCGGGGGCGGACGGCCCCCTTCTGCCGACCAGGACCAGGCGGGTGACCCCGTGCCGGGTGACGAGGTGTCGGGCCACCAGGGCGCCGAGCCCTCCGGTGCCGCCGGTGACGAGGACGGTGCCCCAGGGGCGGGCCGGGCGCGACGCGTCCGGGTCCGCGGCGCGCGCCAGGCGGGGGGCGTGGGCCCGGCCGTCCCGCCACAGCACCTCCGGCTCGCCGGAGTCGAGGACGGCGGCGAGCGCGGCACGGTCGGGTACGGCGCTGTCGGGCCCGGTCCGGCCGACGAGGACGATCCGGCCCGGGTCCTCGGCCTGAGCGGCCCGTACGAGTCCGTGCACGGCGGCGTCGGCGAGGGTTCCGGCGGTGAGCACCAGCAGTACCGAGCCGGCCCACCGCTCGTCGCCCAGCCACTCCTGGACGGTCGCGAGCGTCGCGTCCAGCGTGGTCCTCAGGTCCCGGGGCAGCTGCTCCCCGTCGGGGTGCGGGGCGCGCACCGGGAGGATGACGACGTCGGGCGCGGAACCGTCGATCGCGGCCAGGCCCGGGTGGGCGGGGGCGTCGAGGCCTGCGTCGTCCGGGCCGAGCACGGCCCAGGTGCGGCGCTCCGGGCGCCCGGCGGACTCCGGCAGTGGTTCGCCCTCGGTGACGTAGAGGGAACGCGCGCGTCCGGTGAGCCGGTCCGCAGCGACCGGGCGGGTGACGTAGGACTCGACGGTGGCCAGCGGCCTGCCCTCGGTGTCCGTCAGGTCGAGCCGGGTGCCGTCCCCGCCCCGGGTGACGCGGACGCGTGCGGTGAGGGCCCCCCGGCCGTGTGCGGTGACTCCGGTCCAGGCGAAGGGGAGCGCGATCGTGCCGGCGGGCGTGTCTTCGCCGGGGCCCTCGTCGGCGAGTGACGTGGCGTGCAGGGCGGAGTCCAGAAGCGCGGGGTGCAGGGTGTGCCTGGCGGCGTCCTGCCGGGCGTCGGCGGGCAGTTCCAGCTCGGCCAGGACGGTGTCTCCGAGCCGCCAGGCGGTCCGTACGCCGCGGAAGACGGGGCCGTAGTCGTAGCCCGCGTCGTGCAGACCCGGGTAGAGGCCGTCGGTGTCGAGCGGGACGGCGCCCGGTGGCGGCCAGACACCGTCCGGTGCCGTCTCCGTGCCGGTGGGAGCGCCGGCGTCGGTGAGGGTGCCGGTCGCGTGCCGTGTCCAGCCCTCGTCCTCGGGTGCGCTCTCGGGCCGGGAGTGGATCTCCACGGAACCGTCGGGCCGCGCGGCGACCTGGAGACGTACGGCGCCGTCCCCGGGCAGCGCCAGCGGGGCCTGGAGGGTGAGTTCCTCCAGGACGGGCCGGCCGGTCAGCCGGCCGGCGTGCAGGGCGAGGTCGACCAGGGCGGCGCCGGGTACCAGCACCGAACCGAGCACGGCGTGCTGGGTGAGTACCGGATGGGTGGCGGTGGAGATCCGTCCCGTGAGCAGCAGTCCGGCGTCGCCGGGCAGGTCCAGGCGGGCGCTGACGTACGGGTGGTCGGCGGTGGTGAGGCCGTGTCCGGCCGCGTCGCCCCTGGCGGCGGTGGTCGGCAGCCAGTAGTGGCGGTGCTCGAAGGCGTAGGTGGGGAGTTCGGTGCGGCGTCCCGCGTAACCGTCGTACAGGACCGGCCAGTCGACGTCCGTGCCCCGCGTGTGTACGGCGGCCAGGGCGGCGAGCAGGCCGGGGACCTGGGCGGTGTCCTTGCGAGCCGTGGGGACGAACGCGGTTCCCCCGTCGTCGGGGAGGCAGTCCGGGCCCATGGCCGTCAGGACGGGCGCGGCGCCGAGTTCGAGGAAGGTGTCGACGCCCTGCGCGGCCAGCGTCCGGACGGCGTCCGCGAAGCGCACGGTCTGCCGTACGTGCCGCACCCAGTAGTCGGCGGAGCCGAGTTCGGCGGCCGTGGCCTGGACGCCGGTGAGGGTGGAGACGATCGGCAGGACGGGTGCCGAGGCCGGGAGGGCTGCCATGACCCGGCGGAACTCCTCCAGCATGGGCTCCACGCGGGGCGAGTGGAAGGCGTGCGAGACGCGCAGCCGCCGGGTGGTGGCGAAGTGCGCGGCGACGGCTGTGACGGCGTCCTCGTCCCCGGAGACGACCACGGCGCGCGGGCCGTTGACCGCGGCGATGCCGCACCGTTCGTCCAGCAGCGGCTCCACCTCCTCCTCCGTGGCCTGCACGGCGATCATCGCGCCGCCCGTGGGCAGCGCCTGCATGAGCCGCCCGCGTGCGGCGACGGCGGCCACGGCGTCCTGCAGTGACCAGACACCTGCGACGTGCGCGGCGGCGAACTCGCCGACGGAGTGGCCGGCCAGCCAGGCGGGCCGCGCCCCGAAGGACTCCAGCAGGCGGTGGAGGGCGACCTGGGTGGTGAACAGGGCTGCCTGGGTGTAGGCGGTCTGCTCCAGTACGTCGGGGTGGTCACCGAGGACCACCTCGGCGAGCGGCCGTTCCAGGTGCTTGGCGAAGAGTTCGGCGACGCGGTCGAAGTGTTCGGCGTAGACCGGGTAGGTGTCGTACCAGTCGCGGCCCATGCCGGGCCGCTGGGCGCCCTGTCCGGAGAACAGGTGGGCGAGGGTGCCGTCGGTGGCGGCGCCGGTGACGAGCAGGCCGGGCGCCTCGTGTCCGCGGGCCAGGGCGTCCAGCGCTTCGGCGGTCCGCCGCTCGTCGGTGGCCAGGACTACCGCACGGTGCGGGTGGGTGGTGCGGGTGGTGGCGAGGGCCAGGCCGAGGTCGGCGGGCGCGGTACCGGTCAGGTCCCGCAGGCGGGCGGCCTGGCCGCGCAGCGCCTCGGACGAGCGCGCGGAGACCGCGAGGGCGAGCACGGGCGGCACGGTGGCCGGGTCGGGCTCCGCGCTCTCCGGCTCGTCGGCGGTGAACTCCTCCAGGATGACGTGGGCGTTGGTGCCGCTGATCCCGAAGGAGGAGACTCCGGCGCGGCGCGGCCGGTCCGGGGCCCGCCAGGGCCGCTCGTCGGTGAGGAGCCGCACCGCGCCCGCCGTCCAGTCCACCTGGGGCGAGGGCGCGTCGACGTGGAGGGTGCGCGGCAGGGTGCCGTGCCGCATCGCCATGACCATCTTGATGATGCCGGCCACCCCTGCGGCGGCCTGGGTGTGGCCCATGTTGGACTTGACGGAGCCCAGCCACAGCGGCTCGTCGCCGGGCCGCTCCTGTCCGTAGGTGGCCAGCAGCGCCTGGGCCTCGATCGGGTCGCCGAGGGTGGTGCCGGTGCCGTGCGCCTCGACGGCGTCGACGTCGGCCGGGGTGAGCCCGGCGGCGCTCAGCGCCGCGCGGATCACCCGCTGCTGGGAGGGGCCGTTGGGAGCGGTCAGTCCGTTGGAGGCACCGTCGGAGTTGACGGCGGAACCGCGCACCGTGGCAAGCACCCGGTGCCCGTTGCGGCGGGCGTCCGAGAGGCGTTCGACGACGAGCATGCCGACGCCCTCGCCCCAGCCCGTGCCGTCGGCCGCCGCTGCGAACGACTTGCAGCGGCCGTCGGCGGCCAGGCCGCGCTGCCGGGCGAAGTCGACGAAGGTGTCGGGGGTCGACATGACCGTGACGCCGCCGACCAGGGCGAGATCGCACTCGCCCTGACGCAGGGCCTGCGCGGCCAGGTGCAGGGTGACCAGCGAGGAGGAGCAGGCCGTGTCGACGGTGACGGCCGGGCCCTCCAGGCCGAGGGCGTAGGCGACCCGGCCGGAGACGACGCTGCCCAGGCTGCCGTTGCCGAGGTAGGCGGCGAGGTCGTCGGGGACCTCGGTCAGCCAGGTGCCGTAGTCGTGGTACATGACGCCCGCGAACACGCCGGTGCGTGAGCCGCGCAGAGCCGCCGGGTCGATGGCGGAGCGCTCCAGGGCCTCCCAGGAGACCTCGAGGAGCAGGCGCTGCTGCGGGTCCATGGCGGTGGCCTCGCGCGGGCCGATACCGAAGAAGCCGGGGTCGAAGTCGGCCGCGTCGTAGAGGAAGGCGCCCTCACGGGTGTAGGTGCGGCCGGGGGTGCCGGGCTCGGGGTCGTACAGGCTGTCGGTGTCCCAGCCCCGGTCGGCGGGGAAGTCGCCGACCGTGTCGACGCCTTCGGCGACGAGGCGCCACAGGTCTTCCGGGGAGCGGACGCCGCCGGGGTAGCGGCAGCCCATGCCGACGATGACGACGGGGTCGTCGGCGTCGGTGGGGCGCGGTCCGGCGACGGGCTCGCCCGCCGGACGCGAGGTTCCGAAGAAGGCGTCCCGGATGTGCTCGGCGAGGGCACGGGAGGTGGGGTGGTCGAAGACGAGGGTGGCGGACAGCCGCAGTCCGGTGACGGTGTTGAGCCGGTTGCGCAGTTCGACGGCTGCCAGGGAGTCGAAGCCCAGCTCCGTGAAGGCACGCCCCGGGTCGACGGCGGACGGGGAGTCGTGCCGCAGGACCGCGGCCACCTCGGTGCGGACCAGGTCCAGCAGGACACGTTCCCGGTCGCCGGCGGGCAGTTCCGCCAACCCGTGCGCCTGATGGGGTGCCGTGTGGGCGGAGGCCCGGCGGGTGACGGGGCGGACGAGAGCGCTCAGCAGGGGCGGCGGACCGTCGGGCCGGCGGCGTACTGCTGCGGCGTCGATCTCCACGGGGACGAGGTGGGGGCTGCCGGAACGGACGGCGGCGTCGAAGAGCCGCAGAGAGTGCTCGGCGGACAGCCCGGGGACGCCGTACGCGGCCACCCGCTCGAGGGCGGCGGCGTCCAGTGCGGCGCCCATGCCGGTGCCGGTGGCCCACAGACTCCAGGCGAGCGAGGTGGCGGGCAGACCGTGCGCCTCACGGTGTGCGGCGAGGGCGTCCAGGTAGGCGTTGGCGGCGGCGTAGTTGCCCTGACCGGGTCCGTCGAGGACGGCGGCGAGCGAGGAGAACAGCACGAAGTGGGACAGGTCCCGGTCGAGGGTGAGTTCGTGCAGGTGCCAGGCGCCGTCGGCCTTGGCGTGGAAGACCTCGTCGACCATGTCATCGGTGAGGCTCTCGACTATGCCGTCGCGCACGGTGCCCGCGGCGTGGACGACGGAGTCGACGGGGTGCAGGGCCAGCAGGTCGCGCAGCGCCTCCCGGTCGCCGACGTCGCAGGCGGCCACGGTCACCTCTGCGCCCAGCGCGGTCAGTTCGGCGTGCAGTTCGGGGGCGTGCCCCCGGCGGCCGGCGAGGACCAGCGTGCGTACACCGTGGGCGCGCACCAGGTGGTGGGCGAGCAGAGCGCCGAGGCCGCCGGTGCCGCCGGTGATCAGGACGGTGCCCCAGTCGGCGGCCGGCCGGGGTGCGGTGGTCGCTTCGGCGGCCAGTCGCGGAACGGCGAACAAGCCGTCGAACAGGGAGAGTTCGGGTTCCCCGGTGGCGAGCACCTGGCGCAGCTCGGCCTCGGAGGGCAGGCCGTCGTGCTCGACGAGGACGTAACGGCCCGGGTTCTCGGCCTGCGCCGAGCGCACCAGACCGCGTACGGCCGCGTGGGCGGGGCTGCCGGGCGCGGTGACGAGGACGAGGCGGGTGCCGGCCGCCCGTTCGTCCGACTGCCAGAACTGCAGCAGGCGCAGCGCGCCCAGGACGTGGGCCCTCGCATCGGCCGCGTCGGGGCCCGCCGGGCCCGCCGGCCGGTACACCACGGCGTCCGGCGCGGGGGCGGCGAGCAGCGTGTCCACGGCATGGGCGAGCGCGTCCTCGACGGGATCGGCGTGCGGCGGCCGGTCCGGGTGGGGGACGCCGTCGAGGACGGCGGTGCGCAGGGGAGCGGTGGTCAGTGGCCGGGGGTGCGGCGCCCACCGCACGGAATACAGGACGTCGTCGTCCGGTACGGGCAGGGAGGTCATGGCCTCGATGTCGGCGACGGGGGCGCCGGCGGTGTCGGCGAGGTGCAGACCGATGGTGTCGCCGTCGCCACGGGTGATCCGTACGCGCAGGGCCGAGGCGCCGGTGGCGTGCAGGCGGACGCCGGTCCAGGCGAACGGCAGCAGCACCTCGCCGCGCGGCGGGGCGTCGAGGTCGGCGGCGTGCAGCGCGGCGTCCAGCAGCGCGGGGTGGAGTCCGAAGCGCGCGGCGTCGGCGGTGGCGTCCTCGGGCAGGGCGACCTCGGCGAGGACGTCCTCGCCGTGCCGCCAGGCGGCGCGCAGGCCCTGGAAGACGGGGCCGTAGGCGTAGCCCTGGCGGGCGAGGTCCGCGTAGACCTCCGTGGTGTCCAGGGGTTCGGCGTCCGGCGGCGGCCACGCGCCCGGCTCGGTGCCGGCGGCGGGCGGGGCGGTGTCGGTGAGTACACCGGCCGCGTGCCGGGTCCAGGGCGAGTCCTCGTCGGCGCGCGAGTGGACGGTGACGGTACGGCGTCCGGTGTCGTCGGGTTCCCCGACGGCCACCTGGACGGCGAGGTCCTCGTCCGGAGCGAGCACCAGCGGCGCACCGAGGGTGAGTTCCTCCAGGTCGGTGGCGCCGACGTGGTCGCCGGCCCGCAGGGCCAGTTCGACGAAGGCGGTGCCCGGCATCAGTACGCGGCCCGCGATCACATGGTCACCGAGCCAGGGGTGGGTGCGGGTGGAGAGGCGTCCGGTCAGCACGACGCCCTCCGCGCCGACCGCGACCACAGCACCCAGCAGCGGGTGTCCGGCTGCGATCTGCCCCAGGCCGGCCGCGTCGGTGGAAGTGCCGGGTTCGAGCCAGAAGCGGCGCCGCTGGAAGGGGTAGCCGGGCAGCTCGACGCGGCGGGCGTCCGCGCCGGCGTGGTGCTGTGCCCAGTCGACGGGGACGCCGCGGGCGTGGGCTGCGGCGAGCGCGCCGACGGCCTCGCGGACCTCGGACCGCTCGCGCCGCAGCACCGGCAGGAAGGCGGTGCCCGGCGCGTCCGTGCAGTCCGGTCCCATGGCGCTCAGCACCGCGTCGGGGCCGATCTCCAGGAACGTCCGGACTCCGGCGTCGGCGAGCCACCGCACGGCGTCGTGGAAGCGGACCCTGGCGCGGACGTGTTCCACCCAGTACTCGGGATCGCGCAGCTCGCGGCCGACGGGCGCGCCGGTCACGGTGGAGACGACCGGCACGGTGGGTTCTGCGTAGTCCAGGACCTGCGCGACCCGGCGGAACTCGGCCAGCATCGGTTCCATCAGCGGCGAGTGGAAGGCGTGGCTGACGCGCAGGCGCTTGGTGTCATGCCCGCGGGCGGCGAGTTCGGCGGCGATGCCGTCCACGTCGTCCAGGTCGCCGGAGATCACGACGGAGTCGGGGCCGTTGACCGCGGCGATGCCGGTGCGCTCGGTCAGCAGCGGGGTGACGTCACCCTCGCCGGCACGGACCGCCACCATGGCACCGCCCTCGGGCAGCCCCTGCATGAGCCGGCCGCGGGCGGCGACCAGGATCGTGGCGTCCTGCAGGGTGAGGACCCCGGCCACGTGCGCGGCGGCGATCTCGCCGACGGAGTGCCCGGCCAGGTGGTCCGGGCGCATCCCCCAGCTCTCCAGCAGTCGGTGGAGGGCGACTTCGACGGCGAACAGCGCCGGTTGCGCGTACTCGGTGCGGTGCAGCAGCTCCGCGTCGGGTGTGCCCGGCGCGGCGAACAGGACGCTCTTGAGGGACTTGGGCAGTTGGAGGTCGAAGTAGGCGCAGATGTCGTCGAGGGCGTCGGCGAACGCGGGGTACGCGGAGGCGAGTTCGCGTCCCATGCCGGGACGCTGACTGCCCTGCCCGGTGAACAGGAAACCGAGTTCGCCGCCGGACCGCCCGGTGGCGGGGGTGCTGCCCGAGGCGACGGCGGTGAGCGCCTCCCGCAGTTCGGCCCGGTCGGCGGCGACGAGTACGGCCCGGTCGGGCAGAGCCGCCCGGGTGGTGGCCAGGGCGTGGGCGAGGTCGGCCGGTTCCGTGGTGTCGGCCAGGGACAGCAGGCCGGCCGCGCGGGCCCGCAGGGCGGCTTCGCCGCGGGCGGACAGCGGGAAGACGAGCGGGAGCAAGGCTGCGTCCGGGACGCTGTCAGGGGCTGTCCCGTGGGCGGCCTCCGGAGGGCTTCCGGGGGTGGCGTGCGCCGCCTCCGTGCCGGGGTGACGCACACCCTCCGTGTCCTCGGCGCCGTCCCCGGCGTCCGGCTGTTCAAGAATGACGTGTGCGTTGGTGCCGCTGACTCCGAAGGAGGAGACGCCCGCCCGGCGGGGACGGCCGGTCCTCGGCCATGGCCTGGGCTCGGTGACGAGCTCCACGCTGCCGGACGCCCAGTCGGCGTGCGGGGTCGGGTCGTCGACGTGCAGGGTCGCGGGCACCTGACCGTGCCGCATGGCGAGGACGGTCTTGATCACGCCGGCCACACCCGCGGCGGCCTGGGTGTGCCCCAGGTTCGACTTGACCGAGCCGAGCAGCAGAGGGGCCCCGAGCGGGCGGCCCTGCCCGTAGGTGGCCAGAAGCGCGGTCGCCTCGATGGGGTCGCCGAGGCGGGTGCCCGTACCGTGCGCCTCCACCACGTCGACGTCGGCGGGGCCGAGTCCGGCCACGGCCAGCGCCCGGCGGATCAGTTTCTGCTGCGCCGTACCGCTGGGAGCGGTGAGCCCGTTGGAGGCACCGTCCTGGTTGACGGCGGAGGACCGGACGACGGCGAGCACCTGGTGACCGTTGCGGCGGGCGTCGGAGAGCCGCTCCAGGACGAGGACGCCGACGCCCTCCGCGAAGCCCGTGCCGTCCGCGGCGGCGGAGAACGCCTTGCAGCGGCCGTCCGCGGACAGACCGCGCTGCCTGCTGAACGCGGTGAAGACGCCCGGTCCGCCCATCACGGCCACCCCGCCGGCCAGCGCCAGCGACGACTCGCCCTGCAGCAGCGAGCGGCAGGCCAGGTGGACGGCGACCAGGGAGGCGGAGCACGCGGTGTCGACGGTGACCGCCGGTCCCTCGGTGCCCAGCACGTAGGCGACGCGGCCGGAGATGACGCTGGAGGCGTTGCCGGCCAGCAGATGGGCGTCGAGTCCGTCCGGCGCGTCGTGCAGGCGCGGACCGTACTCCTGCACCTCGGCTCCGAAGAACATGCCGGCCGCGGTGCGGCGCAGCGTGGTGGGGTCGATGCCGGCGTCCTCCAGTGCCAGCCAGGAGGTCTCCAGGACCAGTCTCTGCTGGGGGTCCATGGCCAGCGACTCGCGCGGGCTGATGCCGAAGAACTCGGCGTCGAACTCGGTGGCGGTGTCGAGGAATCCGCCGGTGCGGGCGTAGGAGCTGCCGGGGACGTCGGGGTCCTCGTCGAAGAGCTGCTTCAGGTCCCATCCCCGGTCCTGGGGGAAGTCCGAGAGCACCTCGCCGCCCTCGGCGAGGAGGCGCCACAGGTCGGCCGGCGTCTCGATGCCGCCGGGGAAACGGCAGCCGATGCCGACGATCGCGACGGGCTCGTCGGCGCTGCCGTCACCGGCCGGCTCCGGCGGGGCGTCGTCCGCGGCCCGGTTCCCGGCCAGCAGCCGGTCGGCCAGGTCCCGCACGGTGGGGCAGTCGTAGGCGAGGCCGACCGGCAGGTCGAGGCCCGTCCGCTCGGTCAGCCTCCGGTGCAGGTCCACCGCGGCGAGCGAGTCGAGTCCCTGTTCCGCCAGCGGTACGGACGGGTCCAGGGTCTGCGAGGTGCCCGGCCGGGCCGCCTCGACCGCCTCGGTCACGGCGGTGCGCACCAGATCTGTCACCAGCCTGCGGTGCTGCGTCGGTGCGGCCTCGGCGAGCTGTCGCGCCAGGGCTGATTCGGATCCGGGCCCGTTCATCCACGCATCTCCACTTTCGACCGACACCGTTTGCCACCTTTTTCCTCACCGTAATGACGACCCCGGAAAGGCCACACCCTTAGGCACCCCTAGGGGCCGGGCCGGGCGAATCCCCCGCCTGCGCGGGGGCGTCGCGGTCGAACGAACGCCGGACGAAAGACAGTGAATCGAGCAGTTCCGTCGAGGTGACCGCGTGGGCCGGGCGGGGCTGGGTGATTCCGGACAGCGGCATCTTCCCCACGTCCGACCAGCGCAGCCGGCCGTCCTCGGCGATGTAACTCCGGCTCAGTCCCGCGTTGTCCGGATGCAGGCAGTAGGGCACGTCGAGCCGGCCCTCGGCGAATGCCTTCAGCAGTGCGGTGCCGAGGTCGTCGTCCAGGTTCAGCACCCCGTCGACCAGGGCGTACGCCTCGGCGTACGTCTCCGTCCCGGCGCCCTCCAAAGGATCCGGCTCGGTGCGCGCGGCGACCGCGGCGGCGAATTCCAGTGCGGCCACGTTCTCCGCCACCGACGGAATGCGCCGGGATTCCGCGACGGTTTTCACGATGAGGCGCTCGGCACCGCTCTCGACCGCCAGTTCAGCGGCCTGCGCGAGCAGTCGACGCGCGCCGTAATCGGTTTCCGGGAACAATCCCATGTAGGCATAGACGACCACGTGCCATTCGGTGTCCGGGAGGAACCGCGCGCACAGGCTGCGCAACGCGGCCACCGCTTCGGAGTCCTGACGCCTATTCGTCTGCTGGGCGTAGCTCACCGAAATGCTCCGGATTCCGTGCCGGCGGAAGAACAGCGCCTCCAGCACGCTGACCGCGACGAGCAGGCCGGGCGGGCAGAGCTGGCCGAGCAGACACCCGCCGAAGGTCTCAAGGTGCGGTTCGGCACCGGTCCGGCGGAGCGAGGCGAGCAGTTCGCAGGATTCCGTCCAGTGGGCGACGGACTCCCGCAACGGAACCCTGCCGTAGGGGAGGCAGTAGGAGACGGGCCCGCCCTCCGAGGCGTCGAGCCCCACGGACGACAGCGCCCGGAAGATGTGCTGGGGCGCTGCCGAGCCGTGCCGCACCTGCACCGGGAACCCCGGGCCGTGGATCCGGTCGAGGACCCGGCGGGTGGTGGCCGTCTCGTGGCTCACCAGCGGATAGCCGTTGAGGTCGGCTCCTTCGAGGACGGCGAGCTGAGCGGACTCCAGGTCACCGACCCGGGTGTAGCTGTCCAGGGTGAGGGTGCCGACGGTCGTCGCGTCGGCGTCCCGGGTGGCGAGCAGCCCTGCCCGCATGCGCTGCGGGCTGCTCATCCCCATCCGGGGCTGCACCACCAGCCGGCCGGCGTCGTGGGCCCGGCGCACGAACCCGCCGAACCCGGCACCGCTCACACCAGGGCCCGCTGCGGCAGCGCGTCGAGCATCCGCCGGAAGGTGGCGACGCCTTGGGTGGTGTCGTCGAACACCGCGTCGTAGCCGGCGGCACGCAGCGCGGCCGACTCCTCCTCACCGCAGGGTCCGGCGATCCCGAGCTTGCCGCCGATGACGACGGGGACGGCGGTGAGGCCGGGGTGCTCACGCAGCCGGGTGACCGTGCGCATGCCGTCGTGGTAACCGTGCCCGTTGACGCTGCTGATCACGACGAGAGCGGGGTCGTGCGTCAGGGCCTCTCCGATCAGCAGGTCCTCGGGGACGCAGGGGCCGAGGTTGACCACGCGGTGGCCGTGTTCCTCGATGAGGAGCTGGAGGTAGACCAGGTTCCAGGTGTGCGAGTCGGAGATGCCGCCTGCCACGAGCACGGGCTGCTCGCCGGGGGTGGGGGTGAGACGGTTGCTCATCACAGGGCCTGTCCGTGTTCGTAGGTTCGGGTGTGCTCGATGCGGGAGACGGAGACGAGTTCCTCGCCGCGGACGACGATCTCCGCGGGTGCGGGCCTGCCGAGGAACATCAGGAGGCTGGCGGTGGGCCCGTACGATCCGGCGTTGGGGACGGTCAGCAGGTCACCGGGGGCCGGGTCGGACAGCGGGACCTGCCGTCCGAGCAGGTCACCCGGCGTGCACAGCGGTCCGGCGAGGTGCGCCGGGACGCCGTCCGTGCCGACGGACTCGTGCGGTTCGACGGAGACCGGCAGGATGCGGCCGAGACCGGACATGCCACCGAAGGTGTTGATGCCTGCGTCGAGGACGACGTAGCGGGTGCCACGGCTGTCCTTGACGTTGACGACGCTGGTGAGAAGGGTTCCGCTGTCGGCGACCAGGTACCGTCCCGACTCGCAGGCGACGCGCGGGGTGCCTTCGCGCCAGCCGGGGAGGTGCTCGTCGAGCGACGTGGCCAGGGCGTCGCGCAGTTCGCCGTAGACCGGCCGCCGTCCCTGAACCGCGTACGGTGCGGCGAAGCCGCCGCCGAGGTCGACGATGCGGAAGGTGACGCCGAGTTCCCGCTGGAGCGCGGCGGCGGTGGCGATGGTGTGCCGGAACTCGGCGATGAGGCTCGCCTCGTCCTTGGCGTTGCTCAGCGGGAAGAAGTGCAGTCCGGCCAGGTTGGTGCCGGGTACGTCGCGCAGTTCGGCGGCGAGGCCGGGCAGGGTCTCGCCGTCGAACCCGAACTGCGAGGGCACCCCGGTCATGCGGATGCTGGTGGCCGCGGCTCCGGTGGCGTTGTTGACCCGGATCAGGCAGTCGGCGGTGATGCCGAGCCGGACGGCGGCCTCGCCGACGTGCCGCAGGTCGCCCGGCGACTCCACGGAGAACGTCCGCACGCCCCGGGTCATGGCCTCGGCAAGTTCCTCGGCCGTCTTGCCGGGGCCGGTGTACAGGATCTCGGTGCCCTCGTAACCGGCCCGCAGGACGGCGTCGAGTTCCCCGACGGAGCTGATCTCCGCGTGGCAGACGCGGGGGCCGCCCGCCCGCATCTCGCGCAGGATCTCGGGGTGCGGGTTGGCCTTGGCCGCGTAGTACACGGCGACCTCGTCGGGCAGCGCGGCGAACAGCTCGTCCCGCGCCGCCGCGACCCGGTCCAGGTCGTAGACGTAGGAGGGGGTGCCGAAGCGCCGGGCGAGGTCGGTGGTGCCGGTCACGGCGTGGTTCCTTCCAGGAGGCTGACGAGCTGCTTGCGGTCGTGCTTGCCGTGGGCTGTCAGCGGCAGTTCGTCGACGACACGGCTGACGCCCGGCACCTTGGCGGGCTCCAGCCGGAGGGACAGCTCCCTGAGGAGCACGTGCGGGTCGATGTCCCCCTCGGCGAACACCGCGAGGTCGCGGCCGGAGGCGGGCGGAAGCACGGCGGCGGCGCGGACACCGGGTACGTCCGCGGCCGCGGCCTCGATCTCGGTGGTGCTCATGCGGACGCCCTTGTGCTTGAACATGTCGTCCCGGCGGCCCTCGTAGTACAGGAACCCGTCCTCGTCGACGTGTCCGAAGTCGCCGGTGTGCAGCCGCAGACCGCCGTCGGGAGCCGGCCGGAAGGCGCGTGCGGTCTGCTCAGGCGCGCGCCAGTACCCGGGCATGACATGGGGGCCCTCGACGACGATCTCCCCGGTCTGCCGGGGCGGCAGCCGGTTGCCCTCGACGTCCACGGCGAAGGCCCGGGTGCCGGGCAGCGGGCGGCCGACCGACTCGGGCCGGGCGTCATGCTGGTCGGGCGGCAGGACGGAGACGCGCTTGCACTCGGTCTGGCCGAACTGGATGACCACCTCGGATCCGGGGAAGGCGGCGCGGAGCCCGTCGGCGGTGGCCTTCGGCAGTGCGGCCCCGGTGTTGGTGAACATGCGGACGGTGGAGTCCTGCCGCGGTTCTCGTTCGGCCAGCGCGCAGATCATGCTGGCCAGGGACGGCACGATGGGTACGACGGTGGCCCCGGTCTCCCGGATGCGGCGCAGCAGCACGAGGTCGGACTCACCGTCGGCGAGCACGAGTTCGCTGCGGCCGGCGGCGGTGAGCAGCACCTTGTAGAGACCGTAGTCCCAGGAGATGGGGAAGCGGCAGAAGACCACGTCGTCGGGGCGGTAGCCGAGTTCGATGTTGATGGCCTCGGTGGCGAAGACCATCCGGCCGTGCGGGCAGACGACGGCCTTGGGGGCAGCCGTGGAGCCGGAGGTGTAGACGAGGACGGCGAGGTCGTCGCTGTGGACGGCGGCGCCGTCGCCACGGGCCTCCTTCTCGCGCAGGTCGCCGACCGCCTGCCAGACCTCTTCCAGACCGAGGACGGGGACCTGACCGGCGAGCGCGGAGACCCGGGAGACGGCGGGATCGGCGACGATCACCAGGGACGGCTCCGAGTTCCCGACGACGGCCTTGAGGTGGTAGTCCTTCATTCCGGTGTTGACGGGGACGAGGACGGCGCCACGGCGCGCGGTGCCGTACAGCAGTGCCACCAGCTCGCGGGTGCTGGCCAGTTGCACCAGGACCCGGTCGCCGTGGCCGATGCCCTGGGCCTGGAGCCACGCGTCGACGGCGTGGCTCCAGGCGGTGAGCTCCCGGTAGGTCCACCGCCCGGCGCGGTCGGCGACCGCCGGCGCGTCAGGGTGCTCCGCGGTGGCCTCGTCGAGCAGGTCGTGCACCCTGGCATCGGTGCGGGCCTGTGTTGTCGGTTGACCGTTCACTGCGACTCCTGCCGTCCTTCGGTCCTGCTCCCGGCTCCGGCGTGCTGCTCACGCAGGGCCGTGGCGCGGGAGGTGAGCTTCCTGCGGTCGGTCTTGCGGTTGGGGTTGAGCGGGAGCGCGTTCAGGTGGTGGTAGGCCCGGGGAACGACCGCGGCCGGCAGCAGTCCCCGCAGATGACGGGCCAGCCGGGCGGCCGGCACCGGGTCGCCGGTGTGGAAGACGGCGAGCTCGACCGTGCCGTCCACGGGGACGGCGACGGTAGCCGCGTCCTCCACGCCGGGGCAGGCGCGTACCGCGGCGTCGACCTCGGCCAGTTCCATCCGTATGCCGTGCACCTGGACCTGGGCGTCCTGGCGGCCGAGGTACAGCAAGCCGTCGTCTTCGGCGCGGCGGACCCGGTCCCCGGTGCGGTAGTAGCGCAGGCCGTCCCGCTCCAGGAAGCGCCCGGTGTCGTCGGCCGGGTCGAGGTAGCCGGGGGTCAACTGCGGTCCGGCGACGCACAGTTCGCCCTCGCCGGTGGTGCTCGGCGAGCCCGCGTCGTCCAGCAGCAGCACCGGGTGGCCCTCGTGCACGGCCCCGATCGGCACCATGCCGTGCAGGTGCCGGCTCCCCGGCGCCCATCGGTGGGCGGTGACGGTGATGGTCAGCTCGGTCGGCCCGTACAGGTTCTCCAGCACGGTGCCGGGAGCCGCGGCCGTCCAGTCGTCGGCGTCCCGGCAGCTGAGCGCCTCCCCCGCGAAGAAGCTCCGGCGCAGCGAGGACAGCGCACCAGGTGCGAGGCCGCCGGTGCGCCGCACCAGGGTGATCGCGCTGGGGGTGGAGAACCACACGGTCACACCCTGCTCCGCCACGAACTCGGGCAGGCGCGCATAGGCCCGAGCGGGGACCGGTACGACGGTGGCTCCGGCGCCCCAGGCGCAGAACAGGTCGAACATGGCGCAGTCGAAGTTGAGGTCGAACGTCTGCGAGAAGACGTCCTCGGTACCGAAGTCGTACCGCTCGTCGAGCAGGGAGAAATAGTGCGCGGTGTTGGCGTGGGTGACCGGTACGCCCTTGGGCCGTCCTGTGGAGCCGGAGGTGAACAGCACGTAGGCGATGCCGTCCGGGCGGGCCGGCATCGGCGCCTTCAGCACGCTGTCGGGGTCGACGGTGAGCTCCGGCATCGGCTGTCCGCCGGGGGCGAACAGGGTGGGCAGGGTGACGCCGTTCTCGTGCAGCGCGGTCAGCGCCGGCAGGGCGTCGTCGTCGGCGAGCAGGGCTCCCACACCGGCGGCCTCGATCATCTGCCGGGTACGGGCGGCGGGAAAGGCCGGCTGCAGGGGGACGACGGTGGCCCCGCTGTAGAGGCCTGCCAGCAGGCTGGTGTACGCCGACTGGCCCTTGCCGGCGAGCACGCCCACGGCGGGCGGCTGGTCGGAGAGCCCGGCCAGCAGGGAGCCGGCGAGCAGGAGGGCCCGCTCGTGGAGCTCGCGGTAGGTGAGGGCGGCGCCGTCGGCCCGCAGCGCGGGCCGGTCGGGCGCCAGGGTCAGCCCGCGCAGGAACCGTCCGGACAGGGCTCCGTCCATGGTGGGGTCCAAGGGGTCCGTCCCGTCAGCTCGTGGCGCGCTGGAGCATGCCCTCGACGGTCTCCCACAGCACGCCCGCGCTGCGGAAGGTGTCCATGGTCAGCGCGCTGTCGCGGAAGCGCACCTGGTACGCCTCCTCCAGCATGCCGAGCAGCTGGACCATGCCCAGCGAGTCCAGGCCGAGGTCCTTCAGCTCGTCGTCGGCGGTCAGCGGTTCCTGCGGGGGCAGGAACGGCAGGAAGGTGCGGAGTATCTCTTCGAACTGGTCGTCCCACATGGGTGTGCCTCCTGCGGATAGGGCGGATCGGACGGGTCAGGCGGCGCGCGGACGGCGCCGGGGGGTCATCGCCGAGCGGGGATGCGCGGCGACGACCTCGAAGGTGCGGATGGTGCGGGGAACCCGGCCGAAGAGGCTGTCGGGTCCGGCGACGCACATCCGCCGGACTCCGGCGTCCCGCAACGCCGTGGTGACGCTGGGCCAGTTCATGGGGTGGTCGAAGCTGTCGAGCAGCATGGTGCGCAGTTCCTCGCCGGTGTGCAGCAGCCTGCCGTCCTGGTCGGCGACGACCGGCAGTGCGGGATCGGCGAAGGTGTAGCGGGAGATGACCTCGCGTTCGGCCTTGTCCCGCAGCGGCGCGAACGCCGAGGCGTGCATGGGGGGCCGCATGGTGTAGAGGGGAAGGCTGCCGATGGCGCGCAGCCGCTCCCTCATCCACTCCACACGCCCTTCGGCCAGGGAGACCATCCAGAAGCCGTCGTCGATGTGGCAGGAGATCTCGTGCCACTCCCCGGCGTCGTCGAGTTCGGCGAGGATCGCGTCCAGCTCCTCGCGCGGGGCGCGGACGAAGGACAGGGTGACGATGTCCCGGTGGTGGTCGGCGAAGTACTCGTCGAGGCACCGCGCGATCTCGGCGGTGAGGCGGATCGCGTCGGGCAGGTCGAGGACGCCGGTGTAGGCGAGGGCCGCCTTCTCCCCGAAGCTGGGGCCGGCCACGATGTCGGGGGCGATGTCCAGGTGCTCGCGGGCCCAGTAGGCGCTGGCCAGGCAGTTCACGAGGAACGCGACCTGGGCGGCCTCCGAGTAGTCGCCCTCGGCGCCTCGGTAGGTGTCCACCAGCGAGTAGCCGAGGACGTCGTCGGCGACGGCGACCAGCTCCCGGGCCCAGGGACTGGCGACCATGAAGCGGCCCACCTCGGCGAACGGGACGGGTCCCATACCGGGGAAGACGAGGGCGGTGTCGTACGCCATGGCGGTGTCCCCGCCCCCTTTCACGGTGGTCCGCGACGTTCTGGCCGGCGGCACTGCGCGGCGTGTCACAGGCCTGCGAGGAAGTCGGTGAGCACCTCGAAGAACCGGTCAGGTTCCTCCAGGTGCGGAAGGTGGCTGGACTCCTCGAAGATCTCCCAGCGGGCCCCGGGGACACGATCCATGTAGGGCTGGACGACGGCCGGGGTGGCCTCGTCATGACGTCCGCTCAGGAGCAGGGTGGGAGTGCGGATGGTGTGCAGTTCGTCGACGATCGACCAGTCCTTCAGGGAGCCGATCACGTGGAACTCGGTGGGTCCGTTCATCGCGTAGTAGACCGTCGGGTCGTTGTAGGTCTCCATGAAGGAGGAGAGGAAGTCGCGGGGCCACGGGGTGAGCCGGCACACGTGGCGGTCGTAGAAGACACGCATCGCGGCCAGGTACTCCTCGGTGTCGTACGTGCCGGCCGTCTCGTGACGCACCAGGGTCTCCTGCACGTCCGGCGGCAGGGAGGCCCGCAGCCGGGCCATCTCCTCCAGCCAGATGGGGTAGGAGGCGGGCGCGTTGGCGACGACCAGGCCGCGCAGGCCGGGCGGGCGGCCCATCGCGTGGCGGGCGCTCAGCGGGCCTCCCCAGGACTGGCCGAACAGGACGTAGTCCTCCGCGATGCCCAGTTCCCTTACGAGGTTGCCGAGTTCGTCGAGGAAGAGGTCGACCGTCCAGAAGTCCGTCGGCCTGTCGGGCAGATGGGTGGATCCGCCGTTGCCCAGCTGGTCGTAGTGGACGACCGGCCAGCCGTCGTCGGCCAGGCGGGCCAGCGCCAGCAGGTAGTCGTGCGTGCTGCCGGGGCCCCCGTGCACGACGACGACCGCCGGGCGGCCCGAACCGAGTTCACCGGTCACCCGGTACCAGGTCCGGTACTCCCCGAAGGGGACGGTGCCCTTGACGCTGGGTACGAGACCCTGCGCACTGGGTTTCGGGGACACGCTGATCACCTCTGCTCGGCTGCGGAGTGCGGCGGCCGTCCGGTGAGGGAGATCCGGCCGGGACCGCGGAGCTCGGTGGCGCTGGGCGAACGGTGCTTCCGTCGCGGTCCGCAGCCGACGCTAACCGTCGCCCTGACGTTCGACGGACCCCTAACCGCCCCTAGTGGTAGGGGGAGTGACGAGGGCCACGGCCGCACCCCCCAAGGGCCCGTGCCGCTAGGGGCGCGTAGGGGTGGGCCGCCCCCGGCCCTGCTCCCTAGCGTGCGGGAGAAGGCCGGCGGACCGCGCCGGCGCCGAGCCCGGAGCCCTCCCCGGGTGAAACGGCGCGCCCCGCTCCCTCCCGTACGAAGAGGACACCATGACTGCACCTGCCGAAGCGGCCAACGAGGACGCCATCCCGGAGTTCCCGATGCGCCGGGCCTGCCCCTTCAGTCCACCCGCCGCCTACACCGGGCTGCGCGAGAACGAACCGGTCTCCCGGGCGCGGCTGAAGGTGAACGGCAAGCCGACCTGGCTGGTCACCCGCCACGACCTGTACAAGAAGCTGCTCGGCGACTCGCGGGTGAGCGCCAATCTGAAGCTGCCGGGCTACCCGCTCCAGGTGCCGGTGCCGGAGGAGACGCTCCAGTCGGTTCCGCTCACCTTCCTGTCCATGGACCCGCCCGATCACACGGTGCAACGTCGCATGCTGGCACCGGAGTTCAGCGTGCGCCGCATGCGCGAACTGCGCGCCCGGGTGCAGCAGCTCGTGGACCAGCAGATCGACGACATGCTCGCCAAGGGCTGCGACAGTCCGGTGGATCTCGTCACGGCCCTCGCGTTGCCGGTGCCGTCCCTGGTGATCTGCGAACTGCTCGGCGTCCCCTACGAGGACCACACCCGGTTCGAGGAGTGGGCGTGGGCGATCATGAACCACGAGGTCAGCGACGAGCAACGGGGCATCGCCCACTACGAGCTGGACCGCTACGTCGACGGGCTGGTCACCGCCAAGGAGAGCGAGCCCGGCGACGACATGATCAGCCGGCTCATCGAGTTCAACCGGGAGACCCCGGCGGTGGAGCACGCGGACATCGCCAGCATGTCCAAGCTGATGCTGGTCACCGGTCACGAGACCACCGCGAACATGATCGCACTGGGTGTGCTGGCCCTGCTGGAGCACCCGGACCAGCTCGCCGACCTGCGCGAGGACCCCGGCCTGATGCCCCGCGCGGTCGAGGAACTGCTGCGGCTGTTCTCGATCTCGGACGCCGGCACGGCGCGCGTGGCCATGGAGGACATCGAGCTCGGGGACGTCACCATCCGCGCCGGTGACGGCATCCTGCCGCTGAACAACGCGGCCAACCACGACGAGGCCGTCTTCCCCGACGCGGACCGGCTGGACGTGCGCCGCGAGGCCCGCAGCCACGTGGCCTTCGGGTACGGCGTCCATCAGTGCGTCGGCCAGAACCTGGCCCGGATGGAACTCGACGTCGTCTACTCCACTCTGCTGCGCCGGATACCGACGCTGCGCCTGGCCACGCCGGCCGAGGAACTGCGGTTCAAGGACGACGCGATCGTCTGGGGCCTGTACGAGCTGCCCGTCACCTGGTGACGCCGCACACCCGGCCGCGCATCCCTTCCCCCACCGTTCCGTTCGAGAGGCAGCCATGACCCAGTCCGCCGACCCGGCGCTCGAGACGGCGTCGCCGCATCCGCAGTTCCCGATGCGACGCGCCTGCCCGTTCAGCGAGCCGGGCGAGTACGCCGAACTGCGCGCGGACGAGCCCGTGTCCCGCGCCTCGCTCAAGGTGAACGGCAAGCCGACCTGGCTGGTGACCCGGCACGAGCACGTCAAGCAGGTGCTCGGCGATCCGCGGGTGAGCAGCAACCTCAAGCGTCCCGGCTACCCGCACCAGTTCCACATCTCCGAGGAGATGCTGGCCCACGTCCGGCTGATGATGCTGTCCATGGACCCGCCGGACCACACCGCGCAACGCCGGATGCTGATACCGGAGTTCACGGCGCGGCGGGTGAAGGAGATGCGACCCCGGATCCAGGAGATCGTCGACGAGCGCATCGACGCCATGCTGGCCGCGGACGGCCCGGTGGACCTGGTCGCGGCCCTCGCCCTGCCGGTGCCGTCCCTGACCATCTGCGAACTGCTCGGCGTCCCCTACGAGGACCACGCCAGGTTCGAGGAGTGGTCGGCGGCCATGATGAACCACGACCTCGGCCCCGAGGAGTACGGGGCGGCGGTGCAGGCCCTGGACATGTACCTCGACGAGCTGGTGACCCTCAAGGAGACCGAGCCGGGCGACGACCTGATCAGCCGGTTCCTGGAGAAGAACCGCGCCGAGCAGGCCGCCGACCACCTCGACGTTGTGACCATGGCCCGGATGATGCTGGTGGGCGGCCACGAGACGACGGCCAACATGATCGCGCTCGGTGTGCTTGCGCTGCTGGAGCACCCTGACCACCTGGCGGAGCTGCGGTCGGACGACACCTTGCTGCCGAACGCGATCGAGGAGTTGCTGCGGGTCTTCTCCATCTCGGACTCGGGCACCGCCCGTGTCGCCGTCGAGGACATCGAGGTGGGCGGTGTCACCATCCGCGCCGGTGAGGGCATCCTGGCGCTGAACAACGCCGCCGACCACGACGAGGCGGTCTTCGCGGACCCCGGCACCCTCGACTTCCACCGCAAGGAGGCTCGCAGCCACCTCGCCTTCGGGTACGGCATCCACCAGTGCATGGGCGCGAACCTCGCCCGCGCGGAGCTGGAGATCGTGTACGGCACCCTGCTGCGCCGCGTTCCGGGCCTCCGGCTGGCCGTACCGGCCGAAGAACTGCGTTTCAAGGACGACGCCATGGTCTACGGCGTCTACGAACTGCCCGTCACCTGGTGACGGCCGAACCGATCGGAATCCCCGTCATGCGTGTCACCACGGACCGCGACCGGTGCGTGGGTGCCGGCCAGTGCGCGATGCTCAGCCCCGAGGTCTTCGACCAGGACGACGACGGTCTCGTCGTGGTGCTCCAGGAGAAGCCCGCGGCGGAGCTGCTGGAGGATGTGCACCGCGCGGTCGAACTGTGCCCGTCACAGTCCATCCACGTCACCGGCTGACCTGTTCCGCCGCTCGCGGCGTGGTCCCGCGCGGGCCGGGGACCGGCTCACGTCCCGGGGGGGGCGACGCCGTCCGGTACGTGAGCTGGGGAAGGGCAGCGCGTGCCCGGCCCACGTGCTGAGGGGGCAGCCCCGTCCGCCCCGCACGACGACGACGAACGAGGACGTGCGGACGTGAACCCGTGGTGACCAACCGGCCTCGCCCCTGCCGGATCCGGGCTTCCCGTCGAGCAGGTCCACGGGCCCGGCTTCCGGGCCGGGACCCGGCCCGGAAGCCGGGTGGGCCGGGGCAGCACCCGTTCACGCGTGCGTGTACCCGTGGACGCACACGGGCCGGCCCTGGACGCCCTGTCCGTCGGTGCGGCCACGGGCGAGGTCGGTGACGCCTTGCGCGAGATCGGGGCGCATACCCCCGGCGACCTCTTCCGGCCGGCCCGTGGGCAGGACCGGCCCCGGGTCAGGCTGCCGTAGCCATCGGCCTGGAGGGTGCCTTCAGTCCCGGCCCGCTGTCGGCCTGGGGCCTGCGAGGGACTCGGCCTGCTGGACGAAGAGCGGCAGCCACTGCTCGTAGGAAGCGGAGCCCAGGTACTCCAGCGCCGTTTCCGCGTCCTTGCCGACGGGCAGGTGCAGCGGAGTCCCGGGGTCGTCGACGGCGGCCATGACGGCCTCGGCCACCTCGCCGCAGTCCCCCGCTCCCTCCTGAACCCGGGCGAGGAACCGCGCGGTCCACGCACTGTCGGCGGCGTACGGGTCGGCCTCGGGCGGTTTCGGCGGGGCGGCGCCCGCGGTGCTGCCCCGGTTGATGCGGGAGGCGTAGCTGCCGGGCTCCAGGCACACCACGCGGATCCCGAAGGGCCGTACCTCGGCCGACAGGGCCTCGCTGAGCGTGCCCAGGGCGGCCTTGCCGGCGGCGTAGAAACCACCGTGCGGCACGGCGAACGTACGGCCGGCGAGGGAGGAGACATTGACGATGACGCCGCTGCCGCGCGCACGCATGCCGGGAAGCACCGCGCGCACGGTTCGTACCGGCCCCCAGAAGTTGGTCTCCAGCACCGCACGCGCCTCGTCCTGCGGCATGAGCTCCACGGCCCCGGAGCGGTCGATACCGGCGTTGTTGACCAGCACGTCGATGGCGCCGTGCCGCTCCAGCACCCCGTCGACGGCGGCGGCGACCGAGGCGTCGTCGGTGACGTCGAGCCGGGGCACGTCCAAGGTGAGGTTCTCCGCCCGGGCGCGGCCGAGCAGTTCACCGGCGGAAGCGGGATCGCGTACGCAGGCGTGGACGCGGTCTCCCCTGCGCGCGAACGCCAGCGCGGTCTCCAGGCCGATACCACTGCTGCAACCGGTGATGAGGACCGACGTCATGGTGTACCGCCTGCTTTCCGGGCGTCGGACGAACGGGACGCTCGGCAGCCTACGAACGCCCCCTTGGGGGCTGCATCCCCTATGCACCCCTAGGGGCGCCCGCTCCAGGTCCACGACCACCAAGGCCACACGTCCGAAGTGACCGCTACTATGCCCGCTCATGAACGACGACGTACGCAACATCGTGCTCGGTCTCATAGCTGCCGGGATCAGCGCCGCCCTCGGCTGGATCGCCCGTACGTACCTCTGGCGTCGCAAACTCCGCCGTAAGCAGGCCTTCTTCGGGCTGCCGGGGAATTCCGAATGCCTTCTCGTCGTCAACCGTGACGCGGGCGGCGACGGCGCGGTCCACCGCCACGACGTCTTCGCCCTGCTCGAACTCTCCGCGCTCATCAAGGACTGCGACGCACACGCCCAGATCGTGTCCCACGACACCGCCCAGCAGGGGTTCGGCGAACGGACCGAGTTCTGTGTGGGCGGGCCGGGTTCGAACCGGCGCATGGCCGCACACCTCCAGTCGCTGCTGCCGGGTGTGAAGGTCGACACCGGGCCCGAGCCGGGCCCCGACCGTGCGGCGTTCCAGGTCGGTTCGGAGCGCTACCGGCTGGAGCCCGGCACCTCCGAGCATGTACTGCTCGCACGCCTGACGGGTGGCCAGGGCGCCCGTCCCGTCTTCCTGCTGTGCGGTCAGCGAGCCATCACGAACCAGGCCGCCTCGCGATACCTGATGCGCAACTACGAGAAGCTGCAGCGCAAACACCGCGGCAACTCCTTCGTGCTCCTCCTGAAAGTCGTCAACTCCCAGGCGTACGGACCCGATGTGGTCGAGCTGATCGGCGACGTGACACGCACGGCGCAGGCCCCACTGCCCACCGCGCCCCGCACCTCGCACCGGGCCACCGGCTGAGGCCCGGGACGCCGCACCGCCCCGGAGAGCGGCACCCTCGCCGCCCGCCGGACGACGACGGGCCGGCCCTTGCCGGTGACCCGGTCGGCAGTGCCCTTCTCCCCCTCTCGAAGGGCCGGTGTACGGACGGCCGACTGCGCCGTGGGTGTGGAGCGGCACTCCACACCCACGGCGTCCGGACCGGTCATGTGTCCCCCGGTGACTCCCACCGGACCTGGTCACATCGACCGCGACCCGGCCGGCACACAGCTGACCTTCTCCCCCACCGGGCACGGGTACGGATCGCGTCCCGGGCCCGTGGTGCGAGGAGTGATCACCGGCTGCGGCCGGACGGACTCGCCGATGTCTACTTCGGGCGGCCCGGCAGCAACGTCCCGGGCTCGGCGGCGGCGACGCCCGTCCCCTCCGTCTTCGGGTTGCGCCGCTCCCGTCTGGCCACCCAGGTGGCGAACCAGGAGAGCAGCATGCACATGCCGATGTAGATGGGCGAGATCACCATGACCACCGGGATGAACGGCAGGTCGTAATCGAGGTTCGACGCGATCAGTTTGCCCGCGTGGAGGAACTCCTCGTAGGTGATCAGATAGCCCAGCGAGGTGTCCTTGAGCGCCACCACCAGCTGGCTGATGATGGTGGGCAGCATCGCGCGGACGGCCTGCGGGGCCAGGACGTAGGTGGTGACCTGGGTCTTCCGCATGCCCAGGGCGTACGCCGCCTCCCGCTGCCCCCGCTCCACGGAGTTGATCCCGGTGCGGAAGACCTCGGCGAGCACCGACCCGTTGTAGAGGGTCAGTCCGGCAACCAGCGCCGGCAGCGGCTGGACCTTGAGTGCGACGAAGATGAAGAAGATCATCACCAGCACGGGCATGGCCCTGAAGAACTCGACGAGCAACGTCGAGATCCATCGCACCGGCTTGTGGTCGGAGAGCCGGCCGACGGCCAGCACCGCCCCGAGCGCGAGGGAGAGGACCGCCGCGTATGCGAAGGCCTTCAGGGTGTTGCCGAGTCCGCGCAGCAGCAGCTCCTGGATGCCCTTGTACGTGAAGGGCGTCCACTTGGCGCTGGTGAACTGGTCCGTGTCGAAGAGCAGGTAGAGGATCCAGCCGAACAGCGCGAGGATCACGGCCGTCGACAGCACTCCGTAGAGGAAGTGCCGCTTTCGGGTGACCGGGCCCGGGATGTCGTAGAGCGCGGTGGCGGAGGCGGTGGAGTGGGTCATCGGGCGACTCCCCAGCGCTTCTCCAACACGTTGAAGAGAGCACTGATGGCGAGGGTGATGATGAGGTATCCGACGGCGATCCAGATGAAGGACCAGATGATGCTGTAGCCGAGCTCGTTGAGGGTCTTGTAGGTGCCCAGCAGCTCGGTGACGCTGAACGCTCCCGCGATCGCGGAGTTCTTGGCCAGGGCGATGAGCGTCGACCCCACGGGCGGGATCACCGACCGGAAGGCCTGGGGCAGGACCACGTTGTTCAGTGTCTGCCCGAAGGACATCCCGAGGCTCCGGGCGGCTTCGCCCTGCCCTGTGGGCACGGTGTTGATTCCGGAACGCAGTGCCTCGCAGATGAAGGCCGAGGTGTAGCAGCCGAGGGCGAGGACGGCGAAGACCTGGAAGGGCAGGACCAGGCCGAAGCGCGGCAGGCCGAGCAGCACCGCGAAGAACAGCAGGGTCAGCGGGGTGTTGCGGAGCACCGCGACCCAGACGGTGCCGATCACCCGGAGCGAGCCCACGGGAGCGACGCGGAAGGACGCCATGACGAAGCCGAGCACCAGCGCCAGGATCGAGGCGTAGACGGTGAGTTCGACGGTGCCGAGGAAGCCCTTGCCGTAGAGCGACCAGTTCTCTGTGAGTACATCCATGGTGGTGGCCGGCCCCTCAGTTCGACGGGTAGCGGTCGATGGGCGGGGGTTTCGGCGCGGGCACTCCCGACAGACCGAGGGTCGCCTCGAACGCCTTCTTCCAGTTGCCGTTCTTCTCGTCGGCCTCCAGTGCGTCGTTGAGCGCGGCACGCAGCGCGTTGTCACTGCGCGGTACGCCGATGCCGTACGGCTCCTCCGAGAAGGGCTTGCCCACCACCTTCATCTCGTCCGGAGCCTTGGCCGCGAAGCCCAGCAGGATGGCGTCGTCCGTGGTGACGGCGTCGACCTGGAAGGTCAGCAGGTTGTCGACACAGATCGAGTACGTGTCGTAGGCGACGAGATCCGCTTCGGGGAAGTCCGCGGCGATGCGCTGGTACGGGGTCGATCCGGCGGCCGAGCAGACGGTCTTGCCCGCCAGGTCCTGCGGCCCGTGGATGTCGTTCTCGTCCGTGCGCACCAGCAGCCCCTGTCCGGCCATGTAGTACGGCCCGGCGAAGCCGACGAGCTTCTTGCGCATGTCGTTGATCGTGTAGGTGCCGACGTAGTAGTCGATCTGGCCGTTCTGGAGTGCCGTCTCCCGGTTGGCGGAGGCGATGGTCCGGAAGCGGATCGTGTCCGGTTCGAAGCCGAGGGAGGCAGCCATCATGCGGGCGATCTCGATGTCGAAGCCTGAGTAGATGCCGGTGGCGGGGTCCTTCTCTCCGAGATAGGGCTGGTCCTCCTTGGCGCCGACGACGAGGTAGCCCCGCCTCTTGGCTTTCGTCCAGGTCCTCGACTCCGGCAGGCGGAAGGCGGTGTCGACCGTGTACTGGGGCAGCTCGCCCGCTTTCGGTCCCTTGACCGGGGGGCTGCCCTCCCTGCCGCAGCCGGCGGCGAGCGCGGTGATCAGGAGGCAGACCAGGACGGCCGCGATGTTCCTCGTACGCAACACGGTGCCCCCTGTCAGTGCTTGAGGATCTTGGACAGGAAGTCCTTGGCGCGGTCGCTCTCCGGGGACGTGAAGAAGTCCTCCGGAGTGCGGTCCTCGATGATGCATCCGTCGGACATGAAGACCACGCGGTTGGCGGCGGAGCGGGCGAAGCCCATCTCGTGCGTGACGACCACCATGGTCATGCCCTCACGGGCGAGCTGCTGCATGACCTCGAGGACCTCGTTGATCATCTCCGGGTCGAGTGCCGAGGTGGGCTCGTCGAAGAGGAGCGCCTTGGGGTCCATGGCGAGGGCGCGGGCGATGGCGACGCGCTGCTGCTGCCCCCCGGAGAGCTGGGCGGGAAACTTGTCCGCCTGCGAGGCGAGCCCGACCCGCTCCAGCAGTTCCCGGGAGCGCTGGTCGGCCTCGTCCTTCCTGCGCTTGCGGACCTTGAGCTGGGCGAGCGAGACGTTCGCCAGCACGGTCTTGTGTGCGAACAGGTTGAACGACTGGAAGACCATGCCCACTTCGGCCCGGAGCTCCGCGAGCCCCTTCCCCTCCTCGGGGAGCGGCTTGCCGTCGATGGCGATGTGGCCGGACTCAATCGTCTCGAGCCGGTTGATGGTCCGGCAGAGCGTTGATTTGCCCGATCCGGAGGGGCCGATGACCACCACCACCTCCCCGCGGCCGACGGTGAGATTGATGTCCTGCAGCACGTGCAACTTCCCGAAGTGCTTGTTGACGTCCCGCAGCTCGATCAACGGATCGACGGCCATACGCTGCCCTACCCACTTATCGCTTTGTGTCGAGGTCAGCGCAAACTATCCGGGGCGAACACGCGCTTCGGCGCCGACACGCACCAACAGCGCATAAGGCTGTTTATCGCGTTTTGGCCTCCGGTCCGCTCTCCGCCGACTCCGCGTACATCTCGGAGAGCTCGGGACTGCCGGACATCGCCCAGTCCAGACCGGCCGCGACCACGTCGATCTCGCGCCCCGAACCCAGTCGCACCACCGGCTTGCCGCCCGCCAGGATGTCCCAGGCCGCCCCGGGAACAGTACGCACCAGCACGGTGCCGAGGTACAGGCCCGCGTCGTTGCCCACCCAGGGCAGCTCCTCAGGATCATCGCGCCAGATGGGCGGCAACTGGTCGAGCGCGGACAACGAGGCGGGACTGTCGTCGAGTTCGAGGCCGCACTGTCCTGCTCTGGCGCGCAGCAACTCGCATTCCGCGAACAGCTCGGCGACGCCGTCCGGATCGGTCTCGACGGCGGCCGCGAGAGCCGCCTCCCGTGTACCGCCCTGTCGCTTACGCCAGTTGTCCAGGAAAGGGATGTTCATGCCACCAGGATCCCACCCCCGACGCGTTCCGCATCGCAGGGCGCGCGACTGTACCGCTTCCGGGACCCGCCCCGTACATGGCCTGGTCATCTCCCTAAGGTACGGGGATGACGTCGCACAACTATCTTTCCGAACTCTTCTCGCTGGAGGGCCGGGTCGCCCTGGTGACCGGCGGCAGCTCCGGCATCGGGCGGGCCATCACCGGGGCACTCGCACAGGCCGGCGCCGGCGTGGTGATCGTGGCGCGCAGGGAGGCGGAACTCGTGCGGACAGCCGACGAACTCGACGCCGCCGGCTGCCGGGCGGCCTGGGTGAGCGCGGACCTGGGGTCGGCCGAGGGCGTGCGCGCGGCCGCCGAGGAGGCGGTGGCCCCGTTCGGTGAGCCCGACATCCTCGTCAACTGCGCGGGCGTCAACCTGCGGCCTCCGATGAGTGAGCTCGACGAGGACGTCTGGGACACCACGATGACGGTGAACCTCAAGGCGCCCTATCTGCTGGGCCGCAGGTTCGGACCCGGCATGGCCGAGCGTGGCTTCGGCCGGATCATCCACATCACCTCCCAGCAGGCACACCGGGCATTCGTGCAGAGTGGTGCCTACGGAGTCTCCAAGGGTGCGCTGGAATCGCTGGCCCGCTCGCAGGCGGAGGCCTGGTCCCCGCACGGCGTCACCTGCAACACACTGGTGCCCGGCTTCGTGATGACGCCGCTCAACGAACGGCTGTCGTCGGACCCGGAGCGGGTGGCGGCGCTGGCGGCCCGCACGATGGTGGGCCGCAACGGGCTCGCGGAGGACTTCGCGGGCGCCGCGGTGTTCCTGGCGTCCGCCGCCTCTTCCTACGTCACCGGGCAGTCGCTGTTCGTCGACGGCGGGTTCTCGGTGCACTGAGTGCCGTGGACGTGCGGATGCCGCCCGGCGAAGGGCGGCATCGGCTTCATCAGCGGCGCCAACGCCCGGGGTCGGGTCGGGGGTCGGGGTCGGGGTCGGGGTCGGGGTCGGGGTCGGGGTCGGGGTCGGGGTCGGGGTCGGGGTCGGGGTCGGGGTCGGGGTCGGGGGCAGCGTCGCAAGCGGCATCCGGTGACCTCGCCCCGGGCCCTGGGCCCGGTGCCCCGCGCAACGAGCCCTGGTACCGGCCCTGGCCCTGAAGGGTCATCTCAGCTGTCGGCGACCGGAGTCGACTCCTCCGCCTCGGCCGCGACCGCTTCGGCCGCGACCGCCGCGGCGATGTCGGACGACGCAATGTCCTTGTCGACGCCCAGCCCCGTGAGCACGCCGACACCGCCTTCGAACTCCAGCACGGCCAGCACGATGTGCCCGGTCCCGATGAAGTCGTGACCGAGCCGCAGCGCCTCCCGGAAGGTGAGCTCCAGGACCTTGCGGGCCTCCGCGTCGTACGGGATCAGCTCGGGGACCTCGTCGACCGCGGCAGGCAGCGCGAGGGCCGCGGCCTCGCGGACCGCCTCCGGCGAGATGCCCTGACCGGCGACCGCCTGAGCGCCGAGGGAGTCCGGCTCGGCCAGGAGACCCAGGATCAGGTGCCCCACACCCACCTCGTCGTTGCGGGCGGCGTGGGCCTCGTTGTGCGCGGCCATCACGACGTTCCCGGCCTGTTCGTCGAAGCGGCTGAAGCCCTGGCTCGGGTCCAGGTCCGAGGCCTCACCGGGCTTCTTGGGAACGAACCTCTTCTGGGCGGCCTGCCGGGTGACGCCCATACTCCGGCCGATGTCCGTCCACGACGCGCCCGAGCGGCGCGCCTGGTCCACGAAGTGGCCGATGAGATGGTCGGCGATCTCACCCAGATGATCCGCCGCGACCACGGCTCCGGTCAGCTGCTCCAGTGCGTCGGTATGAGTCTTCTTGATCGCGTCGATCAGGTCGTCGAGACGGATGGGCGGGTTGGCGCGCAACGGCTTCGTCATGGGGCAACCCTAGGTTGACACCTGATGAGCGTCAACCCTGAGTTGACACCAGGTGTCGCCCGGGCTCCCGCAGCCCGCACGGGCGCGAATACGAGGGCGGGACACCAGGGGCGCCCCGGGCCGTCAGAGGTCCAGGTCCACGACCACCGGTGCGTGGTCGGAGGCTCCCTTGCCCTTGCGCTCCTCGCGGTCGACGTAGCTGTCCTTGACCGCCGCCGCGAAGGGGGCGTTGCCGTAGACCAGGTCGATGCGCATGCCCTTGTTCTTCGGGAAGCTGAGCTGGCGGTAGTCCCAGTAGGAGTACGGGTGGTCGTACTTGAGGGGGCGCGGCACGACGTCGGAGAGCCCTCCCTCGCGCAGCGCCGCGAGCGCCGCCCGCTCGGCGGGCGTCACGTGGGTGGCACCCACGAAGAGCGCCGGGTCCCAGACGTCCTCGTCCGTCGGTGCGATGTTGAAGTCACCGAGGACCGCGAACGGCAGCGCCCCCGCGGCGTCCGCGGCGACGGCCTTCTGCAGGGCCTCCAGCCAGCGCAGCTTGTAGGCGTAGTGGTCGTGCTCGACCTCGCGGCCGTTGGGGACGTAGACGGACCAGACGCGGGCGCCCCCGCAGGTCGCGGAGACCGCCCTCGGCTCCTGCACGCCCTCGTACTCCGGGCCGCCGGGGAGGCCCGTCACGACGTCCGCGAGGCCGACGCGGGAGAGCACCGCGACGCCGTTCCACCGGCCCGTGGCGTTGACCGCGGACTCGTAACCCGCCTCCCGCAGCGCTTCGGCGGGGAACTGCTCCAGCGTGCACTTGGTCTCCTGGAGGCACAGCACATCGGTGCCGCTGCTCTCCAGCCAGGCCAGCAGCCTCGGAAGCCGGGCAGTGATCGAATTGACGTTCCAGGTCGCGATGCGCATGCAGTAAACCTAACCGCTCACACTGACAGCCGGGTCAGAGCCGGGTCGCGTCGCCCGGAGTCAGGCGGCCGTGGTCCGTTCCCCCCAGGGCGCCGATCTGGTTGTCGTAGATCGGGCGGGCGAGGTCGGTGAGCAGGGCGTCGTGGATGTCGATGGCACGGCGCGGCTTCACCTCGCGTACGTAGTCGATGACCTCCGAGATCTTGCTCCAGGGGGCCATGACCGGCAGCATCAGCGTATCCACGGGCTGGTCGGGCACCGTGAGCGCGTCGCCCGGGTGGAAGACCGAACCGTCCACGAGGAAGCCGATGTTGGTGATCCTCGGGATGTCCGGGTGGATCACTGCGTGCAGCTCGCCGTGCACCTGCACGTCGAACCCCGCGGCGGTGAACGTGTCCCCGTGGCCGACCGTGTGCACACGCCCCGGGAACGCTGCGGACACCTGCTCGGCCACGCTGCGCAGGGTCCACACCTGCGCGGCGGGGTTGGACTCCAGCGCGGCGCGCAGCCGCGACTCGTCGAAGTGGTCGGGGTGTTCGTGCGTCACCAGGATCGCGTCGGCACCGACCGCGGCGTCCTCCTCCGTGAACCCCCCGGGGTCGATGACGAGCGACTGCCCGTTCCGCTCCAGGCGGACGCAGGAGTGGGTCTTCTTGGTGAGCGTGAGAGACGAAGCATTCATGCCCCCATCCTGCTACGCGGGCGGGGTGGTTTCCTCCTGGATCACCGACTGCGCGATCTCGAACGCCGCACCTGCCGCGGGGACGCCGCAGTAGACGGCCGTCTGGAGCAGCACCTCCTTGATCTCGACGGGCGTGAGCCCGTTGCGCAGAGCCGCCCTGACGTGCTGCGCGAGCCCGCCGAGGTGTCCGGACGCGACGACCGCGGTGAGGGAGACACAGCTGCGGGCCCTGCGGTCGAGTCCCTCCCTGGCCCAGATCTCGCCCCAGGCGTAGCGGGTCAGAAGCTCCTGGAAGTCGTCGGTGAAGTCGTCGGACGCGGCCGTCGCGGCGTCCACGTGCGCATCGCCCAGCACCTCGCGCCGGACCTTCATCCCCCGGTCGTACCGGTCGCTGCGTCCTGTCGGGGAGACGTCGGGCAGGTCGACCGCGGCAGCGATCTCCGCGACGGGGACGACTGGGGCGAACGGGGCGAACGGGGCGGCGAAGCCCGGGGACGGCGGTACGGGGGTCGACGCCAGGGTGTCCTGCCAGGCGGTCGAGAAGTGCATGAGCAGCAGGTCGGTGACGGCGGCCGGCTGCTCGACCGGGGCCAGGTGGGACGCACCCGGCACGAGTGCGAGCCGGGCGTCCGGGATGCCGGCGACCAGGGTCCGGGCCTCGGCGGGGCCGGTGACCTTGTCCTCGGCACCGACCAGGACGAGGGTCGGCACCCCGATGCGGGGGAGTTCCGTACGGATGTCGAAGGCTGCCAGGGCCTCGCAGGAGGCGATGTAGCAACCGGGATCGGTGGTGCGGACCATCTGCACGGCCCACTCCACGATGGCCGGCTGGGCGGCGGCGAAGCCCGGGGTGAACCAGCGTTCCGGGGAGGTGCGGGCGATCGGCTCCAGGCCGTTGCTGCGGACGATCACCCCGCGCTGGCGGAATTCGTCGGCGGTGCCGAAGCGCGGCGACGCGGCGACGAGCGCCAGGGCGGCGACCCGGTGGGGGTGGCGCAGCGCGAGGTCGGCACCGACGGCGCCGGCGATGGAACAGCCCACGTATCCGAAGCGCTGCACGCCGACGCTGTCCAGCGTGGCGAGGAGGCGGTCGGAGAGGTCGGTGACCGCGGCGGCGGGGTGGGCGGGGGCTCCACCATGCCCCGGAAGGTCGTAGCGGAAGATCCGCCAGTGCTGGGACAGCTCGGGTATCTGGCGGTCCCACATGTGCCATGTGGTACCGAGGGACGGCCCGAGCACCAACACGGGGGCGTCCTCTGGGCCGTCTACCTGGTATTTCAGGGTCATCGTCTCTGTCTTGCTCACGCTCATACGCTCCCACGTCCCACAGCCATCTCACACACCCCCCTCCCGAGCACTGTGAAGACCACCCCATGTCGTAGCGGCTCCACGAAGATCCTCGACGTCCGGCTTCACGTACCAGCGCTTGGTGGTCTTCACGTTGGTGGTGGGCGCGGCGGTTTTCGCGGTAGAGGTCGATGGAGAGAGCGACGGCGGCGTGAGTAGCGGGGTGGGGGTCGTGCCTGCGCCAGATGAGGTTGACGGGGACGGGGACGGGATCGGTGTCGCGCAACGGACGGTAGGTAATGCCGTCGCGCCGGTACTGGGCTGCGGTGGCCTGGGGGGTGATGCCGACGCAGCGGCCGGTGGCGATGATCCTGGCCAGGATCGACGCAAACGCCCTGGACCGGGCGGTCGGGACTTGGCTTGCCGACCGGCAGCAGGACGCGGGCGGGCTGCGGGCACCGGCCGTCGACGGGAAGTCGCTGCGGGGCGCCGCCCGCGCCAGGGCCGGAGAATCCACTTCCTGGCCGCCTGCGACCACGTCGGCGGGCTGGTCCGCGCACAGATGAACGTCGGTGGGAAGACCAACGAGATCACTCGTTCCGGACCCCTCGGCACCCGAGACCTGATCGCCCAGCTCTTCGGAGTCAATGGCAGCACCATCACCAGGGCCGTGCACCAAGTCCAGCCCCTCCTAGCCGAGAACGGTCACAACATCCCAGCCTCGACAGCCAGGTTCCGCACACCCGCTGACGTCACCGCATTCATCTCCAGCAGCAGGCCCACGAAGATCAACTCGACGTGTTGATTCTCTGCGAGCCCTTTGCTGTAGCTGTACGAGCTCTGCGGAGGGGCACCGCCCGTCGGGCCCAGGTGTCCACCCCGCTTCCCCGAGGGAGGCGACGCGCCGGCCGGGCGCGGTGATTCGTGACGGCCGGCGAACTGCTTCAACTCGGTGCAGAGGTAAGTGCATACAGCACACGTACCTGCGGTCGAATAACGGTCCTGTCTCGCTGGCTGGGACTTTCCGCGATCACCAGCAGTGACGTGAGATGCGTCACTCAAGGTTCGGTAAAGACGTGGTAGAAAATCGCAACTCCGCAGGTGAATCCACCGACGACTGTGCTGCGGAGGACCGGCCCCTATCCGCACAGGGCCCCGACGTGATGACGGTGCCAAGCAGCGCCGCGCACCAAGGGCTGTATATCGGACAACGACGTTCGCTCAGAGATCACTCATCCGGCGACAACTCCTGCTTGCCGTCCCGTGCCACCGAGGTAGTCATCTTGTCACTCGACTCCGTCACCCGGTCCGTCGATGAAGCCGTCAGCGGCTTCTTCGAGCCCATAGCGAAGTGGCTGGGGGAGGTGGTCTTCTACGCCGTTCCCGTAGGCGGAACCGATCTGCCTCTCATCGTCGCCTGGCTCGTCGTCGCCGGTCTGGTCTTCACCGGCTGGTTCGGGTTCATCCAGTTCCGCAAATTCAGACTCGCCGTGGACGTGGTCAGGGGCAAGTACGACGAGAAGGACTCGGCCGGCGAGGTCAACCACTTCCAGGCGCTGACTGCCGCCGTCTCCGGCACGGTCGGCCTCGGCAACATCGCCGGTGTGGCCGTCGCCGTCTCCATCGGCGGGCCGGGTGCCACCTTCTGGATGGTCCTGTGCGGTCTTCTCGGCATGGCCACCAAGTTCGTCGAAGTCACTCTCGGCGTGAAGTACCGCGAGGTGCACGCCGACGGCACCGTCTCCGGCGGCCCGATGCACTACCTCCCCAAGGGCCTCGCCGAACGCTTCGGCAAGAACGGCAAGGCTCTCGGCAAGATCCTCGCGGTCCTCGCGTCCTTCATGATCCTGTTCTTCGGCCTCTTCGGCGGCAACCTCTTCCAGGTCAACCAGTCCTACGCGCAGTTGGTTTCGGTCACCGGTGGCGAGGACGGCGCGCTGGGCTCCTCCGCCGGCGCCCTGTTCTTCGGCATCCTGATCGCCGCGCTCGTCGGCATCGTGCTCCTCGGCGGCATTCGTTCCATCGCCAACGTCACCAGCAGGCTCGTCCCTGCCATGGCTGGCATCTACATCGTCGCGTGCCTGGTCGTCATTCTGGTCAACGTCAGTGCCGTCCCGGACGCCGTGGCCACCATCGTCGAGGGAGCGTTCAACCCGCAGGGTGTCGCCGGAGGCGTGCTCGGTGCGCTGATCATCGGCTTCAAGCGAGCTGCCTTCTCCAACGAGGCCGGTCTCGGGTCCGCCCCGATCGCCCACTCCGCAGTCAAGACCAAGCACCCCGCCAGCGAGGGCCTGGTCGCACTGCTGGAGCCGTTCATCGACACCGTGGTCATCTGCACCATGACCGCCCTGACCATCGTCATCGCCAATCCGACCAGCTGGGCGGAGGCCCGTGCCGGAGAGGACATCGGCGGTGTCACCATCACCTCCGACGCCTTCGAGACGGTCCTGCCCTGGTTCCCGTACATCCTCACCGTCGCCGTGCTGCTCTTCGCCGTCTCCACGGTGCTGACCTGGGGCTACTACGGCCTCAAGTCGTGGACGTACCTGTTCGGCCGCAGCCGGACCAGCGAGCTGACCTTCAAGATCCTCTACACCGTGTTCGCCGTCGCAGGATCGCTGCTCACCTTGCAGACCCTGATCGACCTGGCCGACGCGGTCCTCTTCACGCTCGCCGTCATCAACATCATCGGCCTCTACCTCCTCGCCCCGGTCGTCAAGCGCGAACTCAACACCTTCCTGCAGTACGTACAGGACCGGAAGGCGGGCGCACCCTCGGAAAACGGGAAAGACCGGGAGCAGGCGGAGAACATAGTCTGACCGGCTGACAGCCAGGCTCCCACGGGCCCGTGTCCTCTCGCGCCTTCGTGCGCATCGGGCACGGGCCCTTTCACCGCACTCGGACAGTCACCGGACAGGGCAGCCCGAGGCCAGCGGGGCCCGGCTCCGACGGCGCCGACGAACTGGCGCCAGCCGGGCTGCCGACGTACTCCGCGTTCTCGCTGAGCCGCCTTGATCAGGTGGCGAGTTCGAGTGCGACGACAGCGCGGACGACGGCGGCGATCCGGGTGGTGCTGCAACGAAGTGTCTGCGGGAGCCGCCGGCATTTGAGGGTGGCCATGGCGCGTTCGCCGAGGCTGCGGATCTTGGCGTGATCGCGGTTGTGACGTCGGCTCCAACCGGGCGGATTCTTGCCCCGGAACGGGACGCGGACAGCAGGGCCTGCGCCCTGGTATGCCTTGTCCGCCCAGCACTTGATGTCGTCAGCGGCGAGAGCGGCGGGGATGTCATGGGCCCGGGCCGCGGTCAGATCGTGCACGGCTCCGGACAGCGCGTCCGAGGCCCGGATCAGGCATCCGGCTGGATCGGCGAGGACCTGCACGTTCATCCCGTGGTGCTTCTTCTTCCCCGAGTACTACGGGCGGTCGGCGGCGATACGGTTGATGGGCAGCACGGTGCCGTCGAGGATCACGTATGCCTTCTTGCGCACGGTCGTCATGGCCTGGGTGAGCGTGGGCGCGAGGCCTGCCAGGAGGTCGACGGCCCGCGTGTGTGTCGGTGGGCGGTAGTGATTTTGATGCGGAATCCTGCTGCGAGTCGGGCGTAGGTGTCGCCGCAGCGCAGGCGGGCCAGAACGAGCAGGGCCTGCCGGCCGCAGGTGAGGCGGCGCCACCGGGAGCCGATCCGGCGGCGGTGACCCGCGAGGAGGCCGGAGAGGTGTTGCAGGGCACGGCTGGACAGATCGATGCCGGACGGGTGGACAAGCACACGAAAGCTCCTGGCGGACTGGTGATCTTGGTCGTGAACCCGTCTACCAGGAGCTTTCTTCATGCCCGCAGCCGGGCTGCTGTGCGCCGCCCGGGCCGTGGGGCTGCTGCGGCTGGGCCTGCTGCGGTACGGGAGCGACCTGGGCATGTGGTGCGGCCGGAGTCAGCGGCTGGGCGTACTGCGGGCCGGGCTCCGTGGACGCGTGCGGCTGTGCCGGCACCGGCTGCGGAGCCTGCGGCTGCACGCCCTGCGGGGCCGGGGCGGGCTGCGTGTGCGGCAGGCCGTACTGCGGTCCGGGCGCCGTCGAGGGGTCCGGCCGGCCGTACTGCGGCTGGGGCGACGGCGGCGCGGGCACCTGCTGCGGGGGCGGGTCGGCCGACTGTGGCGGCTGGACGGCCGTCGGCCCTGGGGCCTGCGCGTACGGCTGCCCCCGGCACGGGCTGGGGAGCCGGGGGCGGCTGCCGGATCACCTCGCCCTGCAGGGGCTCGGGGGCCGGCCGTCCCCGGGGGCCGGGCGGGCTGCGGGGTCGTCTCGCTCGCTCCAGGGTAATGAGCGGCCCGTCCGCTTCCCGTCAGGGGGTCGCCGCGGAGACGGCGTAGACGACCGGGGCCGCCGGATCGGTCATGTTGACGGTGATGTTCTGGGTGGGGCGCGGGTCCTTGTTCTTGTGGACCGTGCCGACCCAGTCGACGCCCGGACCGAAGTACCATCCGGTGATCTTGACGTCCCGTTCGCTGATGGTGACCTTGCCGGTCTCCAGCGCGGCCCGGCCGGTGCCGACACCGCTCAGGAATCGGTCGAGCCCGGCGGAGGTCGTACGGAACTTCACGTACATCCGGCTGGCTTTCCAGTTGTTCGTCTCGTAGTACTGGACCCCGACCGCGTTGCCCGGGATGGGCAGTTCGAAGATCCGGCGCTGCATGCCGGACGGCCAGTCCTCGCGCAGCCCCTGGGCGGCGGCCTCGGCCTCCTTGTCCTTGCCGGAACGACGGCTCTGTCCCGCGGAGATCACCAGGTAACCGGCCGGGATGCCGATGAGCAGGACGATGATGGTCAGCGTGATCAGGCGCCGCCGGATCACCCTTCGCCGGTTCTCCGGAGGCGTCCCGTCTCCCGAGGAGCCCGAGGAGCCCGAGGCACCGGAGGACCCGGACGACCCGGATGACCCGGAGGACCCCGAAGAGCCGGACGAAGGGGGCTGGCGCGGCACGATGTGGTGCTCGGCTGCGGTCATGGTCGGTGATCCCTCGAAGCTGCGGTACGGGGCGGGGTTGCGGGTGCCGTGGTGCGCGGCCGGCGGTTCAGTCGGCGGTGCGGGTGCCGCGCGTGTTCCGGATGGTGCTCGCGGCCTGGTCGTAGAACTGGGCGTATCGCTCGTAGCGCTCGACCCGGCGGCGGTTGGTCCTCCGGAACCGCCGGGCGACCAGACGGGCGAGGTCGGCGGCGCCGACCATGCCCGCCTCCGGGCCGAGCTGCGCTTTCGCGATGCGGGCCTCGGGGCGGTAGCCGCGGCCGGTGAGGTGGCGCTTGAAGGCGTCCCTGGCCGGGCCGATCAACAGGTCGTCGGCAGCGCTGACACCGCCGCCGATGACGAAGCAGGACGGGTCCAGGGCGGCCGCGAGATTGGCGATGCCGACGCCGAGCCACTGGCCGATGTCCTGGAGGAGCTCGACGCACATCGCGTCGCCCTCGCGGGCCAGCTCGGTGATGAGCGGCCCGGTGATGTCGGGGATGTTGCCCTTGACCCGCTCGATGATGCCGTGGGCCACCGGGGAGTCCGCCGCGGCCAGCTCCCTGGCCTCGCGCACGAGGGCGTTGCCCGAGCTGTACTGCTCCCAGCAGCCACGGTTGCCGCACGGGCAGCGGTGCCCGCCGGGCACCACCTGCATATGGCCGAACTCACCCGCGACGCCGTACTTGCCGCGCTTGACGTGCCCGTCCTCCAGGATCGCGCCGCCGATGCCGGTGCCGAGCGTGATCATGACCAGGTGGTCCTCGCCACGGCCCGCGCCGAAGCGCCATTCCGCCCAGGCGGCCGTGTTGGCGTCGTTGTCGACCATCACGGGGACCACCAGCCGGGAGGCGATGGCGTCGCGGAGCGGCTCGTCGCGCCAGGCGAGGTGCGGGGCGAACAGCACCTTGGAGCGGTCCGCGTCGACCCAGCCGGCCGCGCCGATCCCGACGGCGTGCACGTCGTGCCGGTCGGACAGGTCCAGGACCAGTTCGACGATGGTGTCCTCGACGACCTTGGGGCTCTTCGACTTGTCCGGCGTCTCGGTGCGCAGGGTCTCCAGGATGTTGCCGTCGGCGTCGACGACGCCGGCCATCACCTTCGTCCCGCCGATGTCGATGCCCACGGTGGGGACCCTGGGCGCCGTGAGGTGCGAGCGCCGCTCCCTGGTGCCGACGGTCCGCAGGACGGTCGCGCGGGCGGAGCCGCGGTGTGTGAAGTCGCGGTACGTGCTCATCGTCCCTGCGCAGGTCGGGGGGCCGGTCGGTGGTCCGTCCGGCGGCGGACGGCGCCCGCCGACCACGATTCTGCCATTCCCTCGCCCCCGGATCCGGTCTCCGGGTCGGGGGCGGGGGATGCGGAACGTGATTTACGGGGTGCCGCCGTCGACGGGGTGACCCCCGAGGTGGCCCGGGGAAGGGGCCCGTTCGAGCTCGTGGCTGAGCTGGTCGAGCTCGCTCCCACCGGCCATCTGGCGCGTCAGTTCGTCCAGTGTGACGTCGTCCTTGGTGTGGCTCCCGGACATCACACCGCGCTTGAGCAGCACGAACCGGTCACCCACGAGGTAGGCGTGGTGAGGATTGTGCGTGATGAGGACCACGCCGAGCCCGGCGTCCCTGGCGGCGGCGACGTACTTGAGCACGACCCCCGACTGCTTGACGCCGAGCGCCGCGGTCGGCTCGTCGAGGACGAGGACCTTCGCGCCGAAGTAGACGGCGCGGGCGATGGCCACGCACTGGCGTTCGCCCCCGGACAGGGTGCCGATCGGCTGGTCGACGTCCCTCAGGTCGATGCCCATGCGCAGCAGCTCCGCGCGCGTAGTCTCGCGCATCTGCCGCACGTCGAGGCGCTTGAACGGGCCGGAGCCCTTTGTCGGCTCCGAGCCGAGGAAGAAGTTGCGCCAGACGGGCATGAGCGGAACGACGGCCAGGTCCTGGTAGACGGTGGCGATGCCCCGGTCCAGGGCGTCACGCGGGTTGACGAGCGTGGTCTCCTCGCCCTCGATCCGAAACGCCCCGGCGTCGTGCCGGTGCAGTCCTGCGATGATCTTGATGAGGGTGGACTTGCCGGCGCCGTTGTCGCCGAGGACGCAGGTGATCTCCCCCGCGTGGACCTCCAGCGACACGTGCTCCAGGGCCTTGATGTTGCCGTAGTACTTGCTGACGTCGTCGAGCTCGACGAGCGCCGGGCCGGCCGTGTCCCGGGGGGCCGGAGCCTGGGTGGCCGTCATTTCGTCGCCTCCGCACGCTTGCGTACCCATGCGTTGAGCAGGGTGGCCAGGAGCAGCATCGCTCCCAGGAAGAACTTGAACCAGTCGGGGTTCCACTCCGCGTAGACGATGCCCTTGCTGGTCATGCCGAAGATGATCGCGCCGACCGCGGACCCGATCGCGGAGCCGTAGCCGCCGGTGATCAGGCAGCCGCCGATGACGGCCGCGATGATGTAGATCAGCTCGTTGCCGACGCCCTCGCCGGACTGCACCACGTCGTAGGAGAACAGCAGGTGCTGCCCGGAGACCCAGGCGGCGAAGGCGACACCGAGGTAGAGGCCGATCCTGGTGCGGATCACCGGCACACCGACCGCGCGGGCCGCGTCGGCCTCGCCGCCGACGGCGAAGATCCAGTTGCCGAAGCGGGTACGGATCAGGATCCAGGTGGCGATCGCGACGAGCGCCGCCCACCACAGGATCGTGACCTTCAGCTCGACGTCACCGATGGTGAGGTAGGACGCGAAGACCTTGCGGGCGGATTCGAAGCCCTCCATGTCCCCGATGGTCTTGGTCGAGACGGTGCCGCTGATCAGCTTGGTGAAACCGAGGTTGAGACCGGTCAGCATCAGGAACGTGCCGAGCGTGATGATGAAGCTCGGAAGTTTGGTGCGGGTCAGCATGAACCCGTTGAACGCGCCGAATCCCAAGGTGACCAGCAGCGACACGAAGACGCCCACCCAGACGTTGGCGGTCATCTGGTAGCTGAACATCGAGGAGATCAGCGCGGAGCTGGTCACCATCACACCGGCGGACAGGTCGAACTCGCCGCCGATCATCAGCAGCGCCACCGGCACCGCCATGATCCCGATGGTGGAGGCCGCGTAGAGCACCGTGCCGAGGCTGGAGGTCTGCAGGAAGCTGTCGGCGGCGATGGCGAAGAAGAGGAAGACGGCCGCGGCACCGACGACCGAGCCGAGCTCGGGCCGGCCCAGCAGCTTGCGCAGCGGGGAGGTGCGCAGCAGGCGTTCGTCGGTGTGGGGCGCCGCCGGTTGCCCGGTCGCTGTCATCGGGTCCCCCGCTTCGTGTAATCGGCGAGCGCCTCGGCATCTTCGGCGGTGATGATCTGCGGGCCGGTCAGGACGGGCCGGCCGCCGCCGAGCACGTTCTGGTTGTAGCGGTGGAGCCAGAGCAGGTCGACGGCCTCGTACCCCTGGAGGTAGGGCTGCTGGTCGACCGCGAAGCCGAGCGACTCGTTCGCGAGACCGGTGGCGACGCTCGCGTTGAGGTCGAAGGTGTCGATCTCGGCCTTGCTGCCGGCGGTCTGCTTGGCCTTGACGGCCGCCGCGGCGAAGGGGGCGCCGAGGGTGACGACCGCGTCGATGCTCCGGTCGGAGTCGAGCTTGGCCTCGATGGATGCCTGCACGTCGGGCATGTTGGTGCCGTCGACGTAGAGGTTCTGCATCGTTCCGCCGAAGGTCTTCTTCGCCCCGGCGCAGCGCTGCTCGTGGCCGACGTTGCCCTGTTCGTGCAGGACGCACAGCACCTTCTTGCGGCCGCGCTCGTCGAGCTCGTCGCCGACGGCCTCGCCCGCGATGGACTCGTCCTGGCCGATGTGGGTGAGCGCCCCGAAGGCCTTGGACTCGGCGGAGCCGGAGTTCACGGTGATCACGGGGATGCCGGCCTTGACCGCCTTGGCCACGACGGCCTTCATCGAGTCGGGCTTGGCCAGCGAGACGATCAGGCCGTCGACCTTCTTGTCGATCGCCGTCTGGACGAGCTCGGCCTGCTGCTGGCCCTCGGCGTCGTGCGAGTAGAGGAAGTTGATGTTGTCCTTGGCTGCCGCCTGCTCGGCGCCCTTCTGGACGATGTCCCAGAAGGTGTCGCCATCGCCCGAGTGGGTGACCATGGCGAATGTCCATCGGGGCGTGTTCACCGCGGACCGGCCCTCGGCGGCTTGCTGGGCCGCGCGTTCCTCCGCCCGCTTGCCGCCGGTGCTGCTGCATCCCGCGAGGGAGGCCGCCAGTACCGCTGCCAGCACGGCGCCCATCGCGCGTACCCCTGTCCGAACCCTTGCCACGACGCCGTGCCCTTCTAGTGCTGCTCGCTGTGCTGCCTGGTGAAGCCGGGGAGGGCGGACTCGCCGCCCGGCGGGCCAAGTATCCCCGAGCCCGGACCGGCGGTGCCCGGCAGGGGCGCGGGCCGCGCCCTCCCGCCGTTCTAACCACCTAGCATGACCGCGTCAATGTTTTTGTCCGAACATTCTGACCGGGGCTTCCGGCGCGGAGGTTCAGGACCGGACCAGCAGCTGGAACTCGAAGGCGTACCGCGACGCCCGGTAGACGTGGGAACCGAATTCGACGACCCGGCCGCCGTCGTCGAAGGTGGTGCGCTCCATCGTCAGCAGCGGGGCTCCGGCGGGCTCGGCGAGCAGTTCGCCCTCCTCGGCGGTGGCGGCGCGGGCGCCCACGGACTGCCTGGCGCTGTGCAGGGTGATCCCCGAGGCGCGCATCATCCGGTAGAGGCCGGTCGACTCCAGCCGCTCGGTGCCGAGGTCGAGCAGGTGCGGCGGCAGGTGGTTGCGCAGGAGCGCCACGGGCTCGTCGTGCGCGTACCGCACCCGTTCGACGAGATGGACGTCGCTGCCCTCCTCGACTCCGAGTGCCGCGGCGACCTCGGGCGCCGCGGGCTCGACCGTGTTGCGCAGGACCCTGGTCGCCGGGCTCCGGCCGGCCGTCTCCAGGTCGTCGTAGAGGCTGCTCAGCTCCAGGGGACGTTTGATCCGGCTGTGGACGACCTGGGTGCCGACGCCCCGCCGGCGCACCATCAGACCCTTGTCGACGAGTGACTGGATGGCCTGACGGACGGTGGGCCGCGACAGTCCGAGCCGCGCGGCGAGCTCCAGTTCGTTGCCGAGGAGGCTGCCGGGTACGAGCCGCCCCTGCTCGATGGCCGCCTCCAGCTGCTGGGCCAGCTGGTGGTAGAGCGGGACAGGGCTGGTGCGGTCCACGCCCAGCCCCAGGGCGGCGGAGTCGGCGGCGGGTTTGGGCACGGCACGGAGCGTACCCCGTACCGCCACGCCGCACCCTTCGCTTTGTCAGGACATATAGTTGACAGTGCGCCCGGTGGGCGGCACGTTGGGTCCATGCGCATCGGACTCATCGGCACGGGCCGGATCGGTTCCTTCCACGCGGGCGTCCTGGCACGCCATCCCGCGGTCGCCTCCCTGGTGGTGGCGGACGCGGACGCCGCCCGCGCCGCGGAGGTCGCGGCGCGCACCGGGGCCACCACGGTGGCCTCCGCCGAGGAGGTCCTCGGCTCGGGGGTGGACGCGGTGGTGATCGCCTCGGCGACCTCGGCACACGCCGGCCTCATCGGCCGGGCGGCACGGGCCGGTCTGCCCGCCTTCTGCGAGAAGCCGATCGCGCTGGACCTGGCGGGGACCCTGGGCGCGCTCCGGGAGGTCGAGCGGGCGGGCAGCGTGCTCCAGCTCGGCTTCATGCGCCGGTTCGACGCGGGTTACGCCGCGGCGCGCGCCGCCGTACGCGGCGGATCGCTGGGCCGGCTGCACACCGTACGGGCGACGACTTCCGACCCCGCTCCCCCGCCCGCCGCCTATCTGCCGCTCTCCGGCGGCCTGTACAGGGACTGCCTGGTGCACGACTTCGACATCCTGCGCTGGGTGACCGGCCGTGAGGTGACGGAGGTGTACGCGACGGGATCGGACGCGGGCCCGGCGATGTTCCGGGAGGCGGGCGACGTGGACACGGCGGCGGCGCTGCTCACCCTGGACGACGGCACGCTCGCCACGGCGACGGCCACCCGGTGCAACGGGGCCGGTTACGACGTGCGCATGGAACTGGCGGGCGAGCAGGGCCAGATCGCGGTCGGCCTCGACGACCGTACGCCGCTGACCTCCGCCGAGCCGCAGGGACCGCCGGCCCCGGCCAAGCCCTGGCAGGGCTTCCTGGAGCGGTTCGCCCCGGCGTACGAGGCCGAACTGGACGCCTTCATCGGCGTCGTGCGCGGAGAGCTGGCGAACCCCTGCGACGGCCGGGAGGCGCTGCACGCGCTGCGCGTCGCCGAGGCGTGCGAGCTGTCGCGCAAGGAGCGCCGCCCCGTGCGGATGACGGAGATCGCCGAGGCCTGAGGCCCGCTACCAGGCCACCGACAGGCTCTGCGGGCCCCGGATCAGCATGCCGGTACGCCAGGTCAGGTGTGCAGGGTCCGAGTCGAGCCGCAGGCCCGGGCAGCGTTCGAGGAGCGACCGGATGGCGATCCGGGCCTCGATCCGGGCCAGTGGCGCGCCCAGGCAGTAGTGGATGCCGTGGCCGAAGGCGACGTGCCCCCGTGCGTCCCGCGTGATGTCGAAGCGGTGTGCGTCGGGGTAGCGGGCGGGATCGCGGTCGCAGTCGGCCATCGCGATCAGGACGAGCTCGCCACCGCCGGGGATCACCGTGCCGGAGACGTCGATCGGCTCGGTGGTGAAGCGGTACGTCGGGGTCTCGACGGGCCCCTCGTATCGCAGCGTCTCTTCGACCGCGTTACCGATGAGACCGAAGTCGGCTTTCAGTGCGGCCAGTTGGTCCGGATGAGTCAGCAGACTCAGGACCCCGTTGGAGATGAGGTTGACCGTGGTCTCGTGCCCGGCGACCAGCAGGAGCCAGGCCATGCCCATGAGCTCATCGGCGGAGAGCTGATCGCCGTCGTCGTCCGACGTGTGGATCAACGCGCTCATCAGGTCGTCCCCGGGGGCCGCGCGCTTCTCCGCGATCAGCCCGGCGAGGTAGGCGGTCATAGCGGCTTTGGCCCGGCCACGCGCGTCGGCGTCGAGGGACGAGACAGCGGTGTCGGACCATTCACGGAACGCCTGCCGGTCCAGGGTCGGCACACCCAGCAGCTCGCAGATGACGGCCATCGGCAGGGGCGACGAGAGCGCCGTGACCAGGTCGGCGCTCCGCCCGGGTCCATCCGTCATGGAGTCGAGTAATCCGTCCGTCGTCTCCTGGACGCGCGGAGCGAGCTGTTCCATACGCCGTGGAGTGAACTCCCTGGCCACGAGCCTGCGCAGCCGGGTGTGGTCCGGGGCGTCGCTGCCCAGCATGGACGTACCCACGGACACTTTGCGGACGCCCAGCGAGGGCGACGCCTTGTTCCAGTCCTTGGAGAGCCGCTGGTCGGCGAGGAGTGCCCGCCCCGCCTCGTACCCGACGACGAGCCAGGCCTCCGCGCCCTCCGGGATGCGGACCCGGTGCACCGGCCCACGGGCGCGTAACCGCGCGTAGACGGGATACGGGTCGCGGATGAAGTCGTCGCCGAGTGCGCCGAGGTCGAACGGGGCTTCCGTGGTCAACGTGGTTCCCTTCAGGTCGGCAGGGCGGAGAGAACGGTTCCCTGGGCCACCGCGCACAGTGTCTCGGACCCCTCGTCGTCCAGGGTGTACAGATCGCAGCGGACGACGGCCTGCCTGCGGCCGCTGTGGACCACCTCGGCCCGGGCGGTCAGGGTGCGGCCGCTCGCCGGGCGCACGTACTGGATGGAGAAGCCGCCGGTCAGGACGGCGGGTCCGAGCGTCGTCCCGGCGGCGAAGGTCAGCGCGTTGTCGGCCGCGTAGGACAGCACCCCGCCGTGCAGGAACCCGTTCTGCTGGGTGAGTTCCTCGCGCACGTCGACCTCCAGGACGGCCGCCCCGTCCCTGAAGTCCGTGATCCGCGCGCCGACGAGCCCGCTGAACGGCTGGCTGTCGAGGACCTGCTGGGCCATGGCGAAGGAGAGTTCGGTCATGGGGGTCATCTCACCTCACCAGCGCACCGGCAGGTGGCGGACCCCCCGGAGCAGCAGTCCGGGCAGCCAGTCGGGCTCCCCGCCGTCGGGGTCGCGCACGAGCCCGGGGCAGCGCTCCAGCAGCGCGCGGATCGCGATGCGTCCCTCCATCCTGGCCAGCGGTGCGCCCAGGCAGAAGTGGATGCCGTGTCCGAAGGCCAGGTGTCCCTGTGCCTCACGCCGGATGTCGAAGGTGTCCGGATCCGGGTAGCGGCCGGGGTCGCGGTCCCCGGAGCCCAGGGCGACCAGGACCGCCTCGCCCTGCGGGATGACCACCGGGCCGACCGCGACGGGCTCACGGGTGAAGCGGAAGGTGGCCGTGCCGACCGGCCCGTCGTAGCGGAGCATCTCCTCGACCGCGCCGTCGATCAGCTCCGGCCGGGCACGGAGCAGGGCCAGCTGCTCGGGGTGGTCGAGCAGTGCGCGTACGCCGTTGGCTATCAGGTTCACCGTGGTCTCGTGTCCCGCCACCAGGAGCAGGAAGGCCATGCCGATCAGCTCGTCCGGCGACAGGCGGCCCCCCTCGTCGTCACGTGCCTGGATCAGGGCGCTCATCAGGTCGTCGCCGGGGGCGCATCGCTTGTCCTCGGTCAGCTCCTCCAGGTAGGCGCCCATCGCGCGGACCGCTTCCCCCTCCTCCTGCGGCGAGACGGGGGCGACGATGGCGTTGGAGAGCAGACGGAAGGCGTCCCGGTCGATGTCGGGTACTCCGAGGAGCTCGCATATCACGGTCATCGGCAGCGGAAAGGCGAACGCGTCGACGAGGTCGGCGCTCCCGGCCGGCACCATCGCGTCGAGAAGGCCGGCGGTGATCTGCTCGACCCGCGGGCGCATCGCCTCGATCCGCCGGGCGGTGAACTCGCGCGCGACGAGCCTGCGCAGCCGGGTGTGATGCGGGGCGTCCGTCTCCAGCATGTTGGCGTTGATCGGGTTGCCCGACGCCGACCAGGCGTCCGCCGTCCGCCAGTCCTTGCTGAACCGCTGGTCCGCGAGGGCCGCGCGGGCCTCCTCGTAGCCGACGATCATCCAGACCCGCTCGAAGTCGTCGGTGCGGACCGGGTGCGCGGGCCCCTCGGCGCGCAGCTTCGCGTAGTACGGATACGGATTCGCGCTGAAATCCAGCGCCCCACGCAGATCGACCACGGACATCGCCCCGCCCCCTTCTCCGGTATGACCGGTTCAGCCTAGGTGGCGCCTCGCGTCCCGTCCTCGTCCTCATGGAGGAGACCGGCGTCATGCACCAACAGGGCGATCTGGACACGGTTGTTGAGCCCCAGCCTGGCGAGGATCCGGGACACGTGCGTCTTCACCGTGGCCACGCTCAGGTGGAGCGCCGCGGCGATCTCCGCGTTGGAGCTGCCCCGCCCGACGGCCGAGGCCACGTCCTGTTCGCGCTCCCCCAGCTCGGCGAACCGCTGCCGGGCGCGTGCCCTGCGGGCCCGGCCGTCTTCCGCCGGGCCTCCTGCGGCGCGGGCCATGAGCCTGCGGGTGACCGCGGGCGAGAGGACGGGCTCACCGGCCGCGACCCGCAGGACCGCGTCGACGATCTGCGCGGGCGGGGTGTCCTTCAGGACGAATCCCGCCGCTCCCGCACGGATGGCACGCAGCACCTGCTCGTCGGCGTGGAAGGTGGTCAGGACGATGACTTCGGGGGCACCGGGCCTGCGCCGGAGCGCCTGGGTGGCCGTCAGCCCGTCCATGCCCGGCATCCGGATGTCCATGAGCACGACGTCCGGGTCGGTCCGGTCGACGAGGGCGGCGACCTGGGTGCCGTCGGCGGCCTCTCCGACGAGTTCGATGCCGTCGGCTCCCCCGAGCATCAGGGTGAGTCCGGCCCGCACGAGCGGGTCGTCGTCGACGACTGCCAGCCGGACCGGCTGTGTCTCCGGAGATCTGGGAGTGCTCATGCCGGCCACGGTAGCCGGGCCAGGACCGTGAACCCGCCGTCACGCCTGGACCCGTGCTCCAGGCTGCCGCCCGCCAGGTTCGCGCGTTCGGTGAGGCCGATCAGCCCTTGGCCGGACCCGGGGACCGGCTCGAAGGGCTCGGTGGGTGCGGGGTTACCGACCTCGATGGTCAGCCCTTCGCCCGGTCCGCCTGCCACGGTGACGCGGACGGGAGCTCCGGGTGCGTGCTTGCGGGCATTGGTCAGTGCTTCCTGTGCGATGCGGTAGACCGTGCGCCCGGTGGCCGCGGGCGCCTGGGCAGGGTCGGCGACGGTGTTGTCCAGGGTGACCTCCATGCCTGCCGAGCGGGACTCGTCGATCAGGGCGTCCAGGGTGACGAGGGTGGGCTGCGGCCGGCTGCCCTCGTCACCCTCGCCGGGGGCGCGCAGTACGCCGATGATCTCGCGGAGGTCCTGGAGTGCCTCGTGCGCGCTGTCCCGGATGACCCCGGCCGCTCTGCCGACCTCGGCCGGTGGCGCGTCGGGCCGGAATTCCAGGGCGCCCGCGTGGACGCTCAGCAGGGTCAGCCGGTGGGCGAGGACGTCGTGCATCTCGCGCGCGATGGCCTCCCGCGCGAGCCGCTGCGCCTGCTCGGCGCGGAGCGCGGCCTCGGCCTCGGCCCGGCGCGCGCGTTCGCGCAGGGTGACGACCAGTTGCCGCCGCGACCGTACGACCATGCCCCAGCTGAGCATGAGGAGGACCAGCAGCACCCCGATGATGGTGGAGGCGACGAAGGAGGTCTCGGGGTCCGGGCGCAGCATCGGCTGCAGGGGGGCGACGACGAGGGCGGCCGCGCCGACGAAGGCCACCGGCTTGAAGGGGCGGTGCACCGCCAGGCTGAACAGGGCGATCAGCATCGCGCCGGCCGCCACCGGTTCCACGACGCTCAGCACGGTGAGGACCGCGGCGACCGTCACGGGCCACCGCCGCCGGACCCAGAGGGCGCAGCAGCCGGCGGCCCCGAGCACCGAGTCGACGAGGACGACACCGTCGGGGGTGGTGTGGTCGGCGTCGACCGCGGCGAGGGCGGCCGTCCCGAACGCGGCGGCGCAGAGGAACAGGGTGATGTCGACGACCCAGTCCCGTACGGTCCGGGGCGGTCTGCCCCGATGGCCGGGAGGCTCGTGATCGGCCAGCGCCGAGGGCAGCAGCCATGGGTACTCCGTGCGGGTCATATCGACGAATCTACGCAGCTGGGAGGCGCTGCCGGGCCTGGCTCGGGAGGAGGGATACCGAAGTCGCACGATCCGAGACTTCCGTCGTCGTCCCGCAGACCGGTGGCCGACGCGAGCGCGTGCCGGTCCGCGCCAGGCTCGGGCCATGAAGAAATTCGTGGAGACGATCGGGTTCGTGGTGTTCGCGCAGGGCGCCGCGGGACTGCTGCACGAGTGGACGGGCTCGTTCAGGCTGTGGGCCGTGGTGGCGAAGCTCGACTTCCTCGACGGCTACGGACTGTTCGTCAACATCGTGCTGGTCGTGACGGGAGGTGCCGTGATGATCGCGGCCGACTCCGTCAGGACGTGACGTCGGCGCGGCGACGCCCCCACGCGGTGCCCGTCAGGACGAGCACCGCGCCCAGCACTCCCGGTGCGCCCAGGCGCTCGCCCCCGAGGGCGATGCCGACGGCGGCGGCCCAGAGCGGCTCCGTACCGAGCAGCAGGCTGACCCGGGACGGCGAGGTACGGCGTACCGACCACATCTGCACGAAGAAGGCGAACAGCGTGCAGAAGACGGACAGGAAGAGCAGCCCCGCCCACTCGGCCGCACCGAAGTCCGCCGCCACCGTCCACGGCGCCGGCCCGGTCCCGGGGACGGCGGCCAGCACGGCGAAGACGGCGACCGCGCTGCCGAGCTGCACCGTGGTCAGGGAGAGCGAGTCGGCGCCCTGGACCGCTTTGATGCGTGCCATGGCCAGCACATGGACCGTGCGGGCGAGGGCCGCGAGCAGCATCAGGAGATCGCCTGCCGAGGGGCTGGTGAAACCGCCGCCCTGCGTCAGCAGCACCACCCCGGCGACCGACAGGCCGGCCGCCGCGAGGAAACCCGCCGGGGGGCGGACCCGGGTCACCGCCGCCTCGGCCAGTGGGGTGAAGATCATCGTGAGGCTGATGATGAGCCCCGCGTTGGTCGCCGACGTGTGAACGACGCCGTACGTCTCGAGCAGGAAGATCCCGCTGAGCACGAGCCCCAGCAGGCCGGCGCCCCGCCACTGAGGGCCGCTCAGCGCCCGCAGCCCGCGCCACCCGGCGACGGCCAGGGCGGGCAGCACGATCGCGAAGCGGAGCACGAGGACGGCGATCACCGTGTGCGTCGTGGTGATGCCCTTGGCCGCCAGGTAGCTGGCGCCCCAGACGGCGGCGACGAGCAGGAGCGGCAGATCGGTGACCCATGCGCGGCGGGGCGGTGCGAGCGCGGGCAGGACGGCAGAGGACACGTGGTTCTCCTGGTTCTCCACAGAAGGAACGATGTGGAGACCTCGCCGGCTCACACGCGGAGCGGTCACCGTACCGAACGGCCGGCCCTTTCGGGAACCGCTGTCCGCAGGGTGACTAGGCCACCTGTTCGCAGGGGTCGTCACCGGCGGAAGCGGTCACCCACCCGATCGGCTCCTCCTAGAATGTCGGTCTTGGGACGCTCGGACACACGGAGTTGGCACATGGGTGGAGCGCGGCTGGACGGACGGGTCGAGCGGGGGAACCAGACCAGGCAGCTGGTGCTGGGGCGCGCTGTCCACGTCGCCTCGACCGAGGGACTGGAGGGCTTGTCGCTCGGCCGGCTGGCCACGGAGCTGAAGTTGAGCAAGAGCGGCGTGTTCGCCCTCTTCGGCTCCAAGGAGGAGCTCCAGCTCGCCACCGTGCGCGCCGCCGTGGCCATCTTCGTCGAACACGTGCTGACACCGACCAGGGCGGTTCCGCCCGGTCTGGGCCGCGTATGGCGGATGTGCGAGAGCTGGCTCTCGTACTCGCAGCGGCGGGTGTTCAGCGGCGGTTGTTTCTTCTACGCGACCATCGCGGAGTTCGACTCCAGGGAGGGCAAGGTGCACGACGCGCTGGCCTCCACCCAGACCGGCTGGGTCACCTTCGTGGAGGAGACCGTCGAGGAGGCGAGGGCGCGGGGGGAACTGGCGGAGGACACGGACGTCTCACAACTGGCCTTCGAGCTCATCGCCTTCATGGAACTGGCCAACGCCGAGTCCGTGCTGCACAACAACAACCCCGGCTACACCAAGGCGGCGCGGGCCATCCTGGGGCGCCTGCACGCCGCCGCCACCGGCCCTTCCACGCTGCCCGCGATCCCCGATCGGAAATAACTGCACGCTCGTTCGTTTAGTTATATGGTCGGCAGGTGGCCGGGCACGAGTCCGGCCGCGCACAGCACCGGCCCCGGCTCGACCGTGGTCGTCAGCGTCACCGAATTCGTCACACACCGCCCGTGGGGCACGCCCGCCGTCGCAGCCGAAGGCTTCCGGCTGCGACGCGGCTGGCCTTCGACGCCCGGAGCGGTCGCCATCATCCTCTGGATGGACACCGGCCCCCGGCTCGACCGGTCGGGATCGGTCACCGTCTGGACCGATGAGGCTTCCCTGATGCGCTTCGTCACCCGGCCGGATCACACGCGCGTCGTACGGGCGTTCCGGGGGCGCGGAGCGATGCGGTCGCTCACGCGCGAGACGACACCGGCCGCTCTGTCCGGACCGGACGCCCGTCGCGAAACCGCGGCCGGCCCCCTGCTGCTGGCGCCGGTGTGGGCGTACGCGGAGCGGATCCTGACCGGTGTGGAACCCTGGAGCTGAGAGGCACCCGTGGACATGGTCCTGCTCGACCGCGCCGCCGTCCTGGAGTCCGTACGCGTCGTGGACCGCGCACGCCCCGGCGACTGGTGTCGGCCGACCCCGTGTGACCGGTGGGATCTGCGGGACCTGGTCGCGCACATGGCGGCGCAGCACCACGGGTTCGCGGCGGCGGCCCGTGGCGAGGGAGCGGAAGCCGCCTTCTGGCGGACGGCGGATCCCGGGGACGACCCGGCCGGGGCCTACCGGGCCGCCGCCGGGGTGCTCCTGGACGCCTTCGCCTCCCCCGGGCTGCTCGACAGGCCGTTCGCACTGCCGGAGATCAGCACGCGGACGGTGCCCGGCAAGCGGGCCGTCGAGTTCCACTTCGTCGACCACGTGGTGCATGCCTGGGACGTGGCAGTCGCACTCGGACTCCCCCTCCGCCTGCCGGAACCCGTGCTGCGCGCGGCACTGCCGATCGCGCTGGCCGTACCGGACGGTCCCGGACGGCGCGCTCCCCACTCCGCGTTCCGCCCGTCGCTCCCCCCGCAGAACACGACGGGTCCCGAGGCCGGCACACTTCCCCTCGTCCTCGCGGTCCTGGGGCGCTCCGCCCACTGGAGACCGCCGGAGGCGCGGTGACCTCCGGGGCGGACCGTCCCGGTCATGCCCCGGGCTCGAAGGTCCCGAACCGCGCGCGTCCCGCCGGCCGGTAGGTGTTGATCACGATGCCGCTCCCGGTGGTCCGGGCGCCGAGCAGCTCGAAGGCCGTGGGCCGCCCTCCGTCCGGGAAGAGCCGCCTGCCGCTGCCCAGGCGGACCGGGTGGACGAGGAGGTTGACTTCGTCGATCAGGTCGTGGGCCATGAGGGACTGCGCCAGGGTGCCGCTCCCGTGGATCTGCAGTTCACCCTCCGCCGTCCGTTCCTTCAGCCTGGCGACCTCGGCGGGCACGTCGCCCCGGACCACCGTGGTGTTCTCCCACGCCGGGTCTGTCAGGGTGGTCGAGACGACGTGCTTGGGCAGGGTGTTGAGGCGTGAGGCGATGAGGTCCTGCGGATCGGTGACCTCGGGCCAGTAGGCGGAGAAGATGTCGTACGTACGCCGTCCGAGGAGGAAGGCACCCGCGCGGTCGAAGACCTCGTCCATGAAGGTCCCCATGCCCTCGTCCGCGAAGGGGACCAGCCATCCGCCGTACTCGAAACCGCCGGTCGTGTCCTCTTCGGGGCCTCCGGGCGCCTGCATCACGCCGTCGAGGGACACGAAGGTGGTGAGAGTCAGCTTCGCCATGGTCCTTCTCCATCCTGCCTAGCCGCCTCGGGATAGGGCCCCGGCAGCCGTCGCGCCTCCACCTGTCACGACCCCACTCTCGGCCCGGATCCATCGGTGCGCCCGGCGACGGCCCTCCGCCGCGCCGCACGACGGCCGTCGAGGCCCCGTCCTACGCTGGCGGGGACGGTACGCGAACGAAATGGGAGACCATGAGCCAGACACCGCCCCCGGACCGCAACCTCCACGACGGCAGCACCGTCCCCGCGGTGGGACTCGGCACCTGGCCGCTCGACGACGAGGCGGCCGAGAAGGCTGTCGCCGGTGCGCTGCGCATCGGCTACCGGCTCGTGGACACCGCGCTGAACTACGGGAACGAGACCGGCACCGGACGCGGAATCGCCGGCTCCGGAGTGCCGCGCCAGGAAGTCTTCGTCACCACCAAGGTCCCGGGCCGCCACCAGGGGTACGAGGAGACGCTCGCCTCCTTCGAGGAGTCCCGGAGCAACCTGGGCCTGGAATACGTCGACCTGTACCTCATCCACTGGCCACTGCCCCGGGTGGACAAGTACGTCGACACGTGGAAGGCGATGATCAAGCTCCGCGAGGAGGGCCTCGTGCGCCACATCGGCGTCTCCAACTTCACGGCGGAGCACCTGGACCGGCTGGAGCGGGAGACGGGCGTGCTCCCCGTGGTGAACCAGATCGAGATGCACCCCCTGCTCCCCCAGGAGGAGCTGCGCGCGGTGCACACCGCGAAGGGCATCGTCACGGAGAGCTGGAGTCCGCTGGCCCGGGGGCGTCAGGTGCTGGAGACCCCGGAGGTGGTATCCGCGGCCGAGGCCCACGGAGTGACCCCGGGCCAGGTCGTACTGCGGTGGCACACCCAGCTCGGGGCGGTGCCGATCCCGAAGTCCGCGGATCCCGGGCGGCAGAAGGAGAATCTCGACCTGTTCGGGTTCGAACTGACCCAGCAGGAGCTGGACCGTATCGGAGCCCGGCCGCCGCACCGCTTCGGCGGGGACCCCGATACGCACGAGGAGTTCTGACGGCGGCCGTCCCCCGCGACGACACGACGGTCAGCGGTTGCGCGGGGTGACCTCCGACATCCGGGACCAGTCGTCCCCGGGGACCTCGACGTTGATGATCTCCGGGACCTCGCTGACGAGCTCGGACATGGTGTCGATCGCCGCCTTGAAGTGCTCGGAGTTCACATGCGCCACGCCCGCCTCCTGCGAGGCGAACGCCTCGAGCAGGACGAACTGGTCCGGGTTCTCGACGCTGTAGGACCAGTCGAAGAAGAGGTTCCCCGGCTCCTGACGGGTGGCGAGGGTGAAGTCCTCGACGGCCGGCAGCCAGTTGTCCCGCTCGGCGGTACGCACGGTGAACTTGACGGCGATGAAGATCATGGCGACTCCTGGTCGGGGCGGCGACGGCCCGACCAGGGTCCCATATCCCTACAGGCCGGGCGCGAACCGGCACACCCACCCGCAGGCCGGCACACGCCCCCAGTGACCGTCGAGCCCGGAAATTTCATGATCATGTGGACCCGTTCCCCGCTGACGGCGCTTCCCCCGCACTGCGGCCGGGCCGCCCCGTGGAGGGAACTCAGTCACCCGTCACCCCGTCGGTCCGCTCGCGAAGGAAGTCGGCGTGGCCGTTGTGACGGGCGTACTCCTGGATCATCAGCACGTACACGAAGCGCAGACTGAGGGAGACCCCGGGAGCGGACACGAACGTCTCGTCGAGACCTCTCCCTGCGGCCACCGCGTCGCACGCTCCGGTCTCGGCCCGGAAGAGTCCGAAGTCCCGCTCCGCGTGGGCCGCGTCGATCCCCGCGAACCCTTCGTCGCCGTCCGCCGGGGCGGTGAAGACGTCGCCGACAGCCTCACCCGCGAAACTCCGCCGGAACCACCATCTCTCCATCTCCGCCATGTGCCGGACCAGCCCCAGGAGGGTGAGAGGCGACGGTTCCACGGTCGTCCGCGCCAGTTGCGCGGGCTCGAGCCCGGCGCACTTGGCCAGCAGCGTCTCCCGGTGCCAACCGAGCCAGCCCTCCAGCATCCGACGCTCGGTCACGCCACCCAGGCTGCCCAGCTGCTCGGTGCGCTCGATCGATGGCGCTGTCCATGTCATGGACTCACCCTGTACGGCCATGAGCCGCGTCGCCACCGCATATTCCGTACGTGGAACGAGGGTTGGCGCCCACCGAGCGAGCCCGCAGCCGGGCCCCGGCCTCAGGTCACCGCCCGCCGAGCTCCTCGTGGCGCGCGGCCAGGCGTGCCGCCCCCTCCTCGGTCAGCGAGCCGAAGAGCCGCAGCCGGGAGATCCCGCCGTCCGGGAAGATGTCGATCCGGACGTGCGTGCCGCGCACGGCTTCGGGCAGGACGAAGCGGTGGTTCGTGTCGGGCTGGAGCCGGGTGCGGGGCAGGATCTCCGAACGCTCGCCGCCCTCACCGTCACTGACCGAAATCGTCGCCCAGCCCGCCGCGTTGCCTTTGAGGTAGGCCGTGTCGATCTCGACGGCCCTGATCTCCGACTGCTCGACCAGCCGGTAGCGGATCCAGTCGTTGCCCTTGTCGCGCCGGCGGCGGGTCTCCCAGCCGTCGTCCATCTTCCGTGAGCGCCCCGGCGCGATGGTGTTGGTCGCCGGGGAGTAGAAGCGGTCGGAGGCGTCCTCGACCTCGCCGCCGTTCTCCAGGGCCACCAGGTCGAACGTGCCGAGGGCTGCCAGCCATGCCGGGTCGGGTGAGACCTCGCCGTGGACACGCAGGCGGGCTATGCCTCCGTCGGGGTGCTGGTTGAGCCGCAGATGGGTGAAGCGCTGCGGCGCGTCGACGGCGAAGCCGTTGGCCGCGTGCCCGCCGACGGCCGTGCGGGGCACGAGGGTCGTCCACTTCACGTCGGGGGCGAGGAGGTCCTCGGGGGACGGGGAGCCGGGCAGGGAGGTCGCCTCGACGGAGACGGACTGCGGGTAGTTGCCGCGGAAGTGCGCGGTGTCCACGATCAGTCCGCGCACCACACCGGGAGCACCGAGACGCACGAGGGCCCAGTCATGGTCGTCGTCGGTGGGGTGCGGCTCGGCGGCGCTCGCACCACGCCGGCGACGGGTCTCCCAGCCGTCCATGATCTTGCCCTTGTGCCCGAAGCGCTCGGGGTCGAATTCCGCGGGCTCCGGCTTCAGCAGGTTCTCGCGCTCGGCGAAGAACTCGTCGTTGGCCGCGATGACGCCGCCGCCGAGGCGCCGGTCGGCGAGGTCCACGAGACGGGTGAAGGGGAAGTCGGCGGTGCGGTGGTCGGCGTACGGGTCGCCTCCCCCGTACGGGCTCGCGTCGCCGGTGAAGCGCGGTGTCGCCGTCATGGTCACTGGTTCCTTTCGAGGAGGCGGCCGGTGGGTTCGGCGAGTACGCCGTCGGCCGCGATCCGCGTGCCGCGCAGCCATGTGGACCTGACGACACCGTGCAGGGTTCTGCCTGCGTAGGCGGTGACCTGGTTGCGGTGGAAGAGCCCCGCCGGATCGACGGTGAAGGTCTCGTCGGGGGCGAGGACCGCGAAGTCCGCGTCCCGTCCGGCCTCGATGGCACCCTTGCGCGTGAGGCCGGCGAGGGCTGCGGGGGCCGCGGACATCCAGCGGGCGACGTCGTCGAGGGTGTGACCTCGCCGGCGTGCCTCGGTCCAGATGGCGGGCAGGCCCAGCTGCAGCGAGGAGATCCCGCCCCAGGCGGAGGCGAAGTCGGGGGTCTTGAGGTCCGTGGTGCAGGGCGAGTGGTCCGAGACGATGCAGTCGATGGTGCCGTCGGCGAGCCCGGCCCAGAGAGCGTCCTGGTTCGCCGCCTCCCGGATGGGCGGACAGCACTTGAACTCCGTCGCTCCGTCCGGGACCTCCTCGGCGGTCAGCGTGAGGAAGTGCGGGCACGACTCGACGGTGACGCGTACGCCCTCGCGCTTGGCGGCTGCGATCAGCGGCAGCGCGTCACTGGAGGAGAGGTGCAGGACGTGGACGCGGGCGTCCAGCCGCCTGGCGTGGGCGATGAGGCCCTCGATGGCGGCGTTCTCGGCGTCGCGCGGGCGGGACGCCAGGAAGTCGGCGTACCTCTCCCCGCTTCTCTGCGGGGCTTCGGCCAGGTGGTGCGGATCCTCGGCGTGCACGATCAGCAGTCCGCCGAAACCGGCGATCTCCGCCATGGACCGGGCCAGCTGCTCCTGGTCCAGCTCGGGGAACTCCTCGACGCCGGAGGGTGAGAGGAAGCACTTGAAGCCGAAGACCCCTGCCTCGTACAGCGGGCGCAGGTCCTTCGTGTTGGACGGGATCGCGCCGCCCCAGAAGCCGGTGTCGATGTGCGCCTTGGGTGCGGCCACCCGCTGCTTGACGCTCAGGTTCTCGACCGTGGTGGTCGGCGGGAGGGAGTTGAGCGGCATGTCGAGCAGTGTCGTGATGCCACCGGCCGCCGCGGCGCGGGTGGCTGTCCAGAAGCCTTCCCACTCGGTGCGGCCGGGATCGTTCACGTGGACGTGGGTGTCGACGAGGCCCGGCAGCAGGACGTCGTCGCCGAGGTCCTCGACCTGAGCACCACCGGGCACCTCGGTGTCGTACGGCAGGACCGCCTCGATCTCCCCGCCGGCGACGAGGACCGCGGCAGCGCGGGTGCCTTCCGGGGTGACGACGCGCGTCGAGCGGAGTACCAGCTTCATGTCCACACCGGACACCTGTGCTCCTCACGCAGATTCAACGATTTGTTGAAGGAGTCTTCACTCGGGGAAGCGGCCCGTCAAGACCCCGCTTCCCCTCTCGGGGCGACCAGTGGACCATGGGCACTACTGATTGGATATTTCCACGAAGTAAAAGTTCATTTTCGACAGGCGGAACGTAGAATAGGCCAGGAGTGGCACCACCGTGCTTCGGGCCGAACGCGGCCCGGAACGCCGACACCAGGACAAAACAGGCCCTGACCGGCAAGGACGCCGCACCGGGAGCAGTGGGCCGATCGGGAACGGCCCGGTAGGCTGCTGCCTTGCCTCCGCTTCGAAAGGACCGTTGACGTGCCGCCGTCCCACGCCAGCACATCCGACTCCAAGCCCGCCGGTCCCAGCGGCGGCGTGCAGTCCCTCGAGCGCGCCTTCGATCTCCTGGAGCGCATGGCGGATGCCGGGGGCGAGGTCGGGCTCAGCGAACTCTCCGCGAGCAGCGGACTCCCCCTCCCCACCATCCACCGGCTGATGCGCACCCTGGTCGTGTGCGGTTACGTGCGCCAGCAGCCCAACCGGCGTTACGCGCTGGGTCCGCGTCTGATCCGCCTCGGCGAGTCCGCGTCCCGGCTGCTGGGCACCTGGGCGCGGCCGTATCTCCAGCGGCTGGTCGAGGAGACCGGCGAGACGGCCAACATGGCACTGCTCGACGGGGACGAGATCGTGTACGTCGCCCAGGTGCCGTCGAAGCACTCGATGCGGATGTTCACCGAGGTGGGGCGACGGGTGCTCCCCCACTCCACCGGTGTCGGCAAGGCCCTCCTCGCCCACACCCCGGCGGACGAGGTGCGGGCCCTCCTGGCCCGTACGGGCATGCCGGCGGCCACCGAGAAGACGATCACCACGCCGGACGGCTTCCTCGACGCACTGGAACAGGTGCGGAGGGCGGGCTACGCGGTGGACGACAACGAGCAGGAGATCGGGGTCCGCTGCCTCGCGGTCTCGGTACCGAACTCCCCCACCTCGGCCGCCATCTCCATCTCCGGGCCCGCGGGCCGGGTCACCGAGACTGCGACCGAGCGGATCGTGCCGATCCTGCAGCAGATCGCGAAGGAGCTCTCCGAGGCACTGGCGAGCAGCACGGGCCCGACGGGCTGACGCCGGGCCGGCTGACGTGCCCCGCCGGCGCCCGACGGGCTGACACCGGGCCCTCCCGCGCCCGACGGGCCGGTCGGGCCGGACCTGCGGCGCCAGGGGTCACTTCCCCGCCTGGTGCGCGTCCACGCCGAGCCGGGCGTCGACTCACACACCAGCGGCGACGGCACGCCGCCTGCTCTCCCGCTGACCCGGTGCGTGCGCTCCCCCTGCGGCGCCCGGTCCGCCGCTCACCCTCGCGGCGGCTCCCCGAACAGGTCGACCGCGATCCGCACCTCGCGCAGACCGGGCGCCAGCGCGCTCACCGAGCCGATCGCCCCCGCGACCAGCAGCAGCGAACGGCGCAGGCGGGGGATCTCGGGCCTGCCACTGACCGCCATGCTGTCCAGCGCGGCCAGCTCGTCCTCGGCGATGCCCCGGTCCCGGAAATCTGCGGGATGTCCGGCCAGTTCGCGACGGAGGCGGGAGACCGCCGTACGCAGCTCCGTCACTCTCGGGTCCTCGCCGCTCCCGGTCAACCGCTCCCGCCCCACGCTTCGCAACAAAGCACTCCCCCTCGCACGTCGTCGTGCCGGTGTCCCGACGTGGCCCCGGCGGCGGTCAACTGCCTGGGACCGCAGCCAAGTCAACGCCATAAAAGAGGGCGTGCGCCACTGTGCGGACAAGGAATGAGGGTACTCCTGAGGAGTGACAGCATTTCCTCCGGTACGCACGACGCAGTGGTATCCAAGGCCCATGGCTCACACACAACGGACACCCGTGGTCGCCGGAGTACTGCTCGCCGCCGGTGGCGGCCGGCGCCTCGGCGGCCGGCCGAAGGCCCTGCTGGAACACCGTGGCCGCCCGCTGGTCGAGCACGCGGTGCGGGCGCTGCGCAACGGCGGGTGCGGTCCCGTCCACGTCGTCCTGGGCGCGGCGGCGGAGGAGGTTCGGGCCCTGGCGAATCTCTCCACGTGCGAGGTGACGGTGAACCCGTCGTGGGAGGAGGGGATGGGCTCCTCGCTCCGGGCCGGGCTGGACGCCCTCGCCGGCTCGGACGCGGACGCCGCACTCGTGTTCCTGGTCGACCAGCCGGGCATCGGGGCGGAGGCGGTTGCCCGGGTCCGCTCGGCATACCGCTCCCGGACGACCCTGGCGTCCGCCGCGTACGACGGGGAGCGAGGCCACCCCGTGCTGTTCGGGGCCGACCTGTGGGCGGACGTCGCGGCGGGCGCGGTGGGCGACCAGGGGGCGCGGGCGTATCTGCGGGCGCATCGCGATGCGATCACGCTCGTCGAGTGCTCCGATGTGGCTCAGGCCCACGACATCGACACGGTGGAGGACCTGACGCGCCTGGAGTGAACGGAACGTGTCTGGGATGGCACGCCGCGCCACCACGGGGGCACGTCTGTCGACCCGGAGAATCTCGACATCAACAAACCATTGAACTTCCACCATGAGGAAACTAATATCCACTGATCAGAAGCCCATGGTTCCGCTTCCGGTCCTCGGCGGTACCCATGGCCGTATCTCGGAGCCCTGGCACCCCGTGCCGTCCCGGGCGACCCGGCGGCCGTGGGATGCCGCCGCACCACCCGCTGAAGGAGTGACAGCTCATGTCCGCACCAGCGCCGTCCCCGCTGGCCATCGTCGATGCCGAGCCCCTGCCCAGGCAGGACGAGGTCCTGACCGATGCGGCCCTCGCGTTCGTGGCCGAGCTGCACCGGCGGTTCACGCCCCGGCGTGACGAGCTGCTCGCCCGCCGTGGCGAGCGCCGCGCCGAGATCGCCCGCACCTCCACGCTGGACTTCCTGCCGGAGACGGAAGCGGTCCGCGTGGACGACACCTGGAAGGTCGCCCCGGCCCCGGCCGCGCTGGACGACCGCCGGGTGGAGATCACGGGCCCGACCGACCGGAAGATGACCATCAACGCCCTGAACTCGGGCGCCAAGGTCTGGCTCGCCGACTTCGAGGACGCGTCCGCTCCCACGTGGGAGAACGTCGTCACCGGCCAGCTCAACCTGATCGACGCGTACACCCGGAACATCGACTTCACCGACCCGAAGTCGGGCAAGTCGTACGCCCTGAAGCCCGCCGAGGAGCTCGCGACCGTCGTCACGCGCCCGCGCGGCTGGCACCTGGACGAGCGCCACCTCCAGCTCGACGGCACCCCGGTGCCCGGCGCGCTGGTCGACTTCGGTCTCTACTTCTTCCACAACGCGCAACGCCTGATCGACCTCGGCAAGGGCCCGTACTTCTATCTGCCGAAGACGGAGTCGTACCTGGAGGCCCGCCTCTGGAACGAGATCTTCGTCTTCGCCCAGGACTACGTCGGCATCCCGCAGGGCACGGTCCGCGCGACCGTCCTGATCGAGACGATCACCGCCGCGTACGAGATGGAGGAGATCCTCTACGAGCTCCGCGACCACGCCTCCGGGCTCAACGCGGGCCGCTGGGACTACCTCTTCTCCATCGTGAAGAACTTCCGTGACGGCGGCTCGAAGTTCGTCCTGCCGGACCGCAACCTGGTCACGATGACCGCCCCGTTCATGCGGGCGTACACCGAACTCCTGGTCCGCACCTGCCACAAGCGCGGCGCGCACGCCATCGGCGGCATGGCGGCGTTCATCCCCTCGCGGCGCGACGCCGAGGTCAACAAGGTCGCCTTCGAGAAGGTCAAGGCGGACAAGGACCGCGAGGCGGGCGACGGCTTCGACGGCTCGTGGGTGGCCCACCCCGACCTGGTCCCGATCGCGATGGCCTCCTTCGACGCGGTCCTCGGCGACAAGCCGAACCAGAAGGACCGACTGCGCGAGGACGTCTCGGTGGCGGCGGGCGACCTGATCGCCATCGACACACTGGACGCGAAGCCCTCGTACGACGGCCTGCGCAACGCGGTCGCGGTCGGCATCCGCTACATCGAGGCCTGGCTGCGGGGCATGGGCGCGGTCGCCATCTTCAACCTGATGGAGGACGCGGCCACCGCCGAGATCTCGCGCTCGCAGATCTGGCAGTGGATCAACGCGGACGTGGTCTTCGAGAACGGCGAACACGCCACGGCGGACCTGGCCCGCAAGGTCGCCGCCGAGGAACTGGCCGTGATCCGTGCGGAGATCGGCGAGGAGGCCTTCGAGTCCGGCAAGTGGCAGCAGGCCCACGACCTCCTGCTCCAGGTCTCCCTGGACCAGGACTACGCGGACTTCCTGACGCTGCCGGCGTACGAGCAGCTGGGCTGACCACCCGTCACGAAGCGCCGCACCCCGCGGGTCACCGCACCGGGGTGCGGCGCTTCCGGCATGCGGGGAGGTCGGCGGCGACCATGCGGGCGAAGCACACGGCCGTCCGCAGCAGCAGGACGTTCACGGCCGCGCCCAGCCCGCAGGCGAGCACGAGACCGGTGGCGCCGCCCGCGTCCGCTGCGGCGCCCGCGTCACCGAGCACCACGGTGAGCGGCATGAGGACGAAGACGTACAGGACGTTCAGGCCGGGCTGGGACAGCCAGAACAGCAACTGCTCGGTGTGCGAGGCGTCAAGGACGCCCACGACGAGCCCGCCGGCCATCATCGCGGCCACGTACGCGACGGCCGCGATCCGGGCGGCACGGCGACAGCGGGTACGTCTCATCGTGGTGGTCCTCTCGAGATGTCACCTGGGGTGCGGTCGGCCGCAATGCGGCGCAGCCGGCCACGCATCTCATTATTGAACATGTTCATTTCCATCCGCACACCCACCCGTGCGACGCCGCACCGCCGCACGGGCGGCGAAACCGGTCGCGCCCCGCGAGGTGAACCGTTAGCTTCCGCCTGAGCACAGTGACGTACGGGATTCGAATCGAAGGAAGCCGGTCATGGAGATCCAGGACACACGAACCGACCGACTGGGGCTGCTTCTCGGCCAGTTCGACCAGGCCAGGGAGATGGCCCAGGTGCGGCTGGCGGGTTTCGGTGACGAGGAGTACCTGTGGGAGCCGGTGGACGGTTGCTGGTCGGTACGGCGCAGGGGCGAGGCCGTGACGCCCCGGGCGTACGGACCGGGCGAGTGGGTGCTCGACAAGGGCGCCCCGGACATCCCGGCGAACGAGTACGCCGAGGTCGCACGGCAGGCCGCCGACGGCATGACGCTTTCCAAGATCGCCGAGGACTGGAGCGTGACCGTGGGGCGGGTCGAGGAGGTCCTCGCGCACACCGGTCCACCGGAGCCCGACGCGACGCCGGTCACCACCATCGCCTGGCGGCTGGAGCACCTGCACTCGTGCTTCGCCGGTCAGTGGGAGTGGACCTTCGGCGGGCGCAGTCAGGATCCGAATCTGCTGGTCGACTTCACCCCCTCCGCCACCTTGGCCCTCGACCGGTTCTGGGCACTGGTCGACCGCTGGCGCGACAGCGTCGCCACTGTCACGGACGAGCAGCTCGACACCGTCGGCTTCTCGCAGTACCCGTACGGTTCCGACCCCGACGACCCGTTCCTCGACGTGCTGGCCGGGACCAACCTCGAATTCATCCACCACATGGCCGAGATCGCGTTGCTCCGCGACCTGCGGCGGGCCCGCTTCACCACGAACGGCTGACCGCCTCGCCCGCGGACGGCGCCGGACGTCCGCGGGCCGGCGTCGTCAACCGACCTTCGCCGCAGGGGCGAAGGGACCACCCAGGGCCGCCCATTGCAGGAGAAGGATGGTCTTGCCGTCGGTGATGCGCCCGTCACGGGTCATGGCGAGGGCCTCGGCGAACGGCAGCTCGACGACCTCGATGTCCTCACCTTCCTCCTCCAGTCCCCCGCCGGTCCCCGTCAGGTCGGCCGGGGTGTAGGGGGCGGCGAAGAAGTGCAGGCGCTCGGTGACGGAACCTGGGCTCATGTAGGCGTCGAGGACGCGGGTGAGCGGGCCGAGGGTGACGCCGAGCTCCTCGGCGCTCTCGCGCCGGACGGCTGCGGCCGGGTCGTCCGCGTCGAGCAGCCCGGCGGCAGCCTCGATGAGCATGCCGTCGGGGTGGCCGTTGACGTAGGCCGGATACCGGAACTGACGGGTGAGCAGGACCCGACCGCGTCCGGTGTCGTAGGGCAGGACCACCGCGCCGTCGCCGCGGTCGTAGGTCTCGCGCTGCTGGGTGTCCCAGCGCCCGTCGCGGCGTCGGTAGTCGAAGGTGGTCCGCCTCAGGACGTGCCAGCCCTGCGAAGTGAGCTCGACGTCGCGGACCACCACATCGGGGTTGCGGTCGAGGCCGCGGCCCGCCTGGTCCAGACCGCTGCGGCCCCGGTGGTCGGGGACATCGACGCCGGGGCGGCCTGTCACGCGGCCTCCTGCGGGGAATACGGGGGGATCTCGGTCACGTCGTGATAGACGGGCAGGCCGCGCCCACGGGCGGTCGCCACGTCCTGGTCGGCCCCGGCAGAGTCCCCCGGCAGGCGCAGCACGGCGTCGCAGTGGGCGAGCAGGCGGTCGGCGGTCGGGTAGAGCACCTGGTCGGCGAGGGGGTCGGCGGGGCCCGCGCCGACGGAGTGCAGGACGGGCAGGGCGATCCATTCCCCGATGACGGGGAGGTGGCCGGCGGCGAAGACCGGCCAGGCGGCGGCTTCGAGGCGGGCGAGGTTGGCCGCCATGGCCTGCGGGTCACCGTCCGTGCCGGATCGGTAGGGGCCTGCTATCAGGATGAGCTTGGGCTTGTCGTTCATGTGCGCTACCGTACACGCATAAACGTGCAAGAACAGGAGAGAGTGTGCATGCTAGCCGCTGAACGGCGCGACCACCTGCTCGGTCTGCTCGCCCGCGAGGGCAAGATCGTCGCCAAGGACGTCGCCACCGGACTGGGAATCTCCGAGGACAGCGTGCGGCGCGATCTGCGCGATCTCGCCGCCGAGGGACTGTGCCAGCGGGTCTACGGCGGTGCGCTGCCCGTGTCGCCCGCGGTGGTCGGCTACGCCGCCCGGCAGGCCGTCACCCCGGACGGCAAGCAGAAGGTCGCCTCGGTGGCCGCCGGGCTGGTGCGGCCGGGCGGTGCGCTGATCCTCGACGGAGGAACCACCGCGCTCGCCGTCGCCCGCGCGCTCCCGCAGGATCTTTCCTGCACGGTGATCACCCACAGTCCGACGGTCGCCTCGGCCCTGCTGGACCATCCGCAGGCGGAGCTCTTCCTCCTCGGGGGCCGGATCTTCAAGCACTCGGCGGTGGCCTGCGGTGCCGCGGCGGTCGAGGCGGCCCGGAACGTCTCCGCCGACCTCTGTCTGCTCGGTGTCACCGGGGTGCACCCCGAGGCGGGACTGACCACCGCGGACTCCGAGGAGGCCGCGATGAAGCGCGCCTTGTCCGAGCGGGCCGCGGAGACCTACGTCCTCGCCTCCTCGGAGAAGATCGGCACGGCTTCGCGGTACCGCGTCCTGCCATGGGAGAAGGTCAGCGGACTGATCACCGACGCCGCCCGCCACGACCCGGTTGTCGAGCAGGTCGAGGCTCTCGGCCTGGAGATCCTGACAGCGGACTGACACCCAGGGAGCCTTCGGTGTGGTCGTGCGCGATTCGCCGAGGCGTGTCGCAGCGCACCGCCCAGGCCGGGCGGCGACCGGGCCTCGACCGGCATCGCCCCGTACCGGGCACACCACCGCCGACGAGCTATACGACACTTCTGATGCGCATGGCCGCGACGGAACGGCACAGCGGGCCGGCCGGGTCGATGTGCGGCCTGATCATCTGTTCGGACGACGTGAGGAGCTGAGGGTGGGCAGCGGATCCCGGCACGCGCGCATCGAGCTTCCCGAGGGCTCCTGGTGGGACTGGGAGGTCCTCACCTGGGATGCCGGTCAGTTCCGCCTGGCCGCCGGATACGACCTCACCTACCACCATGGCCTGGAGCTGGCCTTCGGGGACCCCCTGTTCGTCAGCTGCCCGGCGATGTTCCACGATCCGGTCTTCCGGGTGCCGACGGGCGAAGAACTGGCCCGAGTCGCGCGTCAGCTCGGTGAGGAACCGCTGGTCCTCGTCGCCTTCGAAGCGGACGCGGGCGGCCTGGAGCCCGTCTCCTGCCTCGTCGCCGCGGAGCGGCTCGAGGTCGTGCACGGGACCGTTCTCAGGTACTGGCGGGAAGACACGGACCCCGGTCAGCGCTTCGCTCCGTGGGTGCGGCCTCCGGCTTAGGTGCCGACGGCACGACGCGACATGGCCGCGCGGCCACTCCGGTCTTCAGGACCCGGGTGACTCACGCGGCCTCGCCAGGCCGTTCCGCGTGCCTGACGGCAGTCGCGCGGCAGCGCGTCAGCCGCAGGTGAGGTATTTGTACCCTGCCTGGCGCGAGTCGCCGTTGCCGTCGGGGAAGACGTACTTCCCCTCGGAGTTGCGGCTCAGGTCGAAGCTGTGCCTCTTGCCCTGGTACGTCAGGTAGAGCGTCTTGCCGCGAGCGGTCGAACCCCCGGTCTGGTACATGTGCTTGTTGAGCAAGCCGAGGGTCGTCCCGCCGGCGATGCCGTCCGGGGTGACCGCCAGCCCCTTCTGCACGTCCCTGAGGGAGTAGAAGGTGCGCCAGCCGAAGTACCCGTCGATGTCGCCCTCGGTGAAGCGCTCGTTGTCGTAATCGGTGGCGTACGCCCCTTCCGCCCAGAGGATGCGCTGCAACAGGCACGTGGCGTTGGAGTTGGGCTCGGCCTCCAGCCGCCCGAGGTCTCCCTCGTCGTCCCAGTCGTCGGAGAACCTGTCGTACCCCCGCACCCACCCGTCGGAGATCTTCGCCGAGGCGGGAGATGCCGCCAGCCCCAGCGTGGCCACCATGGCGCCACCCATGACGGCCGCGACCGTCCGTGAACGCTTTCCGTGAAAGTCCATGTGAATTCCCCGTCTCGATGATCGTCGGCGCGGGGCGGACTTCCCTGCACTCGGCAGGATCTGTGCCCCGCACGCCGCGTTGGGCATGAGCATCGCCGACGCGGGCACGGGCGGGCCACGCCGTTGCACTCAGCCGAAAACACCGAGGTCACGGAACGGGGAGGAGGTACAGGCTCCCTCTCCGCGTCCCGTGGCGGCCCGGCCCGGCGGTCGCGGAGCGAGGGCCACGCCTCGGCCGGCGTCGACCTCAGCGGCCGAGACGTCCCCGCACCATCCCGGTCAGAGCACTGAGTTCGGGCACCCGCAGGAGGTGGGCGATGGCGACGAAGACGCCGAGCAGGACGATGCCCCCTGCCACCAGGGCTGCCAGCGAGCCGGCGGCGCTGCTGCCGAGGGCACCGGTCACCACGTACGCGACTCCGCCGCCGGCCAGTGCGGCGGGAACACCCGCCACGACCAGACGTGTGTAGGTGCGCAGGACGCGGCGGCCGTCCAGGTCACCCCCGAGACGCCTGCGGAGCCGGCGCCAGGCGATGCCGAACCCGACCGCGTAGGCCAGGCCGTACGAGGCGGCCATTCCGGCGACGGCCCATCGCGGGCTGAGAGCGACGAAACACAGGGCGGATCCGCCCGCGTTGACCAGAGCGACGACCACGGTGTTGTAGAAGGGCGTGCGGGTGTCCTCGTAGGCGTAGAAACCACGCAGGACCACGTACTGGACGGAGTAGGGGATGAGCCCCAGGCCGAAGGCCATCAGGACGAACCCGATGCCGCGCGCGCCCTCGGCTCCCGAGCCCGCGTACAGCAGTGTGGCGATGGGGACGCCGAGGGCGACGAACGCGAACGCGCACGGCACGATGGCCACGGCCGAGGTCCTCAGACCGTACGAGATGTCGTCCCGTATCGCCGCCGTGTCGTCGTCCTGGGCCGAGCGGGAGATCCGGGGAAGTACGGCGGTCATCACCGAGACGGTGATGATGGCCTGCGGCATCTGCCACAGCAGCAGGGCGTAGTTGTAGGCCGTGATCCCCGAGCCCGTGTACCCGGCGTCCTCGGCGAGGGAGCCGGCCTCGGTGGCGAGCTGGGTCACGACGATCATGCCGAGCTGGTTGACGAGCACGAAGAGCAGCGTCCACTTGGCCAGGCCCATGGCCTTGCCGAGGCCATGGCCTCTGAAGTCGAACCGTGGACGCAGCCGGAAGCCCGCGTCGCGCAGGTACGGGAGCATGGCGAGCGCCTGCACGGCCAGCCCCAGCAGGGTGCCGAGCCCCAGGAGCCGTACTCCTTCGGGGGTGATGGTCGAGGGGCCGACGCCCGATGCCGTGAAGCCGCCGAAGGCCCAGACGAAACCTCCGAAGGAGGCGATGATCACGAGGTTGTTGAGAACCGGGGTCCACATCATCGCCCCGAACCGCCCACGGGCGTTGAGGATCTGCCCGAGCACCACATGGGCGCCCATGAAGAACAGCGTGGGCAGACAGTACCGGGCGAAAGCCACGGTCACCGCCATGCGCTGCGGGTCGGAGGCGATGTCGGGCGACATCATGTGCACCAGCTGCGGGGCGGCGAGCACGCACACGACGGTGACGCCCGCCAGTGCGGCCATCACCAGCGTGAGCAGACGGTTGGCGTAGGCCTCGCCCCCGTCGTCGTCCTTCTTCATGGCCCGCACGAGTTGGGGGACGAAGACCGCGTTGAGCGCTCCGCCGCCCACCAGCACGTAGATCATCGTGGGCAGGACGTTGGCGACCTGGTACGAGTCGTTGAGCGTGCCGACACCGATCGCAGCCGCCATGACCAGGGTGCGGAGGAAGCCGGTGACACGGGAGACGATGGTGCCCGCGGCCATGACCGCACTGGACTTGAGCAGTCCCGAAGGCCCGGCCGCCTTCGACCGGGCACCTTCGTCGGGGCCGGCCGGCCGGGCGCTCCCGTCCGGTTCCGCCGGGCGGCCCGAGCCCTCTGCGTCGTGCTTCGGACCGGCGTCACCCGGGGTGAAGGGCCCGCCCGCGTGCAGACCGCCGGCCGGGAGGCGAAGACGCACCGTGTCGTCGGCAGGCGCGCTGGACGTCACGGGGGCGTCGGCCGGGAGACGAAGAGACCTCGTGGCTTCGGACGGGAGACGCTGCGACTCCGTGCCGTCGGACGGGAGTCGCAGCGGCATCGTGTCGTCGGTGTGCGTTCTGCCCCCGGGACCCCAGGTCTCGTCCCTCGGGTCGTTCGGCGCGCCCATTCTCTCCCTCATCGTGCGTCAGCGACACCGGTCTTGTCCTGCGCCCCGCAGCGCTGCCGGTGGACATGGAATCGGGACCGGCGTCACCCGTGTCGGTACCGGCAGCCGCCCATGAGGAGCGGCCTCCCGCAACCAGCGTACTGGCGTGCGATTTCGCTCCGTTCCCCGTTATGATCACGCATGGCAAGGCTGTAGCGCAGAGGTCGTCGCGCCCACGCATCGAGCTGGAGGACGCCGGTTCGAATCCGGCCGGTCTTGCCGCCTGTTCTTGAGGGATGGCGTCGGTGTGCCGGCCGGGCGGTGGACGCGGTTGTCCGCTCCGGCCCGCCGCCGGCAAGGGACTGGAGAGTCGTGATGTCGCAGCCGATGCCCGTGCGCTGCCCGGCGATCGAGCACCCGGACCTTCCGCCCGCCGACGTGGCTCTGCTGGGCCCGCTGGTGAAGCGGCTCGCGGTGGAGCGGGCGGTCGGGGCGGACGAGGTGTTCCCGCTGGGGACCCTGCGTGGCGACGGACGTGTCGATCTGTGCAAGCAGGGGCTCGGGGCCCTCGGTGCGGCCGAGGTGATGCCCGCCCTCGCCGGCTCCCGCCACGCGGTGCACGTCCTGCTCGGCACCAACTCCCTCGGCGACGAGGGCGCGAGGTCGGTCGCGGACGTCCTGGGCCGGGACGGGCACGGGCTGCGGACCGTCTATCTCGGCTGCAACCGCATCGGGGCGGACGGCGCGGCCGCGCTCGCCGGGGCGCTCCGGGAGGACGCCACGGTCCGGGCCCTGTGGCTGAAGCGCAACCCGCTGGGCGACGCGGGAGTCCGGGCACTCGTGCCGATGCTCGCCCGTAACACCGCCCTGCGCACCCTGGACCTCGTCAACAGCGGGGTCACCGCCGCCGGTCTGGGCGCGCTGCTCGAAGTGCTCTCGGTGCGGGAGCGGCCCGTGGAGAGACTGTTCCTCGGTGGCAACGGCCTCGGCGCGGAGACCGCCCCGGTCCTGGCGGCGCTGGTCCGTGACGCGGGCGTACGGGAGCTGTACCTGTCGGCGAACCACCTCGGCGACGCGGGAGCCGCCGTGCTCGCCGCCGCGGCCGACCCCGAACGCCCGGTGAGGCTCGGTCTCGGCGGCAACGGGATCGGGCCCGCGGGTGCGTACGCGCTGGCCGACGCGCTCGGCGGCATCGAGGCACTCGACCTGGGGCGCCCGATGTCGGAGCGCAGCCTCGGGGCGACCGGCAACGCGACCGGTGACGCGGGGGCCCACGCGCTGGCCGCCGCCCTGCCCGGCAGCCCGCTCCGACGCCTGGAACTGGCCCACACCGGGCTGACCGGCCGAGGTGCGAAGGAACTGCTGGGCGCGGTCTCCCCGGACTCCCGGCTGGAGTACGTGGGTCTCGGCCCCGGGCTCCCCCGCAGGGTGAAGCGGTCCTTCACCGCGCGGCTGCGTCCGGACTCGGGCACCCATGCGGATCTGCGTGCGATACGGAGCGTCTACAGGTGAGGCTCGTACCCGAGGAGCGTCTCATCTCCCACGTGGAGGCGTCGAGCCTGCGCCGGGTCCGTCAGTACGCCGTGCCCGGCCGGACGGTCGAGCGGGCGACGGAGCGGCGGCTGGCGGGTGACTGGCGGGGAGGCTTCGCGGTGGCCGGAGTCGGTCTCGACTTCGACCCCGCCGATGTGGCCGCCGCGTACGGTGCGGCCGTTGCCTCGGCGCTCCTGTCGGACCTGCACCATCTGGTGCCCGACCTCGTGCACTGGCACCTGCCCCGGGTGCTCTGGGGCCGCTCGACGATCGCGACCGGACGCACTGTCGTCCTGGCGGGTTACGGGGGCGGCTCGGGACTGCCCCTGGAGCCGTATCTCCATCTGCGTACGCCTCCGATGATCGACGGTCCCCAGCGGCTCGCGCTGCGCTTCGGCGCCGTGCCCGGCGAGACCTCCCCCGGCGTCTTCCCCGCCGGTACCGAGGACTGGCGGGCGAGCCGGTTCCTGTGGGACGCCCGGCACACGGACGGTCTTCGGGAGACGGTGGCGGCCGGCGGCCGGATTCCCTTCTTCCACGACGACGGCACTCCGCTCACGCCCCAGGAGCTCGCCGCGCCCGGTGACGACGACGCCGCGGCCCGCGCGGAACGGGTGGCCCTGCTCCACCAGGACGGAAAGGTCACCGAAGCCTTCGCCGCCGCGGGCGTCGACTGGGACCCGGAACTGCCGGTGTCCGAGCGGTCGTGGCGCGGCGCCGACCCGGAGGCGAGCCTGCGCCGCATGGCGATCGACATCCCCCGGCTGGACGCGGCGGTGCGGCGCGCGACCGCCGTGGGCGGCAGGGAGCGCTTCCTGGTGCCGATGAACTGGCGGACGTACATCCACCTGGACCTCACGGATCACAGCACGGGCGGCCGGCTCCGGGCCTGTGTCGTCGAGGTGAGGACGCCGTCCGCCACCGCTCCCCACCTCCCGGAGGCGGCCTGGCGACGTCTTCCCGACCTCGATCTGCTGCGGATCGGAGCCATGCCGCCGCAGTGGCTGCATCCGCTGGTCGCCCGGGCCCTCTTCCCATCCCTCGAGGGGCCGTTCGGACCACCGGGGCCGCCGGCTCCGCGCCCCGTGCGGGTGCGATGCCGGCGGGAGTGGCACGAAGTCGTCATCCGGGACGGAGCTCTTCGCTCCCCGCACACGGACGAGGAGCGGCAACGCGAGCGTGCCATGCGGGCCTTCGGCGGGGCCGTCGCCGGCTGCTTCGCGGTGGAGCACTCCTTCACTTCGGGTGAGGGCCGGCTCCCGAAGGGGCTGCGCGCGCAGCGCCAGGAGCTGTTCCTGCGCGCCCAGCACGGGGACACCGCAGGGGTCCTGGAGCTGCTGGCCGCCGGTATGGACCTCCATGTGAAGGATGCCAGGCGACGGGGTCTGCTCCACGCCCTGCCGCTGCTCGACCACGAGGCACTGCTGCCCCGGCTGCTGGGGGCAGGACTCGATCTGGAGGCCAGGGACCACCTGGAGCGGACGCCGCTGGGTGTGGCGGTGGCTGAAGGGGGCCCCACGGGGCTCGTCCGGGCGCTGCTCGACGCCGGGGCCCGGATCGACGTGGTCGACTCGACGGAGCTCTCGCTGTCCCAGCTGGTCCGCCGGTACAAGCGCCAGGACCTCGCCTTCCTACGGGAGCGGGTGGAAGCGGAGCACCCGGGCATCGGGTCCGCGTGGTACGAAAAGTGGGGCGAGGAAGCCGGGAAGGACGAGGAACAGTGAGCACCACCATCCGGCCGGCGTCAGTCGTCCCCGGACCGCTGGAAGCGGCCGACGAGCTCAACCGGCGGCTCCGCACAACCCGCACCGAGCCCGCCAGGAGCGCGCAGCTCGACGCGCTCGCACTCGCGGTGACGGCCAATCAGCCGGTGCTGCTGTGGGGTGAGCCCGGGATCGGCAAGTCCGCCGCCATGGAACAGCTCGCCGCCGGTCTGGGCCTGGAGCTGGAGACGGTCATCGCGAGCGTCCATGAGCCGTCGGACTTCGCCGGGCTGCCGGTCGTGGGGGACGATCCGGGGGTGACGGGCGTACCGATGGCGCCGCCCGACTGGGCGGTGCGGATCGCCCGGGCAGGCCAGGGTCTTTTGTTCTTCGACGAGTTGTCCTCGGCGCCTCCCGCCGTGCAGGCGGCACTCCTGCGGGTCGTGCTCGAACGACGGGTGGGCAGCCTGCGGTTGCCGGAGACCGTCCGCGTCGTGGCGGCTGCCAACCCTCCGTCGAGCGCGGCGGACGGCTGGCACCTGAGCCCGCCGCTCGCCAACCGCTTCGTCCACCTCGGGTGGACGCACGACCCGCGCACCGTCGCCCGTGGCATGTCGGGGACGTGGCCCGACCTGGGTGTACCGGTCATCGAACCGGCCAGGGTGCCGGGCGCGGCGGCGCGGGCACGGGGCGCGGTCTCCGGGTTCCTGACGGCACGGCCCGGCCTGGTCCACCACATCCCGGCCGACGCGGAGAGCCGCGGCCGGGCATGGCCGTCCCCCAGGACCTGGGACATGGCCCTGCGGCTGCTGGCCACCGGTTACGCGGCGGGCGCCGGGCGGGAGGCGCTGGCGGCCGTGCTCACCGGTGCCGTCGGGGAGGGGGCGGGCATCGAGCTGCTCTCCTACCTGGAACACCTGGACCTGCCGGACCCCGACCGCGTACTCGCCGACCCTGACGCCTTCGCCCTGCCCGGGCGCGGGGACCGGCAGCTCGCCTTCCTGATCGCGGTCGTCGCCGCGGTCCAGGGTGACCTGACCCGGGAGCGCTGGGAGGCGGGGTGGGCCGTGCTGGCGAAGGCGGTGGACGCGGGTGTGCCCGACGTGGCCGCCCGGGCGGCGGTCGACCTGGCGGGGATGCGGAGCCTGGACTGGCCCGTGCCGGCGGGGATCGACGGCTTCCTGGACCTGCTGCGGCAGTCCGGCGCCCTGCCGCAGGGCGGCTGAGCTGGACACCACGAAGCTGCTCGCCGCGCGTTACCGGGCCGCCACGGACCGCCCGTACCTCGCCTCTGCCCTGTACGCGCTGACGGTGGTGCCGAGTGACGCGGTGCCGACCATGGGCGTGGACCGGCACTGGCGCTGCTACGTCTCGGCCGGCTTCGTCGAGCGGACGCCGGTGGCGGAGCTGGCGGCGGTGTGGGTGCACGAGGTGGCGCACCTGCTGCGCGACCACCACGGCCGGGCGGAGCTGCTCTCCGCGGCCGACCAACGGGACCGGTACCGGGTGAACGCCGCCCAGGACTGCGAGATCAACGACGACTTGATCGCCGACGGACTGCCGCTGCCCGCCGGACGGCTGGAGCCGCGCCTCTTCGGCCTTCCGGAAGGGCAGCTCTTCGAGGCGTATCTGGCCGCCCTGCCGCCCTCCCCCGGCACCCATGACTGCGGGTCGGGAGCCCATGCGCAACCGGCCCCCTGGGAGTCGGACGGGCGTGCGGGGCACACGAGGGTCGGGACGGTCGAGGCGGAGGCTCTGCGCCGCCACACCGCGGAGGCGATGCGCGCCCACGTGCGCGCCAGAGGCACCCTGCCCGGCGGCTGGCAGCGCTGGGCGGACGAGGTCCTGGAGCCCACGGTCGACTGGCGGCAGGTGCTCGCGGGCGCGGTGCGGGAAGCGGCCGCCTGGGCCGCCGGGGCGGTCGACTACACGTACCGACGGCCGTCCCGCCGGAGCGCGGCACTGCGCGGCGTCGTGCTGCCCAGCCTGCGGCGGCCGCTGCCCAGGGTGGCGGTCGTCATCGACACCTCGGGCTCGATGGGCGAGCCGGAGATCGCCGCCGCGCTGGCCGAGGTCACCGGCGTACTGCGCGAGGTGGGGATCCAGGGCAACCACGTGACGGTCCTGGCCTGCGACGCCGACGTGCAGGCGGTCTCCCGGGTGACGTCCGCCGGACAGATCACGCTGAGCGGCGGCGGTGGCACCGACATGCGGGTCGGGATCACGGCGGCGCTTGCCGGCCGGGAACGCCCGGACATCATCGTCGTACTGACGGACGGTCACACCCCCTGGCCGGAGGAGACCCCGTCGTGCCGGCTCGTCGCCGTGCTCATCGGCCCGTCCGCCCCGGCCGCTCCCCCGTGGGTCGAGACGGTGCGCGTCGGGTAGTCCGGGCCGTCGTGGTCACGAGCAGGCCGCGCGCGGCCGGTGCACGGTCCTCCCGCGGCGGCGTCCGCCGGCGGCGTCGCGCCGTCGCGCCGTCCCGTACGGACAAGGGCCGTGCCCATGGCCGATTCGGCGGCCGTGTCCGCACGTGGGCACCGGGCCGCGAAAGATGAGTGCGACTACTCAGGCTCCGGAATCCGCCGGGGCCGACGATGGGGACCAGCATCCTCGAACTCAGGAGACCGGACATGCTCAGCCGTATCGCCGACGCCCTGGTGCCCGCCGTCGGCCGCCTCACGGTCACGGCCGACGCGGGCGTCGAACTCGCCCCCGGCAGCGTCGTCGTCGCGAACCACACCTCGCTCGCCGACCCCGCCGTCGTGCTCGCCGCCCTGCACCGCCTCGGAGTTCACCCGGTCGTCATGGCGGCCGCCGGGCTGTGGCGCGTCCCGGTACTCGGCCGCGCGCTCGCGCGCGACGGCCACATCCCGGTCCACCGCGGCGACCGGCGAGCGGCGGACTCCCTGGACCGGGCGGCCGAAGCCCTCGAATGCGGACGTCTGGTCCTCATATACGCCGAGGGCGGCATCGCCTACCGGGCGGACGCCGCCGAAGCGGCACCCGGGGCCTTCCGCAGCGGCTTGTCGCGGCTCGTCCGGCGAACCGGGGCTCCGGTGGTGCCCGTCGGCCAGGCCGGCGCCCGCCGGGTCACCTCCGGAAGCGTGCCCAAGCAGCTCGCGGGCCTGGTCACGGCGCCGCTGCGCCGCCCTGAACTCCACGTGCACGTGGGAGAACCACTCCGGCTGACGGCGGACGGTGCCGCCCTGACCGAGCAGGCCCGCACAGCGGTGACGGCCGCCTGGCGCACGGCCGCCGCACATCTGGGAGAACCCGCCGCACTCGCCGCCTGAGGAGCGCTCCGCCCCGGCAGGGTCACGGCCGCGGCATGACGCAGACCCGTCGTGCCGGCTCGGGGCCGCCCCTTCGGGCCCGGCGCCCCGGCGACTCCCCCACGGGTCGCGTCGCATGCGTCACGAGCTGGGCCGTATGTCGGTGCGCCGTCCCCGGGTGGTGCTGTCCGGGAACGGCGCACCGACGTACGGCTCTCCGGCTCATCCGCCGGACGGGATGTCCACGTAGTCCTTGAAGAGCAGCGACACGGTGTGACGGTCGGACGGCCAGTTCGCCACGGTGATCGTCTCGCTCACCCCTCCGGCCCCGCGCATCGTCTGGGTGACGGGGATCGCGCCACGGGCCTGCGCGTCGGCCGGGAGGGAGAGGTCCGTGGCCGTCAGGAACGGGACCCGGTCGAAGGGCGGCAGCGCGGCGTCGAGGCGGCTCACTCCGTCGCATCCCTTGTCGAAGGCGAACAGGCCGAGGATCTGCCGCAGTTGCGGGGACACGGCGGGATTGAGGACGTCCGATCCGGCGATACGCAACCGGTCGTCGTCCGAGGTGCCGGCCCGCCACTCACGTGCGCGGACGACCGTGAGCGCCGTGTGTCCGGTGCAGGCGTCGATGGAGTCCGCGACACCACCCGGAGGAGAGACCAGCAGGCGCACGAAGCGGTCGCTGCGCTCGAACGGTTCGAAGTAGAAGTGGTTGGTGCGCTCGCCCGGGCGAACGAACGCCAGCTCGTAGTGCCCGCGTCCGCTCACTCCGAGGGGGCCGAAGGCGCCGTCCGCGCCGGCCCGCACCACATGCAGTGGGAGCAGGCCGGCTCTGGCGCCGGTGACGGGGTCGAGCCTCCACACCTCGAGACGGCCCGCGATACCCCTGTTCTGCGGGAAGTGCACGGCGCGTCCCGCGATCTGCACGGAACCAGGCGCCTCGGGCAGCACCCGGGTGGTGAGCGGAGGCCTGCCACGGAGGAACGCGTAGATGTGGCCGAAACTCTCGGCGGACGTCGCGCTCTCCGTGTGTCCTGCCTGTGGTTCGTGGACGTTGAGCGCTCCCCCGATCGACCCGTTCGGCTGGAGGCTGCTCCAGATGGCGAGAGTGGGCACCCCGCCGGGCGGCGCCGCCGCCGTACGGCCGTCCAGGTTGACGTACTTGGCGACTTCCGCCGCACGCTCCGGCACGGAGAGGTAGGCGTGCATCACGCGCGTGCCTCGCGAATGGGCGAGGATGTCGACCTTCTGGGCGCCTGTGCGTGCCAGGACGGAACCGACCAGTTCCACCAGTCCGGCGATCGCATGGTCGTCGGTGGCCACGGAGGTGTCGTACTCGTGGACGTACAGGAGGTCGTCCCGGTAGCCGTTGGCGGAGAACCGCTTGGCCTGGGACTGCCACTGCTGGGCCGAGCCCTCCTGACCGTGTACGAAGATCACGGGATTGACGGTGGTGCGCGGCGCGGTCGCGGTGTGTGCCGGGGTGGCGAGGGCGGCGAGTGCTGCGACGAGCGCCAGAAACACAGCGAGCAGCGGGGTCAGGCCCGTCCGGGCCGCCTGGGAACCGGTCATCGAGTCCTCCGAGTTGCCGTCGTCGGAGTCGGAAACTACGGCCGGCGCCGGCCGGCCCGCCAGCCACCGGCCCGAGGGTGAGACGGCGGTCTCAGATCGTGTCCGAGGACGTTCAGCGGGTTTGCCGGAGGAGGGCGCGGGCAGTGCGCTCGGCCAGTGCGAGATCGGGCCGACGGCTGCTCAGCAGCTCGGCGTACAGAGTGGATTCGACGACCCTGACGTAGAGGTACGCGAGGTCGTCGATGCCCGAGCGCGGCCAGGGAAGGTCCCCCTCCCCCTCCCCCGCCTCCAGCAGGATGCTCCGCTGGGCAAGGACCGCACGCCGGTGTACGCATCCGGCGGTCAGCAGCCGCCTTGCCGTCTCGGGCTCGGCACGCAGGAAGGACCCGAAGGGGGCGGAGGCACGCAGCGCCGTGACGAAGTAACGGGTGATCTCCAGCACCCCGTCCACGCCCGCCCGGGTGCGCCGGCGCCGCGCCCGGTCCAGGAGGTGTTCCGCGAGCTCCCACAGCACGTCGGCCAGGAGTGCGTCCCGGCTGCCGGCGACACGGTAGAGCGTCGCGCGGCTCACCGCGAGGTCCTGGGCGAGCGCGCTCATGTCCACCGTGCCGTGCCGCAGGAAGAACCGGCAGGCACGGTGCACGACATGACCCCTGGTGACCACACGCCGGGAAGCACGCGCACCTGGCACGCCGACCGCCTCCTCCGTCGACTCCGGCGCCGCCGCCGGAGCCCGGTACCTTAGCCTGCCGGCCCGCTCGGGGGCGATAATGAGCAGGACGGTCGTCTCGCCGCGCGCCAGCTCCGGACGGGGCCGGTGGGGACGCAGTTCTGTCGATGCCTCCGAGGGGAGCCGTTCATGACCACGGCGAAGGACCTGTTCATCATCACCATCGACCCGCGGCCGGAACATGCCGTGGGGCAGGGTGACCTGTCGCTCGCGCTCGCGGGAGCCGAGCTGATCGATCTCATCGGTACCGGCGCAGTCACCGTGGACGGTGACCGCATCGTGCCGGGTGAGTTGCGGACGCCGGACGACGCGCTCCTCGGCGACGCCGAGGCAGGGCTCACCCGGCAACCGCCCTACGAGCGGATCGACGACTGGCTGTGGCGCAGGGGCCAGGACCTCTCGGCCGCGTACCGGGCCGGTCTGGAGAAGGACGGCGAGCTGACGCGGAAGCGAAGCGGCCGGTTGCCCTTCGGGCCGGAGCGTGTCGAACCGGCCGATACGCCGGGCCGCCGCCGGGCGGCCGACCGCCGGGAGGCGGGGGAACCCGTGCTGGCCGCCCTCGCCTCGGCCGTGGGCATCGAGGGCGGCCGGTCCGACGCCGAGCCCGGCCTCGACGACGAGGCGGTGACGACCGTGGTGGCCGCCGTCCACGACGCGGTGATGGAGCTGGAGGCCGTACGCCAGAGGCGGAGCATCGAGAACACGGCCTTCGCAAACGTCTGGCGCGGACCCTGAGCGACCGGCCCCCGGTCAGCCGCGCAGCACCACCGTGCGCTGGGCCGAGAAGTCGCCCCATTTCCCGTCCGGGAGCTTGGGCCTGATCTTGAGTGAGTAGCGGGTACCGGGCGGGTCGGTCAGGGTGAGCCGGTACGTCGCGCGGCCCGCAGGCGGTGTGCCGCCCCAGACGATCGTGGTGGTCAGCTTTCCGTTCAGGAACAGCTGGTACGCGGGAATGGTGCCGCCGGTGTCCGGCTGGTCCCAGGAGAGGTCGACCAGGAACTCCTCGCCTCGCGCCGTGGTCTTCGTCCGCAGCCCGGTGGGAGCCGTGCTCTCGGGAGCGCCCGGCGCCGACGGAGTGGTGAGGTCGAGCGCGTTGCTGTCCGGCGAGGAACGGTCCGCGGCGTCGCGGGCCCTGACGGTGAAGGTGTAGACGGTACCGGGCCGCAGCCCGGTGAGCCGGGCAGTGGTCTGCGTTCCGGGGACGCTGTGGATCCTGGAGTCCTCCTGGTAGACGTCGTACGAGGTCACGCCCACGTCGTCCGTGGAGCCGCCCCAGGACAGGGTGACCGTACGGCCGCCGTCGGCCTTGCCGCGCAGTTCCGTCGGCCCGGTCGGCGGCTCCTCGTCGGCGGGTGCGGTGGCCGGGGTGGTCACGGGGGCCGCGACGCTCGGGGCGGAGCGGTTTCCGGCCGCGTCGCGGGCCCTGACGGTGAAGGAGTGGACGGTGGACGCGGTCAGACCGTCGATGTCGGTCATCAGCTTCGCCGCGCCCACCGAGGCGGCCTTCTTCCCGTCGCGATACACGTCGTAGCCGGTGACCCCCTCGTTGTCCGAGGCCCGCTCCCACATGACGTGCACGGAGGTGGCGCTGCCGGCCTGCGCCGTCACCCCCTCGGGGGCCGTCGGCTTCCTGGTGTCAGCTTCCGCGGGGCTGCCGCAGGCGGTGAGCGCGGCGAGGAGCAGCGCGGCGGAACAGGCGGACGCGGTGCGTGCGTGGGGGCGTTGCACGGTGAAGCCTTCCCTCCGACAGCAATGGTCCAGACCTATATGCCACGTGGGTGGGACCCACTGCAAGAGGGCAGATCGGAACGTTCCGCAATGTCCGCGATGAGTTCCGCGCCCGGAAACGGTCCTAACAGCATGGAAACGCACAAGGGAACCGCCCCCGGCATCGATCTCGAACCGGCGGCGCGGCAGATCCGCGAACTGACCGACTCCGTCGACGACCGGCAGCTGACCGGCCCGACGCCCTGCCCCGACTACTCGGTGCGGGAGCTTCTGGGACACCTGCTGGGGCTGACGGTGGCCTTCCGTGACGCGGCGCTCAAGAAGTCCGGCCCTACGACCGACACCTCCCCTGACTCGGCCATCCCGGTGCTGCCCGCCGACTGGCGCACGGCGCTGCCGCCTCTGCTGGACGAGCTCGTCCAGGCCTGGCGCTCCCCGGCCGCACTGGAGGGCATGACCCGGGCGGGCGGGGTGGATCTGCCCGGCCGGGTCGCCGGAGCAGTCGTGCGGAACGAGCTCGTCGTGCACGGCTGGGACCTGGCCCGGTCCACGGGGCAGGAGTTCCGTGCGGACGAGGCTTGTCTGCGCTCGTCGGAGGTGATGCTGACGCCCGGGGACGACGACGACAGGTCCGGACCCGGCGCGATCTTCGGCCCGCCGGTCCCCGTCCCTGCCGACGCACCGCTGGTCGACCGGGTGATCGCCCTGAGCGGGCGGCGGCCCGACTGGCAGCCGGGGGACTGAGGTACCGACGCGCCGGACGGGCCCCCGCCCGGGGGAACAACTCGCCGGTGCCTGCCCGGGCGGGAGCGATTCTCCGGGCGGGAGCGACGCAGCCGGCAGAACACCGGCCGGGGCGGAGCGACGGCACGAAGCGACCACACGGGACGACATCACTGGGGCCACGGCACGGAACGACCCCACGGGACGACAGCACAGAGCCCACGGCACGAAGCGACGGCACGGGGCGCCGACGCGAGGGCCGCACCTGCCGCGGCCGTCCTCGCGCGCGAGGACGTTCGGGCTGGCCCTGTCCGGGCTGCGAGCAGCGCGCCCGCCGGAGCCGTGCCCGCCCCGTCGGCTCAGGCACCCGCCTCCGGCGCCCGGAGCACCCGGAGGACCTCCCGGGCCCGCTCCTGGAACCGCGCGTCGGCGGACGCCGCAGCCGTGTCCGCGCCCGAGGCAGTCACCCGCACGTCCCGCTCGGCCAGATCCGTCAGCCGACGGCGGTGTGCGCCCGTCATCGTGGTGGGGCCGAGCCCCTGAAGCGCGTCCAGCGCCGTGAACGGGGCCAGGTCCCGCTCGACCGAATCCAGCAGCAGCCCCGCCGTGGCCCGCGCGTCCAGCGTCTCCGGTGCGACGGCATGCAGGGCGAGGACGATGTCCGGGGTGTGGAGCGGGTCGGGCAGAAGCCGCCGCAGGGCCTCGGTGAGCGGCCGGCCCTGGCCGCCCAGAAGTCCGGCGACGCGTGCGGCCCTGGCCACCGTCCAGCGCATCCAGCTCAGCTCGGTGTCCTCCAGCACCCCGAGCAGCAGTGGCACGGCCTCCTCCGCCCGCCCGCCGATCCGCCACAGCGCCTCCGCGATGGCGACGTCGGCGTCCAGGTCAGGGACGGTGCGGTTCGAGCCGGGGTCGCTCACCGCCGCCCGGAGCAAGGGCAGCAGCTCTGCCGCGCGCGGGCCCAGGCCGGCGGCGGCCGACGCGGCCTCACGCGCCCCGTCCCTGCCGCCGTCCGTCAGCCGCTCCGCCAGCAGGTACAGCAAGGGCTCGGCATCGTCGGTCATCTCGTACAGGGCCCTGGCGGCGCCGAGCCTCCCCTCCCGCTTCCCCGAACGGGCCTCCCTGCGCAGCGCCGCGCCTGCGGCGGCCCGGTCCGCGGGGGCGCAGACCGCCGCCACCGCCCGCGTCATCTGTTGCGGGAACGCCGCGAGCGCGCCCAGCACTTCGGGGAGGGCACAGGACGCCCGGCTCCCCCAGGCTTCGAGCAGAGCCGCGTACCGGTAGGGCTCCTGTTCGTTGAGCGTATCCGGCTCGGCCAGCCGGGCGCGTACGGCTGTGAGCAGGGCGGCGTCGTACGGAACGCGGGGTGAGCCGAGCAGGCCTCCGCACGCGGCGTCGAGAGCCCGGGGCCGCCGGGCGAGGTCCCGGCTCAGGATCGGCACGGCCAGCTCCGCGTCGACGTCGACGAGCGCCGCGAGCGCCCGGTCGGCCCGTTCGTCGTCCCGCGCGGCGAGTTCCGCCAGGACGGGCCCCGCAGTGACCGCGTGTCCGCCGAGCAGCCGGAGCAGGGGCAGCACCGCCTCAGCGGTCGACGGGTCACGGCGGAACACGTCGCACAGCGGGCCCGCAAGCAGTTCCGGCGCACTGCGCGAGACCTGCACGGCGGACTCGGCCGCCCACACGGCTTCGGCGAGCGCCCCGGGGCGCCCGCTGCGCAGTGCGGCGCCCAGCAGCTCGTACGCGCCGTCGCGGTCCGCGGGCGTGTCCCGGAGGAGGAGGGCCGAGACGACGTACTGGAGGGGCTCGTTGCGGTCGAGGTCCATGCGGTCGGCGACGAGAGGGTCGGCGGGCAGCAGCGCGAGCATGGCGTCGTGGTGCTCCGGCCCCCAGTCCGCCCCCGCGTCCACGCACCCCAGGAGAGCCGCGATACGGACCTCGGCCGGACCGCCGGGCCCCACGGCCCCTGCGGCCAGGGCTGCCGTGCCCTCCGGATCCAGGTGGACCAGGCCGCAGAGCAGTTCGGCCAGGACCTGCGGATCGGTCTCGGCATCGAAGCGCTCGCGGAGAACGCCGTACGCAGGGTCCGTCGCGCCGGTCATGGCGGCGGCCCAGGCCGCCGCCTGGCGTACCCCGCGGTCCTCCGCCGCCACCGACTCCAGCAGCAGGGGCAGTTCGGCGCTCACGGCGCGGCGGGCGGCGGCCTCGTCGCTCTCCTCGTCGTCCGCCCCGTTCTCGGCTATGCCACCGAGCAGGGCCAGTACGTCCGCCGTGCGGATGCCGGCGGCGGCGATCCGGGCGAGGTACGGCACGGCGTGAGCGGTGGCCTCGTACACCGAGCCCTGGTGCAGGATGCTTCCGTACAGGTCGGAGAGGGCGGCCGCCGCCTCCTCGTCGTCGTCCCCAGCCAGCCTCCGCAGGCAGTCGGGCACATCGGCGGCGCTGCCGTAGGCGTGCGTGAGACCGGCCCACGGGTGGGCGTCGACTTCGGCGAGGAGGCGGCTCAGATCCATGCCGTGGATCATGGCAGCCGGCACTGACACCGCCCGCCGGGTGCCCGGGAGCCGCGCCCGCCGGGTGCCCGGAGACAGCGCCCGCCGTGTGCCGGGAGCCACCTCAGCTGGTGAAGAACTCGGTGATCTGCTGGGCCACCTGGTCCGCGTGCTTCTTGTGCACGTGGTGCCCGCCGCCGAGGGTGATGAGCCTGCAGTCGGGGATGAGCGAGGCCATGTCCGCCAGCCTGCCCTGCGGCATACTGCTCTCCGGGCCGCCCGCGATCATCAGGGTCGGGGCGACGATCTGGCCCAGCTCCTCCTCCCAGCGGGGATCCGGGTCGGCGATCTGGGCCCGGACGGCCGGGAGGGCGTTCTCGTCGTAGTCCACCGGGCCCGGCGGACGGGTGTCGTCGGCCGGCTGTCCGGGGAAGGGCGGCGGGGTCTCGATCAGCACCAGTCGCTCCACCCGGTCCGCGTGCTCCTCGGCGAGCAGATAGGCGGCCACCCCGCCCATCGAGTGCCCCACGAGACCCACCCGGTCGAGCTCGCAGGCGTCGAGGAACTCCAGGACGTCGTCCCGCATCTGCTCGAAGGCGTACTCGTCGGGCCAGTCGCTCTCGCCGTGCCCTCGCAGGTCGATGGCGTACACCCGCCACTCCTCGCCGAGCAGGGGGCCCACCGCCTCCCAGCTCAGGGACGAGCCGCCGAGACCGTGCAAAAGGACTACGGGCGAGCCGAAGGGGTCGCCCCAGGTCCGGTACGCCAGCCGCACATCGCCGACGTCCACAACAGACTGATCTTCCATGTCGCGAACGCTACAGGCGCCGGGGCCAGGCCGGCGCCGCCCCCCGGCCTGGCAGGCTTGGTGCGTGAAGCACAGACGTCCCGCACTCGCCGCGCTCGCTGCGGCCCTCGTCCTGACCGGCTGTTCCGGGTCCGGTACCGGCTCTCCGGAGAAGGGGCTCGACGACCCCGCGAAGAAGGACATCGCCATGCGGCTGGTGTCCAGCGCGGAGAACTCCACCCTGGACTGGAAGGCCCAGTACGGCTACATCGAGGACATCGGCGACGGCCGCGGCTACACCGCCGGCATCATCGGATTCTGCTCAGGCACCGGGGACATGCTGAAGGTGGTCGAGCGCTACACGGCGGACCGCCAGGGAAACGCGCTCGAGGACTTCCTTCCGGCGCTGCGCGCGGTGAACGGCAGCGACTCGCACGAAGGGCTCGGGGACGCCTTCACCGCGGCGTGGGCGAAGGCGGCGGCGGACCCCGCGTTCCGGTCGGCGCAGGACTCGGAGCGCGACGGCTCGTACTTCGGCCCGGCGGTCCGGCGCGCCGAGGCCGACGGACTCAGCGCGCTGGGGCAGTTCATCTACTACGACGCCTATGTGATGCACGGTCAAGCCGACACCGAGGGCACGGTCGGCTTCCGGACCATACGCGCCCAGGCCGTCGCCGAGGCCAGGCCGCCCTCGGAGGGCGGGGACGAGGAGGCGTATCTGAACGCCTTCCTGGACGCCCGGGTGGCCGCGATCAGAGAGGAGCCCTCGCACAGCGACACCAGCCGGGTGGAGACCGCCCAACGCGTGTTCGTGCGGGAGGGAAAGCTCCAGCTGGAGACCCCACTGGTGTGGAAGGTCTACGGGGAGAGCTTCCGCATCGACGGGAGCTGAGGAGTCAGGCCGTCCGTGCACGAGGGGTTACCACACGCTCCGGCCTCTGGTAGGAAAGTTTACTAACAGAATATTGGGAACGACGAACTCCTGCTGGAGGACCGGTGCATCACCCCCACAACAGCACCTCGCGTCGCACCGACCGATTCACCCGCACCGTCGGACTCGCCGTGCTGGCCCTCGGGCTGACCTGCACGGCGATTCCGGCCACGGCCCACGCCGGCGCCCCCACGCCGCCGGCCGCACACCTGGAGGCAGCCGCGACCGGGCTCGACGACCCCGCGAAGAAGGACATCGCCATGCGGCTCGTGTCGAGCGCGGAGAACTCCACGCTGGACTGGAAGGCCCAGTACGGCTACATCGAGGACATCGGCGACGGCCGCGGCTACACCGCCGGCATCATCGGATTCTGCTCAGGCACCGGGGACATGCTCGATCTGGTGGAGCTGTACACCGAGCGCCGGCCGGGGAACCTCCTGGCCGGCTACCTGCCCGCACTGCGGGAGGTGGACGGAACCGACTCGCACGAGGGGCTCGACCCCGGCTTCACCGGTCACTGGGCGGAGGCCGCTTCGGACCCGGTGTTCCAGCAGGCCCAGAACGACGAGCGCGACCGGGTCTACTTCGACCCCGCGGTGCGCCAGGGCAAGGCCGACGGCCTCGGCACCCTGGGCCAGTTCGCGTACTACGACGCCATCGTGATGCACGGCGGCGGCGACGACAGCACGAGCTTCGGCTCGATCCGGGAGACGGCCCTGGCACAGGCGGTCCCGCCGTCGCAGGGGGGCGACGAGGTCGCCTACCTCGACGCGTTCCTGGACGCGCGGGTCCGGGCGATGAAGCAGGAGGAGGCCCACTCGGACACCAGCCGGGTGGACACGGCGCAGCGGGTGTTCCTCAGGAACGGCAATCTGGATCTGGACCCGCCGCTGGACTGGCAGGTCTACGGCGACAGCTTCCACATCGGCTGATCCCACCGCCCACGGTGCGCGTACGGGCCCCGGGAAGGGCATCCCGCACGCGCACCGCCGGGTCAGTGGGCGACGGGCAGGGCCATAGGGTCCTTGGGCTGTTCGCTGTCCGCGGCCTCCGTCTCCGGATCCGCCTCCGGCGTCCGGCCCCAGTGGTTGAAGGCCAGGTTCAGCACGATCGCCACCACGCAGCCGGTGGAGATGCCCGAGTCCAGGACGACGAGCAGGTCCTCGGGGAAGGCGTGGTAGAAGCCGGGCGCGGCGATCGGTATGAGGCCGACACCGACGGCCGCCGCGACGATCAGGGCGTTCTCGCCCTTCTCCAGGGCGGCGGTGGCCAGCGTCTGGACACCGCTCGCGGCCACCGACCCGAAGAGCACGATGCCCGCGCCGCCGAGGACCGGAAGCGGTACGAGGGCGATGACCGAGGCGGCCACGGGGATCAGCCCGAGCAGCACCAGGATGACTCCCCCGGCGGCCACGACGAACCGGCTGCGGACCTTGGTCATCGCGACCAGCCCGATGTTCTGGGCGAAGGCGCTGCACATGAAGCCGTTGAACAGCGGGCTGATGGCGCTGCCCAGGGTGTCGGCGCGCAGTCCGCCCTCGATGGTCCGCTCGTCCGCCGGGCGGCCGACGATCTTGCCGAGGGCCAGCATGTCGGCGGTGGACTCGGTCATACAGACCAGCATGACGATGCACATCGAGATGATGGCGGCGATCTCGAACTGCGGTGCGCCGAAGTGGAACGGCGTCGGGAAGCCGACGATGTCGGCGTCGCCCAGGGCCCCGAAGTCGGTGATGCCGGCCGGGATCGCGATCAGGGTGCCGATGACGAGGCCGAGCAGGATGGCGATCTGCTGGAGGAAGCCCCGCAGCAGTTTGCGCAGGGCCAGCACGATCACCAGGGTGACGGCGGCCATCGTGATGTTGGTCATCGAACCGTAGTCGTCGGCGGTCGCGTTGCCGCCCTGCGACCAGTTGAAGGCGACCGGCAGCAGGGAGACGCCGATCAGTGTGATGACGGTGCCGGTGACGACGGGTGGGAAGAACCGCACCAGTTTGCAGAAGTACGGGGCGAGGACGAAGCCGAGGAGACCGGCGACGATGATCGCGCCGAAGATGACGGCTATGCCTTCGTGACCGCGGTCCTTGCCTATCGCGATCATCGGGGTCACCCCGGCGAACGAGACCCCGTTGACGAACGGCAGCCGGGCGCCTATTCGCCAGAAACCGAGGGTCTGGAGCAGGGTCGCTACCCCCGCGGTGAAGAGGCTCGCCCCCATGAGGAAGGCGGTCTCCTTGGCGGTGAGACCCACGGCGGGCCCCAGGATCATGGGCGGGGCCACCACTCCCGCGTACATGGCGGCCACGTGCTGGAGGCCGCTGGTGAACATCCGCAGGGGCGGAAGCCTCTCGTCGACCGGGTGGGTCCGGTCCGGCCCGCCGGCCGCGCTTTCCGCGCCGCTGCCTCCTGCGGTTGCTTCGACTGCGTTTCCATCGACTGCGTTCTTGCGAAACCTGGGCGTAGCTGCCACGGCTTCCTCCGGTCGGGTACACGTCGGGCGACGTGGGTGTCAGGGAGGTGGTGCTGAGTGGTGCGTTGGTGCAGGTCGTGCAGCTGGTGCGGGCAGCTTGGAGCTCACCTGTGCGGGTGCGCGTACAGGACGTACGCGCACCCCACAGGCTGCCGTGAACCTCGTCGGGTCCACGGCGGCCGGCCGAGGGCCGTCCCCCTCGGCCGGCCTGTCAGGGGGTGCGGAGCGTCAGGCCCCGGCGGCGATCCGCGCCAGGCGCCTGGCCTCGTCGCGGGTCGTACGGGCGATGGCTTCCTCGTCCACGGTGGTGAGGCGGCCGCCCTCGACGACGGTTCTGCCGTTGACGAGGGAGAGGGTGACGGGGGCCGCGGCGCCGAAGACCAGTGCGGTCACCGGGTCGGCGATGGAGGCGTGGGCGAGGGTGTCCAGCTTCCACAGCACGAGGTCGGCGAGCTTCCCCGGTTCCAGGGAGCCGATCTCGCCGGCGCGGCCGAGCACCTGGGCTCCGCCGTACGTGCCCAGGCGCAGCGCCTGGCGCGCGTTCAGGGCCTTCTCCCGGTGGGCGCCGAGACGGTTGATGAGGAGGGCGTTGCGCAGTTCGGTGTGGAGCTCGCCGGACTCGTTGGAGGCGGTGCCGTCGACGCCGAGCCCGACCGGGATCCCGGCGGCCAGCATGTCGGGGACGCGGGCGATGCCCGCGGCGAGGCGGGCGTTGGAGGACGGGCAGTGTGCGACGCCGGTGCCGGTTCGGGCGAAGGCGGCGATGTCGGAGTCGTTCATGTGGACGCAGTGCGCCATCCACACGTCGGCACCGAGCCAGCCCGTCGATTCGAAGTAGTCCGTCGGGCCCATCCCGAACAGCTCCTTGCAGAACTGTTCCTCCTCCACGGTCTCGGAACCGTGGGTATGCAGGCGTACACCGCGTCGACGGGCCAACTCGGCTCCCTGACGCATCAGTTCGGTGGACACCGAGAAGGGGGAGCAGGGGGCGACCGCGATCTGCGTCATCGCGTCGAACGAGCTGTCATGGTGTTCGTCGATGGTCGCCTCGGTGGCGGCGAGCGCCCCGTCGAGGGTTTCCACGGCGAAGTCCGGCGGCAGCCCGCCGTCCTTCTCGCTGCGGTCCATCGAGCCGCGGGCGAGGGTGAAGCGTACGCCCATGTCCCGGGCTGCGCCGATGATGGCGCCGGACAGGTCACCGGAGCCCTGGGGATGGACGTAGTGGTGGTCCATGGCGGTGGTGACCCCGCCGCGGGCCATCATCGCGAGTGAGCCCTGGGCTGCCGCGCGGGCCATCGGCTCGTCGATGCGCGCCCATGTCGGGTACAGCGCGACCAGCCAGTCGAAGAGGTTGTGGTCGGTCGCCAGGCCCCGGGTGATCCACTGGTAGAAGTGGTGGTGGGTGTTGACGAGACCGGGTGTGGCGAGGTGGCCGGTGCCGTCGATGCGCCGCACGACACCGGTGAGACCCTCCGGCGCCTTGCCCGCGCCGACGGACTCGATGCGGTTGTCCGCCACGACGACGTGCCCCGAGGCGTATTCGGTGTCGTGGGCGTCGACGGTCGCGATGGAGCAGTTCTCGATGACGATGCGCCGGGTGGTCCTTGGATCCGCCGAAGCTGCCATGATGCTTCCCTCTTCTGTCTCTGGCGATGTGGGCACGGCAGGACCCTAGGAGGATTTGAGTGCCACAGCGTTACGGCTGTGGGTGCCGAGATGATGGAAGAACAGATTGAGCGGGACCGCCGCGACTGCTCCCGGACCGGTCCCGGAGCCGAGCACGGTCCGTGCCGAGGACGGGAATCCGGCGCGGAGGGCGGGTGCCGCGAGCGGAATGACACCGGTGCCGGGTGCCACCGCCACGAGGACGATGCCGGAGCTGTCGTCGAGTCCCGCCCCGGACAGGGTCCGGATGCCGCTCACCACGACCGAGCCGAACAGGACGTCGCCGGCGCCGCGGAGCACGGGCATCGGTACCGGCGGGACGGCCTCCCCCGGTACGGGGATGACTCGCCCACCGGGTGAACTGCGTTTCCGGGGGCGGTCGGTGGGGCGGTACACGGGCCTTCCGCCGGCCCCGTTCCGGGCTCTGCCATGGTGTTTCCGTCCGGGACGACCGGCCACCGCCCGCTGTGAGGCGGCGGCCGGTTCAGCTCCGTGTCAGAGGTTGGTCATGTCGACCGGGATCTTCGGCTCGACGCCGTCCCGGAGCACCGTCGCCTCGATGAGGCCGTAGGGGCGGTCGGCCGCGAAGTACACCTCGTTGTCGTTCTTGAGGCCGAAGGGCTCCAGGTCGACGAGGAAGTGGTGGTTGTTCGGCAGGGAGAACCGGATCTCGTCGATCTCGCTGCGGTTGTTGATGATGCGCGAACCCATCTGGTACAGGGTCTGCTGGAGCGAGAGGGAGTACGTCTCGGCGAAGGCCTGGAGCATGTGCTTGCGCGTCTGCTCGTAGGACTTCTCCCAGTTCGGCATGCGCTCTTCGTCGTCGGTCCAGTTGTACCGCCACCTAGCGGAGACGTCGGTCGCGAGGATGCGGTCGTACGCCTCCTTCAGCGTCGTGTACTTGTCCTTCACGTAGCCCCAGAACTCCGAGTTGGTGGAGTTCATGACCGTGAGGTCCTTGAGGCCGGAGACGACCTCCCACTTCTCACCGTCGTAGGTGATCTGGGACGTGCGCGTCTCCTGGCCCTTGCGGACGAACGAGTGCTTGACCTCGTCGGCGCCGATGAACTTCGAGTTGCCGTCCGAGGTCGCGATGCGCTCCCAGGCGTACTCCTCGATCCTTATCCGGGCCACCTTGATCGGCTCCTGCGAGCTCACGAAGTGCCGGGCCAGGTGGATGCCGAACTGCTCGGCCGACTCGATGCCGTGTTCCTTGGCGAAGGCGAACACCGTGTTCTTGGTGGTGTCGGTCGGCAGGACGTTCGCGTTGGAACCGGAGTAGTGGACGTCGTCCATGTCGCCGGAGAGGGCGACCGAGACGTTGAGGTCCTTGATGTGGTGGGTGTCGCCGTCCCGCGTGATCCTGACGACGCGGTTCTCTGCTTTGCCGTACTGGTTCTGGCCGAGAATCGTGGGCATTGTCTGCTAGCTCCCTCGGTAAACGGAGTAGCCGAACGGGTTGAGCAGCAGCGGTACGTGATAGTGCTCGCCCGGGGTGACGGCGAACGCGATCGCCACCTCCGGGAAGAACGCACCGCTGTCCCTTACGCGGGGGGCGTCCTGCTGCGCCTCGGCTTGCTTCTTCGCGGTGAAGTACGACTCGGTGTCGAAGACGAGCCGTACGTGAGTGGTTCCTTCCGGCAGGGCCGGCAGGTCTTTGCAGCGCCCGTCCGCGTCGGTCGCGGATCCGCCGAGCGTCACGTACTGCGCTTCGCCGCCGCTGCGGGCGGCCAGGGAGACGGTGACGGCTGCGGCGGGACGGCCGATGCTGGTGTCCAGGATGTGGGTGGACACCGATGCGGTGGTGTCGGTGCTCAAGACCGTCACGCTCCTTGTTCTCAAGAGTGCTGTACGGGGTCCTGGTCCTCAGGAGTCCTCTACGAGGCGGGTCAGCCGGATGCGGTTGATCTTGCCCAGTTCGGCGCGGACGATCTCGCGTTCCTGCTCGGGCGAGTTCCCGATGCGGGCCTTCACCGCGTCGCGCATCTGCTCACCGGTGGCTCCGGTGGCACAGATCAGGAAGACGTGTCCGAACCGCTCCTGGTAGGCCAGGTTGAGTTCGAGCATCTCCTCCTTGAGCCCCTCGGACGCTCCGGCCATCCCCCGCTGCTCACGGGCGGAGGCCGGGTCCCCCGGCTTGGGGCGGCCGATCGGCGGGTGGCCCGCCATCGCCTCGGCCAGGTCCTCCGCGGAGAGCTCGGCCATGGCGGCCTCACTGGCGGAGAACAGGGCTTCCGGGCCGGGGTACGGCCGGTGGGCGAGGACGAAGCTTCCCCACGCCGCACTGGCACACACCTCGTGCAGCGCGGCTGTGGCCTCTCCGGCCGCCAGGGTGTTGAACCGGGCGAGGCCCGGTGTGGAGCTCGTAGTCACGGGAGCCTCCGTGGCTTTTTCGCTGTGCGTTTTCGGGCTGCGGACAGCTAACGCCCTTCGCAACACCACGTCAACAGTTTGTTGAAATTCCACGAACAGATGATGCCGCCGCCCGAGTCCCCGGACGGCGGCATCGGACCGCATAACGCTCAGCTACTCACTCTTGGCGGGGTTGTCCCGGTTCAGATAGTTGTAAACGGTGAAACGACTGACACCGAGCGCGCCCGCCACCGTCTCCACACCGTGCCGCACCGAGAAGGCACCGCGTGCCTCAAGCGTGCGCACGACACCCTGCTTGGCCTTACGGTCCAGGTCGGCCAGCGGCATCCCGTGCCGCCGCTCCATCGCGGCCAGGATGTGGTCGAGCGATTCCGAGAGCTGAGGGAGCCGCACCGCCATGACGTCCGCCCCCTCCCACGCGAGCACCACGTCCTCGGTGGTGGCCTGCTCGGGGGCGAGCAGTTCGGCACCCATGGCGTCGACGAGGGGCTTCACCGCGGTGACCAGCGGGTGGTCGGCCGGTTCGGTCATGGGGTGCCCTCCCCGATCACGTTGACCTGGAGGGAGACCCGGGTGGCGCCCGAGGCCAGGGCTTGGCGCAGCAGGGAGTCCACCGCCGTGAGGACCTGGTCGGCACCCCCCTCGGCCGTGTTCCCGAAGGGGCCCACGTCCACCGCGTCCAGGTCGGCGCTCTGGATGACCTCACGGGCAACCACCGCGTGGGCGGGTGCCTCGTCGAGATCGAAGGGCTCGGTGGTGAATTCCACCCTCAAGCGCACGGTGCCTCCCTCATGTCCCGCCGCGTCGGTCGGCTCGCACGGCTCGCCCCGACCCTAGAGCACGCACCCTGGGACGCGGCCGGCCCCGAGGGGTGTGAGGGGCCGCGCACTTCACGACCCGGCCTGGATGTCCCCCCGGGTGGACGACGCGATCGGGTCGCCGTGCGCGAAGTCCCCGGGCGGGATCCCCGGGTGGTGCCCGTCCCTGATCAGGGGGGCGGTGGCGGCGGCCGGACCGAGCGCGAGCCGGGAGACGATCCGGTAGCGGTCGCCCCGGTAGAGCGAGTGGACGTACTCCACGGGCAGCCCGCCGGTGTCCGAGGTCAGGCGCTCGAAGAGGAGGGCCGGTGAGAGTTCGGGTACCTCCAGGAGCTGGGCCTCCGCCCGCGTCACGACGGTGGGTTCGATGGCCTGGACGGCCTCACGCACGTGCACCCCGTGGGTGTGGCGCAGGTGCTCGTAGAGATCACCGTCCTCCAGTTCCTGGGCCGACAGCCCGGGCACGAGCGCCGCCCTGATGTGCAGGTGCTCGATCGCCATGGGGGCCCCGTCGACCAGCCGGAGCCGGGCGACGTACACGATCTCCTCGGCGGGCGACATCCGCAGCTTGCGGCCGACCCGCGCTCCGGCCTGGAGGGTGGTGAACTCCAGGAGTCTGCTCGACCACGCCCCTGCCGCCTGCGGGACGCTGAGGGCGAGGTCCGCGGAGATCAGCTCCTGGGTGATCTTGGCCGGCGCGACGAACATCCCGCGCCCGTGTTCCCGGACGAGCAGCCCTGCGGCCACCAGCTCGTCCACGGCGGCGCGCAGGGTGGGCCGGGACACACCGAGCAGGGCGCAGAGGGCCCGCTCGGACGGAATCGCGTCCCCGGGGCTCCGGCTCTCGATCAGCTCGAGGACCGCGTCACGCGCCCGTTCCCGTTTGAGCACCGTCCCCGGTACGTCGGCTTCCATGCGTTCCCCTTCGCGCGTCCCGCTCCCTTTACCAGTTGGGTACTGGCGTCCACTGGTCAGGAGGATTCTAACCACCTCGGCCGACTTGAACAGAGTGTGCCTGCCGTCGGAATCCCCAAAATCCTTTCATACAGGAGGGGTTGACGACCTCATTGGTCTATGCCACCTTCATCCACCACCAAGAGGTGAGCTGTCCAGTGGGCTTCACTGGTCAGGTGGTCAGGTCTCTGCTCCCATTGAGGTGAACCGTGAAGTACCGCTTGCTTGCCGGTGTGTCCGCGTTCGTGGCGACCGCCGCTCTCAGTGCCTGCAGTTCCGGTGCCGCCGACGCCGACGGGGCCGGGGGCGTGACGACGGTCGACGTCTGGCTGATGCGCGACAGCGTCTCGGCCGCGTTCCAGAAGGAGTTCACCGAGGGGTTCGAGGCCGCGCACCCGGACATCGACGTCAGGATCCAGATCCAGGAGTGGGACGGCATCGGCCAGAAGATCACCGCCGCCCTGGCGAGCAACGACGCCCCCGACGTGATCGAGGCCGGCAACACGCAGGTGGCGCAGTTCGCCGAGAGCGGCGGGCTGCTGGACCTCAGCGACAGGAAGGCCGAGCTGAACGGCGACGACTGGCTGAAGGGACTTGCCGAACCCGGTTCGTACGAGGGCAGGCAGTACGGCATCCCGTACTACGCGGCCAACCGGGTCGTGATCTACCGCAAGGACCTCTTCGAGAAGGCCGGCGTCGACGCCACGAAGATCACCACGCGCGACGAGTGGATCGACGCCACCACGAAGCTGAACAAGGGCGGCACCCAGGGCATCTACCTGCCGGGGCAGCTCTGGTACGCGCTGGGCGGCTTCATCTGGGACGAGGGTGGGGACTTCGCCACCGAGTCGGGCGGCCGGTGGACGGGCGCGCTCGACACGCCCGAGGCGCAGCGGGGCATGGCCTTCTACGCCCGGCTGCAGGCGCTCGGGAAGGGCCCCAAGGACTCCGACGAGGACGATCCGCCACAGGCCGAGGTGATGGCGCAGGGGCAGGTGGCCCAGATCATCCAGACCCCGGGCGGGGCCAACGTGGTCGTCGAGAACAACCCCGGGCTGAAGGGGAAGCTGGGCTTCTTCCCCATCCCGGGGAAGACGGCCGGCACTCCGGGTGCGGTGTTCACCGGCGGCTCCGACCTGGTGGTTCCCGCCGCGTCGGGTCATCCGGACGCGGCGGTGACCTTCATCAAGGAGCTGACGGGCGACGCCTGGCAGAAGAAGCTCGCGGTGGCCATGAGCTACGTGCCCAACCGGACCACCCTCGCCTCGGCCGTGGCGGGTGACCCGGGTGCCTCGGCGATGGCCGTGGGAGCGGCGAACGGGCATGCGACGCCGAACACCCCCGGCTGGGCGGCGGTGGAGGCCGAGAACCCCGTCAAGGACTACATGACGGCCGTCCTCACCGGCGGTGACGCCGCCGAGGAGGCGGCTGAGGCCTCCGCGGACATCACCCGGGCCATGAACTCCGGCTCCTGAGCGGGTCCCGTCCCACCACCGAGAGGAGGCCGGCCGTGCCGGCAGTCCGTGAACGGCCCGCGCCGCGCGTCCACCGTCCACCGGAGGAGCCACCGGTACGGCGGCCCGGACGGTCCCCGCACCACCTCTGGCCTTACGCCCTGATCGCGCCCGCCGTCGGCGGGATGCTCTACCTGCTCGTCTACCCGCTGGTGCGGGCCGTGGTGATCTCCCTGCAGGACTTCCGGCTCCGCCAGCTGATCAGCGGGGACGCGGAGTTCGTGGGACTGCGCAACTACAGGACGCTGCTGTCCGACCCGCGTTTCTGGGAGGTGACCGGCCGCACCTTCGTCTTCATGGCCGTCAACGTCGTGCTGATCATGGTCATCTCGACGCTGGTCGCGCTGATGACGGAGCGGCTGCGCCGGGCCGGCCGTACGGTCGTGCTGTGCTCGCTGGTTCTCGCCTGGGCCATGCCGGTGGTCGCGGCGACCACGGTCTTCCAGTGGCTGTTCCACTCCGAGTTCGGGATCGTCAACCAGTCGCTGACGGCTCTGGGTTTCGGGTCGTTCGACCGCTACCCGTGGTTCGCGAACGGGACGGCGTCCTTCACGATCCTCGTCCTGCTGATCGTGTGGCAGTCCGTGCCTTTCGCGGCGGTCACCCTCTACTCCGCGCTGACCACGGTCCCCGCCGAGCTGTACGAGTCGGCCCGCCTGGACGGCGCCTCCGGCTCCCGCATCTTCCGCTCGCTCACCTTCCCCATGCTGAGGCCGATCTTCATGCTGGTCCTCTCGCTGGAGGTGATCTGGACCTTCAAGGCGTTCGTCCAGATCTGGGTGATGACCCGGGGCGGCCCGGACGACGCCACCACCATCCTGCCGGTGTACGCGGTCCAGACGGCGCTCTCCAGCCAGCGCTACGACCTGGGCTCCGCAGCGTCGATGATCACCGTGGTCCTGATGTCCGGGGTGCTGGTCCTCTACTTCCGCCAGATGTTCCGTCAGGAGGACGACCCCCGATGACCCCGCTCCGCCCCCGCGTCCGGCGGGTCCCGCTGAACGCCGCCGCCGTCGTGACCGTCGTGGTCTGCCTGTTCCCGGTGTACTGGATGGTCTCCACCGCCTTCAAGCCGTCCCGGGACATCAGGTCCGCCGAGCCCCGGATCGTCCCCTGCACCTGGACGCTGGACCACTTCCGCCGGGCGGTACAGGCGGACGGCTTCGAACTGTTCTGGCGCAACAGCGTCCTGGTCACCCTGGGGGCCGTGCTGCTCTCCCTCTTCGTGGCGCTCGGAGCCTCGTTCGCCGTGGCACGACTGCGGTGGAAGGGCAGACGGCAGTTCATGCTGCTGGTGTTCGTCGCCCAGATGGCGCCCTGGGAGTCCCTGATCATCCCGATCTACATCATCTCGCGTGACACGGACATGCTGGACCGCCTGCCGACGCTGACCCTCGTGTACTTCATGATCACGCTTCCGTTCACGATCGTGGTCCTGCGGGGGTTCCTCGCGACCATCCCGCCCGAACTGGAAGAGGCCGCCCAGGTCGACGGCTGCACCCGCACCGGGGCGTTCACCCGGGTGGCACTGCCGCTGCTCGCCCCGGGCCTGATGGCGACCTCGCTGTTCGGGTTCATCACCGCCTGGAACGAGTTCGCCTACGCCAACTTCCTGATCATCAAGCAGCAGGACAACCGCACCCTGCCGGTCTGGCTCTCCTCGTTCCAGAACACGTTCGGCACCGACTGGGGCGCGACCATGGCCGCCTCGACGCTCTTCGCCCTGCCCGCCCTGGTGATCTTCCTGCTGCTCCAGCGCCATGTGACCTCCGGCTTCGCGGCCGGCGCCGTCAAGGGCTGAGCCTGCCGGGCGCCCCCCGTGAACCCGCCCACGCGCACCGCCCGACATCCCGAAACCGGAGGCCCCCGTGCCCGCGTCACGCCCCGAGCTCTCCCTCGTCCCCCGCCCCCGCAAGGTCTCTCCGCGGCCCGGCCGGTTCGTCCTCGGCCAGGACACCGCCGTACGCGCTCTGCCGGGCGCGGAACCGGCGGCCGGCCTGCTGCGTACGCTCCTCGGACCGACCACCGGGCTGCCTCTCCCGCCCTCGGCCGATGGGCGCGTCGTCCTGGCGCTCGACCCGCACCTCGGCGGGCTCGGCGACGAGGGGTACGGCCTGACCGTCGGACCGGAGGCACTGCTGCTGCGGGCCGCCCGGCCAGACGGTCTACTCCGGGGTGTCCAGACGATCCGGCAGCTGCTGCCCCCCGAAGCGCTGTCGGGCGGCGCGCGCGGCACGTCCTGGGAGTTGCCGTGCGTCGAGATCAGCGACGTACCGCGGTACCCCTGGCGCGGCGCGATGCTCGACGTCGCACGGCACTTCCAGCCCGTCTCCTACCTCCGCAGGTACGTGGACCTGATGGCGCTCCACAAGCTCAACGTCCTGCATCTGCACCTCACGGACGACCAGGGCTGGCGGATGCCGGTCGACGCCTTTCCCCGGCTGACCTCGGTGGGCGGGCACCGGGCCCAGTCCCTGTCCGACGGGGTGCCGCACTCGGGGGCGTACACCAAGGCCGAGCTGCGCGGCCTGGTCCGTCATGCGCGGGAGCGGGGGGTGACCGTCGTGCCGGAGATCGAGATGCCCGGTCATGTGCGCGCGGCCCTCGCCGCCTACCCCGGACTCGGGAACCACCCGGCACGGCATCTGGACGTGTGGACCAGGTGGGGCGTGTGCGACACCGTGCTCGGCGTCCACGAGGAGGTCTTCGACTTCTGCCGGACCGTACTGGAGGAGGTCATGGACGTCTTCCCCTCCCCGTACGTCCACATCGGCGGCGACGAATGCCCCACCGTCGAATGGGAGAACAGCGGGGCGGCCCGCGAGCGTGCGGCGGCCGAGGGGCTCTCCGGCCCCGGCGAGCTGCACGGCTGGTTCATGGGCCGTATCGGCTCGTTCCTCGTGGAGCACGGGCGCCGGCCCATCGGCTGGGCCGAGACCGGAGGCGAACTGCCCCCCGAATTCGCGGTACTTACCTGGCGTGATCCGGCGCACGCCCTCAAGGCGGCCCGGCGCGGACACGAGGTTGTGACCGCGCACCACCGCTCCACGTACCTGGACTACCCGCAGTCCACGGATCCGGACGAGCCGTTGTCACAGCAGGGCGACCCCGTCCCCCTGCACGCGGTCCACGCGAACGAGCCGGTGCTGGGGGAATGGGAGCCGGAGGAGGCCTCCCGTGTCCTGGGCACCCAGGCGCAGCTGTGGACCGAGTACGTGACGACGCCGGACCGGATCGAGTACCTCACCTACCCACGGCTGTGCGCCCTCGCCGACCGTGCCTGGTCCGGGGGGCGCGGCGACTGGGCCGGATTCGTCGGGCGGCTGCGCGAACACACCGCGCGGCTCGACGCCCTCGGCGTCCGATACCGGCCTCTCACCACGCGGTCCCTGGAGACCGCGTCCGCAGGTACAGCGCGACCCCCTCGGTAACTCATCCCCCACCGTTCCGGAGAGGAACACTGCCATGAGGACATTCCGCAGGAGCCGTATCCGCGCGGCGGCCGCCGCCGCCACCACCCTGGCGCTGGGCTGTACGGCCCTCGCCGCCCTGCCCTCGACCGCCGGTGCTGCGGCGGCCGGCGGGCTCGTCGTCCAGTACCGCACGAGCGCGTCCGGGGCGACGGCAGACCAGAGCGAGCCGTGGCTGAAGGTCCGCAACACCGGGAGCGCGAGCGTGCCGCTCCCCGACGTCAAGGTGCGCTACTACTTCAAGGGTGATTCGGCGTCGGCGGCCTACAGGTTCGCCTGTTCCTGGGCGGTGAAGGGCTGCGCGAACATCACCGGCACCTTCAGGACCCTGCCGAACCCGACCGCGACCGCCGACCGCTACCTGGAGATCGGCTTCACCGCCGGCGCGGGCGCCCTGGCCCCCGGGGCGGACACCGGTGACATGCAGCTGCGCTTCCACCGCGCGGACTGGCAGCCGCTCGGGCAGAGCGACGACTACTCGTTCGGCGCCGACCGGAACACGTACGGCGACTGGACCAGGATCACCGCGCAGGTGGGGTCGGTGACGGCCTGGGGCGAGGCTCCCGGGGGCAACGGCCCCACCGACCCGACGGATCCCCCCACCGATCCGCCGGCCGACGGGCCGAGGCTGTTCGACGACTTCAGCTACACCGGTCACACGGATCCCCGGATCGCGGCGAACGGCTGGAGCGTGCGCTCGAACTCCGGCGGCCCCGGGGTGCCGGGTGCCGTCTGGGCTCCGGAGAACGTCACCTTCAGCAGTCAGAGCGGCAATTCGGTGATGAACCTGGAGACGTCCACGGCGGGCACGGGTGCTTCGACGGAGCAGACGGAGATCCTCACCAGGTCCATGAAGTTCCGCAACGGCACCTATGCGGCCCGGGTCAAGTTCAGCGACGCCCCGAGGTCGGGTCCGGACGGCGACCACCTCGTCCAGACCTTCTTCACGATCAACGACCTGAAGGCGCCGATGGCGGACGACTACGCGGAGTACGACTTCGAGTACCTGCCCAACGGCGGCTGGGGCGAGCCGGCCAACATCCTCTACACCACCTCGTGGGAGACCTACCGGCCCGACCCGTGGGAGGCCGTCAACCAGCACAGCGAGGTGCGGCAGAGCTATGCCGGATGGCACGACCTGGTGGTGACCGTCGACGACAGCGCCATCACGTACTACGTCGACGGTCAGCACTTCGGTACGCACGGCGCGGCCTACCTCCCGGAGCGGCCGATGTCGATCAACTTCAACCAGTGGCTGATCGATCTGGCCGGCCAGAGCAGCACCACGCCCCGCTCGTACGACCAGCAGGTGGACTACGTCCTGCACGTGAAGGACCAGGTCCTCTCCCCGGCCAAGGTGTCGGCTCTGGTGAGCGGCTACCGGGCGTCGGGCACCACGTTCCAGGACACGGTGCCGGCGGTCTGACCAGGCAGATGTGACCGGCGGCGGGGTGGAGGGCGCACGTGCCTCCGCCCCGCTTCCGCGTGTCCGGAATTCGGGTTGCCTCTTGACAGCCTCACCACGCGCCAGGCAATCTTCCGTTAAGCAGAAACTAACTTCCGCGATACGGAAGGAGCGCATGATGGGTCACTCGGACCAGCGCTTCGATGTGAACCTCTCGATCCTCTTCACCGAACTCCCGCTCCTCGAGCGCCCGGCGGCGGCTGCCGCCGCGGGCTTCACCGCGGTCGAGCTCTGGTGGCCCTGGATCGAGACCCCCACCCCCGCGCAGGCCGAGCTCGACGCCCTGAAGAAGGCGCTCGACGACGCGGGCACGCAGCTTGTGGGGCTGAACTTCTACGCGGGCCGGCTCCCCGGCCCCGACCGGGGGGCGCTCTCGCTGCCCGGCGAGGAGTCGGACCGCTTCCGCGCCAACATCGACGTGGCGGCGGACTTCGCGGCCTCGGTCGGCTGCAAGGCGCTCAACGCGCTGTACGGCAACCGCGTAGAGGGCGTGGACCCGGCCGTCCAGGACGAACTCGCCCTGGAGAACCTGGTCCTGGCCGCCCGCGCGGCGCACCGGATCGGGGCCACCCTCCTGATCGAGACGCTCAACGACACGGAGTCGCCGCTGTACCCCCTGGTCAGCGCACCGGCGGGCATCGAGGTCGTCGACCGCGTCAACGAGGCGACCGGTCTGGGCAACGCGACGTTCCTGCTGGACCTCTACCACCTGTCGATGAACGGCGAGGACCTCAGCCAGGTGATCAAGGCGTACGCCGCGAAGACCGGCCACGTCCAGATCGCCGACAACCCGGGGCGCGGCGCGCCCGGCACCGGCTCGCTCCCGCTGGAGCGGCTCCTCGACGAGCTGACCCAGGCCGGGTACGACGGCTGGGTCGGCCTGGAGTACAAGCCGGGCGACCGCCCGAGCGCCGAGTCGTTCGGCTGGCTCCCCGCCGAGCACCGGCCGGCCCGCTGAGGCCCGCCCCCTCCCGCACACACGCTTACCGGAAGGCACCCCCATGAGCAGCAACCTCCCCAAGGTCGCCTGGATCGGACTCGGCATCATGGGCTCCCCCATGTCCGAGAACCTGGTGAAGGCCGGGTACCAGGTGACCGGCTACACCCTGGAGCAGGACAAGATCGACCGGCTCGTCGCGGCGGGCGGCAAGGGTGCCGCCTCGATCGCCGACGCGGTGCGCGACGCCGACGTCGTCATCACCATGGTCCCGGCGTCCCCGCAGGTCGAGGCCATCGCGTACGGCCCCGACGGCATCCTGGAGAACGCCAGGCGGGGTGCCCTGCTGATCGACATGTCCTCGATCACGCCGCAGACCTCCGTGGACCTGGCATCGAGCGCGAGGGACAAGGGCATCCGCGTGCTGGATGCCCCCGTCTCCGGCGGTGAGGCCGGCGCGATCGAGGCCGTCCTGTCCATCATGGTCGGCGGCGAGCAGCCCGACTTCGACGCCGCGAAGCCGCTCCTCGACACGCTCGGCAGGACCATCGTGCTCTGCGGGCCCCACGGCTCGGGACAGACGGTGAAGGCGGCCAACCAGCTGATCGTCGCGGTCAACATCCAGGCCTGCGCCGAGGCCGTCGTCTTCCTGGAGAAGTCCGGGGTGGACCTTGCCGCAGCGCTCGACGTACTGAACGGCGGGCTCGCGGGCTCGACGGTCCTGACCCGCAAGAAGGACAACTTCCTCAAGCGGGACTTCGCCCCGGGCTTCCGGATCGACCTGCACCACAAGGACATGGGCATCGTCACCGACGCCGCGCGCAACGTCGGCGCCGCGCTGCCCGTCGGCGGGGTCGTGGCCCAGCTCGTGGCCTCCCTGCGCGCACAGGGCGACGGCGGCCTCGACCACTCGGCGCTGCTGCGCTCGGTCGAGCGCCTCTCCGGCTCGCAGGTCTGACACCCCCGGCCCTCACCGGGCCCCCTGAACTCCGGGTCGCGGCGGCGCTGACACCTGTCCTGTCGCGCCCAGGCGCTGCCGCGACCCGGAACCCTACCCTCCAATTTCAACAAACTGTTGACGTGACGATCCCGGCGAACCTACGCTCCTGAGGCCGTCAGCAGCCCCGTACGGAAGGCCTCCATGTCCCAGCGTGTGCTCACGACCGAGTCAGGCGCCCCCGTCGCCGACAACCAGAACTCCGCCACAGCCGGCGCCGGCGGGCCGGTCCTGATCCAGGACCAGCACCTGCTGGAGAAGCTCGCCCGCTTCAACCGTGAGCGCATCCCGGAGCGCGTCGTCCACGCCCGTGGCTCCGGCGCGTACGGCTACTTCGAGGTGACCGACGACGTCACCGGCTTCACCCGCGCCGACTTCCTCTCCGAAGTGGGCCGCCGCACCGAGACGTTCATCCGGTTCTCGACGGTCGCAGACTCGCTGGGCGGCGCGGACGCCGTCCGCGACCCCCGCGGCTTCGCCCTCAAGTTCTACACGGACGAGGGCAACTACGACCTCGTCGGCAACAACACCCCGGTGTTCTTCATCAAGGACCCGATCAAGTTCCCCGACTTCATCCACTCCCAGAAGCGTGACCCCTTCACGGGCCGTCAGGAGCCGGACAACGTCTGGGACTTCTGGGCCAACTCCCCCGAGTCCACGCACCAGATCACCTGGCTGATGGGCGACCGCGGGATCCCCGCCTCGTACCGTCACATGAACGGCTTCGGCTCGCACACCTACCAGTGGACGAACGCGGAGGGCGAGGCCTTCTTCGTCAAGTACCACTTCAGGACGAACCAGGGTGTGCGTTCCCTCTCCGCAGAGCAGGCCGCAGAACAGGTCGGCAAGGACGCCAACTCGCACCAGACGGACCTGCTCCAGGCCATCGAGCGCGGCGTCAACCCGTCCTGGACGCTGCACGTGCAGGTCATGCCGGCCGCGGAGGCGGCCGACTACCGCTTCAACCCGTTCGACGTGACGAAGGTGTGGCCGCACGCCGACTACCCGCTGCGGCGCGTCGGCCGACTGGTGCTGGACCGCAACCCGGACAACGTCTTCGCCGAGGTCGAGCAGGCGGCGTTCTCGCCGAACAACTTCGTGCCCGGCATCGGCCCGTCCCCGGACAAGATGCTGCAGGGCCGCCTGTTCGCGTACGCCGACGCGCAGCGCTACCGGCTGGGCATCAACCACACCCAGCTCCCGGTCAACGCGCCGAGGACGGCGACCGTCGACAACTACGGGCGCGACGGACTGCACGCGACCCGCTACGGCTCGCGTCAGGACAAGAACTACGAGCCCAACTCGTACGCCGGGCCCGCGCAGACCGGCGCGGCCCTCGCCTCCCCGCTCGCGGTGCACGGCTGGACGGGCACGCACGAGGCGCCCGCCCACACGAAGGACGACGACTTCTTCCAGGCGGGCGAGCTCTACCGGCTGATGTCGACGGAGGAGAAGGACCGTCTCGTCGCCAACATCGCCGGCGGACTCTCGCAGGTCACCCGCGACGACGTGATCGAGAAGAACCTCGCCCACTTCCACGCCGCCGACGCCGAGTACGGCAAGCGCGTGGAGGAGGCCGTCCGCGCCCTGCGCGAGGACTGAGCCTCCCCTCCCAGGGCCCTGCCCGTGCCGCGCACCCGGATGAGGGGTGCAGCGCGGCGCCGGCAGGACGGGACCGCGGCGGCGGACGACGCCAGTGCGGTGGCGAAGGGCCGGCCGGCCCGGTTCCAGACCTGAAGGAACCGGGCCGACCGCCGCCCACGCCCGCCGTCGCGGTCGCCGTGGAACAGGATGCAGGGGTGCGGTGTACGCCGGTCAGGCGTACACCGCACCCCTGTGCCATGACGTGCCTTCAGGACGTGTGCGATGCGCCCTCGTTCCGCATCCACTCGTCGAGATACCCGACGAGCTTCGTCTCGCTCCGTCCGATGCGCTCACGCCGGTCCCACGGCAGCGATGCCAGAGCGTCGACGAGCACCTGGTCCCGGGGTACGTACACCATCGCCCCGGAGTAGACCCGGCAGCCGGAGCACCACGCCAGTCCGACACACCGTTCGAACGAGGGGCTCTCCGGGGGATGGAAGCGGTACCGGTACGAGCGGACGGCCGTCCCGCAGGCCGCACAGACACGCCGGTCCCCGTCCGGGACCGTCTCCCAGGTCGTGGATCTGGTCCAACGCCTCGGCTCTCGCCCTGCCTTCATACGGCCCATTCTCCCCGGGCGGCCCCGCCTGCCCCGCCGCCGGGGTCACCCCGTGTCCGGCAGCCCGTCGTCGGGAAGGCCGAACAGGCGTTGCGACCTCTGCCTGTTGTACTGCCGCAGAGCCGTCACCCACGGCCAGTGGTCCTCCGGCTCCAGGCGGGGGCAGGCCATGCGGTGCGGGATGCGGCACGTGGCGCCGGGGAGCGGCTCGGCGTCCCACAGGTTCATGGCCGTCCCGGTCGAGGTGATGATCCAGCGCCGTCGTGGCGGGACGGTGTGGGCGGGGACGAGGATGCGGGGTTCGAGGAGGATCCAGTGCCCGGCGTAACCGGTGGCGTAGCGTTCCTGCCCGAGTTCACAGAACGGGCACTCAGGTGGCAGCGGCGGTCGCGGGGCGGTGGCGCCTTCGAGGAGCGCGTGGAAGGCTGCCGTCAGGTGGTCGGAGTCGCCGCCGGGTCGGTCCGGGCAGGACGCGGTGTCATCGGTGTCCCCCATGGGCCAAGGATCCGGGCGGGCCCCGGGTTCGGGTAGGACGCGATCCGGCCGCACCGGGTGGTGCGGAATCCGTGCGGTGCGACGTGGGACGCCCCGTGAGGCGCACGGAGACGCGGGGGCCGCACCGGGCGGGGCCGGTTCGTCGCCCACGACGGCCTGAGGGTCGCCGGGGAGCACCGGAGCCCGGCCCGCGGTCGGCCCCCTGGTGGGGACGGGCGGGCCGGGCCCCAGGGGTCCGGCGGTGGGCTGCGGGGTCAGGACACCGTCAGCGGGCGGATCGAGGTCGGCGCGTGGCCCGGCTCGGACGCCACGTCCTCGAACTCGTTGACCGACGCGATGTCGGTACCGCTCATCGAGATGTTGGTGACCCGCTCCAGGATCGCCTCGACGACGACGGGGACCCGGTGCTCGGCAGCGAGCTTCTTCGCCTCCTCGAACGCCGGCAGCAGCTGGTCCGGCTCCGTGACCCGGATCGCCTTGCAGCCCAGGCCCTCGACGACCTTGACGTGGTCCACGCCGTAGACGCCCAGCTCCGGGGAGTTGAGGTTCTCGAACTCCAGGTTGACCTGGAAGTCGATGTCGAAGTTCCGCTGAGCCTGCCGGATGAGCCCCAGATAGGAGTTGTTCACCAGGACGTGGACGTACGGGATGCGGTGCTGCGCGCCGACGGCGAGCTCCTCCAGCATGAACTGGAAGTCGTAGTCGCCGGAGAGGGCCACCACGGAGCCGTCCGGGTCGGCCGTGGCGACGCCCAGTGCGGCAGGGATCGTCCAGCCCAGCGGCCCGGCCTGGCCGCAGTTGATCCAGTGGCGCGGCCGGTAGACGTGCAGCATCTGCGCGCCTGCGATCTGGGAGAGGCCGATGGTGGTGACGTACCGGGTCTCCGGGCCGAACGCCCGGTTCATCTCCTCGTACACCCGCTGCGGCTTCAGCGGCACGTTGTCGAAGTGCGTACGGCGCTGGAGCGTGGCCCGGCGTTCCTGCGTGGACGCCGCCCACCGAGAGCGGTCCTTCAGCTTCCCGGCGGCCTTCAGCTCGCGCGCCACCTCGACGAAGAGCTCCAGGGCCGCCTTCGCGTCGGAGGCGATGCCGAGGTCCGGGGCGAAGATCTTGCCCAGCTGGGTGGGCTCGATGTCGACGTGGACGAAGGTGCGGTCCTTCGTGTAGACGTCCAGCTTGCCCGTGTGGCGGTTGGCCCAGCGGTTGCCGATGCCGAGGACGAAGTCGGACTCCAGGAAGTTCGCGTTGCCGTAGCGGTGCGAGGTCTGGAGGCCGACCATGCCGGCGTTCAGCTCGTGGTCGTCGGGGAGGATGCCCCAGCCCATCAGGGTGGGGACGACCGGGACGCCGGTCAGCTCGGCGAACTCGACCAGCAGGGCCGAGGCGTCGGCGTTGATGATGCCGCCGCCCGCGACGAGCAGCGGGCGCTCGGAGGCGTTGAGCATCTCGACGGCCCGCTCGATCTGCTTGCGGCTCGCGGCGGGCTTGTGGACGGGCAGCGGCTCGTACAGCTCGGGGTCGAACTCGATCTCGGTGAGCTGCACATCGATCGGCAGGTCGATGAGGACCGGGCCGGGCCGACCCGTGCGCATCAGGTGGAAGGCCTGCTGGAAGACGCCCGGGACCTGCGCGGCCTCCAGGACGGTGGTCGCGGCCTTGGTCACCGGCGCGGCGATAGACGCGATGTCCACCGCCTGGAAGTCCTCCTTGTGCAGGACGGCGGTCGGCGCCTGGCCGGTGATGCAGAGGATCGGGATCGAGTCGGCGATGGCCGAGTAGAGGCCGGTGATCATGTCGGTGCCGGCGGGCCCCGACGTACCGATGCAGACGCCGATGTTCCCGGCCGCGGCACGGGTGTAGCCCTCGGCCATGTGGGAAGCGCCCTCGACGTGGCGCGCCAGCGTGTGCTGCACCCCGCCGGAGGCCTTGAGGGCCGCGTAGAAGGGGTTGATCGCCGCACCCGGCACACCGAACGCGTTGCTGACGCCTTCGCGCTTGAGGATCTCAACTGCCGCTCGGGCAGCGGTCATACGAGGCATGAGTGCTCCTGCTCGGACCTGGTGGAGTCGGGCTCTGTCGCGCCACCTGAGAGCACCAATTCCGCATTACGGAAAGTTTGTTCTGCTATACGGAATCAACTTAGGGCGACCCGGGACGGTCGTCAAGGGAGGCGGGTGCAAGCCGCGGAGACCGTCGGGCCGAAGTGCGCGTTCCCCTCCCCGGAGCGTCACTCCTGGTGGACGATGGAGGTACGGCAAGCAGTCGCCGCCGCAGGGGCGGAGAAAAGGGGCAGCACGTGGAGTCCGTACCGGTGCGCTGCCCCTCCTGCCACAGGGATCACGCATACATCACGCCGGTGTACCCCTGCCCGTGCGGCTCCCCGACCGCCCCTCCCCTGATGCGCGGCGCACCGGCCGTCCTCATAACGCACCGCACCTGGAACGACGACTGGGTGAGCGTCCGGTGCCATTCCTGCGGGCGCCGCGACCAGTGGCCGCACCCCGAACTCTGCTGCCCCTGCGGCGCGGTGCTGCGGATCCCCGTGCGCCCGCTGGCCACGCGCGGCACCACGGCACCGACGGATGCGCCCGCCCCGTCCCACATACCGCTGCCGAGCACGGCCGCGCACCCGAGGCCGTCGTTCCGGCCCGTGGTCATACGCACGGCCCGCGACGCGGTGGACACGGCGGCGCTCTACCTGAGGTGGCTGGGCTTCCGCGATGTCATCCAGCCCGAGGTCCGGCCCGGCTCCCGGATCGACCTCAGGGCCGCCGGCCTCATCGCGCAGGTCGACGCGACCACGCGCCCGACCGCCCTGCGCGACGTGGAGTGCCTCTGGCTGAACGCCCTCAACACCTCGGTGGCCGGCGCGCTGTTCTCCCTGGCCGGCTACACGGACCAGGCCCGCTCACGCGCGGACGGGCTCGCCGTCCCGCTGTTCGTCCTGGACCTCACGGGAACGCCTCAGCCGGTGAACGGCCCCGCGGACGAGTTGGTCAGCGCCGGTCCGTGACCGTCCGGACCGGCGCATGATTTCGGTCACCTGTGCCCTGCCAGGCGCATATGTTCGGGCTGTTGTCAGCATGAGGACGTAGAGTGAAGGCATGGTCTTAACTCCTCGGCATCCCACTCACTCCGCCCCCGTTTTCCTCACCCAGCCCGCCCACCCGTCGGCTGTCGAGGCCAACGAGGCGATACGCGCACTCGTGGACTCGCGGGCAGGCCAGGACTGGACGCCGGTGGAGGCCGCGGAGTACGAGGTGCTGCTCATCGAGTGGGCGGCGGCGACCCAGGGCATAGGCTCCGGCGTCATCGAGGCCGCCTGATCCCGCCGCCCCCGGCACGGGCTACGCGCCGTACCCCTCCCGCAGTTCGACCTTCCGCACCTTACCGCTGACCGTCATCGGGAACGCCTCCAGGATCCGCAGCACGCGCGGAATCTTGTAGTGCGCCAGCTGCTCACCGCAGTAAGCCGTCACCTCGTCGAGCGTCGGCGGGTCAGCAGGGTCGCGGGGGATGACACAGGCCAGGATCTCCTCGCCGTACCTCTCGTCGGGCACACCCACCACCTGCACGTCCGCGATCTTCGGGTGACCGTGGAGGAACTCCTCGATCTCACGCGGATACACGTTCTCACCGCCACGGATGATCATGTCCTTGATCCTGCCGACGATCTGGACGTACCCGTCCTCCCTCATCACCGCGAGGTCCCCCGTGTGCATCCAGCGGCCGGGATCGATGACCTCGGCGGTCCGCTCCGGCTGGTCCCAGTAACCGAGCATCACGCTGTAGCCACGGGTGCACAGTTCGCCGGCCTCGCCGCGCGGCAGGGTCACACCCGTCACGGGGTCGACGACCTTCACCTCGATGTGCGGCATCACCCTGCCGACCGTGCTCGTGCGGCGCTCCAGGTCGTCGTCCCGTCGGGTCTGGGTGGAGACGGGCGAGGTCTCCGTCATGCCGTAGCAGATGGACACCTCGTCCATGTGCATCTCCGCGACGACCCTCTTCATCACCTCGACCGGGCAGGGCGACCCGGCCATGATCCCCGTGCGCAGCGAGGAGAGGTCGTACGAGGCGAAACCGGGAAGATCGAGCTCCGCGATGAACATCGTGGGGACGCCGTAGAGCGAGGTGCAGCTCTCCTGCTGGACGGCGGCCAGCACGGCGGCCGGTTCGAAGGCCGGCGCGGGGATCACGATGCAGGCGCCGTGCGAGGTGATGCCGAGGTTCCCCATGACCATGCCGAAGCAGTGGTAGAAGGGCACGGGCAGGCAGACCCGGTCCCGTTCCGTGTACGCGACCATCTCCCCGACGAAGTAGCCGTTGTTGAGGATGTTGTGGTGGGAGAGCGTGGCTCCCTTGGGGAATCCGGTGGTTCCGGACGTGTACTGGATGTTGATCGGGTCGTCGCACGACAACTCGGCTTCACGCGCCGCCAGTTCCTCCGCCGTGACGGAATCCGAGGCGGCCGTGAGCTCGTCCCAGGTCGGATCGCCGATGTAGTGGACGGACCGCAGTGCGGGGCAGTCGTCCCGGACCTGGGCGACGAGCGCGCGGTAGTCGCTGGTCCGGTGGGCGAGCGAGGCGACGAGCACGGAGATTCCGGCCTGCCCCAGCACGTACTCCAGCTCGTGCGCGCGGTAGGCGGGATTGATGTTGACCATGACCGCGCCGATACGGGCAGTGGCGTACTGGACGAGGACCCATTCCGGGCAGTTGACGGCCCAGATGCCGACCCGGTCGCCCTTCGCCACACCGGACGCCATCAGTCCGCGGGCCAGCTCATCGACGTCGGCGCCGAATTCCGCGTACGTCCAGCGGCGTCCGGACACCACGTCGACCAGGGCCTCCCGCACCCCGAAGGCCTCGACCGCCCGGTCCAGGTTGCGTCCGATGGTGTCGCCGAGCAGAGCGGTGTCGCCGGTGCCGTGCGCGTAGGAAAGGCCGCTCATCGCAGGTCCCCCTCGTCGAACTCGGTACCGGTCCCCCGCGCCGTGCGTTCGCGCAGCTCGATCCTGCGGATCTTGCCCGAGACGGTCTTCGGCAGCTCGGCGAACTCCAGCCTCCGGATGCGCTTGTACGGGGCGAGGACGGCCCTGGAGTGCTCGAACAACACCTTCGCGGTGTCGGGCCCGGGTTCCCAGCCCTCCGCGAGCACGACGTACGCCTTAGGGACGGAGAGCCGTACCGGGTCGGGGGCGGGCACGACCGCGGCCTCGGCGACCGCCTCGTGCTCCAGGAGGGCGCTCTCCAGCTCAAAAGGCGAGATCTTGTAGTCGGAGGCCTTGAACACGTCGTCGGCCCGGCCGACATAGGTGATGTAGCCGTCCTCGTCCCGTGCGCCGATGTCACCCGTGCGGTAGTAGCCGCCCGCCATGGCCTCGGCCGTGCGCCCGGGGTCTCCGTGGTAGCCCGTCATGAGGCCGACGGGGGCCGTGGACAGGTCGAGGCAGATCTCGCCCTCCGCCGCACCGGGTTCGCCGGAGACCGGGTCCAGCAGCTCGACCTTGAATCCGGGGCTCGGTCGCCCCATCGAGCCCGCTTTGAGCAGCTGCCCCGGCGTGTTGGCCACCTGCACGGCGGTTTCCGTCTGCCCGAAGCCGTCGCGGATGGTCACGCCCCAGGCGCGCCGGACGCTCTCGATGACCTCGGGGTTGAGCGGCTCGCCGGCCGCGACGACCTCGCGCGGCGGTGTCTTCAGCTGCGCCAGGTCGGCCTGGATGAGCATGCGCCAGACCGTCGGCGGGGCGCAGAAGCTGGTGACCGCCGAGCGGTCCATCTCCGCCATCAGCCGGGCGGCGTCGAACCGGGTGTAGTTGAAGATGAAGACGGTGGCCTCGGCACTCCAGGGTGCGAAGAGGTTCGACCAGGCGTGCTTCGCCCAGCCGGGTGAGGAGATGTTCAGATGGACGTCGCCGGGCTTGAGGCCGATCCAGTACATCGTCGACAAGTGGCCGACGGGATAGGAGACATGGGTGTGCTCGACCAGCTTGGGACTCGCCGTGGTGCCGGAGGTGAAGTAGAGCATCAGGGGTTCACCGGAATCCGTCTCCCGGCCCGGGACGAAGGTCTCGGACGCCTCGTCGGCCCCGCCGTAGGAGAGCCACCCCTCGACGTCGGCGCCCACGGCGATCCGGGTGTAGTCACCGGGCACCTCGTCGAACTTCGCCGTGTCCGCGGACCGCACGAGTACGTGGCGGACCTTGCCGCGCGCGACCCGGTCCCGCAGGTCGGCCGGCCCCAGCAGAGGGGTGGCGGGGATGACGACGGCTCGCAGCTTCATCGCCGCCAGCGCCGTCTCCCACAGCTCGGTCTGGTTGCCGAGCATGACGAGGATCCGGTCACCCTCTGCCACGCCCTGTGCCCGCAGCCAGTTCGCCGCCCGGTCGGAGCGGGCCGCCATCCGGGCGAAGGACACCTCGGTGCGCCCGCCGTCCTCCTCCACGATGTGCAGAGCGGTGCGGTCGTTGCCCTCGGCGATCACGTCGAACCAGTCGAGCGCCCAGTTGAAGTGGTCGGGCCGGGGCCAGCTGAAGCCCTCGTACGCCGTCGTGTAG